>CAVWUW010000032.1:0-6566 GCA_963758275.1 Terriglobia bacterium | reverse complement strand
GGGCCACTGCCTCAGCTTCAACCACCGCATGGCCCGCGTAGTCACTGGCCTGCAGCATCTTGTCGTTCCTGGCAAATCCAACGCAAGACTCTCAATATTAAAAAATCTTCATCAAAGCTGATACGCAAGGCCATATACTTTGCACTAACTGATAGTTGCTCGATGCGTGAGCAGCTCCCGTATGGAAAAAGACGCAAGTCGGGGGAGCAGCTAAATGAAAGTTGCAATTTTTGGCGCAGGACTCGCCGGGCTTGCCTGTGCTATCTCGCTTGATGCCGAAGGCCACGATTGCGAAATTTATGAGCGCACCCGCCAGGCGCAGGATGCCGGAATGGGTTTCATACTCCTGCCGGAGGCCATCACGGGGCTGGTGAGCCTCGGCGTGCTTCTACAAGGAAACAGGAGCGGCGTACCACTGGCGCACTACATCTGCCGTAATTCATCGGGCGAGGTCCTTGAGCAGCAGTCTTTGCCCGCCGGCACACGCAGTTTCCGTCGTGACCTCATTGCTGCCATGACTGCCTCATTGAATGGCAGCCTTCCCATCGTGTTCCACTCAGAGCTGGACCGCCTGGAACTTGACTCGCAGGGCGGAGTTCGTGGAGCGTATTTCTCTTCCGGCTGCAAAGTTGACGCCGAACTTTACCTCGCTGCAGACGGGAGCAGGTCCAGGGCCAGAGCTGCCATTTATCCCCATTGGTCTACGCGTTCCGCTCCGGTTGCTGAGGTAGTTGGGATGTTGCGCTGTGCGGATGCGATCGGCTGGTCGCAAGGAAACTTCAACAAGTTCCATGCTCAGAGCGGAGGACTTGCCTTCGGGGTTGTCCCGGTAGATCGCGATCACCTGGTGTGGTTCCTGCAGTTTGACGTGGAAAAATTTCAGTTGCCGCCGGACACGCCAGAGGCGCTGCTCAACTTTGTTGAAAACCTCGTGGGAGAATGGGCAGAGCCGGTGCCGCACCTGCTTCACCACACCGATTTTTCCCGGGTGCATCTCTGGCGACCGGTGGATGCGGATCTGGTACCCCAGTTTTATCGGGGAAAACTTGTGCTGGTGGGCGATGCCGCGCACCCCATGCTTCCCTTCACCAGCCGCGGCGTTTCCTCCGCTATTGCTGATGCCATCGTGCTGACCGAAGCTTTACATGCGACGGACAACTTGAATCGGGCGTTAGCCCGGTACTCGGCGCAACGTTGGCGCGAATGCGCTCCCTATATCAGCAAGGGCCGCGATCTGACCAGAAACTTCCTGGCGCCGCTCTGCCGGGAAAGCGCGGTTCTGCCGCTTGCGATCTGACGTACTTATCCCGCTGCCACCTTGCCTGCAGCCATAATTTTCTCCACGTTCTCCGGAGCAAAAAACTCCTCCACGCGCACGCTGTGTGACAGCACGCCGAAGAAGCGGCTCTTCTGCTCAGGATTTTCCTGCAGAGCAAAAAGCAGTTGTGCCAGTTCAGCCGGCGGAGGCTCCAGCGCGGCAAGCTGCGTGGTCAGTTCAAAGTAGGCCATTTCAGACCGGTTGCGCTTTTTCTCATACTTGCTTAAGCGCATCCTGGAGCGGCTGCCGTCCGCTGAAGCCGGCATCAATGGCATCCGCCAGCCATTCCGCGCTGCGCATTGCATCCGTGATTCCGGAAGCCGTGCATGGATCCTTCTGATATCCAGCATCGCCAACCAATGCCCATCCGGGGCCATAAGCACGGCGCACGTGGTACGGAATCACGCCCCCGGTAAAACCCGACTCCCGCCGCCCAGCGCGCATGCGTTCCGCCAGTTCCGGCGCATATTGTTCAATGGTTGAGCGGTGATTGCGTTCAATGTTTTCCCGCACCGCAGGTATCTCACGCGCGGGAAAGGCCACGCCGATCAACGTGAGATTGTCATTGGTGTTGTAAGCAAAGATCACGCGATGCGGTCGCAGCCACAGATGCCAGCCTTTCATCGGCACCCCGCTCCAATAGGCATACCATGAGCCCTCGAGTCCCGGTTGAGTTTTCTGTTCCCGGAGCTTTGGCCTGTTTGGCAACAACGGAGAACATGCCATCGGCCCCGATCACGATCTTTGCCTTTTCCGTCATTTCCCTGCCCTTGTGCCGGGCCCGGATTCCCACTACCTGATCGTTTTCCCAGAGCAAGTCCTGGACAGAAACGCCTTCACGCAGTTCAACTCCGGCTTCCACCGCAGCAGCAGCCAGCAGCGGATCCAGAACAATGCGTCGCGGAGCAAATGCAGTGTTCACCCCGTCACACGGCGGCACAGGTCCGGTCAGCGAAAACGCGCCGTAGTCGAAATAATCATGCGTGATCGGCGGGCAGCCAGTGGCGGCCAGCCGGTCCAGCAGCCCCATGCGTTTCAGCACAGCCGAACCGGCCTGATGCATGAAATGGTTGGAAAAAGCCATGTCACTGGGGAACGTTGTGCGGTCCACCATCAGGACCTTATAGCCCTTGCGGGCCAGCAGCATGGCAGTTGGCGCCCCGGCGCACCTCGCCCCTACAACAATCGCGTCGTACATACTTGCCCCCAAGGTTGGCAAAGAGCATATCAACTTCTCTTGCGGCCAGATTAGGATTTTTTTACATTTCAGCTAAAATTCCAGCGGCAATCAAGTACTTGAGTGAACGAGGAAGGCAAATGGCAACAGTCTATCGCTCCAGTGTTCTGGATGCTCCAATCACCGTGGTCTGGGGTTTTCTCCGTGATTTCAGCACCCTGGCCAACTGGTTTCCCGGCGTTTCCGACTGCCATCTTGAAGGCAGCTCTCGTGGCGACCATCCCGGCTGCGTCCGCAACTTCGCGCTGCCAGACGGCTCACGCATGCGAGAAGAGCTACTGGAGTTTTCTGACCAGAGCCATTTTATCGGCTATCGCATGCTGGAAGGCGCCGTGCCTATGTCTCGCTACCAGGCCCGCGTTCACCTGCTACCCATCACAGACGGCGACCGGACCTTCATGGAACTGACCGCCGACTTCGATTCGCCTGCGGATCAGAGAACGACGTTGCAGCTTTTCTGGGCAATACTTACCAGACAGCTTTTGATGGTTTGAAGAAGCGCTTTGCCGCAAAAGCCAACTGAGCGGGCGGATTGAATGAGCAAGTCCTTTTTCTCTGACGATGCAGTGCCGCTAGAACTGCTGCGCCAGCGCGCGTTCAATCTGCGCTGGGCACAACAGCCTGAAGGCGTAATTCCACTCACCGCTGCTGACCCTGACTTCCCCGTCTGCCCTGCCATCCAGGAACAGCTCATCCGTTATGTGAAGGACGGCGTGATGAGCTACGTGCCTCCGCGGGGCCTTCCCGCGTTTCGCGAAGCAGTAGCCAACTGGATGCACAGCACGCGCCAGATTGACTGCACGCCTGAGGCGGTTTTTGCCACGGACAGCGCCGCTTCTGGAATGGCAGTTGTCGCCCGCGCCAGTCTCCGGGCAGGCGATGAAGTGCTCATACCTGCGCCAGTGGATTTCCTGCTCCAGCACACAGTGGAGAGCGCGGGAGCGACCGCTGTGCGCGTGCCAGTCAATCGGTCCACGTCAGCTGAGGAATTTATCTCGGGCATGCAATCAGCGCTTACACCGCGCACCCACATGCTCTGGCTGTGCAATCCGCATAACCCGCTTGGCGTAGTTTATAGCGGCGACTGGCTGCTGAAAGTGGCTGACTGGGCCATCACGCACCGGCTGCGCATTGTTTCTGATGAGATCTGGTCAGACATTGTCTACGCACCTAACCGGCACGTGGCCGTTGCTTCCCTTTCACCCCAAATCGCCCGCAACACCGTCACGGTTTACGGATTCTCCAAGAACTTTGCCCTCGCCGCTTGCGCGTGGGCTGCCTGATCCGCACTGATCCTGAATGGCACAGGCAAATCGTAGCTGCGTCCGATGCGGAAAGCACCGTCTACGGCGTTTCCGTGCTGTCACAGGTTGCCTCTGTGGCCGCGTTGAACGATGGCCGCTCCTGGCTGTCTGAATTCATCAACCATCTCCAGGCGCAACGCGACTACGTGGTCGAGCGCCTGAAGCACTGGCCCGGAGTTCAGATCAACCCGCCACAGGGCACGTACGTTATTTTTCCCCTGCATCCGCAATATCGCTCCAAATGGCGACGCCGCAGCCTTCTGTGAGCACCTGCGCCATGAAGCACGCGTGGCCCTCGTTCCCGGCCTTCCCCGATGGTTCGGCCCCGGCTCAGAAGGCCATGTCAGGATCTGCTTTGCCACGTCGCACGCCATCCTGAAAGAGGCGTTTGACCGCATGGAGCCTGTGGTGAAGCGGCTCTGAAGAACTGTTTCACCGTCGAGATGGATCGAGAGACCCAAGACAATGACGCGAGAAAAACCAGGATTCTTATCTCGCGTGCATCAGCGCAAATCTGCGGCTAATTGCTTTGGCTTGTTGTGCCCTTTGCGACCTTTGCGGTTAGAACAGGGAACCTAAAAGCTTTCGGCAGCGCTGCCGTCGGCCCCGGCTTCCCACCCGGTTGGCGTGCCCTGGGTATAGCTTGCGGTTAGCCTGCCGCAACCAGAATTCGTGCCCTCAGGAACCGCCCGAGTTATTCCAACCGGCTAAAAACGTGAACTCATTTCTTCAGCCGAAGAAAGCGGGCCGCATTGTTATACAAGATATCTCGTTTTTGTTCCGGCGAAAGTTCGGGATCGGTCTGAATGGTTTCAATCGCCGCCGAGACCGCATCGGGCAACACATTTCGTCGGAACCAAACATGATGCGCTTCTCGAATCCCGCGTCAATAAGCGGGTCAGAAAATCTAGAACTGCTTTCGCGGAAATGCGTAATCGATGATTCCGATATCCACGTAGAGTTGCGGATGGGCGTACAGCGTGCCGATGGTATCATCCGCAAGAGGCCAACCCGCATGCATCGCCCATACGCGAAGTTTTGGATGTCGCACTAAGACATCTTCGAGCGTCAGGAGGCTCGAAAGGCGCATCCGGTAACTTGGCGCCACCACATAAGGAGCGCCGGGTGGGCCCGGTCCCATGTGGATCCCGACTGGAACATCGAGTTCTTCTGCCAGAGCGAAATAGGGCTCCATCCGTGGGTCAGTGACCGCTATCCCCTCATATTGCGAACTGACTTCAGCAAACGCCATCACTCGCTTGCTTTTGACCAGCTGCCCAACTCTTCCACCGTTGGCTTACCGGATTTGGGATCAAACGGGATTGCCGGTAAGATGCGCTCTCCTCCCGCTTGCTTCCACTTTCTACCACTTCAAGAGCATCTTTGCTGATTGAGTTGGTCACCGCGTAGATATTCCGCTGGTTGAGAATCGCAATCGTGCGTTTCATCAAATCTTCGTCGTTCATCCCTGAGCGCAGCGGCGACGGACAAGAAGGTTTGTTCTGCACGCGAGCGTAGTAGCTTTGAACATCTTCCTGAGGGTCTTTCAGGGGCCACTCCAGAAAAGGGGCACAAAGGAAGAGCGGCGGAGGTCCCAACTCATCTCCATGCATCGCGTGAAGGTGCATGTCGATGATCGGCTCCGGAGTCTGGGCTTCGGTCTGCAACCCGGCAAGAGACGCAATCAAACACAGAATGAAACAATAACCAGCTTTCATCGCGACCAAGTCTAATGCTTCAGATGTAAGAAGACAAAACAAACGATTCCGGTCCGGTGGTCGGTAACACTTCACCGGTCATTTACGGTTAGCCGGAGCCTGCATGTCTAGCGGTAGAACATACTGCCTATCCCTGTGCCTCACAGGTTGAAATCGTGTCGGAATGAGAATTGCCCGTGTTTCAATCCGAGCCTTCTCGATGCACCGAGTCTCATCTATATGAGTTCACGCCGATACGAGTTACGTCATCTGACAAGCGAGCGCGCCCTCGCATCCAATCGTCCCCTCGTCAGCCGCGCCGCCTCAATAGTAAGAATTTTTCCTCTACCCACGCTGACGCAGTGAGTTTAACCCGCGCTCTCTCCCGCGATGGCATCCTGCTCATTTTTTGAGAAATAAAGCGTTTCCTCTCAATCGTTCCTTTGCGGTGGATGGTTGGTCTTTGCGCCTCTCTGGAATGCCCCGGAAGCTACGAATCATCCACGCTCTCGGGAGAGTCCAGCGCCGTTAGGCGCGGCAGAAGTTAGCCCACCGTGGAGCCGAGCGAACTGGAAGCGAGTGACGGCGGAACGGTGGGAAAGCGATCAATGAGAGCCCCTTCCTCACGCCTGTGGCCCGCGCGCAGCAACGCGGAGCGCACCCTGAATTCAGGCGTCAACGCTGTCGTAGATAACTACAATTTCTCAATCTAGGCTAATCCACATATACTATGCATACTTTATAGGTCTAACTGTTGCATGCAAGTATCCTGGTTACACGTCTCGGATTTTCATATCAAGGCCGGTGATCCTTATGATCGAGATGTCGTCCTCAAGGCCTTGATCAAGTCGGTTCAGTATTTCCGCGATCATGGCCGCGTGCCTGACCTGATTTTCGCCACCGGGGACATCGCCCACTCCGGCAAGCCAGCGGAATACGAGCTTGCCACGCGGTTTTTTGATGATCTGCTGACCGCCGCCAAATTGGACAAGCGGCAACTCTTCCTGATT
>CAVWUW010000031.1:0-255834 GCA_963758275.1 Terriglobia bacterium | reverse complement strand
CGTACGGTCAGGACAATTATGAAATCCAGGTATACGGCTCTGACACGGTGGATCCCGGCGCCACCATGGTTGAATTCCACAGCAACTTTACAGCCCAGGGATCCAAGGGAGCGGTTGACGGTGTTGCTCCGACCAATCACGCGGTGCATGAAACCATTGAGATTACCCAGGGATGGAATGATTGGTTTGAGACGGGATTCTATATCTTCACCAGCGCACGTTCCGGCGACGGATGGGACTGGGTGGGCGATCATATCCGGCCTCGTTTTCGCGTCCCGGAAAAATGGCATTGGCCGGTGGGTGTGAGCTTGTCAAATGAAGTGGGCTATCAACGAGCCAAGTTCTCAGAAGACACCTGGACCTGGGAAATGCGGCCAATTGTCGATAAGAAGATAGGAAAATGGTATCTGTCGTTTAATCCTACCGTGGATAAGTCGCTTCATGGGCCCAATGTTGGACGTGGTTTTGAGTTCTCTCCGAACTTCAAAGTGTCCTATGACTTTTCCAAAGTTGTGAGTGGAGGACTGGAATACTACGGGGCTGTAGGACCTTTCACCAGCTTTGATCCGCTGGCAGACCAGCAACAGCAATTCTTCCCCAGCATTGATTTGAATGTCTCTCCAGACTGGGAATTGAACTTCGGCGTGGGCTGGGGCGTGACGCGGTCCACCGACCACCTGATCATCAAGGCTATCGTGGGCCGCAGATTCAGCTGGAAGAAGAAGGCGAAACCATCCTGGTAAGTTCGCTGAACTATAATTCACCCTTGTGGATTTCATTCGTGAGGCTCTGAATGATTCGCATTGTTCTGCTCTGCTTACTCTGCATGGTAACCGTGATTGAAGTGCATGCTCAGGACCGCTCGTACGGACGATCCATGGTGATCACCGACCGTGGGATTGTTGCCACCTCCCACTATCTGGCGTCGCAAGCCGGTGCGCAGATCCTGGCGAAAGGCGGTTCTGCCATGGACGCGGCAATCGCCGCGAACGCAGTGCTTGGCGTAACCGAGCCCATGATGAACGGAATGGGGGGCGACCTGTTTCTGCTCTACTGGGATTCGAAGACCGGCAAGCTTTACGGCCTGAACGCCAGCGGCTGGGCGCCGCAGAAGCTGACTCCCGAGGTCCTGGCTCAACATGGAATTAAAACCATGCCTCGCGACGGCATACATAGCGTGACCGTTCCGGGAGCGGTGGATGGGTGGAGCAAGGCCCACCAGCGTTTTGGCAAGCTTGCGTGGAAAGACCTTTTCACTCCTGCTATCTACTATGCTGAGCACGGATATGCGGTTCCTGAAATCATCCATGCCTATTGGATTGATGGCACGCAGAAACTTGAAACAAATGACGAGGGCCGACGCGTTTTTCTGCCGGGTGGCAAGCCGCCGCAACTGGGTGATGTATTCCGCAACCCTGACGTTGCAAAGGCTCTGCAACTGGTGGCGCAGCAAGGCCGTGATGCATTCTACAAAGGCGAGATAGCGCAGGCGATCATTGCAACTTCCACAGCTCTCGGGGGAACCATGACTCCCTCAGATCTGGCGGATTTCTCCTCCGAGTGGGTGGAACCCATCTCCACTGATTATCGTGGCTGGACTATCTATGAGCTTCCGCCCAACGGTCAGGGAATGGCTGCGCTGGAGATGCTCAACATCATGAGCACGTTTCCGCCAGATCAGGAAGGCCCCGGAAGTACGGCGGAGGTGCACAAGAGAATTGAAGCGATGAAGCTGGCGTACGCCGATCTTTATCGCTACAACGCTGACCCGAGGTTTGCAAAGGTGCCGGTAAAAGGCTTGCTGAGCAAGGACTACGCCGTACAGCGCGCCAAACTCATTGATCCTGAACACGCCAACTGCAATCCCGGACCGGGAACTCCTGCAACCAGCGACACAACCTATCTGGCCGTTGTCGATAAGGACGGGAACATCGCTTCTCTGATCCAAAGCAACTACTCCGAATTTGGTTCCGGTGTGGTGGTCAAGGGTATGGGTTTTGCTTTGCAGAATCGCGGAGCGTTGTTTACGCTTGATCCCAACCACCCCAACGTTCTTGCCCCGCGCAAGCGTCCCTTCCACACCATCATCCCTGCATTCATGGAGCAGGGAGACATACACATTGGATTCGGTATTATGGGAGGCGCCAACCAGCCGCTGGCGCATGCGCAATTTGTTTCCAATTTCCTAGATTACAAAATGAACATCCAGGGCGCGCTGGAAGCGCCCAGGTTCACTGTCGCTGGTAATAACCTGAGCTGCGACATCGTGATTGAATCGCGCATCAAGCCGGACGTCCTTGAGGCCCTTCGCCGCAAAGGTCACAACCTGATTGTTCGCAAGGAATATACCTCTCGTATGGGACGCGGTCAGGTAGTTCTGCACAATTCCAAAACCAGGATGAACTTCGGCGCCTCTGACCCGCGCGCGGACGGCGTGGCGGAACCGGAACCCGTATTGATGCCTTGAAGTCATACGTGTTCCTCGACGGATGAAATCATCGGCAGCAGCAGCACAGGCCCGCGCATGAATTCAAATTGATTGATCGCCTCTACGGCCCTCCGCACTGTTACTTCCGGCGTGGGCTCAAGCGTAATCACGAAAGAGAGGCGATCTTTAGGCATGTGCGGTTCCTGAATCACCGAATCAATGTTGATGCCTTCATGGGCGATCGCTTCTGCGGTGCGCGCCAGAATGCCGGGGCGGTCATTCACTGCCAGTCGCAGAAACCAACTCATGGGCTGCGTCCTCAGAGACGGCCGCACTGCCTCGCCGCTGTCAAATCCCGCCAGCGTACTAGGCGCCGCATGTCCACGTGCAATCTGTTTGGCAATTTCCAAAACGTCTGACAGAACTGCCGTGCCCGTGGCGTCTCCGCCCGCGCCTCGGCCGTACAGCATCTGCGTCCCTACTTTCTCACCGGCGATAAAGATGGCATTGTTGGCTCCGTCCACTTTCGCCAGCATGGAATCAATTGGCTCCAGCCACGGTTCCACCGCAATGTGAATTCCATCTTTTGTACGCTCGGCAGAAGCGACCAAACGGATCGTTGACTTCATCCGGTGAGCGTAGTGCAGGTCTGTAGCGGTGATGTGCCGGATCCCGGTTACCGGGATGTCCGTCGTGTTGATGCTTACGCTAAACGCAATGCGCGCCAAGATGGCAATCTTGTCTCGCGCGTCCCAGCCATCAATATCAAGGCTGGCCTCAGCTTCCGCATAACCCGCCGCCTGTGCCTGCTCCAATGCAGCAGCAAAATCCAGGCCCTTCTGCTCCATCTGCGTCAGGATGTAATTGCACGTTCCGTTCACGATCCCGTAGACCGCTTTGATGCGATCAGCCGCCAGCGCTTCAGAGATGGCTCGTATCACGGGTACTCCGCCCGCGACACTCGCCTCAATGCCAATCGGAAGATTCTTTGTCCGGGCCAGAGCAAACAGCTCGTCACCCGACTGCGCCAGCAACGCTTTGTTGGCCGTGACAACGGCTTTGCCATTTTCCAGCGCTGCCCGCACCACTTCGCGCGCTATTCCCGTTCCACCCATCGCTTCAACAACAATGTCGACGTCTGCTGCATTCACCACCTCGCGCCAGTCCGCCGCCACGCGCACCCCATTGCTTCCGGTTTCTGACGCGCGCGGCGACTTCCGCGCAATCCTGCTTACAACCACTGAAACGCCGGCTGTGCGCCGCCGAATCTCTTCGGCGTGGCTCGCCAGAATTTCTGCCGTGGCGCGGCCCACAGTCCCGTAGCCCACAATTCCCACTCGCACCGGGCCTTTCATACATGCTTCCGGCTGCGTGGTTGGTGGGTCTGTTGCTTGCGTTTCAGCTTGCCGCATGTAGACGCTCCAGAGTGCTGATCACCGTTCCCGGGTCAGGAGGCATGGGGCCCAGAACGCGTTTCACACGCATATCCAGCATGTAATCGACGTCTTTCAGCATGTGCCCGGTCAGCACAATCACCACAGTCTCATTCGCTTTCACAAATCCCGTTTGCACCAGCTTCTTCAGCCCGGCAAGAGAAGCTGCCGAAGCCGGCTCACATCCCACGCCTTCAGCGCCCAGTTCCGCTTTGGCCTGTGCAATCTCCTGCTCACTCACGTCCTCGCACGCGCCCGCTGTCGTCTTGAGCACACCAACTGCTTTTCTCCACGATGCCGGATTACCAATCCGTATTGCCGTTGCTCGCGTTTCCGCGTTCACGCGAATTAAATCCGTGCCGCCGTTCTCCCGCATTGTCCGCACCAGCGGATTGGCTCCCGCCGCCTGAATAATGGAGATCTTCGGCAACGTCCGAATCAGTCCCAGATCTCGCAATTCCAGAAAGCCTTTTCCCAATGCCGAACTGTTGGCCAGATTCCCCCCGGGAACAACTACATGATCAGGAACATTCCAGTCCAGTTGTTCCATGATCTCGAAGGCCACAGTTTTCTGCCCTTCCAACCGGTACGGGTTCATGGAGTTCAACAGGTAAGCAGGGAAGCGCTGCACTACCTCCTGCAGAACTTTGAGGCAGCCATCAAAATCCGTCTGCAACTGCAGCACATGCGCGCCGTACTCAATAGCCTGCGCCAGCTTGCCTGAAGCAACTTGTCCCGCCGGCAGCAGGACAATACTTTTCATGCCCGCGCGCGCCGCGTACGCTGCAACGGAAGCTGATGTATTTCCCGTGGATGCACAACACACAAACTCGTATCCCTCTGCTCTGGCCATGCTGATGGCCACGGAAATTCCCGTGTCTTTAAATGAACCAGTCGGGTTCATGCCTTGATGTTTCGCAAAAAGGCGTGGCAGTTTCAATTCTTCGGCTGCGCGCGTAAGCTGCACCAGAGGCGTGTTGCCTTCGCGCATGGTCACCACATGTCGCCGCTCCACCTGAGGCAACAGCTCACGAAAGCGCCATACGCCGCTTGCATCTTCCGGCAGAGTCCCTGATCGCCGTTCTTTCCAGATTTCTTTTAAACGCAACCCGAACTCCCGCGCCGCCCCCTCCCACTCCGGATAGACAACTTCCAGCAGCTCTCCGCATTCATGGCAGCGGAACATTCTGTCGCCGGCCTGCACCAGGCCGCACTTCACGCAGCGCAGGACGTGTGTAGCCGAGCCGGCTTCAGCGATATTCGTCTTCATCATCATGCTTCCTGGCTCGCGCCCACCGTGGGCCGCAGGCAAACTGGAATGTTTGCGCCGGCATTTGAGCAGAACTCATCATGGATGGAACGCACCACAACAGCCGCATCGGCGCCAGGCACAGCAAAGCAGATGCTCAATTCGCTTGCACCCTGTGCCACCGCTATCACGCTGACCTCACGCCTTGCCACTGCGGAGAACACGCGGCCCAGAATGCCGCACGTGCCTTTCATTGACTCGCCCAGCACCGCCACCACGGCAACCTGATCATTAACTTCAATCGGCAGCAGCAAACCCTGGGCCACTTCCACGCGGAAGATGTACCTGATCAGCTTCAGCACGCGCGCTTCATCTTCCTGCCGCAATACCAGCCCAAGAGCATGCTCCGGTGAAGATTGCGTGGCAAACAGCACCTCAATCTGCTCCTGCCCCAGCCGGACAAAGAGCCTTCCCCAAAGCTCCACAGGATGAATGTCGCCGCGTGTCACCAGCGTGATCAACGATGCTTTTCTTACGCAAGTCACCGATTTGACCGGCGAGTTCATGCTGGCAGCTTTTTGCGTGATCCGTGTACCCTGCACCTGTGGCCGGAATGAATTTTTGATCCAGACGGGAATGCCCGCTTCGGCCGCCGGGTACGCCGCGCGTGGATGAATCACTTTGGCGCCGTAATAAGCCAGTTCGATGGCTTCGGCAAAGCTGATCTCCGCCAGCATGGTCGCATCCGGGCAGATGCGTGGATCCGCCGTGAGCACCCCATCCACGTCCGTCCAGATCCAAACTTCATCAGCTCCGGCCGCAGTTCCAATGATGGTGGCCGAGTAGTCCGATCCTCCGCGTCCCAGCGTGGTGGTATGGCCCTCAGCAGTGGCTCCGCTGTAGCCACCGACCACTGCCACCGCTCCACGTTCCAGTACGGGTAGAAGAACAACTTCGCAGTTCTCGCGCGTCGTTTGCATATCCGGCGCCGCATTGCCAAAGTTGTTATCAGTCGTGATCACGTTTTCGGCGGCAACGCACTCCGCCGCGCAACCGTTGCGCTCAAGGTAATGCGCCAGGACCCAGGCGGAAATACGTTCGCCAAGCGCCACCAGTGAATCCATGGTTTGCGGCGAGATCTCCGTCCGCAGCGTCAGCAGCGCCTTGGATGACTTTCGCAGCTGGTCAAATACGCGTTCCACAAAACCGAAGGCGGTATAGCGTTCCCCGGACGGAAACAGCTCGCGCACCAGCTCGCGGTGCCTCTCCTCAAATTCATTGATGCTGGTTTCCGTTGTTGCTGAATCGCCGTGCCGCGCCGCATCAATGGTCCTGAAGATCAGGTCGGTAATGCCAGCCATGGCTGAAACCACCACCACAATGCGATTGTTCTGCGCCGCCTTGCTTACGATTTCGGCACACTGGCGGAAACGCGAGGCGTCCCCCACCGACGTGCCGCCAAATTTCATCACGATCAACTTCTTCCTGCTCATTCCATACTCCCTGTACTTCTTATCGCGGAACGCTCTTTACTGACACCGGCTCGCGGGATACCCAGGCCCCGTGGTTGTCCCCCGACGTTATGCGGACCTCTGCCTGGGTGCCTTCTTCCGCAAAAATTTCCCGCAATGCCTCCCCTATCTCTTCCTCATTGCGCGTAGCGAAACCGACGACGGATGATCCAGAGCCGCTGATGGCCAGGCCCAGCAGGCCCTCGCGCCGCAGCCGCAGACAGCGTTCTATGCCGGGAACCAGGTTCTTCCGGTAAGGGTGGTGCAGTCGGTCATCGAACAGCTCCGGGAACAGATCAAAATTGCCTGAAAAGCACGTGGCAGCCAGCAGCGCGGTTCGCTGCAACGTGTGCAGGACGTCGCCGCGTTCATAGGCCCCCGGCAATACCTTTCGAGCTTCGTGCGTTGGGACGGTCGTAGCCGGGGTCACCAGAACCAGGCGGATACTTTCCGGAAAATCCGTGCGCACAGTCCGTATGTGCTTAATGTTGTTGCACAAGGCAAACACGAGACCGCCGTGGTAGGCTGCCGCTGCGTTGTCAAGATGTCCTTCAATCTCCTCCGCCCAGCGCAGAATTTCTTTCGGATCGCCGTCGTGCCCGGCATAGCGCACTCCCAGCAACAGGCCGGCGATTACCGCCGCGGCACTGCTGCCCAGGCCCACGCTGATGGGAATATCGCTCTCCACCGTGACCTGTCCCGCCGGTGGCCGCGCGTCCAACTCGGCAGCAGCAAACCGCAGAGCATGCAGAATCAAGTTAGAGTCATCCACCGGGAACCGCTCCGGCGTCTGGCCGCTATACCTCAGACTGAGCTGCTCTCCCTGCTCCGGTGCGAAGAAGGCTTTCAGATAAAGCTTCAGGGCCAATCCGCCACAGTCGAATGCGCAACCCAGGTTGGCTGAAGTGGCTGGCACCACAGCCCTCCAGCCGTAACCTTGTTGCTCCAACTTGCTTCTTTCCGCCATTCTCGCTTCCAATCCTCCACACTCTTTTTGTCCGGACGGGGGTACCCTCCCGTCCACCCCGAATCTAAAAGGACTTGCGTAACGTCACTCCAGGGTTTACAAACAACGCCCCGCAAAAAGCACAAAACCCACTCGCTTTTTGCGAGTGGGTCAGGAACTTATGATTGCTTTAGTTCTACACCGGCTCGCCAGAAATTGGCATGGCTGTACGTGTGCCTGTTGTGGCCGATGTCACCATCGCGACTTTCTGACCAAGCATCATCAAAGCGAACTATAACCTTGCTTTGCCACCCAGTCAAGGACTGTATTGCACCTGCCGCGAGCGCATTCTCAGAGGGAATGAGCCCGCAAAGACAGGGTTGCCGTGCGCCTCTTAAGCCCGATTTTCTCGATCTCGCAGACACGCTAGTAGTATTGCACCTAACAATAGTTGCGCCATTTGACTCGTGTCTTGGCTTCTGCTAACTTGCGCTCCATGGCCTCCGCCAAGCCAGAATCAGTTCCTCCCCCGATCCCGGTGCGGGATCGACTCTTGAAGTCGGCGAAGGTCCTCTTTTCGATCCATGGTTTTGAAAATACCTCTACGGCCGTCATCGCCCGCCAGGCCAATACCAGCGAATCACAACTAATCAAGCACTTTGGCCGCAAAGAGGGTCTGCTCGAAGCCATATTCGAACAAGGCTGGCAAAACCTTGACTTCATCTCGCAAGCCGTCCAGGTCCTGCCTTCACCCGCGGACAAACTCCGCATGATCTTTGAGCTGGTGCTCCAGACTCTGGAGCGCGATCAGGCGCTAAAAGAGCTGATGCTGTTTGAAGGTCGCCGCATTCGCAAAGCCGGCTCTGGTTCTGACATCCTGATTACCTCCGGGTACCTGCGCTTCAGTGCTGCTGTCGAGCAGGTGATTACCGCGCTGATTGCCAATACCCCTCTCGCGGAAAAAGTCTCTCCAGCCGCTTTAACGTCGGCGCTGGTCGGGATGTTTGAAAGCATGCTTCGCGACCAGGTTCTGGCCCGGCGCGCCAACTTCCATTTTTCCTCCACCTCGGAAGAAATCCGGGCAATTTTTGATCTTTTTGTCTCCCGGCTGCTTAAACCCGCTCCCGAATCAACCATCTGACCCTAGCCGTTTCCGCCACAGGCAACTTACCCCGGCAAATTTGCCATCTTCTCCTGAATTGAGGTTAGTAGTAGCACTACTAACAGCAACTCGCCTAATTCATCGTACTCGTCCCGGAGGAAAAGAATGAATATCAAACAAGTCCTTGGGCTGGCCCTGATCTTGGCGCTCGCAGCCTGTCCAGCTTTCGCCGCTACACCGTCCAGCGGTAATCTGAATACCCCGGCCGCCGGACAAACGTCATCCGTTTCCTTCAGTGGCGGCCCCTTTACCGGCGCAACCGCAACCCCGGCCGCCTGCAGCACGCTTACCTGTGACACATTCACTCTCATCGTGAACGTCCCGTCCACCTTCTATTCTTCGAATCCCACGTATGCCGTGCATGTGAAGATCAACTGGGCCAGCAATACCAATGATTTCGATTTGAACGTGAATGACGGCTCCGGCAACACGATTTGCTCCTCCGGCCAGGGCCAAACCACCTTCGAGGATGCCGACTGCGGCCAGCTCCCCTCCGGTACTTACACCGTTCAGGTGGTTGGGTTTACCGTGGCCAATGCCACTTATACCGGATCCGCCATCGTTGCACCTGAGCCGACTCTGGGCACCGGCAATGCCCGTTATAAAAAGAGCAATCTCACGTTTAGCGCACCCCAGGAGCTCCAGCGGCCTATCGATCTGCTGAACAACGGCGGTACTGGAGTTTCTTCAGATCAGGATGTGGAGCCGCGCATTGTGCATGACGTGCTCGGCAATTACTATGTCGCCGCTATTCAAGGAGTTCCGGGCGGCATTGACGTTTGGAAATCCACCGACTCAGGCAACACGTTCAGCTATCTCGGCCAGCCGGATGGTTTGCAAATAGGCTCCGCTCTGGGCGCAGATGGCGTTGGTCTGGGCGGTGGCGACGAGGACATTGCGGTCAGCCCTTCAGGAGTTGTCTACGCCAGTTCTCTATGGCTCGGGTCGGCCACCCAGAGCACTTCCTTCACCGGAGGCACCACCTGGGTATCGAATCCTTTCTCCAGTGACCTGCCCCTGGTGGACCGCCAATGGATCGCCCCCCACGGCAACAGCGAACTTTACCTGACCACCAAGCAGCTTGGCGCCGATACCAACGGTACGGTGAGTCTCTTCGTCGCCAAGTCTTTTGACAACGGAATCACTTTCCCGCAGGTTGCGCTTGTCACCACCCCTGAAGCTGGTATCCAGCCCGGCGACCAGGGCAACATCACCGTGGACCAGAACAACGGAAACGTCTACACGGTGTTTATCGGCTCCAACGGAAACATTATCTGGCTCGCGGCCTCAACCGATGGCGGTAAGACGTGGATCCTGAAACAGGTCTTCGCTGCTCCCGCAGGAACGAACCTGGCAAACATCTTTCCCGTGGTAGCCGTGGATAGCGCCAGCAATGTTTTTGTTGTGTTCTCCAACGGCGCCAACGTATTTCTGACTGCCTCTACCAACCAGGGTGCTTCATGGACCACTCCGGTGCGCGTCAACAATGGGGCAGCCACCAAGACGGCCATGGGACCCTGGATCAGCGCCGGCGCTCCCGGACACGTGAACATCGCCTTCTGGGGAACCAGCGCCGCTGATGCCAACAGCACAACCGCATCTTGGCAGGTTTTCAACGCTCAATCGGCGAATGCCACGAAGGCAATTCCAACCATCACCCAGGCCGCCGCCACCGGCGTGATACACGTTGGTCCCATCTGCAATCAGGGACTAGCCTGTGCCGCTGGCACGCGCAATCTGGCTGAATACTTTGCTCCGGACGTTGGACTGAATGGCGAAGCCCTGATCATCTATTCCGACGACAAGAACACTACGAGTCCAACCGGCGCTGCTCGCACCTTCTTCGTAAAACAGACAGGTGGCAGCACGCTGCAATAGCTTCTTACTCCGACTGCTGCAATTGCTCACTGAGGCGGCCTTTATCGGCCGCCTTTTTTGCGGGTCAATGGACTATGCGACCCGGGTATTCTGCGAGTTCACCTGAAAGGACGCGAACAGAAATGGAGTGCCGAAGAAAGCCGCAGGTCCGAATCGAGCAAGCCAGATCATTGTGAATCAGGTGAATCAGTGTAATCAGCGGTAAGGTTTTCGTCACCCGGTATAATGGCGCAACCGAATGCCGCGCCAAACGTATCCTTATACCTTGCTGGCGGTCCTCACCGGACTCAATCTGCTCAATTACATTGATCGCAATGCGTTATTAGGCGTCCAGCCTCTGATCCAGAAGGAATTCCACATCAATGACGTGCAAACCGGCATTCTCACCAGCGCCTTTTTCTTCTGCTACATGTTTGCTGCGCCGATGGTCGGCTGGTTCGGTGACAGATTCCCCCGAAAGAACATCGTGCTGTTTGGCATCGTGATCTGGAGTGGCTTTACCCTGCTCACCTGGCTTGTCCATAGCTACACTGAACTCCTGGTTCGTCACACCATCGTGGGCATCGGTGAAGCCAGCTATGCCACCATTGCGCCTGCGCTGGTGGCGGATTCATTTCCCGTTGAACGCCGTGGCCGCATGCTCTCCATCTTTTATCTTGGCCTGCCCGTTGGCAGCGCTCTGGGTATTGCGCTCAGTGGCCCTTTGGGCGAGCATCATGGCTGGCGCGTGCCATTCATGCTGGCCGGCATTCCGGGGTTTCTTCTCGCGCTGGTCTTCTGGTTTTTGCCCGAGCCCGAGCGTGGCCGCACTGAAGCTGCTGATCCATCGCCGCAGCGCTCCACCTTTACCGGACTCTTCCGCAATCCTGCGTTCATCACCGCCAGTCTCGGCATGGCCATGTACACCTTCGCTGTTGGCGGCCTCCAGGTCTGGATGCCCACATTTCTCGTTCGTGTCCACCACATGTCGCTCTCCAAGGCCGCCATCATGTTCGGCCTGATCGCTGCTGTAAACGGCGTGGTTGCCACCGCCCTTGGCGGCTGGATTGGAGACCGCATGCTGGTGCGCGATGTCGGCGCCTATTACAAATTTTCCGGCATGGCCATGCTCGTCGCCGTGCCTCTCATGATTGCCGCCATCTACGCGGAAGGAAGATTTCTCTTTATCGCCATTTTTGCTGCTGTGTTCATGCTCCTGATCGGCACCGGCCCGTCCAACACTGCCGTTGTCAACTCCGTGAACGCGGGTATTCGCTCCACCGCTCTTGCTGTTAACACGTTTGTCATTCACGCCCTGGGCGACGCATTCTCACCTTCCATGATCGGCTGGATCTCTGACCGCACCGGCTCGCTGCGCATTGCTTTTACCGCCGCATTTGTGGCTGCGGCGCTTTCGGCCGTGTTCTTTCTCTATGGCGCTCGCTTCGCTCCGCGTCTCCAGTCCCGCGCATTACCCCAGGAAGCATGATTTGGTTCTGCTGGATTTCCGGCGTCGCTCTTGCATTGATCTGGCTCGTACCGGTCATCGATACCGCGCTGCACCGGCATCTCATTGCTGACATTACCAGGCCGGAGTGGAATCCTTCTGCCGAAATGAATTTCCCTTCGCTCAGCATCGTGGTTCCTGCGCGGAACGAAGAAGCAGAGATTGAAGAGGCGTTGCGTTCTCTGCTGGCGCTTGAATACCCACAACTTGAAATTATCGCCATCAATGATCGCTCCACCGATTCAACCGGAGCCATCATCGACCGCCTCGCCGCGGCGCCCGCATCGCAGTCGCGCTTGCGCGTTATCCATGTTCGCGAGCTCCCGCCGCGCTGGCTGGGCAAGACCCACGCCATGTGCCTGGGTGCGCAGCAGGGAGCAGGCGAGTGGATTCTGTTCACGGATGCCGACTGCGTTTTCCGCGCCGACGCCATGCGGCGCGCCATGTTTTATGCCACGAAGAACTCGCTGGACCACCTTGTTCTGATTCCCACCGTTCACATGCATTCCTGGGGTGAACGCATGATGATCTCTTTTCCTCAGATTGCTGCCGGCTTTGTCATGCGGCCGTGGAAGGTCCGCGATCAGGAGGCACGCGACTTCATGGGCGCCGGAGCCTTCAACCTGGTACGCCGCCAAACATATGAACGCATCGGCACGTTCGCTGCTTTGCGCCTTGAAATTGTGGATGATCTCAAACTAGGGGAGGCCATCAAGAAAGCGCGCTTCCGTCAGGATGTTGTGATCGGGCGCGATCTCGTCAGCCTGCGCTGGATTCATGGTGCGATGGGCCTGGTGCGCAATCTCGAGAAGAATCTGTTTGCCTTTCTACAATTCCGTTTCAGCCTCGTCATTGCTGCCTGCTTAGCAGTTCTCTTCCTGAACGTCTGGCCATTTATGGGAGTGTTCATCGCGCCGGGGTGGTCGCGCCTGCCCTTTGCTGTCGCCGTGGCCCTGATCGCAGCACGTTATTGCCAGAGCTCTGAAGCTATGGGCGTGCCAGCGATTACCTTTCTGCTAAACCCAATCAGCGCCGTCCTGACTGCCGTGGCCATCGTGGGCTCAGCCTTCGCGGCCATCAGAGACCGCGGCGTCACCTGGCGCGGAACAAAATACTCGCTGGAAGAATTGAGAAAGAAATGATTCGCGACCCTTCGCGTTGATTCGCGGCTATCTTATCTGCGCTTATCCGCCGCCAATCCGCGGTAAAACTCACCGGAACAAATTCTTCAAAATGAAAATCGCGTTCGCCGGCCGCTCCGCCAGTCTCCGCATCAGGTAGGGATACCATTCCGTTCCGAACGGAATATAAATCCGGCAGCGCCATCCTTCTTTCACCAGCTTGACTTGCAAATCGCGACGAATGCCGTAGAGCATCTGGAATTCAAAGGCTGATGCCGGGATCCTTTCTTTCTGCGCAAACTCAATGGTCGCCCCGATCATGTTCTCATCATGCGTGGCGATCCCGTGATAGACGCCGCTCTTGAGCAGCATCTTCATCAGCTTCACGTAGTTGGCATCCACGTCCGTTTTTTCCTTAAACGCAATCTCCGGCGGCTCTTTGTAAGCACCCTTGCAGAGTCGCACGCGGATGCGATCTGCCATCAGTCGCTCAATGTCTTTTTCGCTGCGAAAAAGATAAGCCTGGATCACCGCCCCCACATGGCCGCCGTTCTCCGGCATGGCGTGCAGGCGCCGGACAAAATCGAGTGTGCGTTGCGTG
Organism: Terriglobia bacterium; assembly: GCA_963758275.1. GTDB lineage: Bacteria > Acidobacteriota > Terriglobia > Terriglobales > Acidobacteriaceae > Angelobacter. Next base: position 242,019 of record CAVWUW010000031.1, on the reverse strand, counting down.
TAAGGCGAGCCTTCCATGTCCACACGCACAAAGCTTTTGAGTCGCACGGCATGCTGCACCAGACTCGACGTGATTTCGTAAGCCATTGCCTCATCCACATCCAGCCCCATGTGTGTGAGCTTCAGGCTTACATTGGCGTCGCCGCCCTGCTCGGCCATCCGGTCCAGCATCTGGTGGTAAAGCTGAGCGCTGTGGCGCGCTTCATCGGCGTTGGTGACGTTCTCGCCCAGGTTGTCGACGCTCACTCCCAGCCCCAGCCGGTTCATGGCCCGTGTGGCCGCCAGCGCATCTTCCACTGTGGTACCGGCGACAAAACGCCGTGACAGCCGCTGGCCAACCCAGGTCTTTTCTGCCGCCGATCGGATGGAGCGGCTCTCAGAAAGGGAAATGAACGCCGCCCTCAGCACGGCGCTCCGGGGTGATCACAGGTGGGATCAATCATAGAAATTTGGTAATTGTGCAATTTGGTAATTGGGTAATTTGAAAAAATGTGCCAAGTTGTTTCGATTACTAAATTACCAGATTACCCAATTACGAAATTTCTCCGTGCCTCCGCGCCTCCGCGGTGAACCTTATCTTCCGTGTTCTTCCAAGAACTTCTCCACTTCCATTGCCGCGGCGCAGCCTGATCCAGCCGCCGTGATAGCCTGCCGATAGCGGCGGTCCTGCACGTCGCCACAGGCAAACACGCCCGGGACATTGGTGAACACGAAGTCGCGTGTCTTGAGATAGCCGTCCTGGTCCATATCAAGAACGCCATTGAACATCCTGGCGTTGGGCTCATGTCCAATGCCCAGGAACATGGCGCTGGTGGGAAAATCCCAGGCTTTGCCTGTCTTACTATTCCTCAACTTGAGGGCTGTGACCTCTTTTTGGTTCACGTCCAGCACGTCATCCACAATGGTGTCCGTGAGGAACTCAATTTTCTCGTGCTTGCGGGCCCGGTCCAGCATGATCTTGGAGGCCCGGAAGTGATCACGCCTATGAATGACTGTGACCTTGGTGGCAAATCGCGTCAGAAAGAGCGCCTCTTCCATGGCCGAATCGCCGCCGCCGATCACCGCAATCGGCTTGCCGCTGAAAAAAAATCCGTCGCACGTTGCGCAGGATGAAACCCCATGCCCGATCAGCTTGTGCTCATTGGGAAGCCCAAGCCAGCGCGCCGAAGCTCCGCTGGCGATGATCAGCGTGCGTGCCTGTATCGTTTTTCCTCCGCCGAAATCCAGAGTGAACGGCCGCTTCATCAAATCAGCGCGCACCAAATGGCCCGGCAGGTACTCCGCGCCAAAACGCGCGGCCTGCTTGCGCATGTTCTCGATCAGTTCCGGCCCCTGGATGCCCTCTGGAAATCCAGGGAAATTCTCCACCAGCGTAGTGATGGAAAGCTGCCCGCCCGGCTCATGCCCTTCGATCACCAGCGGCTTCAGGTTGGCGCGCCCGGTGTAGATGGCCGCAGTCAGGCCGGAGCAGCCGGTACCCAGGATCACAGTATCGCGAATGGAATTTTCCATAGCTCTAAATTAGATTCAATAACATCGATTTAGTTTCAGCCCTGTAACTGACCGGATTTGCAAGATTTTTAAAGCTCTTCAAGAAGCGCCAATACCACGAGTTTGTCATCCTGACTGACCGACCGCGAGCATCTGCGAGCGGGAGTCGAAGGATCTATGTATTTCCGTTTGCTTGACCACCCAAAAGATGCCTGAACACTTGAGGCCGTATGTTCCACGCCGGACCACCCTTCCTACTTCTTCTGCCCAACCGCCTTCTTCCGCCCGCTGCTGCTCGCAACCGGCCTTTTCGTCCCAGAAAGCCACTCAATATCCTCTCGAAACTCCGTCCTCAACCCCAGATCTTTTCTGTACTGCGACATAATCCCCGATGCCTCAGCAAACAGCGATGCATACACACTCTGATCAACCTCTTCGCAGTGTGTCAGCGCGACAGAACTCTTGCCCAGCCGCTCAACCCTGATTCGCGACGCCGGCGTATCCGAACTCAGCACCGCGCCGGGCGAAGCTGCTTCAGAAGATACGCGGTCTTCAATGGAAAGTTCGTAGAAATCTTTGGGATCGCGCATCCGCAGCACCAGCGTTTCAACCGTGTTTTTATCGTCCCGGCTGATGGAATATTGCGCGGTCAACCACGGAGATTGTGACGCCATGTCGCGGCGCAGACGCACATACTTTGAAGGAGGAGCATCCTTCAGAGTGGCCATGCCGCGAGCGATTTCAAAATCGCCGGCAAATGCCGGCTTCCCTTTTGCCTTGGACAGCGCGCTCTTCAGCACCGCCTGCTCATCCGTGCCAGGCGTGCATACATTCAGTACGTTCACCTTGATGGGTGGCTGCTTCTGAGAATCCGGCTTCTTTCCCTGCTCTTGCGCAAAAGCAAGGCCGAGCAGCGAGATTAAGATGATAATGACGAGCGCAGGTCTAAGCACGGTGCGATTCTAACAAAAATCACCCGATCCCCCGCTCACCGGATCACCCGATCAGCTTTACTTCGTCCACTGCGCCACCCATCCATTCACCGTGTTGTACCAGAGCTGGCTATTCTGCGGCTTCAGTACCCAATGTCCTTCGTCAGGAAAATACAGCATCTTGGACGGAATCTTCAGCCGCTGCAGCGTGGTAAAGAGCTGAAATCCCTCCGAGACATCCAACCGGTAATCAAGCTGTCCGTGTACGACCAGCGTTGGCGTCTTGAATTGGCTGGCATACTCATGCGGCGACCACTTACGGTATCCCTCGCGGTTCGTCCATGGAGTTCCCTTGAACTCCCATTCCGGAAACCACAATTCCTCCGTTGATCCGTACGCAGATTCAGCATTGAACATGCCATCGTGTGACACCAGACACTTGAAGCGGTTGGTGTGGCCCAGCAGCCAGTCGATCATGTACCCGCCGTAGCTTGCCCCCAAGGCACACTCACGGTCCTTGGCGATAAACGGATATTTCTGCTCAGCGTAGTCGAGTCCCTTCATCAGGTCTACATATGGTTTGCCGCCCCAATCGCCGTTGATGCCGTCAATGAACGCCTGCCCGTATCCAGTCGAGCCGCGCGGATTGATCATGATCACCACGTAGCCATCGGCAGCAAGTAACTCCGCATTCCAGCGATACGACCATTCGTCGCCCCATTGTCCCTGCGGCCCACCGTGAATCAGAAACTTCACCGGATACTTCCGCTGCGCGTTGAAGTTGGGCGGCTTGATGATGAATCCCTGCACCTTGGTGCCAGTGTCGCCCGTAAACCAGAATGACTCCATTGGCGGCATCATGATCTGTGACAGTACTGGATCATTCAGGTGGGTGAGTTGGACCGGCTCTTTGCTTCCGATTGCAAGCTTGAAGATTTCGTTCGGCTCCTGCACTGACATGCGGCTGAAGACCATCATCTTGCCATCGCCGGAGACTTGCAGTTCGTCGTTCGAGCCGCGCAGCACCTCGTGAACCTGGTTTGGTTTATCGAGGTCAATGCTGTAGATCGGTATTTCGCCTTTGTCTTCTGATGTGAAATAGATAGTCTTCGAATCCGGCGACCATGCAACTGCCTCCACCCACCGGTCCACGTTTTCCGTCAGGTTATGAATCTGCCCCGCCTTGCGGTCATAAATCACCAGACGGAACCGGTCGCTCTCATACCCGGGCCGCACTTGCATGCGCCACGCCAGCCACTTTCCGTCCGGCGAATAGACCGGCGTGGAATCGCCGCCAGGACTCGTACTCAGCTTTTTCGGTTCGCCTCCACTGATCGGCACCACAAAAACGTCATTGTTGGTGCTGGTAGCCTCCACTTCATCAATGTTGCTGGTGAACGCCACTTCCTTGCCGTCCGGTGACATCGTATACAAATCCTGCCCGCCCAAACTGAACGGCGGAACGTCATGATCACCTGGCGTGATGTCTTTGGCCGTGCCTCCCTCGGCCGGCACCACAAAGAGGTGATTGCGCTTTAAGTGCGTGTAGGCGTTCCAGTGGCGATAGAACAGCCGGGTAAAGATCAGGGCCTTTACCTTTGATTTTGCCTGAGCTTCTTCACTGGACTTGTTACAAAGATCGTCGCGGCAGCCCGGATAAACTTCAGAAGTAAAGACGATGTTCTTCCCGTCGGCAGACCAAATTGCCCCGTCTGCCTCGGTTGAGATGTGAGTTATCTGAGCGGGACTTCCGTTGATATCGCCCGTTGCCGGGTTGAACTCAGCCACCCAGACCTGCTGGCTACCTCCCTTCGCGGTCACAAAAAGAAACTTCTTCCCGTCCGGTGACCAGCGCGCTCCCGATTCACCAGCGGGATCGGAGGTCAGTGGCCGTGCATCACCGCCGGAAATCGGAACAACCCAGATGTGGTTCGTCCGCTTGTTCTCATTCAGGTTCACATCCATCGCGGTAAACAGTATCCATTTGCCGTCCGGCGAGAGCGACGGAGACCCGATGCGTTTGAGCGTCATCATGTCCTTGAAGGTAAAAGGGTGTTTCGCCGTGCTCGGGGCGGTCTGGCTCGCCGCCGCAAGAATAGTTGCCAAGGTGAGTACAATAAGCAATGCAAACTTCGAACCGCGCATCAGGCCTCCTGGAGAGCACGCCAGTTTAAATGACTTTTCGTGCTTGAGGCCAGCAGCGCTGGAAAACGAAAAGCCGGGCACATTCATTGGCCTGCCGCCTTGTTGATGAAGGGAACCTGCTATGACTCTGTCCAGACTCGTCCTGAACGCCGGGCTTGTCCTTCTTCTTTTAGCTTCGCCGCTGGCCGTTTCTGCCGAGACCAATTGTGAAGCCGGGGCCGGTCCTCTTCGTCAAGACCAGCCCAGCGGCATCACTACGCAGGAAATCATCCAGAAATTTGCCGCCCGTGAAGCCATCTTCAAGGAGGCCCGCAACAATTACACCTTTACCCAGGACGTTACCATTCAGCAACTGGAAGGCAATTCTGTCACGGGCGAGTTCCGGTTGGTGCAGGACATTACGTATGACGATAAAGGTAATCGTATAGAGAACGTAAAATTTGCTCCCCAGTCCTCGCTCACTCAAATCTCCTTGAGCCGGGAAGATTACGAGGACATCCGTAACCAGATGCCCTTTGTCATGACCACGGAAGATCTTCCCAAATACAACCTGCTTTATGCCGGCCAGCAGCACGTGGATGAGATTGATACATATGTCTTTGACCTGGCGCCCAAGACCATCGAAAAGGGCCAGCGCTATTTTCAGGGGCGCCTCTGGGTGGACAACAAAGATCTTCAAATCGTAAAAACCTGCGGCAAGACCGTCCCCGAAACACGCATGGAAACCACGGCAAAAAAGAAGAAAAAGAACGTCCAGGAAAACCTTACTCCCAAGTTCGTCACTTACCGCGAACAGATCGATGGCCAATACTGGTTTCCCACGTACACCACCGCTGATGACGTGCTGCATTTCAGCACCAATGACGTCCACATCAAGGAGGTCATCAAGTACACCAATTACCAGCGCTTCGGAGTGAAAACAAAAATTACTTACGGTGGTGAGGCGGATCAGCAATCCAAGCCGGCATCAAAATGATTGCGAGCTGACAGCTCCTCTGGCTAAGCAACTCACATTAGTCCATAGCGAGGCGATTTCTGTTTTGAATTGTTAAGTGCCACAGGCTTTGGCTCTTCTCAACAACTCTCTCCTGCCTGGGTTGCATCTAACCACACAGGAAATTCCCTGATCAAAAGACAAATCCTTATGAACTATCTGCGGCTCTTCTTTTGCGCCTGTTTACTCGTCTTTTTTGCCTGCATTCCTGGTCATCTGAGAGCGGAAACCAACTGTGAAGAAGGCAACGGTCCCCTCAAAACGGCCCAGCCCACGGGCATAACTCCGCAGGAAATCATCCAGAAGTTCGCGGCCAAAGAAGCCATTTTTAAGGAAGCCCGTAATCATTACACGTACACCCAGGAAATTGTGGTGCAGACGCTTGATGGCAACACCATGGATGGGGAGTTCCGCCAGAAAGAAGACATTCTTTATGACGATAAGGGAAACCGCATTGAGCAGGTAACCTATGCCCCGCAAAATACCCTGCAGCGGATCATGATGACCAAAGAAGACTTTGACGATTTTCGTAACCGCCTGCCCTTCGTCATGACTACCGACGATCTGCCTGAATACGATGTTCTATACGCCGGGCAACAGCACGTGGATGAGCTCGACACTTATGTTTTCGACCTGGCTCCCAAAAAGATCCAGAAAGATAAGCGCTATTTCCAGGGTCGCATCTGGGTGGACAATCGTGATTTCCAGATCGTGAAGACCTGCGGCAAGAACGTTCCTGACATTCGAAAAAAAGGAAATGAAAATCTCACGCCCAAGTTCGTAACCTACCGCGAACAGATCGACGGCGAATACTGGTTTCCCACTTACACCAAAGCCGATGACGACCTGAACTTCAGCGCCGGGCCGGTGCATGTAAGAGAGATTGTGAAGTATACGAATTACAAGCGCTTTGGTGTGAAGAGCCGGATCATCTATGGGAAGCAGGTGCCGCCGGGAGCGCCGCAACCATCACCACAGCCGAAATGATCAAGTTGGTAAGTGAATAAGTTGGTGATTGGGTAATTTGACCAGCGGCCTATCTGTTGTTTTTGGCCGTCTTGTGTGACGCTGAGAAGATGGCTCCCAACTCGCGAGCTTCCTTGGATATGTCTTGCAATTGCCTGCTGGCGAGGATTTGAGTGTCCTCAAGAAGCTCCAACCAAAGCACGCTCTCATCCGCCTCTTCCGCAACCACGCCGATCCTGGCTATGAATTCTGCCTTCGATCTGGCGCGGCACACTGCCCGGTAATTTGCAGCGACGGAAGTGCCACAGCGAAGCAATTGCTTGCCGAGAACCTGCGCTTCGGTTGATTTTGGAGGAGCCTGAAAAAGACGGACAATTCTTATTGCGAACTTCTTGGTTCGGTCACGAAGCTGTTGGGAGGCGCTCAAATTACCCACTTACCAACTGACCCAATTACTCAATGGTGTATGAGCCACATCACCCATCCGGCCACCCACATTCCGATCATGAACACGCCAAAGCAATATGCGCCATAGCGCACCATTTCTCTGACGTTGTTGCGGAAGCAGATTCCGAACACCACGGATGAAAAGAGGGCAAACAGGAAAGCGGCTGAAAAATGAGAGAGTTGAAGGGCCAGGATCACGGTTTCTTCCCAATGGCAATGTGGTAAGCGTCCACTGCGCTGATGATGTTTAAAAGTCCGGCTACCGCAATGAACTTGGTTCCGTAATCGGCGGCAGCAATGTAGATGGCAGTTCCGCCCCAGTCCAGCATGCGTCCAAGGATGTACAGCGCGCCCGTGCCCAGATCACTGATGAATCCTAGAATATCCAGCAGGTCACCGGTATTGGATTTGTAGATTTTGCCATCCATAGCAAGCCCAAATACGAACATCGCGACCACGCAGATCAGCAACAGAAGTCCGCGAAGCCAGCGCTTCTGGATCAGGTGGCCCGCTCCTGGAATGAACCATGCAATGGCCGGGGCCACAACTGCCATGGTCGAAACTGTTGTGGGCGCTGCGGTGCGGGTCTGGGGTGAGGTAGTGCTTGTCTGTGTGTCTGCCATTAAATCGAAACCAGTTCGCGTTGTATTTTACCTGTAACTTCAGCGCTGCCGTTGCGGATAAGCACGTTCACTTCGCTGCGTACGCCAAATTCGGGCAGGTAAATCCCGGGTTCTACCGAGAAACAGGTATTCGGGATGATTTCCCGTTCGTCTTTGGTCTCCAGGTTGTCCATGTTGGCGCCATTGCCGTGCACATGCTCGCCAATGGAGTGCCCGGTGCGATGCACAAAAAATTCTCCGTAGCCGGCAGTTGTGATGAATTCGCGCGTCGCCTGGTCCACTTCCCAGCCGGCGATACGGCGCTTGCTCGTGTAGGCTTCCTGGACCTTCTTTACTCCCGCATCGCGCGCGCCGGTCACAACGTTGAAGATTTCCACCTGCTTGTCGCTAGGCGTGCCGATCACGCCCGTCCAGGTAATGTCGTAATAAACCGCTCCGGGCGTGTTCTTTTTGCCCCAGACGTCCAGCAGCACGAAGTCGCCCGGCTTGATCTGCGCAGAGCCTTCCGCTTTGGGCTCGTAATGCGGATTGCCGCTGTTGGCGTTCACCGCCACAATGGGCAGGTCCTCTGTAATGATGTTTTCGCGCTCAAATGCCCGCGCAAACCACTGCTGGATTTCGTATTCGGTTACGTTTCCGCTGCGGACTCGCTGGCCAATTTCTTTGAAAGCTTCGGGGATGATGGCGTCAATTGAATCGCGCGCGGCGAAATGGCTGGCAATCTGTTCTTCGGTCCAGGCGGCTTCGAAACGCGCCACCAGGTCTCCGGAGCTGACAATCTCCTTGCCAAAACTCCGCACCAGTTCCACGGTGCCCGCGTCCACCAGCCCGATGTATGGGATCACGTTGTTGGGCGAATACTGCATGGCCACCGTCCGAAAGCGCACCAGCATGGCCTGCAGGTTGTCCCACAGCTCGCGCCAGGATGAGTATTGCCGCTTGCTGCCGGGCAACGAATCCAGGTGCCCGGCCTCGATCCGATGCACCAGTTTCACTGGCTCGCCTTCGCGCGGGATCACGTAAAACCAGCGCCGCGTGACCATCAGGCTCTCTGGTATGCCCAGGACTTTATAGGCGATGGGGTCGCGATGGTGATGATCGTAGAACAGCCACGCGTCAAAGTTGCGCTCGTGCAGGGCTGCCTGGATTGCTTTCAAGTCCATGGAGGTGTGAATACTCTATTAAATCACACTCAAGCTTCCCCATGCGTAATTTGGTGCTTGCGAATGTGGTAATGTCATTCAGATTTCAAGCCACATTGCTGATTATCATCCGTTGCTGGGCCTGTCCCCGTCGTGGAGCTGCGATGGAGTAAATTACAAAAAGGAGAAAGAGACTCCATGAGCAAAGCAACAGAGAATCTGGAAGCTGCCCAAAAACGGGCGATGGCAATCCGGCCCAAGGCCGGCGGCTTTCCCTATCTGGCCGAAACACTGCGGCGTGCAGGCGTAAAGAAAAACATCTGGTTCTTGCCCGCGTGCCTAAGTCTCTACTTGACGGACGAGGGGCCGGTGGTGGCCCAGTCAACTCCTTTGATCTCCGGTGTAGTGGACGTACCCGCATTCGACCGCGATGCCCTGATACGAGCGTTGCGAAGCGATCAGGCCGGGGAAAGCACGTTCCCCGAGTTTCTGGCCGCGTCATGGCGCGCGGGAGTCCTCCGCTATGAAGTGAATTTTACGGCGCGAAACGTTGTCTATTATGGCTGCAACGGAGAGGACTACGTTGAGGCCTACCCATCGGTCGAGTTCGACTAGGCGCGGATTTGATCGCTGCCGAAATTGTTTTGACCGTTGGGATTTCGCACCCTCGATCAGGGAGGATCTGCTTTTGTTTTCTGGAGCATCAATCCGGAACTGCCCAGTATGGCTGGTGATTCAGGATTGCTATGCCACCTTTGCCACAGCTCCGCCCGCCTGTTCCGCCGAGGGCTTAAATACTCTGTCGTAGATCCAAAGCAGAACCGCCGTTGCCACGCCAATTGCGGTGAAACACCACCAGAAGAGGGCGGGCCGGTGCTGCACCTCGCCAAAATGGTGCAACAGAGCCCCACCCAACGGCCCGCCGATGAATGCTCCGATTCCAATGGGTAGGAAGGCAAATCCCATGTATGTTCCCTGCTGTCCGGACGGGGCGAGCAGAGAGACGTATTCGTAATATCGAGGTGAAAGAATGATCTCGCCCAGCGCGACAACAGCCAGCGTGAGATAAGCAGAAAGCACACTGGGGTGGAAGATCAACCATAACCATGCCAGGGCTGATACCAGCGTGCCCAGCGTAATGGCCCGGAACGCTGGCATTTTGCGCAACATAATGCTGATGGCAACTGTCAGACTGATCACCAGGATCGGACCTGTCGTGAGCATCCGGGCGGTATCGGTATTCGGGTTCACGTAGTCGTGAACATAGATGGGCAGGCTCAAAAACTCCTGCCAGTAGACAATCCAGTATCCGGAGAAAATCGCTATGAACAGCATGAACTTCGGATTCGAAACCACAGTGCCGAAATTGCTGACGGTCTGGGCGATGCTGGTGACCTGAACTTCACCCGCCTTCTTTGGCTCTTTGAAGAGCAGGAGCACACCAAAGAACATGATGAAAACGCTGACAGCCGCCACACGAAAAACATTCTCAACACTCATGTGGCCCTGGACCCATGAAGCGGTCAAAGGCCCGGCTGCACCACCGATGTTTACCAGAGTGTAATAGATGGAATATCCCAGAGACCTGACATTTTCCTGCGAGGCCCGCGCCGTGGTCCCCACCACGCACGGTTTCACCATGGCAATACCGAGAGCCGGCAGGACCATGACAATCGTGACAAAAACCGCCAGCGGGAGTGCATTCCGCACCGGCGCCAGCCAGTTCGCTCCCAGAGATCCCATGGTGAAATATGCCGCCGTTAAGATCAGGTAGGCGAGAGACAGCGCTCGCCGAAAGCCCAGACGATCTGCAACTGTGCCGCCAAAGATCGCCAGCACCCACACCCATGTGCCGAACTGCCCTGCCAGGGTCCCTGCCTCTGTGGTGGAGAATTTGAGGTTCTCATGCAGATAACGCACGATTACGGCAAACGCCGCGTAGTAGGAAAGCCGCTCAAACAATTCCGTAACGTTTGCGACCCAGAACGGCCGCTCAAATCCCGTCCGTACTTCCTGCAGGCGTTGTGAGAAAGACAAAGGTTTCTCCTGTAAATCAGGGTTGCGCGGCAGCAAGGCGCTCGCGAACATGCTGCGCGCTGATTCCGCTCACCCGTATCAACTTGTTTCGGCTGGTTTCGCCGCTGGCTATGCTAACCGAGGAGCGGGGAATTTCAAAAAAATCGGCAAAGAATTCAATCACTGCCTGATTGGCCTTGCCTTCCACCGGCGGCGCGGTCAACGCCAGCTTCAGGGCATTACCAACAATTCCCGTAATGGCGTTTTTGCGCGCGCGAGGTTGGACCTTGACGGCGAAAGTTGCGCCTTTCGCGGTTTCGTTTACCGGGAACATTGCGTTAGCGAGAAACCGAACTCCGCTGCGACCGCGATGGCGACCACAATCACCTGCGGATTCTGTTTTAGATGACGGTGCAGCAGCCATGGCATTGCGATCCCGAACAGGGCGAACAAGAGCAGATTGGCGAGCGCGCTGGCCCGGGCGAGCAGCTTGTCATCCGGCCTGGCAATGCGCACCAGGTTCAGCAACGCGCCAAAAATCAGGACCAGGCCGCCGCTAACAAACCAGATCGCCTCGAGGGTAAAGATCTTGTGCACCGCAAAGGTCAGGGCGCAGTGCACGCACCCGAGCAGCAGCAGGATGCAGGCAAAGATACGGTCCGTCGTTTTCACGGTTTTGGCCTGGCCCCGAAAATCGCCGTACCGACCCGCACGCAGGTCGATCCCTCTTCAATGGCGACTTCAAAATCGTGCGACATGCCCATGGAAAGGACGTTCATTTCAATGCGAGGCAGCCTGCGCGCAGCAATCTGGTCGCGGCAATCGCGCAGCAGGCGGAAGAAAACGCGAGCGCCTTCCGGATCTTCAGTAAACGGAGGAACGGTCATCACCCCGCGCACCCGGATGTGGTCCAATTTGGCCGCGCCCGCCAGTAAATTCTCCATTTCCGGCGATCCCACCGGAATGCCGGACTTGCTCTCCTCGTCGCTTACTTTGATCTCAATCAGCACGGGCAGCACCTTCCCCATTTGCCTTGCCGTATCATTCAGCTTCTGGGCGAGATGAAGGGAATCCACACTGTCCACTGCCTGAAAAATCTCCACAGTTTTTTTGGCTTTATTGCTTTGCAGGTGGCCAATCAGGTGCCACTCGGCTTCCTTCAGATCGGCAAGCGCTGGGGCCTTTTTCTCGAATTCTTGTACCCGATTCTCGCCGAATACTCGCAACCCCGCTGCGTAAGCCTCGCGAATCCGCTCCGGCTCCACGGTCTTGCTCACCGTCATCAGCGTAATGTCTTCAACGCGGCGTCGCACGCGTGCCGCTGCTGCGGCAATGCGCGCGCGAACCTGCGCGATGTTTTCTGCGATGGACATGGTTCCTGAACTTCCGATCTGGGTGGCGCGAAGCCGCGAATCTATTTTTCCGTCTGCAGCGGCTTACGCGCGAAGTAATAGAGCGAATAGCCCAGGACGCAGAACATGATCACGGCAAGCACATTGCTGTTGGCCAGAGCGGGTATTTTCTGGCCCCAGGCAATAGAGTTCTCCGGCAGCCAGCCCTTGGCCTCCATGACCTTGATCACCATGCCCGCCAGTCCCACGATGCCGCCCGCGGCGATCAAACCGCTGGAATAAAGCGCTCCCGGGCTCACTTCGCTCTCTTCCACTTTTTCTCCCGCGCGCTTGGCGCTGTATTCCACAATCCAGCGGACTACGCCACCGGCAAAAATGGCCAGCGTTGTGGCAATAGAAAGGTAGAAACCCACAGCGAAAGAAAGCGAACGAATGCCCAGCAGCTCAACCGCAATCACCAGGAACACGCCAAGCAGAATGAGTCCCCACGGCAGGCGGCGCTGGAGGATGCCATTAATAACGGTTGCCATGAGCTGGGCCTGCGGAGCAGCTGCTCGCGCGCTGCCTATGCCCTGGATCCACTGGATTTCAAATTTCTGCGTCTGCGGGTTGTAGAAGTAGTAACCGTTCGGGACTGTCGGTGAATTGATGGACGTATAAAGAGCCATGCCCTTCACAGACTCCGCCTGCGTTGCCGGCGACGCCTGCGCGTCAGGTCCTTTGGCCTGCCCCACAGGAACCATCTGCCGATCGAACTTGCCCGAATATGGAGTTACCCCTGTAGGCAGGTTATTCACATCAATGGCAATGTTTGCCGGACGGAACTCCTCCAATGCCGTGTTCATCAGACCCAGGGTCAAGCCAATGGCAAATACTGAAACCGTGGCGCCTACCATCAGTCCAAGCTGCTGTTTCGCAGGTGTGGCGCCTACGAGGAAGCCTGTTTTCAGATCCTGAGAGGTGTTGCCGGCATTCGCCGAAGCGATACACACCACGCCGCCAATCGTGATAGCAAGAGCCGAATACGCTGTAGCGGTCCAGCCCATAACCAGGAACATGGCGCAGGTCGCCATCAGCGTGGCAATGGCCATCCCAGAGATTGGATTTGAAGAGCTGCCGATCAGCCCAGTGATGCGGGAAGACACGGTCACAAACAAGAAACCGAAGATCACCACCAGCACGGCGGCAAAAATATTGTTGAGTCCGTGGGTCTCTGCGTTCTTAATGGGGAAGAAGGTCAGCAGGCCCCACATGATGACCATAAGAACGACGGCTCCCAAGAGCGCCCATTTCAGGTTGATATCCCTTTCAGTGCGGCGCTGGCCGGCAACTCCAGCCGCCCCCGCAGCCAGATCTTTCATTCCAGCTCGCAATGCGCCAACAATCGTGGGAATCGTACGCAGCAGAGTAATCAATCCTGCCGCTGCCACCGCTCCGGCCCCCATGGGTCGGATATACGCGCCGTAGAGTTGATCAGGGACTCATCTGGGAAATGGGAATAGTTCCAGGAAAGATCGCGCCCGTCACATGTGACCCGAAGAATTTGATAGCGGGCATTACTACCAGCCAGGCAAAAACGCCGCCTGAAAAAATCACTCCGGCGATGCGCGGACCAATGATGTATCCCACACCCAGATATTCAGAGGTCGTGTTGGCTCGGATCGACGACCCTGAGAACCACGATGGCGTATATGTCGGCGTGCTTGGCCAGAGCGCAAACATGTTTTCGTTCTGGAATAGCGTGTACAGCGCTCCCAGCCCCAGTCCGGCGAAGACGCGGCCGGCAAACGATCCGCCCTTATCGCCTGCGATCAGCACATCCGCGCACGCCGTGCCCTCAGGATAAAGAAGGTTGCCGTGCTCTTTCACAATCAATTGCCGGCGCAACGGGATCATGAACAGCACGCCGAGCCATCCACCAATGAACGCCAGGAGGAAGATGCGGGCATATTCCAATGGAAAGCCCAGAAAGATGAGCGCGGGCAGGGTGAAGATCACACCGCCGGCCACCGACTCACCGGCCGAACCGGTGGTCTGCACGATATTGTTTTCCAGAATGCTCGCCTTACCCATGGCGCGCAGAACACTGATGGAGAGAACGGCGATCGGAATAGAAGCGGAGACCGTCAATCCCGCGCGCAAACCCACATACACCGTGACTGCGCCGAACAGAATGCCGAAAAGGCCGCCAAAGAAGATGGCACGCAATGTAAATTCCGGCCGAATCTCATCTGCCGGTACATACGGCTGAAACTTTGTTTCAAGGTTAATGGCTTCTCGTGTTTCGGCCACAGTTTTCTCCTTGTGTGGATAGTGCGCTGATTCGACGCAAGTTAGCACATCGCAGCCAGCATTACAAATTGGCTTCTAATCCCGAGCCTGGTGAGTGAACCCTTCCCATACTTTCAATCCACAGGTTCCTCTTTATGGGCTATGTCCGTCGTGCTCAATTGGTGGTGGAAGCAGCGAGGCGCGGGAGGGAACAGCAACCACATTCCACTCACGGCGATCCCGCGAATGTCGACGATCACCGGTGCTTGGTTTAACACACATTTCATTGCTTCCGGACGAACACCCAAGCTATACTTAGCCCACAAGTACTTCCTGGTCGGAGTTTCCAAGGAGGGGCGTCTTCAGTAGTGGTGACCTAAGCCGGGCGCAGAGGACACTGAAGTCCGCGGCTGAAAGCTTGTTCTGTGTCCTGTTTCCCTCCGACTGCCGCATCTGCCATCTTCCTCTTACCAATATTTCTGCGCTCCCAGTCTGTGATTCATGCGTTGCCGCGATAACTCCTTTAAATGGAGTTCTGTGCCGAACTTGCGGCGAGAAGTTGTTTACCGGTGAACATTCAACTGAGCTGCTACCTCTTTGTGGGCTCTGCCGCCGTGCAGCGCCGCCGTATCGGAAGGCAATTTCCTACGGAGCCTATGCCGGTCCGCTGCGCGACCTTGTTCATCTTTTGAAGTATCACCACATCAAGCCGGCGGCACGATTTCTGGGAAAGTTGCTCAACGGGGTACTAGCTGACACCACTTTGCCGGAGGGCCTGCTGATTATCCCCGTGCCCCTTTGGAGTGGCAAGCGCCGGGCGCGTGGTTTTAACCAGGCGGAAGAGATTGCGCGTGCGCTGGTTAGCCGGACAGCTTCTACACGCATCCAATTAGATACCACTTCTCTGGTTCGCCAGCGGGAGACTGCCTCCCAGACCGGACTCACGCGCCATCAGCGTCGCGCTAATGTCCGCGGAGCATTTGCCGTGGTCCGGCGTGAGGCGATCCAGGGGCGAAGCATTTTATTGATCGATGATGTTATGACTACCGGAACAACCGCAGGCGAATGTGCGCGGGTGCTCCTGCGAGCGGGAGCAAAAGAAGTTTTTGTGGCCACGGTAGCGCGGGCCACCAAAGAAGTACAGAGCGGGCAGGTCTTTGCCGCCATCGCTCAGTAGAGAGGAAACCAAGGGCCATGCAGGAACGGGACAGGGCACGAAACAAGCGCCATCACTCTGAACTGCCGCAGGAACCGCCGCCTGCGCCGCGCAAAAACCTGCTTATGCAGACTCCCGTGCTGGTGCTCAATGCGTCCTACGAGCCCATCAACATCTGTGCCGCCCGGCGAGCCATTGTCCTGGTGCTTAAGGGCCTGGCCATGCCGGAAGAGGAGAACGGGCATCTGCTGCACGCCGCGCGCGTGGCCATGCGTGTTCCATCCGTGATCCGGTTGCTGGAATACCGCCGCATTCCGCACCAGACCCGCGCCTTATCACGCAAGAACATCCTGTTGCGCGACCGCAACACCTGCCAGTACTGCGGGATTTTGCTTTCGTCGGGAGAATTGACGCTGGACCATGTTGTTCCGCGCTCCCGCGGGGGCTCTTCAACCTGGGAAAATCTGGTTGCCTGCTGCCATCCTTGCAATCGGCGGAAGGGAAACCATCTTTTGACCGAAACGGACATGAAGCTGCTGAAGGAGCCGCGGCCCTTCACGCTGCACACCAGCCGGCACATCATGCGGATGATTGGACGTTCCGATCTGAAGTGGCGCAAATATCTGTTTTACTAAGAGTAACTAAGCGGAACATCTCAGACTTCATCTGCCGAATGTAGGTACGTTAATTCACAGGGTAAATTCTTCTCCTTGTTGTCTTTCTTGTAACTGCATGCCCTTGCACAACTTACAAGGAGATCACGTAACGAGTGTGGCACCCAAACTGCAACACTGATTAAGGCGGAGTATTGTGTATCTGGGTCGCCACTCTCATTTCGCGTTTCCAGGAAGCGCGGCAGATACATCAAAAAGTCAGGAGCAGGAATGCCAGAAACTGTTTTAGACCAGGTCATTGTTCGCCTGCGCGAGAGCGCGGGAGAGCTGTATCCGGATCGCGGTGAGTTACGGAATCTTCGTGTTGTCGGGCACACTCCCAAGAACGACCATTTTATTTATGACGCCAGCGCTGACTTCGCCCAGGGCAGCGAACGTATTGCTATCAAGGTTTACCGCTCAGGGAAGTGTGGCGGCAATACCAAAGCCGTTGCTCGCCAGGAGAATGGCAATCTTCAGTTTGTGCAGCAGGCGACACAGAAGAAGAAGATCGGCGGCGTTCCGCGAGCGCTTGGTGATTTCAGCGAATTCGGCGCCGTCGTTACGGAAAAGATCGCCGGATTGCCGCTGCAATCCATCATCATGAAAGCGGCTCTGCTACCCGGCTTTGCTGACAATGGCAGCATTGCACTGGTGGCGCGTCGCGCAGGAGAGTGGCTCAAGAGCTTCCATAAAGCGACTGCGGAGATGCCGGAACCGTTCGATGGTGTCGCGCTCCTGACCACCCTGGAGAAGCTCTGCCAAAGCTGCATGGATGAAGGACTGGATCAGCGGTCAGTCAGCGTAATTCTCAATGGTACGAAGAATGTGCTCGCCCGCACCAAAAAGTCATTGCCCAGTTCTTCCGTGTTGGGGGACTTTACTCCACTGAACGTGGTGGTTACGGAAAACGGAGTGGGCTTTTGTGACTTCGCGCGCATGAAGCGGCGTGGGAATTCCTTTGAAGATCTTGCCCAATTCCTGGCCTCGGTGGAAGCGCTGGAGAAATATCCTTTCTGCAACCGTTCCATCACCAGCCAGATCCAGGAAAATTTCCTTGATTCTTATGGCATCAGCCAATCCGAATCTGCTGTTTTGCGCGTCCTGAAGATGAAGGCGCTGCTCGGCATGTTTGCCCAGGGCCGCAATGTGAAGGAAAGTGCAGCCCGCAAGAAGGTTATGTGGGCCAACGTAATGAAGAAGTTTATCCACCAGGCGGCTCAGCGTTCACTTGCGCCCGCAGCAGCCTGATTCAAATTTAGTGTCACCGTTCATCCTGACAAGTACCAGGCCGCTGCAAGGCGGCCTGTTCTCTTGCTCATCGTTTTCTACTTTTCGTACTTGGAGAAGCTTTTTGACCCCGTGATGTTGATTTCGCCGGCTTCCTTCCGAACAAAAATTCACAAAATTGCATGTTCACCCGCGACCCATTGAACTGGACTCCTTCGGCTTCCAGGCGCAGGCGCTGCTCGAAGCCAGACTCGCCCGGAAGAGCGATTCGTCCGCCAGTCGCCAGCACTCGATGCCACGGCAGTCCGTGCGACTGCCTTAACGCCCATACCACCTGGCGCGCTGCGCCGGGATATCCGGCAGCTTTGGCGACCGTTCCATAAGTGGCAACCTTGCCTCGCGGGATCTTGAGGATCGTTGCCCGGATTCGTGGAAACATCGGCTGCTTCCCGCCGTTCATGGGCTTGCGCGAGGGTTTTCTTGGCGGCATAGGTGACTCAGTCTGCTACCTTGTGTGCTGCGCCTTGCAGCACCGGTTTCCAGATGACGCCGCCGTCGTCTGACAACATCACTTTAAAGACTTCCGTTTTAGGATCCGTAAACTCATTCGTGGTGCGCACCAGCGCCTTTTTGCCGTTGTTTTCCACGCTTGAGCTGTAGAGCCATTCACTCCCATTAATTTGTATGACTCCCACAGAAGGCGCGAGCGCGTCGCCCTGAAAACTCGCGTAGCCGTACTCAGCCTTGCTTGCGTTGTAGCTGTATAGAGTGAGTTGCCGGGTAACAGCAGTGCCCATGGTTACCTGCTGTTCGCAAATCAGATAGCCGTTTTGCGGAGACCAGCGGCACTCCAGCTCGGAATGCACTTTGCCTCCCTTGGAAAAAGTCCCCTCCGTTTGCCATTTTCCAAGGAATGCTCCCAGCTTTTTCACTGGGTCATCTGCAGGCTTTTGCCCCACCAGAGATACGCTCATGAAGGCCACAACGAGCAACGCGGCAATAATTTCTGTTTGATAAAGCAATGGGCATTTCTTTTTTGCATTCATAGGTGAGACCGAAGATAAAAATGTCCACTCAGTTGTTTACGGCGCAAGGGCCGGAGGCAAGGTTATCCTGCAACCGGAGCGCCGTCAAAGCGGAGCGTGGTGGAATAGAGTTGGATACGCTCACGGAAGCCCAGGCGGCGGTAGATTTCAATGGCGCGCGTATTGTCAGTCCGAACTGTAAGAAAAGGAGTCTCGCCGCGGTCAAGGATGCGCTGGGCCAGTTCTGTGACCAGCGCCGTTCCGTAACCCCGGCCGGTTTGTCCGGGGCGAGTGGCCACTGTGCTGATTTCACGGTATCCGGGACAATGCAGCCGCAGACATGCCATGGCGACGAGTTGGTTTTCGCGCTTTATTCCCACAAAACCTCCCAAGACATGCAAGCGTGGAGAGATTGTGCGTCCCGGCCGGGTTGCCTCATACAAGCTTGTCATCTGCGGCAGATCAGCCGGAGTCAGGTCTTCAATCCGGTTTCCGCCCAGGTCGTTTCGCCCGCTTTCCCGCAACCAGTCGCCATCGTCCTGAAGCATCTCATAAAGCTCCACGCTTCTTGTAATCGTCCATCCCGGAGGAATTTCCAATGGGTGTATGGAGAAAAGGGTAACGGGTTGCTGCGCCAGACGCGATAAAGCATTCCAGGCGTCCTGCGTGGGTTCAGAAAATGCGCCATGCGGGCAAACATCCGGCGGGAAGCGGCGCGCAGGGCCCGCAACCAGAGCCAACCCGGCCTGCAGAGTTGTAAGCGCTGTCCATGTGGGATTGTCGAGGAGGTGGGCCATGCTTGCTGAAGAAGTAAGTTTAGATGAAACCCAAGCGATTGCCAAAATCGTACGTTGTCTATCTCTTGATAACTCCCGCGACCTCGCAGCCAAAACCAAAGCCCCGCATGAAGCGAGGCTTGAATTGCAGTCAGATTTTTGTCTGTCTCGCTGACTACGGCTTACCTTTGAGGACGTAGTTGCAGATCCTGAGCCGTCTTGAAGGTCAGAACGGTCTCGGCAGGAATATTCAGGCTCTTCCCGGTGGTCAGTACCTGGGTTCCAGTGCCCGCTGCGCCGCCTGCCAGTGCTCCAATGGCTGCGCCTTTTCCGCCACCGGCGATTGCCCCGATCAGGGCGCCTGCCAGCGCTCCGCCACCGGCATATTTCGCCGTGGTCTTGTTCGCTCCTACGCTACCTTCCTTGTAGGAACCCGCTTCAATCGAATATTTCCTGCTGCCCACCGTGACTTCCGTGAGATCGACCGCTACTTTGCTTCCATTCTTCATGGTTGTGAGCGTGGCAGGAGATCCCTTGGGGATCACCGTGGCGCCATTGTTCACCACGTCTTCAGTGACACTTCCCGTAAATGTTTTGCCGACGTTGTTGGCGTCAGCCGTGATTTGGTTGTCAGTCCGAACCTTAATGTCAGTACCTGACGGAACTGTCGTGGCTGTCTGGGCAACGAGAGCGGCCCACGCACAGGTAACAAAAAGAGCTACATACAGAGCCAGCCTATGGCGCAACATACTTCACCTCTACCTCGCGTACAGCGCGGTGTTCTCTCACCAGCGCCGCTTTCTCACAATGATTCTCCTACTCAGATGATACGAGCAAACAGCGGGTAGCCTGATTTGCCGGGAAACGAGAGCTGCGGCTGCTCATTGCCCAACTTGAGAAGAGTGAAACAGAAATCTGCAAGCGGCGAAATAAAAGCGTCCATATTCGCTTTGAGAAGGCGAGTTTGACTCATTATTAATTATCTTAATTGGCCTTACTTCCGCTCAGAGGAGGGTCATAAAAGGAAAGGAAGGATGAAGGACGAACTCATCGATGCAATAGTTGAATCCAAACCCATGTTTTTGGGGCCAGCCATAAAGAAACCACCATTAAAAAGGATCATGATGCGGGGCGGGCCGGGCAGCCATTATTCCCAGACCCGATCGCTGCGCATCCGGCAGGCACAACAAGCGCCTGACGCAATGCAACTGTGGCTCCATCCGCAACGGAAAGTAGCTTCGCTTCGATTGCCAGATTCTGGCAGCAGCTCTATCGGCCGCAAGCTCAGTTTGCGAATCCCGGCAGATCTACGCGCTTTGCAATGTGGTCTTTAATCCAGTGCGGGTCCCACCACTCCTTGGGATCAATCTGGACCCCTTCCAGCAGCATGCTGAAATGGATGTGGTCGCCGCCGGCCATTCCTGTGGTACCGCTCTTGCCCATGACCTGCCCGCGTTTCACCATGTCACCTTCATGAACATCAATTTCGCTCATGTGACCGTACACTGACTGCAGCCCGTAGCCGTGGTCCAGCACAATGCAATTGCCGTAAATGCCGAGCGGCGCCGCATAGATAACGCGGCCGTCGTTCGCTGCCTGCACTCCCACATGCTGGGTGCTGGAAAGATCGTAGCCAAGGTGAACTTCCTGATCGATCTTCTTGCCCTTGTAAATGTAATTTCGCACATCAGCGAAGTTCGCCTCTGCTTTTGACCCGGGTTGTCTCTGGAAGGGTTGCGACCATAGAAATTTCGGTTCCGTTTTCAGCCGAAGGTCAAAAAGCGTTTTGTTGTTGGCAATCCGCATTTCCTTGTTGATCTTCACAAATCGATCCGCAAGGTCGCCTGACCCGTTGGGATCGAGTTCATTGACAACCTTTTGTACAAACGCGTCGTCCAGTTGCAGGTCTCGCACACGGTAAACCGGCTGTTCTTTCCTGGGGAACTGGTAAACCATGGAGCCGGTCACTTCGCTGCCCGGATTGGCAGCATAGACCAACGGCTGCGTTCCGTTCGGCATGTTCCACGCAAAGGCGAAGAGTGAAAAATAGCCGGGCTTTCCGTCAGGCATGGGCCATGCGCGAAACCTTTCATCTCCCACCTTCACGCCCGATTCTGTGGAATAACCGGAAACATTGAAGGTCACCAGGTCTGCCATTCCCAGGTAAAGATAGTGCTGGTCAGAGTCCACGCT
The DNA here is from genome assembly GCA_963758275.1 of Terriglobia bacterium. Lineage (GTDB taxonomy): Bacteria > Acidobacteriota > Terriglobia > Terriglobales > Acidobacteriaceae > Angelobacter. The sequence goes on along the minus strand of CAVWUW010000031.1, from coordinate 220,608 downwards.
AACCATGGGCGGACGCGTGACAACCTCGACTTCGCGTTCGACACTCGCCGTCTTTGCCCGAAAATCGTTTGATACCGCTGTGACGATCAGCCGGGCTTTGCCGTCCTTTAACTGTGGCGTGGTTTTTGCGCCCACTGTGAAGTTCCAGTCTTTGTCGGCGACGTCTCGTTGCCAGCGAAACCGGCGCGTCGGCTGCTTCACTTCACCGGCCGCATACTCCGCACCATTTTGCTCCACCACCACTGAGACTTCCTTTATTCCGTGCGGATCGGCCACATGCACGGTCAGCGGGGTGGCCTGGCCGAACGCAGTCACTGACGCCGGCAGGCTCACTGCCGGAGTCGCAGACATGGTCCACAGAATGGCAACTGGAACAACAAAAAGGAAGAAAACGAAGATCAAGAATGTGCGCATGGTAGTAGCTGCAGAATAGCACGCGCAAAGTTGCGGAAAACGCAGGGGAAAACAGTAGAGAAGCCCAAGCATAAACCCCAAGCTGGAGAATCTGCTTGAGTTCACCGAGTTCAAATGTGTAGCAAACAGCACTCTTATTCCGCCCGCGCTGCTCTCTTTTCTTGATGGCGGCGGCTTGCGGCCATTGCGCGCTCCGGTTTGACACTCCCGGCATTCTCGTTACAATAAAGATGTAGTTCCCGTCGCCGCGCCGGGTCATCATCTGGCGCGTATTTCATTGCCGAAGTGGCGGAATTGGCAGACGCGCATGGTTCAGGTCCATGTACCCGCAAGGGTGTGGGGGTTCGAGTCCCTTCTTCGGCACCAAGCCAAGGGCTATTTTTGTCAGTTTCCGCGCAATCTAATTGGAACCGGAGCGACTGGGTGTACGCGTGAACTGCCGCCTTGGTGGCGCTGTAGATTGGCAGGGCTGGCAGCGGCACGAATGCAAGGGCGGAAGACACGTTAATCACCGTGCCTTTGTCGGCGGTGAGGATGTCGATAAAGGTGAAGGTCATACCAATGACGCCGCCCACATTGATGTTCACCTCCTCCATCAACCCGGCGAGGTCGATCGGAGGAACCTTGAGGTTCTTGTAGAGCATGACGCCCGCGTTGTTCATCAGCACGTCGAGTTGGGGTAATCTGCTTTCACGCGTGCCGCGAGGGCGATGATTTGCGCGGGATCTGCCACGTCGCTCTCGATGGTGTGAAGCTTCGGGTGTTTCGCCTTCACCTCGTCCGGCACTCCTGGCGACGAATCAGTCACGATGACCTCGTTACCCGTGGTCGGCGAACTTCAGAGCGAACGCAAGTCCGATTCCGGCGGAGCCCCCGGTGATGAGAATGGTGCGATTTCTGAGATTCATAGGATCCTTTCATCTGCGTGTTCGATAGGATTATGAACATAATCCAACGATCGCAAAAAAATATCAGAAACTGTGCAAAAGATGGTCCCGCATACTCGCCAAGACCTTTTTCCCTATCGGCAGGTTCGGTACATATGCGAGCGATGGACATGGCACCCACCATCGCGGTGAAAATGACGAAGAAGTTTCGTTCCCGCTCTGCTGCTGTCGCTCCCGGCATGAACTCCACCCAGTCTTTTCATCAAGCCGGCAATTCGTTTTCGGACACTAAATTTAGCCCGAGCGATCTCCGGCGCCAAAGTCGCAACCGGGCAGTCAGTCTCAGGACGAACACAGTGCTCGCTCGAGAGATACCACCAACGATTTGCTTCCGCCTGCCTTCACGCGGAACGTTTTGTAGAGAGGAACGGATCTTGGCGCTACATTCGGAGAATCCCTGAGCAATGGCTTCGGCGAGTAATTCGTCCTTGCTCCGAAAGTGCTGTAAAATCGCCCACGGTCAGCCCGGAGCTTTCATTACGCTGCCCACGGCCGGGCCGCTCAGCCCCTCAGCACGGAGCTTGCGAGCAGCGTTTCGTACAGTACGATCGCGGGTTCGCGTCTTGTGTTCCGGTCCGTAAAGCATGCTAGTGGTCTGTCGCGAAGTAACCATTACTAGCTGTTAGGCTTCTAAGCTGGTATGGCGACCAGCAGCGAAATCGTCCTTACCCACGATCAACGTTCTGAACTGGACAGCATTGCCCAGTCGCGCTCCTTGCGAGCGGGTTATGTGTTTCGCGCCAAGCTCATCCTGATGCTGGCCGAAGGAGCTTCCTTCAACAGCATCAAACGCCGGTTGCAAACCAGTGCGCCGACCATCATCCGCTGGAAACAACGCTTCCTGAAATCTGGGCTCGATGGACTCGATACCTATCATCCTGGTCAGAAGGCCACAGTTCTGACTCCGGCTTTGCGGGCCCGCATTCTCTCCGCCACCCGGAAGAAACCCAGCGACGGATCCACCCATTGGAGTTGCCGTAAACTGGCGACCGCCCTCGCGGTGAGTAAGGACGCCGTGCATCGAGTCTGGAAAGAAGCCGGCCTCAAACCTCACCGTCTGGAACGTTACATGGCCAGCGACGATCCTGAGTTTGAGAGCAAAGCGGCCGATATTCTCGGCTTGTACCTGAATCCACCGCAGCACGCGGCCGTGTTCTCGGTCGATGAAAAAACCGCGATTCAGGCTCTGGATCGTCTCGATCCCGTTCTGCCGCTGTCGCCAGGACGCGCCGAACGCCACGGTTTTGAGTACTACCGGCACGGCACGCTTTCTCTATACGCGGCCTTAGACACCAAGACCGGCCGTGTCCACGGGAAAACGGCTGCACGCCACACCAGTCGCGACTTCGTGACCTTCCTGGAAGAAGTGGTGGCATTGTGCCCGCCCCGGCAGCAGATTCATATCATCCTCGACAACCTCTCCGCCCATAAAACCCAACTCGTTCGCGACTTCCTCCAGCGCCATCCACGGGTGCAGTTTCACTTCACCCCGACCTATTCCTCTTGGCTCAACCAAGTCGAGTTGTGGTTTGCCAAGATCGAGCGTGAAGTCATTGCCCGCGGCGTCTTCACTTCGGTGCCCGATGTGGCTCGCAAACTCCGCCGCTATGACAACGCCTATTCAGCCAACGCTCGCCCCATCCAGTGGAAATACTCTGACCCTTCCCGCCGCCTACGCACTAACGAATTCACTGCGACACTCCACTAGTTGGTGATTGGATTATATGTGTAATCCAAGGACTCAAAATGTTTTAGCACGCGGCAAGCAGCGCTAGCTATGCGTATGTCGCCTCTCTCTTGGCGTAGGAGCTACCGCGTGAGGCCAACTCGAACCGGTGCACCTGAACTTTTCAGACGCGCAACAACTTGTCTGGGGGAGGTCTGTGACGCCTGCCGGACAGGGCAATGCGGCCAACTCCGTCGCGTTGATGGTTGAAGTTCCAGGCGCCGTTCAATGAAGAAGGAGGCGTGAGCCTGCGACCTCGCTTGAGAACAGCGCCCAGAACAAACAATGGCAAGATGACAAGGGCAAAGTAGACGATCAGGAATTGCCGGTTCCGGCGAAACAAAATCTCCCCAAATTATCGCGGAATGCCAGCACCACGAACATGAACAGAGCGCGGGTAGGGAGACTCTGTTAAGGAACGGCAAGAGCGAGTTCGTAGTCCTTGTCCTGCCGGTATCGCTGGCCCAGATAGTTGTGTAAAGTCGGCAGTGTTTGGACTAGTCTTCGCGTGTCCCGCCGGATGGCCTCAAAGGCGGCCAAAGCACGACCATTGTCCCTGTGATCCAGAACAGGTAAACTCGATTCCGGCCTATGGCCGAGGCCCAACAGCATCACGCTGTAAGAGTAGGCTTCAAAGCCGTGATATCGCGGATTGATGCTCCTGTTCGTCGGCAGGCGTTTTTTCCATAATTTGAGCCGTTCCGTGAGCTCCGGTGGTATGACGAAATCGGTTTTGGTGGCTTTCCAAAACGCAGTGTCATTTCTGGTGCTCGCGGCATAATGCAAGGTAAGAAACTCTCGAACGCCATCAATCACGTCTGCCACAGCCCGGTTGTAGCTTTTTATGCTCTCTTCATCATATGTTTTCCTGGGGAAATGAGTCACCAGTTGCTCGATTCCGTGCTGAATGAAGAAAATGCCTGTGGATTCGAGAGGCTCGACGAAGCCGCTTGCTAGGCCGATTGCCACGCAGTTCTTCACCCAGGAATTTCTGTTTCTTCCAATCCGCATCTTTATGTGATTGGCTTTGCAGCCCTCGTTGCGCTTTCCCAAGTGCTGCCTGAACTCCTGCTCGGCCGCCTCCGCGGACTGGAAAGCGCTGCAGTAAACGTATCCGGTGCCGGTCCGGTTAAACAGGGGTATATTCCAGACCCAGCCGGCGGAAAGCGCTGTGGCAGTCGTATATGGATTCATACCCTCGGCCTCCGGATAGCTCGGGACCTGAACGGCTATAGCGCTGTCGCAAGGCAAAGACTCGGAGAAGGAGATGAACGGCTCGTTCAGAGCTTTGTTGATGAGAAGGCCGCGGACACCGGTGCAATCAATAAACAGGTCGCCTTCAATGTCGCCATAGTTTTCGGTACGGATGCTGCTGATGAATCCATTCTCCGCGTGTTTTACTTCCAGTACATCATCAATCACCCGGCGTACTCCGCGGCCCTGCGCATACCCAGACATGAACTTCGCAATTAAGCTGGCGTCAAAGTGATACGCGAATGGGTGCTGTATCTTCAGCTCTTCCAGGAGGAGTGCCTTGTTGGGATCGTCAGAGGAAAGATATCCGTCTACCTTACTATCGAAAACGTGGCCATTCTCAAAGCGCGGCGATTTCTGGGCATCGCAAATAGCGGGTACGGAGAAACACGAGTAATCGAAGGGCGCAGTATCTCTCTTAAACTTAAGCCACCATTCAATGATGCTGATTCCTTCTACAGAATCGAACCTCTGGAAAGGATGGTAGAAATGGCGCCGCTCCGCATTCCAGTCCACGAAACGAATCGCCAACTTGTAGCTGGCATTGCAGTGATGCATCCAGTCCTCTTCCTGCAACCCCAGAAAGTCAAAGAAAAGGCGGACTGTGCTAAAGGTCGCTTCTCCAACCCCCACCGTCCCGATGTTCGAGGACTCGACCAGTTGAATGTCCACTCCCTGGTCCAATGCCTTGCTAAGGTATGCGGCTGTCATCCACCCGGCCGACCCGCCCCCCACAATCACTACTCTGAAATTACGCTGCACATTTCCTCCTTAATAATGTGACATTTGCTTGATTCATCACTCTGATAATTGGTTCCATCTGTGCTATTCAACCCGTTCAGTGACCTTTAGGCCCTGCCGGAGAAAGTTGCCCGCTCATGTTGTATGGCGTGGGATTGGAGATACTTCCATAACAATGATTCACATAGGTGAGCGGAGACCCGTCTCTGGAACTGACGTGCAAAACCCTTCCCAAAACAATGAAATGATCTCCGGCGACCACGCTCTGAATTGCTTCGCACTCAAAACTCGCGGGCACATCAAAAAGCAAAGGCACACCCGTCCGCCCTGCGTACCACTCAACATCCGTAAAGCGATCATTGCAATCGCGGGAAAATTTGATTGAAAGCTCCTGCTGGTGCTCTCCCAGAACGTTCACACCAAAGTGCTTGCCGATAGCAACATGCCTGAGTACGGGCGACCGATGGTCAATGCATATGAGCACCAGAGGAGGAGACAAAGACACGCTGGTAAACGAGCTTACGGTGATTCCAAAGGGCAAACCATTCTGGCCAATGACTGTGGTCACAGTTACGCCGGTGGGAAATCGTGAACACGCCCTCTTGAAATCGTGCTGGTTACAGTCCATGGAGTTCATGACCTAATCCGGAAAACGCAGTCAGATAACAGCTATCAGTGGTTCAGTTTGGAATGACTGTAGGAGGTTAGATTGATCCAATACTCAAACACTTCGTCTCGAGTCGTGTTTTGCGACGGCGCGCATTGGGTTCCCATTTGCGCGCCGCCTTTGCGCGTGAATGGGCAGAGCGCCGGAGCAGCGGCGAGAGATCTGGTGGCGTGCATACCGAATTCTTGCCAAGGCACAAGGTCCCTCAGGGCTACTCGCCCGCTGATGTAAACGCGGGCTCGCTCACGCCTTAAGGATGACGTTGTGTCAAGCGCTTAAAATTCAAACTGACCTCTACCTGACTATTTGGCTGATTGTCATTCCTGCCCCTATCACTTTATAATTAACCGCCTATGGCCAACGCGCATCTACGCTGCTGTGGTGGTGGAATTACTCGGCTCATTACTGTCCTTTCATTACTTGCTGTTGGTCAGTCTCTCGCTGCACAAGGTAAGGAGGATCAGGTGTTTCACTGGCATTCTGCGATAGCTTCTGGAAAAACAGTGGTGGTACACGGGGTGAACGGATCTATCAATGCTTCCTTATCGCCGAACAGCGAGTTGCAGGTGGAAGCAACCAAAACTGGACCTGGCTCAGACCAAGTCAAAGTTGCGCTTTCCGAGAACGCGGAGGGCATCTTCATCTGTTTGGCGCCCGATGGGGAAAAGGTGGTCAAGCCCTGTGGAAGTGCATCTTTGCCGAAAGACGTGCGCGTTGATTTCAAATTGCAACTACCTGCGGGCGTTGCGTTTGTTGCAAGCAATCTCAATGGGACCGTGAGGGCTAGTTCTGTGCAAAGCCGCGTTGATGCAACCACCGTAAACGGCGACATCGACATCTCCACCACTGAGACGATAACCTCAGCGCGGACAGGAAATGGATCACTGGACTTGGCCATGGGCAAATTGTGGACTGGCTCGCTATCCATCAAGACCCAGAACGGGAACATCCGTTTGAAGCTGCCACGAAATGTTGTTTTTCGGCCGTCTGGAAGCGGGGATACCGTAATTACCGGAAGCGGTCCCGTACAGTTGAAAGGCCTGGCAGTAACTCAAGCCGGAGGTAAAACAAACGGAGCCGGTCCCGAGTTGGAGATGTCTACTTTGCACGGAAACGTAACCATCAGCACGCAAGACTGAGATCCCCTCATACTGACGTTTCATGGCGGGCTGCTTCGGAAAGCCCGTGGCTATTCGCCTCCTTCTGCGGGTGGGGATGAAAATCAGTGATACGAATGCCCTGTTGCTTCTCGCGTGCCACGCGCATCACCAGACGAGCCACTGCAAGATCCAGAATGCCAAGGCCGAAGGGACTGAAAATCAAAGTTTGCTCCTCGCCGCCACGCGCGGGCTGCGTTCCGTCCAGAATGTCGCTCAAAGAGCAACGGATGAATGCCCGGTTACCGGTCTTTTGCTCGGCCAAATGCAGTGAGGTTGATGCCCTGCAGACGTGATCCGGGTCATCCACGACATTGTCTGCGGCCAGAATTATCTCAGGAGACAAATCCCGAAGAGAAACGTTGAGGATGGTACATCCGGATCGACGTGCGACGAGGCCCGTAACGTGAGGGGTGGCCGCCGTAGTTGCGAATGCGATGATTTCACAGCTCTTAAACAGGAGATCCATGCGATCGATTACAGTCACCTCTGGAAACATGGTTTCGTACAAAACGGCCGCCGACTCAGCTTTTCCCGGAACGCGATCAAGCAGCGCCATCTTTTTCAGACCTGGGAACACCAGCTTGGTAAAACGAGCAATTTCATAATTGATCAACCCGCAGCCTACCAGTCCCATGGAGTCAGGTGCTGGTCTTGAGTGCAAAGCTTGCGCCGCAAGGGCCGCGCTCGCGGCAGTTCGTTGCGCGCTTATTCCAGATCCCTCCATGATCGCCTCAGCCCTGCCGGTAACCAAGGAATTAAGAACGAGCACGGCCGAAGCGCGATCCATCCCCTTTGAGGTATTGGCCGGGAATGAGGATATCCATTTCAAGCCGCTGGCTGGCGGGTTCCCTCCAAGATAGGCTGGTAGCGCGATAATGCGGTCTGCAGGCTGGCCAGGGAACGTCAGAAACGAGGAATGAGGAAGAAAGGTCTGACGAGCCCCGTGGGCCAGATACGCAAGCCTTACCTCTTCGATGACCTCGCGTTCGCGCCCGCGCAGGATCTCCTGAATCTCGGCCGATCTCAGAATCAGTATGTCATTGACGCCCATGATGGCTCCTTTGATCCTTGCTTAAGAACATCGCCAAAATGTTGTTCGACCCATTCATCAGAATAAATTGTGTCCAGGTAGCGCTCACCGCGATCGGGCAGAATTGCAACGCATGTGCAGTTGTCTTTCAATTGGCTCTGCACCTTGTCAATGGCGGCCACGATTGCGCCTGAAGACCCGCCAGCCAGGATCGCTTCTCTGGCCACTAGGCGGCGGCAACCCAGAACGCAGTCGAGATCGGTTACATGAACATGCCGGTCTTCACAGCCGGGGTGGTACAAGCGGGGAACCACAGAGGCTCCATGTCCCGGAATGAGCCTGCGCGCAGAGGGGCCGCCAAACAATACGCTGCCTACTGCATCTACCGCCCAGATGCGGGTGGCGAGCCCCTGCTCGCGGATAAAGGTGCTGCAACCCCGCAGTGTTCCGCATGTGCTGGTGGCGCAGAAAATATGATCGATTCGGGCCTCCAGCGCTGTCGCGATTTCATCCATCGTGCGATAGTGCGCCCTCGCATTACTCAAGTTCGAGTACTGGTCTGGCCAAAAGCTCTCTGGAATGATTTGCAGCAGCTCAGCGACTCTCTTCAGGCGACTAGGCAGGAACTCGCCGGTAGTAGGATCGGGATTGGCGACGAGATCAATTTCAGCTCCATAGGCTTTCAGAACGGCACGATTCTGCAGCGTGGTTTTGGAATCAATGACACAAATAAACTTAAGTTTGTGGTAAGCGCAAACCTGCGCAAGGCCGATACCCATGTTCCCCGAACTGGATTCAATGATTGTGCTGTTCGGACTGATAATGCCTGCTTTGAGCGCTTCCCGGATGATGTAAGCGGCCGGCCGGTCCTTAAGGCTGCCGCCGGGATTGGCCGCTTCAAACTTCGCAAAAAGGCGAAATTTGTTTTCAGGAATAATGCGGTTCAGCCGTACTAGCGGAGTATTTCCAATGGTATCGATAATATTTTCGTACATGATTAGTCTAATCGGCAGCAAGACGGCAATGGCCTTTCCTGAATGTGTGAGAAGGACTGATTTGCCTGCTGCAGCCGAGCTTATTCTGCCCGCGCCAGATCCATTGCCAGCGAGCCTGAGATGCTTGCCAGAAGCTCAGCCTGCTGCGTTTGCAGAAAGAAATGATCACCCGGCAGGAGATTCAAAGTGAAGGCGTCGCTCGTCTGATTGCGCCATGTAAGCATCTCTTCGGGAAGCACATGCGAGTCTTCAGTTCCGCAATAAGCGGTGATCCCACAGTCAAGGACTTCACCAGGTAGATAGGAGTAAGTCTCATTCAACTGGAAGTCTGCACGGATCCTTGGCAGCAAAAGGTCAAGGACGTCTGCATTGTCCAGAATTTCGCGCGGAGTGCCATTCAACAGTTTCAATTCGGCGATCAACTCCGGTTCTGGCAGATCATGAAGAGGCTTGTTCGTGTTCGGCACGCCGGGAGCGCTCCGTGCAGAGACAAACAAATGCGCAGCCCTGGGTCCATGGTTCCGTTGCATAAAGCGCAGAAGTTCGAAGGCAATGATGGCGCCCATGCTGTGGCCGAAGAACGCGAAAGGCTTGTCAAAGTAAGCCCTTAACCCCTCAGCCAACATGGGAACCAGCTCGTCAACCGCGGTAAGGCAGGGTTCCCTAATGTTTTCGCCGGGAAGATGCACCGGGCAAACCTCAATGCCAGTTGAAAACGCGTTTACCCACTCGCGAAAGACCTGGGAGCGTCCTCCGGCATAAGGGAAGCAAAACAAGCGTACCTTGGAAGAACTAGCATGCCGGGGAATTTTCACCCAAGTCCGTTTGCCCGCTTGCAAAGAAGTAGTTACAGCCGGCATACAGATTTGACCTCTTATGAGTTTCCAGTTCCCACGGGACGCGCGTTATCCATGGTCTTGCGCAGACTGAGCGGTCTCATGTCAGTCCATATCTCTTTGATATGAGCGAGACATTCGGCTTTCGGGCCCACTTTTCCTTCATCTCTCCATCCGAGCGCGTTCTCGCGGTGCGCCGGCCAGATGGAATACTGTTCTTCGTGGTTTACAACTACCTTATAAATAGTTTTATCTTCCTGTTCGTCGTGCATTGTATCCTCCTGGATCGTTTATTGAAATGTAGCCGGTTCTAAGCCAATGGCATCCGGAATTTCAGATTCAACTCTCAGCAGTGGCTGATAAGACAAGAATCTGAGAGTGAGGAGGAGAGTGAGCGTCCCTAAAATCAGCAGCAGCAAAGCGGCTCCTCTTCCAGACCCTACCCCCAGAACTCTTCCCAAACTGTTGCTCAATCCTCCATTGGGCGCCATCAAGGGTTCAAAAACTTTGTCAGTTAATCTTCCCGCCAGCACGTACGAAAAGGGCACCGAGCAGCCTACGAGAAAACGCATGGTCGTGAATACTCTTCCTTGCAGCGCCGGTTCCGTTTTGGATTGCAGGATAGGAATAGCGCAGCCGTTGGCGAGGGGCACCACCAACGCGGCAATGAATGCTGCTGCTGCTATGAGCCAGGAGTTAGGACGCAGACCCTCCAGGATTAAAGCGGAGCCCAATACCAAGCCGTACAGAAAAACGCCCCGAATGCGTTCTTTCGGCCCCCCCCAAATACTCATCGTCACGCTGCCAAGAAGCATCCCTGTTCCGCCGACTCCGGCCACTATTCCGTAAACCGTGGCGCCGCCCAGGCTAATCACCATGGGCGGTATCAGAATATTGTCCATTGCGAGGACAAAATTGGTCATGGTAAAGAAACCAATCAGCGCCAGCAGTCCGGGCCGCGCCCTCAGATAACGCATTCCCACGGATACCTCGGACAGCATTGACATCTTTAGGTCCGATGACGAACTCTTGCGTGGCGGCTCAGGAAAACTGACCACTATCAACGTCAACACAGCGAACAGATAAGTCGCAAAATCGATGATCAGGATGCCATGAACATGAATCGCAACGATGAGAGATCCGGCCAGGAGTGGAGCAATCATGTCAGAAGCCGCGGCCCCGAACTGGACCATCCCCGATGCACGCCCTAAAAAGTCTTTGGAAACAATGGAAGAGATACTGGCCGTATATGAGGGACTAAGCAGACTGCTGCTGATGGAAATAAGCACCATCAGCGCGCAGATGTGCCATAGCTGCAGGTTACCCTGTAGATAAAGCGCCGCCATCACAACCGTACTGATGGCCGCAGTTATGTTGCTGAGGATCATAATCCAGCGCCGGCTGTAGCGGTCGACGATCACGCCTAGAAAAGGCGCCAGAAAAATTCCGGGAGTTACAGTGCAAAGCACAATCAGAGAGAACTTCGTGGCCGAGCCTGTCCGCTGGTACACCCAAACTCCCAGTGCAAAACCGGTAAGTCCCGATCCTATAATCGAGACGGTCTGCCCGAGCCAAACCGTTAAAAAGGTAGTCAATCCTTTGCGGCGGTTTTCGGCTCCGGCAAAATTCTGGCCGGCGACAACGTCTTGAACTGGTTGACTCATGAGGTGGACATCTCGGCGTTGCGCAATTGTATTTACTGTTGCAGGTCAAACGCCCGCAACGCTTTGTCCATAGATCCGGATAACGCCGCGGCAAGCGCTTGCACACCCGGTTCGTGGGCTATCTGGTGGTGATTTCCAGGAATGATATGCAGATCAATCGGCTGCGTTGTTAGTGCTTCGAAACCCCTGGTGGGATCGCGGGTAATCTCGGGTCCAGACGGATCCTCAACGTACTCCCGGCTGGCGCGAAAGAAAGTAATCGTCCCATCGTAAGGCGATGGATAATATTGGTTAATTACCCGGTTTCTTGATTTGAAAATGGCCAGTTGGCGGGCCAGGAAGCTTTCGGAATCCACCCAGTGAAGGCCCACGTCTTTCATCCGCTCAGCCACAAACTGGAATTTTTCCTCAAGGCTTAGCCGGCGCAGATCTGCATCGCGAACCCGCACATTAAGCTCCCTGGCGATAATACCGAGCAGGGCGGCGTCATCGTCAGGATCACTCTTTTGGCGTAGGAAATCAGGCGAACCTGTGTCAAGCAGCGCCAGCAGCCCCACCGTTTCTCCGCGCGCGCGAAGCTGCCTGGCCATTTCAAAGGCAGTCAGGCCGCCAAACGACCAGCCGCCCAGGAAATACGGGCCTCGAGGCTGTTCTGAACGTACGGCGTCCAGGTACAGAGCAGCCCTTTTTTCAAGCGACATCTCTACTACGGAGTCTGAGTACAGATTCGGATCCTGCAATCCGTAGAATGGCTGGTTCCTGCCAAGGTGACGAACCAGGTCGAGATAGCACATCACTTCTCCGCTGCCGACGTGAACAAAGAAGATGGGAGGGTTAGTGCCCGAAGACTGCATTGTAATCAATGGTGAAGAGGGCGCTTGCGAGAACGTATCTTCCAGTATGGCTGCCAGTTCTTTGATGGTTCCGTGCTGAAACAATGTAGTGAGCGGCAGTTTGCGTCCAAATCTATTCTGAATTTCTCCCATAAGGCGCAAAGCCAGTATGGAATGGCCGCCAAGGTTGAAAAAGTTGTCATGAATGCCACTTGAACTGATGTGTAGCACGCTTTCCCAGATGCGCGCGAGGCGCCGCTCAATCTGGGTTTGGGGCGCGGCAAATGGCGATCGGGCAACCATGTCGAGATCCGGTTTCGGCAGCGCCTTGCGGTCCAGTTTGCCGGAAGCAGTCAGAGGCAACGCCTTTAAAACCAGGATCAGAGAAGGAACCATGTATTCGGGAACACTGAGCTTCAGGAACTTGCGCAGTTCTTCGACCGAAGGGGGCGACTGTTCGTCCAACACTACATAAGCAACAAGTTGGGTGTTGTTCTCGGCGTCTTTTGTGTCAACCACGGCACAATCTCGCACACCCGGATGCTTCCTCAGCCTGAATTCTGTCTCTCCCAATTCGATTCTGAACCCGCGCACTTTTACCTGGTGATCTACTCGTCCAAGAAAATCCAGTTTGCCATCGCGCAAAAACCGGACCCGGTCCCCCGTACGATAGAGCACCTGATTTGCATCGGCAGAAATTGGATTGGGACAAAACGCCAGGACCGTTGTTTCAGGATTGTGTATATAACCTCGTCCTACACCAGCTCCGCTGATAAATAGTTCTCCGGGCACGCCCACCGGCAGAAGCTGCATGTGGGCGTCCAAAACATGGAGAGACATGTTGCGGACAGGCCTCCCGATGGGAACGGAGGTCGCATGCATGGGCGGGCCAGCATAGATGGGGCAATGCGTCACATCGTCAGAGCATTCCGTGGGACCGTAAGCATTCACCATAGGAATAGCAGGATAGTGTTCGAGCCACCTGCGAACCAATTCCGCCGGCAAGGCTTCGCCCGTTGGTATCAGCCATCGCAATAAGCGCAACGAGTACTGCTGCGGCGCACGGTCGACCTCATCCAATATGAGCCGCAAGAGTGAAGGCACCACTTCAAGGATCGAAACTTCCGCTTTTTCGAGCTCTTCCAGCAAGCGTGCCGGATTGTATGCGATTGCATCAGGCCAAACGCAAGTCCGTCCGCCAACCATCAACGCCGACAGGAATTGCCAGATAGATATGTCAAAGCACTGTGACGCTGTCTGCGCCACTACATCTTTTGCCCTCAAGTTTAGGTCTTCCACCTTGGCGAACAAGTGATTCAACATACCCTTGTGTTCAACCATAGCGCCCTTGGGCATGCCCGTTGATCCCGAGGTAAAGATCACGTAGGCGAGGTCTTCGGGAACACAATCCAGAACAGGATTGTCTCTTGCCGCGTCAGCCAGCAATATCTCGCTGTCGAGAACGTTTATGCTTAGCCTTCTTTGCGCTTCGGCGATGGCCTGCAGCAATGTTTCCTTCCATGCCGGACTTACAATCACCGTCTCCACGCGTGCTTGCTCCAGCATCTGCGCCAGCCGCCTGGCCGGATACCGGGGATCAAGGGGCAAGTAGGCGCACCCCGCCTTCCAGATTCCCAGCATGGAACAAAGCAGGGTTGATCCTCGATCAGACAGCACCGCGACAATGGATTCACGGGTCAGGCCTTTTTCCAGCAATGCATGGGCAGCCGAATTGGCCTTGGCGCTCAACTCACGGTATGTCAATGAACCATCTTCCGCAATGACCGCCGGATCATCAGGAGTCTTTTCGGCCTGCGATTCAAAAAGCTGATGGAAACAGAGTTTCGGCAGCTCTCTAGTTGGGCCGGCGCTAAAATGGTCTGTGATTTCCCGGCGTTCCTTCTCATCGAGAAGACATAAGCGGGAGACAGGACAATCAGGATGGCGTGCAACCTGTTCCAGGATGTTCCGGAAATGTCGGACCATAGCTGCGATGGTCTCCGGCAGAAACAAGTCTGTGTTGTATTCCAAAATGCCGTCGAAACCCTGATCGGTTTCGGTGATCAGAAGTTCCAAATCAAACTTTGACGTTCCAGCATTAACACCGAAGGGGCTCATCTGGAGGTTCCCGAAATCTCGCGCAGCTTGCGCGCCTCCCTGCTGGAAACTGAACATTACCTGAAACAGTGGAGACCGGCTGAGGTCCCGTGCGGGATTTACCTCTTCGATTACTTTTTCGAAAGGTATTTCCTGATTGGAGTAGGCACCGATCGTCGTGGAGCGCACCCTGCTTAACAACTCGCGAAAGCCCGGCTCGCCTGAGAGATCAGTGCGCAGGACAATCGTGTTCACGAATAAGCCAACCAGGTTCTCGAGTTCCGGGTAATCTCGACCGGAAACAGGCGCCCCAACCAGGATGTCAGCCTGTCCGCTGTACCGGTACAACAGAACGTTGAACGCAGCGAGCAGCATCATGAATGATGTAGCCGACTCTTGAAGTCCCAGGCGCTTCAACAGCCGCGCTGTTTCCACGGAAAGGTAAAATTCGCAACTGGCTCCCTGGAAGCTCTGGGTCGCGGGCCGGGGCAGGTCAGTCTGTATTTCCAGCACGCCAGAGGCACCCGCAAGTTGCTTTTTCCAATAATCCAGCTTCTGGTCCAGCATGGCTCCTGTGAACCGTTCCTGCTGCCAAACTGCGAAGTCGGCATACTGGATCGGCAACTCATCCAAAGGGCTTGGGGCTCCGTGATGAAATGCCCCATACAGCGCGGAAAGTTCCTTCCCAACAATGCTGACGGACCAACCGTCTGCGACGATGTGATGAAAAGTCAGCAGGAGGACATGATCTTCATTATCCAGTTTGAGAAGCTCACTACGCAGCAACGGTCCTTGTTCCATGTCGAATGGACGTCTTGCCTCCTGTTCAGCTAGCCGTTTTGCTTCTGTGTCCCGCTGCTCCGGTTTGAGTTCGGCCAAATCGACGACCTGAAGCCTGGGAGTGTCGCCATCCGATATGACCTGCACCAGTTCGCCCTCTTCCACGCCAAACGTTGTGCGCAGGACCGAATGCCGCCTCAATACTTCCGCCAGAGCTGCGTCTAAAGCCGCAAGGTCCAGAGTTCCGCGAAGTCGTAAAGCTTCCGGCAGGTTATAGAAAGGCTCAGCTGGAGCAAGGCGATCCAGGAACCAAAGCCTTTGCTGCGCAAAGGACATGGGAACTCTGCTATCGTGCGACCGTGGTGACACAGCAGCGAAGCCCCCAGTGGGAACTCTCTGTGCACATGCCTGAACTTCTTCGCACAGCTCCGCAATAGTTGGCTTTTCGAATAGCAACCGAATCGGGAACTCTATTCCAAACGCCTCCTGCACCTTTGACGCAATGCGAATGGCTGTAAGGGAATGCCCCCCCAGCGCAAAGAAGTTGTCATCAACGCTCACTCTGTCACGGCTTAACACATTGGCCCAGATTGTAGCCAGCAATCCTTCCCATTCATTACGCGGAGCCCTTTGTGTCTTGCCGCCGGATTCCAGATCGATGGCAGGCAGGAGCTTCTGGTTGACCTTGCCGTTAGGCAGCCTGGGCAACTGGTCCAGAAACATGATGATCGACGGAACCATGGGCTGAGCAAGCCTGGTCTTGAGAAATGCTTTGAGTTCACGATCGAGAAGTGGTTGACGAGTAGATACGTAGGCTGCAAGCAGGGGTTCATTGTCGCGGTTCTCTCGCACCACGATGGCAGCTTCACGCACAGCCGAATGTTCTCTGGCCGCAGCCTCCACTTGCCCCAATTCGATCCTCACTCCGCGGATCTTGACCTGAGAATCCACACGACCGAGAAATTCGATATTCCCATCATCGAGGTAACGGGCCAAATCTCCAGTTCGGTACAGACGGCCTCCGCGTGTGCTGCAATAGGGATCGGGTATGAACTTCTCCGCAGTCAGTTCCGGGCGGTTGAGATATCCGCGAGACACACCGTCGCCACCAATGAAAATTTCACCCTGAACGCCAACTGGCACGGGTTGAAGACACCGATCCAGCAAACCGATCTTCGCATTCGCAATAGTGCGGCCAATTGAAACCGGCGGAGCAAAGGAATCTGCCGTGCATGTCCAGCAACTGGCATTGATGCATGTTTCTGTAGGGCCGTAAAGGTTAGAGAAAGGAACCGGAAGCTTTGAAAAGAGCCTTGACAGCAGATTTGACGGCGTAGGCTCGCCACCCGCCAACACACGCCGCACGGACCTGAACTGTTCGGGCTTTGCGTCGCTGAGCAGAAGAGAAAGCACTGATGGCGGAAAATCCATCACGGTCACTTGTTTCTTTTCAATAATGCTCAGGATGTAAGGTGCATCATGAGGGGCGGGTTTCATGCACACCAGTTCTGCGCCAGAACACAAGGCCGAGAATATTTGAGCCACTGAAGGATCGAAAGAAGTCGAAACCCCGAGCAGCATTCTGTCTGAAGAGCTCACGGAGAAGGCGTGAATAAACCATTGAATGACGCTGAAAGCATTGCGGTGCGTAACAGCTACGCCTTTGGGTAACCCCGTAGATCCGGAGGTGTAGATTACGTAAGCCAGATTAGCAGGGGAGACGTCGGCGCTCGAGTTGTCGCCGGACTCGACGTCAATTTCATTCTCCTCCGTGCCGAGTTCCACGAGCCCGGCCACTCCCGAGGGCAGGTTTGCAGAAAGTTTTTTCTCAGTAATAACTATTTGCACGCCGGCATCGGAAACCATGTGATTGAGGATTTCCTGCGGATATCCTGCATCCAGTGGCACGTACGCTCCGCCGGCTTTAAGAACTGCCAGAATTGCCAGCACTGTGTCTGCCGAAGATTCCAGGTGAACGCCCACCCGATGTTCGGGCCGTACCCCATTCCTGCGCAAGTGGAGGGCAAGCCGGTTGGCGCGTTCGTTCACGTCTCGATAGGTCCACTGTTGCTCTCCCAAAGTAAGCGCAATGGCTTCCGGTGACGCGGCGGATTGCCTTTCGAACATCTGGTGCAAGCAAATCGGCCTTCCGAAATCACGATGTGTCTTATTGTTCTCACCTGCAAGTTGTGCAGATTCAGCGTGAGAGAGCGCTGTTATCTCCCACAGCTTCTGAACAGGCGACTTCTGGATTCTTTCTAAAACTGCGCCGTAGCGGTAAAGAAGGCGTTTTGCATAAAGCTCATCGATTCGGGCGCTGTCATAGGTCATTCCAAGACATAGATCTTCATCCGCAGCGGCAATAATGGCAAGGGGAAAGCTGCCGGTGTCAATGGAATGAACATTCTGAAATAAGAATTTATTTGTATCGGCTGAAGCGGCGCGTTCCTTAGGGTAATTGTCAAAGACGAAGATACTTTCAAACAACGGCCGTCCAGGACCTATGTCACTCCACTGATGCACCTTGACCAGGTCGCTGTAAGCGTGCTCTTGTAATTCCAGCAAGTGGAACTGGAAATCTTGCAGCCAGTCGGACAAATTCGACTCGGGATTAACGGCGGTTCGAAAAGGCAGGGTGTTGATGAAAAGCCCGACCATCTCCTGCACACCGGGGAGGGAGAGTGGACGACCGTGGACTGTCAGCCCGAAAATTATATCTTCCCGATTGTTGCAACAACCCAGGAGCAAAGCCCAGGCCCCGGCCAGCACGGTGGTAAGCGTGATACCGCAGGTTGTGGCAAACTCCTGCAATCGTTCCCTTACCTGAGGTTCAAGCCGCAACTCGCAGCTTCGTTGCCGGGTTGCGTCACCGTGGACATGGCCCGGCTGCATGCCTGGGATAAGGGTCGGCTCAGTGATGCCCTGGAGGGACTTCCGCCAAAAAGACTCGGCCAAGGCGGGATTCTGCTGTTGAACCCACCGTATGTAATCTCGATAGGCTGGCGGCCGTCCGGCCAATCCGTCATTTTCCTTGTCTTCATGGAGGCTCCTGACAAGAGATATCAACTCCTTGACCACAATGAAATTTGACCAGCCGTCGAGAATGATGTGATGACTGGTCGCCGTCAGTTCGTAAGCTTGATCGCCAGTTCGTATCAATGTAATTCGCAGCAGCGGGCCACGGGTGAAATCAAAGCCCTTTTCCCTGTCTGCACGCAGGAAAGCCTCCAGCTTCTCGCGCTGTTCTGTTCCACTGAACGGCCGCCAATCCAATTCCTGCCAGGGCAGCTTTACGCGCCGCCTTACCGCCTGGACAGGCTCCTCCTGGCGCTCCCATATAAAGGAGGTGCGCAGGCTGGAATGCCGCTCAATAATCTTTTCCCATGCCTTTCTCATTATTGCGGGATCAAGCGGACCTGAAATGGTCATCCGCAATTGCTGGCCATAGACACCCGAACCCGGAGAATAGAGACTGTTAAACAGCAGCCCTCTCTGGAGAGGAACCAGGGGATAAACCCCCTCAACATTCCACAAATTATTCACCGGTTTCTTCGCTCCTGCTCAGTTCTTCAACTAGACGGTTCAGGTCCCTGTTGTTGAGCTGGGTCATAGAGAGATCCACCAGGGAGGGGACGACAGGTTGGTCGGAAGAGCTGCGCACGATTTCGCGGAGGGCTTCCACAAAACCATCGGCCAGCTTCTGGATTGAGGTTTCTCGATGAAGGTTTCGACTGTAAATGAAAGCCATTCGGAGTTCCCCCTGGCGGTTTACACCGCCAGTAACCTCCAAAAGATAGGCCCGGTGGGCACATGGATTGCGCGAGGGGCCCAGCACACCGTCACAGCTCGCGAATAACGGCTTATCATCTATCTTCTGCCCTGACCGCCCCAGATAATTGAAATTGATCTCAGGCTGCGGTAGTTGCTGTAGCGCATTGTGAACCTCGGGGTCGTTCGTGATGTGCCGCAGCAGGCCGTAGCCAACCCCACCGTTTGAAATCGATCTGATCTGCTCTTTTACGGCCCGAAGATTTTGCACGCAGTCATAAGGGGAAGCTAAGCCCAGTGTGACTGGGAAGATGCAGGTGAACCAGCCGACGGTTCGGGAAAGGTCCACGTCCTCGAACAGCTCTTCGCGGCCGTGGTTCTCAAGATCCAGGGTAAGACTTCTCTCATTAGTCCAGTTATAGAACGATTGCATCAGGGCAGTTAGCAGCACGTCGTTGATCATGGTGTGATGTGCCCTGGGAACCTGCTGCATGAGACCGCTGGTTTCCTGGCTGTTCAGCGAACACCACAGGATTTGCGCGGACGATTCAAGATTCTGACCCTTGGGGAAATCAACAGGAAGCTTTGCGCAATTGCGGCGAGCTGGTGAAAGCCAATAATGCGCTTCCCGTCTTATATCTTCAGAATCTGCGTGTTGATGCAGCCTTAGCGACCATTCCTGGAAAGAAGAAGTCCTGGGATGAAGATGAACTGCCGCCCCCTGCTTGAGTTGGCGGTAAGCCGCGGTAAGATCTGCAAGCAGGATGCCCCAGGACACAACATCAACGGAGAGGTGATGAACCACCCATAGTATTCGATCACGCGCACCATGCATTCGCACCAATCCAACCCGCATCACGGGTCCTTGGAACAGGTCGAGTCCAGATTGGATATCCGCGGCAAACTTTTCCAGAAGTTCTGAATGCTGTTCCACCGCGACCCGCGTCAAGTTCAGCACGGTAATGTGTGGGACACCAGCTTCTGCCACCAATGAAGGCCTTATGCTCCCCGTCGCCCCAAACCGCAGTCGCAGCGCATCATGCTGCTCCAACACCGCGCTCAATGCCTTTCCCAGCAGCGCAGCGTCAATCTCTTCGTGCGCCTCGAAGAGCATTGCCTGGTTCCAATGGTGTGGGCAAGCAAAGTTCTGCTCAAAGAACCATCTCTGTATTGGCGTGAGCTTTACGTCACTCTGGAGCACCTTTGCTGGAATGGGAGCGGCGTCCGAATCAGTCTTGACGACTTCTGCAAGCTCAGCAATGGTCCGGTGATGGAATAGCTGCCTGGGTGTAAAGGCTAGCCCCAGCTGTTTTGCTCGATTAACAATCTGAATGCTGATGATGGAATCCCCGCCGAGTTCAAAGAAATTGTCACGAACCCCTACACGCTCCAGGCCCAGGGCCCTGGCCCAGAGATCGGCCAGTATTTGCTCCTTCGCGTTGCGGGGAGCAACATATTTGGGCTGTAAGTTGCTCGACTGCAAGTTGGGACCTGGCAGAGAACGCTTATCAACCTTGCCGTGAAAAGTGAGAGGCAACTGATCAAGCACAATCATCTGCGTGGGGACCATGTATTCCGGCAACTTATTCAGGAGGAAGTTCTGCAGACCGGCAATCGCAGGTTGGCCGGGCTTTGTGACCGCAACAGGCTTTGTGAGCGCAACATAAGCGACAAGCTGCTTTTGATCTCCGCAGTCCTTGAGAACGACCGCCGCTTCACGAACGCCAGGATGTTGCCGAAGAATGTATTCGATTTCTCCCAGTTCGATGCGGTAACCGCGGAGCTTGATCTGATCGTCTGCTCGCCCCAGAAAATGCAGCGTGCCATCGGCATCGACTTGGGCCATGTCCCCGGTCTTGTATAACCGTCCACCCGGGCTGGTGGAGAAGGGATGCGGCAAAAATCTTTCTGCCGTGAGGGCAGGCTGCCCGAGGTAGCCCCTGGCCAGGCCGACACCACCGACATACAACTCACCCACAGACTTGATTGGCAAAGGCTGCATTTCAGCATCGAAAACATAGAGCTTCGCGTTCGCGATGGGTTTGCCGATTGGAACCGGCCCGCTAGTAAGAGAAGACCGCGGCATCTCGTAGATGCTGCAGCCCACCGTGGTTTCAGTGGGACCATATTCGTTGATCAGGCGCGTTTGAGGCGATTCGACTTGCCAGGTTCCGACATGATTACTGAGAAGCGCCTCGCCGCCAATGATTACGGTATCCACTGCCCCTGAAAGTTCCTTCGGATCGAGCATCTGACTGAGCGCCTGTAAATGTGCCGGCGTAATTTTTAGTAACGTCAAGTGCGCATCCCTACGTAACAAGCGGGCCAGGCCCTCCGTTGGGTCTTCCCCCTCAACCAGAATGATCGTTTGTCCCGCCGAGAGCGGCGCGAGCAGGGTTGTAACTGTGAGATCGAACCCTATGGGTGAATGCACAATTACGCCGCGACCTTTGGCCAAATCATACTTTTGCTCGCACCAGCTCAGATAGTTCGCCAACGCAGCATGGCTGACGGCAACGCCCTTTGGCTGGCCTGTGGATCCGGATGTATAAATTGTGTAGGCCAGATTATGGGGATGTAACTTTGCTTTGGTATTACCGCTCACTTCTTCCCGCATCCAGTCATCATCAAGGTTGAGAATTGGTACTTGACTGGCTGCGAACCGGGAATTCCACTCCGCTTTGCTTAACACCAACGCTGCCCTGCTGTCCCGCAGCACAAATGCGAGGCGCTCGGCTGGATACCCCGGATCAAGTGGAATATAAAAGCCTCCCGATTTCAGAATCCCCAAGAGTGAAATGAGCAACTCCGGGCAGCGTTCCATAGAGACAACCACGGCGCTCTCCGGCCCTATGCCACGTGATTTGAGGACATCAGCCAAGCGCGTGGCCCTCTCATCAAGTTCCCCATACGTGAGAGTCATTTCGCCTGCAACTAGGGCTGGCTGGGCTGGACTCTGGCGCGCCTGCAATTCAAAGCGCGCGTGGGTAAAAGGCACGCTTGAGTACATGACCTCTGTCCTATTCAGCTGGTGCAACAAGAAATCTTTTGCGGCGGGGCTGAGGGTTGAGAGTTTTCCGGCAGGGGCCGATGGAGATGCTGCCGCATTCAACAGGAGAGCGCTCAACTGGTCGCCGAGCGCAGCGACGTCCCTCTCAGACAAAGCACCGTGTTGGTATGAGATTTGAAGCAAGGGTGATTTGACATTCCAGAAGCACGACAGCTTGAGCTGATGCGGATACAAACTTTCATCAATCGTGAATGCCGCGATTGTAAGATCATCTGCAGGCAGCGGTGGTAATGCACAGTATTCAAAAGCGATAGGCGCTGTGGTGTTTTCGCCGATAGCCCCATAACTGAAGTAATCCTGCCACTGCGCGAGCTGCTCGGTGTTCCTGGCCACGTGCCGGACGAGTTCTTTGAAGGGTTGTTCGCGGGTGATACGGCAGGGTAAGGGGAGTGTCCTCTCAAATAATCCTGGAGTGTTCTCCAGACCTTCTAGTCGTCTGCCGCTGCATACGATTCCCAGAGTGAACTCTTCCTGTCGCAAGGAACGGGCAAGCACAACTTGCCACCCTGCCATGACAATGTCCGTGACAGCCGTTCCCGTGTGAGCAGCCAATTCTTCTACCCTGGCCACTGTCTCGAAATCAAGATTCCAACGCAAGCAGCCTTCATCTGTCTCGTCATCACTGACCGGATGAGTAGCCAGCCGAAGCGGTGGAAGCAGCTCAGCTCTCCACCGGTTCCAAAATTGCCGTCCCACGGCGGTATCTTCTAATTCAAGCACTTCATTGAGGTATTCTGAAACATCAGCGTATTGGGGAGGCTGCTCTGGCCCGTGTAAGGTGCTCCCCTTATAAATCTGGAGCATCTGGAGAATTACGTTACGCAAACCGGCTTTGTCTGAGCAAAATTTGGAAAGCCTGATCAGGACTGCCTGTCTCGAAGCTGGCAAGCTCACAATGCGCGCCTGAATCAAGGGCCCATTTTGCACATCCCAGGTACGGCCACGGAAGTCGCGGTAAATCTTGTCTAATTGCAAAGACCAGTCGCTCGCTTCGACACCTTCACTTGAATCTGCCGCTGGAAGCCATACGTCAGCATCAGGACGGATCACTTGCACCGGGAATTGAAGCGCTCCCAATGGACGAAATACCGTGCGAAGGATCTCATGACGGTCAATTACCTTGACAAGTGCCCGTTGAATGCGGACGGCGTCCAGGACCTCTTCAAACATCAGGACCGCAGAAACGGAATGCGGATAATCCAGATGCGTTTCCTGCAGCCGCCATAAATGCTGTTGCTGAGGAGAGAGGCGATAACCTCCCATTACTTGGGTATTCAAGCTAACTCCGGTAAAAGATCCGCAGGGATAAGTAATGACTCAGAGAGCTTCCAGGTCTTGCCGGCGTGAATAAGGTTCGGCCATCCCGACCAGGATTTTTCTTTCTCCCACGAACGGATTGCGGGAATGCGCGGTAAGCATGTTGTCAACAGCAAGGATGTCACCCTTTTGCCAGGGGAAGCTGACGGATTCACTACGATAGGCGGAGCGAATTTCCTCGATCACATCCTCTTCAACGGAAGAGCCATCTCCGTAATAGCTATTGGCAGGCAAGTCGGATTCAGGCATGGCCGCCAGCAGTCCGTCGCGTATCGACGCATCCAAGGTGGAGATGTGGAAAAACGCAACGTGGTTGAACCACACCCGTTCACCGGTCCTGGGATGAACCGCAACTGCTGGACGGATTGCGCGGGTGCGCAATCCGTTGTTTTCTTTCCACTCACAGGTAATGCCGTTATCTTTACAGTACCCGTCCACCTGAAGCCGGTCGCTGGTCTGAAATACTTCCTGCCAGGAAAGACCCAGGGCCTCATCAAAGTTTCGTACGTACATGCAGCACTTTTCTTCGAAGCGTTGGATCGTCTTAGGCGATAACCGCCGATAAACCCTCCGAACATCGGCGATGGGCGTTTCTCCGCCGTGCTCTGCCGGCAGGGAACAAAAAAAGCATATCTTCATCGGCCATATGAACTGATATGAATTCTCATTGTGAAAGAAAATGCGTTGATGGGCGGGGTAGTCGGTGGAAGTGTAAATGTCCGCCTGGACTTTATGACGGGGCGAAGAACGCTCCTTGTATTCCAGCATGTTGGGGGATAGCGCCAGCACGAAGTTGCGGAAGGCCTCAACCGTCTTCACAGCAAAGCCACGCAGCAGCACAGCCCCATGTTTTTCGATCATGTCTTTAAGCGACGACGTATTCTGCTGGGTCCACGCCATCAGGTCAAGGTCCATCAACAGCCGCAATCACTACCGGGCCATCTTCTGACTGGAGATAGCTCTTCCTGGTCCATTCAGAAAAACTGCCCACAGACTTGCGGCGGGCGGTAAACGGGGAACGCACCCGCACGGCGCTTTCTGACTGACTCATAATTATTGCTCCTTAGCTTGCAACGACTTTACGTCTGCTGGCTGCAAACCTTTGGTATTCCTGGCGATTGAGTTCCTGTGCAGCCAGAGCATTCTGGCGGGCTTCTTCTTCCTGTAAAACAGCAAAGTAGTCGCGGATGGTCTGGGCCGGGCGCTTGCTGATTTCCTGGATGAGTTTCTCGAACAGCCCCATCCAGCAGGTGATCCGCTCACTGGTAAACAGATTGCTCTTATATTCGAAGTCAATGATGAGAGAGTCTTGCGTTTCAGTCACATCCACAGTCAAATCGAACTTTGAAGTTTGATTGTGATTGGTCATCACGGTCAGGTCAAAGTCTTCGCGCTTCTTCTTGGTTTGCGCCCGGTCGAGGTTGAAAATCACCGAAATGGCGGGCTCAGGCCGCTGCGGGTGCATGGTTCGCAAGCGCTTCAAAAGGAGATTGAACGGATAATCCTCATGTTCATAAGCTTTCACGAGTTTCTGCCGCAACATGACCACCAGTTGCGGGAAGCTCAACTCGGCGTTCATGTGTGTGCGGAATGCAAGCAGGTTGACGCAGCAACCCGCGAGATATCCGCCATCGGGAAGGCTCTGTCCGGCGGTCGGAACTCCGATGACTACCTCTTCCTGTTTGGTCAGGTAGTAAATAAAGATTTTGCAGACGGCCAAAAAGACCATGAAACTCGTGCAACTGTACCGCCGGCTGATCTCTTTCAATTCGGTCATTGCCGTGGATGTCATGACCAGCCTTTTCTGGGTTCCAAGAATTCCGGATTCTCCCTGCCCCAGAGCATCGGCAGGCAGACGCTGCGGAGGAATCGAATTCGGAAATTCAGTGAGCCAGAACCTCTCTGCCTCAGAATTGGCCAGTTGGCTTTCCTGCTGTGCCTTGTGCGTTGCATATTCAGCAAAAGACTTGGGTGGAGCTAGTTCCAGGCTTGTTCCACCCAGTTCAGCGCAATAGATTTGCTGCATTTCGTTGATGAACATGCCCAGGGACCACCCGTCGCTGATGATATGGTGCATCGTAATCAGAAGGGTATGCAGATCCGATTTGAACTTGAGCAATCGCAGGCTCAATAGCGGTCCGGAGACGAAATCAAACACCCGGGTCGCGTCCAACGTGCGCCACTGTTCCGCCTGGGCCTGCTGTTCTTCCGGTTTCAGGCCGGAAAGGTCCACCAGGGGAACCTCAATCGTCGTCGGCGATATCGTTTGGAAGTCACCATCAGAGCTGAACGTCGCGCGGAATGCCTCATGCCGTTCGACCACATGGTTAATCACTTTCCGGAGCAGTGGAACGTCTAATTCACCCCGCCATTGAACCGCAAGAGGCAGGTTGTAAGCACGCGAGTCTCCTTCTCCCATGTGCGATACAGCCCAGATCTGGCGTTGCGCTTCCGTCAAGGGCACCCGGATAGGGGTGCTCGTGCCGGTAGGACCGGTGCCATTTGCCCGATGCGCAGGGGAGCCTGTGGATGTCAAAGAAGTAGCGGGTAGGAATCCTTCTTCTCGCATCTCAAGCAAGCTCTCCTTCGCTGCCCGGATCATTACTTCCATATCAGAGTCACTGTGAGCAGTGGAAACCAGACAGTTATGAGTCTCGCAAACATAGATCCCCTTCTCCAGGAGGTGATAGTAGAAAAGGTCCATGTATCGCAGTTCAGGGCCGTGAAGGAGGCGGAATAGAGATCCGATTTGTGCAACTCTCAAAGGAAAGGCTTTGGCTTTGAAGAAGGCGTCCAACTCGTCGGCTGCATATTTGGCCTTTGCGTTGAGTGATTCCTGCAACTGGAAACCGCTCTCCTTGATGTACTTGAGAGCGGCAACCACAGCGGGCATGATCAGCGGATGCTTGAAATAGGTTCCGGTGGAGAACGTGATCTCTGATTCCGGATAAGACCCATCTCCGTACTGCCACATCCCGCCATCCACCGCATCCATGAACTTGGATTTCCCCGCAACCGCGGCGACGGGCAGCCCCCCTCCAAGCGCCTTCCCGTAGGTAACCAGATCGGCGCGAATTCCGAACAGGGCTTGCGCCCCGCCTGGATGGAAACGGAATCCGGTGACGACCTCGTCAAAAATGAGAGCAGCTCCTGAGGTCTCGCTGATACGGCGCAGTTCAAGCAGGAACTCCCTGGGTTGCACATCCGGCCGGCGGCTCCTTGGAGGCTCAATCAGGATCGCAGCAAGCTCGCCGGCGCGCGCTCTCAAGATTTCCAGAGACTGAGGATCGTCATACTTGAGCATGAGCACGTTCTCGATCATGTGCCCAGGCACACCCGGCGCCAGAGGAATAGCTTGTAGGCTTCCATCCGGCTTTCTTTCCCCTTTCACGAGGATCCCATCGAAGGTGCCGTGATAACACCCTTCAAAGAGAGCAATCTTGGAGCGGCCGGTAACAGTGCGCGCCAAACGTAGCGCAGTCATGATCGCTTCAGTTCCGGAGTTGCAGAAAGCAACGCGATCCACGCCAGTCATCTCACAGATGAGATGCGCGGCTTCTCCTGCTTCTCTGGAGTGCGGTCCCAGCCTGATGCCGAGGTCCAACTGCTTTGCCAGCGTATCCATAATGAACTTCGGGGAGTGCCCAAACAGCAGCGCGCCAAAGCCCATGGTCATGTCGATATATTCATTTCCATCCACGTCCCATATGTGGGACCCTTGCCCCCGCTCCACGACCAGGGGATAGAACATCTCCTTCCAGGGCATTCTGAAGCCTGCGGCAGTTCGGTTGTCCGCGTGGTACTTCCGATATTCCTGAGTAATCCGCTTGGACTCTCCCGTACAGCGATTAATGCGCTCAATCAAGCCTGCAAGATATTTTCGCTGCTGCTCTGTCAAAGATTTTGCGGCCTCAGGCTGAATCGCCTCATAGGGGACATAAACCTCAGGTTCGATTTCTGAAGAGGAACGCAGGTTAACTTCGTCTCTGGACGAAGCCGCCCCAACCGGGGACAGTTGTGCTTGAGCCAAAGCGAGAAGCGGTAAAGATGGTTGCACCCCGGAGCCCAAAGAAGGCTGAGGACTCCGAAGATGTTGCGCGCTTGTATTAGGCTGGCCTGTAAGGATGGCAATTTGTTGCGACATGAGCGCCAGTTGCTGGGCAAATATTTGATAGATGGGATCTCCCTCTGCGTTAGCATTCGTTGCCTGGCTCCCGGCATCCATTTGCTGCGCAACAATAGATTGTTTGATCCGCTGACTCACAACCTGCTCCTGCGCCACGGGTACTACCGGACTCAAAGCCAGCTCCGCAGCCAGGGATTGAACCTGGATCGGAGAACTGGAACTCTCCGCGATACCGGCCACAGCATCAGGAGTAAGCTTCTGGTCAAGATGATCAGCCAGACTATCGATCGTTGACAGTTCTTCCAGCAGGAGCCTGAATGGAATCTTGATGTTAAAGTTTTCTCGAATTGCGTTCGATGCCTGCAAAAAAAACAGAGAATCGCCGCCCAGATCAATCATGGACGCGTTGACATCCAACTCTGCGGCATTCTTGCCGAAGAGTTTCGCGAGCATTTGGGTCAAAGCGCTCGTGATCCGCTGCTTCCGGCCCGGATCTTGCAGCCGACTAGAAGCTGTTGATGACATACAGATGCAACTCCTTGCCAACCATGACGGCGTGATTGATCGTTCGAGATCTTGGGAAAGTACGTATTGAGGGATTATGGAACGCGTTTACGCAGTAACTCCAACTGCCTGGCTACAACATCAAGCTGTTGAAGCACTAATTGTTGGGCAGAAAGAGTTGAGGCTTGTTCGTCTTGCCACTTTCCATTGTCCCCGCACTGGGCGCGGGGCTTGCAGGTTGCGATGAAAGCTGCCTCGACATTCCCGAAGAATGTCGGGCCAGGCGCACTTTCGGCCGTGCTCTCAGTAACTGAACTTTGTATCGTCTGTGCCGGTATAGGAACGTTGTATCGCTGCCTTTCAAACGGATAGGTAGGCAGTATCACCCGCTTGCACTTCCCGTGACGCGGCAAAATGTGCCAGAGAAGCTGCCTGCCATCAGCCCACAATGTTCCCACGGAGTGCAGGAATGACAAGTATTCAGACTCCTTTTCTGCTCTCGATTTGATAGACGCGAGTAGCCTGGTCTCCGAGCGTCGCTCAGGATATCTCTTGGCCAGGACAGTTAAAGTGGCTGGTCCCATTTCCAGCAAAGTACCGCCGGGTTCCTTGAGCAAATGACGCAGATTATCCGAAAAACGCACGGTGTGAAGCAGATGTTTGATCCAATATTCTGCGCTGGAGGCTTGTTCCGGTGTAATCCATCCGCCAGTCAGGTTCGACAGAAAAGGGATGCAGGGGCTTTTGAACTTGATCCCGGTCAACACATGCCTGAGAGACTCAGCCACTGGCGTCATCATTGGCGAGTGGAAGGCATGCGACGTGCGGAGGCGTTGCGGTTCAAAACCCTGCTCTACGAGTTGTGTTTCCAGTCGGACAATCGCTTCTTCGGATCCAGAGACTACGCATGACTCCTCTGCGTTGACTGCCGCAAGAGCAACATCTTTATGATTGCTCAACAGTTCGGCTACCCTGTGATGTGGCATGGCAACCGTCAGCATTGCGCCTGGCGGCATGTTTTGCATGAGCTGCCCACGAACGGTTACCAGCCGCAAAGCGTCTTCCAGAGACATCACGCCCGCCATGCATGCAGCCACATACTCGCCCAGACTATGGCCCAACATCGCCTGTGGCCGGATTCCCAACTCCATCCACAAGGATGCCAATGCATACTCGATCACAAAGAGAGTAGGCTGCGCGTTCGCCGTCTGCCGCATTTTCTCTTCGAGATCTTCGGGGCTGCCTTCTCCAGGGTAAAGCAGAGTCTCCAGATGGAATCCCAGCTGTAACCGAAGAATTTCCGAACAGCGGTCCACCTCCCGGCGAAACACAGGAATGGATTCATATAGCCCACGCGTCATGTTGACATACTGCGCGCCCTGGCCGGGGAAGAGGAAGTAAACTGGGAGAGACGCTGTTTCTGACTTTCCAGTGATGATCCTCTGCGTATCGCCAGACTCCATTGCTCTTATGCCATCAGCACTGCTTTGACAAAGAATTGCCCGACGGAAGGCGAATTCCCTGCGCCCCTCCTGCAACGTATAGGCCACGTCTAGGATGCACTGTTCCGGATGACTTTTCAGATGCTCAGCTAACTTGAGAGTAGTTTTTTGCAGAGCTGCGTCACTCCTGCAGGAAAGGAGCAACAGTTGCGGTTGCGACTCGCGGTTGTCGGGTTCCTGCTGAGGAGCCTCTTCCAAAACCGCGTGAGCGTTCGTGCCGCCAATACCGAACGAGCTCACCCCGGCCCGACGCGGCCCGGAAGCGCATTCCCATTTCTGGAATCTCGAATTGACGAAGAAGGGACTCGCACAGAAATCAATTTTCGGATTGGGCTTCCTGAAATTCAGGCTGGGCGGGAGCAAACCGCTTTCAAGCGCCAAGACCGCTTTGATAAAACCGGCTATGCCGGCGGCTGCATCAAGGTGGCCTATATTAGTTTTGACTGAGCCGATGGCGCAGAATTGTGTCTTATTCGTTTGCAACCGGAAAGCCTGGGTAAGCGCCGCCACTTCAATTGGGTCTCCCAGAGGGGTTGCCGTTCCATGAGCTTCAACATAGGTAATGGTATCGGCAGGAACTCCTGCTCTGGCCTGGGCGCGCGCAATGACATCGGCCTGGCCATCGATACTGGGGGCCGTATACCCAATTTTGAATGCCCCATCATTATTAATAGCCGATCCCACAACGATCGCATGAATATGATCTCCGTCGGCGATCGCATCCTTAAGCTTCTTAAGAAGCACTACTGCCGCTCCGTTCCCCGATATCGTGCCGGCGGCATCAGCATCAAATGCGCGACAGTGGCCATCAGGAGAGCTTATTCCACCCTCCTGGTAAACATAGCCGGTTTTTTGTACGGCCCTGATCGAAACTCCACCCGCCATGGCCATTTTGCATTCGCCATCCAGGAGGCTCTGGCAGGCCAAATGCACCGCCACCAGCGAACTGGAGCACGCGGTCTGCACGCTTATGCTCGGACCTTTCAAGTTCAGCTTATAGGAAACCCGTAGAGGCAGGTGGTCCTTGTCATTGCCAATTGTCAATTGAAAGCTGTTCACGGATTCCAGAACTTCCGGATTTCTACATAAATTGAACCAATAGCTGCTTGTGGCCATCCCGGCGAACACCCCGATTGCTCCCGGATAGCGCTCTGAATCGTAGCCTGCTCGTTCCAGCACTTCCCATGCGCATTCAAGAAAGACCCGCTGCTGCGGGTCCGTTGTTTCCGCTTCGCGACGTCGAAACCCGAAGAAATCGGCATCGAAAAAGTCAGCGTCTTCCAGGACTGCGGCGGCCTTTACAAAGTTTGGATCGCCCCGCACGGCATCCGGCACATCCGAAAGTTCTTCATCAGAGAAGAATGAAACTGATTCCACTCCATTTTTGATATTTTCCCAGAACTCCTCGATGTTGCGGGCGCCCGGGAATCTCCCTGCCATGCCGATTACAGCAATGGAAGTATCTTCGGCTTGGGTTCGAAAATTCGCCGTAGGCTCACCAGATTTTGTAACGTCCTTAACCGCGGTTATGTAGTTTGCAAGCGCTGATACTGTGGGAACACGGAATAGATCGATGACGGGAATATCAATCTGCAGCTTCTGCTTGAGTTCTGAGTGGACCTGCATCAAGCGCAACGAGTGGCCGCCAAGATCAAAAAAATGGTCGTCTACGCCCACTTGCTCGACCTGCAACACCTTTGCCCATATCTGCGCAATTTTGTCTTCGAGTATGTTGCGTGGGGCAATATAGCTCCGCGACTCCTGCAAGTGGGCAGCTTCGAGTTGAGTTAAGGCTTTGCGGTCAAGCTTGCCGTTTGAACTCAGTGGCATTTTCTCAACAAATACAAAGGCGCCCGGTATCATGAAGTCCGGAAGCCGATCTTTGAGATAGGCCCGCAGGTCCTGCGCCCTCACGCTGACGTCTTTTTTCGTCGCTATGTAGGCAATGAGTCGTTTCTCTCCGCCGGTCTCTTCATGGGCTATGACTGCGCCATCCTGAACTAACGCGTGCTGCTTCAGTACCTCTTCGATTTCCCCAAGTTCAATTCGATTGCCACGGACCTTCACCTGATTATCCATGCGGCCCAGGTACTCGACGGCGCCGTCGTTAAGAAAGCGGGCCAAGTCGCCCGTGCGGTAGAGTCGGGTACCTTTCTCGCCAAAGGGATTGGGCAGGAATTTTTCTGCCGTCAAATCCGGTCTGTTCAGATAGCCTCTTGAGAGACCTTCGCCGCCGATGCACAGCTCAGCGGTTGCCAATACCGGAACTTCCATCAGATTCTGATCCAGCAGGTAGATCTGCGTATTGCTTATGGGCCTCCCGATAGGCACGGCAGAACGCGTCGTTTCCCGCTCACATTCCCAGAAGGTGACATCAACCGCAGCTTCTGTGGGGCCATACAAGTTGTGCAATCCAGCCTGGCATTGCCGGTAAAACTGTTCTTTTAAGCCAAGGCCCAGGGCCTCTCCACTGCAAATCACGCTCCTGAGACTTCGACAGCCGCGCAAACCTTCGTCTTCCAGCATGGACTTAAGCATGGAAGGCACAAAGTGAATTGTAGTGATCCCTTCCTTTTTAATGACGTCTCGCAAGTATGTGCTGTCACGATGACCACCGGGCCTTGCTATGACAAGACGGGCACCGGCTATCAATGGCCAGAAGAATTCCCACACCGAAACGTCAAAGCTGTAGGGCGTCTTCTGAAGAATACGGTCGCTCTCATGGAGTCGGTATGCTTGCTGCATCCAGAGAAGACGGTTGCAGATGCCGCGATGGCGGTTCATTACACCTTTAGGCTTGCCGGTGGAACCGGAGGTGTAGATCACATAAGCCACGTTTTCTCCACTGACGCTTGCCAAACAGTCGTGGTCCCGTTCCTGCGACACAAAACTCCACGACGTGTCCAGCGGGATCACCCTGGTTCCTTTGCTGCGGTCGAGACGGTGAGAAAACTTTTCTTGTGTCAGCACCACATTGACGCGCGCATCGTGCTGCATCCAGTGCAGCCGCTCAGTTGGATATTCCGGATCCAGGGGCAGATATGCAGCCCCCGTTTTCAGAATTCCCAGAAGTGCCACCACCATCTCCCATGATCGCTCCATGCAGACGCCGACGCACAATTCTGGCCCGACTCCCTGCTTCTGAAGGTAATGTGCAAGTTGGTTCGCACGGCGATTGACTTCACGATATGTCAGGTTCCCCTGTTCACAAACCAGCGCTAGCCGCTCCGGAGCGGCCTGAACTTGCTTTTCGAAGAGAACATGCAGGCGCTCTCCTCTTCCATAGCAAACGTCGGTAGAGTTCCAATGCCTGATCTCATCCCGTTCTCCCGACGAGAGCATAGAGGTCAGATCACTTAAACGAAGCGGGCCGGCTTTGGACAATTCTTCCAAAAGAAAAATGAAATTGTTTTGAAGCCTTCTTATTGTGTCTGCGGCAAACAGGCTGATGTCGTAATTAAACTCTGCCGACAACTTCCCGTGTCGCTCTCTCATGCTAAGTGAAAGATCGAATTTGGCAACGGGTAGGTCCGTGTTGACCGCATATCCGCTTAAGAATCCCCCACCACTCAAATGTGAACTGCTCTGCATTACAAACATGGTCTGGAACAATGGGGTGCGGTTCAAGCTGCGTTCCGGCTTAAGTCGCTCCACCAGCAGCTCAAATGGCACATCCTGATGGGCATATCCACCCAATGCACTTTCTCTGACCCGCTTCAGCAGCTCCGTGAACCTGACATTTCCTCTCAAGTCCACCCGCATCACCAACGTGTTGGCAAAGAAGCCGATCAGACGCTGCAGCTCTTCCAACGAGCGGTTAGCGATAGGGGTTCCAATCAGTATCTGTTCCTGGCGGGTATATCGTTGCAACAACACGGCGTAGGCCGCCAGGAGGGTCATGTACAGTGTTACACCAGATTTGCGGCTCAACTCTTTCAACGATCTTGTGACTGGTTCACTTATCTCAAAGTCAATACTTGCACCTTCGAACCTCGGCGTTACGGGTCGCGGATAATCCGCTGGCAGTTCTAAACTCCATGGGGTTCCCGTCAGTTGCTTTTTCCAGTACTCGATGCCCTCTTCCAGTTCACCTTGTCTTAACGACTCCGCTTGCCAATAAGCGTAGTCACTGTACTGGATGGAGAACTCGGGAAGCGGAGAACTTTCACCTTGCCGATAAGCCGTGTACAGCGCCTCAAGTTCGCGGTAAAAGATTTCAAGAGACCAGCCGTCGAAGAGGATGTGATGAACTACTGTGAGAAGCACCTGCTCGCCACCCAATTGGAAAAGGCGAATACGGAGCAAGGGTAGCCGTTCCAGCTTGAATGGTTTCCGTCCTTCTTCCCCAAGTCTTCTGCGCAGAATGCCCTGGCGCTCTTCGACAGAAATGCCGCTCAGATCCTCTCGTTCAATGGTGATATGCAGCTCCGGCTCGATCAACTGCACCGGCTCCCCATCTGACGCACCAAACCGTGTTCGCAACGCCTCGTGTCGCCGGATGATCTCGTTCGCCGCGCGCTGCAAGACCGTGATATCAACCTCCCTCTCCAACTTCAGCGCCCAAGGCACGTTGTAGGCTGGAGTGTTCGGTATCATTTGCTGAATAAACCACAGTTGCCTTTGGCTGAATGACAGGGGAACTCGTGCTCCAGCAGGACGGCGGGGTAGGGCTATCGAGGAAAGGCTCCCGTGGGCGCTTTGCTCTTTTGCGTCTGATGCATTCCGCTCTGTTTTTGAATTATTTCCCATAGCCTAGATGTCGAGTACGCCCGAAAGAACCGTTTGCCAGCTTGAATTACTTGGGCTCAGTAGAACGGAAACCCGTGAGGCCTCAGCGTTGAAGAAATGCGCTTTCACTTTCTTCCTGGCCCATAAAGTCGACTAGAGAATCGATTGTGGGATAAAGAAACAAATCTTTTACTGATAGGTGGACTGCATGCGGTACTTGTCTTTTCATGCGCGCATGGATCGCCATGAGGAGCAACGAATGTCCGCCAAGGTCGAAAATATTGTCGTAGACCCCCACTTTCTCGGTTCCCAGCATGTCGCTCCATATCTCCGCAATCGTTCGTTCCAGTTGATTACGTGGCGCGACATACTGCTGTTCTTGCTGCTCCTCATCGTCGTCCGTGGTAGTTCCGTCGATCAACTTTTGCCGGTCAACCTTTCCGTTTTCAGTCAGTGGTAACTCTTGCAGCAGCACCAGCTTTGAGGGAACCATGTAGTCCGGAAATCGGTCTTTCAGATACTGTCGCAGGTCCCGTCTCTCAGCCCCTTTTTCCACCGCCGCGTAAGCGATCAGGCGTTTGTCTCCTTCATAATCTTTCACCAGTACTATGCTGTCTCTGACTTTCGCGTGTTTTCGCAGAACCGATTCGACCTCACCCGGTTCAATTCGAAAACCGCGAATCTTCACCTGCTGGTCCGCACGCCCGATAAACTCAATGTTGCCGTCACTCCTGTATTTCACTAGGTCGCCGGTACGGTACAGCCGCTCTGAGCCGCGAAGACCGAACGGGTTCGGAAGAAATTTTTCAGCAGTAAGTTCCGGCCGGTTTACATAACCTCTCGCCAGTCCATCTCCTCCCACGTAAAGTTCTCCTGTCACGCCGGTAGCCACATGCATCATATTCTTATCCAGGACATAGATCTCCGTGTTCGCGATTGGCGCACCAATGGACACGGTTGTGCTTCCAGAGGGCACAGACTGAACCCGCCGCCATGTAGAGAAGGTTGTATTCTCGGTGGGACCATACACATGCAACAGGTTTCTCGGTGGAAAATGCTTGAGTACTTCTTGAACCCACTTTGGATCCACGGCCTCTCCGCCGAACAGCAGGTACTTCAGCTCCCCCAACGCGTCTGCTTCGTCGCTCGCCGCAAATTGATTGAACAGAGCGGTCGTAAGAAACATGGTAGTCATCTTGCTTTCTCGGATTCGAGAGGCCAGTAACTTCGGAGTAAGCGATTCTTCCCTGCTTACTCCTGCAACACAGCCGCCGTTCAGCAGGCTCCCCCAAATCTCAAATGTTGCCGCGTCAAAAGAGGGATTGGAAGCCTGCGCAATCCGATCGTTCGCCCCAGACCCCACATAATTTGTATTGCATACGAGTCGAGTTACAGCACGATGAGGAATTCCAATGCCCTTAGGCGCGCCGGTGGATCCAGACGTATAAATGATGTAGGCGAGGTTGTCCGGGGTTGAATGAAGCGGTGCCGAGCCTTCTGCTGTTTCCACTATGTCTTCATACCTTACAAATCGGCAGCACTCTAGTGACTGCCAAGGCAAGGTGTCCATCAGGGGCGTTTGCATCAAGACCACCCTAGCTTTGCTGTCCTCCAGCATGAACTGCAATCGCGCCGTCGGATAGCCTGGATCCAGCGGCAGATATGCCCCTCCCGCTTTCAAGACCCCGAGTAAAGACACTACCAGTTGCCAGGACCGCTCCATGCATACGCCAACTACCGTTTCGGCACCAACACCCAGTTGGCGCAAGTATCGCCCAACACGGCCGGCAGCATCATCCAGTTCCTGATAAGTAAATGTCGTCGAGTGATACAGCAAGGCTGGGGCATTGGGTGCTTTTTCCACCTGCGCCTGGAAGATCTCTTCGATTCGTTTTTCTCGGGGATATTCCGTCTGGGTGTTCTGCCAGTCACACGTGATCTGCCGCTCTTCGGACAGAAGCATGGGAAGGGTTGATATTCCCGCCTGCGGGTCGGCGACGATCTCGCCGAGCAAGTTGTGAAAATGCTGTTTGAAACGAGTGCATGTGTCCCGGCTGAACAGTTCCGGGTTATAGCCGAGGTTTATTCGACAGCGTGACGAGTCCTGAAAAACAATAGCTCCCATATCAAACTTGAAGGTGAAATTATTTAATTCGGTGAATGGCGGCCAGGATACTGAACGCTCCTCGGCATCGGCCGTGCTGCCCACAAAGCTGAAAGCCACCTGAAACAGCGGATTTCTATTCAGGTTGCGCTCCGGCCTGAGTTTTTCCACCAGAAGCTCAAAGGGCAGAGTCTGATGTACATAGGCTTCCAATGCCGTATCCCGCACCCGTTTCAGCAACTCCGGAAATGAGGGGTTCCCGCTCAAATTCACTCGGATCACCAGCATGTTGACGAACAACCCAATCAGTCCGTGCAATTCTTCGTATTCGCGGTTTGCTGCCGGCGTCCCAATCAAAACCTCATCTTGCCCGCTATAGCGATGCAGCACCACACTGTAGGCCGCCAGCATTGACATATAAAATGTTGCTCCCGCTTGCCTGCCCAGGCCCTTGAGCCCTTTAACTACAGTTTGGTTTAGTTCGAAATATTCACCGGCTCCATCGAACTTCGGTTTGTCCGGCCGGGAATAATCTGCCGGCAATTCCAAAATCTCTGGTGCGGCCTCCAACTGCTTTTTCCAATAATCCAAATCGGCCTGCAGCCCGCCACGCTCCAACTGCTCTCTCTGCCACACCGCATAGTCGCCGTACTGCACCGGCAGATTTGGTAATGGCCGCTCTTCGCCTCGCCGGTAGGCTTCATACAAGATTTCCAACTCCCGGAAGAAAACGGGGAGCGACCACCCGTCCGCGATGATGTGATGAATGACGACTAAAAGGGCCTGCTTATCTTCGCCGAGTTCCAGCAACCGTACTCGCAACAGTGGCAATCGTTCCAGATCAAACGCCCGACGGGTTTCTTCCAGGAGACGTTTCTCCAGAACCT
This sequence comes from Terriglobia bacterium, assembly GCA_963758275.1. Taxonomy (GTDB): domain Bacteria; phylum Acidobacteriota; class Terriglobia; order Terriglobales; family Acidobacteriaceae; genus Angelobacter. The sequence continues at coordinate 183,458 of CAVWUW010000031.1, read as the reverse complement.
GTTCCCGATCGGACGCGCGCACTTCAGCCAGATCTTCTCGCTCAACTTCAATCGTCAGTTCCTGCTCGATGACCTGCACTGGCTCGCCCTCTGATCCGACAAAGCGCGTCCGCAACACCTCATGTCGCCGCACGAGTTCATTCACTGCCCAGCACAGAATCTCAATGTTCAACGGCTTTTCGAACCTAAGCAAAGTGGGTATGTTATACGCTGCATTTGTGGGCATTGTTCGGTGCAGAAACCACAACTGTCGCTGCGAGAACGACAACGGCACTATGGCGCCGGTCGGCCTTCTCGGAATAACTGTGGAAGGAGACGGCCCAGCAGCAGTCTGGCTTTTGTCGCCCGGCGATTTTCGATTCTCTTCTGAATGCATTCCGTTACCCTGCGATGAATGCTTGCCTTTCGCTCTCAGGAGACTTGAGCTACAGGTCTGGCGCTCTTTTCACCTAGATGGCGGACCAGGGAATCAATTGTGGGGTGAAGGAACAGATCGGTTACTCTTGCGGGACACATCAGTTGTGAACTCATTTTTGTGCATAACTTCATGGCGAGCAGTGAATGGCCACCCAGGTCAAAGAAATTGTCAAAAACACCCACGCGCTCCAGACGCAAGATGTCCCTCCACATTTCAGCAATCGCCTGCTCCAGATCATTGCGTGGCGCCACGTACTCGTTTTCCTCCTCGACGTCTTTGAATGTCGTCTTTTGCTCGGCCAATCTGGCTCGATCTACCTTGCCGTTTTCGGTCAAGGGTAGCTCTCTAATTTTCTCCAGCTTTGACGGCACCATGTACTCAGGCAGTCTTCCTTCCAGGTACTTGCGCAACTCCGTTTTCGTCAGTTCTTCCCGGGCAACGACATATGCGGTCAACTGTTTTTCACCATCGCCGTTCACTTCCAACAAAACCACGCTCGCGCGCACGCTTTCATGCTGCCCAAGAACTGCTTCGATCTCAGTGGGTTCAATCCGGTATCCTCGAATTTTGACCTGTTGGTCGGCACGGCCGACAAACTCGATCGATCCGTCCCGACGGTAACGGGCCATATCTCCGGTGCGGTACAGCCGCTCTCCCACCTCACTGAAAGGATTGGGCAAAAACCTTTCCGCCGTCAGCTCCGGGGCATTGGTATAGCCACGGGCCAGCCCGTCTCCGCCGGCGTAGAGTTCGCCTGCCACTCCGATCGGCACCAGATCAAAGTTGTGATCCACAATATAGACCTCGGTGTTCGAAATGGGCAAACCAATCGGCACGCTGCTTCCCATCTCTGTTCCCTCCTGCAGCCTGAAGCAGCAGGTGAAAGTGGTGTTCTCCGTGGGCCCATAGCCATTAATCAAGGTGGCCCTGGAATTCCCCTTCAGATACTTTTCCGCATGGGCCACGGAGACAACATCTCCTCCGGCCAGCAACTGCCTGACTCCCTGCAAATCTTCCAGGCAATGATCCGCCATCAGGTGAAACAACCCGGCCGTCAACCACATCGTGCTGATCTCATGTTCCCGGATGGCCGCGCCCAATGCTTCCAGCGATGGCCGGCCGGCGCTCATAACCACCAACTCCCCACCCTGTAGCAGGCTGCCCCAGAGCTCAAACGTCGACGCATCAAAACTCAGCGGCGCAAATTGCAGGATCTTTTCTTCCCGCCCAAGTTCCACATAATTGGCTTGCTTGACCAGACGCACCACTCCCCGATGCGGCACCGCCACTCCCTTCGGTGTACCGGTAGAACCGGAAGTGTACAGGATGTAGGCCAGGTTCTCAGCGCTCACCCCGCTCACTGGATTCTCCTTCGATTGCTTCTCAATCTCCACTCGCTTCTGATCCAGGCACACTCGTTCCACCCCGGCGGGTAATGGTCCCAGCCGGTCGGAGCTGACCAACAGCAACTGGAGACCGCTGTCGTCGACAATGATCTCCTGCCGTTCCAGGGGATAGTCAGGATCAACCGGCACATAGGCAGCTCCCGACTTCAGGATGCCCAGCAACCCGACGATCATCTCCAGCGATCGATCGATACAGATTCCCACCGCCGCTTCCGGGCCAGTTCCTCTCTCGCGCAAGTAATGGGCCAATTGGTTAGCAGCGGCATTCAATTCCTGGTAGCTCAGGCTTTGCCCCTCGTACCGCACGGCCATAGCGTCGGGGCTTCGCCTAGCCTGCTCTTCAAACAGAGCGGGAATGGTCGCTTCTCGGGGATATTCTTTCCTGCTGCCATTGCGCTGCTGCAGCCATTGCTGTTTCTGTTCCCGGGAGAAGAGCTGGATATGGGCAATCGCTTTATCGGGAAAATTCAACATCGTCCGCAGCACCTGGCAATAGTGGCCGGCGAACTGCTCGCAGGTATGAGGCCGTAAGCGGCCAGCATCGTAGTGAATCCGGGCAACGAGTTCCTTGTCTGTCCCGGAAAAGTCCAAGGTGAGATCCTCTCCCAAACCGAGGACGTTTTTGGGATCATGGATGGTGTTCAGCACAACAGCCACGCGGAACAGCGGTTGCCGATTGCCCCCGGAACCCAGCAACTGCTGGAGTCGTTCGAAGGGATAGCGTTGGTTGGCATAGGCCTCGGCCAATGTGTGTCGTATCTCATCGAGCAGTTGCCGCACGCTCATGCCATCTTCCACCCGGTCACGCAGCACGAGCACACTATTGGAAAAGGCTGCGTTCTTATGGCGTTCGTGAATCGCACTGCCCACCAGAATGTCATCCATGCCTGTGTACTTGTGCAGGCAGATCTTAAGAGCCCCCACCAGGATGGCGAAAAGCAGAGCCTCATTCCCCCGCGAAACTGTGGCGATCTTCTCAACGACCTCGCGATCGGGCGCGAAATCCAGCGTCTGTTCAGCTCCTGACGTCGAGCCTGCGCGTCGGAAATCCAGCGGGAGCCCGCACGGGTGAATTTCACCTGCTAACTTGCCAAGCCAGTAATCCTTTTCCTTTTGAAGATAGCTATCCTGGATGGTTGAGCTTATCGACATGATTTCTCCTGGTTGGTAAATGTTCGATAGAGCAAGTGCACTCGCCCCACCGTCATTACTCGCAAACAAAATCTGGACATTACAGAATCAGAGGAGGAAACTTTCCTGCAGTTCGGCCATGGGAGCGGACTCGCCAGCCAGGCTCTTCTCGTGCGCCAGCAGCAAGTCCAATTCGCCGATACGGCACTCTTCTTTTTTCAGAATCTCGCTGATTACCTGCTGGAACCGCAGACGGATTTCTCGCCCCGTGCTCTCTGCAAACAGGTCGGAGTTATGCACGATCCGGACGTGCAATTGGGACTTGCGGTCCTGAATCTCAAACGTCAGGTCAAACTTGGCCGCCCCATCATCCACGTCAATCTGGCTTGACTTCAGCCCGGGTAGATTCAGCGCACGGTCGTCTGCGTCGAGCATGTTGAACATGATTTGGGAGAGGGGAGCTCTGTTGAGACTGCGGCCAGCCGTTGATTGAGACCGGAGTTCTTCCACCACTCTTTCCATCGGCGCCTCATGATGCGCGTAAGCGGCCAATGCAGTCTCTCTGACCCGTTTCAAAAGCTCAACAAACTCAGGATTCCCCGACAAGTCCACTCGCATGATCACCATGTTCAGGAAAATCCCCATGACTTCCCGCAAATGTTCGTGGCCGCGAACAGCGATCGGGGTTCCGATAAGTATGTCTTCCTGGCCGCTATACCGGTGCAGCAACACTGCGCATGCGGAAAGAAGCGCCATGTACAACGTGACTCCACTCCGTCTGCTTAAGCTTCTTAGCGCCTCAGTCGTTACCTCATCGAGATCGAATCGTTCATTAACGGCGCTGTAAGTCAGCGACTCGGGGCGTTGAAAGTCGGTTGGCAGTCGCAGCACGTCCGGCGCTCCGGCCAACTGCCTGCGCCAGTAATGCAGATCACTTTGCAATCCTCCATGCTCGAACCGCTGCTGCTGCCAGCACACAAAATCGGCATATTGCACCGGCGGATGCTCTAGTTGTAAGTCCTCGCCCTGGCGATATGCGTCATAAAGCGCTTCCAGTTCGCGGTAGAAAACCTTCATTGACCAGCCGTCCCCGATGATGTGATGCATTGCCACAAGGAGCACATGGTCTTCCACGCCCACGTGAAACACGCATACCCGTAACAATGGCAGGCGGCGCACATCGAACCCGCGCCGGCCTTCCTCATGCACGCGTCTCTTTAATGCGCTCTCCCGGTTGTCGGCTGCCAGATCGCTCAGATCCTCTCGCTGCAGCCTGATCATCAACTCGGGCTCAATCACCTGCACCGGATCGTCCGCAAGGTCTTCGAAGCGCGTTCGCAGGATCTCATGCCGGCGGATGATCTCATTTGCGCTTTTTTCCAATGCATCGAGGTCCAGCTTCCCTTTCAGGCGATGGGCCAGGGACATAACAAATGAGTCATCGGGCATCACATGGTCCAGGAACCATCCGGTGCGCTGTGCGAAAGACAGCGGCGCCTGTGACAGGTTTCTGCGAACCAGCGGCTCGAACCGAACCGGCGTCTCGTTACGCAAAAGGGATAGCACGCGCGGAGCTAGCCCGGCCGGCGTGGGTAGTTCGAAGATATCTTTCAAACCAACGTTCACGCTGAGCAGCTCTCTCGTTTTGCTGGTCATCTGCATGGCCAGCAACGAATGCCCCCCAAGGTCGAAGAAGTTGTCGTGGATTCCTACCCGCTCCAGGCCGAGCAAGTCCGCCCAGATGTCCGTAATGGCCCGCTCTAAATCGGTGCGCGGTTCCACGTATCGTTCTTCTCTCAAGCCGTCGATCATGACTGATGCTTGTTCCGTCAACCGCTTGCGGTCGAGCTTCCCATTCTCCGTAAGCGGCATTTTGTCGAGTAGCACAATTTTCGCCGGCATCATACAGTCAGGTAGCCGCGCTTCCAGCAAGCCTCGTAACTCCTTTTTCGAAACGCCTTCAGCCACAACATAGGCTGCCAGTCGCTTCTCCCCGTTCTGGTCCTCTTCTAACAACACGGCACTTTCTCGCACCTGCTGTTGTTCCGCCAAGGCAGTTTCAATCTCGCCCAACTCGATGCGGAATCCACGTAGCTTGACCTGATCGTCGCCGCGGCCCAGATATTCCAGTTCTTCCTCAGTCAAATACCTGGCCTGGTCGCCGCTGCGGTACAACCGTTGACCCGGTATGTGGCTGAATGCATTAGGAACAAACCTCTCTGCCGTCAGCTCAGGGCGGTTCAGATACCCTCTGGCCAGCCCGGGTCCTCCCACGTATATCTCGCCCGCAATGCCTTCCGCTGTCCTATTCATGTGCTCGTCAAGAACGTGCACTTGGAGGTCAGGAATTGCCACCCCAATGCGGCTGCCCAGCCCTGCTTGTTGCACATCCGCATGCCGCACCCGCCGGTATGTCACGTGAACAGTGGTCTCGGTGATTCCATACATGTTTACAAGTTCAGGACTGTCTTCGCCATATCGTTCCATCCAGCGTCGTAACCCAGGAAGATCCAATGCCTCGCCGCCGAAGATCACCAACCGCAAAGCCAATTTTCCAGATCCCATGCGTTCTTCGTCAGCGCGCATAAACTGTCGAAACGCTGAGGGCGTCTGGTTCAATACGGTCACTTGTTCTCGTATCGCCAGTTCCAGGAATTCTTCTGTCGACCGGCTCACCCAATACGGCACCACCACCAACCGTCCTCCATACAGCAAGGCTCCCCAGAACTCCCACACGGAAAAATCGAATCCATAAGAATGGAACATCGTCCACACGTCACGTTGGGTGAAACCATACCAGCCCTCTGTTTCCCTCATGAGCCGCAACACATTGCCATGGGTGACGACAACACCCTTAGGCCGTCCAGTGGATCCGGAAGTGTAGATCACATAAGCAGCGTTTTCAGCATGGACATCGACCGTCGCGTCGTTTTCCGTAGTTTCGATGTCAGGCCATCCATGGGCGTCGTCCAGGTAAAGCACCGGGCCTCTGAATTCTCCTGATTTTCCAAACCTTTCCCGAAAGCGCCGCTGTGTCAAAAGCGCCTGGATTTTGCTGTCGGCCAGCATGAATTGCTGTCTCTCAGGCGGGTAGGCTGAATCTATGGGGACGTAAGCGGCTCCGGCCTTCAAGATTCCCAGAATCCCGACCACCATCTCCAGCGAGCGCTCCGTCAACAACCCGACCAGCGATTCTGGTCCCGCTCCCATATCTCCCAAGCGCCGGGCCACCTGGTTGGACTTGCTGTCCAAGTTCAGATAACTCAGGCATTCTTCTCCAAAGCTCACTGCGGTAGCGTTCGGAGTTCTCCGCACCTGTTCTTCAAAAAGATGATGTATGCTCGAGGGTCCGGCATCAGGCTTGGCAGACCACGCTGTTTTCGGCTGTGCAGAGGTCATTGAGTCGTTAAGTTGTCGCTTGTAAGTATCGAAAGAATTTCTGGCACTGTTAGTGCCGGTATGTGACTCGGCACTCCCTTCAGACATCACAACTTAGAGCAGAAAGCTCTCTTCCAGGTCTTCAATTGATGTTGTCTCGTCTAGAGACGATTTCTCGGCTTGCAGTAATAGATCCAAGTCACCGATCGGACAGTCTTCATGCAACAGAATTTGTCCGATTAGCTGCTGGAACCGGAGGCAGATGTCTGTGCCCGATCCTGCTGCGAACAAACCTGAATGGATGAGGCGCCCTCGAAGCCGGCACTGGCGCTCATGAATTTCGAAATATAGATCGAACTTTGCATAGCTGATGTCCACGTCCACTGGAGTGGAATCAATATCCACCAGATGGAACGCCCCAACGTCTTTGCTCAGCATGTTGAAGACCACTTGGAACAGAGGATTTCTATGCAGGGTGCGTCCGGGCTTGAGTTTCTCTACCAGCCGCTCAAATGGCATTTCCTGGTGTGCATAAGCGTCCAGGGCTGTCTCTTTCACTCGACGCGCCAGTTCCTTGAGAGTCGGATTGCCCCTCAAATCAATGCGAATGGGCAGCATGTTGACGAAAAAGCCGATAAGTTCCCGAAGTGGTTCATGAGAACGGTTCGCTGCAGGCACGCCAATCACCATCTCATCCTGCCCGCTGATGCGGTACAGCAATACTGCACAGGCCGCCAGCAACGTCATATGCAGCGTTACTCCGCTACGCAGAGCAAAATGCTTCAATGCCGCGGTCGTGGCCTCATCGAACTCAAACCGCTCAGTTGTGCCAAGGCAGTTGGGCGGATCAGGACGATCATCGTCAGGCTCCAGGGTGAGCACCTCGGGTGCTCCCACGAGTTTGTTCGTCCAATAATGCATCTCGTCATCCAACTCACCACGCTCCAACCTCTCCCGCTGCCACAATGCATAGTCACTGTATTGAATTGGCAGAGGCTTTGCTTTTAACTCAGTTCCTGACGCTGACGCCGCGTAGAGGGCCTCCAACTCCTGGTAGAAAACGTGCAGAGACCATCCATCAATAATGATGTGGTGCATCACAATTAGCAGCACATAATCGTCTGGAGCTGTGCGGAACAGCCAAAGCCGAAGCAGTGGCACGCGGCTTAGATTGAAATGACAACGAGCTTCCTCATGCAATCGTCTTGTCAGTGTATTCTCACGCTCCAGGGCCGACACACCACTCAGATCTTCCGTTTCGATTCTGATAGGCATTTCCGGTTCGACAACCTGCACGGCTTCACCTTCCACCTCACGAAAATGGGTACGTAGGATTTCGTGGCGCCGGACAATTGCGTTAACGCTTGCTTGCAACGCCGTGACATCAAGTTTCCCTCTCAGGCGGTGCGCCACCGGCATGTTGTAAACCGGGTCCTGAAGCATGATGTGTTTCATGAAGTAAAGGCTGCGTTGTGCAAAGGAGGCAGGAGCCTCTGTCAGGTGACGACGGAGAATCGGGTTGCTATTTGATTCGGTATAGCGTCGCGCACTTGCAATCATGTGCGCCAAGCCAGGTATTGTGGGCGTCTCGAGGACTCCTCTCAAGCCCAGATTCACCCCGAACTGAGCATTCAGCATAAAGATCATGCGCATCAACAGGAGAGAATGGCCCCCTGCGTCAAAGAAACTCTCATGTGTCGGTATGCAGTCTACCTTCAGCAGGTCGGTCCAGACTTCCTCAATCATCTGCTCCAATTCGTCCAACGGAGGTATAGGCTGATGTTCCCGCACCTCGTGTTCATCGCACTGGGCACCGTGCTGCGACAGCTTGTTTCGGTCGATTTTCCCATTCGCCGTCAGGGGAATTTCTTTCACGGGAATCACCACCGCAGGCAGCATGTACTCAGGCAATTTCTCCTTCAGGTAGGCACGCAGTTGCTGCTTGCCTATGCCCTGCTCAGTCATTACATAAGCAACCAAGCGCTTTTCGCGGGCGCCATCCTCTTCCGCAAGAACGATGCTTTCCCGTACTTCTGCATGCTGGCGCAGTACACTTTCGATCTCGCCTAACTCAACCCTGAACCCGCGTATCTTAACCTGCTGGTCCTTTCGGCCCAAGAACTCGATGAAACCATTGCTCCGATAGCGAGCCAGATCCCCGGTTCGGTAAAGCCGCTCACCTGCAGTCGCACTGAACGGGCTGGGGATGAATTTCTCCGCTGTCATATCTGGACGATCGATGTACCCTCGAGCCAGGCCATCGCCGCCGGCATACAACTCACCGACGACGCCGGGGGGCACAAGCTCCAGGTTTTCATCCAGAACATAAGCTTGCGTACTGGAGATCGGCTTGCCGATCAGGACAGTTGCCCCAATCTCATGGCCTTCTCTCACCGTATGACAGCACGTGAAGGTGGTATTCTCCGTGGGACCGTAGCCATTGATCAGTTTCCCGTGGGTATTGCAATGCAAGTACCTTTGAACATGTGCTACGGAGAGAACATCACCGCCGGCAAGCAACTGCTCCACTTCTCTTAGATCGTCAAGGTGATGGTCAACCATGAGCCGGAACAGGCCGGCTGTGAGCCAGAGTGTATTGATCTCGTTCTCGCGTATCAGGCTCCCAAGGCCTTCCAATGTAATTTTGCCGGCCGTCGCGATGACCAGCGTTGCGCCGTTCAGAAAAGCGCCCCAGATTTCAAGAATGGAGGCATCAAAGCTTAGCGGTGCAAATTGTAATATTCTCTGGCGCGGTCCGAGTTCTACATAGTTTGCTGCCTTTACCAACCGCACGACTCCGCGATGATGTACAGCCACGCCTTTCGCTGTTCCGGTGGAACCCGAGGTAAAAATCACATAGGCCAAGTTCTCCGCGGACGCGCCGCTCTCGAAGTCTTGGGTGGATTCTCGCCCGATCTCGCATTGGATTTCGTTCAGCCGGATCACCTCGACTCCATCCAGTGCTGCGTCCGGTTCATTGGATGTCAGCATCAGACGCATGGCTGTAGTGCGGACCATCCACTGTCGCCGCTCCCGCGGATAGTCTGGATCAATTGGCACATAAGCCGCGCCAGACTTCAGAATCCCTAACAATCCAATCACCATCTCCAGCGATCGCCCGAGGCAAATTCCGACTGTGGTCTCCGGCCCTGCACCCCTTTGCCGCAGATATCGGGCCAACTGATTGGCCTTGTCATTCAATTCAGCATAACTGAGACTCTGTCCCTCATACACCACGGCGGTCGCATTCGGCCGGGTCCTTACTTGGTCTTGGAACAATTCAGGAATAGAAGCGTTCCGCGGGTAGTCGCAGGAAGAAAGCCTGCCTTTCGCAAGCCATAGGCTGCGTTGGTCGCCGTTCATCAATGGCAAACTATCCACGCGCTCGTCAGACTGGCTTGCTACGATTTTTCTCAATATCTCCTGGTACAGTCCTGTCCAGCTCCGCATCGTGCCTGGATCGAACAGGTCTGAACTGTATTCCCACACTACCGTTATGCCCTGGGTCTTCTCGTTCTTTGAATCACCCAGCTTCTGTTCCGCTCTGGGTATGACAATGATGTTCATATCCCATTTCGCGGAGTGATTGCTGAGGGTCTCAGTCAATGTAACTTTGGCTTCAGGCAGATCAAAATCACGGATGGGCGAATCGTGAAAGCTGAACATCGCCTGAAAAAGCGGATTGTGGCTCAGGGCTCTGTCGGGTTCCAGTGCCCGAACAATGCGATCGAAGGGGATATCCTGGTTCTCATAGGCCTCAAGCGTTATCTTGCGAACCTGTTGAAGCAGGTCATCAATGCTGGGGTTGGCGGACAGATCGGCCCTCAGCACAACGTTGTTGACCATCATGCCCAGCAGCCCTTCCGTCTCCTTCCACCGGCGATTTGCAATTCCTGAACCGACACAAATATCAGCCGCGCCCGAAAGGCGCCGTAACAGAATCAGGAAAGCAGCAAACATTGTCATGAACAACGTCACGCCCCGTTTGCGGCTGATCTTTCTGAGGGCTTCGCATAAGTCCAGAGGTAGTTCAAGCCGAGGCGCCTCGCCCTTGAAACTGGGAACCGCTGGTCTGGGATGGTCCCATGGAAGCTGGAGTAGGCCTAGACTATCATCAAGCCTTTCCCCCCAGAAGTTCAACTGCCGGGCAGCTTCTTCTCCCTCCATCCACTGCCTTTGCCATTGAGCAAAGTCCGCAAACTGGATCGGCAGCTCAGGCAAGTCGGGAGCGGTTCCTTTGGCATAAGCGTTGTAGGACTCGAAGAGCTCATTAAGAAACACATTGAAGCTCCATCCGTCATGGAGCATGTGGTGTTCTTTGTGAAAAAGAACATGACATTTCGGTCCCAGCCGGAACAGGACCCAATAAATAAGAGGTAGTTGCTCCAAGTTAAACGGTTTCTGCATCTCCTCTTCAATAAGTATCTTGACCTCTTGTTCCGGGTCGGTTGCATCTTGCACATTTATCACGGGAAGCTGGAAAAGATAGGGTTCATGAATCACCTGGATGGGGCGTCCGCCCACCTCGTGAACCGTCGTGCGGCATATCTCGTGCCGAACTATGAGATGCTTCAACCCCTGCTCTAAGGCGGGTATGAAAAGCTTGCCTTCAAAGCGCAACTGAGATTGATAGTTATAGGCAAGTATGCCGGGATTAACGCGCTCTACGAACCAGACCCGTTCCTGGGAGAATGAAAGCGGCAGATCGCCTGTTCGTGCTGTAGCACGCGGTCCTTCGCTCGCCTTTGGAATCCGGCCTGCCTGGTTCATGACCGCGCTGAACTTCGCAATTGTTGGATTCGTAAACAATGCCGGCAACGGCAGGTCGACACCAAGTTCGTGGCGCAACCGGGCAAGAAACTGGGTGGCCAGCAGCGAGTGTCCACCCAGATCAAAGAAATTGTCATGTATTCCCAGGTGATCAACGTGAAGCACAGTCCGCCAGATCTCGGCAATTTTCTTCTCAGCCGGGTTCCGCGGCTCTTCATCGGGACCACTCTGCCCTCTGGCCACGCCGTTCGGCTCAGGCAAAGCTTTGCGATCAATTTTCCCATTCGGGCTGAGGGGCAGCCTGTCCATGAGCATGAATGCTGAAGGCAACATGCAGATTGGCAGCCTGCCCTTCAGATATTCTTGAAGTTCTCCTTCTGGGGTGTGTTCAACATCTCCATTGCCCGGCGCACCTAGCCGTCTCGCTCCTGCACCGGAGTCCTGTGGCACCACGTAAGCCACCAGTCGCTGGTCTCCGGGAGCTTTTTCGTACGCCGTTACAACAGCGTCTTTCACCATCTTGTGTTGCAACAACGCCGACTCGATCTCGCCGAGTTCAATGCGGAATCCTCTGACTTTTACCTGGAAGTCTGTCCGGCCCAGGTATTCGATCGCCCCATCGTTCATTTCTCTACCAACATCGCCTGTACGGTATAAGCGGTCTCCGCTGCTCGCAGTGAACGGATTCGGCGTGAACCTCTCTGCAGTAAGTTCCGGCCGCCGCCAGTATCCACGCCCGACCCCGGCTCCGCCAATGTAGACCTGCCCCGCTGCTCCCTTCTCCACCGGTCGCATGTCTGCGTCCAGAATATGGACTTGAGTATTCGCAATCGGCCGGCCAATAGGGACCACATGGGCTCCATCGTTCCTATTACACGCCCAGAACGTCACATCTATCGCCGCCTCTGTTGGTCCGTACAGGTTGTGCAGTTCGCAGTCCAACCTGGTAAAGAACTTTTCCTTTAGATCGAATGGAAGAGCTTCGCCGCTGCAGATTACCCGCCGCAGGCTGCGGCAATTTTCGAGGTCGACTTCCTCCAGAAAAATTCTCAACATTGAGGGCACAAAGTGTACGGTGGTGATGCATTTCTCCTGGATCAGCTTTACCATGTATCGGCTGTCCTGGTGGCCTCCGGGCACGGCCATTACCAGTTGCGCTCCTGTCATCAACGGCCAGAAGAACTCCCAGACTGATACATCAAAGCTGAATGCCGTTTTCTGCAATACCACGTCGTCCCGACGCAGCCCGTACGCTTGCTGCATCCACACAAGGCGGTTGCAAACGCCACCATGTGTATTCATTGCGCCTTTCGGCTGTCCGGTGGAACCCGAGGTGTAAATCACATAAGCAAGATTGCTGTCCTGTAACTTCGCTTCAGGATTAACGTGGCTATTTCCGGCAATCTCCTGCTGCCATTCCGAATCCAGACATAGCTCTTGAGCGTAGTGGTCGGGCAACTTGCTGCGAAGATGACGCTGCGTCAGCAGTATGGAAAACCCCGCGTCCCGCATCATGTAAGCCGTGCGCTCTTTGGGATATGCGGGATCGATGGGAACGTAGGCAGCCCCGGATTTCAGAATCCCGAGCAGGCCCACTACCATTTCGTGGGAACGCTCTACGGAAATCCCAACCAGCGCGTCCGGTCCTGCGCCCAGGGACTTAAGCTTCCACGCCAGTTGATTAGCGCGGATGTTCAACTGGTTGTAAGTCAGTGAGGCATTGCCAAAAACTACGGCCGGAGCATCCGGGGTCCTTTCGACCTGCTCCTCAACCCGCCCCGGAATATACCTTTCCAACGTCCGGGATTGACTTAACATCGCCTGTTTGCGTGTCGCAGAGTTCATCTGTTGAATTCCGTTGAAATTTGCGCCGGTGGATGGCTAAAGCAGAAAGGTCTCTTCCCCTTCCTCGATCACGCTGGTGTCCCGCAATAGCACTCTTTCGCCGCTCAAGAGCAGGTCGAGGTCGCCAATGCGTTGGTTCTCGTTTTTCAGGATTTCTGCGATGAGCTGCTCAAAGCGACGGGAGATCTCTGTGGCGGTGCTGCTGGCGAACAAATCTGAGTCATGAATCAATCGCAGCTGCAGCGAACGGTCCGATTCAATCGCTTCCAGGTATAAGTCGAATCTTGCTGTTCCTGTGTCCACATTGACAGGGGCAGATTCTATCTCCGCCAACTGCAATGCCGTATCGGTTGTGTTCAGGACGTTCAACACCACCTGAAACAGCGGGTTCCTGTTCAATGAACGTTCCGGTTTCAAATCGTCCACCAGTCGCTCAAATGGCAACTCCTGATGCGCGTAGGCGCCCAGTGCTAGTTTCCTGATTCGTTTCAGTAACTCAACAAATGTCGGGTTCCCCCTCAGGTTCACCCGCATGACTACCATATTCACAAAAAATCCTATGAGCTTGTTGAGTTCTTCATGGCTGCGATTGACGACAGGAGTTCCGATGAGTATGTCCTCCTGTTCACTGCAGCGATAGAGCAGCACAGAATAGGCTGCCAGCAGCGTCATGGAGAGTGTAACTCCGTTGTGCCGGCTCAGCCGTTTCAGCTGTTCCGTCACGTCCTGGTTCAGCTCGAAACGCTCACTTCCTCCCACATGCCTTAAAGAGTCAGGGCGCGGATAATCGGTCGGCAACTGTACGAAATCCGGGGCGCCCGCAAGTTGATCTCGCCAATATTGCAGCTCGGGCTCCAGCCTGCCCTCTGCTGCTTGCTCCTGCAGCCACATGGTGTAGTCCGCATATTGAACCGGCAGACTGTTCAAAGCTGATTGTTTGCCCGATCGGAATGCCTGGTAAAGAACATCGAGTTCACGGTAGAAAATTCGGAGTGACCAGGCATCGGAGATGATGTGGTGCATCACAACCATCAAAGTGTGCTCTTCGGGTCCTGTCTGGAAGAGCCGAACCCGAATCAGTGGAAGCTTCGATAGATTGAAACGGTGTCGCCCCTCTTCCTTGATCCGCATTCGCAGGACATCTTCCGATTGATTGAAGGCGACTGCCTGTAGATCTTCTCTCGCGATTTGGATCTTTAATTCCGGCTTAATCACCTGGAGGGGTTCACCCTCGATCTCCATAAACCGGGTACGAAGCGTCTCATGTCGCCTGATGATTTCATTTATGCTATTTTCCAGCGCTACAATGTCAAGCTTTCCTTTGAGCCGATGCGCCACGGGGATGTTGTAAAGCGCTTCGCCGCGTGTCACGGATTCCAGGAACCACAGCCTGCGCTGCGCGAAGGATGCAGGAAGTTGGGTCAAGCCCCGCGGCCTGATGATTCGGATGTTGGGATCAGGATACTCGGATGATAGCGAAATGAGCCGCGACAGATTGCTGATGGCTGGATACTCGAAGACTTTCCGCAACGGGATCTCGACGCCGAACAACTCCCTTATCTTGGAGACCATTTGCATTAGCAGCAGCGAGTGTCCGCCCAGATCGAAGAAGTTGTCGTGAATGCCGATCGCGTCTACGTTCAGCATCTCTGCCCACATGTCGATTAGGATCTGTTCCTGCTCGTTGCGCGGCGAAATATATCCTTGTTGTGGTTCGTCCAGGGTTTCCGCCCGTTGCGCCGCGGCCACTTCCAACAGTTTGCGGCGATCGATTTTGCCATTCGGCGTGAGAGGCATCTCGGGCACCAGCACAATCGATCCGGGTACCATGTACTCAGGAAGCCGCTCTTTCAGGTATTCGCGCAACTCCGCTTTTTCTGCGCTGTCGCCGGTCACCGCGTAAGCCACAAGGCTCTTCTGTCCGGTTGCATCCACTTCCGCCAGCACCACGTTTTCGCGCACTTTTTCATATTGGCCCAACACGGATTCAATTTCGCCCAACTCGATTCGGTAACCACGAATCTTCGTCTGCTGGTCTTTGCGGCCAAGAAACTCGAGGATTCCGTCACTCCGGTATCTCACTAGGTCGCCAATCCGATAGAGTCGCTCGCCTCCGGTTTCACTGAATCGGTTCGGGATAAACTTCTCGGCCGTCACTTCCGGACGATTGAAATATCCCCGGGCCAATCCGTCCCCGCCCGTATACAGTTCGCCCACAACGCCGGGTGGAACAGGCTCAAGGTTTTCATCCAGCACATAAACCTGGGTATTGGAAACCGGTTTCCCAATCGGGACTGCGGAACCGATCAGATCGCCCTCTCTCATGGCATGGCAACACGTGAAGGTGGAGTTTTCTGTTGGGCCATAGCCATCCACGAACATGCCAGAAGGATTGCGGTGGAGAAATTTCTTCACCGCCCCAACAGCCACAACATCTCCTCCCGCCAGCACTTGCCTTACCGACTGCAAGTCGGCCAAACAATGCTCCGCCATCAGATGAAAAATCCCCGAACTCAGCCATAGTACTGTAATCCCGTTTTTGCGAATCGCTTTCCCCAGCGCCTCCAGTGACGGCTTACCGTCCGTCATCACCACCAGCTCCGAGCCATTGAGCAGGCTTCCCCAGATTTCCAGTGCCGAGGGATCAAATGATAGGGGGGAGAATTGGAGGAACTTGTCGTCCGACGTTAGTTTCGCATAGTTGGCTGCCTTCACCAGTCGCACTACTCCGCGATGAGGTATGGCTACGCCTTTCGGTGTCCCTGTAGAGCCTGATGTATAGATAATGTAAGCCAGGTTCTCGGGTGTCGCTTGAACTCCGGGATCGTCTGTGGGCTCCTTGCTGATTTCTTCTAGCTGCCCGTCCATACAAACCAGTTCCACTCCGCTTTCCGCAAATGCTTCTCGACCGCGATCCACCACTAGGATCATTTGCATTTGCATGTCTTGGGCCAGCCATCTCTGTCTTTGCGGTGGAGCGTCCGGGTCCATCGGCACATATACGGCACCTGCCTTCACAATCGCCAGAACTCCAACCACCATCTCCAGCGATCGCTTCCCGCTGATTCCTATTGGGGTTTCCGGTTGCACGCCTTTTTTACGAAGATAGTGGGCCAGTTGATTGGCCCGGATATTTAACTGCTCATACGTGAGAGTCTGTGTTTCATAACTAACCGCTTTGCATGTGGATCTGAGCCTCACCTGTTCCAGAAACAGCTCCTGGAGGGTGGATTCTCGTGGATATGCCCTCCGGCTCTGGTTTAGCTTACTAAGCAGCACCTCCCGCTGTTCGGAAGTCATGAGGGGAAGCTCAGAAATACGCTGTTCGGGCGAAGCAATCATGACTCGCAAAACGTTCTGATAGAACCCGATCCACCTATCTATACTGCCCGACTGGAACAGATCGGAGCTGTATTCCCAAACCATGGTGATGGGCTCAAGCGCCGCATTCTGATGACCGATTTTTTGTTCTGCTCTCGGAATGAACACAACATTTAAGTCCCACTTGGCTGACCCGTTGCTGATACCTTCAGTCATCGAAATTCTTGGCCCTATGCCCTCCAAAGAGCACAGGGGCGAATCGTGAAAGCTGAACATGACCTGGAACAAAGGGTTGGAACTTGGATCACGTCTTGGATGAAGTGCCTCCACCACCTTGTCAAATGGAAGGTCCTGATTGGAGTAGGCTTCCAGGGTAATCTCTTTTACTCGCTGAAGTAATGTCTTGATCGTCGGATTGCCGGATAGGTCAATGCGTAGAACAATGTTGTTCACGAGCATGCCCACCAGGGTTTCAGTCTCTTTCCAGCGCCGGTTTGCAATCCCCGAGCCCACGCAAATGTCCGTAGCGCCGGTAAGCCTGTGCAAGAGGATGGCGAAAGCCGTGAAGGTTGTCATGAACAGCGTCACCTTGTTTTTTCGGCTTTCTGAACGAAGCGCATCGCAGAGGTCTATTGGCAGATCAAGCCGCGAAGCCATGCCTTTCAGAGAGAGAACTGGGGGCCTGGGAAAGTCCCAGGGTAGCGCAAGAAGTTCTGGAGAATCGGCCAGCTTGCATTTCCAGAAACTTAGTTGCCTGGCGGCCTCTTCGCTTTTAATCCACTCTCTCTGCCACTGCGCAAAATCGGCGAACTGAATGGTCAGTTCAGGAAGGGAAGGGACGGTTCCCTTGCTGTACGCTTCGTACGATGCAAAGAGTTCTTTCAATAAAAGGTTAAAGCTCCACCCATCGTGAAGCATGTGATGCTCTTTGTGCAGTAGCAGGTGATGGTCTGGCGCCAGCCGGAATAAGGTCCAGTAAGCCAGAGGCAGTTGCTCGAGATTGAATGGTTTTTGGATTTCATTCCCGATCAACGCCTGAACTCTGGATTCGGGGTCCCTTGATTCTTGCAAATCGATCACCGGTAGTTTGACTCTGTATGCCTCGTGAATGACAGGCTCCGGCTGCCCATTTCTCTCATGGAATGTGGTGCGAAGAATCTCGTGCCGCCGGACCACTTCCTGCAGCGCCTGCTCTAGCGCGGAAACAGAGAGAACGCCCTCAAACCGCAGAACCGATTGATAGTTGTAAGCGAGATTGCCTGAATGGAGCTTTCCCAGAAACCAGACTCGTTCCTGCGAAAATGAGAGGACCAGAGTGTCAGTTCTGGCAAAACAATGAGGATTATCTGTCTTCGTTCCCTCTAACCGGGCTTTCTCGATAAACGCGGCAACGCCAGCTACGGTAGGGTTTTCAAACATGACACCGAGCGACACAGTAAACTTCAGTTCGTCTCGCAGGTGAGCGAGTGCCACTGTTCCAAGTAACGAATTGCCTCCCAAATTGAAAAAATTGTCATGCCTGCCCACACGCTCAATGCGTAATATCGATTTCCAAATTTGAGCAATCTGCTTTTCGATGTCCGAGTTTGGTTCCACAAACTCCATCCTTGGCTCGGTCCATTGCTCTTTCGGTTCCGGCAACGCTTTGCGGTCTAACTTACCGTTTGCAGTGAGAGGCAGTTGCTTGAGCACCACCAGGGCCGAAGGCGCCATGTATTCCGGAAGGTAGTTCAAGAGGTACTCCCGCAATTCCGTGACTTGCAGGCTTGGACCTGCGGGAACAATATATCCAGCCAGCCTCTTCTCTTCGCCATTGCCCCATGGTTCCACAACTGCCTGCTGCACCAGGGGATGCCGGGCAAGTACCGCCTCAATTTCTTGCAGTTCTATGCGGTAACCACGAAGCTTTATCTGCTGATCTATTCTTCTAACATATTCGAGCTCACCCTCGTTGTTCCATTCGGCCAAGTCTCCGGTCTTATAAAGCCGCGCTCCTGGCCTGCCGCTGAAAGGATCAGGCACAAATTTTTGCGCGGTGAGCTCGGGCCGGTTCAAATATCCTCGTGCCAATGGGATGCCGCCGATGAATAATTCACCCGCGTTTCCTGCCTTCAGGGGTTCGTAAAATGGGCCGAGCACATAGATTTGGGTATTAGCTATTGCCTTTCCAATGGGAATAATCTCAGGGAGCCTCGCGGCGGTATAGCTCCAGAAGGTCGCGTCGATGGTGCATTCAGTTGGACCATACAGATTCGTCACCCACGGACTGGATCCAAGCCGCATAAGCACCTGCTCGAGCAATCTTTTATCCAGTGCCTCGCCACCACAAAACAGACGACGCAGGCTTCGACACTCCTCCAGCTTTTCGGCGTGCAGCAACATTTGCATCTGGGACGGGACCAACTGCAGTGTCGTAATTCCATGCTCGATGATCGTCTCAATAAGATAATCGGGCTCGCGATGCCCGTCCGGACGCGCCATCACCAGCGTTCCTCCGCAAAGCAAGGGCGCGTGGAATTCCCAGACAGAAGCATCAAAGCTGAACGGCGTTTTCTGCAGGATTTTGTCGGCTGGATTGAATGAGAATTCCTCCAGTACCCAGTCCATGTGATTGCAGATGCTTTGGTGGGTTATGCACACGCCTTTTGGAAGTCCCGTGGAGCCTGAAGTGTAAATGACATAAGCAAGGTTTTCCGCGTTTGCTGCGCATTCGGGGTTAGAGGGGTCCTCTCGGCTCCATTCGTTTTCTGTTCCATCCACATATACGATCTTGCCTGCTTTCCCGGGTAAGCTGCTGATTCTTTTCCGGGACGTCAGTAGGACATCGGCTCCTGCATCTTCGATCATGTATTTCAATCGCTCGCGCGGATATGCTGGATCGAGTGGCACGTATGCCCCACCAGCCTTCAGCACGCCCATGATGCTGATTACCATCTCAAGGCTGCGCTCAATGCAAATGCCAACACGTACCTCGGGTCCCACACCCATCTTCTGTAAATAGTGCGCCAGGCGATTTGCGCTAGCGTTCAGATCGCCATAGCTCAGCTGGGTCCGTTCCGAAATTAGAGCTATGGCACCGGGGGTCTGCTGGACTTGCGCTGTGAAGCCATCATGCAGGCGTTTGGCCACGAGCTGTCGACGAGTTTGAGAATCATGAAGCATGCAATCAATTCAATCCGGGAATGCGAGGGTAGGGTGGCGATGTCAAACCAGACGGCGCAGTGTGATTGTGGTCTTTAACTGCTCCTGCCCTCTTTTGAGGAGCAATTCATGAGTTTCCCCAGCGCCATGTTTGAGCAGCTGCGAAATTTGCTCGAGCGTCAGATCAGAAGCTGCATGACCGTCAACAGCCTCGATTGCATCGCCGGCCAGCACGCCCGCTTCGGATCCAGGGGAATGATCCATGACCTGAAGCACGCGAAAGGTGTTCAGGTTTTTGTCTTCCGCACTTACAGAAAGTCCACTCATGTCATACTCGAAGGATTCTTGAGAATTGCTGTCCGGGTACAGGATGAGACGGTCGCCGGAACAATCGAGTATCACTTTGAACCGGCGCAGGATGTCACCGCCGATAATCCCGCTGAAGTTCCCGCTCGCAAGCACGCCGTCTTTCATGTCGGAGAATGCAACCACGGGTTCTTTGATGAATAGACTGCCAAGCTGCAAGCCCGCTAGGCGGCCAACCATGCCGCTGGTTTTGCCACCGATACCCACTCCAACAGCCTTGATTGTCTGCCCGGCGCGAGCCAGTAAATTGTTTGATTCCACAAAAGGCGTATTCAGCGCAAGAGCGGTTCTGACGGCAGTGTCAACCAAAAATCGTCCTTTCACTCGCTCATTCTTGCTGACGGTGATCATGCCGGATACATACAACGCATTGTTCTCAATCTCTAAAGGAACAATTTGGCCATTTCTGGCATATGTGCACGCTCCCGGCGCATAGACGTTCAAGACACGGCTGTGATAATCGATCTCGATGCAATAATGGCGAATAAATTCATAACCCAACAGGCCATCAATCTGGTGTCCTTCCGAGTGTGATAAAGACGAATTAATTGGAACAACGGTAATGTCCTGGCTCTTGAGTTCCATTCCTCCAAATTCCAGGGAAACGCCGGATGCGTGTGTCGCATCCACAGAAGCCTCTCCCACGCCCCTGACTTTCAAACTTCCGTGCAATTTGATACCGAGCGCTTGCGCTCGATCTTTGTCAAGAGCATTGAATATCGCTCCGCTGTCCAAGATGAACCAGAAGGGACCGGCGCTATTGATGCGCACCTGGACAAAAACCTTGTTTGCATTCAACTGGAACGGAATGGCTCTTGCCAGTGGAGTCGATGCTCCCTTCGGAGGGGCAGCAGCCTGAGCCAGTTTTGATGGTGAGCGTGAGCCATCAGCTACTGCTAAGTTCCCGGATGGAAGACCGCCATTAGGTCTGCAGGCGGTAATCAGAAGCTGGATTGACGCGATCAGGCTGGCTAACCACCATGCCATAAGTATCAGTGAAGGCAAAGCAAATATCTCTGGCTGCTCTTACAGTCAAAAACAATTATTACTTAAACGAGGAGTATGCTCCTGGTTGCGCTGATGAAGCCTTACCCCATGTTGGGATTCCATCTTCCCATTTATTTTCGGTCAGGCGGACCACCAATCCGTCGCTTAAGCGTAGTGCGTACAAATCTCCATAAGGTTGAGGAGTAGTAAAGACCTGGTTAATCAGGGGCTCTTCGTCATTGATACCGCCTCTCTCAGACACGAAAATGAGCCATTTGCCGTCAGGCGAATATTGTGGATGGCAATCCTGGCCGGGGCTGTCGGTAATCCGGCGTAGCGCGCCTGGAGAACCGTCTGCATTGATCTTCATTGTGTATATTTCAAAAGTACGCATTCCCGTTTTTTCATCCAAGTCGCCTTCGCGGTTCGAAGCGAATGCAATCTCATTGCTCACAGGCGAATGGGCGGGGAAGCTGTCATATGCTGGATTCTTGGTGACATTCCGCACGTTTGTACCATCTGAATTCATCAGAAACACGTCAAAGTTCCCGCTCCTGCTGCTGCGAAAAACGATGGTCCGGCCGTCGCCGGAGAAATCCATGAATCCATCATTTCCGGGTGTGTTCGGTGTCAGGTTCACAGCCCCGGTACCATCAGGGCGAATCTTCCAGATGTCCGACTCTTGCTTCAATCCTCCAAACGCAAAGCCGTCCATCCATGCAATCCAGTTCCCATCTTTCGACCAGGCTGGAGCGTAGATCGGATGGCCGCCTTCTGGCCTCTTAAAAATAATGTGCTCGTCGGTTCCATCAACATTTGAGACCATCAGACTATGAGACACCCTGAAAGAATCCGTCCGGACAATCTTGGTACCTGATGGATCGATAGCAGGAGAAAAACTGCGCATCGCATAGAGCGCCAACGTCCGGTCCGGCAAACTGACATAGACCGGAGAATGCGGAATCAGCAGAGGGCCATCTCCAATGCCCACCTCGCCTTGAGGTACATCTTTCTGTGGCGGCCCAGGTCCGTAGACAGCCATTGCGTCGGTTTTGACGCTGAAAGTCGGCACCCAGTAGTTGGTGGTTGCATTCGTATCGGTGTCAAAACGAAAGTCGGAGCCGTCAGGCGCGACAGAAGCAATCCGCCACACCTGAGGCGGTTTTCCATCGCCGGCCTCACCAGTCAGGACAGAGAATGCAATTCGTCCTTCGGAATTTAATGCCGGGGAAAGCGCTTTCATCCCTTTGGGAGAGACAGGCCGCGGATTCGCGCCATTCGCATCCATCGCCCAGACACGGAAATCCCCGTCACGCTCGGAATAGAAATAGATAATCTTCCCATCCCGTGACCACACTGGGGATCCATCCCAACCAGTTGATTGAGTAAGACGTTCGACGTTCTTTCCATCCATGTCCATCAGGTAGATTTCGCCTTCGCGTGCTCTCTGAGCGGGAAGTCCAGTCACAGCCACGTCCCAGTCAGTACTAAACGCAATTTTCTTACCGTCAGGCGAGATGGCTGGGCGGAATTCTCCTCCCGGATGGTGGGTTAGATTCCGAGCTTTGGCCATGCTCTGCGTAGTGTCCGGTTTGAAGGGAATCATGTAAATGTCCGCGGTGCTGGCCCCAGCGCTCACAAAGGCAATTCTCTTTCCATCGGGTGAAAATGACACCTGGTCCTGCATGTCGTCACCGTCAATGAGCAGCTTAGGCGCTCCACCCCGTTGCAGTTCTAAGGCATACAAATGAGGCACGCCGGTAACTTCAGACGTATAGACGAGCCATTGCCCGTCTGGAGACAACACCGGGTCATAATCCAGCCCTGGATCGTCGGTAAGTCTCTTCGGCTGTTCACCCCGATGGGAAACGTAATATACGTCCAGGTTGCCTGGACGGAACGTGCCGAAGACGACCGGTTCGGCTCCGGGCCTTCGCGGTGAAGCATTTGTCTGGAGAACGGTCTGACTTCCTGTCGCAACCTGATTGACTTGTCCAGCCGCATTGATCGTGCCCGTCATTACCAGGAATACTGGCGTTAGGAACAATAGCAATATTACGGACACCGCTGTAGATGTTTTTCTCATTTCCATGCCTTTGTTTTCTTGGATCGTGTAGATAAGTAGGTGGGATTCAAAGAAATGCGGCGTTCAGAATGCTGCTTTCACTTCTGCCGGAGTATGATCATTGGTTCAAGTTTTGCAGCTTTGTGAGCAGGCGCATAAGTTGCGAGCAGCGCCAGCGCTGTAAGTATCAGGCTTGCGCCGCCGAAAACCATCGGGTCCGTTGCGCTGATGTGATAGAGCAAGCTGGCCATAATGTGAGTGACGCCGAAGGCCACACTTAATCCAATCGCCAGGCCGACGCCGGCGAGGATCAGCCCCTGCTTCAGAATCAGCTTGCGAATGTCGCCAGGCTGCGCGCCAAGCGCCATACGAATGCCGAGTTCCTGCTTGCGCTGGCTCACGGAAAACACGATCACTCCGTATACTCCCACCATGGCCAGCACCAGGGCCAGCCCCGCAAAGGAACTCAACAGAAACATGTTGAAGCTCCTCTGAGTGTTCGAATCGTGAACTACCTGCTCCATGGTCTTAACGTCATATACAGGCTGGTCCCGGTCAACCTTCTGCAAGCTGCCGAGTACTATAGAGGTCATGCTCAACGGTTCTGCCTTGGTTCGCGTGATTAAGAAAAGTAGGTTGTATGGAAGCTGATCAACCGGCACTACGAGCGCAGGCACGGGGTCGTCAGTCAGCGAACTCTGGCGCACATTTCCCACCACACCAACAACTTCGCGCTCAGTTCTGGTTGGATCCAGGCCCTGCGTCAGACGCTGCCCGATCGGATTCTGGTTGGGCCAATACATCTTGGCCATGGCTTCGTTAATGATAACCACAGAAGGTGCACTGCCGCTGTCTTGCTCGGTAAAAAATCTTCCCTGACGTAATGGGATCTGCATGGTCTTGAAATAGTCTGGGGTCGCAATAGAAAAGTCAGCCATGGGTCTGTCTTGGGCGGTAGGCGCCGGACGTCCGACGATGTCAAATGTCACACTGGTTCCGGTGCCAGTGAGCGGCAGGTTTATGGCGACGGCTGCGGATTCAACGCCGGGGGCGGTCGAGACCTGCTGTAGAAGCTGCTTCACGAATGCTGCCTGTTGTTTAGGCTTGCCGTACTTGTATTCCGGCAGCGCAAAACGCATGGTGAGCACGTTCTCAGAGTTAAAGCCCAACCTGACCTGCTGGAGAAGCATGAAACTCCGTATCAGCAGCCCTGCGCTGATCAGCAGCACCAGGGTGAGACTGAATTCGGAAATGATGAGCAGGCTACGGACATTACGGCTGCGCGCGCTGGCCGATGCGCTCCTGGATTCTTCCTTAAGCACCGTGTTCGGATCTGTCCGGGAAGCGTCAATCGCAGGTATTACTCCGGAGATGATGCCGGTGGCAACGGCAATGAGGAACGCAAATGCAAGCACCCATCCGTTGATGCTGATTTCATTCACGCGCGGAAAGTCTCCGTTCATACTTTGCAGGATGTGAATCCCCAACTCCGCCAGGAACAGGCCAATTACGCATCCTCCAATAGCGAGTACTACCGATTCCGTCAGCATCTGTCGTATTAGTTCAGACCGGGAGGATCCAAGCGCCGTTCTCAGCGCGATATCTTTCTGTCTCATTGAGAATCGCACCAGCAAAAGGTTGGCAACATTGGAGCAGGCAATCAGAAGCACCAGGGCCACAGCGCCGAAAAGCACCAGCAGCGCAAGCCGTACCCCGCTGACCATCTGTTCCCGCAACTCCATCACACGGGCGCCGAAGCCTCTTCCACTCCGATAGGCACGGTCGATATTTGCCGCAATCGTGCTCATGTCTGACTGCGCCTGCGCCATCGTAACGCCAGGCTTAAGTCGTGCGATCACGGCAAGTGAGAACGTGAACCGGTCTTTTTTTGCTTCTGGAGTGAAAACCAAGGGCACCCAGATCTGGGTCTTCGCAGGGAAGTCCAGCGTTGCCGGCATGGTCGCACCCTCGGGAAAATCGAACCCTGGAGGCATGATGCCGATGACCTCATATTTCTCACCGGTGAGATTGATGGTCTGTCCCACTATGTTCGGATCGTCGCCAAATTGCTGGCGCCACAGTCCATCGCTAATGACAGCTACATGGTTCTTCCCGGGCTGGTCTTCGCCGGGCATGAAAGCCCGCCCTTTAGCAGGTCGCACCCCCAGAGCGGAGAAGAACTCGGCGGTTGCCTCTACTCCGTCCAGTTTTGCTGGCGGTCCGTTAAAACCCGTAAGACTGAATGAGAACGTTGTGAATGCCGCCATACTTTCGAATACTTTGTTTTGCTCCTTCCAGTCCAGGAAGCTGGAAGCGGCTACAGGAACCTTGTCGCCACCGGTCTTCAGGCGGGAATATGTCTCCCACAACATCATGATTCGTCGGGGCTGGTTGAACGGCAATGAGTGAAACAGCACGGCGTTAGCGACGCTGAATACGCCTGTATTCACACCTATACCGAGAGCCAGAGTGATGACAGAGATCAGGGAAAAACCTGGGGTACGGACAAGGCTTCGAACGGCATACCGAAGCTGATCCCATTGGCCTGTCATTGGAAACCCCCTTCTTTTCCCAAAACAACCCTCACCGAAAGCCTGGCTGGATAGCCAGTTTGAGCTTCAATCATTCCACTTGTCAGGATGTTCATTTGCTGACCTTGCACAGATCGTGCGATCGGGCCAGGGATGCTGGCTTCATTCATAAGTTTATGCCATCACCGCCAAACTGGATAACCTCTTTGTCATAAGGTCCTCGATCAGGCGTGCTACTTCATGGCTGTCCAGCTTAGTGTCGATCCCCGCCACTTCCATCAATTGGTCCACAACCGCGCGCTGTTCGCGGTCGATCTGCAGCGCTTCAGTGTAAAGCATTGACGTGAAACTTATCATTGAATACAGGTCTTGATACTCTGCCGGGTATAGGTCGTTGATCTTTCGTTCAATTTGTTTTCTCAACAGGAATCTCGGGGTACCCACAAGGTCGCGCAATTCCTTAAAGTGTTCCACGCAAAGGTCTGCAATGGCATCGGTGTTGGGCCGCCGTCGATCCTCGAAATCGCGCAGTAGCGCGGTCGGGTTGGCGGGTTGCTCTTTCATGCATTGGCACAACACTGCGCAATCCTCAAATCCGGCATTTGCTCCCTGGCCATAGGATGGATATATCGAATGAGCGGCGTCCCCCAGAATGGCAACTTTTCCCTCGTAAGACCATGGCGAACACTTGATGGTGACCATGGGGTTCGTGGGATTTTTTAAAAAGTTTTCGACCAGTCCGGGCATGAAGTCAACCACGTCCGGGAAAGATTCGCGGAAGAGCTTGCGGAGGTCCTCTTCCGTCTGGATCGATTCAAATGAGTGTGGCCCTTCAAAAGGCAGGTGCAGGGAACAGGTAAAACTCTGGTCAGTGTTGGGAAACCCAATCAGCATGTAATTGCCTCTGGGCCAGATATGAATCGCGTTCTTCTCTGATGTCCAGTCCGCATTCGATGGCGGTACAGGCATCTCCTTATAACCTTGCTCCCAGTATTGCAGCCAGAAATTGAACCGCATTTTCTTTTGCATCTGACAGCGGACCGGGGAATGGACGCCATCGGCTCCGAAAATCCGTTCAGCTTTCTTACGCGTGACTTCGCCGGACATCAGGTTTTTGATTTCAAGCGAGGGGGACGCTAAATCGACTTCCATGCACTTCATATTGAAGTGAACTGGAACGCTGAAAGCGCGCTCCGCGAACTGCAGCAGGGTTCGGTTAAGGTCTCTCCGTCCGATTGAGTAAATTGCCTCGCGGTGGTTGCCATAAGGCTGAAACGTTAGTCCACCGTGAATGTCATGGATCATTCGCCCATGAACGGGCACGGAGATTGCCCGCACCTCATCGCCTGCTCCAATCGCATCCAAGACGTCCAGACCTCGCTTGCACAGAGTCAGGTTGATGGAGCGCCCGGCGTTCCCGATCACACGCCGCGGGTCTGGCATGCGCTCGAACACTTCTACTTCACATCCTTCTCTGGCAAGAAAGCTCGCCAGCACAGAGCCGACTAAGCCAGCGCCAAGAATGATTGTTTTTGGCATATTCCGCTCTGAATGTCGCGTTTGATATTCTGATGGCGCTTTACTTGGCAATTGCTTGCCGGCAACGCCGTTAAAAGGGCAAAGCTACCGCACCGCCCCCCGGGCCCGTTCTTTGAATTGCGACGTTGGGTTGCGACAGCGGTAGTTCTGTCGGCAACCGGTGACTGCTCTTGAAGACAAAGCTACCGCACTCGGGTTAGCCGAGCGCCACTTGCACTTGCCGTTCGCAAGTGGCCAGATGAAGCAGCAGCCCATTCTTCCATCGCTGGCTGCGTCAATCTAACAGACTTTTCTAACCAGCTCTCTTTCTACTACAACACGACTCTGGTAGTTGACTGTTGTCAGAAGCACAACTACGCGGTCTGAGTCATTCAGATCTTTTTCAAAAATGCCAACCAAGTCTGATAGCGGGCCATTCAGAACTATAACTTTATCACCGCACCTTAGGCTCGGGCGGATCCTTACGAAACCATCGTCCTCTACCCGCGACTTGATTAAATCTATAATTTCATCCGCAACTGGAACGGGGCTGCCATTATAGCATACGACTTTGCGGACTCCTCTGGTAAAGCAAATCTTGCGCAGCATAAGGTCCGCATTAAAACGCGCGAATATATAGCCCGGGAACAAAGATTTGATCATATATAGGGAATTTTGCAAAATTGAGCTTGAGCGGCGGTCCTTCAGCTTCGGATTAAACGTTTCTAATCCCCACATTGTCAAATTCTTTTCGGCGCGGAGTTCTTGCAACGCGTGCGTATGAATGACATACCAACACGCGTCGTTCCGGATGGAGCTTGTGATCTGCAGCTGGTTCATGGACGTAGAGGGCACGTTGGACTGTTGCCCACGATAGTTACTAACCAGCCAAAGAGTCAAGAGTGACAAGGACATTTTAATAAAAACTTCTTGCAAACTGTTCCATTTTGGAACATGTATTAGAATTTTGCTTCATCTTGGCAAGGATTAACTAGCAATCTGTGCCATTATGGAATGAGTGCTAAGCATTATATCTTATACCGTGTTTACACCTTTGCGTACTTCTACCGTGTTTACACCTTTGCATACTTCCACAGCTCGGTTGCTTTAGCTGATCTTTTTAAACGCAAACCGAAGTTAAGTGTGCAGGTTAGTTGGCGGCGAAGACTTGATTGCTGGTGAAATGGCGATTTGAGAAAAGACCAATGCCGTGATCGTCACCATGTAGGGCTGGGTCCATGTGGCCACGCCATTCTTTATCTCCAGGCGTTTCATCGTCGCCACCATTTTTCCTGCTTCAATTTTCACGTCAATATAGTGATAGTTATTTTCGCTGCTCTGGAACAGGTCGGTCGGCTTGCGCTCAATTGGATAAGCATGCGCGCCGCTTCCGCCCGGAATAAAGTAAGTGAGGCCGCCGTGCTCGTGCCGCTCGTAGTTGTGCACGTGTCCGGCGAAAACAACAATCCGCGCGCGCATCTTCTTCTGGCGTTTCTTCAGAAACCGCGCCCAGGCCTGCTCCGGCATCCGGGCCGAGTGTCGACCCCCAAACCGCTTTTCATCAGAAGAACTTGTATACGGGGGATGATGCAGGACGATAACTACAAAGTCGATGTTGACAGGAACTTTTTCAATCTTCTGGATCAGCCAATTGCCCTGCGCACCGGGGGTCACAGTTAATGAACTGTCCAGCGTCAGCACGTTCCCTGTGTTCACGGAATAGTAGCGACTATGACCCAGTTCCGGATAGCGCTCAAAAAAATTGGCCAGATTCAGTTTCAGAACGCCGTGAAAATCGTGATTGCCAAGCGCCGGAAAGACCCGAATGTTCTGCTCACGCCAGATCGCGGTCTCTTTGTCATACACTTTCAAGTCATTGGGATCGTTTCCGTTATACGTGATATCTCCACCGAAAGTAACGAAATCAGGATGAGCGTTGGCGATGCCCTTGACCAGTTCGCGGCGAACTTCAGGATTGGCAGCTTCACTGTCAGCCGGATACGTGAAGCGCGTATCTCCATAGGCAATGAAATGCAGCCGGTCACTGTTGGAGATGTGTATGTCAGCCGGCGGCTTTTGCGTTACAAGGTTGAGCGAGGCCAGACACAGCAAGGCGATGAGCAGATGCTTTCGCGGGAAAAGAGTGGGCATTCCGCAAGTTTCCTGTCTTATGTTGATGATGGCGCTCTGCCGATTGGCTTCGTGAGCGCCTGCAAGAAAAATAGAGTTCCGCTGTTAGCAAAGAAGCCCAGATCAAAAACCGAGCTTCTTTTTTTCTGATTTGGCGTTTCAGCCTGCGGCCTGCAGCACGACAATCTTGTTATCACTAAATGCAGCGTTGATCGCCGACTGCATCGCCTCACTCCGCGCTGGCTGGAGGTATCTCATTGTTGAAGCCAAATCAGAGTGACCCATCGATTCATTACTGTCTCGATGTCGCTGTGCCACAGAATACGCGTCGTATATGAGCTTCTGAACTTGTGCAGAAAAATGTGCTCTACCCCATTCTTCTCGACGCAGCTGCCGCAGACTGTGCAGTTGAGCCCTGCGCGAGGTGCGGCCGATTTAAGATAATCGATCAAGTGGTTGTCGGGCTTGTCGTTGCTGCTGCCGAATACTAGCGAGTCGTCGGACGAGATTTCCTCCGTTCTGCAAGCCTCTCCGGGAGGCCATTGGGCAGCGGCACAGTGCGCTCTTCGGAATCTTTGGGGGGGGGAATTTTCAATGCGGCTTCTTCCTGACGCTGACCATCCGATGCTTACAACCAACGGCCGACAATTCGAGAAATCGCGCTTCGTCACGACGGGAACCAGTTTTTAACAAGAACTCTCCCAGCAGAGCATGGCGGGCGTCGGACACACGGCAGAGGTCTACGATCTCCTCATCCGAGTAAACCTCCACTTCTGTCTTCACAAACTTTATCAGTCGACGGTCTGTGCTCTTGTCGATCATCTTTTCGAGATCGCAGCCGCAGTATTTGAGGAAGCTTCTCAAGGTCACATACCGATTCGCTGGTGTGCAGTGGCGAGTTAGACCGTTTTCAATAATAGTGTAGACTGTGAATGGCGATTCTCTGCTCCCAGGCATGGCAGGAGCGTATTCCAACGATTTGCGACGGAAGTTTTTGCAGGCCTATGACAAGGGAAAAGGAACATTACAGGAGTTGGCGGACCAGTTTGAGGTAAGTCTGGGCTGGGCCAAGAAAATCTCTGCCCGCCGCACACGAACCGGGCAGATCGATTTGCTGCCGTGGCGGCGCGGACCGGAAAGCCGCGTGACTGCAGCGGTGCAGCAGTGGTTAGGGAAGCAGATTGCACAACAGCCGGATCTCACGCTGATGGAGTTGCAAGAGCGATTGCAGCAGACACGGGGTTTGCGCCTGAGCATCGGTCGCTTGTGGCTGGCGTTGCAGCAGTTGGGGCTGCGGCTGAAAAAAAGTCACTCCACGCCCAGGAACAAGAGACTGCGGAAGCGCAACGGCAGCGGCAGGCATGGTGGGAAGCCATAAAGTCTGTCGCTCCGGATGCCTTGGTGTTTCTGGATGAAAGCGGTGCTAGCACGCAAATGACCCGCAACTACGGTCGTGCCCTACGTGGAGAACGGGTGCGGGAAGGCACGCCGAACAGTCACTGGCACACCGTCACCATGCTGGCGGCTCTGACCCGGCGAGGATTGCGGTCGCCCATGACCATCGAATCGGCCACAGATGGCGATGTCTTCCTCGCCTACTTGGAACAGGTTTTGTGCCCGCAGCTGCTTCCTGGGCAAGTGGTGATCATGGATCATCTGGCCGCCCACAAAGTAGCCGGCGTAAGAGCATTGATCGAAGGCGCCGGAGCCCGTCTCCTTTATTTGCCACCCTATTCTCCGGACTTCAATCCCATCGAGCAAGCCTGGTCCAAAATCAAACAGCTTCTACGTTCGTCCAAAGCCCGCAGCTTGGAGACCTTAGAATCGGCCATCGCCGAAGCCTTGGCTGCTATCACTGCCGAAAATGCTGCCGCCTGGTTTGAACATTGCGGCTATGGTCTACATTAACCATGAAAATGGTATAGCCCCTCCTCTCCAGATCACCACAATATTAATCACGTCTTCAACGGTGACATGTTGGGCGAATGTGGCGCGGGTCAGCTTTACGAATTGTTGACCACCCAGGTGTAATTCGCAACGGTATCAGCTGAGCCCACGGCCCGGATTACCAGAAACTTTGCCGCCAACTGCGAGAGCGTCATCTTCTTGGACCTCTCGTGAACGAATTCCCCCTCCGCTCTCTTCTCCTGCAAACGCTGCTCCTCTTGCTACCTCGCCAGCGCCTCAGAGGCATCAGTGCCCACGCGAAGGTAGATCGGCCCTTAAATGTGCGAATTAGATAATAGCCCGCAGGAGCAAATACTTCTTTGCCGCCGAGGACCATGTAATCAGGTTTGAGTTTTTGGTTTTGCCAATGAAGGCACCTCCCCGTCTCCATCCCTGTTCCGTTTTCCCATATCGAAGAAGTGCTACTTTCCTGTTTGCGATGTGGTTCGTCTCCTCTGAGACAAGTACCGGGATGGGTAATTTGGTCGAGCTAAACGCGAGCTAAAATCCCTGATTTTTCCCGGAGCCGTATAAACAGCGGTTCTCTCGCATAGTTTATTTATCCCTTCTTCGGCACCAGATTTTTTATTCTCCATAACTTAGTGGTGGTTTCTTCAAGTGCGCTGAAGTCTCGTGGTATGGCCCACCGGCGATTTTCTGCGCGAAAGTTTTTGAGGATTGGCTGGCAAGCCCAACGATCAAGTACAGTGAACGGCCGCACTGAAGTGTATAGCGAAGGGATATTCGTATCCGCGAGGAACTCCCTGGGTTCGACTGAACACTTCCCTGCTGCGTGATTTAGTTTCCCGGGTGGTACTCCCGTTCCGTGTGTCCCTTGAGTTGTGAGCGGTAGAAGTAAACGTCGCGCAGATTGCCTTTGCTGTATCGCATTGCTTCATCGTCAAAGTGACGCGACTTTGGATGCCCACTTTCACCTCCCGCGGTCACGGCTCTGGCGCGTATGGTTTTGCCGAACTCTACCACTGCCACAAAGCTGTTGCCGCTGGTACCGTACCACTTCTTTGTATTGGGATATGCGTGGGCCCCAAATGACGCCAGCGATCCCCAGATTGCTGAAGTGAAGCCGACCGGGATACTCGGGCCGGCATCATTGAATTCCGGGTCAATATCGTCGTTCACGCGCTGGAACCGGTTGATATTTCCCCACGGAGTTTTCCATGTTCCAAAGCCTGCCTGGATTTTGTCGGAAGCGGCGGCAAGAGACTCCAGCAGGATTGCCGGCGAGGCCTTACCGGCAATGTAGTCTTCTATAGACATCCCGTCCTTTTTGGCGTCAGGACGTACGCGATGCTGAATCTCCTCTGCCCAGAATACAGCCAGAGAAGTAGGTACGGAGCTGACGGACCAGCGGTGGTCCCAACCACGAAGCGCTGCGATTTGCTGTGCCAGTTTCTCTTTGAGCGGATTTGAAGAAGGTGCTTCGTTCCATGCTTTGATCAAGGCAGGCAACGGCTTATCGAACCATGTGAGATAGCTGTCGTAGGCCGCAGCCATGAGAGAGTCCAGCGCGAAATCCTTCTTGTTTTCGAGGACCTTGATCGCGTGAAGTCCCCGGGCTGTCTGGCCTCCCATCTCCACGTAAGCGGGAAAATCTTCTTTCCTGGGGCTGCTTGGTCCCGCCGCAGTCCAGGGAGCGTTGTTGGAATTGTAAAGCCAGCCGCTTTTTGGATTCAGCAGATGCGGTGTCTCGTCAATAGAAAGCAGCCCATGCCAATCTGTCTCAGGATTACTGCCATCCACCGGCTTGGTAAAGTCGAATTTTGTGTCCCGCCGGGGAATAAAGTTTCCCTGAAAGTAGGCGATATCGCCGTCGGCATCGGCAAAAATGGTGTTGTTCGAGGAGTTGGCTTTGAGTTCCATGGTCTTGCGGTATGACTTGTAGTCCGTGGCTTTGGTGCGCAGGAACGATTCGCTCAAGGCTTCGATCGGCTTCTGCATCAGTTCGATGCTGACCCACTTACCGTTATCTTCGCGAATGATGGGACCGTGATGGGTGAAGTATGCGGTGAACGTCCTTTGCGCCATTCCATGGTCGGTCTTGTAAGGGACCGTGATGTTCCTGACGATCAGCGGCCGCTCTTCATTGCCGTACTTGTAAAAGTAGCGATTGTCTTTTTTTGTTACGGTTTCCAGATACTCATCCACCGCGTCCACGCCGCTGGATGTATGCATCCAGCCGATGTGCGGATTAAATCCCTGGTAGATAAAAAACTGCCCCCAGGTTGAAGCGCCGTATGCGTCCAGGCCTTCGTCGCTTACCATCTGCAACTCGGAGCGGAAAAAGAACGACGTATGCGGATTGATAAGCAACAGCGCATGATGGTCAGCCGTATTGGACGGCGCAATAGCCATGCCATTCGAGCCCGTGGGCTCCGCCATCTCGTCGTCGATCTCAGGAGCGGACACCCGGGCCTGATGAGCCGGGTCGTCTTTGTCTTTGCCGTAAAAGGCCTCAAGCTGGCTGAGATTCACCCGTTCAATATCTCCGCCAATGCTGCCTTCGCTAAAAGAAAGAGCCATCCACGGTTCGAAGCGCGTGATGACTCGCGGCTTCACCTCGGGATGCTTATAGAGGTAATAGTTCAGGCCGTCAGCAAATGCGTTCATCAGCTTTTGCAGCCACTCCGGGCTTTGGGTGTACTGCTTCTTCAAAGTTTCAGGGTCAATGAAGAGCTTCATCCGCAAATCCTGGTAGATTTTCGATTCGCCTTCTGCCTCAGCGAGCCGCCCCATGGCGTTGATGTAGTTCGTTTCCACGCGGTTGAAGTCGTCCTCGGCTTGTGCGTACTCTGCGCCGAAGACAGCATCGGCGTCCGTCTTTCCATAAACGTGCGCGATGCCCCAGTCATCACGAATGATTGTCACATTGGCCGCTTCCTGCTTCCAGCGCGCTATGTCAGCGGCCTCAGTGTTTGCAGCAAAAGAAGCACGCACGGTGGCGAAAGCAACAATGATGGTCAGAATGAGGGCAGAGCCTGGTCTTACGAGAGTTTTCCCGTTCATGAGCAACTTCCTTCGTGGATGAAGAGTATGCGTCGGATGAATTCCAGACGAAGATGTTACCAAATTGCGGCATTCCGTCTGACACGCTCGTCTACGTTAGTTGGTTTTTTACTTCCCTCCGCTCGCTGTCTTCTTCTCAGTTTCCGGTTGGGCGTTCTTCACCCATTTGTCGAACCAGGTGACCATCTCCCACAGAGTGTGTTCGGTGGATTCACGGGCCAAGTATCCATGCGCCTCGTAGGGCAACTGCACGTAGCGTACGATTCCGCCGTTGCCCTTGATGGCTTCATACATGCGCTCGCTCTGGACGGGAAAAGTGCCGGAATTGTCGTCGGCCATTCCGTGAATCAGCAGGATAGGCGTCTTGATGTCCTCAGCATGCATAAACGGTGAGACCTTGATATACATCTCCGGCGCTTCCCACAGAGTCCGGCGTTCGCTCTGGAAGCCGAACGGCGTGAGCGTGCGGTTATAAGCTCCGCTGCGGGCCACCCCGGCGCGGAACAGGCTGGAGTGCGCCAGCAGATTGGCCGTCATGAATGCGCCGTAACTGTGGCCGCCCACTCCCACTCGATTGCGGTCCGTCACGCCCATCTC
This sequence comes from Terriglobia bacterium, assembly GCA_963758275.1. Classification (GTDB taxonomy): domain Bacteria; phylum Acidobacteriota; class Terriglobia; order Terriglobales; family Acidobacteriaceae; genus Angelobacter. The sequence goes on along the minus strand of CAVWUW010000031.1, from coordinate 148,883 downwards.
CACAGCTTTGTCGATGGCCGCCTTGGCGCTGGAGACAATCTGCTCCACGTAAGTGTTGTTCATGGTTTCCGGATCGCCGACCACAGGCATGGTCGCGTTGTCCAGAACGGCGTAGCCCTGCGTGACAAGGAAGAGCTGCGAAATGCCATTGATAGTTGTGAAGTGATAAGGAGAGCCGGACACCTGGCCTGCAGTGGCGGCGTCGTTGTACTCAAGTGGATAGGCCCAGATGATGGTGGGCAGGCGCTCGCCTTGCTTGTAGCCGGCTGGCAGGTAGAGCGTGAAGCTGAGCTGCACCCCATCCGCACGCTGGTAAGTGACAAGCTGCTTGGTGATGCCGCGCAACTGCGGTTGCGGATCAGGAAAGTGCGTGAGCTCTCGGGGTGGCCCGGCATCATTGGCGGTGCGCACGAAATAGTTGGGTGGCTCCGTGGGGCTCTCATGGCGGGTGATGAATTTTGTTCCGTCCGAGGAGATCAGTTCGAGCACGGATTCATACTGCTTGTCCGGGCACTGGAACAGGCGGTCCGTCTTGCCTGTGGCGAGATCATAGCGATTAAGGAACGGAAACTCGCCTTTGGGAGAAGCGCCCGCACCAGCGAGAAAAATGGCATTTCCTTGCTGCCACATGATGTGGTGGCCGTTCGCGAGTGTGCGTTGCATAGGCACGCCCGGATCTTTGTAGCGGTCGCGAATGGAGCGTTCCCAGATCAGCCGGGGTTGCGCTCCGGGTTTGTTGAGATCGATTAGAAAAGTGCGTGCCCAGCGGCGGTCACGATTGTAGTCGCGCGCCAGGGCAATGCCATTCTCGCCCCACTCCAGTCCACGTCCAGCGCCAAATCCAAAGAAGCCTCCGCCCAACCCGGGCACATAGCGCTGCTCCAGCTTGACCACTTCCACCGCCTTATCATGGAAGGGCGCGCTCAGCATCATGAGATGGTCGCGAAACGGAGCCTTGGTCTTGGGATCGCCGCCATCGAGTGCCTCCGCCCAGACCAGCGTGGCCGGTTGCTGCGGCGCCCATTCGTAATCACGAGGGCCCGTGAGCACGCCTTCAATTGGCACGTGATCAGCCAAGGGCAGGCTGGCCAGCTTGTATTCAACACTGCCCTTCAGGTCCCAAACCTCTACTTCGCGCGGGAAATCACTTTCCGGAACAATATAAGAATAAGGATGCACGATGCGGCTGACCAAAAAATGCCGTCCGTCCGGCGAAGGCTCCGCGTCAGCGAAGATGCCCGGCTTGCCCACGCTACTCTCGGTGGTGAGGCTCGCCTTCATCGGGCCGAGCTTCCCACTGTGCAGGTGAACCAGTGTCAACTGGGCACGGGCGTAGTAATCGAACAGCGCTTCATCGTGCGTGTCCTTGAGCAGGTCTTCATACGTGCGGACGGGCGCCTTTTTGCCGTCGCTTTGCTGGATGATGGGTCCGTCCGGAGAATTGGGAGTTTCCGGCACACGGCCACGATTGCCGGGAACAGTCTGCACTAGCAATGTCCGGCCGTCCGGCATCCATTGCACTGACTCGCCCATGATGGAGTTTATCTTCACGCCTTCAAGGCGCGCAGCCGACGCCGTCGCAGTGTTGCCCAGCCACAACTCGATTCCATCCGGCGTAGTGTTGGTGAAGGCAAACTGCTTTCCGTTCGGCGACCACACCGGCACGCTCAGGTAAGCATTGGCCGGCAGCCCGGTGACTTTGCGGGTTTTTCCTGTGGCGACCTCCACCAGGCTCAGGCCAATGAGCCGCGGAGGATGGTGACGCCCGTTGGTGGCCGGATTGATGCGCAGCCCGGCCAGGCGCAGCATAGGCTGAGCCAGATCAGAGATGGGGGGGTACTGTAGCCGGTCGCAAACCAGAAGCTGCTCGGAGCCGGGCGCTACCAGCACCAGCGGAGTCGGCGGAGCATTCAGCAGATCATGAATGGGCTGGGGCGCTCTCTGATATTGCCCAAAAGAAATCGATGCAAACAGAAACGTAACCAGCAACGACGAACAAAACTTACGCAGGACTCGACTCACGGCAGGGCCTCCCGTGGGAATGAATTGGGAACAGGAAAGTCTAATGCATAACGTCAAGTGCTTGAGCTGGACGAATCACGCTCGTTTGGGAGGACAGCTACCAAGGTTGTGCGCGGCGATTCTACGTTGGTGTGCTGTACACTTTTATGACTGCAAATGGAGTCGATGGCCTAAGCAAGACCATTGCCGTAATAGTAGCGAAGTGGATGCATTGCGGAAAGTGTTGGATGCGGCGAGCGCGGTGTATCAACCAGAGCCGCTCCTACTCAGGTAATCCCGGGACCGCGCACGAGGCTCGCGACGAGAACGCCTACAACCATTGACGCTTAAGTTAAGCGTGCCAAGGCGCAGTCGCCAAGCGGACCAGCCCAGAATCCAGTTCTGCATTCCGCCACCACCTACCTTCAGCCGTACCTTCAGCCGTACTTTTCCGCCCGCACAGCAGGCCCGTGAAGCGATTGCGAGAAGGTTGTGCCGACTCACAGCAATCCCCGGTTCGCCTTGGAGATAAGCTTGCGACAACTGCAGGGTAGAGCCTTTTGGGTTCAGGCCGGCAGATTTCCCGTGGATGCCACCCGCATCCCCAGATGCTGCATGACAGCCGAAGCAATCTGACGGCAACTGCTGAAACTGCCAAGCTCCTTATCGTCAACCGTGATCTTGAATTCGTCGTCTACGTCCATGGCGATAGTGATCGCGTCCAGCGAGTCTGCTCCAAGCTCCTTCATCAGGTCCGTATCTGGACCGATCTGCGCTGCGTCAACCTTCAGAGCCCTTGCAATAATGGCTCTAATCCTGCTTTCTACTGATTCAAGCGTAAATTCCATGAGTGCCTCCTTCAGTTCGTTTTGCGATCAACACCGCATTGTGTCCGCCGAATGCAAATGCGTTTGACATCACAATTCCCAGATCGGCCTTTCGCGGGCCTTCCACTACATAGTCAAGATCACAGTCAGGATCTTCTTCCTCATAATTCAGGGTAGGGGGGACCAGTCCCTCTTTTGCTGCAAGGATGGACACAGCAAATTCCAGTGCCGAGCTTGCTCCCAGCATGTGACCGGTAATGGGCTTGATAGAACTGACGGGAATAGAGCGTTTAGCAAAAACATGCTTGAGTGCCTGGGTTTCGGTTTTGTCGTTGAACTGGGTGGCTGTGCCGTGGGCGTTTACATAGTCCACTCGCTCAGCGCTTATACCGGCTGATTCCAGTGCGCGCTGCATGGCCAGTATCTCTCCGGCAGGGGAAGGCCGGGTTATGTGTGAACCATCGGACGAAGAGCCGAATCCCAATACCTCGCCATAAATTTTCGCGCCGCGCCCAACTGCAGCCTCATATTCTTCTAAAACCAGCAGCACAGCGCCTTCACCCAGGACCAGCCCGTCACGGTTCCTGCTGAACGGCTTCATGGCTTTGCTGGGATTGCTGTTGCATGTGGAGAGCACGCGCAAGCTGTCCCAGATTGCCAGTTGGCTGGGGGTAATGGAAGCATCAACGCCACCCGCAAGCAGGCGGGTGGAATCTCCGGCCTGTATGGCGCGGAAGGCTACGCCAATGGCCGTTGCTCCGGAGGAGCAGGCGGTAGAAACCGTCAGCGTGAAGCCGCGCAATCCGAATTTAATGGAAATATGCGCCGCAGTGGAATGGCACATTGCCATGGGCACCCCGAGCCCATAGGACCGCCGATGATTGAAACTTTCATCGTAGATCTTTTCAACAGCATGCACGCTGCCGGTTGCAATGCCAACGACAACACCCATGTTGTCGTTGTCCGGCACACCCGTCTCACTGAGCAGACCAGCATCTTTCAACGCCCGGTCGGCCGCGACGATACCCATTTGCGCGGCCCGATCCAGCCTGTCCCTATCCTTCCCATTGATCAGGCCTTGCGGATCAAAATCTTCAATTGTCGCCGCAAGCTGTGTCCTGTGTTTTGTCGCATCAAAATGGCCGATGGTTTTGATGCCTGATTTTCCTTTGTAAACCGATTGAAGAAAATCCGCGATCGTGCACCCTGCCGGTGTTACTAAGCCCATTCCGGTTACCACGACTCTTTTCACGTACATCTGTGACCTGCCTTTATGCCTGCCGAAACACCCTCTCCATCAGCCAGGCGGCGCGACGATCTCCTCTTGCCAATTCAGAAAAATCATGGCGCGGCCGGCATGCTGTTCCGCGCCATGCATGGATATGGAATTTCCGCTCCCGCAGTCAGAACTTGGGCTCAAAAACAGTGTTCTGTTCTGCATCGGGCCGTAAAAATTCCTTCACGTTTTCGTCACCGCGCAGCTTCAGCCATAACGGCCCGTTGTTGGCCTGCAGTTCGATTTCAAATGCAAAAAACGAACAGCAACGCTGCTCATACGTGATCCATTCAGCAACTTCAGTGACCGAGATTGCTTCTTTGTTGAGCTGGAAGGCATAGCCGTCCGGCAGTTCCACCGTCTCGCCCATGGCTGCATTCAGTTTCGTCATGAGCTGGGAGTGACGCTCCTTTTCGACTTCCTCAAAGACTCCGAAATCACAACTACAACCGGAGTTACAGCCGCACGCGGTTTCCGCAGAGGTGGCTTGGGGAGCATCTACCGGATTGGATGAAATATTCATGCATTGCCTCCTGGGTTCTGGGATCCGCAGCACGGCCCTGTCGCCATTTATCGGGTGCGCAATCCCGTCTATTGTTGAAACGCAGGGAATTCTAGAACTTAAAGTTGACTTTAAGTCAAGGAACATTTTCGAGAAACTCAAGTAGCGTTTTGGGAAAGAACTCTAGCGGTGCTGAATCGTGGCTGGCGACCTTTCCATGTCCAGCGGGGTGACCCGGATCTGCCAATTTACCGGGATGCCTACCGGTGTATAGCAAACCTTTTCGTCGCAGGCCTGATACTTCAATTCCCCTTTGACAGATACTGTCTTGCCCTCTCCCAGTGACCTGCTGAAGCTCCGGTCAGCGGAAACCGTCAAGTCCTGGACGATGCGGAATTTCCCGGAAAAGACTGGGACCTTTTCATGAATGGGTACTAAATACAAAGCTTTTGACTGGGGATAGACAACTTGATCCAGCTTGTACTCCGGGGCCGATTCAAGCTTAAGATCGACGGGGATGTAACCCTTAACACCTGGCGAGTATACGTGCAGGTTGGGGGCCAGATTCATCTCGACAATGAGCCTTATCCTGCTGCCGGGTGCTGCGGTTTCGTCGGACTGCCTGAGGATCAGACCTATATGCGGGGCGGTAAGCGTTCTCGGAACCTGTTCGGTCAAGGCAGGGAAGAGGCGGGAAACAACATTGTTGGCGGTATAGCGCTCAGTGTAAGCCGCTTCGAAAAACTTTTCTTTGATTTTCCCCGAAGGATCGATATAAAAAAAACCAGGATGCGCAATGCCTTTGGTGATGCCGGGGAAATAAACCTGGGTATTCAGCACGTTATATGCCTGAATGACGTCCACTTGCGGATCAGCCAGCAAAGGATAGGTGATGTGTTTCCTTTTCGCGAAGTCGTTAAGAATAGCCTCGCTATCATAGCTAATGGCCGCCAGTCCGATGTCATGACTCTTGAATTTTTTCGTGGCCTCTTGCAACTGCACGAGTTGCGCTTTGCAGTAGGGTCACCAGTCGGCAGAGCGGAAGAACAATAGGACGAGGCCGTTCTTTTCCGTCAACGTTTTCAGGGTTTGCGTGCGCCCGAATTGATCGCGCATCTTAAAGTCGGGCGCCACTGCCCCTTCGGCCAAGCCTATCTGTTGCTTCGAATTGTCTTGAGGCTGGTGAAGTGCCACGCCGCGAAGTTCCCCCGCGGGGAGAAGAATAGCAACCAGCAGGATAAGAATAAGTACGCTGCAGAGCCTGTTCATAAGAATTGATCGTAGCTTAACATAAACATTGTCGCAGCCAGCCCGTAAAATGCGTTCCATGCCTCCTGAGTGACATACGTTTGTATTCCCGTTTTGGAACCGGCAACTAATAAATATGTATTAAGTGAGCTATTTTTCTCCAGAAGATTTACTTTCGTAAGAGCATGTAACCTATAAAGCTTCTCGGTGAATGATGGCGGACATGCAGGTATTTCCAGCGTATGAACCATTTTGGGACGAGTCAATGTTGAGGACTTGGTTGCCTCGAAAAGCCCCTTGTGCTACGCTAGCTCGCCAAGGATCGTTTTATGAAGGGTAGATGGATTGGCTTAGCTTCTGTTATTGCCATTGTAGCTGCCATAATTATCGTGAAAGGCAAGTTGGGGCTTAGCTTCTCTTCGATTGCATCTGCCAAACCCCAAGTGGTTCTGGTGGCCACACCGGCCGAAGCAGCTTCTATCGCACGATGCGGTGAAATCGTGCAGGCAGTCCGCACAGCCGCACACCGTGGCATCAAGGTGCAGGAGATGACTCCGGACAGCAAGTCGGAACTGATTGCGCGGTATCACGTTTTGCATACACCCACCGTACTGGTTTTCGATTCCGGAGGAGAAGTGCGTGCTCGTTTTGAGGGTGAAACCCAGGAAACACTGGCGGCAGTTCGGACGGAACTTGAGCGAATGACACCGTGAATTCTGGATTTGTGGATGCGGTGAACGGTCTCTTGTCCGCGGGAAGCGTAGCGGCTATTCCTGCTGTGGCAGCAATCGGATTTTTTTCCACGCTGAGAAATCCTTGCGCCATGCCCCTTTATCCGGCGGCAACTGATGTCTGCATCACTTCTACTCCGCAGAAGCAACGGACGTCGTTTATCAACGCAACCGCATTTGTGGTCGGGATGGCAATTGCCATCGCGGTTCTGGGACTGGGCGCGGCGGCGGCTGGACGGGTTATCGGTATAGGCCGCTGGGGGAGGTACCTGATTGCCTGCCTGCCGTTGCTGATGGGGGCGCATCGTCTCGGTTGGATCAAGCTGGGCTTTTTCAAAGTCAAATCGATCGGGAAATTCAAGCCGGGAATTCTGGGCGCATTCGCCACCGGGCTGCTCTTATCGCTTGTCATAGGCCGATGCGGCGGTACGGTGCTCGGAACCGTGCTCGCCTATGCTGCTTACCACAAGGCCTTTCTCTATGGCGGCATATTGCTGTTTGCTTATGGAATCGGCGCCGGTATCCCATTGGTGACTCTGGGAACTCTTGTCGGCAGAATGAGCGCATGGCTTGAACATAAGGGCTATCGCAAGGGCGTAGAGGCGGCTATGGGAAGTTCGATGTTGGCCCTTGGCTTTTATATGTTCTGGGTAGCGTAGGGGCTTCCAGTCAGCCAAAGCCGCTTTCGGTGTTCAATTTCGAGCATCCGATTTCAGAAGCGAACACCTCTAGTTCCATTTTGGAACTCTGCAACCCGCGTGATGCACTTAAATCAGCACTTTATGAACTTCAGGCAGCTGGAAAAAAACTTGCATTTCCTTTATGGATATTGCAAGGTTACCGCTTGTAATTAAGAGGAGACTGGGATGGAAAAGTTTCTGCAGGATGTCCGGTATGGACTTCGGATGATGGTCAAGAGCCCTGTGTTTACGGCTGTGGCTGTTCTGACACTGGCTCTGGGAATCGGTGTAAATGTTGCGATTTTTAGTGTGGTAGATGGGGTGTTGCTGCATTCCCTCCCGTATCCTGCAGCTGACCGTTTGGTAAAGATCACATTTAACAATCCCGGCGTCGGCCTCCATGATATTCCATTTTCCTATCCAGAGTTCGACGACCTCAGGACCAGAGCAGATGTATTTGATGAAGTAACGGTGGTCTGGCCTTCGTCCGGAAATTTGACCGGCGCGAAGCAGCCTGAACGGCTTGAGCTATTGGCCGTCAGTCCGAACTATTTTTCTCTTCTCGGCGCTGTCCCCCAAATAGGCCGGTTGTTTGGCCACCAAGATGTGAGTCCCGGATTTGCTCCTGTAGCTGTAATCAGTGATGGCTTGTGGCGCCGTTCTTACGGAGCCAACCCTGCTGTGATCGGGCAGAATTTGCAGATCGATAATGATCCCTACACAATAGTTGGCGTACTCCCGCCGGGGTTTCGTCATCCAGGAAGAACGGTGAGCGGCGACGTGGAGGTCTGGCTTACAGCGGGGTTCAAGGCCGACCCGTTTGATCCGGGCCGCGGCCAACGAGAAATTCAGGGCGCAATCGGGCGAGTAAAGCCGGGACTGAACCTCACCCAGACCAGGGCCAATCTGGACAAGCTGGCTGCGTCAATACGAGAGGATTATCCCAACGACTATCCGGCTCGGGCCAAATGGTCCATCGGCATCGAGCCTCTACAGGAGTCTCTGGTAGGAAACGTACGTCCCTTGCTGCTGGTGCTGTTTGCGGCGGTAATTCTGATCATTCTTATCGCGTCTGTGAATATCGCAAACCTTCTGCTGGTCCGTGCTTCCGGAAGGCAGAAGGAGATCGCGCTACGCGCGGCCCTGGGTGCGAGCCGGGGACGCATGTTGCGCCAGATGCTGACAGAATCAGTGATTCTCTCCCTGATAGCGGGGATAGCGGGAATTCTCACTGCCACCCTGGTCCTGAAGGTGGCCCTGCCGTATCTGCCTTTTAAAATTCCACGCATCAGCGAAGTCAGCGTGAACTGGACGGTGCTGCTGTTTGGGTTGATTGTCTCTGTCCTGACTGGGTTGTTATTTGGCTTGGCTCCCGCCATTCAATCTGCCCGCACCGACCTGATGGCCCACGTACGCGAGGGCACGGACGGCTCCGGTTACAGCCGGCGTACCAGCAGGTTGCGTGGCCTGCTCATCGTCTCAGAAACCGCGCTTGCCGTAGTTCTGGTGATTGGATCCGGGTTGCTGCTGCGCACTTTCTCGCGATTGCTAAGTGAAAATCCCGGATTTGTTTCCAGCAGGGTAGTGGCCGCCAGCTTGTGGCTGCCCGCTCCGAACGACCCGAAGACGGATAAGTACGGATCGCTTCCATTACAAGTGACGTTCCTTCGCGATCTTTTGCGACGGGTGAGCGCCATTCCTGGTGTTGAGAGTGCCGCAATTACCTCCGCCCTCCCGGCCTCAAATGTTCCACCGAATAGTCTTTATGTGGCCGTTGAAGGGCGTCCAGAGGAGTCGTCCAGCGATTTGCGGGCGGAAGTCATTCGCACCACGCCGGACTATTTCAAAGTGATGCAAACTCCTCTGGTGAGAGGTCGCTTTTTCACGGAAACCGATGAGCCGGGAAAGCCGATGGTTGCGATTATTGATGAAAGTACGGCTCGCAAGTATTGGGAAGGCGAGGATCCTATCAATAAGCAGATCAAGATGGGCCCACGCGCCGCACAGCGCACCACCGTGGTCACGGTCGTTGGAGTGATCAAGGACATCAAGCATGATGGGCTGGATAAGGATGGAGTTCCCCATATCTATCTTTCTGCATATCAGCGCCCGGGCAAGGTCTTGAACGTAGTTCTACGCACCTCTCTGAAAGCAGGCGCTCTGGAGCCTGCTATCCGGGGCGAGATTCAGAACGTTGACCCGGCGTTGCCGGTGTTCGGTGTTCGCGGAATGAATGAAGTTCTGGATGCCTCGTTGGCATCACGGCGTTTTTCTGCCGAACTGGTTGGCTCTTTTGCTCTCGTCGCTATCCTGCTGGCATCCATTGGGATTTACGGCCTGCTCTCGTACGTTGTGGGACAGCGATCGCATGAAATCGGTGTGCGCATGGCCCTCGGCGCCGCAAGGGGAGACATTCTTCGACTGTTCCTGCGCAGCGGGCTCTTCCTTTCTCTCACGGGCATTCTGATAGGCGTGGTCATTGGCGGAATTGCTGCGCCCGCGCTAGGAAGCCTGCTCTATGGCGTTCGCCCCTTGGATCCTGTTGTATTTTTGATTGCGCCCATGGTTTTGCTGCTCGTGGCAGCGTTGGCAAGCTTTGTCCCAGCCCTTCGCGCCGCAAATGTGGATCCCTTAACTACACTGCGCGACGCATAATTCATCTCGACACACAGGGCCTCGCTTTGCAGGCCCTGTGTGCTTGAAGCGCAGTGGTTTCGGCTCTTTGCGGGCATTCTGAGTCTCCTGATGATCAGCGGAATTACTGCGCCTGCGATAGGAACCTGCCCTATGGCACTCGGCCCCTGTGCCCTGTTCTATTTTGGATCGCGTCTGTCTGATCTTACTGCTCGTGGCAGTGCCGCGAGCTTCGCACATATGTCCCCACAGCAAACCTCGCTGCCTTAACTTAAGTTGCGCGACGCATAACTTATTTCGACACGCATTGTTGGCCCGCACCCCTGTGTGCGGATATGCAGTGGTCTCGGGCCTTGGCATGGGTCGCTCGTTTGAAGCTTTTTCAGGTCCGCAGTGACGTCCGTGCCGAAACTATCCCAAGTGTCTTATTAAAAATCTGCTCGAGGCTGAGCAACTCATGAAACTCTGATTGTTGCCCCCCTTGCAGCGGGCGATTTATTTCAAACCACCCCAGACCAAACACATCTCACAATATTTTTTTCTTTATAGTGTCAAAAGGGGAAGTTGCATTTCCAATATGGGACTTATATCCATACTATAAGCCGATCTCGCAAAGATACTGAATAGGATGAGATTAGAAGATAGGAAGCTCAATTTATAAACTCACTCTTTGTTCCAGAATGAAACGTGATGGCAAGTCGCTCCCTTAAACCTTAATAATCTACCTTGACAATTACATTAGTAATGCTTTAGCTTCCAGCAACGCTATGGAATGCTATGCGACATTTTTCGAATGAATGATTAGTTCCCGACGCAATCATTCATACAAAAGGATAGAAGAGGGCAGCATGAACAAGATTCGCTTCAGAACGGCTGTAGTAGTCCTTATTGGTAGTTTGCTGATTGCAGTAAACGCGGTTGCGCAACTTCCGCTGCAACTTGGCTCCGCCAATACAGCAATCGCAGATCCGCCGGAATCCCGGCCGAACACGACGCCCTGCGTTGTGCAATTGTTCTCCAATGTGGGACCCACTGACACTACTCCGAGCCCATTTACGTTCACGCCTCCCGCGAATTGTCCGGGACCGTGGTCCAAGGTGATATTGACTGCCGACTTCTCCGTGAACGCCGGACGTCAGCAGGACAGGACGACGAGCATCTGGATTGGCGCCACAAATGTCCTTTATGGCAGCGCCATGCAGCCGCAGGCGGACCTCGGGCGGAGCTGGCACGTCGAGCGCGACGTGACTGACTACAGCCAGCTGTTCACCAAGCCCCAGACTGGCCAGTTGACGGTACTCACGGCGGTGAATTCGAAATTTCCCAGTATCATTTCCGGCACCGCGGCGCTGCTGTTTTTTCCTTCCTCGCGTTCGGTACCTGCGCCGATAACTCCTGATGTTGTGCTGCCTCTTTCACTCGATCCGGTTCTGGGCGGACAAGTGTTCGTCACCGGCGCTGATACTCTCACCCGAACTTTTACAATGCCGACGAATGTTGAGCGCGCTTTCGTCGATATCATCGTTCGGAACGCATCGGCCGCAAGCGATGAATTCTTTTATCTCTGTGTTCCTGATGCCGCCATTGCAGCGCAGTTGCTGACATGTCCGGGGACTCCTTTCCGCGAGGCAGAGATCAGTATTGACGGCCAGCCGGCCGGAGTAGCGCCAGCATTCCCCCGCATTACCGAGGGTTCGATCGATCCGTTCCTGTGGAGACCCACCCCAGGGTTGACCGCATTGAATTTCCGGCCGTTCCGCGTGGACATTACTCCGTTTGCTGCGCTGCTGAGCGACGGCAACCCGCATGAAATCTCGGTAAAAGTCATTAACGCAAATCCATTTGCACTGAACGGCGCTGTGCTGCTGTTTTTGGATCACGGATCTTCACAGGTAACCGGCGGGTTGGAGTTGAACACGCTATCTGATCCAACTCCGGTTACGACCCAGAAAGTAGAAACCAGCAACGGAACAACAAGCGGCTCCTTCTCCGTAAAGTCAATACGCGAGTTCAAGATCAGAGGATTTGTGAACACTTCGCATGGCCGCGTAGATACCGAAGTTGCCGAAAAAGTGACATTTTTGAACCAGCAAAACTTTACCATCGGCGCCTCATCGTTCAATCAGAACGTGGACTATACACCCGCGGTACGCGCTGTGACCACCGCCAAAGCGTCGCGCGGGCATGGGGATGAGGGCGAAGTAAGCACAGCAGTACAGGAAGTCGAGTTTCCGGTCGCAGTCAGGCTTTCCATCACGACCAACCCTGATGGATCACTCACGCAAGTTGCGTCAATCAACGAAAAACAGAGTCAGGCCTCGGTTTCTGCTCCACACCGCGATGGAGAGCCGGCATTCAACGTTATCAATAGGGCCAATACCGCTCATGACACGGTATTTTTCAGCCCCTCGTTCGCCATTCTGGGGAACCAGGGCCAGTCAAGCTCCCAGTCATATTTCAGCAAAAGCTCTGGCGCTGGATGTTTCAGCCGGACGATCAAAGCTACCGAGGGACTCCTCTCCAGCATTCAAGATGGGCAAGCGTGCCGTCATGGCAATGGCAACTGAGGAAGCGTATTAACCACTTAATGGAGGCGAACTTGTTTGGGTTTCGCCTCCATCTCGGGTTGCTCAAGGAGGGCACATGAGATCCCTACTGTTGCTGGTTTTTTGCGCAGTTTTTAGCTCTCTTGCTGTAGGGCAACAAACCATTCTAAATATTCCCAGCGCCGACGTGCTCGATAAAGGGCAGATTTACTCTCGCGTGGATGCCGCATTTTTCCCGTCTTCCCAGACAGCTTCCCTTGCTCCGAATTTTATCTTCGGCCAGGGTCATGGTGTGGAAGCAGGCGTGAATATCAATGCCTTCGCTGTTCCAGCAGACTCCGCCAATCGCTCGATTGTTCCGAACTTTAAGTGGAAATTCCTCAGCAACAAACCGGATGCTCCCACCCACTTCGACATGTATCTGGGAGATCAGGTCTTTCTGCCAACCTTCCACCGCACATTTGACGCAGGCACCTATGCGTATGCAGCAGGGGCATTGACCATCCACAAGGACACGAGGCTCACCTTCGGAGGTTGGGATTCTGCCAATGTGGTCGTCAACGGCAACAGGGGTGGAGGTCTTCTCGGCATGGAGTGGACAGTTGCTCATCAGAAAGACCGAAATCTCGTAACCCTGGCTGCTGACTGGCAATCTGGCCGCGCCACTAATGGTGCACTCGCGATGGGCGCAATGTTCTTTCCCACGGATCGGCTCATGGTGATACCCGCGTTTCAGCTGGCAAACTCAGGAGACCACAACGCAAACGGAATCGAGATGTTCATTGGATATCTCTTGAAAGCAGGTACGCCGAAGTAGAGCAAACATCGCCGCCTGGCCTTCAGACATACAAACTATTCAACAAAAAACAGAGCCTGATCATCACATCAGTTTTTGTACAACCCTCATGCAACAGTCATAGGGCGAATGACGGAACTTTCTCAAACGGGATTTTGGAGGTGCAAATGCCCCGGAGCGCAATGGTCGCAACGCTGGACGCGGAGCTCGAAACGGTAGTGGTTGTTGGGAAAGAGAGTTCAGGAAAATCGCAATTGATTTCTTCTTTAACCGGGCGGCAGGCCTATTCTTCCAATTTCCGTGGAACCACGGTTAGCTGCGAGGTCTTCACCGGAGAAAAACATCAGTTCATTGATACCCCGGGAATTCTTTTGCAATCGGATGCTCTCACCACATCGCTGGCGCTCAAGAAAGTGGAGGAAACGGAGACGGTGCTGCTTGTACTCAAGGCGACGCAGCTCGGTGTGGACTTGAAAGAAATGCTTCCGCTTCTGCGCGGGAAACGCGTGGCTGGAGTCCTGACTTTTTGGGACAAGATCCCGGCTCAACAAAGCGATATGGGCACAGTCCTTAAAATAGGTGAGCAAATAGGCATACCTCTTGTGCCCGTGGATGCGCGCCACCTGACCATGAAAGACCGTGATGCCATTGAGCAATCCTTGCGCCATGCGGCGGTTCCAAATCAGGCCGCCTCACTGCGGATACCCTGGACGGTGCAGCCGAGGAGGACCCCGCTGGAGAGCCGGTATTTTGGAATCATCAGCGGCTTGATTTTGCTTCTCCTTCCCGCTGTGCTGGCGGTGTATTGCGCCAATCATTTCGCTGACTGGCTTGATCCCTCCATCGAAAATCTGTCGCAGAAGCTTGTAGCAGGCCTGGCATCCGTGCCCTCGCCGCTCAAAGAGATACTTATAGGTCGATATGGCCTCTTAACCATGGGCCCTCTACTCTTCGTGTGGGCCGTGCCGACCGTGCTCTTGTATGCGCTTGTGGTCGGGAGCTACAAAGCCAGCGGCCTGCTTGATCGCATCACCGTTGCTTTGCATCCAGCCATGCGGAAGCTGGGAATGACAGGACGCGACCTGGTACGAGTGGTCATGGGTTTTGGTTGCAATGTGCCCGCGGTGATCAACACAAGATGTTGTTCCTCGGCGACAAGAGACACCACCATCTCCGCCATTGCCTTCGGCTCCGCCTGCTCCTATCAATTCGGCGCAACCCTGGCGGTATTCGCCGCAGTTTCCCGGCCCTTCCTTGTGGCGCCGTATCTTGCCTACCTTGTGATCACTACCATGATCTATTCACGGGTGGTAGCAGGCAAAGCGCCCAAGTCGCCTCTGCTTGTCCTTAGCATGGACAAGCCAACATTCCTGGAAGTGCCGCGGCCACGAGCGATTTGGGCCGAAGCACGGGGCACCATACTCCACTTTTTTCGACGGGCCGTGCCTATCTTTCTTGCCATCACTGTCGTTGCCTCACTCCTGGACTGGATGGGCGTGATCAATATCATTTCAAGCTGGGTCCGTCCCCTAATGACAGCATTCAACCTTCCGCCGGAGGCTTCCGTTGCAGTTGTTTTCTCCTCCATCCGCAAAGACGCGATTTTGCTTTTTACGAACGACGCAAAATTCGCTCAGCTTCGCAATGGCCAAATTCTAACTGCCGTTTACTTCGCCGGGGTTCTTCTGCCTTGCCTGGTGACCGCGCTGACCATCGCTCGCGAGAAGTCAGCCAGATTTGCTCTGCGGCTTATGGCGCGTCAGGCGACAGGGGCCGTGATCTTTGCGCTGATCCTGGCATGGGGTACACGGTTCTTAGGGTTTTAAAACCAGCAGCCTGCGGGAGAGCAGGATTTCTGTTTGATGGATGGAGTGCGTTTGGGCACGACTCGCGTTATCGCCTGAGGAAAGAATAGCGGTCAAGCATGAAAATAAGAAATGTCGGCAAATGTGGTCTTCAAGTATCGTTGGTGGGCCTTGGGTGTCTGAATTTCGGCCATCGCATTGACCTTGAAGCGTCCCGCAAAGTGATCGATAAGGCGATTGATCTTGGTATCACGTTGTTTGACACAGCCGATGTGTATGGAGGCCCCGGCGGATCGGAGATGGTGCTTGGTCAACTGCTCGGACCGCGCCGTAAAGATATCGTTCTGGCCACAAAATTTGGTAATGTGATGAATCCAGCGCGCACCATGAAAGGCGGGTCGCGCCATTACATGATGACTGCTGTAGAAGCCAGCCTGCAGCGCCTTAAAACGGACTGGATTGATTTATATCAACTGCATCGTCCGGACCCGATGACCCCGATTGAGGAGACACTTCGCGCGTTGGATGATCTGGTACATCAAGGTAAAATCCGCTACTTCGGCTGTTCCAACCTGCGCGCCTGGCAGATGGTGGATGCGCAATGGACATCCAAATTGCTAGGTATCAATGGATTCATCTCATGCCAGGATGAATACAGCCTGGTAGCGCGCGATCCAGAGAGCGATCTGCTGCCGGCAATGGAAGCGCATGGATTGGGATTGCTGCCATATTATCCGCTAGCGAGTGGACTGTTGAGCGGTAAGTATCACAAAGACCAGCCGCCGCCGGAAGATTCTCGCTTTGCCGTATGGAAACCGCTCGCAGCCCGCCATCTTAATAATATGGTGTGGGAAGTAGTTGATCGTCTCCAGGGTTTCTGCGCCCGACGAGGACATACCCTGCTGGAGTTGGCGTTCAGCTGGCTGGCTTCAAAGCCTGTTGTTTCCAGCATCATTGCCGGAGCCACCAAACAGGAACAGGTTGAGCAGAATGTGAAGGCGCCTTCATGGAACCTCACACCCGAAGATCTTGTTGAAATAGACCGTCTCAGCACGAAAGGCCCGCTGCCGATAGGTCTGCCCACGCTGGTTCAACAAGCTGCCGTTTAGCTGGCGCGAACTGGCAGTGATTCTTTTTCCGCGATCGGCGTATCCTCGGCTGGGTCACGAAGCAGGTCAGTTTCCAGTCCATACTGCTTGTTATAAAGCTCGAAGTAGCGGCCTTGCTGCTCCTGCAATGAATGATGCGTTCCCCGTTCGACGATCCTGCCGGATTCGATTACAAGAATCTGGTCGGCCTGTCTTATGGTCGAGAGCCGGTGCGCGATCACGAATGTCGTGCGCCCTTTCATCAGGTATTTCAGTCCCTGTTGAATGAACTGCTCCGACTCGGAATCAAGGCTGGATGTGGCTTCATCCAGAATGAGAATCCTGGGGTCGGCGAGGATGGCACGCGCGAGCGAAACCCTTTGCCTTTGTCCACCTGACAGTTTGACTCCCCGTTCGCCGATTATGGTTTGATACTTGTCAGGAAAGCGCTCGGCGAACTCGTCTACGTGCGCGACCCGGCAGGCGTGCAGTATCTCTTCTTCACTGGCATCTGGACAGGAGAACGCCACATTCTCCCGGATCGTCCCCGCAAATAAGAATGACTCCTGCAACACGACGCCTAGAACAGGACGGTAACAATCGAGCCGGACACAGCTCAGGTCGATGCCGTCAATGACGACGTTACCCTGTGTGGGCTTATAAAAGGCCGCAATCAAGCCGATGATCGTCGATTTCCCCGATCCGGATGAGCCGACCAGCGCCGTAACGCTGCCCGGGGCCGCCTCAAATGTTACGTCCGACAAAACAGGTCGTCCGGATTCGTACTCGAAGTCAACGTGCTCAAAGTGGATGTGCCCCACTACACCGGGAAGAGCAATGACGCGGCTGGGGTCTTCATCTTCAGGCCGCTCACTTAATACCTCTCTAGTTCTGTCCAAAGAGGCTAGCGCCTCGATAATATTAGGTCCGATGGCAGTCAGTTGAATGATGGGCGCAGATACATAGTTCATGAACATCATGTAGCTGAATAAGCTCCCAGCCGTCATTTGATGATTCACAATCAGTCTGGCGCCAATCGTCAGGACCACAGCATTCAGGACACCCAGGTCGACAGCAGATGCCATATTTAGCCGTGCGTTGGCCGTAACTGCCCGCATGGCATTCTGCAGCAGCTTTCCGACGCCCAGGCTGAACACCTGTTGCTCGCGTACTTCGGCGTGATAACCCTTTACCACGCGCACACCACCAAGAGACTCGGTCAGCCGGCCGCTGACTTCCGCGTTGATGGCGCCCCGCTCCCGGATGAGAGGCCGAAGGATTTGCAGGGTTTTTTTCCAGCAGAGTGCGAACATTACCAGGAAAGCGACAGCCACCGCCGTGAGCAGAAGACTCATTCGAGCAAGAATGACCAGCACGAAGGCGGCGGTCAGTAATCCTCCGGTAAATTCCACAAACCCTGCTCCCACCAGGCTACGCACTCCTTCCACGTCGGTCATGATGCGGGAAACTAGCGCGCCGGTCTTATTGCTGTCGTAATAAGTGATAGGCAGACGGCTGATGTGAGTTTGAACCTGGCGCCGCATCTGAGCGATCAGGCGCTGCGTTTCTTTGGATAATAGCTGCCCCAGCGAGAAAGACGTCACTCCCTGAACTATCGCGGCCAATACCAATACGCCCAAAAGCACCCATAAAAAGCGAAGGTCATCTTTGGCGATGACACGGTCCAGCAATAACTTAGGAGAATACGGTGCAGCCAGGCCGCTGAAACGGTTGATTACGAGTAGAAGTAATCCAATTCCCATTTTGGCACGCCTGGGACGAACTATCTCCCAAACCTGAGGCAATGCGGACTGAATAGTTTGCTTCTTTGTCTTTTTTCTGCTCATCCGCCCTCCTATACAGGCCCGTATTATACCCATAATCAACTTATAAGCTTTAAGTAATCCATTTCTGCCTATCGATTCGTCCAGAGTAGTATGGACCTATTGGACAAGTTGACAAACGAGAGGCAGTCCGGATATGTTCATGGTTCAATTCTGGCCTTCTGAGATGGATCTACCCTCAAAGCTTCCTCCGGCTGCACCGAAGCAGATAGTTTTGAAGTAGTTTCGGGTGGTACACACTAAAGCTGAATTCCTAAACCCTATGTGTTGAGTTTATTCAGGAGATTCCCATAATGGGCCGCCGATTCAATATTTATTTTGTTGCTCTTCTTATTATTGCCAGTCTCTTTCTGATCGTGCCACAGTTCTCCGCACAGAGGGCTCCTCAGGCCAGAATTGCTGCCGCGGAGAGGATCACGGTTCCGGCCATTCCGTTTGAAAAATACAAGCTGAAGAATGGACTCGAAGTAATTCTCTCGGAGGACCATCGCCTACCGCTCGTTGCCGTTTATGTTCTTTACCATGTTGGGCCAGCCAACGAGCGTCCCGGGCGGACAGGATTCGCTCATTTGTTTGAGCACTTCATGTTTGACGGCTCACTCCACGTGGGAGAGAAGGCGCATTTTAAGACGCTGGAAGCTGCCGGCGCACGCCAGATCAATGGCACCACTGACCTGGACCATACCAAGTACTTTGAAACAGTGCCTTCGAATGAACTCGAAAAAGCGTTGTGGCTGGAGAGTGACCGCATGGGTTTCCTTCTTGAAACGATCACTGGTCCCAAGCTAGCCAACCAGCGCGATGTTGTGCGAAACGAGCGCCGCCAAAAAATCGAAAATGAACCTTACGGTCTTGCCGATGAAGCGGTCTTTCATCTTCTCTTTCCTAAAGATCATCCCTATCATGCGGACGTCATTGGCTCGCATGCCGATATCGAAGCCGCGCGCCTGAATGACGTGCGCGAGTTCTTGAAACAGTACTATGTTCCCAACAACGCCAGCCTTGCCATTGTGGGCGACATTGATAAGGCCCACACAAAAGAGATGGTCGACAAATACTTCGGAGCCTTACCGGCTGGAGATCCAGTCCCAAAAATCGAAGCTCAGACTCCGGTCATCACCAGTGAGCGAAGGGCTGTGGTCACTGACAAGGTTGAACTTCCGCGAGTATATCTCGCCTGGATCACTGATCCGGTATTCAAGCCTGGTGACGCGGAGGAGCAGCTGCTGGCAAAAATTCTTGCAGGATCCGGTAAATCGGGCCGCTTATATCAGCGCCTGGTCTATGACAAACAGATCGCGCAGGATGTTTCCGCTGAGCAGACCTCTCTGGGGCTGGCATCAGTATTTACGATCCAGGTGACCGCCAAGCCGGGAATCAAGCCGGAACAGCTTGAGACTGCAATCGATGAAGTCTTGGCGGAACTCGAGAAAAACGGCCCTACCCAAGACGAATTGAACCAGGCGAAAACCATTACTGAAGCCCGCATCTTGCGCAGGCTCGAGACCGTCGGCGGCGAAGGAGGAGTCGCTGGACGGCTCAGCCGTTACAACCATTATTTGAAGAATCCCGGGTTCCTTTCCCAGGACATTGAGAGGTATGAGAATGTGACTCTGCAATCCGTGCAGTCAGTGGCGCAGAAAAAATTTACAAAGAATTCGCGAGTTGTTGTGTATTGTGTTCAAGGCCCCAAAGTTATCGATGATGTGCCCAGGGCAAAAGATGAGAACGAGCCCAGTACGGTTGCTCTGGATGAGAGACGGGTGGCTTTTGATAGGACGCAGGAATGGCGTCGGGCCGTGCCGCCCCGAGGCGCCTCTTCTAAAATCAGCTTGCCCGTGCCGCAGCGGTTCAAGCTTTCCAACGGTCTCACCGTCCTTCTGGACGAAAGGCACAATCTGCCTGTCATCACGGCAGACCTCTTCTTCTTAAGCGGCAGCACCGCCAATCCACCAGACAAGCCGGGCTTAGCTGCGTTCACCGCAGCCATGTTACAGGAGGGTACAAGAAAGCGGTCCGCGATGGAAATCGCCGCGGATACGGAGCGGTTGGGGGCTGAAGTTGCTGCCTCTTCTACCAGTGATTGGTCGGGGATATTGATGCGTTGTCTCAAGCAGAACCTCGACGGAGCTTTCGACCTGCTCTCCGATATGGCCCTCAATCCGGCCTTTGCTCCTGAAGATATTGAGCGCGTTCGCAACGAGCGTCTGACGTTGCTGCGCCAGGAGCGGGACAACTCTCCTACTGTTGCTCTGAAGGTATTTTACCGGAGCGTCTATGGAGACAAACACCCATACGGCCATATGGAGCTGGGAACTGAGACTTCCTTAAAACAAATCACTGCGGAAGATGTACGCCAGTTCTGGGAGAGCGGCTATGTGCCTTCGAATGCCGTGTTGACCATCACGGGAGACATAACGAAAGCCGAGGCACGCGCGACGGTGGAGAAATATTTCGGGCTTTGGAAGGGAAAGGGCAAACGGATTGCGCCACCCGAATTCGAAGGAACGCTCAAGCGCAGAGTGGTGATTGTGGACAAGCCCGGCGCGCCTCAAACTGCGCTGCTGGTTGGAGGAGTTGGCGTTCCTCGCTCATCTCCGGACTATGTGCCCATTGAGGTGGTCAATACGGTTCTTGGCGGCCTGATTTCGGCAAGGCTCAATATGAATCTGCGAGAGAAGCACGGCTATACTTATGGCATATTTTCCCAGTTCGTCTATCGTCGAGGGGCCGGCCCGTTCTTCGCAAGAACAAGTGTACGCGCCGATGTGACAGCGCCCGCCCTGCAAGAGGTGCTGAACGAATTGAACGGCCTGCGCTCCAACCCTATCTCGGCGAATGAACTCAAGGCGGCAAAAGATTCCATGAGCCGCTCTCTACCTGGTCTTTTTGAGACCACGCAGCAAACCTCGCGTAGTCTCGCGGATCTGTTTCTCTACAATTTCCCGCTGGATTATTTCAGCGATTTGCCGGAACATATCAACTCTGTCAATTTGACCCAGGCACAGAACGCCTCTAACAAATACGTTCAGCCGGATGACATGATCATTGTTGCGGTGGGGGACCGGAGCAAAATAGAACCAGCCCTCAGGAAGTTGAACCTTGGTCAGATCGAGATCCGTGATCGTGACGGAAATCTCATTACTGGCAACTAAACAGCGTCTTCAGAACGGCTCTCGACGGTCACCTAATCCCATTTTCCTCTGTTGATGAGCCGGATCCTGCCGCGTCCCCTGGAAGCGGACGGATGCTGTTCCTTTGCCTTTGCCTGAAGGCGCAGGCCGGACTGTGCTTGTTGCAGGATAGCGCGCTGTCCGGCGCGGTTCAGGCTTTCCGCGCAATCCTCCAGCTTCATGCATTGACACTGCAGGGTCTTTTCCAGCATCCGCTGCACCGCACGGGCTTTGTTGGCGATAATCTGCATCTCCTGGATTTTGGAAAGCGCAAGCTGGTTCCAGCGGGGAGAGGCCTTGGCATTTTCCGGAAATTCCTTGATCAATACCTTGATTTCGTCCAGGCTGAAGCCGAGTTCTTTGGCAAAGCAAATCATCGACAACCGCTGCAGGACTTCCGTTTGATAGATGCGTCTGCCGCCGCTGCGCACCGGCGGAGTCAAAAGGCCTTCCCTCTCATAGTACCGGATTGCAGAAGGCTGCAGGCCCGTGCGCGCGGCCACTTCACTGATGATCATGGCTCTACTCCCAATCTGATAGTAACCCATCTATCTGTGAAATTCGACCTTGACTTAAAGCTGACTTTAAGTTGTATGTTGAAACTTCTGCAAAAGGAACAAAGAAACTTCTCTGTTCCAATTTGAAATTGCTTAAGAGCTTTTCAGAACATTTCTTCTTGACATGAAGTTAGCTTTAGGTTCTAGCATCGGACCCATAGCCGAGATAAATCGGTTAAGCAAAGGAGAAAAGCCATGACACTTTGTGCAGTGTGCTCATCCGCAACTTGCGCCAATAAACAGGAGTAGCAAAGTTATTGCTGAGAAGCTGAAATGTGTTCAGGAAACCTCTGGCGCAGCGCAGCATTCGCAGTGTAACCAAATGTGGAAGTTGCTTTCTCTTGGCAATGGTGCAGCCGCTGCAGAGGGAGGCAACTCCACATTTAGCCATGCATTTATCCGCCGATAGCCGTAATAAAGCAAAGAACGAAAACTAACAGTACCAAAAAAATGATGACGCGCCTCCGGTTAAGCGCTGGCGCACAGGAGGTTTAAAATGAGCTCATACAAGTTCCCGCCTGGGCCGGCCGCTGTTCCGATTTTCGGCAATAGCTTGGCTTATCGCAAAGATCGTCTTGGTTATCTGACGAAGCTCTATCAGGATTACGGTCCGGCGGCGACAATGCATCTGGGCAGTGCTGCTGCAGTGCAATTGTGCCGGCCAAGCGCTATCCGTGAAGTATTCATCGAAAAGGCAGATAAATTCGGCAACCGTGATGTCATGTTGAACATGCCTCTCATCATGGGGGACCTCCCTTTCGCGCGCGGCGCGCTCACCCCAAAAGCGATGATCGATCGCTGCTGCGGCTGCGCCACTGAGACTTCCCTGCTTGCTCTGGAAGGGGAGCTGCATGATAGCCAGCGCAACGCCATGCTCAAGGCGTTTCATGGACCCGCTCTCGACAAATATCGGGAGATCATGATCACACAGACGGACCGTGCGCTGTATGAATGGGAAACCGGCAGTGGCGAAATCGAGCTGACTCATGAGATCCAGGCGCTGACGGCTAGTGTGCTTTTCAAAACATTGTTCGGTGTTGACGTGCAGGACCAATCGCACCACATCGTGAAGGCGTATCGCCACATTGTCAGTCATTCCAAAAGCCCATTCCGGCCTCACAGCAAAGATTCGGAATGGGAGCAACTCATGACCGTGGTGGACAAGATTGTAGCTGATGCTGCGGCAAGGAATGCGCGCCACTCCGATCCGAACAGCACGATGCTGATTGACCTGATTCTTCGCGCGTCGCCAGACGGGCACGACAGCGAACTGGTTCGTGGACTGGTGCTGTTCTTTATGGCTGCAGGACACGTAACGGTTTCAGGAGCGATCATCTGGGCCTTCGGTCTTCTCGCACAGCATCCAGAAGTGCTGGCCAGGGTTACCGATGAGTTGCACAGCGTCCTTGGCGGCGCGCCTCCAGGCATCACCGACTTGCCGAAGCTCACGTACCTGGACTGGGTCATCAAAGAGACCTTACGGCTCTACCCACCAGTATGGGTCCATTTCCGCCGTGCATTAGAGGATGTAGAGGTAGATGGCTGGCACCTGCCCAAGGGGACCTTCGTTCTCTTCAGCCAGTGGGTCACGCACCGCGCAAAGGAATTTTTCGAACGGCCGACGGAATTCATTCCGGAGAGATTCGCGGCGAAGGGTCCCTATTTGCACACGCCGGGCGCTTACTATCCTTTCGGCATCGGACACCGCGCCTGCCTGGGCACTGGGTTTACGATGCTTGAAACCAAGGTAGTCCTCGCCCAGACGTTGCAGAGGTTCAGGCCATTTCTGATCGATCGCAACGAGCTCGATTATGCTGATCACTATGTTCTGCTTCAGCCGAAAGGCAAGGTAAGAATGAAACTGCAAAGCCTTCCGAAGTCACGGCCTGCGCAGGAGATGGTTACTGTCTAATCGAGGGAAGGGCGACCGGGCTCAAATGGAAACTGTAGTTTCAGGCGAAGTTGTTCCGGTTTTCCGGGCAACTTCGCTTCACATTAAGGACTTCGGTGGCGCATTTGTTGAGCGTCGTTCTAAAACAGGTTCAGCTTAGATATGACTACGGACCCAATTTTTATCCTGAGCGCCGCGCGTAGCGGTTCAACTCTCTTACGTGTAATGCTGGCGGGGCACCCGCGTCTGTTCGCCCCACCGGAGCTGCATCTTCTGGGATTCCATGCGATGCAAGACAGAAAAAACGGCCTCGGGCTCTGCCGTTCCGGCGCGTGCGAGAAGCATCACGGACGCTGCGATCAGCGGCATGGCCTGCAGCGGGCACTGATGGAGCTGTGCCAAATCAATGACGTCGCCAGCCGGCGAATCCTCGATGAGATGATCGAACGTAATGACCCGATCAAGAACGCTTTTGATCTGCTGATACAGAAGGCTGCCCCACGGCGCTTAGTCGATAAGACGCCTAAATATGCCGCCCGGCTCGAGAACCTGGAGCAGGCTGAACGGTTTTTTCCCAATGCGCATTACGTTCATCTATACCGCCATCCTTATGCCGTTATTGAGTCGCTCCTAAGGAATGCTTTTGAGCCGACGCTCGAAAAAGCTGAAATGGTATGGAAGAATGCAAATGCAAATATTTTGAAGTTCCTGGCGGGAATAGATCCGAGACGGCAAATCTCGGTCGCTTACGAATCGCTGGTGACTGATCCAGAGAGCACGTTGCATGGAATCTGCGCCTCGATTGGAATTGAATTCCATCCTGCGGTGCTGCGACCCTATGATGGCAATCGCATGACCGATGGAATACGTCCTGGTTCCTTCCCGCCGGACGACGCCAACTTTCATAGTCACAATGATATTGACAAGACTCTGGCGGATAAGGGGCGGCGCTTGGAATTGCCGCAACCAATCAGCGAGGAATCTCAGTGTATCGCTGGACGCCTGGGATATGGAATTGAGGCCGCAGCGCTCATGCCGCAGTAACGTAACGAGCTGTATTTTTTGTTTCGCAGGGAGATTCAATTAAAGGGGTTTCAGATGAAAAGCTATAAACTTCCCCCCGGCCCCCGGGCACTTCCGATTGTCGGCAACAGTTTGACTTATCGCAAAGATCGCCTTAATTTTCTCGGATCTTTGTACAAAGATTACGGGCCGACATCAACTTTTCATCTCGGAAAAGTTCCAATCGTGTTAATCACACGCCCGGGCACCATACGCGAAGTGCTGGTGGATAAGATTGCAAAGTTTCCTAAAGGAGACTTCATACGCAACTTCGCACTGTTCGGCGGCGATACGATTGTGCCGCGTCATGCCTTCACTCCAAAGGCGAAAGTTGCGCGTTGCTGTGGTTGCGGCCAGGAGAAATCAATCTTTTCAACGGACGGAGAAGTTCATGATCGTCAACGCACCGCGATGCTGGAGGCCTTCCATGGGCCCGCGCTGGAACGTTATCGCGAAATCATGGTGGCCCACACAGAGCGGATGCTGAACCAATGGCAGCCCGGCCAGGAGATCGAACTCACGCATCAAGCGCAGAAGGTGGCTTCCAGCATCATTTTTGAAACGCTTTTCGGCATCGATGTACAAGACCGTTCGGCAGCACTGGCAGAATCCTACAGAAATGTGCTCCGCCATTCCAGCCTCTTCGGTCTGTTCAAGTCCGCTTCGGAATCCAGTAAAGAAGAGGCGTGGACTGGATTGATAGAACTGGTGGAGGAGGTCGTCGAACAAGCCACTAGTCGAAAGGCTGACAATAAGAGCACGTTGCTGATTGATATGATCCTCCGCAGCACACCGGCAGGCAAAGCAAGTGAAACCGTCAAAGACCAGGTGATTTCATTTATGGGCGCAGGCCAGGTGACGGTTTCAGGACTGCTTACCTGGGCCGTTACTCTCCTCGCAAAACATCGCAACGTCCTTGAGAAAGTGACTAATGAGGTGCGCACCATTTTGCGCGGATCGGCTCCCAGCATTACGGATCTGCCTAAGCTCACCTACCTGGATTGGACCATTAAAGAATCTCTGCGTCTTTATCCTCCAGCATGGATCCACGGCCGGCGTAGCTCTGAAGACGTGGAGATTGATGGATGGAAGTTGCCGGCAGGGACCTTTGTTCTATTCACTGAATGGTTAACCCAGCGCTCGCCGGAATACTTTGATCAGCCTCTTCGTTACATCCCGGAACGGTTTGGACCCAAGCCGCCCTTCCGCCATACACCAGACGCATATTTCCCGTTTGGCATGGGAACCCGTGCGTGCCTCGGCACCGGCTTTGCCATACTTGAAGCCAAGATCGTGCTTTCTCTTCTGCTGCAACGCTTCGCGCCTGCCGTGGTTGACGACCGGCAACTTGAGCCTACGGTGTACTACAGCGCCTTGAGGCCGCGTGGGAAGGTGACCATACGGATGGACGCCCAGCCGGCTCAGAAGCAACGCGATGAAATGCTGGTAACAGCATAGGCCCGGAAAATTCATTCATGACTTCTGAGCCTACATTTGTTCTCTCCTGCAGGCGCAGTGGATCGACATTGTTGCGCGTCATGCTGGCCGGTCATCCCGGGTTGTTCTCACCTCCGGAGTTGAATCTAGGGATTTTTTCAACTTTTCGTGAGCGGGAGAAAGCACTTGGTCCATGCACATCAGCGTTGTGCAGGAAGCACGCATGTGATCAGCGGGAAGGCTTGCAGCGTGCATTCATGGAGTTAAAGTCCGTGGATGCGGCCGCAAGTAAGCAGATCATCGACGACATGCTGGAGCGCAATGTTCCGGTGGTGGAAGTATATGATTCTCTGATCCGTATGGCATCGCCACGCCGGCTGGTGGACAAGTCTCCCCTTTACTCCATGAAGTATGAGAATCTGCAAAAACTCGCATGTCTCTTTCCCCGCGCTCGATACATATTTCTCCACCGGCATCCCTGTGCTGTAATCGATTCCCTGCTGCGCAATGAATTCGAACCTTCCCACACCAAGGCAGAAGCGGCATGGAGAGAAGCGAACGGCAACATTCAAAAATTTCTGACGGCTGTGGACCCAAAGCAACAGTTCATGGTTTCATTTGAAGACCTGGTGAGCGCCCCAGAGGCAGTAATGCAGCGTATATGTGCGTTCCTTGGCATCAGCCTTCATCCCTCAATGCTGACTCCCTACGAAGGAAACAGGATGACAGATGGCGTTCGTCCAGGAGTAAATCCTCCCGGCGATGGCAATTTTCTCGGCCACAAAATGATTGACCAAAGCCTCGGAAGTATCTGGCGTGAAATCGTGTTCCAACGGCCGATGGAGGAGGAGACAGGCCGTATGAGCGCTGCGCTGGGATATGACTTGGGAATCGTGAGCTCTGTTTAAACTGATCCGGTGTGCAATGCGCAAGGATCTCATGAGCCGCCAATTTAAACGACAGCGGAGGTCGACTGATCGTTTCTTGCCGAAGGGGCGGCTGCTGTATCGCCCGCGTCCGCGATAGTTGTCTCCTGCGGAACGGCAAAGTTGAGTGTT
Source organism: Terriglobia bacterium (assembly GCA_963758275.1). Classification (GTDB taxonomy): domain Bacteria; phylum Acidobacteriota; class Terriglobia; order Terriglobales; family Acidobacteriaceae; genus Angelobacter. Next base: position 121,727 of record CAVWUW010000031.1, on the reverse strand, counting down.
CGGGGCTGAATTCCAAAACGCCCGGCCAGTCGTTCCAGGCTGAGCGCATCTTCCACCTTGCAACGTCCTACCGAATGCTCACGAATGCCGCAGCGTGCGAACAGATATGTTTCAGCCAGGCACGCGAAAGTTTCATTGCGGCAGGAGAAACCGAAGTTGTCAGTGCTTGAATAGTCGGGAATGTGGACCATGCCGCCTTCTACCACAGCGATTCCGCGCTTCCAGAATCCGGGGTAGCTGGATGGCTCGATATTGAGCGGCTGAGCACAATCAATGACAATCGAATTCTCTCGTGGCAGGTCAGGGGTTACGCGTGCCGCTGGTTCGCTCGTTAACAGCACCGTGATATCGGCGTTTCTGATGTTAGAGATGTCACCGGAATACAATGCCCCGGAAAGATCGGTAAATTCTCTCTCAGCTCGTTGGCGGTTGCGACCGATGAGGATGAGACGGTATTGTTTCTGGGCAAGAAGACGCGTGGCTGCAGCCCCCACGGAACCCGTACATCCTACGATTGCAATACGCAGGTTGCTGGCATCGGTTCCTGAAAGGTATTGCGAGGCGGCTACCACATTCGAGCGGACGATCGCGGCAGTGAGAGAATTTCCATTGGTCACGGTCACATTCTGAGGCAGGTGTTGCGTCATAGTAAGACCACCACCCGTGGCCGGCGCAGTCAAAGCCCCCAGTCCTATAACCTTGGCCCCGCGCTGCACCGCCAGATGAGCTGCCTCAAGCACGTCATGTCGCGCTTCCGGCCGGAGCATTCGCTCGGGAAGGCGGTTGATACATATCACCTCGCCATGGGCCGCAGTGGATCTGAATCTTACTTCGCTGGAAATGACAGGAGGAAGCGCTTGCAACTTCTGCCTGAAGTCCTGGGTGTCGTCGCTGTAGGTGCGCAGAAAGCCACCTACCCCGACGCGGTCTGCGTCCTGAAGACTTCTTAGATGCACCAGGAACGCAAACCACGGGGAGCAGTTCCGTAGATAGGGAATCATTATTTTGGTTTCTTGTCTGCCGAGAGGCGATTTACTCGCTCAACATCTGTGGTACAAGGGTCATTGTTCCGTCAAAGGGAACAAGAACGTTGCCGCCACCTAGATGCTCCGGCCAGTTGATAAAAAAGGTTGTGCTGTATGCGACCTGAACAGGGCGATTGTCAGCCAGTACGGTGAGTGCATCCTCCAGACTGGAGGTTATACGGCCGTCTCAACCACCATGGGCGCCGGACCACAGGGAACCTGGCAAAAACTCCAGGCAGCCCAGGGCGCGCCAGCCCGAGTAGTCAGGGATCACAGTGCATTCGTCCGTTGCTTCAGCACGAATCGGATTCAGCAGGCTGGGGTCGAAGCGCCCTGAGTTCACCAGGGTAAAGAGCCCCGGAAATACCGCCTGAATGGCATAGCGAACTTTCAATTTCAGCTTGGAAAACTCTACGATTCCCACGCTTCGAAATGGATCGGCTTCAGCATCGCCCTGAATACATACCTGGCCTGAATCAAACGTTTCAGTCCGGTTCAGGGGCATTTTCACGCTGTCGCGCGACAATCCGTATAACCCGGTAACGGAAAAAACAACGCGATCCGTCTTGACGGTTTTATTACGGCGATTTGTTATCGCATCTGGATTGAATTCTGAGTTGAACGCTGCATCGGGAGTTACTGTGGCCACGGAAATCCTCCAAGAAACTTATCTTTTGAGCTGAGGCCCTCCAAGTGCAGCTTGGAGCTGATCTCAAGAATAGGAGGCGATAATATCCCCGACTATCTATGGTGTCAATCATCCTTAAAGAATTGTCAGCGTAAAACAGTTGGTATAGTCCCATTTCAGAACCCACGCTATGACATCTTAACTCTCTCCTTTGATAACTAGCGAAAGTGGGGTGTGCCATTTAGGAACGATCGGTTTCATTTTGGAACAGAGCTGCGATACATTCACATAATTGCCTACCAAGAAATTCATGATGATGTACACTCGCCATGAGCCCATTAAAATGGTTGCTCGATCTGATAGTTAGGTCTGCGCTTCCAGGAGGTACTTGTGGCGTTTGTTATCGCAGAACCCTGCAGAAAGAATTCAAACTGTGTGGATGTTTGCCCGGTAGATTGTATTCATCCCAGGAGAGATGAGGCTCAGTATGCAAAGGAAGAACGGTCCTTCATTGACCCTGCTGCCTGCATCGATTGTGGATTGTGTGTACCGGTGTGTCCTGTGTCGGCGATTTTTGTTATGAGTGACTTGCCCGAATCGTGGATGAAATACTGCGAAATCAATGCCAGGCATTACCAGACACATGGTGCAGCCTACACATTGACCGCCAAAGCGCCCCATCACTAACTCGGCTTCAAGAATGCAAGTTTCCGGCCCGGAACCTTCATACTGGAAGTAATGACTAAAAGAGTTTTTCCTGGTGTTCTGCTGTTTTAGAGGTGGCTTGCATTGGGCATTTAGAACCAGCCTTCCATTTTTTCCAGCAAAGTGTCTGGGACACAAATATTTTTTTGTCCTGTTCCGAGGTGAATGTCAGGCTTATTGCTGCCGTGATAATCAGAGCCACCTGTTGGGAGCAGCTTGAGGTGGCCGGCAATTTCCAGAAGCATGGTGATGTCCTCAGGCTGATGGGCACTGTGGTAAACCTCGAGTGCTTGCATCCCTGTTCCGGCCAGGCGCTTTATGAGGTTCTTCAACATGGATGGATGAGAAACGGGAATACGGCCCGGATGGGCCAGTGATGCGAGGCCATTGCTGTGGATAACTCTTTGAATTGCATCTTCAGTGGAAGGAAGGCGACGCTTCACATCCAGCAGTGCGATGTCGTCAAGATATTGATCGAAAGCCTCCTGTATATCAGAAACATATCCCTTTGCAACCATGGCCTTCGCGAAGTGCGGCCTTGCAGCCAGGGCAGGTCCGCGCTGCAGATCACCCCAGGAAAGATGGATGTTTAAAGATGTCAATTTATCCATCAAACCTAAATTACGTTCATACCGGGTAGAAGAAATGGAAGTCAACCAGCGGCGGAATTCAGCATCAGGAGGCGCTCCTAAAAAATAAGCAAGGAGATGCAGAGAATAAGTTTCACTTCCCATCTGGCATTGGGTGGTGAGTTCAACGCCGCATACCAGTTTCACAGCATACTGTTTTGCCAGCGGCAGAGCGATGTCAAACCCGGCCAGGGTGTCATGGTCAGTAATTGCAAGCGCAGTCAAGCCAATCTGCTGCGCCTGTACCAGGAGTTCGAGTGGACTCGCCGTTCCATCCGACAGGCAGGTGTGGCTATGAAGATCTATCATGGCGATACTTGCGAAAGTTGTTCACGATTGCGTCGCGCAGGCTTACGCGATTATTTCCTGATCGCACTCAGGATCCGGGCCACAACTTTATCGACGCTCTCCTTCACGCTTTCCTGGTCTGTCCTGCATTCGACTTCAGGTGCTAGTGGCGGTTCATAAGGATCATCTATTCCCGTGAAGCCACGGAACTCGCCGGCCCGGGCTTTCTTGTATAACCCCTTGGTATCGCGGCGTTCGCAGGTCTCTAGCGGAGCATTCACGAAAACTTCAAGAAAGTTCTCAATGTTCGAGCGAATTTCTTCGCGTACTGCGCGATAAGGAGAGATCGCGGACACCAGCGCAACAATGCCATTGCGGGTAAGCAGCTGTGCCACAAATCCGATCCGCCGGATGTTCTCGTCCCGTTCGGATTTACTAAATCCGAGTTCCCGGCTCAAGTGCTTGCGGACCACATCTCCGTCCAGAATTTCAACATGAATGCCGCGCGCCAGCAGCTCTGTATGGACGGCCTGTGAAATCGTTGTCTTGCCCGCACCGCTCAGCCCTGTCATCCAGACTGTAAGCCCGCGGGGTGTGTCAGCTGGCGAAGCGGAAAGCGGCAGTTCCCTTCCGGAATTTTGCTGTGCATGTGGACAAGTAATAATGCCGGCCGCCAGCGTGGTGTTCTGGATGGGATGTACCACAATGAAGCTGCCGGTAGCCCGGTTCTCTGTGTAACGTTCGCAGAAAATTGGTTTGTGTGTCTCAATCTCAGCTTCCCCGGTTTCGTTCAAGGTTAGAGAAGTGGCAGGCAGCTCCTGAAAAGTATTGATCTCAATCTTATGCCGGATCTCCGTTACGCTCATGCACGCCGTCTGGGTCATATGTTTGATGAGATAAGGCTCGCCGATATGAAGCGGGGTTGTAGACATCCAGATGAGTTTTGCGCGGAAGCATTTAGTCTGCATGAGAGGATGCTTAGCGTCACAAATCAGATCGCCCCGTCCGAGATCCGTGTGCTCACGCAAGGAGAGAACTATGGACATTGGTGCAAATGCCTCATCCAATTCGCTGGTGTAGTTCAAAAGGCGGTTCACGGTCACAGGTGTGCCGGAAGGTAAAACCAAGACTTCATCTCCTGAACGTATGCTGCCGGATACAATTTGTCCGGCGTATCCTCGGAATCCCTGGCTGGTTCGGATTACGTTTTGTACAGGCAGACGGAAGGGGTGCGACACTGCATCCACTTCAGTCTGGATAGATTCCAGGGTCTCAAGAAGAGTGAGACCTTCATACCAGCACATTCGATCACTGCGAGCGATGATGTTGTCACCCTGGAGAGCGCTAATGGGAATACATTGAACCTGTACTCCGCCGAGGTCCTTCGCCAATGCCAGACAATCTTGCCGGATCTGCTCGAAGGCAGAAGAATCAAAGCCAAGTAAATCCATTTTGTTTACGGCTACGATGACGATTTGAATACCCAACAGAGACGCCAGATACACATGCCGGCGGGTCTGCGTCAGAATGCCTTTTCGCGCATCGATCAGCAGTACAGCAGCCTGGGCCATTGAAGCGCCAGTTACCATGTTGCGCGTGTATTGCTCGTGTCCAGGGGTGTCGGCAATAATGAATTTCCGCCGTGGAGTCGAAAAATAGCGATACGCAACATCAATCGTAATCCCCTGTTCCCGTTCGGCCTTCAAGCCGTCTGTCAACAGTGAGGGATCGAACCCTGTGCCGTTGGAATTCCGAAGCACCGAGGCTAGTTCGTCCTCATATACCGCGCCTGAGTCATGGAGAAGGCGGCCGATAAGTGTCGACTTCCCATCATCTACGCTTCCGGCGGTCAGAAAGCGCAACAGATCGGGCGGTTGTAGCTCGATAGCAGGGTTCAAAAGTAGCCCTCCCGTTTTTTAAGTTCCATGGAGCCTTCCTGGTCGTGGTCAATAAGACGGTTTTCACGTTCAGATCGCCGGACATGCTTGAGCTCGTCAATGATGTCGTTGATGCTTATTGCCGTAGAGCGTATAGCGCCGCTGCAATGGGTGCAACCGAGAGAGCGCATGCGGGAAAGGACAACCGTGGTATTCCGGGAAGCACTGCCATTAGCATGCTCCGGCACAATGAGCTTTTCTCCTGCTACCAGAACTTCACGTTCTCTTGCGAAATACAGAGGCACGACGGGAATTTCTTCGCGACGTATATATTCCCAGACATCCAGCTCTGTCCAGTTGGAGAGAGGAAAGATCCGCACGCTCTGGCCCTTATCAATCCTGCCATTGTAAAGATTCCATAATTCGGGCCGCTGGTTCTTTGGATCCCACTGTCCAAAATTATCTCGAAAAGAAAAAATCCGCTCCTTGGCACGCGATTTTTCCTCATCGCGCCGCGCGCCGCCGATTGCCGCATCGATTTGGTTTTCCCGCAAAGCATCCAGCAGTGCCTTGGTCTTGAGAAGCGCGCAACATTTCGTTGTTCCAAGAGAGAAAGGATTGGCGCCCTGGGCTATAGCCTCTCGGTTGGTGTGCACGATCAGCTTCAAGCCAAGTTCACGGCAGATCCGGTCGCGAAACTCGATCATTTCCCCGAATTTGTATGTAGTATCAATGTGCAGCAGCGGAAAGGGGATCCGGGCCGGGTAGAACGCTTTTTGTGCAAGCCGGAGCAGCACTGACGAATCTTTTCCGATTGAATATAAAAGCGCGGGACGGGAAAACTCCGCCGACACTTCGCGAATTATGTGGATGCTCTCGGCTTCCAACGCATCCAAATGGGACAAACGGCAGCTACTCATAATCAGCAACTCTCTCCCAGTTTGTTTTCCTCGTGTGCGTATTCCACACCGGCCAAGACGCTACGTTGCAGCTACCCTCTCAAAGGGCTTGACCTCATTTTCTCTCAGAGTTACTTCACCAAAGATCTCCCTGAAAGCAGTAATAAATTCCGGCCTTTCTCGGAAGTGGTTGAACAATGGCCAGCGGAGGTATTCATTCTTGCCTGGACGATTGTCTTTCCCAATTTTGTGCATCAGCGCCGCTGCCTGCTGGAATTGCTCAGTGAGCACACAATTGGCGAGCTGCAAAATGTCCATCTGGCCGCCCCAGTCTTGCGAACTCAATATCCTGCGGCATTCATCTTTTTCGCCGGCCAAATAGGAGGCGAGGGCCCGGTTAAGGAGAAAGACGATACGGTTGTTTTCGTCATTGTAGCTGCGCAGTTTCTCAGTGGCGAACGCAAGCAGTTTCTGCGCCATCATGTATCGTCGCTCCTGAATTAACCCAAAAGTGAGGTCCTGCAAAGCGGCATTGGCCTTGGATAGTTCTTGCGGTGCGACAACCCGCCATAACAGGTGCCCGAATTTGACTCCGGTTTCAAAGATCGCCGCGCAAGCCTCGTCAAAATATTCCTGCGTAATCTCCACCTGACTGCCGGCCGAGAGACTCTCCGCGGAAAAGCCATAGCGGTCACATAGTTCGAGATAGGTCTCTGAGGCCGCACCGTTGCCGTAAAGATGCAGCCGCCAACGTGCCATCGCTTCAGCAAATCTATCTGGCGGCTCATAATCGGACGGAGAGATACCAAGTTTCCTCGCCAGGCTGGCGTGGTAATCAGCCTCGTCTTCTCCGGTCCCATGGTCGAGTGCTTTTTCCATCAGGCGTTCCCGCGCTGCTTCCGGAGCAATGCCTTTTTCTGTAATTTCTTTTCCCGCGCGATCTCCCTCTTGTTCAAGAAATTCAGGGCGGATGTACAGCGCTGATTTGAATGCCGTGGTCAGAAATGCGTCGTAAACGCTGCAAACCGCCAGAAAAAACACCCTGGGAAAATCCTGAGCGAGCGATTTAATGCGGTCCAGATCTCTTCGCGTAGAGAAAAAATCGCGGTAATGACCGATCAGCAATTGCGTTCTGCCAGGATCGCCGGCATCTTCATTGCAGAAACAATAAATTTTTTTCCCGTCCTGCTCCAATGGTGAAAGCTTACTTTCAATGAAATCTGCAAGTTGGCCTTCCCGGTGGACGATTGCTGCCTGTTGCACCCTTAGCGCTTCTGCCAGTCCCAGTTGCAGATTTTGAACGGATGCAGCAAACGTCTCAATGGCGGATTTGAAATCGGGGTGAAACATGGATTCGAACCCATCTACTTACGATGACGCCTTAGGCCCCAAAAAACTAGCAGCCCATAAAATTACAGAGCAAGGAGAGCTGAAGTTCCAAAATGGAACGATATCATGCGAACTCGAACTCGCTGCCGCTGTATAAATACAATACTGCCCACAAATTTTCAAGAGATGATTCCTGAAATTAAATAGATCAGGTAAGAAGCGTATAGGTTACAGCAGTACCATCTAGGGATAATTGATAAGCATATTGTCCCAAAACGGAACGATGTGCCATTCTGGAAGTAGCTTGTAAAAATACATTAAAGAAGTACGAGTAATTGAGCCTGTGCTGGAATAGTATGTCGCTCGGAACCTATGCGGCTGCACGCACATGAGCTAATGGCTGAATAGCACGGCCATAGTCCGATGATAGATCCACAAGTGTTTAAAGGAGACGAGCATGACAGCGACAGAGCAAAACCGCGATAATACAGGAGACGGCAGCACAAATGAAAAGCCGCGCAACCTGGAACGCCGCCGCTTTTTGAAAGGCGCCGCCACGGGAGCGGTTGCCGCAGCTATGGTTCCATTTGAACCGCTAATTGCCGGAAAGGCATCCATGGCCAGCGCGTCCAGCATTGATTACAACGCTAATAGCCGCGCCCATGCCAGCCTGAAATATCGCGAAAACGCCGCTCGTGACGAAAATATTGACGTTGGTATTCAGCCTGACAATGGCGACTTGGCGAGGTTTACCGATTTTAGCGGTGTCTATAGCAAAGCGTTGCTGCACGATGGACTTGCAGTGCCCAACGCTTCTTCCTTCCAGAGTTTTCAACGTGCACTCAAATCAGGAAAATTTGCAGACTTTGAGGAGATTATTAATGGCACGCCCGGCGGCGGTCCGAATTCACGGCACAATGGCCCGCAAACCGCGTTTGCTATGGGCCTTGAGGGCCTGGATTCTCATGCCACCGTCATTCCGGCATGTCCAAGCGTAACCAGCGCTGCGACAGCCGCAGAGATGGTTGAACATTACTGGGGCGCCATCCTGCGTGATGTGCCTTTTAGTGAATATCCGACGAATCCATTGGTAGCACAGGCTGTGGCAGATATGAACAGGCTCTCATTCCTGCGCAGCGCCGAGAATAACGAGTATCCCTTCCCCATCACTCCGCAAAACCTTTTTCGAGGACAGAGCATTCGTGGCGATGCGAATTTGAAAGGCCCGTACATCTCGCAGTTCATATTGCAACCGACATTCTTCGGTGCAGAGCGCATGGACCATAAGTTCCAGACTTTTCTTCCCTTAGCCGGAGGCGGATCTGAGTTCATGACTTCTGTGAGCGAGTTCCACACTGTGCAGAACGGAGGGGAGTCAGGCCGCCGTCTGGTTCTTGATCCGACCGCGCGACACATCCGGTGTGGACGCGATCTGTCAGCGTACACTCATGTGGACGTGCTTCATGAGTCATATTTTGTCGCTTTCATGACGATGACAGGACTTGGGGTTCCACTCAACCCGGGCAATCCTTACAGAACATCCCGCACTCAAAAGCCTTTTGCCACCCTGGATGCTAACGATGCAGTTGCAACAATTTCCGCGCTGGCGACTGACGCGCTTAAGGCAGCATGGTTCCACAAGTGGGTCCAAAATCTACGCATGCGACCGGAGGAATATGGAGGATTGGTGCAGGCAAGACTCACCAATTCCACTCCATTCCCACAAGCGGCAGCAGCATTGCATGCCGATGTTCTGAACTCTGCCGCTCTTCCCATCATTCACGAGAACTTTGGCAGCTTCCTGTTGCCGCAAGCATTTCCGGAGGGCTCACCAACGCATCCATGCTACCCAACCGGCCATGGCTCGGTGGGCGGCGCCTGTCTTACAGCGCTCAAGTTTTTCTTCGATTGCAACCAGAAGATTCGGCCTCTACTCCTCGCTGCGGGGCAGGATGTCGTTGAGCCCAGTTCGGATGGCCTCTCACTGAACACGTATACCGGTGCAGACCGCGACGAACTGGACGTCAATGGAGAACTGCTCAAGCTGGGTTGGAACATCAGCCTGGGACATGGTATTCACACCGGTATCCACTTCCGCAGCTCCAGCTTTCAATCGCTCCAACTGGGCGAGGAGGTTGCACTCAGTGTGCTGCGCGATCGCGCCCGGGGTTATAACGAGCCGTTCACTATCAATATCACTAAGTTTGATGGCACCACTGCTACCATCACCAACCAGAATGGAACAAGAGACCACTCTGGAAACGACTCAGAATAGAGTTGAATCCTGAATCAAGACCTGATTCGACCAGGGTAATGAGTCCTTATTTGATTTCCACAAATCGACAGGATTCATTACCCGGGCGTCAGTTCCATAATGGCAAGGAATTTACCGTGGCGAAGAGTCTGATCATTGCCGCACTTGACGAACCCGAGGCAGGCGGGTTAGCATGCTATTCTCATGCTGCGAGACCTCCAGAAAACGTGTTGTATGCCAATGAGGCAAACTTTTCTGGAGTCGGGGTATACGAGCAGCTAGGATTTAGAAATAATTTTGCAAAGCCCGCCTTCGGAGATACCGAACGGCGGGTTTTTATTTGCCTGCAACCTATGAATTGTCACGCCCGATAAGAAATAGAGATGACGATAACCTCTTACCAACCTGAAAACATGTGCCGGTCTGGCGTGGTTGGCCGGGCTGCTTTGTTGAAGAAGCGGGTTTGCCTGGACTGTTGTTGTTTCAACAAAAACAGGTACAAGGCCGGATGTGTGAATGTGAGTTGAGAATCGCAGTAAAGCGCGTGATCCACCGCCGGTCCTAAAGACACCGGCGGTTTTTCTTTTTGGAAGTGGCGGCATGGAAACTCATCTCAAAGAACTCGAAGCAGAAAGCATCTTCATTTTGCGGGAAGCAGCAGCGGAATTTGCCCGTCCCGTGATGCTGTACTCAATTGGGAAGGACTCCTCGGTCATGCTGCGACTGGCGCAGAAGGCATTCTATCCGGGAAAAATTCCTTTTCCCTTGCTGCACATTGATACCAGCTACAAGTTTCCAGAAATGCTCGAATTCCGCGACCGCTACGCCGCGGAGATCGGCGCACAGTTGATTGTCCATACCAACCGCAAAGCTCTGGACGAGGGCGCCAATCCATACGCCCTGGGAACCCAGAGATGCTGCGGGCTGTTGAAGACGCGCGCGCTTCTGGATGCGCTTGCAGCCGGCGACTTTGATGCCGCGTTCGGCGGAGCACGCCGGGACGAGGAAAAGTCACGGGCCAAGGAGCGCGTTTATTCCTTCCGGGATCCTTCGGGGCAGTGGGACCCGAGAAATCAGCGCCCGGAGCTCTGGAGCCTCTACAATGGCCGCCACAATCAGGGAGAGAGCATTCGAATCTTTCCTCTCTCAAACTGGACCGAACTTGATGTGTGGCTCTACATCGAGGCGGAAAAGATTCCCATTGTGCCGCTCTACTTCTCCCAGGCACGCGAAGCAGTAGTTCGCGGCGATCAGATCCTTCTCACCCATCCAGGAGTACGGCTGCTGCCCGGAGAGCGGCCCACAATGGTTCGCTGCCGCATGCGGTCTCTCGGCTGTGCCCCCTGCACGGGCGCCATTCGATCCGATGCGGATACCGTGCCGCTCATCATCAGGGAGATGTTCGCATTCCGGCGTTCGGAGCGTGAGAACCGGGTGATTGACCACGATGAAGAAGGCTCCATGGAAGTCAAAAAACGGGAGGGCTATTTCTGATGTTGCAGGCAACAGTTCAGGCAGCAAGGGTTAATACGCACGCCTCCGTCTCTATTGCTCCGGGCAGCTCTCTGCTGCGCTTGACCACCGCCGGAAGCGTGGACGATGGCAAATCCACACTCATCGGACGCTTGCTGTATGACTCCAAGGGCCTATACGAAGACCAGATTGCCGCGGTGCGGAAGAGTGGTATTAACCGCTCAAGCGGCCCTATGGACCTTTCATTGTTTACCGACGGTTTGCGGGCGGAAAGAGAACAAGGGATCACGATTGATGTCGCCTATAGGTATTTTTCTACGCCAAGGCGGAAATTCATCATCGCTGATACGCCGGGGCACGAGCAGTACACCCGTAACATGGCGACCGGCGCTTCTACGGCGAATGCCGCGGTTATTTTGATCGATGCGAGTAAAGGGCTTCTGCCGCAATCGCGGCGCCATATCTATATTTCCACGCTTCTGGGAATCGACCACATCGTTGCGGCCATCAACAAAATGGACCTGATTGACTACAGTCAAAGCGCCTTTCGCGCTGTAGCTCAGGATTTCCAGGAATTTTGCCTGAAGTTGGGAGTGCAAAACACATACACGGTGCCGGTAAGCGCTCTGCATGGAAACAATATCGTACGGCGCGGCAGCCAAATGGAGTGGTATCAGGGACCAACGCTTCTCCGGTTGCTGGAAGAGCTTCCGGCGACTCGTGCTGCTACTACCGGAGCGCTACGGTTTCCGGTCCAATACGTACTCCGTCCCCATGCTGGATTTCGCGGCTTTGCAGGCCGCGTCAGCTCCGGAGTATTGCACACAGGAGCACCCGTCATCGCATTGCCTTCAGGCTTGACGACAAGAATACGGTCAATCATCACGTTTGATGGTGAGCTGGATTGTGCATTGCCGGGCAGTTCGGTGGCCGTAACGTTGCAGGATGAAATCGATCTGGGCCGCGGCCACATGTTAGCCGCTCCGGATTCACGGCCTCAGACCTCTTCCCGGATACAAGCCCACCTGATCTGGATGCATCACGAGCCGATGCGAGCAGGGAAAAAACTTCTGCTGAAGCACACCACCCGCACCGTGCCGGCAACAGTGACACGGATTTGCCATCGCGTAGATGTGAATACGCTTCGCGAAACTGAAGCAGGCCTGCTGCAGATGAATGATATCGGCTGCGTCACAATTGAAACTACGCAGCCATTGCATTTTGATCCTTATGGCCAAAATCGGATCACTGGAAGTTTTATACTCATCGATCCCATGCACAACGGCACGGTTGCCGCCGGCATGATCATTGAGAGCCAAAGTTTAAAGCCGGAAACAATAGGTGTTGAGAGGGTCCGGCTTTCAGAACGCATTCGGCGCAACGGTCACCCTCCCGCGGCAGTATGGATCATGGACCGGCCGGAGCTGGCTCCGGTGCTGGAGCGGACGATTTTTGCCCGCGGCTGGAACGCGCAGGTGCTTTCCGCGGACGAGTTTGATCCGGATCAACTGAAAGCTGCGGCAAGGGCAATGCAAGCTTCCGGAGCGATCACACTTTTCTCCGTGCCCGCACAGACAGCGCCTGAGCTGCAGGCGGATATTCGAAGCAATCTTCGGGCACGAATACTTGTTTGAAATTTCGTCGGCAGAGGCAGCGTCCGGCGACATTGTGGCCGGGTTGCTGCAACGCCTGGACAGGCTGGCAGGAGGAGTGCATGACAACCCATTCGCTTGATTTAAACGAGTATCAAACGGCGGAGGCAATCATTCATCGCGTGCTTCAGGACAAACCTGGGCGGGCCTGCATCACGTCAAGTTTTCAGGCCGAGGATATGGTAGTGCTGGATATCATTCGCCATTGGTTTCCAGGTATTCCAGTGCTGTTTCTCGATACGGGATATCACTTCCGCGAGACATATATATATCGCGACCGCATTGCGGCAGCCTGGAATTTGAATCTGGTCAACCTGCTTCCTGCCACAACCGTTGCAGAGCAGGAGCGCGCACTGGGTTTGTTGTATCTGGTTGATCCTGCTCAGTGCTGCCAGGCGCGTAAAGTTGCCCCGCTCATGCACGCGCTGGAGGAGTTCGAGATCTGGTTCACCGGCTTGCGCCGGGAGCAATCGCCCACTCGTGCCAGTGTGAAAAAGATGGAAATGCACCGACTGCCCTGCGGAAAGGAAATTCTGAAAGTGAATGCCATCGCAGATTGGGATTGGAGGAGGGTACTGAGCTACATCGAGGAACACGACATTGAGATGCTCCCTTTGTACGAGCAGGGCTATTGCAGCATCGGTTGTGAACCATGCACCGGTCTTCCCACGAATCCTACGGATCCCCGCTCCGGACGCTGGTCAGGGAAGAAATTGGAATGCGGCATTCACAGCATAACTCTCCAGGATCAGTGATATGCAGGTGCTGATTGGATTTGCGATTGCAGTCATTCTGGGGCTCACTGGAGTGGGCGGTGGAAGCCTGGCTACGCCTGCTCTGGTACTCCTTGCAGGAATACCGGCAGCCGACGCAGTTGGTACCGCACTTGTGTTCACGACCGCAGTTCGCTTGCTTGCAACACCTTTTTATCTCTCCGGAAGGCAAGTCCATTTTCGCTGCCTTGGGCGCATGTTGCTCGGCGCCGTACCCGGAGTGCTAGGGGGGACGTATCTCTTGCATGGAGCCAATGCGCGGCTGTCCAAGCCTGCCGTGCTCCTCGCCATTGGCAGCGTGCTGATTCTCTGTTCTGTTTTAACCAGCTTGCGTAACAACGACAGTCTGAAAAAGCGAGCCAGCGACCGCCCGGCTTCATGGCTGGGATGGATGGCGCTGCCTATCGGGATTGAAACAGGATTTTCAGCCGCAGGCGCGGGGGCGCTCGCTACACTGTTGCTGCTTAACTTTTCCGGCCTCAGTGCAGCGGAGGCGGTTGGTACAGACCTGGTGTTCGGAACTGCTGTTGGGGGGTTGGGCGCGATTTTTCACTTCAGTTTCGGAAGCATCAGCGGTGCTATCCTTAAAGATCTCTTATTGGGCGGAATACCTGGCGTGATCGTCGGATGCGTGCTGGCGCGGTGGATGACACCCAGTATCTTGAGGCGGGCTATTGTTGTCGTTAGCGGACTGCTGGGCCTGGAACTCCTTGTCACTGGAGCTCGATCCCTGCTTTAGGGTCATTGGCGCGATTCCCCAATCGGGTGCTCGGTTTTCGTGAGCAAGTCCTTTGTCAGTTGCGCCGCGTACAAGAGGCGGCCGAACTAAGCGACATCACCGTCCTGCTGGAGGGAGAAACTGAAACAGGGAAGCTGGTGCTCGCACGCAGCATTCATCAGCTTGGCAGAAGAGAAATCGGTATCCCTTTGTTTCATTTCATTGCAGCACTATCAGCGAGGCCGGCGGAAAGCGAGCTGTTCGGACACCATCGCGGTGCGTTTTCCGGCGCAGTTGCGGAACGGCGGGAGCTCTTTCAATCGGCACAACACGGAACGCTGTTAGAAATTTCCGCAAACGCCGGAGCTCCGTCCATAAGGCAGTTTTTGCCGTAAATAAAGAGAGCCGCCTGCTCGGCAGCCCGCTTTATACCTTTTCCTTCCTACTTCTTGCTCCTAGGTAGCTTTCATCGCCCGTTTGCGCTCCGCCCAGCGCTTTTTCATCATCTCTGATATGCGTCTTTTAGCGGCTGCACTTAGATGGCGACGCCCTCGTCTGCCGCGGCCCGCTGGACCTCGATGGCCGCGCATGGAACCACGAAGAGCAGTGATTGCCTGATCCAGACGGTCCCGTTCAGATTCCAACTCCGAAATAATTTGTTGCGTATCCATATAGCTCCTTCCGATTGAAGATGCTATCGCGAAGAGTGCTAGCTCGCAATAAATAATTACTATCTGCATAGCTAACAATCTGATCTCGGTTTCCCTAGGCATAGCTTGCTACTCGTACAAGCTTCGGGGTTTTGGCCTGTTAAACAGATTAAGTTTCAAAGGCGGGCAGAGCTTACTTCATTCGGTGGCAGACCTGCCCTTCATGAAAAAGCTCTATTGTTGAGTTATAGATGAATCCAATCTAAGAACGAACCGCAAATCCGTGTTCAAGATTAAAGAAAAGATTAAGACTGCATTTGGTTGCGCAGCAGCCGTTCAAAAACTGTACGGAAGCAGAAAAGCTCCCTACTGCTGACGCTGTAGAGCCCACCCAACAGCTTCATGTAATTTTTCCACCAGGGAACGCCTCTTCCAATCCTGCAGAGTAACTTCGCGGCTGGAGGCAACATCCGCGACAAAGTCCTCAGAAAGCTCAGCAGCTAAGGCTTGGTCGCAGACGGCGAGATTAACTTCATCATTAATGCCGAAAGAGCGATTATCAAAGTTCGTGGAACCGGTTACAGACCATAAACCGTCAACCACCATGACTTTCGCGTGAATCATGGCCGGTTGATATTCATAAATGCGTACTCCGGCCCGCAGAAGATTGCCGTACAAGCGACGGCTGGAACTTCGCGTCAGGCCATGATCGCTTTTCTTGCCCGGAACTATGATCTCAATGTTGACTCCGCGCTGGGCTGCCCGAACCAGCTCCCGTAACATGCTGGAATCCGGCAGGAAATAGGGCGTAGTAATCCGGATGTTGCTGCGGGCAGCTGATACAAGGGCCTGAAACAGGATACGAGCGCGAGTAGACCCGCCCGCGGATGGAGAACTATTGATCTGCATGGCCTTGGCATTGCCCGCTGCTTTCAGTTCCGGGAAGTACTCATCACCAAAAATGACTTCGCCCGTTGTTTCCAGCCAGTTTTCGGCGAAGGTGGCCTGCAGATTGGAAACTACGTCTCCTTCCACCCGAATCACGGTATCTCGCCAGCGCCGGTGGTTTTTCTTTTCGATAAGCCAGTGATCGGCAATGCCTGCTCCGCCAATGAATCCGCAGCTCCCGTCCACCACCAGCAGTTCACGATGGGTACGGTTGTTGATGCTGGCTACACTTCGCCAGCTGAAGGGATGATAAAAGCTGATTTTGCCTCCAGAATCGAGCAGCTCTCGGCAATATGCTCGGGAAGTTGAGAAGCTTCCCATGGCATCAAGCACAAGATTCACCCTCACCCCGGCCCGGGCGCGCTCAGCCAGCGCCGCAATAAACTTTCCGGCCACATGCCCACGCTGAAAAATATATGCCTCAAGATTGATGCTTCTGGTCGCCTCTCGAATGGCTTGAAGTTCCGCGTTGTAAAACTCCTCACCATTGGTGAAAACTTTAAGTCTGCTGTGATGGTTGACCTGAGCGTCTGTCAGAGCTTCCAAAGTTCGCAGGAACTTCTCTGAATCTATGGCGGGAACTTCTAAGCGCTCAATCTGATAGCGCATGAGCGGCGCAAACAAGGCCATCAACAACTGGAAGGCCTGCCATGCAATTACCGCGACTGAAAGGACGAAAAACCAGAGTGGCACAGACATGAGACTAATAGAGACGTACTCATAGTTTGATGCCGGATGCAAGTACTATGCCGGAAGCTCAACTTGGGAAATGAAACCGGTAGTCTTGCTTAGATAGGACAGCCACACCATTTCGCGTGGCGGGATGGAAGTGCCACGCGCGAGCTGCGGCAATCACCTTTTCATCGATTCCGTGTCCAACACCCTGAAGCAGTTTTGTTTCTGAAACCTTTCCTTCTGCGTCGATAGTGATCTCAACAATCACGTCGCCCTGCAGCCCAGGTGGAACTTCTGTGCGCGCAATGGTGGGATCACTAAAAGAGACAGGAAGAGCAGGTTTTACTTCGTCCCCAAAAGCTGGACCATCTGCACTGGAGCCAAGTTGCGAGCCAATCTCATTGCTACCAGGCTTTTCCTGGTCAAGAACGTTGTGCCTCTTTTGGGGCTTGCTCTTTTTTGATTGCGGTTGATGAACAAGCGGTAGGGGCAACCTGGGTTCCGTGGTACTAGCTGCGGCAATATCCTGCGGCAGGTACAAGGCAACGCTTTCCGGAGCAGACTTGCCGCCTTCACCTTGGGCCAGTAGATTCGGCTTAACAAAGCTCGGGGCAGCCGGCCAGCAAAGCAACAGTAGCACGCCAAGGTGTACCACGCTGGACACCGATAGGGCGCCAGTCCACCGTTTACCAGCAGGCTCATGGCACAAGCTGAAAGGAGAGCTCTCCACACCGCGACTGACAAAGGTCCACATAAGTCAACGTCATTTTAGACGGACTCTACTATTGTATTGTCACCGCAAGAGAAAAACCGCATGGAAATGCGGCACAGAAGGCGCTGCCCGGAGGGTGGCACCCTTGTTCCGGGCCAGAAACTCAAGCTGAAGACAAGCTGTAAGTAAAGTGCAGATCAGGCAAGCCGTTCGATGATGGCCGCATTGGCCATCCCGCCACCTTCACACATCGTCTGCAAACCGTAGCGGCTGCCGGAGCGTTCCATTTCATGGACCAGAGTCGCCATCAGGCGCGCTCCGCTGGCTCCCAGAGGATGTCCCAGGGCTATGGCACCGCCATTCACGTTCACACGATCCATGTTGCCGCTGGTCTCTTTTTGCCAAGCCAGCACCACGCTCGCAAAAGCTTCGTTAATCTCTACACGATCAATATCTTCCAGCTTCAAGTGCGCCCGCTCTAACACTTTGCGCGTCGCCGGGATGGGCGCCGACAGCATCAGCACAGGGTCTTCTCCGGCAAGAGCAAAGCTCACGAAGCGTACCATTGGCTTGTACCCAAGGCTCTCTGCCTTACCGCGATCCATGATGAGGACCGCGGCAGCCCCGTCCGTTATCTGGGATGAATTTGCGGCAGTGATCACGCCATCAGATTTGAAGACTGTCTTGAGCGTCGCCATTTTTTCCAGCGTCGTGTCAGAGCGAATTCCTTCGTCGCATGACCCCACTTGGGCGCCGTTCTCCGTCTTTACCGGAGTAGGCAGGATTTCGCGGCAGAACCACCCTTGTTCCGTGGCGCGCGCTGCCCTGCGATGACTTTCGAGACTGTACTGGTCCAGGCTGGTGCGGTCCAGTTTCCATCGTTCCGCCATCATTTCCGCGCTGATTCCCTGATTGAAACGGGTGTTGCTGTATCGACGCATCATCGCCGGGCCAAACGGTTTGCCCGGCCCGGACGCGGCCGCCGAACCCATAGGGACACGGGTCATACTCTCGACTCCGCAGGCGATCACCACGTCGTAACTGCCGGCGATCACACCCTGCGCAGCAAAATGAATGGCCTGCTGGCTGGAACCGCATTGCCGGTCCACGGTGGTTGCAGGCACTGATTCAGGAAATCCAGCAGCCAGCACCGCATTGCGCGTGACATTTACGCTCTGCTCGCCAACCTGCATCACGCACCCGCCGATCACATCATCAATGAGCCTGGGATCTAGCTTGTTGCGTTGCACCAGCCCGCCCAGAGTGTGGGCCAGCAGGTCTACTGGGTGCCATTCCTTCAACATGCCATCCCGCCGCCCCAAAGGCGTGCGTACGGCATCAATTACGACAGCCTCACGCGTCTTAGTCTCAATCATGCGAGTTCACCTTCAGATTCATCGTAGCAAAGGATTAAGCTTGCGAACACGCCGCAGCCTGAAACCTTCCTCCGAAGCGCGGCGAAATCCGCATATGATGATTCCAAGCCGTTTGCATCGCAACACGACTCGGAACCGACAGCGTGGGCTGGGACATGGGGTGTCAGATAGGTACTGCGCCTGTGTAACTCAAACTTCTTTTGATAAAATCCGTCTGGTACCGCCGATGGGGTATCTTTTCCCCCGGGGCGGCATCCTACATCCATATGTCCGGGGCTGCTGTCCATTCCGTGCACATGTACGACAACGATTCGGCGTTGATAAAGCGCCTTTGCGGCATCGTCTCATCGGGCTTACATGTCGGCAATTCTGTTGTGATTGTTGCTACGGCCGCGCACCGGGATTTGCTGGTAAAAGAGCTGCGCGAGTTTGGAATCAACATTCGCAGCTACGCCCGGGATGGCCGCTTTGCCATGTACGATGCGGAAGATACGCTCGCTACCTTCATGGTAAATGCCAAGCCCCACCGTGATTTTTTCAAGAAGTCCGTCGGCAAACTGCTGAGCGAGGCGCGAAAACATGCGATCAGCCAAGGTCTCGGGCTCACCGTCTTCGGAGAGATGGTGGCAGTCCTTTGGGAGCAAGGCAAGAAAGAAGCTGCCCTTGAACTGGAAGAGCTCTGGAATGAGGCTTTGAACCAAAGCGCATTTCATCTGCATTGCGCGTATCCTCGCTTGCCCTTTGCCAGCGCTCAGGACGAGCAGGGCTATGCAGCCGTGTGCCAGGCTCACTCTCACGTCCTGGTCGCCTGATCAAAATTTGGCTTTTTTCTGCTCCAATCCCGTCATCGCTTCCTTTCGTGGATTTCCCCAGCCGTCTGGAGCGCAGCGATATAACAGTGGCAACAATCGCTGCGAGGCCGGACCCGCGCGCCGAGCAGCGCGCTTCGGGAGCATTCAGACTTAAGGGGGAACTGAGTCGCTGGAGCGGTTTGGATCGCAGCGACAGAACACTAGCCATGATTCGCTCGCTGCGGAGGCCGACTCGCGCGCCGAGTAGCGTGCTTCAGGAGCATTCATACTTTAAGAGGGAGCTGCGTCGCCGCAGCGGTTTGGAGCGCAGCGACAGAACACTAGCCGGGATTAGCCCGCTGCGAGGCCGACTTGCGCGCCGAGCAGCGAGCTTCAGGAGCATTCATGCTTTAAGCCGGAACAAGCTCCGCAAGCGGTTTGGAGCGCAGCGACAGAATTGTTGGAGGCGCGGGTCGGAATCGAACCGACGCATAAAAGGTGTTGCAGACCTAAAACCTAGATTTAGAGGGGTTTGTAGGAGGTTGGAGTTGAAGGGAATTTGGGGGACGAATGTGCGCAAGCGGAACAAGCTTAACTGAGCAGGCACTCGCTACAATATTCGCTACAGGCCCCCGAAGATGTCACCTTAAACTTTGCGGCACTTCCGGTATGCCCGCTGGAGAGACATTCCCTGGCTTCTACTTGGCTGCGTTATCGCATTTCTGCAACGTCCAGAATGAGGGTTTTAAAGGATTACAGAGGGCAAGACATGGGTTCAAAAAAGGTTAAACATTCCCGCACAGCGAAGAAAGCTGCCCCTTTTAGACGTGTTCTCCGGTTTCCGCAAGTCAAGGGCAAGATCGTTGACTTTGTGGAACTCGGCAGCTCGCCTGATGATTACACTATCGAAATCCGGTTTCAGGATAAAACACTTCTCACTTTCGATATTGAGCCGAGTCTTTGCGGCTTTCCTGAGCTGTCTGACTGGAAAACCGGCGAATACAAGCCCCTCAAACGCTGGCGGCCAGTTTCCAGTAAATCGAGTCGGATTCCGCTTTGAGTCAAATTAGTACGTTTTGAGATCGGGAACGATGCTCAGCTTTTCCTCTGCTTTCAAGAGATTCTGTTGCAAATCAGAACGGCAGTAGATGTCGCGAAAAAAGTCACGCTGAGCCAATTTCAAGTCTGAACCGAGATGAAGGAGAACCATGTTGAGAATCCTCGTCTTCCCATACGAGGTAATCGTCATGTGCTGCTCGTGCGGAAGCTCTTTACCCCAATGAAGCAGCCATCGATGTTCCAACCCCGTGGACCTGTCTAACAACAAATGGGGCTCGGCTGTATGCATCAGAGTGTGACGCCAAAGCTTGATCGCAAAGCTGCCAACAATACGGTCGCATCGAAGGTAAGTCTTAAAAAAATCGATCATCCTTCGGCTTTGGTCGTTATCGTTGCCTCGCCAGAGAGTCGAAAGACGATCCACCCATGCAAACGACCACATTACGCAGCCATACAGCACATGGGGGAGTCTATTGCGCCAAGGAGCTTGGGGCCATCGGGGCACTACGATTTTGCGGTAAGTAGTGTTCACCTCATACTCGAAGGAGAGAAAAGTCCTGTATAAGAGCCGGATGTGTGTTGTTACTGGTCTCATTGATTGAGGAATTGTAAAAGCTCGATGGATGAAAACGGGTTGTTTTTTGGTCGAAATGCGATACGATGCGTGGGCCATGGCAAAGACCGAGGACGACCATTCTTCACTTCCCACCGGAATGACGCTATGAGGATGGCTACAGCAGCGGCTTAGACGAAGGAATAAACAGGGCACTCGGATTGACGGAGGATGATTTGAAGTTCATTCGCGAAGCCTCTGCCGATATGGAGTTGCACGGACGACGCCGGGAGCGGCCAAAATCAGAGGGCAAGGGAGTTTAGCGAACGTATCGCATGAGAAAAACACAGCTATTCGCAATGGCTTTGCTGCTGACGTTAGGTTCTTTGGTTTCGGGCTGCAATCGCAATCAATATCGAGTGGTCGAGCGAACGGACGTTTACTTGGATAAGCAGGGCAATCAGATCCATGAGTCCTTCTTAAACTCAGCTTACGACCACGAGGAAATACACTTCGTACTGAAGCGGGGCGACCAAAAGATTCACGCCACTTGTGATCTCACTACCGTCAACAATCTGGACCCGCACGCAACGTGCTCGATGCGCGTCCTGCAAGAATACAATTGCACTCAAAAAGGAGAAGAGGTATCAGCAAAGGCCCTTGCTGATCTGTTTTGCAAAGACAAGGATGGCAGCACCGTTTATCTATACGCGACCAAAGAAGAATAATGGAGACGGAACCTATCTGCTTTTGCCACGAATGATTTGAGTCCCAAAGGGAGTCGCGTTGACATCGACTTCATTGTTGTGTGCTGCAACGAACATACGCGACTCCTGCAAGTCTGTAAGAACGCCAAATTGGCTGGTCGAATCACCCTTTGTCCCGAAGGTAGAGACTGTTAAGTTCATGCCGTCATTAGTCGGTAAAACTTGGAATTCCCCCCCGTGCGACATATACGACCACATGTCATTATTCAGCAGGAAATGGTCCTGCCCCCCATCCTTGGCTTTGCTTGAAATGTCGATACCCAGAAAATTAAATTCGGCAGTTCCGTAATCGGGCTGCATCAGATTGAGTCCTGTACCGTAGAGCGTCATTACCGGATCCTTGCCACGATCCCAAAACTTGATGAACGGTCGATACAGATTTTCGTCTGTTCCCAGCCCCTGTTGTGAACCGATCTCGCCAATAACCCTGCCGTGCGGGTCGCGCAAGGAAATGCTCGTCGCTTCGATTTTACCGACTCCGGAAATACTTCTTTTCCCGAATGCCACAATGCAGAGCCCCAGAACGGCGGCGAAATTCAACGCCAGTAGTAGTCCCAAAAGCCGGTTCTGCTTTTCAAGTTTGTTAAACGTGCCGAGTCCAGACTGACGGCTTCGCCAGTGCCTTGCATGAGGCTCTCCTTTGGGGTGGTGAATTCGGACGCAATTCTGGCCTGAACAGGACGCGGGAATCAATCTCTTTCGACAGCAAGGCGCTACATTCCTCGCTACAGCGCCAAAGCAAGGGGATTCAGAGCTTGTTGTAACTTTTTGAGAAATTTGGAGGCGCGGGTCGGAATCGAACCGACGCATAAAGGTTTTGCAGACCTCTCCCTTACCACTTGGGTACCGCGCCCCGTGTCGCAGGCTTTCCTCAAGATGACCCCCCGTGTACAAGCGAGGGCGATAAAAGGAGCCCTTAAAAATCTATGGAGCGGGAGACGGGATTTGAACCCGCGACTTCGACCTTGGCAAGGTCGCACTCTACCACTGAGTTACTCCCGCCCGAGAGGCTAAACAGGATTATATCGTGCTGAAAAATCAGGGTCAATTGCGGGTGGCAAACCAACGTAACATTTCGCCCACTTGCCCGCTCGGATTGTGAAATTTCTTATGAAGGATCAATGTTTTTTGAAGGTTGTGAAAACCATACTGACAGGGCATAGCGAAGAGATTACGGTTTTGCAAGGCCTATGCCGACTTGATTTCAGTCCAGATGCGGTCGCGCAGCTTCTGTGCCGCGGGAGGAAGGGTGCGCGGCCATTCGCCGCGACGGAAAATCTCGTCGGGCGGATACAGGTTGGGGTTGTTCCGGGTTGAGAGCGGCAGCAGGTCATGTGCCGCGCCGTTGGCTGTGGCGGTACGTGTGTAGTCAGCAATAGCAGCAGAAACTTTTGGACGCAGCAAGTAGTCGAGGAACTGATGCGCCAGCCGGGTACGGGTACTTTCGCGCAGGATCACGGCGCAGTCGCAGTAAAACGGGAACCCTTCAGCTGGATAAACGAACGAGAGATGCGGGGCGTCATCAATCGCCTGTTGCGCTGTAGTGGACCAGAGTTGCGCGGCCAGCACGTCTCCGGAGACCAACTGATCGCGCACTTCTGCGTTCAGATATGCGCGCAGCAGCGGCTTCTGCGCGATTGCTTCCTGCTCAGCGCGGTGCAATTCAGCAGGATCAGTGCTGCTGAAGGGCAGATGGAGCTTTTTTAGACACGCACCCAGCATGTCTTCAGGGTCATCGAGCATGGTCAGCCGATTCTTCAGCCGAATGTCCCAAAGACCTGCCCATGCCTGGAGTGGGGGCTGGACCTGGCGGTTATAAACAATGCCCGTGGCGAACCACATGTAAGGCATTGACCATTCAAGTCCGGGGTCCCATTGCGGCGCACGGAAGCGCGCATCAAGGTTGCTGAGGCCGGGGAGCCATTCATGCCGGAGGGGCTGCACCAGACCGTACTCCCGCATGGGTTCAACGCGATTGTAAGTGGGAAAAACCACGTCCCAGCCGGAGTTGCCGGTCAGCACCTTGGCCAGCATTTCCTCATTGCTTTCATACGTGGCGTAGCGGACGCGCACACCAAATTCGTTTTCGAAATTGGAAATGGTGTCCGGAGCGACGTAGGCTGACCAATTATAGACGTTCAGCCTCGGTCGCTTGTCACGCATGCACCCGGCGAGAGTTGTCATTGCGCCGCCCACAAGGAAGGTGCGCCGGTTCATGCTGCACGCAGCCTTTCAAAAATCAGGATGACAACGCCAAACACCACCGTCACCAGCGCGGAGATCGCATTGATCACCGGGCTGGCGCCGCGACGGGCCATGGAGTAAATCACCATGGGCAAGGTTTGCGAATCTACGCCGGCCACCATGCTGGTAATGACGTAGTCGTCAAAGGAAATCGTGAGCGCCAGCAATGCCGCCGCAATAATTCCGGGCGCGAGCGCCGGCAGCATCACGTAAAAGAACGCCTGAAACTCCGTAGCGCCAAGGTCCATGGCGGCTTCTTCCAGGCTCGGGGCAATAGTCCGCAGGCGCGCGGAGACTACGATCACTACATAGGCCAGCGAGAAGGCAATGTGGGCCAACACTACCGTGTACAGGCCTAGTCGCCAGTGGAACCAGCGGAAGGTCCATTGAAAAAGCGCCAGCAGAGAAACGCCGGTCACGATTTCAGGCGTGACCAGCGAGAGATACAACGTCCCCGTGAGCAGGCGCGAGTTGCGCTTCCACAAGCCGTAAGCGCATAACGTTCCCAGGATGGTGGAAATGGCGGTGGCAAGAAGCGCGATGACAATACTATTCCAGGCGCCTTCCATGAGCTGCGTGTCGCTGAAGATGGCGCGATACCATGTCAGCGAAAAATGCTGCCACACGGTAAACCGTGAAGAGTTGAAGCTAAAGATGGCGAGCGTGAGCAGAGGCAAATGCAGGAAGGCAAAGAACGCAATCGCATACACACCAAGCCAGCGTCTCATGCCAATTGCTCGCTTTCCCGCCGCAGAAATCCCCAGAGCAGCAAGGTGACCAGAAACATGAGCATCATGGATACCGCCGAGCCAAACGGCCAATCGCGGGCGCTGGTGAACTGGTTCTGCACCAGGTTGCCGACCAGCACGGTGCGTCCGCCCCCAAGCAGGTCGGGAGTGAGATACGCGCCCAGGCAGGGGATGAAGACGAGGACGGAACCGGCAACAATTCCGGGCTGCGAGAGCGGCACAATCACGCGAAAAACAGTTGCCACAGGGCGAGCGCCAAGATCGGCGGCAGCTTCAGGCAGTGATGGATCAAGGCGTTCTAGTATGGCGTAGATGGGCAGCACCATGAATGGCAGATATCCGTAGACCAAGCCGAGGAGCACTGCGCCGTCGTTATAGAGCAACGGCAACGGAGCATGAATGATATGCAGGGCTTGCAGCGCGGTGTTGATCAGGCCGGTATCGCGCAGCAGGAACATCCAGGCGTAAGTGCGCACCAGGAAGCTGGTCCAGAAGGGCAGCATTACCAGCTGGAGATAGAGATTTTTGTGTTTTGAAGCGCGCGAGATGAACAGCGCTGCGGGAAACGCAAAAAACAGGCAGAGCACAGTGGCCACCAGCGCCATCAAAAACGAGCGCAACAAGACTTCAAGGTAAAGCGGATCAACAATGCGCTGGTAGCTTTCAACTGTCCACGGATGTTCCACTCCGCCGTAAACGCCACGCGTGAGGAAGCTATACGCCAGCACAATGGCGAACGGCGCGGCAAAGAGGACAGCCATCCAGAGCCAGCCAGGCAGCAGAAACCAGGAGCGCAGTTTCACGAGAAGGTCATCTCGTCAGAAGGATTCCAGCAAAGCTGGACCGCTTGCCCGGGTTGAAACACGGCGGAACCGCGCGCGACTTGAGCCATCGCTTCCTTTCCGCTGGCAAGCCGCACCAGCACCTGCACGCGGTCGCCGAGAAAGACTGAATCCGTGACAGTGGCGGAACATGAGCGTGGCCCCTCGGCATCCAGCTTGGCAGCGATGCGAGTAGCCTCAGGGCGTATGCCGACGCCGCCGATCCAGTTCATGGCGCCGAGAAAGCCGGCGACGAAGCGCGTGCGCGGCCGGAGATAGACCTCTTCCGGCGGAGCCAGTTGTTCAATGTTGCCCTCATTCATCACCGCCACGTAATCAGACATGGAGAGCGCTTCTTCCTGGTCGTGCGTAACAAGGAGAAAAGTAATGCCGACGCGTCGCTGCATGGCCTTGAGTTCCACTCGCATTTGTTTGCGCAGTTTCGGGTCGAGGGCGGCCAGGGGCTCGTCCAGCAGGAGCACATCCGGTTGCAGCACCAGTGAGCGAGCCAGAGCCACTCGCTGACGTTCACCACCGGAAAGCTGTGCAGGACGCCGGTCCTCTTTGCCAGCAAGGCCAACCAGTTTCAGGATTTCTTGAACACGCTTCTCCGCGTGGTCTGCTTTTTGGCGCTTGAGCCCGAATTCGATATTGCCGCGCGCCGAAAGATGAGGAAAAAGAGCGTAATTCTGGAACACGGTGCTTACATTCCGTTCATAGGGCTTCCGATCATTCACGTTCTCGCCTTTGAGCAGCACCTCGCCTGAAGTGGGCTGTTCAAAACCGGCAATCATCCGTAGCGTAGTTGTCTTTCCGCAGCCGGAAGGTCCCAGAAGAGAGAAGAAGCTCCCTTGCGGGATCGAAAACGATATGCCCGCAACGGCACGGTGGCCGGTAAAGTCCTTGATGAGATTCCGCACCTCGAGAATAGGCGTCATCGGCAGTTGAAGTAATTTTCCAGAATGGCTGTTGCCTATTGTGACAAAAAATTTCGGTTGCGAGGCGAAAAATCAGGACCGCAGTCTCTAATATTTTTGAAAGAAATGTTTCAGACAAACCTCCAGGTGCGGGAACACGCGGCGGCAAGCAGATAGGCAACAGCCGCGCAGGCCAGGGTCACGGTGAGCCCGAAGTGAATGGCAATGACCATGGCCATCACGGAGCCGAGAACGCTGGCGGCAGCGTTCAATGCCCAGGCCCATTCCACCGTGTCAATCAGCCGCAGACCAGTGGGAAAAGGCATACCCATCAGGAAGCCAAGTGGAACCAGAACTAAGCCGCTGAGCAGAAGCTTGAAGAAGAATGGATATCCTACGGTCGCGGCCAGCAGCCATGGCACCAGCACAAGATAAACGCAGATGACGGCGGTGACCGACGCGAGTAACGGCAGCAGGCGCCTGCTGCTGGACATAAAGCGTCGCGCGGCAATGCTGCCCGCGCCGCTTGAAAGCAGGAGCAGAAATACCACGACGGTCAGTGCGTAAGTGGGATGGCCGAGGAACAGCACGAATCGCTGGATCAGCGATATTTCCACCAGGATGTAACCAAAACCGAGAGCAATGAAATAAGCCAAGCTGGGCAATGTGGGTCTTGACGCTCCCGGCTCTCGCCCATGGAGAAGAAGTGGCAGAATCAAAAAAGCCAGCACAGCAACCAGAGAAATGATCAACAGCATTCCCAGAACGACCACCCCAAGATTGATCCGCCAATCCATGCCCTTGCCAGTTCCCGCAGCGATGTTTTTGAGCACGTAGCCGGTCTTCAGGGTGAAGAAGAAGAAAGGTGTGTTGTCATCTACGGGGCCAACGTTATAGGCGTAGCCGCGGGCAAAAGCCCGAGGATCATTGGATGCAATCAACTTCTGAAATTCCTGCGCAGCCTGCGGGAGAGACTGCAACCCCGCGTGCTGTGGATCAGGATTGAGCCAGACAAGGTTCGGATTCGCGGCCACATGGGCCGCAATAGCCGCATACTCCTGCGGAGTAAACGCTGACTTCTTGGCCAGCACAAGAACGGGCCGGCCATCTTCATTCAGGCCTCCATCGGCGATGATCACAAAGTTGTTGCGCGGATCAGAAACGCCCAACTGGTGCAGGGCCTCGATTCCCTGCGATACAACGCGCAACGCTTCACGCGGGCGCTTAAACTCCCAGCGAGTGATGGCGATCATGCCGTTGGGCTTGAGGTGATCAAAGTACTCGCGAAAAGCTTCGAGGGTATAGAGATTGTTCTCGCTCAGGGCGAATGCGCCAGCGGCAGTGGAAGCCCAGGTGTCCACGAGCGTCATCTGCACCACGTCATAGCGGGCGTGTGAGCTGCGAATGTAAGAGCGGCCATCCTGCACGTGAATGTGGACCTGCGGCAGGTCATAAAGGTGATACGAGTAGTCGGCGTAAGCGCCGCGCATGACGTCATTCACGATGATGGGATTGATTTCAATACCAGTGACGCTCGGACTGCCACTGGCGACAGCTCGCATTACGTCGACGCCGCCGCCCGGGCCGATAATGGCAAAGTCTCCCCGCGGGCGCAGCACATTTGCCAGCGACGGCGCGGCGGCCATCAAACTTTTCTTCCAGTTAAAACTTCCCTGCCCCGGGATGCCGGTGCCAACGGGCGCGGGATTGGAAGGTTGGTCCTGGTCCCACTTGGCTGGATCTACATTCATGATGGCTGTGGTGGCATCCGCATCAATCACCACGTAACGCGAGCCATTCTGGTTGTTTACCTCAATTCGCGAGATGGCGTTCCACTTGGAAAATTCCACCCATTTGGGATCGCGCAACACTCCCTTGGCGTAAATCACGTCCATCTTGCGCCCGTGATGGGCCCAGACAAAGAAGGTTAAAGCTACGACGACCAGAGCACGTGCGATCCGCCCGATTTTTCGTTCGCCAGCCCAGAATGCTCCAGCAAGCGCCATCACCACGGAACAGAACAGAAGAGCGTCGGGCGCTCCAAGGGTGTTCAGGAGCGGAACCACCGCCAGACATGCCGTTGCGCCGCCCGCAAGATCAGCTCCATAGAGGATTGAGATTGCGCCGGTGGAGCGGGCAAATAAGACGGAGAACAGCAGTCCGGTGAAAAAAAAAGGGACAGCGGTGGCTAGATAGATGACGGTCAGCTTGCCGAAATTGGCGAGCGTCACCTGCAGTGAAACCGGAGTGTGCAGGACGATCCAAACTACAACAGGAACGGTCAGAGAGCTAAGAATGCAGATCAGAGTCCCCATCGTCCCCAAGTCAAAGCGCATGAGCCAGTCACGCCGTATGTGGGCGAAAACTCCTCCGGAACCGAGCCCCAGCAAGGCTACTGAAATGGCAAAGAAAGCAAAGTGGTAGAAGAGCACCACGCTGAAAAGCCGTGTCATAGCCAGTTCCAGCAGCAGGCCGGAAAAGCTGACCATGGCAACCGCCAGCATTACGGTTCGGGGGGCAAGCAGCGCTGAGACGGGCTGGGTTTCCGCGGTAAGGGTGGTCTGGGACATTCCCCGTAAGGGTAACCTCAGGATTCGAGTATGACAAACGCTATCGCCTGCTCTGCTGTGTGACTCAGGGACAAGTGCGTGTGCCTGCAACCAAGACGAGCGGCAAACTCGGCCAATTTCCCGCTGAGGCGAAGAGTTGGTCTGCCTCCGGGCTGGCGAACAACCTCCAGGTCGCGCCAGCTGACGCCGTGCCGCCATCCTGTACCTACAGCTTTCATGCCCGCCTCTTTGGCAGCGAAGCGGGCGGCCAGACGCTCAGCAGTATTCGGCCGGGAAGTACAGTAGCGGATCTCTTCTGGAGTGAAGACGCGGGTAAGGAAGCGCCGCCCAAAGCGCTCCACGGCAGCCTTGATCCGGGTGACCTCGGCGATGTCAACTCCTGTGGCTACAACCATTTGGCTCCAATCAAGGTATCATAGCCGGAGTCCTTCTATGCGCAGATTAAAGCAATTTCACCGCAGACAACTCTGGCCAGCATGGGTATAATGTGCCTGCGGTTTTTGGAAGCGTTGTACAGCAGTTAACTGCACCCCAGCACACCTGCCTGCACTAACCTGAAGAAAAGCGCAAATTCAGATACAAGGAATGCGTGTAACACAATGGAACAAGGAACAGTTAAGTGGTTCAATGACGCGAAAGGCTATGGCTTTATCTCTCGTGAAAACGGGGAAGACGTTTTTGTGCACTTCTCCTCAATTCAAGCGAACGGTTTTCGCAGCCTGAAGGAAGGCCAGCCGGTACAATTCAGCGTCGTCAAAGGCCCTAAGGGGTGGCAAGCGGAAAATGTGCAGCTGCTGTAGTTCTTTAAGCAAGATTCCAACCAGGCGGCCTGTGTGGCCGCCTTTAGTGTTTTTTGAGCTTACGTTTTTCCTGGCCTCTCCAGACTCCCGCCGCCAATCAAACTACTCATATACAAAAAATTTGATTATGGGGGTGGGCTTTTATGACCACACGTGAGCGGCTTGACCACACGATTACGATCGTAAGCGGCATGATCATCGGAGCGACCGCGATGTACATCTTTGACGCGAACCGCGGCTCCCGCCGCCGCGCTTACGCCCGTGACCGGGTGAGCCACGCCGGCCATCTCCTGGGCCGCGGACTTCGCAAGCGCAGCCGGGACTGGGTGAATCGCGCATTGGGTTCGGTAGCAGAGTTGCGTTCGAGCCTTAAGGACCGGATGGCAATAGTGCCCGACGACCAGTTGGTGGACAGGGTACGTTCACAGCTGGGACATGTAGTGTCCCATTCCGGACTGCTACGGGTGCAGGCCAGAGATGGCTGCGTGCTTGTCAGCGGACCGGTGGTGGAGGGAGAAGTTGAAAAAATCAGGCGCCGAATCGCGGAGACGCGCGGTGTGAAGGAATGCGTTTTGGACCTGGAACCACACGCAACTTTGGAACGAATATCAGGCCAGCAAGGAAGCCCACGCAGGCAAGCCGTCTAAATACTCATAAAAAAGAGAACCGCGCCCCTGAAACATGGGCGCGGTTTTGTGCTTGCAATTATTTAACGAACTGTGAGTGTCACCGTGGAAGTGTGACTGGCGCCGCCTGAGGTAGCCGTCACCACCACGGAGAAAGTACCTGCCGGAGTACCCTGGGTTTGAACCGGCGGAGGTGGATTCCCTCCTCCGCAGGCGATCAATCCTCCAATCAGGGCAAGAGCACAGAGCATGAGAGTCACGGATTGCCACTTCCGTTTCTTTCCCGCCCCGAGCAGGATCACACCGAAGATAGCGAGCAAAGCGGTAGCAAAGACGGGAGCTCCGGGCTTCCGCACCGGCCGCACTGATGCAGCAAGTGACCGCGCCGCGGTGCTGATTGTGAGCGTTGTGCTTGCAGCGGAGCCGTTCGGCGTTACTGACGCAGGATTGAACGAGCAACTGGAATTTGCAGGCAGCCCGGTACAACTAAATGTGATTGCACTGGAGAAGCCATGTTGCGGGGCCACGTCAATATTAATGGTGGCTGATTGACCTGCACTAATCGTTGCCGAGGAGTTGGGAATGGAAACCGAGTAGTCAGGCGCACCCACATCAATTACGACTACAGTGGATGTGCCGGGCGCGAAGTTCGCGTCACCGCTGTAAGCCGCCGTTATGTTGTGAAGTCCCGCAGTCAACGGACCGGTAACCAGAGACGCTGTTGCCGAGGCGTTGAGGGCCACCGCAGGACCGAGCGTAGTTGCACCGTCGTTAAACGTAATCGTGCCCGTGGGGACTGCTGCAGCATTGCCCTGAGCCACTGAGGCCGTCAGCGTGGCGGTGGTACCGGCTTGAATAGAAACATGATCGGCAGCCAGTGAGACAGCGCCGGTTGGACTTATGATGGCAATTTCCCAGATTCCCTTGCCGTGAGTAGCAATGCGCAGCTTCCGGCTGACCTTGTTGATGGCCATGTCAAACACCGCCACTCTTGGCAGCCCGGAGCCGTAAGGAGTCCAGGTTGTGCCGCCATCCGTGGAACTGAATACGCCGATGTCCGTGCCGGCAAACAAAGAATTCGGGAAGACGGGATCAATTGCAAAAGAATTCACCGGGACATCCGGCAGGCCTCCGGAAGCCGCACTCCATGTGGGCGGGG
This sequence comes from Terriglobia bacterium, assembly GCA_963758275.1. GTDB lineage: Bacteria > Acidobacteriota > Terriglobia > Terriglobales > Acidobacteriaceae > Angelobacter. The sequence continues at coordinate 90,060 of CAVWUW010000031.1, read as the reverse complement.
TGGCATTGAGATTGGTGGTCTTCCAGACGTGATTGGGAAAGCCATAACCATCGAGCGCAACGTAGGCAGTACTTGAATTCTTTGGATCGATGACCGCACGCGCGACGTAATGCGCTCCCCATGGGCCGGTAACTTCGAACATGGGATTCGCTGCGGTGCTGGTGGCAAAGACTTGGCCATCTACCAAACCGACGATACGCACATTGTCATCTTGCGGCGAGATGCCGATGGAACTCACCTGAGCCGGAGTTCCTGTTGCAGGATTGATCCCGAATGGCGCCTGGCTGACCGGAGTCATTGTCACGCCCTGATCAGCGGAGCGATAGAGATGGTCGGTGCCGAAGTACAGCGTGTTGGGCGTGCCCGGTCCTAACGCCATGGGAGCATAGAAGAGCACGTTATCGTTGCAGTTGATACCGTTGGCGGTGATCTGACCGGGGGTGGCAGGGCAGCCGAAGAAGGGGGTCCAGCCGGCTTCATTGGCATTGGCGGTACTGGTGACACGCGCGTACCCAATAATGCCCGTCGTCGCACCCGTCTGGTTGAAGTACGTGTGATACATGGTCACGTTTGTAAGGTCAACACTACTCTGGTCGATCAAAGCGTACCCGCCATCGCCAGAATCAGAGCGCGTCCATGTGCCGGCTGAATTCATCAGCTCGGTGCCATTGTCCTGGGTGCCGCCGATCATGAAGTTGGCGTCTTTGGGATGAAGAGCCAGGCTCTGGAACTGAGTGGCGCTGAAGCTTGCGTTGTTTAAGCTGGTCCAGGTGGCGCCGGCGTCAACCGATTTGAAAATTCCGCCATCGTTGCCGGTGTAGATGATGCTGGGATTCGAAGGCACGATGGCAATGGCGTGGGAATCAGGATGCAGCCTGGCATCACTGCGATTGAAAGTTGAACCATCTGTGGTCTTGGCCAGGGAGGCGGTACCACAAGAAAGTGCCGCCGCACTGGATGAATCGCCATTGCCGCCGATATAAATTACATGAGCATTTCCGGGATCGATTGCGACCGGCTCATCGTAGATACACTGGCCGCCACAGAAGCCGGTTGCCCCGGCAACAGGGGTCCATGTGGCACCGTCCAGAGAAGTGCGCAGTGTGCCCGCCTTGGCGCCGGCGCCGCAGGTTGCGCTATCGGAAGCTGCCAGAGCGAAGGTTGTGGTGGTCCCTACGCGATTGACGGCGAACTTACCCACCACGCCCCCGGCGCCACCCAGGATCAACTGTTGTGTCCAGGCGACCGTCCCGGTAAAGGGATCAGAGTTGCTGCTCCAAACACCACCATCCCCCGCGTTTCCGAGGCCGATCACATTGACCAGGACCTTGGCTGGATTGCCAGGGTCGATCACCATGTCACTCACGATCCGGTTGCATAGCGCGTTAGCTGGATCAGGGCAGGTTGCAGTGGGCACACTAAGCCGGGCAAACGTGGGAGAGGCTGACAATGCGTTTGTCGAGAGATATACACCGCGACTTGGGAGAGCGGTTGGCGTGAATGTATCAAAACTCAGTCCGCTGAACCCCGAACCGGTGGAAACCAGGATTTTTGTGTCGTCCGCCGGGTCAACGAGAATTTGTGTGATGGAGCGTCCGGTAAAGATGTCGCTGGTCCCGTTCGAGTTGAAGGGGCCGGTTACGTTCGCGGTGGTGGTGGCATTGAGGATAATAAAGAGGCCCGCGCCAAAGAAGCTATCCCCAGAGTTGTTGCCTTCGCCTGTTCCTACAAAAACTATGTTGTGATTCAGGGGATCAACAGTGATAGCGCCGATGGCCAATGACGGCTCTGCATCCATCAGCGGCGTCCAATTCGCGCCTCCGTCCAACGTGCGATAGAGGCCGCCCTGGGCGGTTCCAACATAGACGGTATTCCCGGTCGTATCCGCAGGATCGATGGCGATAACAGTCACTCGACCGCTAACAGGAACTTCTTTGGTCGCATCCACCACGGTGCCAAACGTCTGCCCGTTGGGAATTGGCGCCGGGCCCAGCGGTGTCCACACGTTGGTAGCAGCGGGAGCCAGCGTTCCCAGAGGCGCGCCGCCGGTGCGCAACTGGCGCAGAAAAAATTCCTGCAATTCCATGGTACGAATCGCCTTGGTGCGCTGGAGCGGATTGCGGAGCAGGTCGTCAATACCGCGCTGCATCCGAATCTGCTGATCGCGCAGAGCGAAATAATCTTCCTCACTGATGCGGTCGCGGGCGATGGCCGGAATATCAGCGCTGTCTGTGTCGGCTTCTGGTTCGGCGGTGACCGTGACTCCAGCCGGTGGCGCGTTGGCTTTATCTCGCGCTGGTGAGTTTGGGGACGTTTGAGCCAGACAGCTAATAGCCATCACACTCATGGCGAGGACACGTGTAAATAGAAACCAGGGGCGCATGGTACTTTCTCCTAGATTCGAATTCATCGGGCTCTGCAAAGGCCGCCTTTGTTCAGGCCGCAGCCGCTCTTCCCGCGGAGTCGGCTGCTCGCGCTCTAGAGCCACAGAGCGCGAGATAACACACTCATACCTGGAAAGGGGGTGTATGGAATCCAGAGTAGCTGGTGCAATATCTTGGCATTGGCGGCGGAAGCCGTCAATGAGCAATTTCTGCTTTCAAATGCCTTTTTGTTTTCAGGGTCCGCGGCTGTCCAAGAGTCCATATAATCGGCCCAGTGCTGGTTTCCGACTTCGATTTCCATCTTCCTGAAGAGCTGATTGCGCAGGAGCCACTCACGGACCGGAGCGCGTCCCGCCTGCTGCATTTGTTCCGGGGAACTGGAGCCTTCACAGACCGCCAATTCCGCGATTTTCCCGCATTGCTGCGCCGGGATGACTTGCTTGTGGTCAACAATAGCCGGGTGTTCCCGGCACGACTTTTTGGCCGGCGCTCAGGCAAACGCGCGCAACCGCTCAGCCAACGGAACCCGGCAGCCAAGGATTTCCTGCAAGGCGAAGTCGAAGTCCTGCTCACGCAGCAGGTTGCACGCGATGAATGGCAGGCGCTGGTGCGGCCAGGAAGAAAGATCGGCATAGGCGAGAAGATTTACTTTTTCAGTCCGGAACGGGCAGAGGCTACGTCGCAAGAGGAGACTCCTGCGCTTACAGCAGAAGTAATTGGCCGTGGCGAGTATGGCGAGCGCACGTTACGCTTTGCGGCCATGGATGATTTCTTTGGCACGCTGGAAACGCTGGGACATGTGCCTCTGCCGCCCTATATTGCTCGCGAAGACCGGCGCGAAGACCGCGAACGCTACCAGACAGTCTATGCGCGACCTGAAGCCCGCGGCAGCGTGGCCGCACCCACGGCCGGACTGCACTTTACTCCCGAGATCCTGGCGCAAATCCGCGAGCACGGAATCGAGATTGCCGAAATCACGCTGCACGTGGGCCTGGGCACGTTCCAGCCTGTCCATGCCGAGCAGGTGGAAGAACACAAACTGCACACGGAGCGGTTTTATGTTCCTGAGCATGCGGCAGCAACTATCAATGCCGCGCTGCGCGAAGAGCGCAGAATTGTGGCGGTTGGCACCACCACGGTGCGAACCCTGGAGTATGTGGCGTCAAAGAATGACGGACGGATTGCGTCGGGAGCGGGCGAGGCAGATATCTTCATTTATCCCGGATTTGAGTTTCTCGCGGTTGATGCCCTGCTGACCAACTTCCACCTGCCTAAATCCACACTGTTGATGATGGTTTCGGCATTCGCGGGACGTGACAATGTGCTGCGTGCCTACGAGCATGCGGTGAGGGAGAGGTACAGGTTCTTCTCGTATGGGGATTGCATGCTGATTGAGTAGCGGGAAAAGTCGGAACAAGGTGGATGCCAAGGGGCGGCATCCACCACTAAAGTGACCAGCGTTTAATTCGCTAATCCATATCCAAGCAAAAATTCCATGGTTCCTAAACCTTCGCAGGTGGAGGAGGTAGAGGCAAAGTGTGTGTCAGTAGCATAGCCGGCTGCCGTTGATTTACAGCGATACACGGGCATAGTGTTCGGCGGCTGCGCATCATGGGAGGAATAAAGCCAGCCTGCGGTTCGGAGAAAAGTGTACCCGGCAGAGGTCCCGGTGCATTCAGTCGAGTTGAAGAAGGTGAGCGTATGGTCCGGGTTGGTGGTTGAGGGCCACGTCTTGTCCACGCATTCCCATATCTCGGTTGCATCTGAGGTAGGCGGCTCCGTCATGATATAGCCGCTGCGAGTTTCGTAAACGAGATTGCTGGTTACGAAATTGTACGGTACTGCCTCAGTCGAAGAGATCCTGAGGCTGATGTCAGGATTGCGCCAGCGGCTTATGGCTACGCCTACATGAGGCGTCTGCGGGGATGCTGCAACACTCACGTTCAAATTACGCATAACGAGTGTGCGACCGAAATCAGGCGCCCGTGCGGAAGAGTTCTGTGCTCCGCTGTCATTCTGGTTAGGTACGTAAGTGTAGGTGAGCAAAAAATAACCATCCGCACCCCAGATATTGCTGCCATCTGCCGGACTGATTGCGGCTGGGTAGACAACCAGATCTCCGTTTACCGAGGCGTGGGGAAAGGTGTGATCGTCCTCGTATAACACGGGTTCGGGGACCGAGCTGAAGCTTACACCATTGGAATCGTTGGAAAATGACATCAACAACCCATGGGCTGCAGAAGTAATGCTGGCATCCATCAACATAACGTTTTGGTTGCCGCTGCCTGGGTCTACAAAAATTGACGCCGAGTTGCCCAATGAACCAATGGGGCTGTCATCAGCGTTCCATGCCGCTCCGGGAGACCAGCTCCCGTTGTACTTTATCCAGTTACCGGCAGTAAAGTCGCTGGTGATAGGAGCGCGAGCGACAGAGCTTTTGAAATCTGAGGTTCTCCGGCAGTAAAGATAGAGGAAGCTCCCAAAAGGCGCGGGGCTGCAGTCTCCCTCGCCAAATTCTGTGGAGCTGCCGTTGGGATTGGATATGATCTGCCCGGCCAGCGACCAGTTCAATCCGTCAGAAGACATAAGAAGACCCATGGATTTGGTGGTCGGGGGATAGGTGCATTGCCGTTGGTCGGGAAATGCGGATGAGAACCCTTCGGCATGGGCAAAACCATAGTAAGTTGTGCCTACTTTGTAAGTGCCCTGAAGCCACAACCCGCAGCTTCCCCAGCCTGCGCTGGAATCATAGTGATTGCTGGGATAAATGGTTGGTCCAAAAAACCCGGGCGAAGTGGCCTGCATGCCGTAGGGCTGGGATCCCTTCATGAAACATGTGGAAGCCACGCTGGGTGATTTCGATCCGTTTGCTGTATAGCCATAAAACGTTCCTGTGGAGATTTCAATTTCATTAAAGATGTTGTCTTTGCCGTCAAAGCAGTTGGAAGAAGTTTGGGCCTGAGGTTGGCGGATACGGTCCGGCCGCTCCACTCGTATTTTCAAGTTGTTTATGTTGATTGGCGACTGGGAATTGACTTTGACAACGAACATAGCGCACACAACCAGCGCTACTGCTGCAACTTTCATGGGATTTCACCTTTTGCGGGGGACAGAGAGGAACAATGTCCTGTGATGAAGGTGGTATTTGGCAGGTTGGCAGACTTTCACACATTGAAACTGGCCAGGGCAGGTTAGGGTAGATCAGTTTAATAGCGAGTTAGTTAGGAGGACGCCGGCCTAACGAATCATATAGGGAACACATAAGCTTTGGCGTTTCACAGGTAATGGTGAGTTGACTTGTAGCTTATGACCAGTTTCACGGCCGGATTTATGGTTTTACCTCGTTGCCTGACTAGCGCTAGTCAACGCTGTTCCCTACTTTTGGGGCAATTTAGTACAGACCCGTTCCAAAATGGGAATCCGGCAGCTTGCATCAACGAGAAACGTGTGCCGTCCCTCCGGAACTCTGATCTTTTTTGCGCACCGTTGACTTCCGTCCCCGGCTAAAGAAATGCCGTCGTTGCGCGAGGGGGTCCCGAGCAATGAGGTCACGCCGTCTTTCCGAAATTGCTGGTCTAACCCACGCCAAGGAGGGCCTTACCGCGCAATGGTTGATGATGTCGCTACAACTGGGATCGTCAATCCCGACAGGTGTGACGGCTTGCGCGAAACAGCTGCGGAGCAGGTTCCTCACCTCCGCTTATGATTCAACTGACATTCGAGATTTCAGTGGCTGCGGTTCGAGATGGTGCGTCGTGGGGGATGAGTTGATTCGAGCGAGCCGACTTGATGTTGCGAGCGTTCGGCAAGTTCACAAGCTGGGTTATCGCCTGCGCTGGGCGAGGTCCTCCGATAATCGGCGCATTTAAGCTGATCGTAGCTCAAGACGGCAGCATTTGAGCAGGACGCGGGTGGCGGATGACGACGTAAGCAAGTTTTGCTTCGACGTGGCCGGATCCATCATCTAATTTCATCGGTAAAGGACCCATACTTTTTTGCGAAGCCGACTGGCTGTTTTCATATCCATTGTTCAATCCATCATTTTTGCGGGGCACCTGTTCGTCTATGTGACCTGGGCGGTGTTCTGGGGCGGGGTTGCGTCCGGCACCGCGGTAAAGATCGCACTGGCGGTGCTCTCCATCAGCTTTGTCACCGCGTCATTGCTGGGGTGGTATTTCCATAACCGGCTGGTGCGGCTTTATTACGTAGTGGCCGCATTCTGGCTGGGACTCTCAAGTTATTTGATGTGGGCTGCGGTGCTGTGCTGGCTGACGTGGGGATTTTCAGGTGTTGCAAGACTGAATTGGACGCCGCAGCCTATTGCCGATGTTCTTTTTGCCGCTGCCGTGCTGGCGGCCGTATACGGCGTGATCAACGCGGCGTGGCTCCAGGTGGTCCGTGTGACCGTTCAATTGCCTAATCTGCCGGAGCAGTGGCGTGGACGCTCGGCCGCGCTGGTGACGGATACACACCTCGGTCATATTCGGAATGGGCGGTTCATCCGGCGAGCGGTGCGAAAACTCACGTCTTTGCGGCCCGATGTGGTGTTGCTGGCCGGCGATGTGTATGACGGGACAGCGGCTGATTTTGAGAAGCTGGCGGAGCCGTGGGCAGAGTTGATTGTGAACCTCAGTGGAGAACTTCACCGCGGAGGCGCGGAGGCGCGGAGAAATGCAAAAGTTGGATCATCGAGAGACTATGCTGAATTGAACGATCCGGTACGCAACGGTGGATTACGGCAAGAACAAAGTGCGACCGCAGTTCTGGAGGAGTCGCCTTTTCTCGGGGTCTACTACATTCTGGGAAACCATGAGGAGTTTTACAGCCACGCCGAGTTCCTGCCGCCGCTGGAGAGCGCGGGGGTACGGTTTCTGAACAACGAAAAGGTGGACTTGGACGGGCTGCAACTGGTAGGGGTACATTACCGCGATGCCATCGGGGAGGAGCATTATCGTCAGGTGCTGCGGAGAATGGACATTGACCGAAGCAGGGCCAGCATTCTGCTTCTTCACGCACCGGTGCGTATGGCCGTCGCCGAAGAAGAGGGCATTTCACTGCAACTCTCAGGACATACCCATGGAGGCCAGTTCTTTCCCTACACCTTGGTCGCCCGGCGGGTGTGGGGGAAGTTCATCCACGGACTACAGCAATTGGGCAAACTACAGGTTTTTACTTCTTATGGCGCCGGCACATGGGGGCCTCCGATGCGGGTGGGGACCCGGCCGGAGATTGTGCTGATCACGTTCGAATAATCCTCTCCGTTGCCGTGCATCTGGTTGAACCCTCAAGGGTTTTTTCGCTTGATTTTTGCCCTGCTGGTGCTAGGATAAATCTTTTATTTGCAACAGTTTGAGCAATATAGAGAGTGGCGAACAATCCGGGGTGAAGAGATGCAATCGCCGGGATTAAACCGGGTCAACCCGGGTGACGATGCGTAACTCGTTTGTTTATGGGGTGCCTCGGGTACCCCCAGGCTGCACACAAAACTGTGGTGGTGAGCGCAAACTGATGAGGCTCAAAAACTAAATGTCTACAGCGTCCAAACCCGCGCAGAAGGGCCGAATCTTTCTGATGGACTCGATGTCCTTCATCTTCCGCGCCTACCACGCCATGGCACGGCAGAGACCCATGTCTACGAAGACTGGCATCCCCACGGCTGCGACGTATGTTTTCGTAAACATGCTGCGCAAGTTGCGTGCTGACTTCAATCCGGAGTATCTGGCCGCAGTCTTTGATGTGGCGGGGCCGACGTTCCGCGATGAGCAGGCCAAAGCGGTCACGTCTGTGCGGAAGTTTGACATCAAGAGCCAGACGTTCAAGGAAGTTGAATACCACGGCTATAAAGCCCAGCGCGCGGAGATGCCTCCGGACCTGGCGCAGCAGGTGCCTTATATCCGGCGCGCGCTGGAGGCTTACCGCATTCCCATTCTGGAGCAGAAGGGTTTCGAGGCGGATGACGTAATTGGAACGCTGGCGCGTAAAGCCGCAGCCGAGGGCTACCAGGTGTTTGTCGTTTCCAGCGACAAGGACATGCTGCAACTGGTGAACGACAAGGTCTGCGTTTTGAACCCGCCCAAAGACAACCTGGTCTGTGATGCACCGAAGGTGGAGGAGATCCTGGGCGTGCGCCCGGAGCAGGTGATTGACGTGATGGCGCTGCGTGGTGATTCCATTGACAACATTCCCGGCGCGCCGGGGATCGGGGACAAAGGATCAGTAGACCTGATCAAACGCTTTGGCACCCTGGAAAATGCGCTGGAGCATGCCGCGGAGGTGGATCGCAAGACGTATCGCGAGTCGCTGCAAAACAACAAAGACACCATTCTGTGGAGCAAACAACTAGTCACCATTGACCAGAACGTGGAGATCGATCTGCGCGTGGAAAATATGGTGGCTGGCGATCCGGATGCTGATGCGCTGCGGAAATTATTCAGCGAACTTGAATTCACCACCCTGCTCAAGGAATTGGTTCAGGGAATTGAGGTGAAGGAGACTGATTATCGCGAGCTGAAATCAGGCAAGGAGCTGAAGGCGCTGACTAAGACAAAATCGCCGCTGGCCCTTGCGTTTGAGTTCGCGGGCACTCAGCCAGCGGTGGAGGAGAGTGAAGAAGAAGAACCGGAGCAGCCGTCCGAAGTTTTGCCGTTTGCAGCGCAACCTTCTCTATTGCCGGAGCAGCCTTTATTGCAGGAGCAGCCGAATGCATCGCCGCTGAAGCTGGCCATTTCTTCCGAGCCCGGTAAGGCTTTTACTGCCTCCGTGAATGGCGACGATTTGTCAGATGAACTTAAGGCTCTACTGAGCGATGCAAACACAGCCAAGGCTGTGCACGATTACAAAGCGGCCATTCACGAGTTGAAGCGCAGGAAGCTGGAGCTGGCCGGTGTGCAGGATGAGCCCATGCTCTACTCGTACCTGGTGAATCCGACCTATCCGCGGCATTCTCTGGCGGAGATTGCCTTGCGCAATTTCAACCTGAAGCTCTCGGATTCGCTGGCGGAAGCCGCCGACGTAACCGGACGCATGGCAGCGGCGTTGCGCAAGGAAGTTGAAGACTGCGGGCTGATGCAGGTCTATGAGGAAATCGATCTGCCGCTGGTTCCGGTGCTGGCGCGCATGGAAGACGCGGGCGTGAAGATCGACACAGGCATGCTGAGCAAGCTTTCCGTACATCTGGAAAAAATCTGTGATGCAAAAGCGCGGGAGATTCACGAGAAAGCCGGACACACGTTCAACATCAATTCCCCCAAGCAGCTTGGCGATGTGCTGTTCAACAAGCTGAACCTGCCCAAACCGGTGAAGTATGGGAAAGGCAAGACTATCTCCACCGCCGTGGACGTGCTGGAAGAGCTATCTGCTGAGCATGAAGTGCCGCGCCTGGTGCTGGACTATCGCCAGCATTCCAAACTCAAGAGCACATACGTCGACGCGTTGCCGCTGCTGCTGAACCCTATCACACAGCGGCTGCACACCACGTTCAACCAGACGGGAACAGCGACGGGACGGCTCTCTTCCATTAATCCCAACCTGCAGAATATTCCCATTCGCACGGAGCTGGGACGCGAAATTCGCGCGGCATTTATCGCCGAGCCTGGGAATGTGCTGCTCTCCGCCGACTACTCGCAGATTGAGTTGAGGCTGCTGGCCCACTTCTCAGAAGATCCGCTGCTGGTGGACGCGTACCGGCGTGGAGATGACATCCACACGCTGACGGCCGCGCAGGTTTTTGGCGTACCGCCGTTGATGATCAATGCTGAGCACCGCCGCCGCGCCAAGGCCGTGAACTTCGGCATTGTGTACGGCCTCTCACCGTTCGGATTGTCACAGCAGCTTGGAATCGAGCAGAGCGAGGCCAAGCAGTTCATTGAGGCCTATTTCGAAAAATACCAAGGGGTTCGGACTTTCATTGACCGTGTGCTCGCCGAGACGCGGCGCGAGCAGAAGGTGAAGACTCTGTTCGGACGCACGCGTCCGATTCCCGACATCAACAGCAAGAACTTCAACATGCGCGGCTTCGCCGAGCGCACCGCTGTCAACACGCCGCTCCAGGGCACAGCCGCCGATCTGATCAAGCTGGCGATGATCCGGATTGACCATGAACTGAAAGCACGCAAGTTCAAATCACGCATGCTTCTGCAGGTGCATGACGAATTGGTGTTTGAAGTTCCACGCGATGAAGTGGAAGAAATGCGTACCCTGGTGTACGACAAGATGGAGAACGTCTACGAGGTGAAAGTCCCGTTGAAGGTGGAAATTGGCGCAGGTCCCAACTGGCGGGACGTGGATTGAGTCAGTCCTGCTCTGTTCCCGAGCGCATGGCTGCTTCCGCCAGGAGCCTCCGCTCGCGAATGGAACGGATGTGGCGGGTGCGAACGTATGGCGTGACGAATGTGCGAAAAACGGTTTTGCCAACGGTCCAAAGCAGGAACGGGATGCCGACGATGATAAAGAGGTATCCCAAAGTGGCGGCGGCCCATACGGCAAAACGGATCAATGGTTCAACCACCTGGCCGGAAACAGAGGAGAGCAGCGTTGCGCCTACGGCTACCAGCAGAGCGATGCCAATCCGGCGAGTCCAGACATGGAATGAAGCGTCCACGGCGGGACTATCTCACAGAGTTGGGCCGTTTTCAAGAAGGCCGGCACCGAGGCTTTTCTGAATAGCACCGGCGATTTCTCCGGCGATGCGGTGCACCGCTTCTTCCGTGGCCGCTTCCACCATCACGCGGGCCAGAGTTTCCGTGCCCGAGTAGCGCACGTTGACCCGTCCGTTGCCGTTGAGTTCATTGGTGGCCTTCTGAATTGCGGCGGAGACTTCAGGGATCTGATCAAGTGGGAGCTTTTCACGAACTTTCACGTTCTTGATGGTCTGGGGAAAGATTTTGATTCCCGCCACCAGATCGCGCAAGGATTTACCGCTGCGGGAGACAATCTCCACCACGCGCAAAGCAGTGAGCAGACCGTCGCCTGTGGTAGCCTCGCGCGAGAGGATGATATGCCCGGACTGCTCGCCACCCAGCACGGCTCCAGACTTCTGCATTTCCTCAAGCACATACTTATCGCCCACGGGCGCACGCAACATCTTTATGCCTGATTCACGCAGAGCAATTTCCAGTCCCATGTTGGACATGGTGGTTGCCACGACCGTATCTTCCGCCAGTTCGCCGCGCTGTTTGAGTTCGCGGGCGAGGAGCAGCATGATGGCGTCACCGTTCACAACATTTCCCTGATGATCCGAGAAAAGCGCGCGGTCGGCATCGCCGTCAAAGCAGATGCCGATATCAGCTTTGGTCGAGACCACTTCCTTGCTCACAACTTCCGGGTACAATGCGCCGCAGTTTTCATTGATGTTGCGGCCATCCGGAGCGCTGTGAGTGTAGCGGGCGTCAATTCCGACTTGCTTGAAGACTTCAGGCGCAATGGCACAAGCAGCGCCATTGGCGCAATCAATGACGGCATTGACGCGACCGACTCCGGAAACTTCATGCGACAGCCAGTCAACGTAGTCCGAATGCAGTGCCTGATTGGCCAGGAGAGACTGCTCGCGTATGACTACCGCTGCCGGCGAATTCAGCAAAGCAAAGATTTCAGTTTCAATTTCCAGTTCAGTGGAGTCAGGCAGTTTGTAACCGTTATGGCCAAAAAGCTTGATGCCGTTGTCCTGCCATGGATTGTGCGAGGCGGAAATCACGATGCCGGCAGAAAATTCGTGTGTGTGCGTGAGAAAGGCGATGCCAGGCGTGGTGATGACGCCGGCGTTTTCCACTTCCACTCCCGAAACCGCAAGGCCCCCGGAGAGCACTGCGGCAATCCAGGAACTGGACTCGCGCGTGTCCTGGCCGATTACAACACGGCGCGGCCCAGCCGGAAGATGATGCCCCACGGCGCGGCCGATGGCGAAAATCGTTTTGCGGTCCAGAGGATATTCGCCGGCAACGCCGCGAATTCCATCAGTGCCAAAGAGCTTTCTCAAACGCGCTCCTCACGTCTTTTTATCACACAGGCAGATTGCTTATCCACGGCGGCCGAGGGAACCAGAAAAAGAAGTTTCTAATTAATCAGGCGCAGTCTCTTTCACTTCCGCTGAGAGGCTGCCCCGGGATACGCGAGCAGAAATCCGATCTCCGGGCGAGAGCTGCGTTGCGTTCTTCACCAGATTGCCTTGAGAGTCAAACACCAGCGCGTAACCGCGATCAAGGATTCTTACCGGCGACAAAGCACCAATCTGGGCAGAGAGCTGTTCGAGGCGTGCGCGATCCCGCGCGAGTCGGGACTGCATGGCACGATGGAGCGTTTCCGTTCCGGCGTCAAGCTTGGTCCGGGTCACGGCCAGCGAACGGCGAAAATCAAAATGCCGCACGCGAGCGGAGGCAATCTCAAGCCGTCGACGATACTCACGCAGGCTCTCACCAAATCCGCCGGCAAGGCGAAAGACCATTTCATCAAGGCGCTGTGCGCGACGGCCAAGCAAATCCTGAATGCGGGAAAAGGCTCCATGCTGCGCCAGTTCAGTAAGGCGGTTGCGGGCCATCAGCAAGTTGTAGCGCGTAGCCCGCTCAAGCCGCCGATGCAGATGCGCAAGATGCTCGGCGAGCTTGTGCTTGGATTCAATAACAATTTCGGCGGCGGCGGAAGGCGTAGGCGCGCGCAGGTCAGCTACGAAGTCGCAAACGGTGAAATCCGTTTCATGGCCAACGGCAGAAATCACCGGCAATGCGGAGCCGGCAATAACTCGAGCCAGACCTTCGTCGTTGAACGCCGCCAGATCTTCGAGCGAGCCTCCGCCGCGCGCGATGATGACCACATCGACACTTTTGCTCCTATTGAAATATCTGAGAGCCGACGCAACCTCGCTGGAAGCAGATTCGCCTTGCACCTGCGCGGGATAAATCACAATTCCGACACTTTCATGCCTGCGTCCGAGGATGTTAAGCATGTCCTGAAGAGCAGCACCGCCGCGCGAAGTAATAATGCCGATTCGCCGCGGCAATTGTGGGATTGGCTTTTTGCGCGACTGATCAAAAAGCCCTTCGGCAGCAAGCTTCTTCTTGAGCTGCTCAAACGCAAGCTGCAACGCTCCGGCGCCGAGCGGTTCAAGAAATTCGGCGGAAAGCTGAAGTTCGCCCCGCGCGTCATAGATGGTGACGCGGCCGCGAGCGATGATCTGCATGCCGTTGTCAGGACGAAATCGCAGCAGGCGGGCCTGGCTGCGGAACATCACCACGCGGAGTTGGGCATCGCCATCCTTGAGAGTGAAATACAAGTGGCCGGATTCGGCGGGGCGGAAGTTGGAAATTTCACCTTCCACCCACACATCGGTGTAGCCGCGCTCCACGGTGGTGCGAACCGCGCTGACCAGATCAGCCACGTGCCAGATCCGCCGCGTGGCCGCCTGTTCAAAGGTGAATCCGAGTTGGCCTTCAGAAGACACTAGCGCAAGTTTAACAGTTGCCTACTAGCGCCGGCCGCGACTGAAAAGCCAGACGATGAGAGAAAGGACGATGCTCAGGACGATGGAGGTGGCAAGAGGAAAATAAAAAACAGAATGCTTGCCGCGAACAACAAAGTCGCCTGGCAGCCTGCCGATCGGCAGGTGATAGCGGCCCGCAAGCAAAAGCGCAGCCCCGATAATAATGATGATTCCGCCCAGGACAAGCAGCAGCTTACCGAGATCAGCCATTAATCACTATTGTATCTGCCACAAAAATGCTGGCCGCGAATTCCGCGCAGAGCCCCTGGGAGAACAATCCCTCCATGCAGGCGTGCGCATTCATCCGCGGCCAAAATGGTCAGCTATTTCCAGTATTCATCGCGTAACTCAGTTTGCCTGCTCACCAACGGAATTTCAGCGCCGTCAATGAACACATGTTTCACATCCGTTTTGACGTCCAGCGGATCACCATTTGCGACCACTACATTGCCGACCTTTCCCACATCGAGCGAACCCAGGTCTTTTTCGACGCCCCACATCTGCGCCGGATTGAGGGTGATGGCCTTGAGGGCTTCATCATGCGAAAGTCCAAAGGCAGTCGCGTAACCGGCAGCGTAAGGCAGGTTGCGCGAGTTATGTGAATCGTAGGATGCAAAGGCAATCTTGATGCCGCGTTTCGCCATCTCTGCGGGCAGCCTGTAAACAGCGTCGTACCGCTCGTCCTGTTTAGGCTGCTCGTAGATTGGACCTACGATCACCGGAAATCCACTGGCTGCAACCTGATCCAGCACCTCAGTCGAGTGCGTGAGATGGTTCAGAATCACCTTGAGGTGGAATTCTTTAGCCAGACCCATTGCAGTCAGCACGTCGTTACCCTCTTCCGCCGCCAGCACCACAGGTTTTTGGCCATGCAGGTACGGAAGCAGAGCTTCGAGTTTCAAGTCACGCTTGGGTGGCGCGCCTGCTTTATCTGGATCAGCAGATTTCTTTTTGTCGTAAGCCGCGAGCTTCTGCTCGTAATCCTGAGCATCAATGAACGTCTGCCTCAACTGTGCAGCCATTCCCATTCGCGTAAACGGATACTTGGCTTGCTCAAAGCTCTGGTTGCGGCGCTGCTCGCCCGTGAAGTTCAGCGGCATGGCAATATCGCGCACCAGGAGCATCTCATCAGCGGATTTGCCGGCAAGCTGGATGAACGAGTCCTGCCCGGGCAGCGTATCCTCGCTTCCCGGAGCCACGATCGCGTTGGTAATGCCGTTGATTCGCGTTACGGGGATGGCGCTGGTTTCCGCGTGAAATGCGTCATAGACGTGCATGTTGGGCATGATTTCATCACTCATCTCAATGAAATCATCAGTCATCTGCACGGCCGGAATTTCAGTGAGTCCCAGGCGCGTCTCAGAATCAATCAAGCCGGGATAAACCGTCATCCCGGAAACATCAATTACCTTTGCGCCTTTTGGAATTGCCGTGTTGGAGCCGCCAACGGCCGTGATGTGGCCTTTCTCCATCACCAACACACCGTTTTCAATCACGCCATGGGAAATTGTCAGCAGCTTGCCACCGCGCAATGCAATCACGTCATTCGATGTGGCGGTAGTGGACGCCGGTGCTGCCTTGTGATGACCCTTTGGCTGTGCCATGGCGCAGCCCATCATTGCGAGAATAAGAATGATTTTGTTCAGCATGAGCTATTGCACCTCCTTCACATGAGTCAGGCCAAGCCCGGGCAGCGAACGATCAAAAAACAGATCACCGTCAATGAACACTTCGTCTACCAGCGCGGCCGTGGCCAGAGGATAGCTGTTCCAGATGGTGATATCAGCATCTTTGCCTACATCCAGCGAACCCACGCGGTTATCCACGCCGATGATCCACGCGGGATTGAGCGTGATCATCTTCAACGCATCTTCTTCGCTGACGTTGCCATAGTGCATGATCTTGCCCGCTTCCTGGTTCAGGCGACGAGTCACGTCTTCAGAGTCGCTCTTCAGCGCCACGCGAACTCCGCTGTGCAGCGCAATCGCTGCATTCCACGGAATACCGTCATAAGCTTCCACCTTGAATCCCCACCAGTCCGGCCAGGTGGCAATGGCTATTCCGTTGGCGGCAATCTTGTCCGCAACTTTGTATGCTTCCAGCGCGTGATGGAATGCCCGGATTTTGTAGCCAAACTCCTTGGCCATGGCCATTTCCGTGAGGAACTCGTCCGCGCGATAAATATGGATCTGCACCAGGAGCTTGCCGCGAAGAATATCCGCAAGTGCATCAAGCTTCAGGTCTCTCTTCGGCGGCGTGGCATCTTTGTCACCCTTCTTGACCTTCGCTTCGTAGTCGTCCCAGGAGCGCATGTATTCACGCGCTTCCACAAACGAAGACCGCATCACCTCAAAGTTGCCCATGCGCGTGGAAGGTAGCTGGTGGCGTGAACCGTAAACGCGTTTGGGGTTTTCACCGCTGGCGAACTTGATCGACTGTGGCGCACCAGGAAACAGCAACTGATCGCGGCCAAGGCCGTATTTGTGTTTGATCACAATTGCCTGCCCGCCAATCATGTTGGCCGAACCATGCAGCAGCAGTGAAGTTGTCACCCCGCCTGCCAGTGCGTGGTAGATTTTGCGGTCGTCATAGTCGAACGCGTCCTTCATCATCATCTGCGGCGTGATCGGGCTGGTGGCTTCATTCACATCGTCATCCAGAGCGATGTGCGAATGGCAATCGATAATGCCGGGCATTACCCATTTACCCGTGGCATCAATCACTTTGGCGTTCGCGGGTGCATTCACGGTTTTGCCGATGGCCGCAATTTTTCCGTTGTGAATGTAAATGCTGCCATTCTCAATGCGCCCATGGGTTACCGTGAGCAGCGTGGCGCCTTTAATGACCACATCGTTATGAAAAACCGGCTGCCCACCCTGCGTTGTTTCCGTGGGCGACGCATTCTCCGGAGTGGCTTCAGTCCCGGGAGTTTGTTTTTCCGGACTCTGCGGGTTTTTTGAAGCGGGTGAAGGGTTTTGCTGTGCAGGTTGTGGCTGCTGAGCTATGACCAAACTGCTCAGAGCCAGCAACACCACAAACACCATCACCCAGTGGGAATAAGGGCGACGCAACATGTGAGGGACTCCTTGGAGGATTTTGAGGAACTCGCGATTCTATGGTTGGCGCTCAACAGAGTCAATGGAATCCGCGGTGAATAGCGGCTCATTGTTGAGGTATTTGGAATTGGACGGCAGATGAAAAGAAAGGTCACTCAAAAAAATGAGAAGTTCGCTTCCAGTATCATCTCTTGCATGAGAGCTGTGGTGCAGAGAGTCAGCCGCTGCCGCGTGCAGGTGGATGGCGAAGTAGTGGGCGAGATCGGCCATGGACTTCTCGTCCTTTTAGGAATCGGCAAGACCGACAATGAAAATGCCGCGGACTACCTGGTGGAAAAAATCCTGAGCCTGCGCATCTTTGAAGATGATCAGGAAAAGATGAATTTTTCTATTCAGGATAACGCTGGTGAGATCCTGGTAGTGTCACAATTCACTCTTTTCGGCGACGTGCGCCGCGGCAGGCGTCCATCTTTTGACGGCGCAGCCCGGCCGGAAGAGGCAAACCACCTCTATGAGTACTTCGTAACCAAAGTTCGTGAGGCCGGCATTCATTGTGAAACCGGCCGCTTTCAGGCCATGATGGAGGTGGAACTGGTAAATCAAGGTCCTGTCACAATCCTGCTCGACTCGGAAAAAATTTTCTGAACTGCAAAGCAACCAAAGAGAATTCAACGTGCCGGTGCTGCTCATTGTCGAAACGGAAACGTGGCTCTGGACGGGAGTTCTGCTCTTGCTGCTGGTTGCCGGATTCGCCTTCTTTGACCGTCTGCTGCGCAGAGGCGTGTATGACGAAGATACTGCGGATCGCGGTCACCGAGCCGGCGCAGCTCTTTCTGAATTGCAAACCATGTTCAATCCAGCCTACAAACACGTCCGCGAAGAACGTGAGCGGAACCGGGTGGAACACGATGGTTCAGGCGAGCCACCGGAACCCTGACTGGATTTCGCCACTTTCATGGTTTGTCGAAGCAGAGCTGTTTTCGATACACTTCCGCAGCGAGGGCCCCTATGCTTAAACGCTCATTGACCGCTCTTTTCGTCCTGCTCGCGTCCTTTGCTTTCCCCCAAACGCGTCCTGACAACAATGACACCACCAAACTCCTCCAGTCCCTGGCAGATGCTCCCGGCCCTCCTGGCTTTGAGGAGCCGGTGCGCAAGATTATGGTGGAGCGAATGAAACCCCTTTCCAGCAAAATCAGCTATGACGGTTTGGGGTCGGTCATTGCTGTTCAGGGCACTACCGGGCCGCGCATCATGGTGGACGCCCACATGGACGAGCTTGGCGGAGTCATCCGGCGCGTGACCGACGATGGATATCTCACCATGCAGATGCTCGGCGGATGGTTTGATCAGGCCCTGGTCGACCAGCGCTGGACCATCATTGGCTCCAAGGGACCGGTGCGCGCCGTAACCGGCATTCGCGACATTCACATTGTCCCGGCGGACGAGCGCAATAAAGTTTTCCCGCGGGATTCACTCATGCTTGATGTGGGAGCAAAGAATGCCACAGAAGTTGCTGCCATGGGCCTTGAGCCCGGTGATCCGGTCGCACCAGATGCGCCTTTTGAGGTGCTCAACGGAACCCAGAACTATCTTGGCAAAGCCTGGGACGATCGGGTCGGATGTGCGGTGCTCATTGCTGCCATGCAGAAGCTGGCCCACGCCGCTCATCCAAATCAGATCTTCTGGGTTGCAACGGTCCAGGAAGAAGTGGGACTGCGTGGGGCGCACACTGCCAGTGATGTGGTCAAGCCGGAGATTGGCATTGCCATTGAAGGCGGCGTGACGCGTGATTCTCCCGGAGTCCGTCCGGAAGAAGCGCAGGAATTGCTCGGCGGCGGTCCCGCACTCTTTCTTTACGATTCCAGTGAACTCCCCAACCGTAAATTTGTTGCGCTGATCAAGCAAGTAGCAAAACAGAAGAACATCCCGTTACAGACCGACCTGATTCAGGGTTACGGGGATGATTCCGCTGAAATGCAAAAGAGCAACGGCGGAGCGCCTACAGTGAACCTCGTGGTTCCCGTGCGTTACACCCACGCCCACAACGGTATCATGAACCGTGGCGACTTCGACAAAACCGTGGACCTGGTGGTTGGGATTTTGCAGTCACTCGATGCCAAAGCCGTGACCGCCTTGCGCGACTTTGCACCGGAGTAGACTGTTCGCGAGAGGATCTGACTTTCTCATCTGGTTCTCGCTTCCTCTGCCATTGGTGTTTATTCGGGTTGATTCGCGGCCGCCATTACTGCATCTGCCACCTTCAACGCCTCGACCGCCGGTTTTACATCATGGACCCGAACCATGTGGGCGCCCGCGAGAGCAGATGCCACAACCGTTGCAAGCGTCCCGTAAAGGCGCTGCTCAGGTGGCGCATCTTTTCCTTCACGGGAGAGCGTCCGGCCAATGAAAGACTTGCGGGAGGTTCCGGACAACACTGGAAAACCAAGCTCGTGGAAGTCGGCCAGATGCGACAACAGCGGAATATTTTCGTCAAACCTTTTGCCAAAGCCGAATCCCGGATCAAGCACCAGCCGTTCGCGAGCAATTCCCGCCTCAACCGCGGATAACGCCCACGCGCGCAGTTCCTCTTTTACTTCCTTCACAATGTCCGGCGAAGACGCTTGCGTTTTCCATTGTTCCGGGAGTCCTCGGCTGTGCATAAGAATCACTCCACAAGTTGATTTCCGCAGTTGGTCCTTCATCTGCGGGTCCCAGCGAAGCGCACTGACATCGTTAATGATTTCAGCCCCGGCCTGCAGTGCGTCCCGCGCAACTTCAGCCTTATAGGTATCTACGGAAATAATGGCGCCGGGCTGTTCCCGCAGAACATCTTCCAGCACCGGCAGCACGCGGCAGGCTTCTTCCTGCGCCGATACTCCGCCTTCTCCCACTTTAGCTCCGGGACGCGTAGACTCGCCACCGATATCAAGGATGTCCGCGCCTTCTTCCAGCATCTGCAAAGCATGAGTAACGGCGCAATCTCGATCAACAAACTTTCCGCCGTCAGAAAAAGAATCCGGCGTAACGTTCAGGATGCCCATTACCAGCGTCCGCTCGCCCAGCACAAGCTCGCGGGAACCAACACGCCAGGTGTGAAGAGGCCGAGACATGGAAAGCATTCTAAATCGCCAGTCGTTGACGTATTTCCATCGCAACGCGTCATGCCGCACGTCAGCGACGAGCGAGGTTATTATCCAGCAAAAAAGCTACTTAATTGTGGGAACCGCGGCCGCGTTATCGTCTGAGATTACCTGGCTGGCAATGCGCCATTTTCCTTTGTCCTTCGTCAAAAGCCAGGTCGAATGCGTGTTTCTTTGCGCCATTTCCGTGCCGTTGAGCGTTTTATGACCAATGGTACGGTAGTCGCGGGTGGCCAGAACCACATCCGGCCGCACGAAACGGATCACCGGCTCCTCCCAAGTGGTCTTGCGTCCTTGCACGTTTGGCCGCTTCATTACTGTGCTCACAAAATGGACGATCCTGGCGCCTCCCTTGATCCTGACGCCGAAGGCGTTGAGCCAGTCGGCATCGTCGGCATAGTCCCCCTGCAGGACAGCAGCGTCAAAACGCTCCCAGCTCTGCTGCCAATGAAGGACGATGGCTCGAACCGCTGCTTCATCTTCGGCAGAGGCAACTGGTTTCGGCTGTTGCGATGCCGGTTGTGCTGACGCGAAGCTCATTAAAGCCGCCATTAAACCCAGTATGGTCAGTTTCATGGCCGTCGAGTATAGCGGTCATTTAACGCTGACCACAATGGCATCGCACCGTCTACCATCCTCCATCCGCCGCCCAGGATCGACCGACGTCGCCGAAATTCGACTCAATGGGAGCGTTTATGGAGCAATCCATAGCACCGCTATAATCACAGCAGCTCGTTATGCAAACGAATCAGCCGGCTTTTCGAACACGTGCCCTCATAGCAGTGTTCTTTTTGGCCCTGCAACTCCCGCCATTTTTGCCTGCTGCACAAAGCGCGACAAAAAAAAGCGCATCCAGGAAACCTTTAGCCGAGCAAATTAACACCATCCTCTCGCAGCCTGAGCTTGCCCGCGCTCACTGGGGAATTGAAGTGGCTGACCTCCCAGGCGGAAATGTGATCTTTGAGTTGAATCAGGATCAGCTGTTTCTTCCTGCATCCAACGCCAAGCTCTTCACTACCGCCGCAGTGCTGGCCGTGGCCGGTCCTGACTATCGCTTCCATACCACCGTAGAAACCAGCGGCAAGATTGACAAAAACGGCCGCCTGCAGGGGGATCTGGTCATCGTTGGCCGCGGCGACCCGAACATTTCCGGACGCGTCATGCCTTACCAGCTCAAGACGGAACGCATTGCGCCGCACACCCAGGTACTGGAGGAACTGGCCGCTCAGCTCGTGCAGAAAGGAATCAAGGCGGTCGATGGTGACGTGATTGGCGATGATACCTACTATTCACCCGAGCGGTATGGCGAAAGCTGGGGCCAGGACGACCTGCAATGGATTGACGGCGCTCCGGTTTCAGCTCTTTCCTTCAATGACAATGTGATCTTTTTTGATATTCAACCGGGCCAGAATCCGGGAGACAAAGCGCTGATCACGCAGGAAACCAATACTGATTACTACGAATTTGATAACCGTATCGTAACCAGCGCCGCGGGCATCGTGCGCAAAGTAGGAATCCATCGTGACCCCGGCTCAAAGAAAGTAATGCTCTGGGGAACCATTCCCATCGGCGACAAGGGAATGAAAGAAGCCCTGGCCATTGACGATCCCGCGGAATACACGGCTCAGCTCTTTCGCCAGATTTTGGAGGAACATGGCATCACCGTTTCCGGTAAAGCGCAGGCCCGGCACGGCGATATGGCACAATTTTTTGATCAGCCTTTGCCGCCCGCGCAACCGGCTTCCGCATCCGACCAGGCAACGCCCGAAGCTCCACGGACGGTTTTAGCGGAACACATTTCTCTTCCCTTGATCGAAGATGTGCGCGTGACCAACAAGACCAGCCAGAACCTGCACGCAGAAATGGATCTCCGCCTGGTTGGCAAATTGGACGGGATGCCGCCTTCATTTGGAGGTGGCGCGTCAGCTGTCAGGCAGTTCCTTCTTCATGCCGGGTTGACTGCTGACGAGTTCATTTTCCTTGATGGTTCGGGTCTCTCGCGTCGCGACCTGGTCACTCCTGCGGCCGTGGTACAACTGCTGCTCTATGCTTCCCGCCAGCCGTGGGGCGCTGCCTATAAAGAAAGCTTGCCGGTCAGCGGCGTGGATGGATCACTGGCCGAGCGTTTCCTGAACACGCCTGCCGGTGGATTGATCCACGCCAAAACAGGCTCGCTCAGTCACGTAAACGCGCTTTCCGGCTATGGTGAAACCAGAACAGGCAGCCAGTTTGTCTTTTCCATCTTGTGTAATAACCACGATCTGCCTGCGGGCCGCGTGCTGAGTGCCATCGATTTAATCGTACAGTTGCTGGTAAACGAGGGTCGCGCGCGAAAATGAGCCCTCTCATCCTTGTTTCTTATGGGTGCTGCAAGTGGCTGGTTTAAAATCCCGCCGTGCAAAATTCTCCTCTTTCCGGCATCCGTGTGCTTGATTTCGGCCGCTTCATCGCCGGCCCCTACTGTGCCATGCTCCTGGCAGACATGGGCGCCGATGTGATCCGGATAGATCGCCGCCAGGGCAGCGAAGACCGTTATCTGACGCCGGTAGCAGCCACTGGCGAAGGGATAAGCTTTCTTTCCCTCAACCGCAACAAGCGCAGCCTCACCCTCGATCTCGCTAAATCGCAGGCCTCAGAGATTGTGCAGCGTCTGGTGCAGACCGCTGACGTGGTGGTGGCAAACCTTCCGGTTGAGGTCCTCAGGAAGGCCGGACTCGACTACGATGAGCTAAAAGCCATCAAGCCGGACATCATCTTTGCCCGCATCTCCACCTTCGGTCCTGACGGCCCATACGCGAAGAAAGTTGGATTTGATGCCGTTGTCCAGGCCATGAGCGGCGCTATGCACCTCACCGGATTCCCAGGCGCCCCTGTCCGTTCTGTGTCGCCTTTTGAAGATTACGGAACCGCCCTGCACACAGCCTTTGGAGTGATGGTGGCTCTCTATCATCGCTCGCAGACAGGGGAGGGCCAGATCGTGGATACTTCCCTGCTCGCCACCGGCATCACCTTCATGCAAACCATCCTCGCTGAACGCCAGGTGCTGGGAATCGAACGCCGGCAAACGGGCAACACCAGTTTCTATGCTGCTCCAGCAGATTGCTATCGCACCTGCGACGGCTGGATCATGGTTTCAATTGTGGGTCATGAAATGTTTGCCCGCTGGGCGCGGCTAGTGGGACATGAGGGCTTCATCTCCGACCGGCGCTTTGCCAGCGATCAGCAACGCGCCGACAACCACGGTGTGATTAATGAGGCAATGAACACCTGGCTTGCTTTCCGCACCACTGCTCAAGCCATTGCGGAACTGGAAGCCGCTCGCATCCCTGCCGGGCCGGTGCTTGATCCGGGACAGGTGCTGGCTGATCCTCAAGTAAAAGCGCGCCGCTTATTGCAGGAGATCGAGTTCCCGGGAACGCCTGCTCCAATTCCGCTCGCCTCTCCAGCCGTAAGCTTGTCCGCCACGCCCCCTCAAATCCGCCATCGTGCGCCCATGCTGGGCGAAGATACCGACCAGATTTTGTTCGAACTTGGATATTCCGCAGATGAGATTGCAAATCTGCGCAAGGCAGAAGCGGTTTAGAACCCGAGCATTTATCATCAACAAAAATGCTGGATCTGCAGACCGAAGTAAAATTCGTGAAGGGCGTAGGGCCCCGATTCGCCGAGTGGCTGAAACAGAAGAACATCTCCACCGTTGAAGACCTGCTCTATTATCTGCCCTTCCGCTATGAGGACCGCCTCAATCCTCGCGGTATTGGCGAACTCAAGGCGGGAGAAATGGCCACCGTCATCGCAGAGGTGCGCAACTCCGGCGTGTTCCGCACCAAGCGAATGCCCATCTTCGAAATGGTGGCGGCACAGGGCCCCTCCAGCCTGAAATGCATCTGGTTCAACGGGGCTTACCTGCGTGATCGGTTCAAACCCGGACAACTGGTGGCGCTCTATGGAAAAGTCGAAGAGGGTTGGAAAGGCAAAGGACTGCAGATTGTCCAGCCGCAATTTGAGATTCTGGATGGCGCACAAGGCGAACTGGAAGGAGAAGATCCAAAGAGCTTCGAATCCCTTGAGGTCGGGCGCATTGTCCCTATTTATGAATCAGCGGCCAGTGGCAAGCTGGCCTCGCGTTGGTTTCGGCGCGTGATTCACGGAGCCCTTGAGAACATAGGGTCTGATATCCCGGACGGTCTGCCCACCCCCCTCTGCCGCCGCTTGAAATTGATGAACCGCAGGCACGCTTTCAACGAAGTTCATTTTCCACCTGCCGGGGAAGTTTTTGCCGACCTTGCTGAACACCGCACACCGGCTCACCGCCGGCTGATCTTTGAGGAACTGTTCTTTCTGGAAGTCGGGCTGGAACTCAAGCGTCATCGCATGCGGCAGCGCGTGGGAATTTCCTTTGAGCTGAACGACAAAGTTCGCGACGCCATCAAAAAGATTCTCCCTTTTCATCCCACGGCCGCACAGAAGCGCGTACTCAAGGAAATTGCTGCAGACATGCAGCATCCGTCGCCCATGCGCCGCCTGCTGCAAGGAGATGTGGGATCAGGCAAGACCATTGTGGCGTTGCAGGCCGCCGTTATTGCCATTGAGAACGGATATCAGGTGGCGCTGATGGCGCCCACGGAGATTCTGGCCACGCAGCATTTCTTTTCAGCGCGCCAAGTGCTTGAACATGCAGGCTATCGCGTGGTCCTGCTGACTGGCTCACAGGATGAAGCAACCAGGCGCAACACGCGTCGCCACATTTCCCGTGGCGATGCCCAGCTGGTCATCGGCACCCATGCTCTCATCCAGGAAAAAGTTGAGTTTCACAAATTGGGCCTGGTCATCGTAGACGAGCAGCACCGTTTCGGCGTGATGCAGCGCTTCCGACTGATGAAAAAAGGCGAGGCCGAGCCGGATACACTGGTGATGACCGCCACTCCTATTCCACGTACTTTGGCGCTCACTCTGTATGGAGACCTTGACACGTCCATCCTGGATGAACTTCCTCCGGGCCGCACACCCATTACAACCCGTAAAGTTTCAGATGATCACGCGCAAGAAGTGTGGGACTTTGTGCGCAAGCAGGTGAAGATGGGCCGCCAGGCCTATGTAGTCTATCCCGTCATTGAGGGTTCAGCAGAAGAACAGCCAGAGATGGAGTTTGCCGGCTCCGCAGCAAGCGCAAGCGGCGGAAAGAGCGGATTAAAAGCCGCCATGCAGATGTTCGAAGAACTCAGAAGCAAAATTCTGCCTGATCTGCATGTAGGCCTGCTTCACGGCCGCCTTGATTCTGAGATAAAAGACCACACCATGCGCGAGTTCCAGAAGGGTGAAATTGACGTATTAGTTTCCACCACGGTTATTGAAGTCGGCGTAGATGTTCCCAACGCGACCGTAATGGTCATTGAGCATGCAGAGCGCTTCGGGCTCTCGCAACTTCATCAGCTTCGCGGACGAATTGGGCGTGGCGCGGCCAAGTCTTATTGCATTCTGATGACCGGCGGCAAAATCTCTCCTGAAGGCGAAGAGCGTCTCAAAACCATGGTGCGGACGCAAGACGGATTTGAAATCGCTGAGCGCGATCTTGAGTTGCGCGGTCCGGGAGAGTTTTTTGGAACGCGGCAGGCCGGCATGCCGGGCTTTCGCATAGCCAATCTACTGCGTGACCGCAAGCTGCTTGATCTTGCCCGCCTGGAAGCAAACCGGATTGTGGAGCAGAAAGATCCTGAGATCACAGCACAGGACCGCGACCGGATCATGCAGCACTTGAGGCACCACTGGCAGAGGCGATATGGTCTGGTCGAAGTAGGGTAATAGAAACATCGTGAAGTTACTGCATGCGAAACGCTTTTTGCAGGGCCCGCAGCAGACCGGCAGGGCCCTCATTGGCCCGCACTACCAGATCAGGACGAAGCTTGGGATCCGCCGTCCCCGTTTCGGAAATCGTAATCAGCGGACATCCCGGGCATTTCTGCCGCACCAACTCAACAATCTCCTCGGCTGTTTCTGACGCAAGTGTATAGCTGAGCACAAGTGCGTCGAACTCACCATCCTCAATTGCCCTCACAGCATCCGCTTTGCTTCTCGGCATCACAACGGCATAGCCGCGGCTTTGCAGCACTTCAGCGCGATAGAGAGCCAACTCAAGAAGCCGGCCAAAAATCAGAACACGCCGGGGCTGGTCCGCCTTGCGCGATTGGTGCTTCGCTCCCTGCGAACGTTTGGGAACACGCAGGCTCTTACGGCCCGAGGCCAATTTGTAATTTGGGTGTGCAACAGGAAGCGCAGTATGAGAGTGGGGTCCCTGAACTAGCATGAAAAGCGCAGTATAGTTAAGACTGTTTTCCCAGGTCAACAAGAAAGGTGCTGTTGCTAACGACTGGATTTTGCGGGCTGTCTCATTTACGCTTTCTCCCTTACTTTTGAATTAAGGGGAACTCATGACTCGCTTCTGGCGATCTTTTTTCCATCTCGCTATCACTCTTCTGTTACTCACGTTCTGTCTCCCTGCTGCACTCGCACAACAGCGCCAAACCCTTGTGGACCAGATGCGTGTCCTGGTGGAAACACCTGCAGTTCCGGGCTATGAGCAGGAACTCTCAGCCAAAATCGCCAAAATCCTGGCCGCACATAAACCCCGCGTTGACAATCTGGGCGATGTCCTTGTCACGGTTGGTTCCGGAACGCCGCATCGCCTCATTGCCGCGCCTATCGACGAGCCAGGATATGTCGTCAGCGGAATCACGCCCGATGGATACCTCACATTGCAGCGCTTGCCGCAGCTCGGAAACCTGCCACTATTCAACGAGCTCTACTCCGCGCAGCCGGTCAAGATAGAAACAACGCAACACAAATGGATCAACGGAGCAGTCGCCGGGATAAGCATCCATTTGCTGCCACAACGGCAGCATCCACCCAGTATGGCGGACCTGGACAACATGTACGTTGATATAGGAGCCACATCCGCCGCCGAAGCGCGCAACGCAGGTGCGGACGTTCTGAGCCCGCTGGCGATCCAACGTTCGCTCTACGTGATGGCGAACGGACGGCTTGCATCACCTGCCATTGGCGATCGCTTTGGCGCAGCAGCACTGCTGCAACTCCTTAACGGCATAGATGCGGCAAAAGTCAAAGGCACAACCACCTTCGCCTTTGTCACGCAGCAGTGGGTGGGTGCGCGAGGATTGCAGCGCGTGATTCAAGAACAAAAGCCGGACGAACTGATTTATGTCGGACGGCTGAACCGTCAGGCTGCTGCACCGGCAAATCGCCAGCAACAGGAAGAACCCGCATTCTCCCGCCAGCCCGGAAGTGGTGCATTGATTGCTGCAGAAAAGAGCGGCGCCGAGCCCAGTGGCCTTGGCGCCGAACTGAAGCAGCTGGCCGGGCAAAATAACATTGCCATTCAGACAGATTTCTCTGCGCCTCTGCTACCCCGCGGGGGCTATATGCCACAGCCCAAGCTCCCGGAGCGCACAGTCCATCTTTCTATCGCGACGGCATGGCCCTCCACTCCTGCCGAGTACATCGATTCTCACGATCTTGCAGGTGTGGTGCAACTTCTCTCACTGTATCTCGGAGCTTCTTCGCAGCAGGTGGAAACTCCCTCTGCAACAGCGCTGCCCGAACCAACTCTTCCGCCGCGTCCCACCACCGCACCCGGTGATGAAGCCATCCTCAAGCGCGTGATTGAAACCTACGGCGCCAGCTCGCATGAAGGCTATGTCACAAAGATGGTGGCCCAACTGCTTCCCGCATGGGCCAAGCCGCAGGTTGATGCCGCCGGAAATCTGGTTCTGCACTGGGCCGGCAGCGGCAAAGGTCCACTCATCGCCGTTGTGGCGCACCAGGACGAAATCGGATATGAAGTTCACACCATTCTGCCCGATGGAACCCTGGAGCTGATCTCAAAAGGCGGTGGCGTGCCGGCGTATTTTGACGGTCATGACGTTCTGGTCCACTCCGGCAATGGCATGCACCCCGCCGTCTTGGAGTTACCGGAAGGCTGGGAGAAGGCCGACTTCCAGTGGCCCCGTGGACCTCGGCAAACTCTACGCGTAGATGCAGGAGCGAAAAATGCTGACGACGTGGCTCAACTAGGCATCAAGGCCGGCGACTTCGTCACCATCCCCAAGCAGTACCACACCCTCTTGCCTCCACGCGCCAGCGCGCGCTCCTTTGATGATCGCGTGGGTTGTGCGGCGCTGATTGCCGCTACCTGGGCTCTTGGTCCTAATCTCAACGGGCGCGATGTGACGTTTATCTGGTCCACTCGCGAAGAACTCGGCCTGGAAGGTGCGGTGGCTGCGGCAAAAACACTGGCGGATCAGGGACACCCGCCGGATTACGTTTTTGCCATTGACACGTTCGTCAGCGCAGATTCGCCGCTCGAATCAAAGCGCTTCGGCGACGGCATTCTGGGTAAGGGTTTTGTCGTGCGCGCCGTGGACAACTCCAATATTGTCCCGCGCAACCTGGCGGAAAAAGTTGTCTCGATGGCGCGTGCAGCAAATATCCCCGCGCAATATGGTGTAACGGGGGGCGGCAACGATGGTGCAGCCTTTCTGCTTTATGGCTCAACCGATGTCGCTCTGGGATGGCCCTTGCGCTATTCGCACTCCCCCGGTGAGGTAATTGATGTTCGCGACCTGAGCGCGTTGGGCAGAATCGTCACGAGCATTGCGCGAAGCTGGTAAAGGGAAGAGCGGCACGGCTCGCAACGTGCCGCTCAATCGTTTCTTGAGCTAGGCTACTGCCGGGGCCGCCGATTTCAGCCAGTGCTCCATCTGCTGATGGTCTACCAATCCCGCCTGCTGCACAACTGCGCGTCCGCCATAGAAAACAGCGAAATACGGAATGCCCCGGATTTGGAATCTAGCCGCCAGTTCGGGATGCCGTTCCGTATCCACTTTCAGCACCACGGCCTTGCCGGCCATATCAGCCGCTGTCCGCGCTACTTCAGGCGCGGCCGTGCGGCAGGGCCCGCACCACGCGGCCCAGAAATCCACCAGCACCGGCACCCGCGCATTCTGAACTGCCTCATCAAACAATGCGGCATCTGCTTCCACGGGTTCGCTGATGGGTTCTAAATTCTTCTTGCACTCGCCGCATCTGCCGGTATCAGCCAGATGCGCCGCCGGAACCCGATTCTTACGTCCGCAGATCTTGCATGTCCGAATCACTGGCATATGTACCTCACCTGCTGATCATCGATGACGACTCATCCAAGCCCCGTTCAATTCACATAATATGATGCCCGCCGACGCGAAATTTCTCGCTGATTTTTTCGGCTACTCACCGGAGGTTAAGGACAATCGAACAACCCCATTTCTGAGCCGGCCTAATGCGATAACACCGCTCGCTCACCGCTGGATGAGTGTTCCTACGGACTCGCCATGGAGCGCGCGCGTGAGATTTCCCGGCCTTAGTCCATTGATAATACGGACACTTCGCGCCAGTTTAGCCTTTGTCAGAAGGTCCAGCACAACCGGTTCAATTGGAAGCGTAGGCAGCTTTCTGGCAATGATCTCTTGTACGCTGGCCTGAGGAATAAATTCGGCTGCTGGATCTGTTTTGGGGTCAGCAGTGTAGAGTCCGTCAACATCCTTGAGAAATATCACGCTGCGGACGCCGAACACCTCGCCCACCAGGTAAGAGCCGGCATCACTCCCATGCGGCGGCAGCTTACCCAACATTGGTGGATGTTCCCATAATGAATACGGTGGAATGCCGTTAAACACCGCGCCGCGCGCGGCTGCCAACATGGCAGGGAGCAACTGCACTACAAACGGCGCTTCCAAATATACGAAGCCATGCTTTGCGAGCAGGCAAGAAACCATGTAAGCGTTTTGCGCAGCGTCTTTTGCGCTCAGGGCAGCCAGCGCGCCGGTCGGCAGGCCCAGATCAAGGCCGACAGAAAAAATGTGCCGGGAACGCACTCCCGCGCCCACACCGATGATCATGCGATGCTCCGCCTGGTTGTCAACAATTTCCTCCAGAAGAGGAAGCAGGGCGGAGCGTCCGCGGTCAATGATGGAGCGCCCGCCGATCTGAATTACATTTACATCGGGCAAAATGGGCGAGACAGGCGACTCCGTTCGCGCGATCAGTGTCTTGTCTACCAATGATTCGCGCATCAAATTTGACATCACGTGTTGCGCGCCCGAATGATCGCTCACCTTGCATCTCCGTTTCTGTAGACGATAGTTCCCACGGGTTCTCCATTCAGCGCAGCGGTGAGTTGGCCGGGTTTGAGGCCATTCACAAACTGTATCTCACGGATGTTTCTTGCTCGCACCATGAATTCCAGCACAGCCCGCTCAACAATGAGGTCTTCCAGATCGCGTTGAAGCAATTCCTCCACGCTGATTCGTGGAATGTATTGCGCTGACGGTTGTTTTTTGGGATCGGCGGTGTAGAGGCCGTCTTCATCTTTCACGTAGATCATCTTGCGCGCGCCAAAGACCTCAGCCACCAGAAAGCATCCGGTATCTGTACGTTGCGGCGGAATGCGACCGGTTGCAGGATTCGGTTCCCACAACTTGTACGGCGGCATTCCCTGGCAAACCACCGCGCCTCGCTCCATCAGGTAATGTGGCAACGTGCTGAACCCTTCCGGCTCTATGAAAGGGATTCCGTACTGCGCCAACAGGTAGTGAAGCATCTGGGCGTTCTGCCAGGCAACAGCCGTGCCCAGCACAGTAAGTACACCTGTAGGCAAACCAAGATCAATTGCCAGGCTGTAAATATGGCGGGCTCGCGTGCCCGCCCCGGTGCCAAGAATCATCTTATGGCGGCTCAGGTTCTCCACTATTTCCTGCACCAGCGGATACACCGCACTGCGCCCGCGGTCCATGATGCTCTGGCCGCCGATTTTGACTACGTTGACCCATGGCAGGATGGCAAAGTTGTGGGTTCCTTCAGTCGCTTGCTGGACTGAGGCATCGGTTAATGAGTTGGAGATCAGTTGTTTCCCTAAATCAGTCAGGTACGCGCTCTCGTTTTTTGTGGCTTTCATCAAGTGCTTTCAAACAGTGTAAGGTTGATTGCTTCTCAAAATTCGAAGATGTCCAATTCAAAGCTGTGCTGCTCTTCGAAGGTTCTGTCCAGGGATCCAAACGTATTGGCTGCCCATTCCGTCAGCTTGTGAATGGCAAGTTCTTGAACGGGAGGCGGCAAGGCTGCAAAACGCGCCCCGCTACGATGGCGCTCCAGGAATTGCTGCGCATTTGCGTTTGTTGCCCACCATGCAGCTTTTGAATGGACGCGATGATTGGCTTGAGAATCAAGCCAATCAAGCGCTTCACGTCTTGACTCCCGCGGTTGACGCCATGGAACGCCCACCTCTTCCAGAATGGAACGTAATTCTCTCTTTAGCTGTGCATCAATTCCGGATTCAGACCTCGCGGTGTGTCCGACGGCAACTGCTCCTCCTACTCGCACGACTCTCCGAGATTCCTTCACAATCTCCTGCCAGTCATAAGTTCCGCTCAAAACGTGCATCAGCAGCACCAGGTCGAAGGCGCCATTACGAAACGGCAATTGTCTTCCGTCTGCCTGGGCCAAAAATCCCTGTTTCGCAGAAGCTTGAAATTCGCGGAGCATCGCAAACGATGTGTCAGCTCCAATGTAGTCATCTCCGGCAGCAATAAAGGCCCTTCCTATTCTTCCAGTCCCGGCCCCAAGGTCGAGTATTCTGACGGGAGAAGCAATTCGTATGGCAGCAAAGATGGCTTTTCGAATGGCGTCCGGGACTCCGCTGGGCAGAGTGCGAAGTCGCTCGAAACTTGAAGCCACAGCATCAAAGACGTGCGCCATTACTGCTATTCCTCCGCCTGAAGCCGAAACAGCTCGGCATAAAGGTTGTTGTTAGAGCAGTTGCACCGTGCGTCCCCTGCTCCAAGACGATTCCCTGCTGCAGCACAACAATGCAGTCTGCCATTCGAACCTTGAAAAGCAACCCAGCATCAGCAAACGTTCGTCACCTCTGCTTCATTGGTGAGTTACTCACTGCCTTGTTATCTGTTACTTCAATTCACTGCATTTGCGGTCCGTCCTGTCTGCTGCACGCGGCACCAAGAGACAGTCAGGACACACCTGCACCTTAGCGCCATACACACTGTTACGGCACTCTGCCCTGTTCTTCCTCTCCAAATCCTGATATCGACGAATGCTAGCGAATTTCGCGGAGGATCGCGTGCAGCTTACAAAGACCCAAAGCGAGAGCCTATGTATATGGAGGCTAACTCTCTGGGTGATATTCGTCAACTTTGTATGATCAAACTCGCTTACGTTTGTTGGTGATTCATTTCACTGCGACTTTGGACGCTCTTTCAGAACAGGTTCGGGTGGCTTGGGCGGAGGAGCAATTGGCTCGAAACTGGATCTTATGTAGTCGTCCGCATTCGTTTCGTAACAAAGCAAAGGAATGCGTCTCCGCTCCAGGTCCTCTTTAGGCACGTGGCGGGAATAGATCAAGGGCTGGTGACGTTTGGGCATGCTCCGCGCCGTCAGCTGATCCACCGTCTCATCGCAATTCGGATCACGCCAGGCAGATACTTCATGAACCACTGAGTAATCAAAACCGGAATCCGAGAGCCGGGGCTGATACGGCAGGAACGTGAAGACCAGCTTGATGAGACTCCACTCCTCGTTGCCGATCTCCTTTTCGGCGACATAGATCTCATTACTGGAGAAGTAGGAAGAGCGGGGATAAGCCAAGGCCAGCGCGACCAGGCGTATCCGCATGGGCGCTTTCTTAGGAGGATCAGGCCAACGGAGCTGCCCCTGAGCGTGCCTGCCTGAACCCGCAATACAGGTCGCGGCCAGAAGGAGCACAGCTCTAGTCCAGTTCTTCAGTCTGACGGTCATTACGCTATGCTCGCCTGGGCTCTGCCACTAAAAACTGAAGCTCGTGCACAACCAGAAAACGCTTTAACGATCCACTTTCTGTGATGCTGTTTAACAGACTACGGAACGTTGAGAACGGTTGTCCAGCGGCAGCTTCGGATCCGATTGCCGGCCAAAAAGCCGCTTCGAGTACTAAGCTGAGCTGCTTAATTAACGTTATCAGAGCCTCAGCAACTATTTTATTGCCCTCCATAGGAGTGGCGGGCAATTTTTGGATTGACTCAGACCCAGCCTGAATTAGAGTTGAGGGTCGCATGACAAGCATAACGAGAGGTAAAAGCGAACATTTCCAAGCAGATGCCGCGAAATATGCTTCTTACCTTGAGAGTCCAGAGGGCCGTTTGCGCCTTGACCTGGCCTTTGCTAATCTCCAGGAGTTTCTCCCCCAGGCCACAAGTTCGTTGTCGGCGATAGACATCGGATGCGGCACAGGGACAACAGCCGTGCGCCTCGCGCGCCTGGGTGTTCACGTCACGCTGTTGGATTCCTCCCATGGAATGCTTGATCTCGCGAAGCGCGCTGCGCAGGAAGCGGGAGTTACCGAGAGGATCACGATCAAGCTCTGCGACGCAGGCCGCCTGGACTCGCTCACATCCGGACCGTTCGATATCATTCTTTGTCACAACGTTCTTGAGTTTGTCGATGATCCAGAGGCTGTTTTGTGCGGCGCTGGCCGGGTAATGCGGGATCCCTCGGCGATTCTTTCGCTTGTGGTACGCAACCAGGCAGGCGAAGTATTGAAGGCAGCCATTCAGGCGGGAGATCTGGCCGTCGCGGAAAATAACCTTGGCGCCGAGTGGGGACAAGAGAGCCTCTATGGAGGGAGAGTGCGATTATTTAGAGCAGATGGGCTCAGAGCCATGCTCAAGACAGCTTCGCTCACAGCCGCTGAGATGCGAGGTGTTCGCATCATCGCAGATTACCTGCCCGCACGAATCTCTCGCGACGCAGAATATGACCGAATCCTCGAACTGGAGCGCAAGCTAGGCAGGCGTCCGGAATTTGCCGCAATCGCCCGCTACACGCATTGTCTCGCTCGCCGCTCAAGCCCGAGCATGGAGTAAAGCTGTGTGGATCAGGTCACTATGCCATCTCCACTGAGCACATCCAATGTGACCCCTGAAAACGGTATTTCACTCGGGCTTGGACTCACCAACGAATGCAACCTCGCTTGCGCTTTCTGCTACCGCGATCCGGCGCGGACGGACCGTCTCTCACTTGATCAGGTGAAGTCGGTGATGGAACGCTTTCCTGTCCGCTCCGTGAATCTGGGCACGGGAGAGAACGGAATGCATCCTGATTTCAAAGCGATCCTGGCTTACCTCCGGAGTCGATCGGTCAAGCTCACTATTACTTCCAACGGTCACAGTGTGGCTCTCCTGGAAGACAGCGAAATTCGCGCTTTCCATGACGTTGAGTTTTCTCTCGATTACGCCACGCAGACGGAGCAGGATGCACAGCGCGGCCCGGGAAACTGGGAGCTTATTCATCAGCAAGCGAAACGTTGTGTGGAACTGGGCATACCCGTGACCATCATTGCCGTCATGATGAAGTCCAACCATCTTCGACTCGCGGACGTTGCGCGAATTGCAAAACAGTTCAATGCTCCTTTGCGAGTAAACGTCTACCAGGCTGTGAGGTCGGACACCTATGCTCTGACATATGAAGAATATTGGGAGGGGTTCCGGCGGCTATTCGAGGAGACAGATGTAATCGCGATCGGCGAGCCTCTGGTGCGCGCACTAGCGGGATTGCCGCCCCTTCGAGGTGGATGCGGCGTAAGCACAGTACGTGTGACACCGCGAGCGACGACACAACCTTGCGTGTATTGGCCGGGAGCAGGCGAGCCACTCTCGCAATTCATTGCGGTCGGCACAGACGTTCTGAATTCTGCACCGTTCGAGCAGGCACGGACACTTCCAGACCCATGCCAGAATTGCGATTTTCGCGAGACATGCCATGGAGGCTGTGCCGGACGACGACAACTCCAAGGTGCGCTCTTACACCCTGACTCGTACTGTCCAATTGTGCGCGGTGAACGCCCCTGGCTTGAGATCCGAATGGCTGCCAACCGCGATCTGCCCAAGCTGAGCAGTTCCTGCACTACGGTGGTTATCGCCCGGGAGGCGTCTTCCTAAAGGCCCGTCAGAACCAGCCGCTGCCCTTTGTTATGCAGTTTATTTTTATTACTGCGCGTTTACCCAGTTGTCTGAGCCAGCAATCTTCACCGCAACATCCGAGAAGAAAACCCGCACCGGCTTCTTATCGGCGGTACCGTGGTGCTCCGTTGAGATCAAAAGAGGACCTGCCTTTTTGTAGCCTTCCCACGTCACGTCGACCAGGCTCGGCTTTGCAGTTCCGCCATGGTGGAAAACCATTTTCTGGATTCGGTTGTCAGATCCGACATAGACTTCCCACGTATCGCCGGGTGTGTAGCCAACGTTGTCAGGATATTTCGCCACTACGTGCCTGGCTGAACCCTTTCCACCTGGCAGTTTTTGCATGCCTTTGTCTTCCACGCTGACTCCGCCGTCCCAGACAAAATGGAATGGGAGGAGTAGCCAGTACTGATCGTTGATGAAACCCGGGTCGATCTCCTTCTTGACGTTGTCCGGTTGGCTGTCAATCTGGGAGCGCACGTATGTGACTTTTACCGGCTTGCCGTCTTTGTCTTTTCCTTCGTAGGTGACCCGATCAGCTTTCGGCTCCCAGGTCCACGTCCTGGAAACTTTGCGTGCGGGAATATTGAAAGTGTAGCGGATCGCATCAATTTGCCCGAAGGAATCAAGGCCATAAGCCTTGGCAATTTGTTCGGCAATTGGAGCGCGTTGCTGAGCAGAGGAGGTTGCCGCAAAGAGCAGAATTGTGGTGGCCAGAAGACCCATCTTTGTACCCAACTTTGAGCTTGTCATTGAGAGTCCCTCTTCCAAGTTGATGTCTCAAACAGTGTAATTAATCCAGAACTATGGATGCGAATCTATGGACGCTGGTTCAAATCTTCCTTGAGTCCATCTCGATTGCATTGGCAATCCGCGCCTAGTCATTTGAAACTTCGGGCACAAGGCGTCGCTGGAAACGACGGAACCCGATAGCAACACCAGCCACCGCGATGGCTCCATATTCCAGCAGCATGATCCAGCCGGGAAGCACCCATAGTTGTCCCGTCGTGCGCAGATGCCAAACGTAATAAGTAGGTAGGATGCTCACGGTCCAGATGGCAAGCGGCACCGTCCTCAAAGGTCGCAAAAACGGCAGCAGCCAGAGCAGATACCATGAATACACAACCGGTGCAGATAAAAGCGATGCTGCCATGGGCCAGGCTAAGGCGTCCGGTGACAATTCTGCGGAGTTTCTTCCCATCCAGATCGCGGTAAGAAAGCCGGCGAAAACCGCCAGCCCTGCTGCAACGTGTGGAGCGGTCAGGCGCTCGAGCATCGCAAATACCGGATCATTAAAACGAAAGCTCTGCACGTAGGCGATTAACGAGCCTGTTGGAATCCGTCCCCTCTCCAGAAAGGGCAGATAGAGCAGTCCGAAAACAAACACTCCCAGCAAGGCGTCGCGAACGCGCAGGCGTCGCCAGAAAAGTGGCACAAGCACAATAGGAAGGAACTTCACCGCAATGGCAAGGGCGAATGCAACAGCGGCTAGCGCACGACGGTTTCTCCACAGCGCGGCCACAGAGATCAACAACAACAGCGCGCCGAGAATATCAATGTGGCCGCTGCCCGCAACGTCCGTCGCCAGCAGTGGGTTCCAGGCGTATGCCAGGACCCAATGCACGGGTTGCCGGCTGCGGCGCAAGACATCGAACAAGAGAAGAACAATCGCCAGGTCGCAAAGCACAAATGCTACTTTCATGGCGAAGACAGACTCATGAATCGCAGTTACGACGCGGAAGAAGAGTTGAGCACCGGCCGGATACGGACTGGGCATGTCAGGATGGTTGAGGGCCCGGGTTTCGGGTGTGTGCAGCACAGTGACTGCAGGATCGTTGGGAATCAGGACGTATGGGTTATAGCCAAGGCGCTGTACCCGCCCATCCCAAACATATCTGTGGATATCATCATCTGAGCCCGGCGGTTTCAGCAGGAACAACACGTGCCACACAGCAGTCAATGCCAAACCAACGACGATCACACGTCGCGGGAAACTCGGGGTGAAGAGGAACTCACGAATGGCGAGCAGGTATGCGATGCCCGCAAGGACGAGCCAAATAATGAATGAGGGCTCGCCTGCGTTGCTGAATTTCTGTGAACAAATCGCTAGAGCCAACAGCAGGACGGCGCCAAGACCATACAATCTGTGCTCTGGCGTTAGCTTCACGGCTCTACCGTGCGTGGATGCAAGTGGGCCACTGTTTGGCCCCACTCGGAGAACCAAGCCGCCGTTCGCGGCGCTCTTGCCGGCGCAAGCCGCAGCTCACCAGCGAGCCGGATGAGGTCGTCGGCAACGTCTATGTCGTAGAAAGATTCGGTAAGCCCGGTGGAGAGTCCAAGTGTCCGGATGCGCTCCAGTAATCTCTCGAGCGCGCTGCTTGTTCCCAGCCCATCGTTTTCAAAAAGCGCTGGATGAGCAGCCTTGGCGCCCACAAGATAATAGCCACCATCGTGTGTCGGCCCGACCACCACGTCCGATGAGACGAGAATCTGAAAAGCGTGGTGCAGAACTGATGGCGCGAGGTGCGGGCTATCACTGTTGAAGGCGATTACGTGCCGCAGCCCGGCCGCTGTGAAATGTCGAAAAACAGATGTGAGTCCCCCAGCAAGACCTGTACCTTTCTGCCCCACGATCTGCACAGAATTGCCGAGAAAATTAGCCAGTTCCTCCTTGTCTGATTCAGGACACATAACAGCCATGTCCACGCCGCTCAACGATCTTGCCAGCGCTACTGTGTCCTCCAGAAGGCAGCGATACAGCGAGATGACTGCGGGAGAAGGAAGACTTTGAGCGAGCCGTGTTTTCACCATTCCCGGCTTTGGCGCTTTGGCCATAATAACCAGCACGCGATTGTTGATCTGGTTACGGGGTTCCATAAAGATCGGCGCTCCAGGGTTAAGCCGGCCGTGGCGTTCCGGCCCTGGGCCGCCGGAAATAATAGCGCAGTATCAGACTCAGGATGAACCACGCTGCTCCAACAGTGCCCGTCAAAGTACCGCTGATTTTTGATTTTCCAATCCGCGGACAATAACTGACCGGCACCTCAACAATGCGCAAGCCTTGCAGAGCACCTTTCAGGATCATTTCTACTGCCCATCCATACGTCGCCTGTTCCAGCACAAGGCCGCGAAGAACATCAGCACGCGCTGCACGGAAGGGACCGAGATCAGTAATTCTCACACCATAAAGAATCGTGATCAGTCCCGCTGCGAGCCGGTTGCCGAACGCCTGATGCCACGGCAACGCTCCGTAGATGCGATTCGCGCCAAGACGCGAGCCCACAGTAATGTCTGCCCTGCCTTCGATGATGGGAGCCAGCAAAATCCCCAGTTCCGAGGGGCGATCACTGTAATCGCCGTCGAGGAATACAACAATGTCAGGAGCGGTCACATTCGCAAGTCCGGTCAGGCAGGCACGGCCATATCCGCGACGAGGCTCCTTCAGAACGCGGGCCCCCATTTTTGCAGCGATTTCTCCTGTTCCATCACTTGAATTGCTAT
The DNA here is from genome assembly GCA_963758275.1 of Terriglobia bacterium. Taxonomy (GTDB): domain Bacteria; phylum Acidobacteriota; class Terriglobia; order Terriglobales; family Acidobacteriaceae; genus Angelobacter. The sequence continues at coordinate 51,450 of CAVWUW010000031.1, read as the reverse complement.
CGACGACAATAATCTCGGTGGCAAGATCGGGCGGCAAATCAGCGAGCACGCGGCCAATAGCCTGCGCTTCATTGTAGGTAGGAATAATCACGGATACTCGCACGCGATTACGCTCGATTACCACCAGGGCGAATCCGGATGCCGCTGCGCCAGCAGCGAATCCACACCCCAGCGTCGGCCCGCGCGCCCCACGCGCAAGCCCCAGAGCAGCGAGCAAGGGAACCAACAATTCCCAAATCCACGCGGTGCCCCATTCCGAAACCCAGAGACTTGTAAGGAACAGAAATGCCACGAACGCGGACGGTCGCGTAACCAAACCGATCAGCAGCAGAATTCCCAGGGATATCTCTGTTACACCTTGCATCGGCGCAGCCATGGAGGCGTGGCTTGCGGCCAGTCCCATGATTGCCTTCCATGCCGCGGGCGAGTGGCTCGACTTGATGTAGTAATTGATCAGGTTGGCATAACCCGACGCGCTGTACAGGCCCTTGCCCAGATTTTCAGAGAAGACTGAGACGAACATCGCGCCAAGCGTCAAGCGAACCAGCGCCAGCCCGTTCGCCGCATAAAGTTGGTTATCTGCCCTCGTGGCCGCACTTGCATTGATTGTCATCAGAGCCTCGTCACAGACAAATTCCAGTGCGCCTGGGGGAGGTTTAATCTTCTCTCCAGGTCCCATCTATATTAGGTGGAGACGCAGGAATGTGCCATCCCCAAAACTCAAATCCGGGTCAGGCAGAGATGAGGCCTGCTGTGCGAGACAAGAAAAGAAGAGCCCCGGCAACCCGGGGCTCATACAAAACTGGGTTACGTGAGCGCCCCGGTTTTGTGAACATACGCGGTTATTAGTTTGGCCAGAAAACTCAGTTAGAACAAGTTCCTGTCGGAAAGTCTGCTAGAAATGAATTTACTGATGATGCTGTAACTAACGCTCCGCCCACCATCGTGATATCCGCGAGCACTGCAGCTGCCACAAGCATACCCGCAGGAGCAAAGATTAATAAGCCGGCAGCGGCGACGCCAGTGAGGATGACGTTTCCTGCAATACCTTCGAGGTCACCACTGTATCGGGTGCCACATGGAGGCGGAGGATCTGGTGGATTTCCAGGACCGTTGCCGGGGCCATTTCCTGGACCACCAGGCCCGCCATTTCCACCATTGCCGGGGCCGCCACGGCCCGGAGAATAGCTGCCCGGATCGAGACCTAGCGGATCTACAAAGGTGAGCGGGTTATTTCTGGCATATAAATAAGGATTGGGATCATCCTGATAGCCTTTGGGGTCCAGGGACAGGAATCTCTGGAAAGTGGGACTGTAATAGCGAGCGCGGTATGCATACAGTCCATTGCCTTCATTTTCCCGCCCTGTGAACTCAAAGACATTGGAGCCGTTCTGGCCGGAAACCAGGGTTGTTCCAAAGGGATCGTATGTATACGCGGCGGAAATGGAGCCGCTCACATCGGCAAGGGCCACTGTGCTGCCGAGCGCGTCTTTGAGCTGGCTGAAAGTCCCGGACGCATCGGTGCTGCTGAAAATTTCATCAATGCCGGCTGTGAGCAGGTTGGCGGTAACCGTGGATCCGGAAAGCTCCTGTACGGGGTTCACACCGTCATAGACAAACGATGTGCCCTGCAGGTTTTGAATACGACGCCCAAAAGCGTCATAGGAAAGATTGACTCCGTTGACGCTGCTGAGTTGGTTGCGTGCGTCCCATGTAAAAGTATTGGCGCCGTCGGAAAGCACGTTCCCATTCGCATCAGAGCTGACAGGAGTTCCGTTCCAGTTGGTCAGCTCATTTGCGGAATCGTACGTGGCTGAAACCACGGTTGCGGGAAGCGCGGTGCGGGCAAAGCTGCCACTTACTTGCGTCCGCCGGCCAAGCTGGTCATACGTGTATGCCAGTCCGCCAAGGTTATTAGTCCCAAGCTGATAGTTGATGCCAGTGACATGCGAAGACTGATCATAGTTGTACGAAACTGTCACACCGTTTGGCAAAACCAGTGACGAGCGGCGGCTGGCATCGTCATAGCTGAAGCCCACACTGGAACTGCCCTGGCTGATCTGCGTGAGGCGATTGGCGTCATCATAAGAATAAGAGACAGCAGGCTGGCCGTTAACGGTCATGCTCGTGCGGCGTCCTGCCAGATCATAGGTGTAGCCGATACTTCCCTGTGGCGTGGTTTCAGAAAGCAGACGATCGAGACCATCGTAGCTTCGCGTAATGTTACCCGAGAGGCTGTCACTGATTTGCGTAACGCGATTGCCGGCATCGCGAGTGTAAGTAACCGTGCTCTGGTAGCTGCTCACACCGCCGGTCACGGTCACGCCGAATCCGGCGAGTGTCCGGCGATTTAAGCCGTCATAGGAGAAAGCCGTGACCTGTCCGTTGCGGTCTGTGTGGCTCGAGAGATTTCCATTAGGATCGTAAGTGAACGACTCATGCCGGTTCAGGGCATCTGTTTTGCCGCTCTTGCGGTCCATGTTGTCATAGGTATAACTGGTGGTGTGGCCTGCAGCGTCCACCAAAGTGAGCAGGTTGCCGTTCAAATCATAAGTGTAGGCGGTGCTATTTCCCTGAGCGTCAGTGGCTCCGGTGACAAGGTTGTAACCGTTGTATTGGAATTTTGTGGTGTTGCCCAGTGCATCCGTGGTTGAAGTCAGCCGTCCCGCAAGATCTACAAACCGTGTGGTTGTGTTGCCCAGCGGATCACTAATGCGGGTGAGATCGCCGCCGAAATAACCAAATTGCACGGTGTTGTCCATGGGATCTGAAATGGTAGCTACCTGGCCGTTACCGTTATACGCCAGAGAGGTCTGATGGCTCAGAGGATCGGTAACGGACGTCAGGTTCCCGGATGTGTCATAGCCGAATGTGGTTGTGTGTCCCAGCGGGTCCGTGACCGTGGCCATCTCCTGAAACAGCGGGTCATAGGTGAAGGTTGTTGTTGAAGCATTGGCTGTGCCGTCCAGATTGGTAGTTCGAATGCGGTTGCCAACCGCATCGTAATCATAGCTGGTGGTTCGCCCAAGCGCGTCCGTCACAGACTTGAGAGAGTTGTCAGCATAATAAGAATAGGCAATTGTCTGCTCCTCCGGCTGACCAAGCGCATGCGTATCACTGGTCTTATAACCGGATGGCCCGAACTGGACACGGCGGACATAACCTCGAGGATCGGTTATATCCACCTGCGTCACCAGCGGCAGATAACCTTCCTGGCAGGAGGGATCGTAGCGATTGTAACTGGCGCCGTTCCAGCAATTTGTCTGCGCGAACAGGGTACCTGAGGTGACGGTGCCGTTCTCGTAATAATGAGTCTGGCTCGTATTGCCGGAAAGAGTCCACGAAAACAAATAGGTGCTTCCATCCGCCTGGGTTTGCTGCGTCACTCTGCCATTCGCGTCATATTGATTGGTCAGATACGTGATGCCTCGCGCGTCGGTGATGGTGGCCAGTTCATTCTGGTCCGTATAGGTGTAAGTAGTGATGCCGCCATTGAGATCAGTCACTGTGGAAAGCCTGCCCACAGGATCGTAAGTGTAGGTCACGGTTCGCCCGATATTGTCGGTGGCGGTGGTGACACGGCCGGAAGAATCATACTGAAGCTGAATGAATCGTCCGTTGGGAGAAGTGATCTGCGTGAGATTACAGTTCGTCCGGTCCAGCTTTATCTTGTTGCCATGGCGGTCAGCGATCTGAATCACAGCCTGGCATTGAGACTTTGATTGCGCAAAGGAATCCGGGAACACGTACACAGTTCCATCTTTGCGAGTGACGGTCCACGTGTCATTGGAGTTGAAATGCAAAATGGCTCCATAAAACAGCGGGTCGGGGGTGGTGCTGATATATACCGCATCGGTCCAACTGGTTCCGGCAGAAATGCGATCAAAGCGAATCCGCGAGCCATTGGGCAGAATCAATTCCTGATATGTATACGGGAACGTGTCCCCGACCATGAAAATGTCATAGGACTGTGTGGTGCCGATGCCAAAGGCACGGGAGAGACTGTCATTCGCGATATAGGTGCGCGTCAAATTGATGGGAAGCACATCCGGAAGTGACATGTCGGTCTTGCTATAGACGAATTGGCCAGTGGAGAGATCCACGGGCTCACCATCCTGGGATCCAGGTCCTGCCCCTGCAGGCGGACCATTCGGAGGAGCATCACCGGGAGCGCCAACCATGGCGCCGGTAAATTCGTACAACACAACTCCGGGATCAGGAATCACGCTGACGCCATTCGGGCTTACTGCTCCGCTGCCGTAGATGAACCAGCCTCTCACCTCCGCGTCATAGTTCCAGAAATTGAAAGATGTTCCGGGCTTGAAGTTAAACGTATTCGGATAAATCAGGCGCGCCCCTGTAGAGCCATTTCCAGCGTTCAGCACCTTTATATAGGCTCCGCCTGGCTGGATGGTGAAGTAGATTGGAACCCTGACTCCTGCGGGCAGAGGGAATGGCGGTTGGCTCAGCGGAATGGGAGTTATGCTTATCTGGCGGACAGTTTTGCCTTGAGCATCAGTAATGACTGTGTTTGGCGGCAGATGCAGTTCCAGACCCGGCAACTCTGGGTTGGTAATCACGGTCTCCGTCCGTGTGGGAGACGGAATGTTGACCGCGTGCGCCATGTCAAGCTGGGTCATCCAGATGGTGTAGTTCAGAACATTGGTCTTTTTAGGCAACACAGTAACGCCCACTTCATAGCGACCGTACATGGCATTGGAACGGCTGGCGGTTTGCGCATCAATCACCAGTACTTGATGACCCGCTGCAAGACTTCTCAAAAGAAAGCGTCCGGTGCTGTCAGTTTGGACGCTCTTGTTACCCACCTGCAGTGTCACGTGCTCTAGCGGCCAACCGTTCAACTTCAACACCTGGCCTGATAAAGCAGTATCACCAGCGGTCGATTGCAAAGGCGGCATGCTCTGAAATTTGGTTGTGGTTGGCCCGCTATTGTCAGAGTTCTGGTTCGCACCGGGGGACGGCTCGCCCTCAGTTGTAAACGTAATAGAGGAATCAAGAATTGCATTCCCATGCGTATCCGTTGCCTTTTGGATCTGCAACGTGTAAGTGGTTCCAGTTTGCAGCGGGGCCGCCGGCAGCAAAAAGATCAACCTGCCTTGCTCGGTCGCGACGACCTTCGCTGTGACCGTAATATCATCCGGCCCCATGAGCGTGAAACTGGCGCTGCTTACGCTGGTGACATCGAGCGGTACAGTAAAACGTACCGCGAGAATCCCCTGAACGTCCACTCCGCTTGCGCCATCCTGAGGAATTGAGGCGGCGACCCGAGGCGGGCCGGAATCTTCTATCGATGCATCATTCGGTGCGGCCGATCGGAAGCGGTTCACAACGGGATCAAAAACTTCATCCACATTAACGGCCCTGCCAAACAAATCCGTTCCGCCAGACAGGCGGACAGTGCCATCCGACAAAAGGGTTGCACTATGCCCCTGGCGAGGCACTGCAAGAAGGGCGTCAAAGGTTGTTACCTGGCCCGTGCGGTAATCCCACTTCTGGACATCGGCTGGAAAGACATGATCCTGCTCTACTCCGCCGGCAATCAGGAGCGTTCCATCCGTCAATAGGGTTGCGGAATGAAAAGCGCGAGGCACCAGCCGAGTGGAGACAGAAGAGAAGCTCCGCGCCACAGGATCGAATATTTCTGCTGGGGTCACGATATTGCCGGAAGCATTCACGCCGCCAAAAACCAGAACGGCGCCATCCGGCAGGACAGTTGCGGTGTGCCCTGCACGCGGCGCATGAAGTTGCGCGGCAAGTTTTTGCGCCTTTCCCGTGCGATCCACCAGGTATGCATCCGCTACGGGTTTGTGATCAGTTCCAAAACCGCCGAGCAATAAGATTTGTCCGTCCGGCAGCAAGGTGCTGGATTGCGATTGCTTTACTGCTGACTGCGTTCCTTGCGGCCGCGATTTGGCGGTGGGTGAGGGAGCCTCTTGTGGAGCTCGAAGACCGGCTAGCAGCGTAGGAGTTCCAGTGGAGCGCTTACCTGCTGGAGCTTCAGCGGGCGTAGCAGCACCCTGCAGCTTGGTGAGCTGAGGAATTTCACCAGCGAGGGGCAGAGCCATGGGCGGAGATTGCACCATTTCCGGCTTCCATACCAGGAAGTTCCCGAGATTGGATGCCTGTACCTGAAGCTGCACAGCCAGGATCAATACAACAGAGACAACAGCCCTTATGTATGCTTGCGCTTTCACAAAAGATCTCCTTCTGCAACTTCACTCATGCTCTTGCCTGCCAAACAAAATCCAGCCCACAAAATCGCTGCCCGGCCACTCATTACTCGGCTGAACATCGGTCAATTCAATGTCAGGGCAACTGTGACACTGCCGGTGGTTGTTCCCTGCGGATTCACCAGCACCGTGAACGTGCCCGTGGATGGGAGGGCCACAGGGTTCAAAGACCCACTGCCGCCGGTACACAGGCCGGTAGATCCCAATGTGCTTCCATCTGGCTTCAGGATGCTGATCACCACCGCGTTACAGCCCGTATATGTGTTACCGGTCAGGTTCATGCTCACCAGCTGGCCCGATGTCCCGCTAAAGGTGTAGCGCGCATTCTGGCCAGGAACTGTAGTGGTAGCGGTAAGCGGCGTTCCTGGCGTGATGCTCCCTGTGACATCGGCAAAATTATTCAGCAGAACGGTAACGCTGCCAGTCGTCGTTCCCTGGGGGTTGACTAGAGCTGTATAGGCGCCGGTAACCGGTAGCGTAATGGAATCCATGAAGCCTGTGCCATTTGTGCAAGCACCGGCTGAACCCACAGAAGCTCCACTAGGTTGCAATATGCTCACAACAACCGCATTGCAGCCCGTATAAGTATTGCCCGTAAGGTTCATGCTCATCTGCTGGCCCGCAGTTCCACTGAACGTGTACAACGCGTTCTGGCCTGCTGTAGTGGTGGTGGCCGTGAGCGGCGTTCCTACACTGATTGTTCCGGTAATATCTGTAAACGTGTTCAGCAGAACCGTTACGCTGCCGGTAGTTGTCCCCTGGGGGTTGACCAGGACTGTGTAAGTACCGGTGACTGGCAATTTAATGGAGTCCATGAATCCTGTGCCGTTCGTGCAGGCACCGGCTGAGCCTACAGACGCTCCGCTAGGTTGCAATATGCTCACAACTACCGCATTGCAGCCAGTGTAAGTATTGCTAGTAAGATTCATGCTCATCTGCTGGCCCGCCGCTCCGCTGAATGTGTAGCGAGCATTTTGGCCGGCGGTTGTAGTAGTGGCCGTAAACGGTGTTCCGAACGTAACTGGGCCGCCGTTGATGTCTCCAAAATTATTCAACAGAACCGTCACGCTGCCGGTTGTGGTTCCCTGGGGATTGACCAGCACCGTGTAAGTTCCAGTGACCGGCAATGTAATGGAATCCAGGAACCCTGTGCCGCCCGTGCAGGCGCCAGCCGAGCCCACGGACGCTCCGCTGGGTTGCAGCACGCTCACAACAACGGCGTTGCAGCCGGTGTAAGTGTTATTTGTCAGGTTCACACTGATCTGCTGGCCGGATGTCCCGCTGAAGGTGTAGAGGGCATTCTGTCCGGCAACGGTGGTGGTGGCAGTAAGCGGCGTTCCCACGCTGATTGTTCCCGTTATGTCAGCAAAGGTATTCAGCAGAACCGTCGCGCTGCCAGTGGTTGCACCCTGTGGATTGACCAGTACCGTATAAGTATCGGTGGCCGGCAATTTAATGGAATCCATAAAACCTGCACCGTTGGTGCAAGCGCCAGCGGAACCTACCGAAGCGCCATTCGACTTCAGGATGCTGACAACCACCGCATTGCAACCCGTGTAGGTATTGCCGGTCAGATTCATGCTTATCTGCTGACCGGATGTTCCGGTGAACGTATAGCGCGCATTCTGTCCGGGAACCGTTGTGGTGGTGGTGAGAGATGTCCCAATGCTGATTGTCCCTGTGATGTCTGCAAAGGTATTGAGCAGAATGGTGACGCTGCCGGTTGTCGTCCCTTGAGGATCGACCAGCACTGTATAGGTGCCGGTGACGGGCAGTGTGATGGAGTCCATGAAGCCTGTGCTGCCATTGCAGATTCCTGTGGACCCTACTGAAGCTCCACTCGGTTGCAACACGCTCACCACGACTGCGTTGCAACCTACATAGGTGTTGCTGCTCAGGCTCATGCTGATCTGCTGGCCAGCGGCCCCGCTGAAGGTATAGCGAGCGTTTTGTCCGGCCACGGTGGTAGTGGCCGTAAGCGGCGTGCCGATGTTGATGGTTCCCGTTACATCCGCGAAATTATTGAGGAGCATTGTGACGCTGCCGGTGGTGGTTCCCTGCGGATTGACAAACACCGTGTAGGTATCGTTAGCAGGCAAGGCAATGGAGTTTAGAGACCCGGTGCTGCTGTTGCAGATGCCGGCGGAACCGACTGTAGTTCCATTCGATTGGAGCACGCTGATCACAACGGCATTGCAGCCTGTATATGTATTGCCGCTGAAATTCATGCTCATCTGCTGGCCGGAAGTCCCGCTGAAGGTGTAGCGAGCATTCTGCCCGGCAACGGTGGTAGTGGCTGTTACTGGTGTGCCGACGGTAATGGTTCCTGAGACGTCTGTAAATGTGTTGATCAGAAGCGTGACGCTTCCAGTGGTTGTTCCCTGCGGGTTGACAAATACTGTGTAGATATCGGTTGCAGGCAGGGTGAAGGAATCCATGAATCCGGTGCTGGCATTGCAGATTCCTGTTGAGGCCAGGGAAGTGCCATCTGACTTCAATACGCTCACCACAACCGCATTGCAGCCCACATATGTGTTGCCGCTCAGATTCATGCTCAACTGCTGGCCCAACGTTCCGCTAAAGGTGTAGCGCGCATTCTGCCCGGCTACGGTGGTGGTGGCCGTCAGCGAAGTGCCAACGCTGATGGTTCCTGAGACATCTGTAAACGTGTTCAGCAGAAGCGTAACGCTGCCAGTTGTAGTCCCTTGAGGATTGACAAACACCGTGTACGAACCAGTTGCAGGTAAGGTGAAGGAATCCATGAATCCGGTGCTGGCATTGCAGATTCCTGTTGAGGCCAGAGAAGTGCCATCTGACTTCAATACGCTCACCACAACCGCATTGCAGCCCACATATGTGTTGCCGCTCAGATTCATGCTCAACTGCTGGCCCAACGTTCCGCTGAAGGTGTAGCGCGCATTCTGCCCGACGCCGGTGGTTGTAACCGTGAGCGGCACTCCCACCGTGATGGTTCCGCTTATATCCCCGAAAGTATTGAGGAGCATTGTGACGCTGCCCGTAGTGGCTCCCTGAGGATTGACGAGCACTGTGTAAGTATCAGTGGCCGGCAACGTGAAGGAATCCATGAATCCGGTGGCACCGTTGCAAATTCCTGTAGAAGCCAGTGAAGTTCCGTCTGATTTCAATACGCTCACCACGACGGCATTGCAGCCCACGTAGGTATTGCCGCTCAGGTTCATGCTCAACTGCTGGCCCGATGTTCCGCTGAATGTGTAGCGAGCATTTTGTCCGGCAACGGTGGTAGTGGCTGTTACGGGTGTCCCGACGGTAATGCTTCCTGAGACGTCTGTAAATGTGTTCAGCAGAAGCGTGACGCTGCCGGTGGTTGTCCCCTGCGGGTTAACAAATACGGTATATGTATCGGTGGCAGGCAAGGTGAAGGAATCCATGAATCCGGTGCTGCCGTTGCAGATTCCGGTGGAAGCCAGAGAAGTTCCGTCTGACTTCAACACGCTCACCACAACGGCGTTGCAGCCCACGTATGTGTTGGCGCTCAGATTCATGCTCAGCTGCTGGCCCGATGTTCCACTGAAGATATAGCGCGCGTTCTGACCGGCTGTCGTTGTAGTGGCTGTGATCGGCGTGCCAACACTGATTGTTCCGGCTATGTCAGCAAATGTGTTCAGGAGCAAAGTGATGCCGCCCGTGGTTGTGCCCTGTGGACTGACCAGCACCGTATAGATACCGGTAGTCGCCAAGGTAATGGAATCCATGAAGCCCGTGCTGCCGTTGCAGATGCCGGTGGACCCTACTGTAGCTCCGCTGGATTGCAACACACTCACAACAACCGCGTTGCAGCCTGTGTAGGTATTGCCGCTCAGATTCATGCTCAGCTGCTGTCCCGCCGTTCCGCTGAACGTAAAGCGAGCAACCTGGCCAGGTATGGCGGTGGTGACGCTAAGAGGTGTTCCGATAGTGATTGGGCCAGTGACGTCATTGAATGTAGTGAGTTGCACGGTTACATTTCCCGTAGCTCCGCTCGATGGCAGAATTGCCAGAGTGTAGGTTCCGGTGGTCGCCAGATTAACTCTCATAAAGCTTGGCGAGGAACATGAGGCGGTTGATCCCACCGTAGTGGCATCGGGGGCATAAACCTGCATCTGGCAACCGCTGAAGGTAGGCGAGGAAGACACAATGCTGACTGCCTGTCCAGCTGTGCCGTCAAATAGCAATAGTCCAATTCCATTCGCCGTTGGCACAGAAACCGTGGTTGCAACGCCTGAAACTGCACGTCCCGTATACGCCAATTGAGAAACTGTAAAGCCCGGCGGTGGAATGAAAAGATCGCCTGAGCTGGTTGTGGTTCCAGTGGGAGTATTTAAGGAAATATGCCCGGACCCCGCGTTTTTCGGGACGGTCATGGTTAAGCTCGTAGACTGTGCTGAACTGGGGATGGCTGCCGGCGTCACGTTCACAATCAACCTGTCATTGGCCGGCGCCGAATCAAAGTTCGCCCCTGTAATGGTGATCGCCGTTCCTGGCGCAGCCATCTGGGGAGTAAATGAGTCGATTCGCGGCGCGCCAGAGGAACTTGTTACAGTGAATGGACTTGCGCTTGTGACGGACGCAATTGGAGCAGCAACTGTAATCGGTCCCGTCGTTGCCCCATCCGGGACGGTCACAACCAGTTGAGTCGATGAAGCCGACGTAATGGCGGCGGCTGTGCCGTTGAATGACACCGCATCCTGAGCTGAATCCGGGCTGAAGTTAGCGCCAGAGATCGTAACTTGAGTACCCACAGGCCCGGACTTGGGAGTAAAGGTAAATAGCGACGTTTGGCTGGAAGTGGTACGCGTGATGGAAAGTACGTTGCCTAGTGCATCGTAAGTGTACTCAGCCGCATCACCGCTGGCCGTAACTACTCCCAGGAGACGGCCTAATTCGTCATAACTATAGAAAATTGGCCCAGCGAAAATGGCTCCGGGCACAACCGTGAATGCTACCGTGTTGCTTGAGCTGCCGCTCCCAGTCGTTATTAATATATTGGCGCTGCCAACGGGAAGACCGGCTGGAACTGTCGCGCTAATTAGGGTATCGCTCCAAGTACCAACGGCCGCATTGATGCCCCCAATGGATACGGCTCCGCCGCCCTGTGCTCCACCAAAATTCAAGCCACTGATGCTAATGACCGTGCCGGCCGGCCCGCTCGCAGGGCTTACCTGTGAGACTTGAGGCCCGGTTTGTGAAAATAGTGGAACTTGTATCAGAAAAAAGCAAGAAAGCAGAGCAGCAACAGTCGCATGGTTGCGGAGCATAGGACTCCAATCGTGCACTTGGCGTTCTCTACTGATTAAAACTGGTTTACGACGGCGGGGAGTTTAGAATGAGAGTTCCTGGAATTGCAAATAAAAAATCGAATAAAACTATATAAAACTATCTTGGGTGGTCCATTTTGGGAATTTATTCAAAATAGAGGCTGTAGTCATTGTCATAGTTTGATTAACGGTTGGCTAGATACTTAAGAAGTATCCCCGTCACTATGGCCTCACAAACTACAGACATTGTCCATTGCTGATGAGCTATTCCGCCTGGGCGAGGATCTAACGAACCAACCAGAATTTGTGGAGAAGTGCGATGTTCCATTCGAGCGCTCGTCATTCCGGACCTTAGAAACAGTAATGGGAGAAATCCCTTACCAGCTGTTCGACAAGCCCGAGTGACAGTCAACTGCGGAACACGCAACGCGATCTTTCATGAGTACATTTCCTCCAGTTGCTTGACGAGAAGAAACATCCAACATATTCTGCATGTTCAACACTGATTTGCAGCCCCAACGTACGAAAGGTAGTCCTAATGCACGAAAGTCGCCGCGAATATCTCACTCATCACCGGTCTGCGCGTGCCTGGGCCGCGCTTGACAGCGCCACCAACGCTCAGATGAAGGTCGCTTACGATCCGAGCGTGATCGGGCGAGACAGTCTCAAGGGAAAACACGTTGTGGTCATTGGTTCCGGGGTGGCCGGGCTGACCACAGCATACGAATTGCTCACCAATAAAAGCGGCGCCACAGTAACTGTTCTTGAAGCCCGCGATCGTACCGGCGGACGGTGCTTAACCTTGCGCACCGGAGATACCTTGACCGAAGACAAAAATAGCGATCTCTACAGCTCACCTGGTGAGACACAAATGGTGCGTTTCGAACGGCCAGTCGGCGACAGTGAGCCGTATCTCAACGCGGGGCCCGGACGCATCCCGTCGAGCCACAGACGCCTGCTCGACTACCTGCGGCGGTTCGGGGTTGCGGTTGAGATTTACGTGATGGCCAGTGAATCCAACATGGCACAGATGAAGGGCGGCCCTGACGGCGAGAAGCCGGTGGTGAACCGCCAACTCAACCACAACACTCGCGGCTGGATGGCTCAGATGGTCTATCAAAATGCCAGGCAGCTGCTGGGAGAATCCGGGAAGGACGATAAGCGCGTTGAACAATTGAAATCGTTGATGGTTACCTTCGGGGATTTGACCACGCAAGGACATTATGTGGTCGGCACTCCTCAACCTGGGCAAGATGACACCGTTGGACGTTTCTGATCGCGCCGGCTTTACCGAGCTGCCCGGAGTCCGTCCCGGCGAGATCGCTGAGGCGATTAACCTCGACCGGCTGCTTGCGTCAGAGTATTGGAAAAAGACCCGGTTCTATCAGCCACTCGATTTTTTGTGGCAGCCAACTCTGTTCCAGCCAGTTGGGGGGATGGACCAGGTCCAGCACGCATTCAGCCAGCAAGTGGCGACTCACGGTGGAGTGGTGCACCTGAACAGCCCGGTAACCAGCATCGACTACGACCAAGGCAAGGGCCAGTTTGTGATCTCCGCTGAGGGTCACGCAGACCCGTTTCGCGCGGATTACTGCTTCTGCAATCTCGCAATTCCCTTCCTTGAAAAAACTCTTTCAAAGCGGCTGCAGACACCCGGCGAGGCAAGTGGTTTTTCCGATGAGTTCAAGCAGGCGCTCCACGCCGTCTACAAGACGCAGGCCAGTACAGACGAAACGAAGCGATTCCTGGCGTGCACCACGAAGGTTGGCTGGCAGGCCGATCGTACCTTGTGGCAAGGCAAGCCGTTCCACACTCACACTGATTCCAAAGGCGCATCGGTGACGTGTTGCGATAACTCTGAGATCGGCGTTGTTCCCATCTATGGCGGAATCTCCTGGACCGAAGACCCGATCACGCAGATCTGGTACCCCTCCAATGCCTATCACGATCGCAAAGGTGTACTCACCGGCGCCTACAACTTTGCCAACAACGCCGTTCAGTTTGGCCGCATGCCGGTGGAGAAGCGGCTGCGCGAGGCGCGGGCAGGCGCGGCGCTATTTGGCAAGGAGTTTGCCGCTGGACTTGATCGCGGAGTCGCCATTGCATGGCAGAACATGGCTCACATCAAGGGCGGCTGGGCGCAATGGAACTACGTCGACGACAGCGTCGAGCACTACAATCACATCATTCAGGGCACGGGCGTTGATGGCGCGAGTAATCCGAGCTTCTTCATTGTCGGCGATCAGACGTCGTCATTGCCGGGCTGGCAGGAAGGCGCCATTTCTTCGGCGCTGGGCGCAATCAGCCGTCTGGCGCGCCCTGACCTGATGTTGCCGTTCCTGAGCGCGTTGCCGGACACGAAGCTCATGGTCGAGGGAATTTAGTGGGCGAGACCCGGCGCTGGAACCTGGCCGGGATAGCGCTTCGCGGCTTCCGGATGCATTTTCGAGAGAGGCGCGGAGGCGCGGAGAACGGCAAAAACTGGGCCACAGATGAACGCTGATAGACGCAGATTTGAAGAGGAATTGGCCGCGAATTAACCTTGTGCGGCTCTGTGAAAGCCATTGCGATTTGTTGAGGTGGGGACTCTCTCCGCACGAGCCCCGCCAATGTCGATCTGCGCAAGCTGATGGGAGCCACCAACCCCGCCAATTCTCTTCTCTTGCAAAGGCTCGCACTCGAACCAAGCCCCTTCTGTGTCGGGTTGGACATATGTGTTTAGACTAGCTCGCGGTAATGGTCGGCACCCCAGTCACAGTAACACCCCCCGTATCTGCAGAATAATGTCCTGGCCCGGGTAATATCGCAGACCGGTCTCTGGATCGTAGTCCCGTCCGGTGTACTGGTATGGGTTCACTCGTGCTTCCGCAAGATGGCAAAATACCTGTCCTATTCTTAGCGGCGATTATTCCACGTCCGAAAGGTCCGAATCGCGTTCAGATCGTTGAATGCATCCCCGGAATATCGGAGCGCCCGATCATCCCAATAAACGGTCGCTACTGGCTTGCTCCCGCCATTTGAATATGAAGAGTTACGATTGATCTCATCATATGGGATGTCATGCTTCAGCAGGTATTCGCGAATGTGCAACTCTGAGCGGGTTGTGTGGACCACGATCTTCCATCCTTCTTGACGCAGAACTCTCAATGCGCTCACCACATCGTTCCGAGGAGAACCCAGATGTTCTTCGCCTTTCCACCCGTCGTATTCTGCGAGCACACCATCAAAATCGACGGCGATGGTTTGCTGCCGTGGAACTTCCAATTGATTCGGAGCGTTCATCGTATTTTCAGAACAGCGCCTCTTCGGAGACGTGAAGCTTAGAAAGTCCATGTCGATATGCCCACACAATTCCTGCGTCCGCTTCCGCTCCCCAACAACGTTCCAGAGCCGACATTTGTTGCTCCCTTGAGTCACCATCGAAAGGTCTTTGTGTGTCTTTTGAATACTGACGCAGCAAAGGATTCTCGAACATTTCGTCCAGGAAGCTATCCCTCAGATCAATGCCGCACAGGGAAAGGATCGGGCTAAATGCATGGCGTGGCGACCGGGCCAGTTCGTCGCCATTGATCAGCAACACGCGCTCGCCAAACGCGGAAGAGATCTCTTTGTACAAGTATCTGTTTGCCATCCAGACGCAAGCCGCTGCTTGCGAAGACGAGAGTTCCATTGCATCCAACCCGGCAAAAGGAGTAAAGCCAAGGGCATCTTTTAGAGCCGTGACGCTTCGCGTACGTACCCAGTCACGTCGTTCCTCCTGCTTTAGAATTGATAAAATAAAGCTCCTCAGAGGTGTCATAAGGAAAGTGACAGTGGCCGCACTATTCGCTTTAAGCAAACTCATTCCTAATCTATTGCAGGGCTCGTACGGCTTGATGACTGCGAGTTGATCCGGATGATATGCTCGCGTCAGGAGCTTGTGTACCACTTCGAACCCAATCTGCCATCGAGCGTCGCCCGCCTCCATCATGTTCGCTACTTGCACCAGCGCACGAGGTTCTTTGAGCACAAAACAAGCAGGTATCAGTTCGAAGCATCGTGCCAACAATGTGGAGCAGCAATATGCGGTATTTAGGATGTAATGAGCGCGCTTGGAAGGAACTTGCCGGGCTGCGAATATCACGTCATCGACGCGAAAACGCACCTCATTGCCGCGATGCTTAGTGCGATTATCGAGAAACACGGAGTCGCGGTATGTTTCCGGGGTCATTCGTACACAAACGACCATCCGTCTGTCAAAATCGATGGATGTGGGGTACAACTCGGGCGATGAGAACAAATCGGCACATAGAAGACGCGGCTTTCCAGTACGCTGGCGATTGCCATTGATTTGTGAGCCATCTCTCAAATGCCAGATTTGCTCTTCGTCTGCCTGAATCTCCATGAATGTCCATCCATCCCGCTCTTGTCCCATCGCTTAACACTTACCAGAGATAGCCATCCAAAAACACTATTGCCTCGGTCGGATCCACTGAGAGATTGCGCGTCTCCAGGGAGTAGGTGCAGGCAGTGTCGTGCACAATCAGGTCATTGTATTTCGGTTCCAGATCGATCGTCCGATGGATAGTAAGGGAATAGCGCGATGACGAGTTGCCGTCCGTGATCAACCGTACCCGTCCGCGACTCTTCATTCCTGCCGGGAAACGCGTGAGCCAAATGAGGTAGTGCCACTTTGCATCCACTTCATCGCGAGCAAAGGTTCGCGAGCAGCCAGAAATATAGACGCGAACCTGCGGAGTCGAAACATAAGCTGTACCCAGAGCTTGCGTTCCCCATTCCGCAATCTCGTCCAGTAACGCGTCTAACTGGGTACGAGCGAATAATTGCTCCGCGTTAGTAGTCAAAAATCCATAAGCGCCGACAGAGAAAGCGTAACTCAGGCAGGAGATACCACCCGCCTGTCCGGTTGCGCCATAAAGCTGAGCATCGAACTGCTGTCTGATGAGTTCAGCCTGCGAAGAGAAGTTCGATTCTACGTGAAACAACCTTGAGATTCTTGTGTCCTCAGCCAAACCGCTTCGTCCCGTGGTCACGTTATTTCGCTCCGCTTGTTCTGCAATGTTAATGCCCATTTGGGCAGTGCTCTTAATCTATGGCATGTTACGACCAGCGATCCGGGGCTGGCGTAACTGCTCAAAGCTTGTGTGCCCGGCTGTGAATGCCAGAAGAGGCGCATCTATGTATCCATCGAGCCCCAGCAGTTCTCTTGCGGTCACGGGAACTATTCCTGCCACCGGACATCCCTGCATACCCAGGGACAATGCCGCCATCCAACAACGATGGACTGCCGCTCCTGCTCGAAGGAGCAGTTGCCGGTGCCCAAAGCCACCGTGGTTCTCGCATGCGGCAGCCAGCGGGCCAGACACCCAGATAGTCAACGGCGCACTCGAAAATTCTTCCTGGATAAAGAGTTCTCCCTGGCGCTCGGGCATATAGTCACTGCGCCATTGGCGCAATACATTATGCGAATGATCATAGACATACGCACCGGGAGCAACACCCTCAACTCGAGATGCTAGAACAAGAAATTGCAAGGGGAAGGCTTGGCTCTCGTTTTGCCAGTCACGCCGGTCCCCATCGTATGCGGAAGCCAGCATTCCGGCGAGTTGAGTAAGAGAGACCGGGTCAGGTGTATAGTGCCGCACCGAAGCGCGATGCGACAGGACTTCTCCCAAACTCCGCCCCCCTTCAACAAGTTCCGGGAAGCTGGCAACGGTAGTACCGTTATGGTTGCTAAGTATTCTTTTGGAGTTTCTGACGATCTCGGCACCCGACATTTGCCGAAGACGACTCTCACGATAGAGTCTCTTCGTAACCGCTTCCACCGAACCTCCACAAAAATCTTCAGGCGAACTGAGACTAGCGTCATCACAGCGAAATAGAGTTGATGTTGGATTCCGCCAGGGCGTGCGTGCTTGATCGTCCTTTGCAGAGAGGGCAAGCACAGTTGTGACCTGCTCCTGAAATGGCTCCAATCTCAGCCGTTTTTCTATCGCATGATCATCCCAGACGCTTAGTTGATGGACAGAAATACCCAGTGCTGAACCCACCAGCCCAAGCTGGCTTGCTGCCACTCCCGCGTCAAAATTCATAAGCTTGTACGCGAAAGGCCCATACTTTCTGGAAAGCCGATGGTATGCTCCTGTGAGAATGATCACTGCATCCGATTGGTCACCCACGAGGCCGGTGGCAGCAGCAATGAAATCGGCACCAGGCGTTGAGTCATTGTCCAATCTGGCAAGCGAGTGGTCGCGAGCCTGATAGAAATACAGACCCGGTTGCAGGCCGTTCACGTAGGTAACGGCTACGAAGGCCTCTACAGAACCGAGATTCCCTCCTGTAGCACCCCATCGTTTAATCATTCCACTAGTGCGCCCAAACCGTCGAACCCCGACACTCATCATCAAAATCTGGCCGAGTTCATCCTGGCCCAAGGTCCGATTCGCTACTGAGCATTCGCACCGAAGCAGATCCAATACGCTATGCTCCAGGTGTGGCAGGCTCCGCGTAAGCTGTACGCGGTCACAGTATGGAAGCTCCTTTATCTGTCGCGTCGCTTCTCGAAGGAAAGAGAGCTGCCCCGGCTGAATTTCTTTCGCGGTGTTGTCTCCCGACGGACGTTGTTGAACCGCAATATAGTCCTCAAACACCAGCGCGCTGGGAATACTTTGACGATCAGTTTCTTCACTCGACGGGCCGGTAATCGGGCAGCAGTGTTTGCAACCGGGCATACGAGACACAATCAGCGTCTGCGAACTATCTGCACCAAGAGAATATCTCCGAAAACGCGCCGCAGTCAGACAGTCCCCCATCCTGGTCCGATGAAACACGACCTCGCTGGCGACTAAACCGAGCCAAAACTCGGTCGCCAACACGGTCATATTCGGTAAGGGCGACGAAGAGATATGAGACTGTGTGGCCAGGAAACAGCTATAGCATGGCATTCGCCTGGGTCCGAAAAGAGGTCCTATGTCAAAGGACGTCCCACTCTCAGACAGTCCTGCCCTTAACCATGACAGCCGAAGCTGCTTGCAGCAGGAATCGACCAACAGTCCGAGCCAGCGGTCCTCCTGCGTGAGGGAAAGAACAACGACAAGTGCATTATCAGGAAGCTTTTCAATGTTCGATTTTAGTTGGCTGGAGCGTTCAGCCGCCAGGCATGTGACGCAACCAGCCCCGGTTCCTTCCAACAACTTTGCCAGCCTCGCGGTATCCTGGGTGGATCTGCCAGCGGATATGAGGACGATACTGGATGATTGCAATCGTGAATAGGCTTCAAGGCCGTTTTGCGCATCGTTGGTGACGCCGATAAAGCGCTCCATGAACGAAAGAGAATCACGGTTTACGCTCGTGAGTTCATAGTCTATTTCGTCACAATCTGCGACAAGTCCGCTGTGTTTCAAGACCGAGATGGCCGCGGTTACATCTTGTTCAGGTACTGTATCCAACTCGGAGTAGAGTTCATCGACGGTCCTGCTGCCATCCATCAAACGTATGAGATCCGGAATCAGAACTTTGGTTGCGTTTCCCTCAAGAACAACGAGCCTTCCGCTTCCGTCTGCCACAATACCGTTCTCCCATGGCGCGACAACGATTTCGCTCAGGAATCGAGGCCGGAGTGGCAGATCAGAAGCCGTCACGCGCCTGCGAACGCGGCGGCGAGGGATCATGCGTTTGGATTGCTGAGCTGTTGTTTCCATAGCCACTCCAGTTCTTGTGACATGAGATCGACACTGCGCGTCTGCGGCGGTCTTTGCAGCCCACACCGTGGGCAATCATGGATTCCAATTGTTGTATATGTGTCCATGTGCCTCGTGATCAGATCCAGTTGCCAGACCAGACCGGGGCAGCCATGATCCTTCTCGATTTCGGCGAGCACCTGCGCCATTTTTGCGGCAGACATCGCAGCCACGGTCTCAAGGTAACCTTCTGGTCCGCTTTCTGGATTGGCGTCGTAAAATTCGAGCAAAGCATGCCTTGCCGCTTGCCAGGGAAAATTCTGCTGTGTCCGCCGATTCCAGCACGTCCAGCAAGAACTACGTCCGGGTACTATCACCGGGCCAAGCCGTAACTTGTTCTGCTCGACGATCAGCGGTATGAACGGTTTCCTGGTTTCATGAGCAACGCGGTCCAATGACGCACACAGCTTTCGATCAGGCCTCCATGCCGCAAACGCCAGCATTTTTGCTGACTTCAAATCCTCTGCCATCTGTAACGGGTCAGCACTCGTTGTGGCGGTACCGAGCAGATCGTCTCTGTATCGCAACATATGCTGCTGTACAGCTTTGCCGAACCTGCCGGCATAAAACAGGTGCACAACATTGCGCGTTCCATTCTGATACCCCATATCTCGCGACCTTTCACTATGCGAATGGCTGTGGCCAATGGTTTAAGTCTGCTTCAGCATGTACCGGAAAGCCCATCGCCTTCGGGGATTGATATAGCCTGGGATGACCGAGATACCTTGCACGGTACTGCAGCGACAAGGGCTGTAAACCAGGGATGATCACCCGGACTACCCGTATGCCGGCGCGTAGCGCTTCATCAGTAGAGAGTTCAACAACATACGCATTCAATCGCATGCTGCGAAGGCGTTCGACCACTGCTGCAATCTTCTCCTGATCACTCCCGCTCCAGAGCATTGCCGCCTTCGAGAGCTCGCTGAGTTTCCGTATCGCGTCCGATTGGAGTAGAAAATCAAATGCATGGGCCTGTTCCGCACGAGCCATAAATGCCGCTCCGTGGAAGATGTCCTTGAAGTCATCCCACCGCTCGGGAACGGGATGACGCTCACGGAATGCCACCCTGATATGAGCCATGTCACGGATCACCTTGGCAACCGCTTCCGCTGGATCCAACGCAGTGCTGCACGAGACCAAGGTGGTAGCGTGAGGGTCAGTCGAACACACCTGGACGCCATAGACGGTTGGAAACCCGATATCACTGGTCGCATCGAAAAAGATGGGCCGGATGGATGTAGCTCCAGACTGAAGCGCTGACCAGTATGGCTCCAGGCTTGCGGGTACATCATCCAGATCGATTCGCGGCAAAGCCAGCTTTTGTAGCCACGTAATGCTGATGGCATCTCTTTCGGCGACCTCAAGGATTCCAGACAAGATAGCTTTTTCTAGGCTCGTGTGTGCGGCGCAACCCGTTGAGATCGGCAGCCAGATACGCTCTGCGGGATGTGAGTAGCGCAGGTACAGAAAAGTCATCATTGCGGGCACGAATACAGTCCCGCCATCCATCAGAGATAATGCGCGGACCCATCGAATCGGCTGGTCTTTTCGTGGCGAAATCAGTGGGCAAGCAGGATGCGTCAGCTCGCTATCGCTACAACGCGGGATCGCGTCCAGATCCAATGCGCTATTGCCGAGCTCGTTGGCCGTCGCAGTAACAAACTGTTCTTGTTTGTGAGAGCCGCTGCAAAGCCGCTCCAGGGCTTCCCCAAAGGCTGCTTTCTCTGCCCCTTTCTCATCGAGGTCCGTGCCTGAGCCGCTGAGATGGATACTTGAAGGTTCCTGTCCAGCCACCGGGACCTGTCGTCGTTCGTATGGCGCCCGCAACGTCACGATTTTGGTGATAAACCGTGGCTCATCCCCGTGTGGACGCACCCAGTTGCTCCTGAAGTTCAAACCGCCGACCGGGTGAAAAAGGTCTCCGATGTGGAATGTCGCTTTGATAGGGTCCATAGAATGTCGCGTGGAGCATTCGAGAATTGTTGAGGACAAGGAACTGATCCTGTTATGAAGCGCAATGAAACGCGCAATCAGTTTGGAATCTGCGCCTTTAATCTGTACGGAGCGCTGCCGTGAGTCAGCCGCGTGAGCTTGCCGTTAGTGGACGGCGAAACTATGAAGTAGCCAGCATGAGCCCACGTACTGTGCTTTCCTTGCGTCGTACCGTACACAGCAAGATCCTCGACCCCATCACGATTAAAGTCGCCTCGGGCTAGTATCTGGAGCGAATAAACAAAGTCATTGTCCTCGGCTAGCAGCAAATCTCCGCTGATTTTCTTGATTTTCAGGCTGGGATCAAACTGCTTCCAACTCTCTCCGCGCTTTTCAGACTGTGCGGCAGCGTTGGTGACGCCATTGCCCCCGGGAACGAGCACTGGAGGCAATTGGGTCAAAGAATTGGCGCTCCAGGCATATGAGCTGCTCGAAATGGCCGGTTGCGCGTGCTGCAGATCGCGAAGAACAAAGCATTCATAGACGAAATCAGCCGCAGATTTAACATCAGATAACGTCGCGGGATGAAAACCGGTGCCCACGGCTTTCAGATACTCTTCACAATTGCCCACTTCACGAGAGCCTGTGCCGTTCGTCAAGCGCAGACGTTTTGCTCCTTCAAGAACGGGCGCTTGCAACTGAGCCGGTATGTCGGTTGCGCCCTTGAGATGAAGCTCCGGCGACCAAGTGATGGGCCGGTTCGCTTGCGCCACCAGAAGCATGGTCCCAACCAGGGCCATTGTCACTACGCCTACTGCAAACGTGAACGTTCTTAGCAATTTTGGGTTGACCCGCATAGCTACTTTCGTCCTCTCAATGTGACTTTAATTTTCTTCCGCTTCCTTCACTCTTGCAAGCTGTCTTCATCAGGGCAGCGTACAGTTATCTATCGCCTGTTTCAGCAGGGCACCGTCAGCCTGCGCTCGAGCCTTCAATACGTCATCCTTATTAGTAAAATTCATCAGATTGTTATAAGCAGCATTCCAATCTCCACTCGTCATCTGGTCCCATAGATTTGGAGCTGCTGTCGCGAGATCCCCGAGGTTATAGGACAAATCCGCCAGCACGGTCTGTGCCTGCCAGGGAAGATCTGACAGGTTGAAATTGGGGGCCGTATCATCGAAGTTGGAGCCGAGTTGGTTAAAGTATCCACTCAAGACCGCATCGTTAAGTTGCGAATCTTCAGTTGACGTGAGAGTAAGCGGATGAGCATTGAGATAGCTCTGAGCGTCTGTACCGGTAAGCCCCAGGTACGGCGTCAGCTTATCTACAACAGTTTGAGGAACGCCCATGCCGCTCAGCCCGGCTGCGGTTTGTTGGCCAAGATCAACACCGATTCCAACAGTCACTCCGGCATTAGGCCACTTTGTCGGCGAAAGTGTATAGGCCGTCGTGCGATCGCCGCCTTCATGTTGTGCAATAATCCCCTTATCGACGTCTGAATAGTTAGTTCCCGAGATGGGATCGCTTGGCGGCTGGTTACACGGACAATTCGCAGGTGGCGGCGTACAGCCTTGCGCGGCCGCAGGTGTGGCCTTACTAAAACAGACGATGGCTATTACCAGCGCAGTCCATCTCAGCAGAACCCACATTGAGTGAGTCAACACGGTTCCCGCTTCGTTCTTCGCGCGCTCACGGCTACGCTGCCAGGGACGAAATTTACGTGCACAATTCGATGCCACTCCACCCCTCCCAATTTCTTAAAACGCGATAAGCTGAAGTTGTTCGTATACTCAGCTGTGAAGCTGAACTGAGTCGGTTATTGCTGCCCTATCATTGATTTGAACTTAGCCACGAGAGCGGAAGCAGCAGACACATTGTCGGCCGTTAGCTTTCCTCTGACCGCGGCTAGCCTCTGATTGGCAACCTTGTCACCCCTACTTGCAGCCAGGGAGTACCACGCATAGGCATAGACTAAGTTCTGCTCGGCTCCTTTTCTTTCATTAAGCATCCCGAGCACCCGTTGCGCTGGCGTGTATCCGTGACTGGCAGAAAGCCTGTAGTAATACAGCGCAGTCGACCTGCTCTTTGCCGCGCCAATTCCAAACAGATACGCCCGACCGACAGCGTATTGTGCTGCTCTGTTCCCCTGATCTGCGGATTCAAGGAGCAATGAGAGCGCAAGCTGCCTGTCCTCAGGTGCGGCAATGCCTTGTTGATACATCCGAGCGAGATGAAACTTTGCCCAACTATCTCCGGACTGAGCGCCTTGTTTGAAGAGCTGAAGCGCCTTAGTGGTATCGCGAGGAACCCCTCGCCCCTGTACATACAGGGTTCCCAGCCGATCGAGAGAGTTCGCATCACCCTGAGCTATAGCGCTGGAAAACAGGCTGGCAGCTTTTACATAATCCTGCGGAACGCCGCGCCCGTGCTGATACATCACTCCGGCGAGCCGAAGGGCTACATGATCATTTGCTGCGGCCGCCTGATTAATCAGTGCTGCGCCTTGGGTAGTATCCACCGGCAGGCCGCGACCAAAGAGGTAGCACAGTCCAAGCCGCGCTTTAGCCTCGTTGTTCCCCGCTGCCGATGCCCGCGTGTACCACTTGACCGCTGAGGCATAATCGCGCCGGCTGAACCGGCCGTTGTAAAAGCCGTTTCCAAGCTTGAGGCTGGCTGCGGCATCGCCCGACTCTGCGGCAGAGATCAGGGCCGCAGGCGGAGTTGCCACACGTGAAGGTAGATGGGGCCTCGCTACCTGGGCTTCACTACCAATCGAGAATAGAGCGATCGTGAGATATGCAAGATATCGGGTCGCAATGCTCCATCCTTTGGGTCTCAACCATGAACTGTGATTTGTGCCAACAGTTCTCATATCAACTCGCTCCTTATATCCACCGCAAAATTTCGTACCCATGGTCAGCCAAACACATGGTTACTGCTTTTAAGCCGGCACTTCCGGCAGGATTTCGCAGCTACTGCATCCGCCGCACCCGCCGCAGCTACTGCATCCGCCGCAGCTGCCGCAGCTTCCGCAACTACTGCATCCGCCGCAACTCCCGCAGCTACCGCAGCTGCTGCAACTCGCGCAACTACTGCAGCTGCTGCAGAAGCTGCTTGAGCAACTGGATGAACTGCTGGAGCCTGAGCAACTCCAACAACTGCTGCTTGAACTCGGGCAACTCGAGCTCATCACGACCGGCATAACCGTGGCATTGACGTAACGCAGGACGGCTCCATTCGGGTTGATTGAAAAAGCACGCAGATCCGCAGTGTCCGCTAATGCGGGGCTGGTCAGGGGAGCCAACTGCACCGGAATCTGCACAGTTCCTGAAGGAACAGGGACAACTCTCAGATAGGGGAATTGTCCCGCTACCTGCAATCCAACTCGCGCGCGCGAACGGCTACGGCGGATTGAAAACAATCTTCCTTCCCGCCTTTGCCGGCGCCATAGACGCGGCCTATGGACGAATTCCGATGATGCCAATGCATTCACCGGACGCGCTGGGCCGGCAGAGAGATCGAACGATCCGTTACCGTCCTGGGTCAGCCGGACTGCGCGCGACACTCTGTTAACAAAATGAAAGTATGGAGACCTCCCTCTTAGTTCCAGCAATCGTCCAGTACGGCTGAGCTCTTGCGGAGTCTCTACCAACAATCCTCCCGAGGCCACCCCGGATTGGGAATTGGGTAGACTCGTTCGCACGCGTCCGATCGTCAACCGTATGAACGCAGTAACAAAAAGGGCTAAGACCAACAATCGATTCCGGAGCTTCCTGATTGCGCTCATTGCATTTTTCCACCTAGGCGTCTATTTACTCTATGAGTGACCCTAGCTCCAGAGTTGTGGCTCGGTTTTAGAATGACTCTTAAACGGCTCCAGCCTGGAGAAGCATCACAAACTGCGCGACTAGTTCCTCGCGGCGTAATCATCCTAGTATCACGGTGATTGGTAGACAAGCGGAATGGATTAACCGATTTGGAAGAAGAATAAGCCGAATGGTAATGTCAGCAGCCTACTCACCTCACAGAGGGTTTCTTGTGGTCTCGCCTTTAAACATAGACCGTGCAGAAGCGCCTCCGCCTACAGCCCTGATCTACCGCGCTTAGGACAAAGAGCGCGCTAAATAGGTTTTGGTAATTTGGCAATAAAGAGGTGCGGCAGTGCGGAAGGAGGGCATTCCGGATGCGCCATGACCCAGGCGCAGTGGGGAGCGAGATTTCTCATTCCCATATAGGATTTCGCTTACGCCTGTCAACAAAGCTCCCAGACCAAGGTCACCAAGAAGTCCGGTCTAATAACTCTTCAATTGGGGATCTTTGCTTTGATCCTGAATGGCGCTCTGTCTTCGGTGAGTCTTACAAGCTTACCTTGATTGTTCGGCGAAAAAACGAAGTACTTGCATTGGAACCAGGTGCTCCCTTTTCCTACGGCACATCCATAAACCGCCACATCTCCGTTGCCGTCGCCATTGAAGTCACCACGAGCGAGTATCTCGAGCGAGTACGAAAGGCGCGAATCCTCGGCTCCGAGCTCGTCTCGTGAGACGTCCGTTATTTTCAAGCTGGGGTCGAATTGTTGCCAACTCAAGCCCTGCGCCTCGGCTTTCTCGGCAGCATCGGTGACCTCACGACTCCCTGCTACAAGCATTGGGGGAAGCTGCGATAGTGAATCCCTGGACCAACCGAATGAATTGACTGAAGCAGCAGCATGCGCGTGCTGAAGGTCGCGAAGCACATAGCACTGGCGTACAAAGGAAGCTGCCATCTTATTTGAAAGGTTATCGGCAGGGTGAAAACCTGCGCTCGCGCCGCTCAAGTAGTCATCACAATTGCCGATCTCGCGAGAGGCATTGCCGTTGGCAAGATTAATTTTCAGAGGTGTTTGAGGTTGATCCTTCGCAAAGACGGGGCCATGCAACCGATTAGGCACATCAGCTAGGCTCTTCAGGCCAAGGTCCGACGACCAATTCAGATTCGAAGCTCCCTGCGCGCCAGCAGGCCGGCCCCATATTAACGTGAACACCCCGGCAATTAGCGTGATGCTCAAAATCCTCAGCACACTTGAATTTGACCGCATCAATATCGTCCCCCTCAAGGTTTAACTCCACTTGCCGATCAAATACTCGCAGCTCACAAGCGTCAGGCGCCAGGGCAACGCTGCATCCCTGGCAAAGTACCTACATCCATAGCTTGCTTCAAAAGAGCCGCATCAGACTGCGCTCGATGATATAACGTGGAGCTAGGATCACTGGTAAAGCTCATAAGGTTGTTATAAGCGGCATTCCAATCACCAGTAGTCATTTGCTGCCACAGATGTGGCGCCGCGACAGATAGATTTCCCATGTTATACCAGAGATCGGCCAGCACCGTCTGCGCCTGCCAAGGCAAAGAGCCTAATTGGAAACTCGCAGTACCGTTGAACGAAGAACCCAGGCTATTGAAATAATAGGGTAAGACGTGATTGTTCAAATCTGCATCCTGAGTTGACGTGAGCGTTAGTCCCCCATTAGCTGTGAGGCGTTGCGATGCCGCGCCATCTGTAAGCCCGAGGTATGGCGTGAGTACATTAATGGTTGACGGAGAGACACCCATATTTGCCAGTCCGGCTGCGGTCTGCTGACCGAGGTCCACTCCAATTCCAACAGTTACGCCGGACTTGGGCGTCGGGGGAGGATATGCCGTGCTCAGATCGCCGCCTTCATTCTTGCTAATGATTGACTTATCTACGTCGGAAAAGTTGGTTCCTGACGTGGGAGTTTTTGCAGGTTTATAGCAGGCGCAGGTCGGAGGAGGGCAGGTCTGAGCCACCGTCCCGGCCAAGCTCCCGAAGCAGCCGAGCATCGCCAAACCACAGATAGTGATCCAGCGAGACAAGGGCCATGATTGCTCATTGTTGCCTCGCTTACAATAATACTGCCAACCGACGTTGAACTCAGCCTTCACAGTCACTCGACCTCCGAATATTAAGCACCAAAGCAGCCCTATCGCATGCCTGCAGAGTATGGGCTGGACTGATTTGCTACTGGTCTTCGGCATCATCGACTTGAACCACCTCGAGTATTGTGGCGACAAAGCCGTGATTCTTACCGTAAGCCTTTGCCAGTTTTACCCGACGCTAGAAGCAATGACTCTCTCGTGAACATAACGGTACAAGTTTCCGAGCCGATCAAAACTCATGTCATGGTCGCCGTCAGCTCCACGGTCGTACGCAGCGATGATCATAGGGCGGAGCTTCCAGATTGGCAATTGGAATGGATTAACCGTTCTGGAAGAAGAGTAAGCCAAATGGAAATGTCAGCCGGACTGTCGCAGCAAAGAAGGCGTCTTCCCAGAAGTCTTCCGGATGAAGCGGTGGAAGGATTGGGGTGATCCAAACTGCAACTCAAACGCGATCTCCTTGATTGCTTTACCTTGCGACGCCAGCAGGCTTGCGCGCTCAAGCAGGATGGTGCGTTGCAGTTCTCGGAAGCTCTGCCCGGTAGTGGCCCGCACAACTTTCTCGATCGTGTGCCGCTCGACTCCGAGTCCGTCTGCTACTTCAGCCAAAGTCACGCGTCGCTCAGCTGTTGCCTGAAGGACGCCCTGAAGCAATCGGATGTGCCGGTGGCTATTTTTCCCGGTACAAGGAGTGCTGCGGCTGGCTGCCAGTTCGGGGGCGGCTGGATGCAGCGCGGCCGCAAGCCACAGGCCGACCGCAAAGCCCTTGGACGCAAGACCTCGCGCGATGATCTGGGCCGATTCGCAGGCTGTGAGCCCGGTCGTATCGATTTTCAAGTCGCAGTACGCCGGCTCCTCGTAAACATCAGAGATTCCAGTAAAGTTGGCCAGGAGGCCGGCGCGAGCTTTTCGATACAAACCCTTTGGATCCCGGCGTTCACATTCCTCCCGTGGAGTAGCCAGATGCACCAGAAAGAAGCTTCCGTGCTGTTGAACCGCTTCCCCAATCTCCCGGCGGCTTTGTTCATAGGGTGCGATGAAGGAACAGATCACGATTCCTCCATGCTTCACAACCTCAGACGCGATGATCCCTGCGCGCCGCAGATTGGCTTGGCGATCAGAGCGAGAAAATCCAAGATCAGGAGAAACTCGTGCGCGCAGATCATCACCGTCCAACAAGGTCACCCGATGACCGATGGATGACAGCCGGGCCCCGATTTCGCGCGCGATAGTTGTCTTGCCTGCGCCTGAGAGACCGGTCAGGAAAATCGCCAATCCGTGTGCCTGCCCAGGCTCTCGTGATAGATCCCCTGAGACGGTGCTCAGTTCTTGAGGAGATGTCGTCGGCTTTGGCGCTTCAAGAGATATAGGTGTGTTCTTATTCATGGTAGTTGGCTTGCGCTCGCAAAATTGTGTTATGGCTGAGGCTGCTTTCCAAGGTTATGGATCAGCCAGCTGTCGTTGGTGAATCAGCATGCACAAATGGTCCGCTGCAGCCTCCGGCGTCATTGGAGTGCAGCCATGGTCGAACGACAGCATATTCGCTTCTCCAACTGCCTTCCGTATGTGACCATGGGCCGCGTCATTCGGCGAGGAATAGATTGCAATGCCCCCCGCATCGTTCAGTGTCCGGCAGATTTCTGCGACAGATGCTGATTCGATATCTCTAAACGCATGTGCGCGATAACCTGAGTTGAAAAGCCGTCGTTCAATCCGGCACGCCAACTCATCATCTCCGACTATACAGATGGTGAAAGCACGATGTCCGGCTCGCTGCTCCTGTTCCCAACGCGTAACACGAGCTTTCGTCACCGCGGGATCAGCAGGTGCAAAGCAAGAGAGCTTTTCTGCAATCATGCCAGCAGCAACCGTCGTATTGCTGATGGGGTCGATCAGAATAAAATTTCCAGTTGACCGGTTGTGCTTGTACTCATCGCAGAACAGGGACCGCCCAGTTGAGATAGTAACGGCTCCCACATCATTAAGGGCCAACACCCGCGAATCTTCCGCTTCCAAGGTTTCAATATTCGTGCGAGACGCTATTCTCTCTACGCGTGCTCGCACGGTATGTGTGGTGTGCCTGAGTAAATAGGTTCGATGCAACTCGAGCGGTTGATCGTGCAGCCATATCAGATTCGAATCAATGCTTTGGGTTACCTGAGGCGGGTGAGACGGGTGCACGATCATGTCACCGCGACTGATGTCCAACTCGTCCTCCAGACACACGGTCACCGACATGGGAGCAAATGCCCGGGAAAGTGGACCATCGTAAGTGACGATGGATCGTACCCGGCTGGTGCGACCGGAAGGCAGCACCATGATCACGTCACCCTGCTGGACCATGCCGGAGATGATCTGCCCTGCGTAACCACGGAAATTTTGATCAGGACGAATAACCAGTTGCACCGGGAAACGGAGCTCGTGCGGTTGGCACTTCCTGACTTCAATTGTCTCGAGATAGTCCAACAGGCAGGGGCCGTCGAACCAACCCATGCTTGAGCTTCTTTCCACGACATTGTCGCCCCTCAGCGCGCTCATAGGGACCGAGTAAATCTCCTGCACCTTGAGACGAGATGCACAATTCACGAATTCTGAGCAGATCTGCGCAAAAACCTCCTCCCGATAATCAACCAGGTCCATTTTGTTCACTGCGAGCACGAGATGTTGTATCCCCAGCATGGATGCGATGAACGCGTGACGCCGGGTCTGCGGCATTATGCCCTTGCACGCATCAACCAGGATCACGGCGAGATCGCATGTGGAAGCTCCTGTCGCCATATTGCGCGTGTACTGCTCGTGGCCGGGCGTGTCAGCAATGATGAACTTGCGCCGGGATGTGGAGAAGTAGCGATATGCCACGTCGATCGTAATGCCCTGCTCCCGCTCAGCGCGAAGACCATCGGTCAGCAGCGCGAGATCGAACGCGTTAGAGGACCTATTTACAGAAGATTTGCGTAAGGAAGCGATTTGATCTTCATAAGCTCCGTTGCTGTCATACAGGAGCCGTCCAATGAGAGTGGACTTTCCATCGTCAACACTGCCCGCCGTTGAAAACCGAAGTATATCTTTTTCCTGCGATTTCTTCGGGAACGGCTCAGAGTAGGGCAAGTTTGCCAACTGTTGTGGAGCAGCCATCTAGAAATATCCTTCAGCCTTTTTGAGTTCCATGGAGCTTTCCTGGTCATGATCAATGATTCGGTTTTCTCGCTCCGAACGCCGGAACATCACTAACTCCTCGATGATCTTTGGAATGGTATCCGCCTCAGAGTGGATGGCACCGGTGCAGTGCGTGCAACCAAGCGAACGCATACGGCACATCACCATTTTCGGCTGCTCTCCCGGTAGCAGTGGTGGGTTGTGTTCAATCGGTAACAACATGCCGTTGCGGGCCACCATAGGACGCCTTTTCGCGAGGTAAAGGGGAACGACTGCAATGTTTTCACGATGGATGTATTCCCAAACATCGATTTCGGTCCAATTCGAGAGTGGAAAAACTCGAATAGTCTCACCTTTGTTGATACGACCGTTGTACAGATTCCATAACTCGGGGCGCTGGTTCTTGGGATCCCATTGGCCATCATGGTCGCGGAACGAAAAAACACGCTCTTTGGCCCGCGATTTCTCCTCGTCACGGCGTGCGCCACCAAACGCCGCTTGGAAAGCACCTTCTGCAAGCGCATCGAGCAATGCACGTGTTTTGAGCAGGGCACAACACTTCTGAGTACCCAATACGTATGGATTTGTGCATTCATTGATAGCCTTGCGATTAGTATGGACAATCAGCTTAGCGCCGATATCGCTGGTAAAGCGATCACGAAAGTCAATCATCTCGCGGAATTTATAGGTCGTGTCAATATGTAGTAATGGGAACGGGATGGGCCCTGGATAGAACGCTTTTTGCGCCAAACGCACCATCACCGATGAATCTTTACCGATGGAATACAACATGACAGGGCGCTCAAACTCTGCAACCACTTCTCTGAAGATGTGGATGCTTTCTGCCTCCAGTGAGCTTAGATGGCTGATTCTGGATTGATTCGATGCAGTGACACAACTTTCTGGACGAAGGGCAGTTGCTGGTGCCGCAACTTCTTCGATGGAGAGATCCGTAGTATTCCTGCGGTGGTGCTCGATGCGCGATATATCCTGCAGCTCGTATGCCATCTTGCTCCTGGGACCCGTTCAATGAATGAATACTAATAAACCGCAGGACACACATTCCGGCTGGGAAGTCGAGCGAGGTACTCTGCCCAGATAGGCAAACGTTACCCAGTGATTTACATCGCGTCAAGATATCGCGGTATTTTTTTTTGCGAAGAATTCCATTTTGGCACTAGATCTCCACTGACTACACGAATGAGTTTTCTCGTGACGCGGTGCAGGACCTTGCAGCGGTGGAGTGGAAAAGCTGTTACAGGGGAAGGTTGGAATGGTCAAAAGACGAAGGCGACTGACGATCTCTCTGATGCAAACCTAGATGCTCTACTGCGCTAACCGACGCAGCAAGTGCTTCAAATTGGAGAAATTACCGAACTGAGACGCGCCCACCAGCGGGTACTGTAGTCGATTTTTGCCGATGGCCTGCACCCCGCCATTGGCACGACATGGGCATTTATGCCCTTCCGGCAGCTAGAACACTTGCGCCAAGAGGGTTGGTTTTGATTTTCTTCAAACGGATGTAAGTCGCTGAAAATAAATGGTCGGGGAGGGGAGATTTGAACTTCCGCCCCCCGGACCCGAACCAGATACCAACGGTTATTGCATTTCTGTTGAAACTTGTTATTTCGAAATGATTGATATTGAACCTGTTGAGGACCGCTCATCCGCTCTTAACTTGTTCGAGATTGCTCACCAGCAGGAAATCGGCGATGCACAACCATGGATTCATTTAAGCGCTTTCTGCACTCCCGGCCCTTTCCTCCAGCGCTGCCACAAGGCGATGCAAGATCTCTGGATTGTTCACCTGATCAAGGCATTTCACTGCAAGAGATCGCAAAACCTCCTGCAGATCATGGGAGGTCACTACCTGCCGAGCAGCTTCCAGGCGCACCAATTTCACGCTCAGCTGATTGCATCGAGGTTAAGACTTTTTCTAACGTAGCGGTATCGCTGATCTCATTGGGTTTCCAGACGTTGGCAACAGCCTTAAGCAGCCCGCGATACATTCTTCTCCCCAGGGGATCAGCCATTGCTTCTATCTGCAGAACCAATTTGACTGCCTCGCTCGAAAGAGAGGGAGTTCGATGGCGCGAGCTTGCTGCCTTCGGTTTATTGTTTGTCTTGGATTTTGGTCCCTTGCCCTCGACCAGTTGCGGAGGCCGCAGACCGCTTCGCAACCTGCAGGTGTAGCCCATCCAACCAGCTCAGGCGTTTCCTGAACAAGCAATTCTCCAATCTGCCGCAATGAAAGGTCATTTTCATATCGCCAAAGCAGCAACTGTCGCTCACTTTCCGTAAGCTTCTGGCAGGCTAAGGTCATCGCATTTGCCAGCCGCGCCGGTAGCGCCGCGCGTTTATCATTCGCTCAATTGCGAGACATCGGAAAACCTTGCCCTTGGCATGCTACCTGCCTCTCTGTGCTTGCTCCACTCGACTCATTTCGGTGAACCCACTGGGCATGTAGTCTCAGTGAGTGCCCTCACTCTTATTCTTATTTTATTCGCTTCAGCGACCCGTTGTGAAGTTCCAAAATCTGGGGCAAGATCACCCGCTAATCGCGTGTTGGTGGAAATTTGTTCGGCTCCGCTGCTCATTTGCTCGGGGTTTCCCTCTTGGGCCCAGTGGGTCTACTTAGGCGCAAAATTGTTCAACAGCTCGCGTTTCAAGTAGATAGCTACAGTAAGACGAGGGAGTTTGCCCAAACCGTCTGTGGGCTTTTCCAGAAAGCTGTTCAACTGGGGCGAGGGATTGAGTGTAAGTGATTGAAAAAAATGGTCGGGGAGAGAGGATTTGAACCTCCGACCCCCTGGTCCCGAACCAGATTTCAGAGTCTATCGGACATCGTTGAAACTTATTGTTTTCAAATGATTGATATTGAACCTTTGGCACGCCGTTCGTAGAAGGTTATTGAAATTTATTGAAATTGGAGGCTTTCACTGTCACATTTTTGCCTACAGCCCAATATAGGGGAACCCTCCACTGAGACAAATTTCATTTCGCACCTTGCAACATCGTTATTATTGAACCATTCACATGAGACAAATCTGATTCCCACAGTTTCCGACACTGCTCTTCTTCACAGCCCATCCCCTTATAAATTCCTTTTGAACTGACGAGGCTAAAGATTTTTTTTGAAACAGACGAAATCGTGCATCCGTAAATCCAGACCATCCTCCGGCCCGGCAGAACAGCGACCAGATTCGTCAACAGAACGTTGCGAGAGTTTGGCGAACAACGGCTGTGCAGTTCACTTCGGCCAAAGGAGTCACGCATCGCGCTCACTGTGGGTGCGCGCTTTCTCAACATCAAATTTCCTTTCGCCGCTTCCTGCCTCCCAGCTAGCGACACGATTTGATAACGTCAAGCATCTGTACAGCCCAGCTCGGCATTACACGAGTCCCGGGCGATGTTTCGTGCCCGGCATCTATTTCTAAAACACGCTGTTAAGACTCCCTTTCAGCTGGTGGATTTCGCAGGACTTCGCGCATTACATCAAAATTGATCGTTATAAACCTGGCTGCCGATGACACGGCCAACGAAGGTGCTGGCCTGTTGGAGGGATTTCCGTTGAAGTCCACCAGGATGAGTCTGTGTTCCGCAACGGCAATTCGCAATTGCTTGATATAGAGAGGCAGGTGGTGCAATGGAGACATTACCAACAACGCCACTATGATCAACAGCCCCGCGCTCATCTCCACTCCATGGGGTTTTGGGCCGTGCATCCACAATACGAGAAGATAACTGGCTGTGATGCCGGAAAGCAGGCTGGAGCAGGCAAACAGTGGCATACAGAAGGTGTTTTCCCGCCGGTCAAGATAGATGAAAGAAAGACAAATCCCAAGACCGGCATAAAAGAGACCAACGATCCAGCCAGCCAGACCTATTGGGCTACTGAAAAGATGAACAAAGCCAACGCGCAATTGATGGGCGATCTCGCCTCTACCCAGCAAGGCCACAACACACGGAAAACAGATGAGGAGAAGCATCGCCACTGCTTGCTCCTCAACAAAATATCCCAAGGCGGTCTCAGGCGCGCCCGTTTTTGCAATCTGTGTCATTGCCGGAATGCGAAGAGCGTAGCCAGAAAGATAGGCCGCCAGATTTAACAGTGCTGCAAGGCTTAGCTTGTATTCATGAACGCTGGTCAAAGAAATCGCCAACGCGACCAGGCTTAATAGCAGACCGACCCAGGAAAACCAACGAATCTGCCGGCCGAAAAAACGGTCAATGATTGGCGAGATGATCAACACCCCGGCCCGCATCAGGATCAGCGCCAGAATGATGGAGATTCCGCTAAAGCTGTAGGCGAGCGTGGTAGTGAAGATGATGGTGGCGAAGCCCAATCCGGAGATCAATGTTTGCCGCCTTGGGACGACAACATTCAAGCCAAGAACGCGGCGTTGACAACCATATTTCCACCACCTCCTGGCAGTAATGAACAACAATACAGTGATAGCGGTGGAAATGCCGGCAGCAGGGAGCAACTCTGTGCCGGGGACGGATTGTCCACCAGTCAAAAGCCCCGATGTGACAGCTTTGCTGATGCCGCTATAAGGAACATAGAAAAGATAATAGCCCAGAGTAAGTGCCCAGATGCCCAGCGTATGGTCGCGTTTTCCGGCGGTCATGGCTTCTCACTTTCGAAGATTCACAAGAGTCCGGCCCTCTTATCTGTGGATCATGGTTTATAAAACGATGGATCATGCCGTTGGCCGAGCAGGGACTTGCCAATGGTCGCGAGAATCTGATCGTCATTGTCGTGGCGCACGTAAAAAGTAAGATTCCTGTAAATGCGTTCCAGCGGACTGGGCCGGTTGAGGCCACGAGCACCGCAGGCACGAATGCAGCGCTTGACGGTGTCTTCCGTCAGATGCTCCATGCTATGGCGAGCGCGGCTACCAGCCATACGGGCTTCATCATGGTGCCCCGTTTCCCACATGCGAGCCACGTGCTGCAGCCACAGGTATCCGGTCTCGATGTTGATTGCGCTTTGCGCGATGTGATGCTGAATGTAAGGGTCGGCGCTCTTGCCTTGTGAACTTATGTAATCGAAAGCAAAATCATACGCCGCTTCGGCCGCCCCCAGGAATGTCGCCGCGTAATGAGGAATGAAGCAGGTTTGCCAACCATCGGTCAGATATTGGCCGGGTTGACCAATCAAATTATTTTCGGAGATGAATGTCTGTTTAAAATGGACAACATGGCTGGCGGTAGCCCGCATTCCGATTGGATCCCACCAGGATTTATCAATCGTGATAGATGGATCAGAAAGATCACAGGCAAGAAGAAGCTGTGTTTCCGCAGGGGCGGTGCTATGTCTGGCCCCACCTGGCCCCGCTGTGCTTACCAGCAGGATGGCCCATCGTGCTCCGCCCGCGCTGGTGGCAAAGGCCTTGCTTCCTTCAATAACATATCCTCCTTCAACTTTCTTGGTGATCGTGCCAAAGCTCTGGCTTTCTGAACTCGCGCGCGCCTGTGGTTCTCCGCTCCACGCGACCCATGTTTCGCCGTCATTCACCACACGACTGAACCAGCGTTCCTTTTGTTGAGCCGTTCCCAGTCCATCGATCAGGACCAGAGAATTGACGTGCCCTTCCCAACAGCGAGCCAGAGCGAGGTCAGCTTTTGCGATCTCCTTGGTTATCAGCCACAGCGTCAAGACATTTCCGCGATATGGCCCCAATCCCCAACCTCCGTATTCCAAGGGGATCACGGCGTTCAGCAAACCTGCCTGGAAGAGATCCTTGAAATCCTCGACTGGATAGTCAGTCCCGCGATCGTAGGCGGCAGCGCGAGGAGCCAGCCGTTCACGCGCCAATAGGCGGGTCCTCTCAAGCAGTTCTTGTTTTTCGGGATCTAATTCGATGGAAAACACGACTGACTCCAGTTAATAGCGATTTTGCGCTGCTCCTCCCTACGAAATTATTGGTGACGACGGTTAGTACTCATATGCCACCGCTTCCATGCGCATGCTTCTCATATTCATGTTCGCGAGACCGCAATGGGCAAGCTCGCGTCCGATCACGTCAGGCATTTCTTTTCCAACCATTAACCTGAATTGTTTGCGGACCTGGGTGAGAAGAACATCGTAGCCGTCAACCACTGTACCGCCCCGAGCCAGAATGCCGGAAACCAGGGGTGTTGGATTGTTTCCGTAAGCAAGATCAATGATCACGGCATCACTGTTCAGGGAGTCAAGGGCGAATGGTGGCCCGTCATTCAGCCTGCCGATCGGAGTAGCATTCACCAGCAATGTAAAATCCGTGGCCTGAAACTCCGATAGCGCGACAAACGGCAGTCCCAGAAGAGTGCCGGCGCGATTTCCACGATCCATACTTCGATTCACTAAAGTGACGTCTGCTCCCGCATCC
Organism: Terriglobia bacterium; assembly: GCA_963758275.1. Taxonomy (GTDB): domain Bacteria; phylum Acidobacteriota; class Terriglobia; order Terriglobales; family Acidobacteriaceae; genus Angelobacter. The sequence goes on along the minus strand of CAVWUW010000031.1, from coordinate 14,782 downwards.
TTCAAAGCGGCGGCCACCGCGCGGCCAGCGCCGCCACATCCAATTACCGCCGCCTTTGCTCCTTTGCGATTGCCGTTTACGACAGAGACGCTTTCAGGATCGGTGGTGTCCGCTTCCCAACTGCCATTCTTGCGCACAAAAATATTTGTCGAAGCCGCCTTCCGCACCGTAGGACTGCTTTGTTTGGCTGCCGCCATCGCCACCTCCTTATAAGGAGACACGATGGTGACACCCTGGAAGCTAATTCCCAATGACGACAGCGACACGTCTTCCAGCATTTCCCGACGAAAATCTTCAAAACATTCAACGTGAAAAGGAACAAACAATGCCGGATAGTTGATGGCCCGGTATCCTGCGTTATGCAGCCGCGGAGAGAGTGACTGCCGAACGGGGTTCCCTGCTATCCCGTAAAGCTTTTTGAAAGGCCAGAGAGCCGGGAATCCGTAGTCGCTTAGAAGCTGTTCGACCGTTAAATCTTCCGGCCCGCTGCTGGTTTCAAGCCGCCCAGAAAGAAATGGTGCTCCGAAATAAGGCGTCAAAAGCCGTGACCACAAACCACATAATCCTTCTGAGACGGCAACAACATCCCGGCGGGCAACGGTTTTCAGGAAGAGCAGCGGTTGCAAGCCGTCGCTGGTTTTGCTAGAGGCACTTGCCAGGTGATAGAACCTGGCTGGGATAGAAGCCATTTGAGCGAATCTGGCGCAAAGCTGCGATGCACTACAAGGCGGTGTTCGTTGAAAAAGCAGACGTCGCTCTGGCGGGATGCGCCCGAGCACCTCTGGAATCAGGTCGGACTCCGATTCCAATTCTATGAGGTCATAACCTGCAGAGGCTGCGAGGAGCCGGCTGCGGCGTTCATCCCATGATCCATCAAATGTTCCTCCGGAACTCCGGCTGCGCAAGCTATACAACAGACTTCCTGGAAAATGACTACGCAACCATGCGGCTGGAATATCGCCACTCAAATCAGTCCGGACCTGCAACCATGAGACTGCTTCCGGCAGCTTTCTGATGGTTTCGGCTGAAGGAGGAAAAGCCACTGCAGCCACCAGCTGCACGCTATCCATAGTCTTTCTCCCCACAGAGCTGGGTTAGTTGAGGGTTACTACATCTTGGGACGAGGCTCGATTCAGGTATTTCGCACGGAGGGTAAGCCTAATCTTCCCCATGGATTTTCGTCAAGGGCTCTCAAGCTGCTAACGGTGACTTTTTTCAGATTAGTTTCCCCAAAAAGCACTAACCTGATGTATTCAGAGACAAACAAAATTAAATCCCCGCGCTGGATACAATTCGTGTTGTGTTGGCTCGATGATTCGCAAGTGCTTCAGTAAACCACAAAAGTTCATCGAAAAAATCTTTGGCGCGTTTCTGAAAGTCTGGCGCCTGCGGATTGCCGTCAGCGTCGAACCTTTCCTGCACTCGAAAAACCGGTAAAGTGGCCGGAATCGGTACGCCGCCGAGATGGAGAATCACCTGCCGCAGTGAAATGAGGCACATCATTCCGCCTTCTGCAGAGGACACGGTAATGATCCCAAAGGGTTTTCGCTTGTACTCCGGCTTCAAATAGTCCAGGGCGTTCTTGAGTACGCCGGGATACCCGCTGCTGTATTCCGGGGTGACAATTACGATGGAATCCGCGCGGTTGATCCTAGCGCTGAGTTCAAGCACTCCCGCAGGAGCGTCTTCGCGAAACCTCAGCCTTTCTTCCATCATGGGAAGATTTAATTCCTTCAAATCTACTAATTCGGCGCTTACTCTCGGCAGTCTGCGCAGCCAATTCAACGCGAAGGCGGCAACCTTTACGCTCTCGCGATTTCTTCGGATACTGCCCAGAATGACCGGTATGTAAAACATCAATTTAGTCTTTCAGCGCACGTCACATTATCACGGCAGGCTCAAAACAGAAAGGTTTCAGCAACGAACACGGCGGCATGGGGTAAGAACGCCGGAAATGAGCGGCACTAGGCCGGCTCGGTGCTACAATCAGTGGCTCGAAAGCGTAGGATCGAAAGGGAAAGTGTTTATGAAGTATTTGAGAGTACAGGACCAGGTAGAAAATATAGGAGCAGCAGCGCTGGGTGCTCCATCTGATTTTTCTGGAACATGGCTCAATACGAATAAGGAAACTCCCGGCGTCACGCGTGTCACCTGCAGGGCCGATAGAAATATTTTGCGGGTACGTTTTGAAGGTAACGGTTCTTCAGAGCCGTCTGACTGGGGTGAAGTAACCGCCGAACTGCTTTACGCAGCCAACATTCAGGGCGGGCCCGCCATGTCGTTCCTTGCATCCTTTGATCTCGGTTTTAAGAAAGTCCGTGTCGGAGCAAACTTGAATCAGGGCCTGCTGGTAATGTCTATCCATCACAGTTTGCAAAACGACACAGCCGGCCATTCCAACTACTTCGCGCGTGAATTCTTTCATCGCTAACTCTGAGTTGAAAAGAGCGCCAATCATGAACAACACAAAATTGCAAGAGGCTGCCGGCACGGCAGTTGCTGCCAGAACAAGGCTGGATGCTTCCCCTCTGCTTGGCGAGTGGAGCAATACCAACAATTCAGCAACCGGAATTGCCCGGCTGCTGCTGACCCAGACTGGAAACGGGGTTGTCGTACGGGTTTTTGGAGCAGGCCACCCTCATCCTTTTGATTGGGGTGAAGTACCGGCCGAGCTATTTGCTGATCTTCCCGAATTAAACCATGCTACGTCCTTTACTTCGTTCCACGACCTGGAATTCATGAGCGTTTGGCTGCTGGTCTATGTGAACAAGGGAGTCCTGGTGGTAGTTTCTTTGACTCAATTCCAGGACGGAAGCGTCCGCTCAAACTATTGGGGGCGAGAATTATTTTTTCGCTCCCGGGGACCGCTTGCAGTCAACGAAAGCTAGATTTTCGAGTCCCAAATTAGGCTCCATGGTCAGTTTTGGAAATGAAGTACTTCCACGTATCAGTGCGAAGGAGAGCAAAGCGCTGGCCCATGCCTAAACTGCTTTCGGACGAGCAAATATGCGAATATCAGCAGGATGGCTTGATGTTTCCCATCCCGGTGCTGTCAGCTGCGGAAGTAGCAACAGCGCGGGCAGCACTGGAACAACTGGCGGCCAGTCTCGGAGGTCATGCCGAGATTGCGCGCCTGCGTCATCTTCAGCTATTTCATCATTGGGTGCAGGACCTGGTTCTTCACCCGCGTGTGCTCGACGCGGTGGAAGATGTTCTTGGTCCCGATATTCTCGTCCATTCCAGCACCATATTTTGGAAGCGCCCGCATGATCCCGCTCATGTTTCCTGGCATCAGGACGGCTTTTATTTCGGCCTGAGCGAATTGAACTATGTCTCTGCATGGCTGGCCCTCAGTGACAGCTCGCCCGATAATGGCTGCATGCGGGTGGTCCGCGGTTCTCATTGCCGCGGTATTGTCTCCCATAACCGCACCTCGATTACTCCTGAAAATTTTGTTTCCCTGGAGATTGCCTGTCATGTGAAAGAAAGCGAAGCTACCGACGTGACTTTGCAGGCGGGTGAAATGTCTCTGCACCACGTAGCCGTCGTACATGGATCCAATGCAAATGCTTCAGACAGGCCGCGAATCGGTTTTGCTGTTCGCTATGTATCGCCTCGCGTGCAGCAGCAACTCGATCACTATCCTTTAATTCTGGCCCGAGGGCAGGACCATTTTGGCCACTATCGCATCCTGGAAGAATTGCCCTCCTTCACTTTGGAGGAGGCAATTCAGGCGCAGGAGGAACTTGCCCAATGGGTGCTCGATTCACGCGCCAGCAGCGTACCGGTATCGCTTCCTCTATCTTGCCGGTTGCGGTATCGAGAGGCGCAAAGTATCGCCAGTGAGATCGGATTGGGACCTACTCGCCGTTTGACCTCGGCTAAATTTCCCGGAGTACGATCGTGAAGATCCTTTTGGGGAGACTCCACCGTTGTCCGCCAGTCGAACGATGGCGTTGTTTCGAGGCTCTCATGAAGGAATGTCTCGGCGAGTTGGGGCACGAGATCATAGAAATGGACGTCGATCCCAGGCTGCCGCCCGATTTCGCTAAAGCCGACTTCCGTATCTACGCCCACAAAACACGGCGAGACGTGCCCGACGGAAATCTCTTTTATAAAGAGATGCACATGCGCGAATTGTTTACAGTGGACCATCAGGGTTGGGGCGCAGATCATTCCCGCGTGCTTATGCCGCCAGATCTCAGCGCCGTTTCAGCCGGCCAGGCAAAGAGTTTCTGTCGCTCTATGTGCGCGGACTTTCTTAATTTCGGACGCTCCAAACACGACCAACCCCCGGTCAGGACTATCCCGCCCAATCTGAAACCTTATTTCTTTGCGCCCCTTCAGATGCCTGGAGATGACGTGATCAGGAACCATTCTCCCATCACCGTCATACAATACATCTCGGCGTTATCGCAATGGGCTGGCCTGCGCGGACGCAATGTGGTGTTTAAGCTGCATCCTGGCCAGCCTGCGGAGGTTGAGCAGGAGGTACGAAAGGCGGTTGCTGCCAGTCGCTACGTTTTCCTGCTGAACGAAAATGTCCACAGCCTCATTTCTGCTGCACACGCCGTCATCGTGATTAATTCCGGAGTTGGCTTTGAAAGTCTCATCCATGGCAAGCCGGTAATCACACTGGGGGCATGTGACTATCAGTGGATGACATTCCGCGCCACAGTTTCAGATTTGGATGCTGCCTGGGATTTCGCGGGCGCCTTCTCTGAGCAACAGCGACTGCAAGGCTTTTGTTTTATCCATTACTACTACCATCAACATGCTTACTTCAATTCAGAGGAAACCAGGACCTCCGTGAAGTCCCGGCTTGCGGAATACCTGAAGGAGCATGTGCGGAATTGAAGCGTCGGCAAAGCAGAAGCTCCATTGCTGCGGAGATAAAAACTACCATTCAGCGGGATTTTGAAGATGCTGATGCTATTTTGCGGCTCACTGGGAAGTTCCTGGTCCACCCCCGCTATACTCGTCGATTTTTCCGGTTCTTGCTGCGAACTGCCCGTGGCGAAGCGGGCGAAAGTTGGCCTGTCCGTCGCCTGGCCCTGTTGTTCATTGAGCGCCAGCTATGCACCCTAAACCCGCGCAATTTGCCGGAGTTTGAAAAGGCGGCGGCAATTCTCGGGCTGAAAAAACCTGGCGACAATTTGGTCGCAGGGGAACTCGTCGGCTGTGCGGCCAAAATGCCTCTGACTGAATTTGTTTCTCAACTCCTCAAAAAAATTAATCGCCGTAACGGCCATGAAATTCCCAGGACGAAGCTTGTGGCCGATCTCATCCACCGTTCAACTCAGGAATGCAAGCTGACTTTGGCTCCGTGTGCTTTCAGCTCAAAAGAGATCTTTGAGAAAATTCTCGGCCAGGTCAAGGTCTCGGAAGGTGTGCTTTCATCGCCGTTTGTGCCGGTTAGAAAAAGATTTGCTGGCATACGGTTTCTCTCTACCTGCGAACGTGAAATCTTACGCCAACTGCAGAGCAGCAATCAGATCTATTGGGTCAACGATTCAACCAGCTCTCGGATTAACTCCATGGTGGAATACCCTCTAGGTACGGCTGTATTGGTCCTCAAGCTACCGGGAAGCAATTTGGAAATCGAATTTAAAAGGGCCGGGAAACGCGAGCGGCCTCTGCAGGTGCTCTTTGAAAAAAACGGCTATGCTGTTCCAATCTCTCACCGTTTGCAGGGCGTCGGGACGGGATGGATGCTGAAATCGGAATTCGAAAATGAAAGCAGGTTCTGCTCCCTGTTTCGTGCCATCCATCAGCACGAGCCGCCTTTGGGCCGGACATCGTTCATCACCAACATCCGCCGAATTCCCATCAAGTCTGGCACTGCCGATCTGATTACCTGGCTTACGGACGCGGAGACCTTCGGTCCGGGTTTCAAGGAGATGCGTGTGGCCTTAGAGCGTTGTCTCGAATCCTTCGGCACTCCCCTGCCCGAAGGCCCTTTAGCCCAAACGGTTGCTTTTCTGCGGCACTCTCAGCCCCGCCAATCTGTTGTGGTGGGCACCAGTTCATTTCGTTTAGACCGGCTCAGAGACTATCTTTCACCGGTCGGTGCCAGACGCTACTTCGGCGATGGATTGGGAGTCAAGTGGACGCTTACCGAAGCTCGCCAATTTGCTGATGATCTTCTGGAGGAGGTGTTCGGAACTTACGTTCAGCCCAGCGTCCTCTATCGCTCGCATCGAGAGTATTTAAAGGCTGCCTTCAGTATTCCTGAAAATCGAGCTGCCGCCGACGCCAACTACATCTTTTGCATGGAGGAGATCGGCCTTGTCTGGGGAACAATGCTGGCCTTCGGCTCCCATTCAACTGGCGAATCTTTTGTGCCCCGGAATGTTGGGTTAAAGGCCGTATGGCAAAACGGCATGTGGAAGGTAAAGATCATCTTCATGGACCATGATTCTCTGCAATCTCCGAAGCCCCAACAACTTCAGTACCACGCCGATGACGTGATGGCTGCAACCATTCACGATGAAACCCATATTTTCGGTCACGCACTGCGGCACCGGACGAATATTGGCGCGGTTACTTGCCTGCAAGACATTTATCGCATACCGCAACCCTTAGCTCGTAAAGGTATGCAGCAGCTTAGAGCGGCGATGCTGCGTTCCTTTGGTAAAGTGCGCGCGTCTGCGGCCAAAGGGTTATTGCCGTGCGCTTACTTTGCGCAAATGAGCGATTTTGAAGAAGTCGTAAGAATGTCAATCAATCTTGGCCTTTCGGAAGATTGGGTGGCGCAGGCATTATCAGCGCTGGTGAACAAGGGATACACCTGGAAACAATCCCGCGAGTATCAGGAAACTGTGAGGAAGCACGCCAGGTTCTTCCGCGAACACGCCTCTGTTTATCAAATTCCCCATTGACCAACAGCCGGCATGAACTACCGTGATTTTTTGGCACCCTTCCCTTTTGCGCTCTTTCCTTGTGCAGCCTTCCCTTTTTGACTCTTTTTCTTGGAGCTCTTCCCGATTGCGCTTTGTCGAATTACACCTTTTGCTTTCAGGCGCACTTCCTTCAGGGGGCGTCCCTTTCCCAGGTTTATCTCTAACTTCGCAGGCTTGATCGGATGGGGCTCGAGGGCCTGCGTCAAAGCTTGCAGGAGATCATGAGCGACGGCGCGATCCAAGTGAAGTACGACAGCGCCTTTTGACGGTCGGCTGGCAAAAGAAAGTTTGACTCTGCCCATTTTGACATCCTCCTTGCTACAGCAGTTCAAAGTGCTTTTGTACTGGAAGGATTTATACTCCGCAATCACTTTCGGTCCCGTTTCGGGCCACGACCACGGCAAGGTGGAGCACCTGCTGAAACCAGTCGTCTAGATAATAATCCTCGACCAGTGCGGCAATTTGAAATCGAGACGCGAACATCTCGTCACGCCTGCACCGGATTATTTCAAGGTGCGCCGCAATGCCTTCAGGACTATCGGCCAAAAATATAAAATCAGGCGCTTTCCTGGCCAGGTGTGGAGCCCAGCCAACTCGAGTGGAAACTACCGGCAATCCTGTGGCCAGGGCCTCAAACAGGGGAAGTGGTCCGGCCTCTGTTGAGCTGGTGATTACCACACAATCTAATTGCTGATAGAGCGCAGGATAGCCATGAATTGAAACGCGGGCGCGGTCAAAATATTCACAAGCTATGCCATCAGCGCGCAGACGCTGGTATAGCGGCTCAAGCTCCTTGCCAATCAAGACTGCAACCACCTCACTCTTACCGCCAGCAAAATATTGCATCGCCTCAGCAAACCAGCTTGTACGCTTGCGCGCGTGTTCGCGGCCAATCCACCCGACGCGAAATTGAAGGCCACCATAGCTCTTGCGCACAGTGAATTCATGCAGCGCGCCCAGAGGACGCTCCAGCACCAAAGACTGACTTAAATCGATGCCTGCATCTTGAAGAATCTGCCTCTGCCGTGGATGGCAGAGAACCACTCCCCGGGCCTGCAATGCCTGCCGCCGCGGCTGTCCCGGTGCGTAGATGCCGTCGTGATCATACAAATCATGAACACAAACCACGGTCCGCGACAAATCAGGAGAATTGGCAGCCTCCCCGGTGCGAATGAAGATCCAGCCATCGGCATTCTGCAGCGGGATTTCGGTCGGCATTACTTCGACACCATCAACGCGTGCGCGTTGAAAACCTTTGCGGAGGTCTCCAAAGAGCCAGTCATCACTGCCTTTCACACACACATTGATGTTAAGAGGGGATTTGCCATCCACAGGTTTATTCCTCGAGTGTGGAGAACCTGTTTCCATTGCTGTCCGCAGGGCTCCCATTTATCCCCTTCAGGACTGCTGTCAGCCGTTCGACATAACGATCCAGAGAATACTCCTGTCGTACTAACTGGCCCATGACCTCCCTCTTACGTTGCAACGAATCTCTGTCCTTCAGAGCAGCAGTGAGACGGCCCAGAATCTCCGCATCGCTCATGTCTTCCTCAAGTTGCACATAATGTTCTTTCCAGATGTGCTGGCCCTGAGTAGGCATCTTTCCCGCTACCACAGATCCAGCGGCGCTGATTTCGAAGTATTTGGCCACAAGGTACTCGCCAGCCGCAGGAGTCGCAATCGAAATTTCTGATTGGTTGATAATTCGCGCCAGCCCTTCAGAGCAGCGCTCCTCATCGAATACATGAGCGCCCGGATGCTCGATGATTCGGACCTTAAGGTGCGAATTTGCGAGCAGTCGTTGCAAGCGGTTCCGAAATGGATACCTTTCCGGGTTCGTATTTCCATATAAAAGCACGTCGTAGATCTTCGGCAATCCTCTGTCTTTGTATAGCTCGGTATTAATGTGATGTGGGATTACATACGCCTTCCGAACAGATGGCAAACGCTTACGGAGCTGCGTCAGGCCATCGCAATCATAAGTGGAGATCAAGTATTGATATTTATTCCCCAGAAACTCCGCCAGCTCGCGTCCTGACCTGGGCCATAGGTCTTCCACCATCACGCAACGGCGATTGATTTTATGAAACCATCCAGCCGGCACAACCCATTCCGGAGGGTCGGAGCGAAGCGGAAATGCGGCGAATACTCCAACCAGCAGAAGTCCATACAGGCTTGGATCCAGGAGCGAAGGAAGGCTACCAATGTCGACCGTCGTAAAAGAGCCGGATTCCTGCAAGCTCCGTATCCGCTCATATTTGTAGCGGTAATTCCGGTCCATCCTGGTGAAGAACCGTTTGCGATCATCTACAAACAGGAGGCCAGAGCTTGCCTCACAGCCGTTCCCGTTCGCTGGCGAGATTCGCATGCTCTACCCGCCTGTGGACAGCCTTAAAACACGTGAAGGAGAATTAAACGTTCGCAGCCCCGGCAGCCTGCTCCCATCCCACGTACTCTTGGATCTTGGATCTTGCAAAGCTGTGCGCGACAGGATTACAAATCCGGGCAGCGGGCTGCAAGATGGATAACGCGGGTGGCAGCGCGTGTCCACTTTTTCTCCGCTGCTCTTCAATGCCTTCTGTGTCTCTTCCATTGTCAACTGTACTGGTTCTTCACCGGGCCGTACGATGTCGTGTTGAAGGCTCTTCAGCAGGCTGGCTCTCAGCTCCCACTGTGGCACAAACACATCCGCTTCGCACAGGAAAACATAATTGCACGCCGACGAACACGAATCCAGTGTTGCTCGCATCAGTTCAACTGGATCTGCGAGAGCTTCCTTTGAAAAAGTCCGGAGTCTGCAATTCTGGGGCAAACGTGCGGAGCTGAAAAGATTCGTCTTGCCTTGCTGTGAGACAGCCATGACCTCAGGAAAAAGCCTGCAAATTCCTCGCGAGGTAAACTCAACCACTGCTGTTTCCAGTGGCCCGCGTCTGGATGGTGGCAGCAGCAGAGCGCAGGTTTGGGCCGCGAGACTCTTGATCACTTCGCTTTCCGTTACCAAACCGTCACGCAGCCACCAATGATTCACTTCGGCTCCGAGGATGTCGGAAAAATCTCGCGTAACCCAGGCAAGATGCGGCCAAAAACAGTAAAACTTGAATTGTTTCTGTAACATCTTTGCGGTTTCGTCCACCGGCGCATGAGAGCGCTCATTGATGGAAAGAAACGCGTCAAATACTGTCCTTCGCAGGGCGTACGCATAAGTGGAGTTGGTTTCCACAAGCCTGAGCACGTTCGGCGCTGTGGCCCTCGGCTGTAATCGGTGAATCCCACCAAAGTAGATTGCATCCCAGTCGCCCGGGACCTGCGCCATCCATCCAGGAAAGAGGGCGCGCAATTCCGGATGAAATTCCACGTCATCTTCGAAGATCAACAGGGACTCGTAACCTCGCGCCTTCGCCTCCCGCACGGCCTCGATGTGGCTGAGGCTGCAACCATACGCTCCGGGAGAGTAGCACCAGTCCGGCGGAACTTGGATGGTAGCTCCGTCCACGGCATCCCAACGTGCGACTTCAATCTGCTGCCGCTGGAATTGTGCCTGGGCCTTTGCCCAGCGGTCCCGGCGACGTGCAAGATTGATGCACATCCTGTGTGGAAAACAAGTCGCCAGGTCGAGCTGAGCGGGTTCAGCAGAAGTTATCATTTGACAATCAGCTCGCGCCATTTTCCGCTCCGTTCAAATAACGCGATTTCAGTCGCTCGTATAAGCAATCTGGATCGTAACTCGCATCTTTGAGGCTGTTGTTACGTCGCCACATTTCATTCCAAAGGTGAACCGCGCTTGTCTCACCGCTAAACTTCCACTCCAGGCCCGGTTCGAGGACTCGGCTCCATTCATAAAACGGAATGGGGCAAAAAACAGAGGGCTGTTGCATAAAGCGGCCGAGCGAATACACCTCAAGCGCGCGAGCAAATAGCTTTGGCCCTGTCTCGCCCCATTTCAATGCGCGGTGATCTACCCGGTCACAATAATCCCAGCAATAGCGCATCAGTTCCGTGCCCGGTGGCGTTCGTATGATTCCGGTGTTGACGCAATAACCGCCTTCCTTGATCCCTCCTGCAGCCGCGCTCTCGCTGGAAAACACGAATGGGTCGGAAAAACTGAATGTCTTCAGGCACACCGTATCCATATCAACCCACCATCCTCCTCTCTCCAGCAATAGCTTATAGCGGAACATATTGGCAAAACCGGCACAGGAATTGTGCTGGCTATAGAAGAAAATGCGGGAGGATGGCACAATCTGGTTAGCATCACATAATTTCGTCCGGGTTGGCACTCCGTCAACCTGAGCGTACACATAGAGATGAAATGGGTGGCCGTGCTGGAGAAATGAATGAATGCACAGTTTCTCTATCGGTGAGAGCTTTTGTCCGATCCACAGACCCTGAATTACCTCAGCCACGCTTGATTCCGTCGATAATGAATTCCTCTGCAGTTCAAAAAGAAATCCAAAATTGTCAGTAAATTGTAAGGCTTTCTTATTGACATCTACATTGCCGGAGGATTACCGTTTTGAACAATCAATTGTAAGGCTAACATCAGATGTTAGCGAACCCCAACACAAATACCTTTGTGTCAATTCGGCACATGTGATCCCAGGGTTGGAGAAGACAGCAGGACCCGTAATCGTCTCTAGAGAGCCAGGGTGTGGCTCATAGAGGTGTTCTCTTTCGTCCATTCGAGAATTGAGAGGAGAAATGCATGGCAATTAAGCTGGTTAAAATTCAATCATCGGGCAAAACAGGTTCAGCCGCTTTCTCGCCTACGCCATTAGCGGCGAGCCCGGGAGACACCGTTACCTGGCAAAATGCTGACATCATCCAACACTGGCCCACGCCCAAGACGGGGCCAGCCTGGTTCAACCAAGCCATTAATCCCAACATCACAAGTTTGCCGGTTTCCGTACCCCAAAACACTGATTACTTTTGCAAGCTCCACCCAACTGAGACGGGTTCCATCCAAGTATCGGGCGCACCTCAGATTGTAAAGCTCACGATCGTGGCGGGATCACTTCCAAACCAAACCATCAACGCGAATGACTCCGTGTTCTGGTTCAATAACACGTCCGAGGATTACCAACTCTATACCATCGTTTCTGGGAACCAGGTACCTTGGGGTGTGCCGCCTGATCCTCTTCCGCCAAAGCAACCCTCCTCGCAAGTCGTATTCCCTAAGTCTGGGATATTTCCTTATCAATGCAAACGTCACCCGGGCCAAAAGGGCACTATCACCGTGCTGTAGAGCATAGGAAAAGGAAAGAAGAGGCAATACTATGGCAACGAAAAAAGAGACGCAAAAAATAGAAGAAAACCGCGAGAATCCCACAAGTTATGATCGGCGGCGTTTCCTTAATCAGGCCCTGGCGGCCTCAGCAGGAATTGCCATCTCTGGATTGGTACCCCACCTCAATGCGGCCACCCTGCCGCCTTTGGCTGGGTGTTCCCCCAGCCCTTTGGCCCCGAACGAACTCCTCAATCCCGGCGAGATCACCAGCATCGGCACGACACTTCGGTCTGTGCTGGTAGTGCAGGATGAAAAAAGAACGGTCCCCGGTATTCCCGGAAAGTCTTTCGTGCTCAGGGCTTATGAAGGCTACAGCGGCAATCGCATCGATCCGGCCAAGCGTGTGACTAAACCGGGCGTTTATGGACCGGGCCCCACTTTTCGGGCAAAGGCCGGCGATACCATTCAGATCGCATTGCTCAATCACATCAATCCACAGGTGTTTCCGGAAACCCCCAATGGCGCATGCGATAAAAGCATGAACAACGCAGGACAGGAGATTTATCCCGACAGCCCCCAGAACTATAACCCTCCTCCCAACCCGCCCATTTCGGGACCAGACAAATTTCCGGACTGTTTCCGCGGTTCGAACACCACGAACATGCACTTTCATGGTACTCACGTAAGTCCCAACGCCTTCTCCGATAATGTGTTGATCGAAATCGCTCCCGACCTGAGGTCAACGCCGGCGGAGTGTGATCGTCTGTTTCAGACGGTTGCCTGCAAAGACTATCCCAACCCTAAAGCCTGGCAACATCAGGATGCTGCTACAACCAAGGCCCTCAAAGATTTGTTCGCAGTCAATCAGGCCTGTCTGAATACGGCGGCGCCTGAAAGATACGATCCCGGTCTCCGTAAACGGGAAGCCAAACAGAACGAAATGCTGATCGCAAATGGTGAGTTTCCCCAGTACTGGTGCGGTTGCTTTCCGTATTGCATCCGGCCGCCAAAGAGTGCGCCGCCGTTCACCATGGCGCAAGCTCAAGGAACGCACTGGTATCACGCCCACAAACATGGTTCCACTTCCATCCAGGTCTTTAATGGCATGGCCGGTGCACTGATTCTGGAAGGCGACGACTACGATACGCCTCTCAAGACCGTCATGCCCGGAATCGAGCAAAAGGTGCTGGTGATCCAGGAGTTCACTGAACAACCTAATATGGAACGGGTTGGCTACTTTGGTAGCACCAATGGAGCCGCACGCTTCACCCCCGTCTTGCTCGTCAACGGCCAAGCCAACCCCACCATTACCATGCAAACCAATGAGGTCCAGTGGTGGCGAATCATCAATGCTACCGTGCACCGCGGAAAAGGGGCTTACGTTTGCAACTTCAATAAAGCCGGCAACCAAGGAGTGGACATTGCCTTCCGCCAAATTTCGCAAGATGGAGTTCAGTTCCATCAGGACAACTATGCCTCGCAAATTTCGAGGCCGCCCGTCAATTTCGTACTGGGACCCGCCAATCGGGTCGATATCCTGGTTAAAGCGCCCAGTACTCCGGGCACTGCAACCCTGACCGGTACTGGCGATAACATTCTCACGATAAACGTGGTGTCTGGATCAGGTTGCAACACTACCTGGCCTGACGCAACTAACTTCCCGAAGCAGCCAGCCTTTCTGGGGGACATTACCACGTTCTCTGAAACCCGCCATTTGCAATACCAAATGGTGGGTAGAGGCACGACTCCCATGATTAACAATAAGACCTTCGAGGAAGGGAGGGTAGATGAAAGCATGCTTCTGGGCACCAAGCAGGAATGGATCATTGAAAATTATTCAACCAGTGCCGCAGGAAGTCCGCTGCATCCCTTCCATATCCACGTGAATCCCTTCCAGATACTGGAAGTCTTTGACCCCACCGGATCCCTTAGTAGTGTGCTGTCTTTCAACAGTGCGCAATTTGGCGTTTGGAGTAAGGTGCAGTTCCCCTCTCCGGGGCTTTTCGTTTTGCCGGCCCCCTGGGTCTGGTGGGACACCTTCCCGCTTCCCCTGGCTAAGGACGCTAACACGCCCGGCTATATCAAATTCCGGACGTGGTTCACCGATTTCGCCGGCAAATTTGTGGACCACTGCCACATCCTGGCTCACGAAGACCGTGGCATGATGCAACTGATTGAGGTAGTAGACAACAAGACCATGTACCAACACCGCTAATGCCACCCGAGGTCAGGAGCAACATTCAGCCCAGCGCTTTGCGCTGGGCTGTCCACCAAACCACCGTCGGGAAGAAAACAAAGACGGTGACATTACAAAGATGAACCAGCCTGCGGCGAGAAGTGCCAGGAGCGCAGCAAAGGTCACTTTGGCCGGCACTATCCAATAAGGCTCTTGTATGCTGCCGTGCATGCCGCCGCGGTTGTGGTGAATAACGTAGGCAGACCGCCATTGTTTCCGCTCCTGATCCAGCGCTTTGAGGCCGAGCTGCAGGATTTGCCTGAGCGACTCTAACTGTTTTCCGGCATCTGCCCTCTTTCTGGCGAGCTGTTCAAATTTCTTGCGAGCTGTCTTCGATGCCCACTACTGCTGCAGACGATGTTAGGGCAGCACAATTGTGCTGCCCTAACGACGCATGCCAGATTAGTTCTGGAGTACGCG
>CAVWUW010000030.1:0-209156 GCA_963758275.1 Terriglobia bacterium | reverse complement strand
AGCAGCAGCAACCCATACAAGCCTCTGCAGTTCCCATGTGTAGGAGATCACATCTATGAACCGCCCTGCTACTTCGTTGGCGCTGATGCTAGGAGCGTGCTTGGCATTCACATCTACATCGTTTGCCCAAATCCAATTACCGATTTCTTGTCCGACAGGACACAGCTACTGGGACACTCCGAGCATACTGGTGATGAACCCCGGCTTAGCCACGAATCACCATATGAAGGGCTTTGATCCGACTACCGGCAATCCAGCTCTATGTTTACACCGAGTGGTGCAGAGTAATAACAGAATAACAAGGTCTGGTACATCAAGAATCCGCAAGGCAATCCATGGGACGTCAAGCTGTATGACTTTCAGCCAGGATTCGTCTCAAGGGTATATATATCAGTGGGTAACTGAACTTGACACCTTGAACGGCGTCAATCACTGGAGCGACCCGACAAGCTGTCGAAAGCACAACAATGGCAGCGGCTCCAGTACCGCCGACCTCTCTTATCCCGTTGTAGCTCGCTGCGCTGCGCCGGGAGGCGAGAACAGCTCGTTTTGGGTTGCGCCGCCTCCTGCTCAACCCTTCAACACCCAGTACTACACCTATGTCAATGGCGCCATCCAGCCCCCCCAAAATCTGCAAAACTCATTGATGGAATTGAAAGGTCCGGGCGGGCCGCTTACGCTCTACTGGGGCAGCGATATGTCGCAGCCGTTCTCAGTTAATACCTTAATTTTTCAATATACGTACAGCTGTTCACAGCAGAACGTGAAGCTACTGCAAATCTCGTGAGGTCTTCGAGTTTGCCTATGATCCCACCACAAACCCATACGACGGCATCAAGCATAGTTACGGTTGGGTCCGTTGGCGCTTCTACAAAAATGCCACGAACGGTAATGGGAGCGCTGCGAATTGGGGGCAGCCGGTTCAGACCTCCTATTCCAACCACGTCATGACGGGGCAGACGACTGTCAATTTCCAGTGTTTCTAAACCTATAATCATCGCTGGAGCCGCTCTCAAGGGGGCGGCTCCTGTTCCTGCCCATTACCCCTTTTCCCGACGAGTCGCGATGAAGTAGAAAAGCACCGCGCGTTCAGCACCGACGTAATCCACGCCTTTGCCACCTTTGGGCCGCCCGCCGCCTTCGCTGCAGGCTTGCCGTGCCCTGCGGGGCTCTTAAGCCGTAGGACACAGAGGCAAAAAAGCACCAGCCGCAGATTTGCGCTGAGCAATCCATTTCTTCAATCTCCGCCAACCGCGTTCATCCCCGTTAGGAAACGCCTGCCTCCCCGGGGCACCACCGTAACGTCGCGTGTCTTAAGTCATCTACGTTTCTTAGGTTTGTTGCTCATAATAATGAGCAATCTAATCGAACCGGCAGAAACACCGCCGCGTGCACAAGGTGAACATGGAGTTAAAAGAGAAGGTTTCCGGCACAAGCATGCGAGAGATCCAGGCCGGACTGGAACGGCTGGAGCGCCAGGAATGGTGGCGCTGGGCAACCGCCCTGTTCATCATGCTGCTGCTGAGCCTGGGCGTCTTCTCGCTTTCAGTTCCGCACACGCACAAAGACCTTCTCAGCCGCTATCAATGGGACCTGACGATCCCCGCGCTGTTTGCCACCATTCTGGTCTTCAACGTCTTTGTGGTCCACCAGCAGATTCGAATTTCGCGAATGCGCCGCCAGCTCTCCGGGCAGATTGGTATGCTGGCCGCTCTGGAAGTGCTCAGGCCGGCTTCCGCGGAAGAGAAAGCAGGACAGCGTGAGCTGCGCCGGGCCCCGCGGTATCCTTTTGACCAGCGCCTGAAAGTCAAGGCACAGGGTGACGGTGAAGAAATCATTCTCTACGGCCGCATCATTGACCTCAGCGAGATGGGTCTGGGAGCGGTGATCTCCGGTTCCCTTGAGCGCGGCGCGACTATATCGCTGGAATTCAGCACCGCACCGGGCAAACCCACTCTACAGCTGAGTGCGGTTGTCCGCTACACTCGCGGCTTCCGCCACGGATTCGAGTTCTCCGGCTTGAGGGCCAGCGAACTTGATTACCTGAGATCGTGCTTTCCCGAAGCTGCGCTGGCGGCCAGCCGTTAGCCCTCTCCATTACCTCTCAGCTATTAGTCAATCAGCTCGCGTCTGACCCGTCGCGCAACACGTATTCCCACATTGGCAATTGGTTCGCATGTCTTCGCGCAATTCGCGGCTAGTCTGTTTTTCTGGTTTTCCCACTATCCAATTGACTAATATGCCAAGCTTTACTACACTGCGATTGATGTTCGCCATCAGCCAGAACGGAATTTGCTGCTGTTGTTGTTGCGGCACGTGTGCCCGTTCCGGCGAGGTGTGGCGAAACTGACAAGATTTTAGAGACTGTTTGCCAGTAAACCCACTCGCTGACCTGAGTGGGTTTTGCTTTTTGCGCAAGAGTCTGACGGGCGCCCCAATACAAGACTAGAACCAGACGACATGCTGACCATCAAAAACGCCGACTATGACCAGCTTCGCCGCCACGGTGAGGAGACCTACCCGTTTGAATGCTGCGGAGTACTGCTGGGCCGCTTCACTGGCCAGGACCGCACTGTGGAAGAGGTGGGGCGCTGCGGAAACACCCGGGCTGACCGGCCGCAGGACCGCTATCACATTGATCCCAAAGAGTTGATCAGCATTCAGCGGCAGGCCACAACCAGCGGCCTGGAGATTGTGGGCTTTTATCACTCGCATCCTGATCATCCTGCGCAATGGTCGCAGACGGATCTGGCGGAGGCGCACTGGCTGGGCTGCTCTTACGTGATTACCTCCGTGCAGCGCGGCCTGGCCCACGATACCAACGCTTTTGTTCTGTTGGGAGACAAAGAAGAAAATAAACGGCTGGAAAGCGAAGGAATTCATGTTGCCAGCCCGGTGGAGGACCGAACCCTATGTCGTTAAAAGTAAGCATTCCCACGCCGCTGCGCCGCTATACCGAGGGCGCAGGGCTGATTGAAGTGTCTGGCGAATCCGTGGCTGCTGCCTTGCAGTCGCTCACGGAGCAGTATCCGCCCATCAAGCAGCACCTCTATAACGAGGAAGGACGGCTGCGCTCGTTCGTCAACGTGTATTTGAACGATGACGACATCCGCTATTTGCAAAAAACCGAGACGGTGGTGCGTCCGGGAGACGTAATCTCTATTGTGCCATCTATCGCAGGCGGGAGCGGACGGTGAATTGGCAGCTGCATACAAAGCGGGTTCGCGCCGGCCGGGCGGCTCTGGAGTTGAACTCGGCCGCGGCATTTCCGGCGCCGGCTCCAGGTATTGATGCGCTGGGTGTGCGGCCTTTGCAGCGCGTGGGCAATACTCCCTTGCTGCGATTGGAAAATCTCGCACCCGGCTCGCGCCATGTGCAGGTGCTGGGCAAGGCGGAATGGCTGAATCCCGGAGGCTCGGTGAAAGATCGGGCCGCTTTCAACATTATTGAAACTGCGCTCCGCTCTGGCG
Organism: Terriglobia bacterium; assembly: GCA_963758275.1. Classification (GTDB taxonomy): domain Bacteria; phylum Acidobacteriota; class Terriglobia; order Terriglobales; family Acidobacteriaceae; genus Angelobacter. The sequence goes on along the minus strand of CAVWUW010000030.1, from coordinate 205,686 downwards.
CGTTGAGCGGAGGCAAGCGGCTGCTGGACGCGACCAGCGGCAACACAGGCATCGCCTATGCCATGGTCGGCGCGGCGCGCGGTGTGCACGTTACGTTGTGCGTTCCGGCCAACGTATCTCCCGAACGCAAGCGGATTCTGGCGGCTTACGGAGCAGAAATCATCTGGACTGACCCGCAGGAAGGCACAGACGGCGCTATTCGCCTGGCGCGGAAGATGCATCAGGCAGAGCCGGACAAATACTTCTACGCCGATCAATATTCCAACGAAGCCAACTGGCTGGCCCACTATCACGGCACGGCGCTGGAGATTTGGTCACAGACCCGGGGAGCGATTACTCACTTCATCGCCGGACTGGGCACCAGCGGAACTTTTGTAGGGACTACGCGCCGGCTGAAGGAACTTAATTCTCAACTCCGTGCCATCTCAGTCCAGCCTGATTCGGCGTTCCACGGCCTGGAAGGCTTGAAGCACATGCCAACGGCCATGCTCCCGCGCATTTATGATCCTTCACTGGCGGATGGAATGTTTGAAGTGAGCACTGAGGCCGCATACGCCATGGTGAAACGAATGGCGCGCACCGCGGGCGTTCTGCTGGGAGTCTCCGGCGGCGCGGCGCTGGTGGCAGCAGAAAAAGCTGCTCAGGAAGCCGCAGCCAGCGACCGTCCAGCGGTGATTGTGGCGGTGCTGCCTGATTCCGGTGACCGCTACCTGAGTGAAAATTTCTGGAGCGAGTGAAGGCAGGCGAGGTGAAGGCAGGAAGCATCGCTGCCTCGGCAGCAGCCAATCATTCTGGCTCAGCGAGCCTGATTTCCAAAGACGCGGTTCCTGGCCACGAGCGTGACGGTCGACGGCCTTGCACACCTCTTCTAAGAAGCCAGGCAGGACGGCTTGTTTGCAGCCCACAATCTGGTACAAATGTGGCGGTCGGGGAAGTCCACCGTCCACGGCTCAAGATATTTGAGCGTTGACGACATCCCCGGAATTGAAAGCCCTGAAAGCTCAATTCCGTTGGCGGATATGGAACCCTGATCGCCCACCTGCGCAGATTTTACTTCACTTAAGCGGCCAGCTTCAGCCGATATCAGCACAAGCAGAGAGTTACGCAATCAGAGCAAACCGTTTACAATAAAACATGATTCATTTTCCTGTCCCCGAAGCCCTCACATTTGATGATGTGTTGCTGTTGCCGGCGCATTCTGATGTGGTTCCGGCAGACGCCAACACGCAGACTCAGCTCTCACGCAACATCCGCCTGAATATTCCCATCATCAGCGCCGCCATGGACACGGTGACGGAGTCGCGCCTGGCCATTGCCATTGCGCAGCAGGGCGGGTTGGGAATTGTGCACCGGAACCTTTCCATAGAAGAGCAGGCCGATGAGGTGGACAAGGTAAAGCGCTCAGAGAGCGGCATGATCATGGATCCGATCACACTCTCTCCCGACCACAAGATTGCCGACGCGCTGGAGTTGATGCGGCGTTACAAGATTTCCGGCGTGCCCGTCACCAAGAACAAGAAGCTGGTTGGCATTCTGACCAATCGCGATCTGCGGTTTGAAACCCGGACGGACATTCCGATTGGCCAGGTGATGACCAAAGAAAATCTCATCACCGTTCCCGTGGGCACAAGGCTGGAAGACGCAGAAAAGATTCTGCACGAGCATCGGGTGGAAAAGCTGCTGGTAGTGGATGATAAGTACAACCTCAAGGGCCTGATCACGGTCAAGGACATCCAGAAAAAACTGAAGTACCCCAATGCAGCAAAAGACGAGCATGGACGCTTGCGCGTGGGCGCAGCCATCGGCGCGACGGGAGATTTTCTGGAGCGTGCCCAGGAAATGGTAAAGACCAAGGTCGACGTTCTGGCCATCGATAGCGCGCATGGCCACTCCAGCCGCGTGATTGAGGCAGTGAAGACCGTCAAGTCAAAGCTGCCTGATGTTGACCTGCTGGCGGGGAACGTGGGAACGCATGAAGGTGCGTGCGAACTGGTGAAGGCCGGAGCGGACGCGGTGAAAGTCGGCATTGGGCCCGGATCCATCTGCACCACGCGCGTGGTAACCGGAGCAGGCGTGCCGCAGATCACCGCCATTGCCGAAGCGGCGCGGGCCTGTCGTGACGCCAGAGTGCCGGTCATTGCTGATGGCGGCATCAAGTATTCCGGAGACATCACCAAGGCCATTGCCGCCGGAGCATCAGTGGTGATGATTGGATCGCTGTTCGCCGGAACGGATGAAAGCCCGGGAGAAACCATTCTTTATCAGGGGCGGTCTTTCAAATCGTATCGAGGGATGGGATCGCTAGCTGCCATGGCGTCCGGTTCCAGTGAGCGTTACGCTCAGAGCGTTGACGATATCGCTGCCGAAGCCATCATTGAAGATGGCGACGGGCGCAGCAATCGGCTGAACAAACTCGTTCCTGAAGGGATTGAAGGCCGTGTGCCGTATCGTGGCACGCTGGCGGCCATGATCTATCAACTGGTTGGCGGATTGCGCTCCGGCATGGGCTATTGCGGCACCAACTCTATTTCTGACCTGCAGCAGAAGGGACGTTTCATCCGCATCAGCGGCGCCGGGTTGCGTGAGAGCCACGTGCATGACGTGATCATCACGCGTGAAGCGCCGAACTATCAAGTTGAATAAGCGGGAAGGTGGCATAGGCCGGACCGCTTTGTCTTCGCAAATGCTGGAGACCCCCGCGGCACATCCCAGGCAGCGTCTCCTGCTGTGGTGGATTCCCACGCTGGTGTGGCTGGTGGTGCTGGCATGGTTTTCAACCGACGCGTTCTCCGCGGAACATACCGGCGGCGTCCTGCTGAAGCTGATTCACGCGATTTACGGCAATATCTCACTTGAGTCGCTTCAGCGAATCAATTTTGTGGTCCGCAAGTCTGCACACTTCTTCAGCTATGGATTTCTGAGTGGAGTTGCCTTTTTTGCCTGGCGTGCCACCCTGCCGAGCGTGAAACCCTGGCTGTTGCGATGGAGCGGCATGGCTGTTCTGATGTCGCTGGCTGCGGGATCAGCGGATGAAATTCACCAGAGCTTGGTGCGGTCGCGCACCTCGTCACCGCATGATGTGATGGTTGATGTGGCTGGCGGAATCTTCTTTCAATCGGTCATTTATTTGGTACTTCGCCGAAAGAGTCCCGGGCCGGAGACCTTGAAAGAGCCAGCAAGGCAGGAGCAGGCTGGTTGAACTCGCGCGTAAATCGGATCTAAGTCACAGCTCCAAAGTCAGCTGCAAATTGGTGAAAAAGCAACAACCCCGCAGCTTGCACTGCGGGGTTGCCGGTAGTCTGTTGGGATTGGCTGAAGGCGCGGAGGCCTTTGCGAACACCAACTTCGCTAGGACTTAAAGACTCACGCCTTAAGCCTCAGCCACCTCACGTTTATCACTACAATCAGAACTTTTCATCTTATGGATCGCCCTCCTTTCCCGTGTACTTTTATTTTAAGGGGCTCTTTACCGCGAAGTCAACAGTTTATGCAGGTTCGCGGCGTTGATTGGCGGAATGCTACTGTAATGGAAGATGCTATTCTGGTGATCGATGGTCGACACTTCTCAGCGCCGCAAAGACTACCACCAAAGCGGATTTCAATTCGTCAACGCTGAACTTGATACCGGACTTACCTTTGGGCGAATTGCGCTCGGAGCCAAGGGCCGTAATAAGATCGATCGCAATCGCGTGAATGCCCGCAAGGCATATGATTCCGCGTTGCACTTTCTTGCCACCACGAGCCTGAGCTCAGAGGAAGAACATATGATCAAAGAAAAAATCTCTTCCCTGCAAGCGGTACTCACCAAACTTGGCGAAGTGCTCTGATCAGCTTCATGCAAACATGAACCAGCCGGGAGAAGCCCAATCGTTCCCGGGCGCACTCATCCAGTCACTAGCTGAAATCTTCAGCTTGAGTTAGAAGAGTTCCATGACTCACGCGCAACTTGTCCGCCTGGGGGAAGAATGGCTCCGCCGGCGTTACCGCTGTGGCATCGTTCTCACTGAGCAGTCCTGCTCCAGCGGAGAAACGCCGGATGTGATCGGCTGGAAAGGCAAGTGTCGCTCCGTCCTGGTGGAATGCAAAATCTCTCGCGCCGATTTTTTGGCCGATCGTGAGAAGTTGTTCCGCCGCAATCCGGCTGAGGGTATGGGCTGCGAGCGGTTTTACCTTGCTCCGCAAGGCTTGATTGGCAAAGCCGAGCTTCCCAAAGGCTGGGGACTGCTGGAGTGCAAAGGCCGGCAGATTTCCATGGTCCAGAAACCTGCGCGCCAGAACCAGCGCAGCCAGGCCGGCTTCATGTGGGAGATGAACCTGCTCCTGGCCAGTCTTCGGCGCGTTGAGGTACGCATTGAGCCGCAAACCATTACTGACTTCCTGAAATGGAAGAACCGGCTGATGGAGTACAACGGCGGCCGCCTGCCGGAAGGCATTGTCTCGCCTGATCTGGAGCCAAACGTACACCTGACGTAGCACGAGATCACCGCTTCCAGCTGCAGTACAAAATTGGCAACTCCCGTTTCCCCTTCAGCACGCACTGCGTTTTCTGGCTGTAAACTTATGTTTATGGCCCACGACTCCCTCAACGCTCTCGCCCTGGCTTCTTCTTCTTATCTCCGCTCAGCCATGCACCAGCCCATTCACTGGCATGAGTGGGGCCCGGAGCCGTTTGACAAAGCCAAACAGCAGAACAAGCCTGTTCTGCTCGATATTGGTGCGGTGTGGTGCCACTGGTGTCATGTGATGGACCGCGAGTCTTACGAGAATCCGGAGATCGCGCAGATCATCAACGAAAATTTCATCGCCATCAAAGTTGACCGTGACGAGCGGCCGGACGTAGACAGCCGCTATCAGACGGCTGTCCAGGCCATCAGCGGGCAGGGAGGTTGGCCGCTGACCGGGTTTCTCACGCCGGAAGGCAAGCCGTTTTACGCCGGAACGTATTTTCCTCCGCAGGATATGCAGGGCCGTCCCAGCTTTAGCCGCGTGCTGCTCACGCTGGCGCAGGCATTTCGCGAGAAGAACGCTGAGGTGCTCGAATCAGCTGAGAGCGTGATGGGAGCGATTGATCAGGCAGAAGGTTTTTCCGGCAAGTCCGGCGCACTGCGCCCGCAACTGGTCGAGAGCATGGTGGTCTCAGCCTTGAAACTTTATGACGCTGAACACGGCGGCTTCGGCTCGGCGCCCAAGTTTCCTCATCCCAGCGCCATGGATTTGCTCATGCAGCGCTACTCCGAGAACCGGGACCCCAAGCTGCTCGAAATCGTTTCCAAAACGCTGGAGAAGATGGCGCAGGGCGGAGTCTATGACCAGCTTGCCGGAGGATTTCATCGTTACTCCGTGGATGAGCACTGGGTGGTGCCGCACTTTGAAAAAATGCTTTATGACAACTCTGAGCTGCTCAAGAATTATGTTCACGGCTACCAGCTCACCGGCAACAAGTTTTTTGCCTTTGTGGCGCAGGACATTATCCGCTGGATGGACGCCTGGCTCTCTGACCAGGAGCATGGCGGCTTTTACGCGTCCCAGGATGCCGACATTTCTCTGGACGATGACGGTGACTACTTTACCTGGACGCTGGACGAAGCCGAAGCCGTGCTGAGCGATGACGAACTCCAGGTGGCCATGCTGCGGTATGACATCGGTGAGACCGGCGAGATGCACCACAATCCGGCCAAAAATGTTCTCTACGTACGTACTGATGTGGAAGAGATTGCCGCGCGGGTAAAGAAATCAGTGCAGGAGGTGCAGGCCCTTCTCGACTCCGCAAAAGAAAAAATGTACTCGGCACGTCTCAAGCGCACCACTCCGTTTGTGGACAAGACGGTCTATGTGAGCTGGAATGCGCTGGGCCTCTCTGCCTACCTGCGGGCTGCGCAGGTAATTGGGCTTGATCATGCGCGCAAGTTCGCCTTACGCACCCTGGATCGCATCCTTTCCCAAGGCTGGAATCCCGCCACCGGCTTGCAACACGTGCTCGCGTACTCTGATCCGCAGGCCGGACGCCGCTTAGTGCCGGGAGTTCTGGAAGATTATGCGTTTACCATCATCGCCTGCCTTGATGCTTACGAGGCCAGCGCCGATCTCAGCTACTATCGCTTCGCCGCTCAGATAGCTGAGGCAATGATCGCGCGCTTCCATGACAAGAGTGAAGGCGCATTCTTTGACATCGCTACCGGTCCCACCGTTGGCGATGGCATGGTTCTCGGTGCCCTTGCTGCCCGGCGGAAACCACTGCAGGATTCACCCACGCCGGCAGGGAATCCCGCTGCTGCCATCGCGCTTCTTCGCCTACATGCTTACAGCAACGATTCGAAATATCGCGACATAGCGGAACGAACGCTTGAGGCGTTTGCCGGTATCGCGGAGCAGTATGGCCTGTTTGCCTCCACGTATGCCATTGCTCTCGATATGTACCTGCATCCACATACGCAGGTGGTCATTGCTGGAGGCGGAGAGCAGGCGGAAAAGCTGGAAGCAGCGGCGGTCCGGCCTTTTTCTTTCAACAAATCCGTACTGCATCTGCCACAAGGAGAGATTGTTCCCGAGATGCTGCCGCCCGCGTTTGCTGAAACCATTCCCAATCTTCCAGGCGTCAGGGAAGGCAGGGCAGTGGCGGTGCTGTGCAGCAACTTTGCCTGCCAGCCGCCAATCAGCGACCCGGCAGAGCTTGGGCACGCAATCTCACGGGCACTGGTTTCCGAAATGTCTGGCGAAACGACGACTCCGTATGGAAATGAGAAACAAAGAGCTTGAAGCGTAGTATCGGCAGTTGTTTGAGGGATGGCTGGCAACAGGGTTCTTTCACCTTTGGCTTCCGGCTTGATGGAAAAGGGTGAGTTGGAATTTCGGCAGCTCTGCTACACTCTCGCCTCAGGTACTCGCTGAATGTCCATCCTGCACGACGTTCTCTTCTCTCTGCGCTCGCTACGCAAGGCCCGCGGCTTCACTTCTATAGTCATCGTTACCATGGCGCTCGGCTTGGGCGCCAACACGGCGGTTTTCAGCCTGATTCATGCCACGCTGCTGCAGCCTCTGCCTTATCCGGACTCCTCCCATCTGCTGAAGCTCTATGAAGCCAGGACTCCCAATGATTATGTGACCAACGCAAATGTAGCCCCAGCCAATTTCCTTGACTGGCAACAACAGAGCCGCGCTTTTACAGAGATGGCTGCCAGCGCCGGGTTCCGCTACAACCTGACCGGAAACGGATTGCCGGAACAGGTCTGGGGCGGAGGGATTTCTGCAGGATGGTTCAACGTTCTTGGCGTATTACCGAAGTTGGGAAGGACTCTGCGCGCTGAAGAAGATTCTCCAAGTGCCGCTCCCGTGGTTCTGCTAAGCGATGATCTGTGACGTCGCAAGTACAATGCAGATCCTGCCATCATTGGGAAAAACATTAGCATCAATGGCGACTCATTCACGGTTATTGGTGTGATGCCGCCCAAATGTGATTTTCGTCCCGAGATCGAGTTGTGGATTCCTCTGCAGAAGCAGATCAGGCCTGACCGCATGCTATGGCGCGACTCCAGATTTCTTGACGTGATTGCGCGTCCTAAAGCCGGCGTATCGATGGCACAGGCTGCTGCGGACCTGAACCGGATACAGGCTGCAATCCGGCACGCGCACCCAACCGGAGACATCGATGGAGCCGCAGTGATTCTCCACTTGCGGGATTACGTGAACGGCGACATCCGAGGCATGCTGCTGGTCTCATTCGCAACCGTGGCTCTGGTACTGCTGGTGGCTTGCGCAAACGTCGGCAGCCTCATGCTTTTGCGGGTTAGTGGACGCATGCGTGAGTTGGCCATCCGTCTTGCTCTGGGAGCACGGCAAAAACACCTGGTCCGACAGCTTGTCACAGAAGGCGTTTGTCTGGGCGCAGCAGCAGGGGTGCTTGGTCTGGTCCTGGGAGAAGCCGGCAAAAAGATCCTGCTGTGGCTGCTTGCATGGCAATCTCCTGAACTCAGCGCCGTTGACCTCAGTTGGACGGTGTTGCTGTTCACCTTCGGCGTCTCTGTGCTGGTCGGCCTTTTGTTCGCGCTCGTGCCGGCGCTGCTCGTGGTGCGTTCGCAAAAGCATGATCTGCTCCGTCGTGCCTCGTCCGGCAACACCGCAGAAGTGCACGGCCGCCGTTTGCGCCAGGGATTTGTCATCGCGGAGATCGCTTGTTCCATTGTTCTGCTTGCGGGCGCAGGCCTGCTGGTGCGTAGCCTGCACAATCTGCGACAGCAGCCGCTGGGATTTCAGACGGACCATCGCGTGGTGGTGATGATTTCTCTGCCTCGCCCACGGTATCAGCGAGACCTTGATGTGGTGCGGTTTTATGATCAGGTGGGAGAAAAAGTGCGCGCCCTTCCCGGCGTGCAAGACGCCGCATTCACATATGCTGTCCCGCTTAACGGCAGTCAGTTCGGAGGCGCGTTTACTAAAGTCGGGGCGAACAGTGCAGCGGATGATTTTTACGAGGTTGATTTGCGCCTGGCCGACTCTCACCTGTTCGCCACGTTAGGTGTTCCCCTTCTGCATGGGAGATTGACTACTGAGTCTGACCGCGGCGATTCTGAGCCCATTTGCGTGATCAATCTTGCAATGGCCCGTAAGTACTGGCCAGGACAGGACCCCCTCGGACAGTTGATTATTCTTCAGCGCCTTGACGTGAACGGCCAACAGCGGCCTCGGCGCATCGTGGGCATTGTGGCTGATACACGCGATCGCATCAACCATGATCCGGAGCCCATGTTGTATCTCCCGTATTCTCAAGTGTCATTCTTCAACATGCAACTGCTGGTTTACACGCGCCAGTCGATAGCCGAAGTCCGGAAGTCAGTGGGAGCAGTTCTCGCCAGCATTGATCCTGACGAGCCCATTCGCTCGATCCATAACTTTGAGAATTTCCTGCCCGGAGCTCTACAGGATTGGACTCTGGCCATCTCCCTTCTCGGTGGATTGGCCAGCGTTGCCATTCTGCTCACTGCGATTGGGGTATTTGCGGTGATTGGCTACATGGTGCGTGAAAGGACGCGCGAGATCGGCATCCGAATGGCCGTGGGCGCCACGCCGCAGCGTGTGCGAAACATGGTGATTGGGCAGACAGGTCAACTGGCTTTAATAGGCGCTGCAGTTGGGATTAACATTGCCGCGGTTTGTACGCGCTTTCTTGGCAGCCTCATCTACGGCGTTCGCGCTATTGATCCACTAACCTTCATTCTGGTTCCTGTCATCCTTGGGGTTATCGCCTTGCTTGCCAGCTACGTTCCCGCCCGGAGGGCAATGAGCGTGGATCCCATGCTGGCGCTAAGGGATGAATAATGCGCCAGTGACAAACTCGCAGCGATCGTTCTTCTTACAAAAAATAAAGCCGGCGCTTGCGCGCCGGCTTGTGTTGAAGGTTGACTTTGTTAGAACGAGAAGCGTGCTCCGAATTCCGCGGTGAAAGCTCGCGGCAGCAGGCTGCTCGACGGGTTGATGAATCCAACAGGATTCCCAAACGTCGTGCTGGGAGTTGATGTCTGTATTTGGTTGCCAGGAGAAGAGGGATCGGGGCCAATCGAAAGCGAGTTGTTGGTGCTTCCAAAATTGTTTCCGTAGTTTGCGTGGTTAAACAGGTTAAAGGCCTGGAAGATGAGCTGCAGGTTGCGGCCTTCACCCACCTTGATGTTCTTCGCCAGGCGCGCATCCATATTGTAGTATGCATTGCCGCGCTGGGAGTTGTAAGGACTCAGATGGCAATTTCCCGAGTAATAACACGCAGCTTGCGCTATGTCTATTCTCTGGGTCGTCGGGTCGTCAGAGTCGGTAACAGGCGTCAACTTGGTTGCGGAGAGCGGATCGTTGGGATTGGCGTTGGTCACGATTAGAGCTCCGGGGTCGCTGCCGCCGCCAAGGTTCAGCATGTTGTTGCCTGAGATGGGGTCATACGGCCTTCCCGATCCCACTTGCAGGATGGGCGAGACTTCCAGGCCCCAGGGCAGCAGGTGAGAGGTTGCAGCCACCGTGACATGATGACGCTCGTCATTGAAGGCTGGGCCGAACTCAGCAGGAGAGAGCGGGTTCTGCGGATCACGTGGATAGTAGCGGAAGGAGCCGCCATCCTCGTTGTAACCAACGGCGCGGGCCAGGGTGTAGTTGAAGGTCAGATCCGTCTTGTGAAAACTACGTTGACGGTAGCTTAGGTTCATGCCGTCGTAACGCGAACGTCCGATGGAGGACTCGTCGCGCACGCTGCCAAGCGTAGGCACGCCCGCCGCCGCAAACGCGGCATCAAGTGGACGGAAGAAGCCTCCCGGCGCTCCCGTTCTGTCGAGTGTGGTGATGTTGTTGGGATCAACAGGAATATTGGGATCCACGTTGATGGTCTTATTTTCATGCAGGCTGAGCACGTGGACATATTCAGCCTCAATGACTGACTTGTCGGTGATTGCCCAGGTATATCCGCCGTTGAATTCCTCGGTCACAGGCGTGCGATAGTTGGGGTCCATCAGCCGGCCGATGGATCCGGGCGTCAGATCGTGCGAAGGCGGCGGAATTACCGGGAAAGGACTATTAACAACGTTCCAGGCGCTCAGCGGAATGCTTGTACCGGGCACGACATCGCTCCCGTTGCTGAGTCCGAATGCTGTCTGGAAAATCGTATCGTTCGCCTGTTGCTCCATGAACAGTGGAATGTTCTGGAAGGTGTTGTCGTAGTACATGCCGAAGCCGGCACGGATCACGTGCTTGCCCTGGCCGGTCAGATCATAGGCCAGGCCGACACGCGGGCTGAAGCCGTGGCTATAGTCGCTTGCTTTCTTTGCCACAAGACTGGCAGCCAACGGACTGAACTGAGCCGCCGCCTGGAGTTCCTGGAAGGTGCGGCTGTCAGTGACTTTGGAACCTCCGATGAAATCGAAGTCCCTGTCCCAACGCAAGCCGATATTGGCGGTAAGTCTGGGCGTAACTTTCCAGTCATCCTGGATATATAGACCGAGCTGTTTGGCGTCCTTGATGATGAACGTTGGATCACCCACAGCGATGCTCATACCGCCTCCGTTGGCGTTACCGCCGACGAGCAGTCCGGGAGTGGCGAAGCCTTGCGGCAATGCCAGAATCTGGCTGGGCAACAGGCTATAGTCAAGCTCGAGCGTGGGGTTGAACTCGAAGAAGCCGCCCATAAACGGAGTGTAGATGAAGTCAAACCCCGTCCTGAGCGTGTGCCTGCCGATCGTCTTGCTCACGTCATCCTTGAACTGGTACTTACGCTGGATCGAATTCTGGGGCACGTTGGTGTTGGTTCCGAACTGGATGGTGTTTGCAGCCAGAGGGAAGGTGAAAAGGGGAGTGCGCGTGCTGCTGTCGATCAGGTTGTTCCAGTACTGGAAGCCTACGGTCGCCTGATTGACCAGCGTCGGGCTCAACGCCGAGTTCAGCGTCAGGTTGGCTACCTGAAGGTGATTGACCGTGAAATTTCCTTCTGTAAGGTCAAAGAGGCCGTTGCTCTGATCATTCAGGCTGTTGTTAGCCTGTGTGGATACAGACAGATAGGCCGAATGCTTGTTATTGATGGTCCAGTCGAGACGTCCATTGATGCGGTTCTCGAAGAACGGGGTCGGTATGGTTGCAGACGGCTGCGCTCCAAATACTCCCTGGCTGGTAGGGATGCTGGTGACCAGCGAAAGCTCCTGCAGCGCTGTGGGTGATTCGGCAATGGCAGTGTGCTCGCGTTGCCGCTCCATGGCGAAGAATGCAAACAGCTTGTCTTTCTTGATAGGCCCGCCTATTGACCCGCCGAACCACTGCCGGGAATAGGGTGGATTAATGGTAGAAGTGGTGCCATCTCCATTCGGGATTTTCTGGTCCGCGTTGAGGGCCTGGTCGCGGAAAAATCCGAACGCCGAGCCGTGGAAATTATTTGTACCGGATTTTGTGATCACATTGATGGCAGCGCCTGAAGAGCGGCCGTTCACCGCTGAGAACCGTTGTGTTGAAACCTGGAACTCCTGCACAGCTTCGGCAGGAAGCTGCATTACAGGACCACCAACGGTATTGTCCTTATTGTCCACGCCATTGACGGTTGTGTTCACGTTTCGGCCGCCTTCACCGTTTACGGAAAGGATGGAGTAACGGTTCTTGGTCGGGTCGTACGAATCAGCCGCTTTCACCCCCGGGGCAAGATAGGCAAGGTCAGCGATGTCGCGTCCGATCAGCGGCAGATCCGTGATTTGCTGCGGAGTAATGTTGGAGCTGACGTCAGTCTTGGTCTGGTCAACCAGAGGCGCAGCAGCGGTCACTTCCACGGTTTCACTTACTCCGCCCGGATTCAGGGTGAAATTCTGTGTTGAAGTCCTGCCGACAAATATTTCTATGTCTTTTGCCTCGGCTGCCGAAAATCCGGTTGCGCTGGTCTTGACAGTGTAAACACCCGGCCGGAGATCAAACCTGTATTCACCGGAGTCATTGGTGGTTGTGGTGCGGGTGGCCCCGGTCGCTTTGCTCACGGCCGTGACTTCGGCGGATTTGATCACGGCCTGGGTCTTATCGGTGACCGTGCCTTGCAGGGTGGCTGTGGCTGTCGCCTGTCCCCACAGGCTTACGCAACTCAGCAGCATAAGAGCGCTTATGAGTGCGATCACTTGACATCGCTTATGATTCATTCCTCTATCCTCCTTGGTTGGTGGTAGCTTGCCTCTAAAACACGCGAAAACATCTCCTCCGGGGATGACCTCGTGCTCGCATACACGGGCTCATCGCCGGTCTTGCCCAGGAGTCGTGCTCTTGCGTGTCCCAGTCTTACTGGCTTGCAATCTTTCTCAAAAATTAGAATTGCCGAATGGAAGGGAACTTCAGCCTCTGTTTCCTCGCAGTTACGATAGCTGCGCTAAACCAAAGGAAGATTCTTAACCTTTAGTTTCTTGCTTATAAATGCGGAATTCCGTCGCCATCCCTCACTTGGCCCTGCTACTTTGGCCAAGCCCAAAACTGTCAATCGCTCTCGCAATTAAAGTGCCGCAAATCGTCCGCAGACTGTGCAACCTATGTTTATGGAATGAATGCAGTTAACCATGCGGCATCCTTGCGAGAGATTGGTTGAAAGCTGCTCTGGTTCAAAAAACAATATCACTCAATATGTCATTTCATAGATTTCCTGGTCTATTCGCTGGCATTCCGCGCAAAGAGTTTAATTTCCCCGGGGTCTTTTCTGCGTTATGACACGTATCCAGAACAGGCAAAATGATGCTCCAGACTATGCCAACATCTTGGGGAGCCTCGATGAGCGTGGAAGACGATCTAACTCGGCTCCGCAAGGGCGATGTCGACGCGCTGGGTACGTTAATCGAGCAGTACCAGACGCGCCTCTACCGGTACTTGCTGCGCCTGGTGCACGATCCCGCAACCGCAGAAGATCTGTTTCAGCAAGCGTGGATTCGCGTGGCTGAAAAGATTAGGAGTTACGACCCGAAGCGCAGTTTTGACAATTGGCTGTTTACCGTCGCCCGTAACCTGGCTTTTGACCATATGCGGCGCTACCGGCCGGAGGGTCTTGATGAGCCGCTGCCCTCCGGCGAGACGCGACTGGAACTGCTTGCCTCCGAGTCTCCAGGGGCAATGCAAGAAATGCTCGGCGCCGAGCAGACTGCCTTAGTCGGCGTCGCGATGGAGACACTGCCGCTGATCTTTCGTGAGGTGCTGAGCCTTCGTTTTGAAGAGGACATGAAATTGGAAGAGATTGCCGGCATCCTCCAGATACCGCTCTCAACCGTAAAGTCACGGCTGAGGCGTGCGCTTGAAGATTTACGAAACATTTTGATCCATCAGGTTAAGCAGGGAAGCACAAGATGAACCCACATGATGAAATTCGCGCTCTACTGGCTCTTGCGGCCGCTCGCGCTCTTGAGGGAGCTGAGCAGGCAAAGGTGGAAGCACATGTTCGTGAATGCGCTGATTGCGCCGTAGAACTTTCTTCCATGCAGGGGATTGCCGCAGCTTTGGGAAGCCTGCCGGCGCCGCAGCCTTCTTTTGCATTAGCGGCCAGAACCAGGTTGCGCGTGGCTGCTGAAGTGGCTGCAAACGCTAAACGCCGCCAATACCACCTTCTGGTTACATTGTTGATTTGCTTTGGCTGGGCCATCACGCTCATAACGCTGCTCGCCGGGCGGTATTTCGCTGATGATCTGGTGTACTTGTTCCATCTCTCATTTGCACAGTTTGCCATTGGATTTACCGGCTACACGCTTTTTGCGTCCCTGGCCAGCGCGGCCTTTGCCGGGCTGATTGGCCCGCGTCTTCAGGCTGTCAGGAGAGTGTCATGAACCGTTTTCGCGATGAAATCAAAGTCATACCCGGCCTGGCATGGATCATTGCTTTCGCCGTGTTCGCCTGCATGTTCTTTCTCATGTTCGGCATCGCCATTCCCCGCGATCCCAAGCTGAGCGGCTGGCCCTGGTGGGCGGGTGTGCTGTTTTCAGGCACTATGTCCATGATTCTGTTTGTTTACACGCTGCTGGTGGGATATGTGAACGGCGACGCCAAACGCCGCGGCATGCGGCGCGCTTTGTGGACGGTAATCGCAATCTTTGTTCCCAACGGCATTGGCATCATTCTCTACTTCTTTATGCGCGAACCAGTGCTTGAGCCCTGCCCTAAATGCCATGTGCTGGTGCGTTCCAGCTTCGCGTTTTGTCCCAACTGCGCTGCTCAACTGCGGACTGCGTGCCCCAATTGCCGCCGACCCGTTGAGCCTGGATGGAAGACATGCGCCTGCTGCGGCACCGGCCTGAACATTACGCCTGCGGCTCCCGCCCGCTGACACCGTCAATAGTATGGGCGAGTTCTGCACCCGCAGGGCTCGTCCAACAATCCTTGGGGTTTGCCATCAGGTTTCGTTAAAATATACCTTCATGGCTACCAGCATTCCAGCCGCAAACCGGCACGGGTTTCAAACCGACGACGCTCTTCTTAAGCCTTTAGCGGAGAAAGTGTTGTCCCGCGAGCGCTTGAGCTTTGACGATGCTGTCACACTTTATCGTTCACCAGACATCCTGGCTCTTGGCTGGCTCGGCAACCATGTACGCGAGCGCATGCATGGCAATCTGACGTATTTCAACGTCAACCGCCACATCAACCCCACGAATGTTTGCGTAGCCGCCTGTCGCCTTTGCGCCTTTGGCCGCAAGAAGGATGCTCCCGGGGCTTACACCATGGCGTTGGAAGAGGCCTTTGAAGCCGCCGCTTCAGGATATTCAGAAGCCGTAACTGAATTTCACATCGTGGGCGGTTTGCACCCTGACCTCCCGTTTCAGTACTACCTTGATCTGATCTCCGGTCTCAAAAAGCGCTTTCCACAAGTGCACCTGAAGGCGCTGACCATGGTGGAGATTGCTTTCCTGGCCAAGCGGGCCAAGCTGACCATTGAAGAGACCTTGCGGCAGCTCAAGAATGCTGGGTTGGATTCGCTGCCGGGAGGCGGCGCAGAGATTTTCCATGAGCGGGTCCGCCGCGTGATTTGCGACCATAAGATTGACGGCGACCAGTGGCTTGATACAGCACGCACGGCCCACCAGATTGGCCTCAAATCCAACGCCACCATGCTTTACGGTCACGTGGAGAACGAAGAAGATCGGGCCGACCACCTGGTTCGCCTGCGCGAACTGCAGGATCAAACCCACGGCTTCCAGACTTTTATTCCGCTGGCCTTCCATCCTGCCAACACACCGCTTCAGCATCTATTTACGACCACTGGCATGCTGGATCTCAAACAGATCGCCATTGGCCGCCTGGTGCTCGATAATTTTCCCCACGTCAAAGCATACTGGCAGATGCTTGGGCCCAAAATCGCTCAGATCGCGCTACGCTTCGGCGCTGACGATATTGACGGAACGGTGGTGGAAGAAAAGATTTACCACGACGCCGGCGCCACCACGCCTCAGGGCATGCGCCGCAGTGATCTTGAGCGCCTGATCCGCGAAGCCGGTCGCGAACCAGTGGAGCGGGATACGATGTACCGGCCGGTAACCAGGACGGAAACGTCGTTCACGATTTCGGTTTGAATTAGCCGCGAATCAACGCGAATAAAATTGATGAAGATTCGTGCATTTCGAGTTCATTCGGCGGCCAACTTCCTCATTACGTTGCATCCACGCTAATTACCGGTAGGCTAATTACCAAACACGCGCGCAAAGATCTTATCCACATTCCTCAACTGCCGCTCAATGGAAAACGCCTGTTGAATCTGCTTCGCCGGGACGCGTGACGTGATTTCCGAATCGTTCATCACCAGTTCGCGGAAATTTAGATCTTCTTTCCATGCGCGCATTGCATGTTTCTGAACAAGGCGATAGGCGGCTTCGCGCGACATTCCGTGCTCAGCCAGATCCAGCAGCAATTGTCCGCTAAATACGAGCCCTCCGGTGCTTTCCAGATTTTTGAGCATGCGGTTGGGATAAACGAGCAGCGTATCGATAAGGTTCGTGGTTTTGGCCAGGAGATAGTCCACCAGAATGGTCGAATCCGGCAGGATCACCCGCTCCACGGATGAATGTGAAATGTCCCTCTCATGCCATAAGGCCACATTTTCAAATGCCGCCTGAGCGTTGGCCCGGACCACGCGAGCCAGCCCGCAGATCTGCTCACAAGTCACGGGATTCCGCTTGTGCGGCATGGCGGATGAGCCCTTTTGTTTCTCGCTGAAATATTCTTCTGCTTCCCGGACCTCAGTCCGTTGCAGATGGCGGATTTCCGTGGCAATTTTGTCCAGGGTCGCAGCAATCGTCGCCAGTGTGGCCACGTAATAAGCATGGCGGTCACGCTGAATCACCTGCGAGGAGATCGGCGCTGCCTGAAGGCCAAGCCGTTCGCAGATGCGCACCTCCATCTCGGGCTCAAGGTGGGCAAAAGTTCCCACTGCGCCGGAAAGCTTGCCTACTCGCATTTCTTCCATGCTGCGCTCAAACCGGGCGATATTGCGCTCCGTTTCCGCATACCAGTTGGCCAGCTTCAGTCCAAAAGTGGTGGGTTCGGCATGGATGCCATGCGTGCGTCCGATGGTTGGCGTGTGCCTGAATTCCTGCGCACGCCGGCCAAGAACGGCCTTCAATTTTTCCAGGTCGTCCCGGATAATCCGCGAGGCCTCTTTGATTTGCAGGGCTTGGGCGGTATCAACCACATCATTCGAGGTCAAGCCATAATGTAACCAGCGCGCCTCCGGACCAATCTTTTCCGCGACTGCCGTAGTGAAGGCAATAACGTCATGTTTGACCTCCACCTCAACGTCATGGATTCGCTTCAGGTCGAAGTCGCCCTTGCGGGCAATAGCCTGAGCAGCTTCCGGCGGTACCAGTCCTGCTTCGGCCAGAGTCAAGCTGGCTGCAACTTCCACCTGAAGCCAGCAGCGGAACTTATTCTCATCAGACCAGATTTTTCCCATTTCCGGGCGGGTGTAACGGGGGATCAAGGGCTCTCCTCAAAAGGAAGTTGAATTCGAGAGAACCTGCCGATGATAAATGCTGGGAAGCTTCCTTTACCAATAACCCTTTGCAGATCAGCGGGTCTGCACCATAATGGAAGCACTCTTGCGCTATAGAAATCCAAGTTTTGAACTCCCAGGCACAGCCGGGGATTGCCGCAGAAACTTTAAGGCCCCCTCCCGGGATGATACCCCGGGAGAGGGCCAGGCTCGAATCTAGCAGAATGGCATCGATGATACATCGCGGAGCGATATAATGTCAAAAGAAAAGAATTCACGTCCTCTCCAGGAATCCGAGTATGTGGCCCTGGCGGAGTTTCGGTACCAGCTCCGCAGATTTTTGCGCCACATGGAGGAAGAGGTCCGCAAATTTGGCATCAACCCGCAGCAATACCAGTTGGTTCTGGCAATTAAGGGACTGCCCAAGTCCCAGGTACCGAGCATCACCTGCCTGGCGGAGCGTATGCAACTGAACCATAACAGCATGGTGGAATTGGTGGACCGTTGCGAAGAACGGAACATGCTGCGGCGCCAGCGCTCGTCAACTGACCGGCGGCAGGTTACACTGGCTCTTGCGCCTGAAGGAGAAGCACTGCTTCGCAAGCTGGGCAGCGCTGCCCGTCAGGAATTGCGCAGCATAGGTCCTATGCTGGTGGAATCCGTGCTTCGGCTGACCGATGATAAGGTGGTCGGCGCCATCGACAGCAAATCGAGAAAAGCCATTATTAAGAAAGCAGGTTCATGAAAGAAATCACCCCGGCCAAACCTCTTAAGTCAGCAAAACATCTGGAATCTTCCGTAGCGTCGCTGAGGGATTTTTCTACCACTTGGCGTGTGCTGCCCATTTCAGGACTGGCGATTGTTATCGGCGTAGTTGCGGCTTATGTGGCCGTGATCTTGTTGAGGCTCATAGGCTTCTTCACCAATTTCTTTTTCTATCTGAGGATGAGCACAGCTTTCAGCCCGCCCGCGGGCGCGGTCTGGCCTATCCGCTCAGTCTCCTTTGCGCAGCACCATATTGGCTGGCTGGCCCTGTTTGTGCCGATCATCGGCGGAGTCATCGTAGGGCTTATGGCCCGCTACGGATCAGATAAGATTCGTGGCCATGGCATTCCCGAGGCAATTGAAGCCATTCTGCTGCACGGGGCCAAAGTGGAACCCCGCGTCGCGATCTGGAAGCCGATTTCGGCCGCTATAGCTATCGGTTCAGGTGGTCCGTTCGGCGCCGAAGGCCCAATCATCATGACGGGCGGCGCGTTCGGTTCATTAATCGCCCAGTTTTTTCACCTCACCAGCGCAGAGCGCAAAACCCTGTTGGTGGCCGGAGCCGCGGCAGGCATGTCTGCGACTTTCGCGGCCCCGTTTGCGGCAGTCCTGCTGGCAGTGGAGCTTTTGCTTTTCGAGTGGAAGCCGCGCAGCTTTATCCCTGTAGTTCTTGCCAGCGTTGCCGCTGAGGCGGCCAGGATCCACTTGCTCGGGCCGGGGCCAATTTTCCCTGTGCCATTGCATGAAGTAACGTTCAGCCCTGCCATTATGTTTGGGTGCCTGCTCACGGGGATTCTGGCAGGAGCGCTTGCCGGCGGGCTCAGCAATTTTGTCTACGGCGTGGAAGATACGTTCGCCCACATGAAGCGCATTCACTGGATGTGGTGGCCTGCTATTGGAGGGCTGGTGGTGGGAATCGGCGGCTTGATCTATCCGCGGGCGCTGGGCGTGGGATATGACGTTATCGCCGACCTGCTTAAAGGCAATGTCACGCTGAAACTGATTCTCGGCGTGCTGCTGGTGAAGTCTGTCATCTGGGCGATCTCTCTTGGTTCCGGGACGTCTGGCGGTGTTCTGGCGCCATTACTCATGATGGGCGGCTCGCTGGGTGCGCTGGAGGCATTGTTCCTTCCGAACCAGGGCCAGGGATTCTGGCCTCTTATCGCGATGGGCGCAATCCTTTCAGGTGCATTGGGAGCGCCACTCACGGGCGTGATCTTTTCGTTCGAGCTCACGAGCGACTATCACTCCATTTTCCCACTGCTCATAGCCTGCATGGCGGCGCATGCGTTTACCGCGCTCACCTTGCCGCGCTCCATCCTCACAGAGAAGCTCAGCCGGCGCGGCCATCACCTCACGCGTGAATATGTGGTGGATCCCATGGAATCCATGTCAGTGGAAGATGTGATGCGAACCAGCATCACCGCTTTCCCGGCGAACAGCACACTGGCCGAAATGCGGCAGACCGTGGAGCATGAGAACCGGCGCGGACAACGTGTGTATCCGGTGATTGACGAGAATCGCACGCTGATCGGAGTGTTCACGCGCGCCGATATGGCTAAGATCATGGCGAATATTGAACCTTCTGAAGCCGGTCGTATCCACTTGCAAGATGTGATTGGCAAAGAGCCCGTGGTCGCCTACACGGACGAGCCGTTGCGTTTTGTCGTAAACCGCATGGCCACAACTACGCTCACCCGGTTCCCTGTGGTGAAGCGCGGTGCAAACCCGGAACTTCTGGGAATGGTTGCCATTGATGACCTGCTCAAGGCACGTGAACTGTCTCTCGAAGAGGAGCATACGCGTGAACGCGTGCTGCGCTTACGCATACCCGCCTCTCTGCGCTGGCACGGGCCGCAGGAGAAACAGGGGAAACAGGAAGAGAAGCAGATCGGCTGAAAGCGCCTACATTTCGCAAAGTGGCGGATCAGCTAGAGGTGGCGCGGGTTGTCCTATTTTGAACAGCTCGGCCATTTCCTGATACAGGAAGCCGCGCCCCGGAACGTAGGGCTGGATCCACTTGCCATCCAGAACAAACTGTGGGATGGCGCGCTTGCCGGTCCTCGCGATCACTTCCTCAGCAGCGCCGGGCACTTCTTCAATATTAATTTCGTTGTAGGCGATCTGGTGCTGCGCCAGCCAGCGTTTGGCTGTGTGGCAATCGCGGCACCATGGGGCTGTATAGATGGTCAGGTTTACGTTTTTCAAGGCAATTTTTTAGATGTTTGAGAGTCTTGTAAAGCTTCAGAGCCTCCCTTGGGCAGAAGACTTCTATTTTCAATAAAAGGCCGCCCGTTTGCCGGGCGGCCTTTCCGTAAAGCTTCGTTCCTATTACTTGGTTCCTGGTTTCGGTTGTTCAATAGAGAGCAGCTCCACATCAAAAACCAGGGTCGAATTTGGTCCAATGCTCCCGTCCGGAGTGCCGCGCTCGCCATATGCCAGGTCAGAAGGAATAAAAAGTTGCCACTTGGATCCTACCGGCATAAGTTGCAAAGCCTCAGTCCAGCCCTTGATCACGCCGTTCACCGGGAATTTTGCCGGTCCACCGTGCTTGGCGGAACTGTCAAACTCAGTCCCATTGATCAGAGTGCCGGTATAGTTGCACTCCACGGTGTCTGTGGCCGTCGGCTTGGGGCCGGTGCCTTCTTTCAAAATCTTGTACTGCAGGCCGCTGGGCAGAGTGACCACGCCGGGTTTGGCTTTATTGGCGGCCAGATAGGCGTCCCCATCTTTTTTGTTGGCATTGCCCTCTTCCTTCATCCTCTGCGCCTGCTGGGTCCGGACGTCATTCTGCAACTGCGTCAGAGCGGCGCGCCCTTCTTCCTCAGTGATAAGGGGCTTCTTGCCGGAGATCGCATCCTTGAAGCCCTGAGCAAACAAGTCAGGATCGATATCCACCGACTGCCGGTGCAGGCTTGTTCCCACATTCATCCCTAGAGCGTAGCTGGCTTTCTCTTTGTTCGTCTTAAAAGGCGAATTCGAGGACGCTGCCTGATCTGAGCCGACTGGCGACTGGGCCTTGGGCTGCGGTGCCGCCGGAGGCGCCTGAGTTTGTGATGAGGAGCCACTCTGCGCGATAGCTGCTCCGGTACCGGCCACAAGCAGCAGGGTAAGGCTCCAGGAAGTGAGTGTTGGTTTAAGCATGTAAGCATTTTCACATTCAGACCCGGAGCTGCGCAAACCGGGTTTTCTCCTTAGTACGTGATACAGCTGATGCATCCTTCACACTATCCAAACTTAACGGGGCAGGAGCCAACAGCCTTCCGGCTGCAGGCATCATCTTTCTCTATGGATTTCCACTCAGGCCCTGTTCGAAAGCATTGGGTGAGCCTCTGCGTGCTATCGGTTCTGGCGCTTATTGCCGCATGTGGCGTCATCTCACCGCGCCGAATCGTGAACAATAACCCGGGCTTTTCTCCCACGCCTACGGTTTCACCCACTCCGATCGGCAGTCCAACACCGACTCCTACACCTACTCCAACACCTGTAGGAATGGGGGCAGTGGTTCCGTCGCAATTCCTGTTTACGGCTGACCCATCAGCCGGTGTGATTTTAGGTTTCAAGATCAACAACGATGGCGGGCTTTCTCCCGTCCCGGGATCGCCATTCATCGCGCCGAATTCCCCCACATTGCTGGTTGCCAACGGCAAAGACCTGTTTGTTACGAACATGAACGGATTAACTGCTTTCGGGGTAAATCGGGAAACTGGGACCATTACTAAACTGGATTCCGTGGCCATGCCGTCGATTACGAATCTTTCAGTCGATAGCGCCGAGGGTACGGCTTTTGCAACCTCTGGGACTCGCCGCACGGAAATTCACGTGGTGAACGATAAGATACAACTCGGCGAGGTTTCCGGGATTATGCTCATGAGGCACGCGAGTTCATCTGCTGCCGCAGAGGTGAGCGCCAGCCAGCAGGTGAAGGAGGCGTCAGGTCAATTCTCCTATGCATTGAACACCAGTACTGGAGAGATATCCGCGTTCCGAGTTGAAGGCTCAAGCCTGGTTCCACTTTCTCCCGCAACATATCCGGCAGGGCACGCGGCAGTTTCGCTTGCCATAGCAACGCCATAAGCGCACCACGCTCTGGGCAGATAGAAAGAAGAAAGCCGCCGAATGCCCTCGGCGGCTTTCGATTGAAAGATAATGAGAGTTAGTTGCTGTAGAGCAGCACGCCCTCTGTGTTCTCGGCGCCCTCGCCCACCTGACGGTAAAAGAGGCGGTCGCCTTCGAGGTAAACCTCAATGAACGCCGGACGCGTGGTGATAGTGCCCTGGATCAGCGCCTCAGAGAGCGGATCTTCAATGTACCGCTGCAAGGCCCTGCGCAGAGGACGCGCACCGTAACTGCGGTCCGTAAGAGTCTTGTCCAGGATCCACTTCTTCGCTTCCTCATTCACTGTGATGGTGATGTGCCGTTGCGCGAGGTTGGTGTTGAGCTGTCCAACCAGCAGTTCCAGAATCTGGATGAGGTCCGGATCGGTCAGAGCGTTGAAGATTATGACTTCGTCGAGACGATTCAGGAACTCTGGGTTAAAAGTCCGCTTGACCTCCGACTTCACCATGTCCTCAACCTTCTCGGAAACAACATCTTCTTTGTCTACCTGGAAGCCAAGACCTTTGCGCTTCATCAGGTGGCGCGCGCCGATGTTGGACGTCATCACGATGATCACGTTCTTGAAATCAACTGTGTTGCCCAGGCCATCTGTAAGCTGGCCGTCTTCAAGCACCTGCAACAGAATGTTGAACACATCCGGGTGCGCCTTCTCGATTTCATCCAGCAGGACGACGGAGTAGGGTGACCGCTTAACGCGCTCGGTCAGTTGGCCGCCCTCTTCGTAGCCTACGTATCCCGGAGGCGAGCCGATCAGCTTGCTGACCGAATGCTTCTCCATGAATTCCGACATATCGAAGCGGATGAGCGATTTCTCGCTGCCGAAGAGGAACTGCGCCAGCGTGCGCGCGACTTCCGTCTTGCCGACGCCGGTTGGTCCCAGGAACAGGAAAGAGCCGATGGGACGGTTGGGCGACTTCAAGCCTGCCCGCGAGCGGCGGATGGAGCGGGCCAGGGCGCTGATGGCCTTGTCCTGCGAGATCACGCGTTTGTGCAGCTCTTCTTCCACGCGCAGCAGCTTCTGCGTCTCTTCTTCCTTGATGGAGGTGACGGGAACGCCGGTCCACCGGCTGACCACTTCCTCAATATCCTCACGGTTGACAACACCCGTCGAGGATTCATCCAGGTGATATTTCTCGCGCAGGGCGCGCAGGTTCTCGCGCTCCTTTCGCTCTTCGTCGGAGTAGAAACGCGCCTTCTCGAACTCGTGGTTCGCAATGGCGTTTTCCATCCGGTGAACAATGAACTTGATCCGCTTCTGAACTTCCGTGATCTCGTCCGGCAGGGAAGTCTGGCGGAGCTTTACCCGGGCGCCGGCTTCGTCCAGCAGGTCAATCGCCTTGTCTGGCAGGAAACGGTCCGGGATGTAGCGGTTCGAGTGATACACGGCGAACTGGATAGCATCGTCGGTGTAGCTGACCGCGTGGAACTTTTCATACCGTTCCTTGATCCCGTAAATGATCTTTACGGCTTCCGTCTCGTTCGGAGGCGGAACTTTCACGGCCTGGAATCGGCGTTCCAGCGAGCGGTCTTTCTCAATGGACTTGCGATACTCGCCCGGGGTGGTTGCGCCGATGCACTGAATCTCACCGCGTGACAACGCGGGTTTCAGGATGTTGGCTGCGTCCAGCGAGCCCTCGGCAGAGCCGGCCCCTACAAGCGTGTGCAACTCATCAATAAAGATGATGCAGTTCTGGCTCTCCATCAGCTCTTTCATGATGGTCTTGAGCCGCTCTTCGAATTGTCCGCGGTACTTGGTTCCGGCGACGATCAACGAGAGATCGAGCCCCAGGATTCTTTTGTCGGCCAGGAATGAGGGCACGTCACCATCGGCGATGCGCTGGGCCAGACCTTCCACAATGGCAGTCTTGCCCACGCCGGGCTCTCCGATCAAAACGGGATTGTTCTTAGTACGCCGGCACAGGATTTGCACCACGCGCTCCACTTCACCTTCGCGGCCCACCAGAGGATCAAGCTGGGTGTCCATGGCTGCCTGGGTGAGGTCACGAGAGAATTCAGCCAGAAGAGAGGATTCACGCGATTGTCCCCGCTGCGGCTGGGCTTTTTCCTGGGTGCTGCGGGCCAGTTCTTCACGGATGGCGCTCAGGCGCAAACCACGCTCATGCAGAATCTCGGCGGCAAAACACTTTTCTTCCCTAAGCAGTCCAAGCAGCAGGTGCTCGGTGCCAATGTGCTTGTGGCTCAGGCGCTCCGCTTCTTCTGCCGCATAAGCGAGCACACGCTTGCATTCGTTGCTCAATGGAAGATCTACAGACGTGGAGACCTTTTCACGGATCGTGGTGTGTCCTTCAATCTGCTTGCGGATGGACTCCACGGACGCGTGGCTGCGGAGAAAGCGGTTGGTCAAAGCTTTGTCTTCACGCAGGAGACCGAGCAACAGGTGCTCCGTCTCGATGTACGGTGAGCCAAACTGGCTCGCCTCATACCGCGCGAAGAAAATTACGCGCCTCGCTTTTTCTGTGTACCGCTCGAACATGTTACCCTCACCCAGATGCTCTCGGTCACCTCTGCCTTAAGCATCTTCTCTTCTCCCGGTACGAACACCCGTACTCCCAGGAAGAAGCTTTCCTGCCCGGACCGGCGACTTTCAGCCAGAGCGGACAATGGTTCGCAATGAGCGAACCGAAAAATCAAATTTTCCTCGCCCTCTTCTCCTTATCCTAACTGTGAAGAGAATCGGGCGACACTTCCTCGGTCTTGCCCTGGTGCAAGCTCAGAACACGGTCACAGCGCCGGGCAAAATCCAAGTTGTGGGTGACGATGAGGGAAGTGAGCCGGTACTCCCGATGCAGCCGCTGGATCAACTCGAACACCATTTCAGCAGTCCGGTTGTCGAGGTCTCCTGTGGGCTCATCGGCCATCAAAATCTGTGGGCCGGTAATCAGGGCCCTGGCCAAAGCCACCCGTTGCTGCTCACCCCCTGAGAGTTCGCCTGCGCGATGATGGCTCCGATTGGCAAGACCAACCTGCTGCAGCCATGCTGCAGCTTTCTCCATCGCGGGCCGGTAGGCAATTCCTCTCATAAGAAGCGGCATAGCAACGTTCTCTTGTGCCGTGAACTCAGGCATCAAATAGTGAAACTGCCACACAAACCCGATTTCTCGGTTGCGAAAATCGGCTGCGGCATCTTCATTCAACTTTCCCGCCTGAATCTCCGCGCAGTATACGTCACCTTCAGAACCACGATCAAGAGTTCCGAGGATGTGCAGAAGACTGCTTTTCCCAGATCCGGACTCGCCTACAATGGCCAGCATTTCCCCCTTCCTCACCTGGAAGGACAAATTGTCAAAGAGCACTAAATCCGTATCGCCCGATTTGTAGACTTTCTTAAGTCTATCAACGCGGAGGATTTCAGGTTGCTGTTCTATTGGATGCACTTGTATACCCCGATGGTGCAGCCAGTTACATTGTCCAGCATTTCGGGTGCCGTTCCCCGCGTTGAAACGGCCACTGCCTCTTGATTCTTTAAACCCGGTTGTTGAGCGATAGACTCCGTTACTCCGGCTGCGAAACTCCTCAAGTTTTGATTAAATTCCCTAATTCTCAATAAGCCGAAGTAACTGTCTTTCAGCATCTTGCATCTTCTTCGCCCCGCAACGCAATTAGGCATTTCACTCATAGCGCAGCGCCTCCGCAGGCAGAATTCGCGCGGCAGACCAGGAGGGATAAAGTGTGGCAACAAAGGAGATTAGCAGCGCCACCGCTGCCACCAGAAGACCGTCAGTTGCTCGTGGCGCGAAAGGTACATAGTTGATGGAATAGACTTCCGGATTCAGGGCAAGAAAGTGATACCTGGCGCCTGCAATGGCCACACCGTAGCCAACGATCAATCCGAGCAGCGTGCCAATCACGCCGATCAGCACACCCTGGAAAATAAAAATCTGCCGGACCTGTCTGCGCCGGGCCCCCATGGAAACCAGCACAGCGATGTCCTTGGTTTTTTCCATGACCATCATGATCAATGAAATCAAGATGTTGAGAGCTGCGACAAAAACGATCAATCCAATGGTTAAAAATGTCACAACCCGCTCCAGACTCAAGGCCCGGAAAAGCGCCCGGTCCTGCTCCATCCAGTTGGTTGCCATGTACTCTGGTCCAGCAGCCTTCTGCAGTTCCTCACCCACTTGGTCCGCTTTATAGAGATCGTCAATCTTAAATTCCAGCACGGACACAACATCACCCAGCGCAGCCATCTTTTGGGCATCGGCCAGCCGAATGAATGCCCAGGCGCTGTCATAGTTGTAGAAGCCGGACTTGAAGATCCCAACCACCTTGAATCTTTCGTACTTGGGCACCAGGCCGAATGGAGTGAGCTCACCTTGCGGGCTGGTCACCATAATGATGGAGCCCACAGTAGCGCCAATGGTTTCAGCCAAATCTTTTCCTAGTACGACAGGCGGTAAGGCTTGCTGTTCCTGGAGGCATGAATCATCGTGCTCAGCGCATGGTTTCTGCGCGGGCACGGGATTCAATGGAGTGGCGGATCCAACGGTTACCGATTTCAGTAGCTCACTCACCCGATTTTCATATTCCGGAATTACACCCTTCAGTTGCATGCCGCTGGCGCGTGAGCCGCGCGAGCCGAGTACCTGCTCGTACAAAGCGGGAGCGGCAGCCGTTACATGCGGCTGCTTTTCCAATTTCGCCATCAGATCCCGCCAGTTGTAAATGCCGTCTGCCTGAACTTTCAGTATGTTGATGTGCGACGTGGAACCGAGTAGCTGGTTTTGCAGGTCTTTCTGAAATCCGGCGTTGATGGACAATGCAACGATAAGCGAAGCTACGCCGGCAGCCACGCCAATAACTGAAATGATCGTGATAACACTGATGACCGCCTGCCGGCGTTTGGCGCGAAGGTAGCGCGCCGCGACAAAGAATTCAAATTTCACGCGCTCGCCTCAGCGCTCTGCGGTCTGCTCATGCATGTTTCCTTAAACTGCGCGGCCATTTGCATTTGAACCAGAGAACCGGAACCAGGGGATGAGTGGAACCCGGTCCTTGTACAGCTTGAACGCATCTCCAAAACGCGCTTCCAACTCACGCTCTTCCATATAAATCATCACGGGGAAAGTAACCAGAATATTCAGCGCCAGCAGAACATAATCAATCACCAACCCGCTGCCCACAGCCCAACCGGCGAGATTGCACAGATGCGCGAAATAGATTGGATGACGCAAGCGAGTATGAAGCCCGTTGGTTACAAGCTGCTGCGGATGTTCGCGGGGACGAAGCTCAGCTTCTCCACTGAACTTGTGCGCGCCAAAGTCGGACGAGATGCGCCAGTAAACCCGTAATCCAAAGAAGAAAAACACAAGTGCAGGAATCCACGCCCATGAGGTTGAGTAAATTCGCTGCGAATGCCAGGGCCAGGTACACCAGCCAAGGGCTGCGATCATGAGCATCCAGAGTGGAAGCAGCACGCGATATGGAGACCTGTTCATCCTGCGCCAGCGCTCCGCGAAGGGATGAATGGCAAACCAGAACAAGGGAACGCTGCTGTAGATTACGGCTGCCATCCAGGGGATGAGCAGCAGCTTTGCCTCCATGAATTCGATTGTAACAGGGAGTCATCGGGCTCTCAGGCCCGTTTGCCACCCAATCCGCGCTGGCAATTCTCGGAATTGCCAAAATTGCCAAAGATTGCCGAAAGTCGAAACCCCGCGTGCTCGTGGCTGCAAGCCGTTCTAGCTTTCCCACTCGTCGCCCCATTCAACTTGACGGGCACGTTTGTAGCCTTTTCTATCTGATTTAGTCACCGTTCTTTTTTCTAAAACACCGGCTTTGGTGCAGAGGTCGAGTTGAACATGGTCGCTGTGTTTCTGGGGATGGCGGATGATCCTGGCCTGAGCCGGCGTAAGTTGAAGACGAGGGGTAAGTTAGTTCGCGCGAGGCGGCGGCCACAGCGGATGCGCCCGCCCCAGAGCCGAGTTGAGCGACGGGTGTTGCCAGATAATCGGGCAGGCGCAAGCAGCCTCTCTAGATCGCAGCCGCAATCGCGCGAGTCATCAAAAGCTTTTGTACTTCACTGAGCATCCGTAGGGACGGGTGGCCCCTTCGGCCACAGGCTTGCTGGCCATGGCTTCTGTAAGAGCCGCATCTACGTAATTTTTTGCTCCGGCAATGTCCTTGCGATCAGTCGTAGGACGATCATCGATGGCCCCTTCATAGATGAGCGTTCCATCGGGCGCGATGACATACATCTCCGGCGTGGTCTTGGCGTCGTATAGATGTCCCAGCGTGCCGGTGACGTCCATCAGCACGGTGGTGGGTGAGGCGTGCATCTTCTTGAGATACTCATCTTCCTGTGTGGGAGTTACAAACCCCTGTGTGCCGGGAGCGGAAGAGATCACGGTCAACCAGACAACGCCTTTGTCGGTCCACTTCTTCTGGAGTTGTTGCATATTCCCGCTCTCATAATGCTTACGAGTATAAGGGCATCCCTGATTGTGCCACTCCAGGACCACGTACTTGCCTTTGTAATCGGAGAGCTTTTGCTGCTTGCCATGGTTGTCTATAGCGGTGAAGCCGGGCGCAGGGTCACCGACTTTCACGGCGAGAGCGGTGGCAATAAGAAACAAAAGAGCAGAGAAGAGAAGAGCAAGACGGGAAAGCAGCCTGCGCATGTTTCCTCCAAAAGCGTCAAGGGAATCATTTTAGCGCGACCTGCGCGATCATGGGTGCACGCACCTGATAGGCGCGATTATTAATCACCAGCACGCCGCGGAGTTCCGGGACGGGCTTGAGCAACAGATCAGATTTTTTGAGCACAAGCCTGGCTCTGGTTGCAGTTGTGGTGAGCCTCTGTTTGGCGGCATTGTCAATCTGGCCGGGATCGCGGGGAAAGAATTCAGCTTGAGTGAGCGGGCGCCCGGTGATGATGGTAAGGACAAAATCGTCTTTGCGTGATTCGGCATTCAGCTTCCATGCCGCCGGCCAGGTGCGAGGAAGGAGAGCTTTGGTGCGCGCGAACAACTGTGCCACACGCGCCTGCTGGCCGGCAGATGCAACAGCCGGAGAAAATGTGAGATGAGCGTGGTCTGGGAGGCAGACTTCGCTGCAGATAAGCCATTTTGCGTTGAGCGAAATTTCGGCTTTCAAATTTTTCTGTGGAAAGCGCACAGGAACCAGCAGGACGACATCGTCTTTGTAGCCGTAGTCGGCGATGGTGGGCGAAGTTTGCAGGCGCTCCGGACGTGGCCACTGGATTTCACCGGCGTAGGCTCCCGCAGGAAGAGTCCAATGGAGCGTCGGAGGCTGGCCTGAGTCTCCGGGGTTGATCCAGTAGATGTGCCAGCCTTTTTCCAGCGTGAAATGAATCCCCATAAAGACGCCATCAGGGGTGGGTCGTGAGAGGAGTTCTACTCGACCGTGTTTAGCCTGAACTCGCGATTGCGCCAGGCATGATCCAGCACCGATCAAGATCAGGCAAACGGCGAGGAGCATTGTTCGACCAGCCACAGAAGCATTTTAAATCCGAGCGGTGTTTTCGTTGCTGCGCGGCAGTGCTCGGGACTGAAGCCCCGGATTTTATCTGAGACTTCCTTGCGGCCCTGAATGCCGCCTTCCTGGTGTTCCCGGATACTGTTGAAGGGCTTCGAGGCTTGTTGTCATACCTCATGAGGAGGACTTAGGAATCGGACAGCCCGAAGGCGGCTTTGCCAGCATCTTTGTTTGTCTCTGTGATTGCGGAAGCCACTCTCCTTCAATCAGGCATTGGGACTCAGCGGCGTGGAGCGTGAGCATCTGCTCACGAACCAGAACGGCTAGGCTGACTTGCGCGCCTACCTGGCTGTGACAGGAGCGAGAAATGCTCTTCAGCGGTTTGGAGCGAAGCGACAGGGCTCGAAGACAAAACGACCGCCGGGGCAAGCCCGGCGGTTTTTGAGGGATGATGAGTTGGTTACGGGATCACATACTTCAGATCGAGACGGCTCATGAACATATGCGCATTCTTGGGCGCCGTGGCGGGATGGAACCAGGGAGAGCGCGTGGTGTAGCTGTTGTCGCTGGCCAGGACCAGAGCGCCGTACTGGGGATTTTTCCACAGCGTCTGAGCGAGCACAAATTCGCCTTCCTGAATGGATCTGTTGTTGTTGGTCCCGGAGCCGATTCCACCGAAGCCGATGATCGGCAGAGCAGGCACTGTGATGTCAGGGAAGGCGTTGCGCTGGAAGTAGAAGCCGCCGTAATATGCGCCAATCTGGGTTTTGGAGGCAGCCTGCCACTCAACCCCGCCAAACCCCGCACCGGCGTGGACCGGAGACGGAGTTGCAGTGAAGGTGGTGGGCGAAACGGCAATCGGAACAACCACGAATTGCGGCCCGAAGCCGATGAAATAACGGCCGACGCCCGGTCCATACATGCCGTGAGCCAGAACGCGGAATTTCTTGGTCACGCTGTATCCAATGCCGCCCAAGATGCCGCCGCCGATATCGGACTTCTTATCGAACGCTCCAACTACTCCCGGTCGTGGCACCGAGAATTGGACTGAGGTCACGATGGCGCCAGCCTCAAAGTGCAGGTTGCGCCCGGTGGGGTTGGTGTCAAATGCAATCTTGGTAGTGATGTCCGGCATCAGGTTGGGAACGCCGGCTGCGGCTGAGCCGTCTACCTGATTGGCGAGCGCACCGCTGATCGGGTTGCCTGTGCCGCCGGATGGGAGTACGACCTCGCCCGCAGTAGTCTGTTGCGGGTTATCGACCGATACCGCCCACCCGAACCGATCGCTTGGTTTCCACGCAAGCCGGAACTGCGCATCACGCGAGTACATTACGCCTACCATGATGTTGCCGTCAGTGGCCATTGTGGTATCGAGGTCAGAGGGCGATGCGCCCACGCCGACCTTGTTTGGGGTCAGCAAGCCCCAGGCTTGTCCGGCCGTGAACTCCCAGCTATGACGCTGCAACTGCAGGTAGTACAGGCGGAGGCGGAATGTATGCGGGTTGGTGGTGACAAAAACGTTTGCCGCATCGTTGCCGTTGAAGTCCGCTTCAATGTAGCCGTTCAGTTTGTTCTCGCCGTACTTGCCGCTGACCTTCAGGTTAAAGCGCGAGTACTGGCCGCTGGAGCGGAACTCAGTGATCTGCCCCTGAGGAGTGTTGCTGAACGGAATGGCGTTGAAACCGGTTGAAACCGCGCTACCCACGTTGGTGGTGCGGAAGATGTTAGTGAAATCCACAAAGCCGCCGGGCGTGAATTCAGTGCCACCGATGCGGATCGACAGCGGCGACTCTTTCGGCTTTTCCACATCAGCTTGTACCATGGAAATGCTGGTCGCGGGCGCGGTTGTGGTCAGCGTGGCGTTCTGTACGTGCGGGGTTGCCGCAGCCTTTGCGTCCAACTGCTGCTGCAACTCTTCAAGCTTCTTCTGCTGGTCAGCGATCTGCTTCTGCTGCGCCGCAACGGCGTCGCGCAAAGTTTTCAGATCGTCTGCCACATTCGAATTGGTCGGCTGACTCGCCTGGCCCAGCGCCATTCCCGACGCCAGAACAAGCAAGCAGAATGTACGGATGATTTTCATCGAAGTCTCCTCGCTCAACTCATCGCAAATTCGAGATGGTATCGGGACCCTCGTCCGGATTTGCTCGGGCCCGGCTGCATTAAACAGACGTACGCTACAAGAAAGAAAATGCGGCGGTTATTTATATCACCAAGAGTCGCGGAAGTGTCAATAAAACTCTTGGTTCCTGCAGTTTTAACACCACTGTAACGAAAGCAAATCCCCGCAAAAATAGACAGTTTGATATTCAAATAGTTTCTGCATGAAAAGGGAACCATTGCGGCGCTTTCCATTTTTTGTAACCGCGTTGATTCTGGTTTACGAGATTTGGAATGTAGAGTTTTGTAAATCGAAAATGGAAGCTGCACTAATAAATGACCAGAATTTGGCTGATCATCGCTCCGAAGAATCAAGGTCATAAGAAATCACCAGGTGAAGACGGCATCTGTCATGATCTTCGCAAAACGCGAAAGCTGTGAAGACACTGGTGCGAAACAATCACGAACGTGCAGGCGCTCCCACGTGCTCAGTTCACGTGAGCGGAGAACTCTGCGGTCTCAATTTTGCCTGCCCGCTTCACCTGGACAAAAATGCGGTAATCACCCGCTCGGGGGAAGCCGTACGGGAACGAAACCTCCGAGCCGGTCGGCGCGGATTGCATCGCGTTCATGTCATGCTCCGTACCCTGAGCCATCATTTCCGCGGCCATGGAAACCGAACCCGCGGGGTGCACATGCGCGAAGACTTTGCCATCGGTACTGATGAACGCGGCGTGGCCGGCCATTCCCATGTAGCTTTCCATATCAGTGGCGGGACGGCCATCTTTATCTTCTATGCGGAAGCGGAACCAGACAGGCACATTCGCCTTTAGCGGAGACGCGTCTCGTTCCCACACCATGCGGTAGCCGTCGTCAAGTTGGCTTATGGTTGCGGATGAGGAGAGGTCCGGGCTGCCAGCATCGTCGCCGGAGAAAGCGCTGCCAGAAATTCCTGGCAAATCAATTTCACCGACCTGGGTTTCAGGAAAGCCGGTTTGGTGCACGATGTCAGCAAAAATCTGGTAGTGGCCGGCGGGAATCCTGGGCAATTCGACGGCAAACTGTCCTTCGCCGGTTTGGTGCGGATGCAGATGCCAGAAACTTTTCATATCCGGCGTGCGAACCAGGAAGAGATGCATAAGATGACCGTGATCGGGCACCAGATCATTAAGCACCAGTTTGTCGGCTGAAACCACGCCATAATGGTCCACTTCAGATACGTTGGGATTTTCGCAAGACTTAGATCGAGCACACCGCCGTTCTGCAATTGCGCAGTGACATGCGGCACTTTGTAATTGAGGCGGGCATTGGTAGCGGCATCGGCACGCCACCAGCGATCACCGAGGACCAGCGCGGCTAGCACCAGCACGCAGGCAACAGCTTCCCGCCGGTGACCGCGTCTTCTTTCTTGTGCTGCCGGTTCCTGGCCGGACGGGAGGCTGGCCTCGCGGGCGGCTGCGCCGACAATGCCGACTATACCCGCCACCAGCACCAGGCCGAGAACCGCAAGCAGCGCGCCCAACGCAGTATGCATTTTGCCCGAGTACGTTGAAACCGCCGGCAGCGGCACGAACAATTCACCCTGGCCTTTTGAGCCTTCAGCCTGGATCTGTATCTTCCATGAGCCGCGGGTCATGATCCAGAGCTTGCCGTGAAAGAGATGGGGATCAGTTTCTGATCTTTCTGCCAGATCGGGAGTCGGCGCCAGTTCGGCAGCCACACCCACCATCTTCAAAGGGAGGACCTTGATTTGCTGCACGTCCGTTTCTGCGCAGCGAATCTGGATTTCAGCCATTCCCGGAACAACCGGCGGCGGAGTGATAGTAACCAGCAGACGATACTGGCCGGCATAGCCATCAAAATAGACGTCTGGGCTGTTGACGTGGGCGGATGATGCGAGCGGGAAACTGAGGATCAGAGTGAAAAGAAGCAGCTTTATC
Source organism: Terriglobia bacterium (assembly GCA_963758275.1). Lineage (GTDB taxonomy): Bacteria > Acidobacteriota > Terriglobia > Terriglobales > Acidobacteriaceae > Angelobacter. Next base: position 171,867 of record CAVWUW010000030.1, on the reverse strand, counting down.
GGATGCGCAAGGCTGACTCTCGCAATGCGTGATGCGTAAGAGCCATCAGATTTCTTGGTCGATGTCATATACAAAGAGACGCTACCGTTTTACTCTGCGCAGCCATTCGCCAAAGACGATGCCGATCCAGAGGCTGATCACTGAGGACAAGAATGCGACAGTCATGCCGCCCCAGAACTGCATGATGGTCTCAGTGTGGCGAAAAATGTAGCGGACGTTGGGAGAATCGGGCTGAGCGAAATATGGATAGTTGTTGGGAGCAAAAAACCAGTTGCGCGCAGCTGGAGAATTCAGGAACGTTGCCATGGGCCACTCAACCGCAATCAACACGGCCATGAAGACTGCGCCAGCAATGATCGACTGCTGCCATCGGGACAAATGATTGAGTTTGGGCCATATCAGATCGAGGAAAAACGCCGGGACGATCAACATGATGGGAAACGGCAGAGGAACCATGTGCGTGATGGGCTGGTACACCGGCCCAAGTTTAGGAGTCGCGGGGAAGAGCGGCAAAACCCAGAGCATGAGCAGAACGAAGAGGGAATAGATTCCGGCGATGATCGTACGGGCCCAGCGATGGCCGGTGGCTCGGGCAGCAGCTTCCAGCACCAGCAGCAGACCGATGCCCAGCGAGACGTATGCGCTCGCGCTGTGAAGAAAAGTCTTGCTGGTGTACTCAAGCCTGGGAACCATGCTGTGCAGGAGAGCAAAGCCACCCAGAACCAGCATCATGCGCTGAAGATAGACTTTTCGTCCGCCTTCGGCACGGTTCATCTCCGCTACGGTGAGGATGAGACCTCCCCAGACAATGCCGGCGATGCCAATGGCTAGCAGAACGTGCGGCGGGCTTAGGATTTTAACATCGAGCCCGTAGGCGTTGTGCCACCAATCGTCAAAAGGCGCTGAGGTCAACATGGCCAGTCCGCCCCACGCAGCTATGAAGGCTCCGAGTGGTCCGCGAAAGCCGAAGATGCTCACCGAGTTCTGGCGTAACCGTGAGCCGGGACGAAAAGTAGCGCCAAAAATGGTCCAGCCGCAGATCAGCGCAGTCATCAATCCGCCAAACTGGATGAGGAGATGGGCAGGAGTCCAGAAGGTATCGCGCCCAATACTCATGTGCCATGAAATGTCCCAGTACAGCCCCACTGCAATAGAGATGGAAGCTACGGTGCACGCCCAGGCAGTCCACGGAGTACCGGTCGCAATTGCCTGCTTATTCTTGGCTGGAGCGAGCGTGCCCACAGCGGTATTCATGTGCTGTCCTCGGCGGTGTGTAAAGATGAAGCGCTAAACAGAATACACTGAATGGCCATTCAGTCGCTCAGGCTTTGTGACCGCCTCCACTCCAACGGGCGATGCCACCGCGCGAATGGGCGCACTCAGGTTACGCATGAGCCGGGCGAATTCATCCAGGTTCAGGGACTGCGCCCCGTCTGACCACGCGCGCTCAGGGCAGGGATGCACTTCAATGATCAGGCCGTCCGCGCCTATGGCCAACGCGGCGCGGCTGGCCTGCGGAATCAAGTCTCTGCGTCCGGTGCCGTGCGACGGATCTGCAATCACCGGCAGGTGCGAGAGTTCACGGGCCAGAGCCACGGCGGCAAGGTCCAGCGTGTTGCGCGTTTCAGTTTCAAACGTCTTGATGCCGCGCTCGCAGAGCACAACGTTCTGGTTGCCGCCGGCCAATAGATATTCGGCCGCCAGCAGCCATTCCTTGACTGTTGCTGATGGCCCGCGCTTGAGCAGGATGGGCTTGCGAGTCTTAGACAACTGGCGCAGCAGATCATAATTCTGCATGTTGCGGGCGCCCACCTGAAGCATGTCAGCGTATTCGCTGATCAGATCAATATCGCCGGTGCTCATCACTTCCGTGACCACGGGCAGCCCGGTCTCTTCGCGGACTTCACGCAAGAGCTTGAGCGCTTCCATGCCCAGACCCTGGAAATCGTATGGCGAAGTGCGGGGTTTGTACGCTCCGCCGCGAAGCAAAGTGGCTCCGGCTGCCTTCACACCTTGCGCGGTGGTCAAGAGTTGCTCGCGCGATTCCACTGAACATGGGCCGGCGATGACCACGGCCTGTTCGCCGCCAATGCACACGTCGCGCACCATCACGCGCGTACGCTCACTGCGCGTCTGCCGGCTCACCAGTTTGAACGGATGCGCGATGGGTACCACGCTATCGACGCCCGGCGCAGCCCGCAAGGCTTCAAGAGCGGAGCGGTTTCCGCCTGAGCCTACGGCGGCGACAATCGCCCGCTCTGTGCCGCGGGTAACATGCGGCTGGAACCCGCATTCCTTCACCCGCTGAATGATGTGCTGCAGTTGTTCTTCTGAAAAGCCTGGCGCCATATTAATGACCATTGGAGTACTCCTGACCTGATTGCTTGTAATGAGATTTCTGGGAAGCTTGCTGCTGGGTGGCTTCAAGACGGCGTGATTCGCGGATGATGCAGCGGAAGATGGTGCTGACGCTTTCGCGGTCGAGCGGGCCCTGGTTGGATTCGCACAAGCGGGCCAGAACCTGGCGCTCCCGCCGGCCATCGTAAACCGGCAGCCCGGAAGATACTTTTAGAGCGCCGAGCTCGGAAGCAATTCTGGCCCGCTCGTTGAGCAGTCGAAGCAGCTCGCCATCTAGTATATCGATTTCGCTTCGCCACTTCTCTATCGATTTTCCATTGTCATTCATAGCTTTTACCTATAGCTCAGCGAACCGCAAGACGTTTACGCAACAAAAGGTGGTGGGCCCCGCGGCCTTCGCTAAAAGCAAAAACCGCGACCCTTTTTGGGATCGCGGCTTGCGGAGCCTTTATGATTGCTGACTTACTTAAGCATATTCAGCACACCATCCGCTTCGCCGCTACCCGTAAAGAAGTAGCGGTAACTAAATGCGAAGCTAAATCGGCTGGCGTGCATGCTGGATGCATAGTAGTCCGGATTTTTGCGCGAAGTCAAGGAAGTTAGGAAATTAATGCTTTTCACCGAAGTCCCGACCCTGAGCGAAGCCAAGGGTAGCGATCCTTATAGCCAGAAGGGGCCCCGATCGTCGCCGGAATCGCCGTGTGCGCCTTGGTCTCAGGACTCACTCTCACGAGTGCCACTCGTGTCATCCGCGTAAGTTTTGCCTTGGCCAATTGCCAACTGCTAATTGCCAGTTGCTCTATATAAAATGTCTTACGACCATGACTGCTCCAGCCAAGCCCATCTCCAGCTCTGAACCTGACTTGTCGACTTATATTGAAGATTTTCGCCGCGCCGGCCATGAAGCGGTTGACTGGGTTGCCGGCTACCTTGCCGGTGTGCGCGATATGCCGGTGCTTGCCCAGACCAAACCGGGTGAGCTCTACGATGCGCTGCCCGAATCGGCTCCCGATCAGGGTGAATCCTTCCAGGCCATCCTGCGCGACTTTGACCAGCTCGTGATGCCCGCGGTGACGCAGTGGAACCATCCGCGATTCTTCGCATACTTTGCCTGCACCGGCTCCACGCCTGCCGTTCTGGGCGAGATGCTGGCCGCCGCGCTCAACACCAACGGGCTGCACTGGAAGAGCTCGCCCGCGGTGATTGAACTCGAGCAGCGCACGCTGGACTGGATCCGCCAGTGGCTCGGCCTCAAGGGCGGTCCCGACGACAAAGACGGCTGGTTCGGCATGGTCCATGACACAGCCAGCACCAGCAGCATGCACGCCATTGTTGCCGCGCGCGAAATGGTCGCGCCAGAAGCCCGCACTGAAGGCAGCCGCGGCGATCTCACGCTCTACACCTCTGACCAGGCGCATTTCTCCATTGAGAAAGGCGCCGTCACCATTGGCATTGGGCAGAACAACGTGCGCAAAGTGCCGTCTGACTCGGCTTTCCGCATGCGCCCGGACGCGCTCTCTGCCATGATTGAAGCCGACAAAGCCGCGGGCAAGCGGCCATTCTGCGTCGCGGCCACGCTTGGCACCACGTCTTCCACCAGTGTTGACCCGCTCAGTGCGATTGTTGACATTGCGGAGAAGCACGGACTCTGGGTGCACGTGGATGCTGCCTACGCGGGCGCCGCCGCCATGCTGCCCGAACACCGGCATATTCTCGACGGCATCGATCGCGCGCACTCGCTGGTTTTTAACGCTCATAAATGGCTGCTCACACCCATTGATCTCAGCGCGCTGTTCACCCGCCGTCCGGACATCCTGCGCCGCGCTTTCTCGCTCACCTCTGACTACCTCAAAATCCAGGAAGACCCGCGCGCCAAAAACCTTATGGACTATGGCGTTCCGCTCGGCCACCGCTTCCGCGCGCTCAAGCTGTGGTTCGTGCTGCGCTACTTTGGCCGCGAGCGCATCCAGGCCATGCTGCGCCAGCACATCCAGTGGGCCCAGGACTTCGCCGCGCTCATCGCTCAATGACCCCAAGCATCGATTCGAAGTCGTCGCGCCGGTGCTGTTCAGTGTGGTGTGCTTTCGCTATCGCGGCAAGCATGCCAGCGACACGCCTCAGCAAATCGACGAATACAATCGCGCCATCATGGAGCGCGTCAACCACTCCGGCCGGGTGTTCATCGCCGGAACCATGCTCAATCAGAAGCAGGTGATTCGCCTGGCCATCGGCAACCTGGGCACAACATGGCAGGACGTTGAGGAAGCCTGGGCGCTGCTCACGAAAGCTGCTGACGAAATTTAAAACCTTACCGCTGATGGACGCTGATTCAACTGATTTGCAACTTGCAAACGAATCAGTGCAATCAGTGTCATCAGTGGTGAGGTTTTGTCGCTGCTTAGGAGACCGCTGCAGCCTCCGCCTGTCTCCACTTCCAGCCCGGCTTTCTTCCACGCATCAAACCCGCCCACCACGTTGATCACGTTCTGCATGCCTGCGCGACGCAGCAAACTGCAGGCAATCACGCTGCGATATCCGCTGGCGCAGTGCACAGCCAGCGGCGCAGCGGGATCCACTTCCGGCGGCGAAACCTTGAAACGATCCAGCGGCCACCACGCCGCTCCGGCAATGTGTCCTGCCTGCCACTCCGGCTCACGACGCACATCCAGCACGCGCAGCTTTTTTCCTGTTCCGGCTTGGTTTCCCGCACCCGCCTGGCTTCCTGGTTCTGTTCCGGTTCCAGTCAGGCCTCTGTGGCCTTCGGTCAGGCGCTCCTGCAACTCCTGCACCGTCATCTGCGGAAGCTTTTCCAGCGCAAACCCGGCCTGCTTCCATGCGGCCAGGCCGCCTTCCAGATATCCGCGCACGTCCTCAATGCCCACGCGCGCCATCCGCACCCGGGCTTCTTCGTACTGCTGCGGCGTATCGGCAATCAGCACCGGGCTTGCCTTCAGTCCCAGCACGCTCGCCGACCACGTGGCAAACTGCCCGGAGAGCGCAATGTTGATTGACCGGGGCACGTGCGCATCGGCAAACTCGGCTACAGGCCGCACATCCACCGCGAACACTTCGTTGTTCTTCGTCTTCTGGGCTTCGTGTCTTCTTCTTCTCGTCTTCGCTTAGCAGCCGCTTGAGTTCCGCCGCAGAAATCGCCTTGAGCGGAGGCAGATCGCCCAGCGGCGCCGCGCCCTGGCGATTGATCTGCGCATCCTGAAAGAAATATTCCGGACGCGCCGGCAAATTCGCCGTCATCTGCTGGATGAACTCGTCCCGACCTTTGATCTGCAGCGCGTAATTTGTCATCCGCTCCGTGCCGATGGTCGAAAAGCGATCCGCCCTCATGTTGCGTCCGCACAGCGACCCCGCACCGTGCGCCGGATATACCAACACGTCATCCGGCAGCGTGAGCAGCTTCGCATGTAGGCTGTCATACAGCATGCCTGCGAGTTGCTGCGACGTAAACTGCGGTGACAGGTCCGGCCGCCCCACATCGCCGATGAATAAGGTGTCGCCGGTCAGGACAGCCCAGGGCTTCTCGCGTTCACCGATGCTCGTTGCTCCAAGATGCCCATCGACCTGCCGTTGATCCGTGGTATCAGTTTTTTCTGTGGTATAGGTTTTTCTCCGCGTCTCCGCGCCTCCGCGGTGAATCTGCGGCTTCAAGGTCCGTCACCACCAGGCAACAACTCTCCGGTGTGTGCCCCGGAGTCTCCACCGCCGCAATCCTCACCTTGCCCATCGTCAGCTCAAAGCCGTCGCTCAGCGGCACATGAGGAAACTCCGCGCCGGCCTTCGCGCCAATATAGATGGTGGCGCCGGTCCTCCGCGCCAGCTCCACATGCCCGGACACAAAATCCGCATGCAGGTGCGTCTCAAAAATGTGCCTGATCTGCAGCCCCTTCTCAGCCGCCGCCGTCAAATACAGTTCCACATCGCGCTGCGGATCCACCACCGCCGCCTCGCCCTCCGAGCCCAGCATGTACGAGGCATGCGCCAGACATCCCAGATAAAACTGTTCAAAATACATGGAAGTTGCTCCTTATCATCCTGAGACCGACCGGTATGCAAAGGATGATACGCCTTTGGGAGCAAGTGAACTGCGTCGTATTAAGGCGTCTCGGTCCTCCTCAAAGCACTACTTGGACAGGCCGGGAACCCTCCAGGAGAGAGCAGCTCCGAAGCGGAACCGGTACGGGCTGTTGAGCGGCAAGTCGTTTGTGAGATTGCTTGGAAGTGCCTGGTTCACTTTCAGGCCTCCCGCTAACGTGGATTGTTGTCCCATATAGACCCCCAGAGTGAGCAGCACATGCCTCTCCCAGAAGCTTTGGGACGCACCGAGCATGTATTCTGGTCTCACTCCTGGACTATCAGATTTGGCTGTGATGCCGAATGTGGCGTAGGTAGCATTCACCCAACCTGTGGGTTGATATATGCGCGTGTTGAGAAATGCCATCGGGCTCAAACGAAACGAAGAATCATTTTTCTGAACGACAACCGTGGTCACGGCTTGCGGCGGCATGAGCGCATTTCCCGAAGTATCGAACTGTGGTTCACCAATCGCTTTGCCGAATTCCTGTTGCGAAAAAGCAGCACCGGTCAGACCGATACTGACGATAAAGCGCTCGGACCCGAAATTAATTCTCTTGCCTCGGGTCGTTCTGTTGGAATCATCACTCGAGCCGGGACTTTGTGAACTGGAGTCGGTATTCGAGCTGTCGCCGCCGGAAGAGTCTTTCTTGGAACCTGATTGCTTGGAATCGGACTTTTGTTGAACGGTGCTGAGCATGTTCTGCATCGGCAGCCTGAACGAGACATCTGTCACTCGACCGCCCGTCATAGCGGGCATAGCGGCTGGTCGAGTTTGCTCTTCGCGCAGCGAAGTGGATGAGTCCCCACTTTTCTTTGGAGTTGTGGTGTCACCGCCCGGCTTGGGAGATGAGGTGCTGATGCAATCGTCAATATCTGAATTGAATTTGGCCACGCTGATGCCGCCGACCACCGGTTTCAGCACGGTCCGTGTCAGCGTCCAATCCACTTGAGTGGCATCGGCGTAAGGCCCAATCTGGAACGCTGAGATGAACGAGTGTGGATTCGTGAGCACAGACTCAATTGCCGCCATGCCGTCGGGTAGAACAGGAGCCACTTCTGTGTGCATGGCCTTCAAAATGCAGATGGAGGTCTTCACGCCATTCGCCTGGGACTGGAGCGCAGCGAGCCGCGGGTCGTTCTTGCTGTTATCGTCACTTCCTTTAGCGGGTTTGCTTCCGGTATCGCTGCCGGCCTGAGGTTGCGATGGACTCTGCCGTCTCTTGTCTCTTTTAAGTGTGGCAGTTGGAGAAGAATCTTTGTTGGATGTATTTGCGTCCTCTTGCGCGATAGCAGCCTTTTCGCCGTCGAGGAAAGCTGACAGATCGCGCAGGTTGAAGTTGACCTGAGCTTGCAGAATCTTTTCGTTCTCGGCGTTCGCGAGTTCCCAAAGAGCGATTGCGCGGCCGCGAAGTTCCTCGCAGGACGCACCCTTCTCTCCTGTGACCACGGTTTTCACCAACTGATTGCGGATTTCGTTGTAGGTGGTCGCGAAGTAATGGTAGTTGTATACCAGATCGTCGACGCGCTGCCGAATGGAGCGGGTACACACTCGTATCTGTGCGCTGCGTTTCGCCTGTTCGAGAAGCCTATTGGCTTCCGCGAGCTGGTCGAATGCTCGTTGCAAGTCATCCGACCGTTTCAGGCTTTCGTCTGCCTCCTTGCGCACCTTTTGCTTGGCGCTGGCTGGAGCGAGCTTTGTCTTCTCTTCATCCGAAGGCTCCGGAATTTGTTGATGAAAGTCCTGCTGCTCTTGATAGTGCTCGTCCGCTGCCTGCAAGTGCTCTTCCGCAGACTGTTGCAAATTTGACACTTGAGTCTGCTCTTCGGGGGGCAACTTTTCAGCCTCTGTACTTTGGACTTGCTTTGTTTTGTCCAGCTCATTTTTTACGATGTTTTGCTTTTTTGCGAACTCGTCCGTCGTGTCATGTATGCTCTCAACCTGTGCCCATGACAATTTTGGCTTTTCTAGTTTCGCCTCATTACTTTCCACAGCGTTCCGATTCTCCACCAGTCTCGGGTTGAAAAACGATTCAGGGTTGAGAGGAGAAGAAGGTTTCAAGAATGCCAGTACATTGTCCTTCGCCGCGTTGCTCGGCGCTACCGAGCCGCCGCCTTTGTCCGAAGATTTGCTTGAACCTCCGCCGAGGGAAGGCACCAACAAAGAAAGAAACGATCCAATGTCATCATCCTTGATCTGTTGGTCCGTCGTGGAAAATTTATAGGTTTCACGAAACGGATTTTTATTCTCCACGTAAACTACCGCTGTATCGCCAGATTTTAGTTGAAGCGCTTTCTTATTCTGTTTCTTGGCGCAGCTGAAGCTACCTTCTTCCTTCAGAGCGATGCAGGCAACGCTGGTCGGGCTATCGACGATTATCCCGAGGTCTGCAGCCGGGATTGGTGGCGTGCATTCGGCGACAACAGGGACGGTCGCTTGGTTCGGCTCCTGCTCTGATTCCAGCGTGGCAATGGGGCCGGCATCAGGATCAACGGCACTGCAGGTTGCTGCTGCGACGACCTGAATGATTGGCCCTGTTCCCCAGACACACTTTTTGGCAGGGCAGAGAGTGAAGCGTCCGGGGGAGGAGAACTGCAGATCCACAGTGATTTTGTTCTCAGTCGCCTCGATGATCTGAGCAGTAGGAACCGCAGCCGGAGATGGCAGTGGTTCAGCAAAGAGACTTAACTCCTGGAGAAAGCTCTTTTCGTGCGTCGTCTTGTCTTCTTTGTACTCTGTATTGAAGCAAGCTCCAAAAACAGTGACTTTTGAGGGACCAGGCAATACCACGAAGTCTGGGGTAACCAAGCCGATACTCGCAGTGCAACGGGTCGGAGTGGGGGTAGGACTACGTTTTTGCAACTTAACCGAGCTCGGCATTTGCGGTTCCACATCCTTGTTGGGATCTTTCTGGCCCTTGCCGTACGATATTTGCCCAAGGCACAACAGGGCGATTGCAATGATCCATGGAAATGGGTTTTTTGCCGCGCTCATTTTAGTCTCCCGCCAGGCGAATACTCCTGCGATATCAACAACGTCGAATTGAGCAGAAACCCTTCACGCGCAGCATCTCTTTATTTTCATAAGCACGGATGCTAAGCTGACCAGTCTTTTACCCAAATTGTTAAGGCAGAGGGATGACCGAACTCATCTGGGATGGCAAGTATGTTGATGGAAGGAAACAGTCGCCGGTGCGGGTTGCGCTGCCGTTTCAGACCATTGAGACGGTCAATGAGAGCACGGCGGACCGGCAGCGGAGCCTGGAGCTGTTTTCGTCGGGGCGGGAGACGGAGTGGCGCAACCGGCTGATCTGGGGCGACAAGAAGTATGTTCTGCCGTCGCTGTTGCCGGAATTTGCGGGCAAGGTAGATCTGATCTATATCGATCCGCCGTTTGATACGGGCGCGGATTTTTCGTATCTCGCAAATCTGCCCTCGAACGATGAAGACGAAGGCATTGAGTTTCTCAAAGAGGCTTCGATAATCGAGCAGAAGGCCTACCGCGACACTTGGGGAAGGGGCCTTGACTCCTATCTACAATGGTTTTATGAAACCGTCACGATCTTGCGTGAGCTCCTCCACAATGAAGGAAGTATCTATGTTCACTTAGATTGGCACGTCGGGCATTACGCGAAAATAATATTAGATGAAGTGTTTGGATCGGAGCGGTTTCGAAACGAGATTGTTTGGAGCTATCGTAAGCTAGCGCGAACAGCGAGTCAGTTTCCGAAAAGTCACGACACAATCCTCTTTTATTCCAAAAGCGAGTCAAACGTCTTTAATGTCCAGTATGTGGGGTTGTCGGAGTCCACGCTAAAAAGGTGGGGAGACCGGAAGAGAGGTGGAAAGGACCCAAATGTCCGGTACGCAACGGAAGAGGCGTCAGAAGGAGCTGTAATGCCTGATGTCTGGCCTATTCCACTCCCAATAGGTGCAAACCCGCAGAAAACTGGATATCCGACGCAAAAGCCTGAGTTATTGCTGGAACGAATTCTTCTTGCGTCTACCGATCCAGGAAATCTTATCCTAGATTGCTTCGGAGGTTCAGGAACCACCGCGGCGGTTGCCGAAAAACAAGGTCGTCGCTGGATTTTGGCTGACCTCGGCCGCTTTGCCATCCATACAAGTCGTAAACGTCTGCTGGGAATTCCCGGTGTGAAGCCCTTTGTCGTTCAGAATCTCGGGAAATATGAACGTCAGGCGTGGCAGTCTGCCGAGTTCCCTTCGAATGGAGAGGACCGCCTCGAAGAGCAGCAGCGGCGGGAAGCGGCATATCGCAAATTCATTTTGGAGCTCTATCACGCAACCCCTGTTACTGGCCAAACATGGCTGCATGGAATCAAGGCGGGGCGAATGGTCCATGTAGGGGCGGTGGATGCTCCTGTAACGATTGCAGATGTGAAGTCAATTTCCCGCGAAGTATGGAAAGCTGCCGGAGCCTCGGGCGGGAGGCCCGCTGCCGACATTCTGGGATGGGAGTTTGCCTTTGAGTTGAACGAGACGGCGAGAAACGTGGCTGCGGAATCGCGAGTGGATGTAGCATTCAAGAAAATTCCGCGCGAGGTGCTGGAGAAGAAAGCTGTCGAGCAGGGCGATGTAAAGTTCTTTGAACTTGGCGCGCTGTCCGTTGACGTGAAGCAGAACAACCGCGAGGTGACCCTGAAGCTTTCCGAATTTGTGATTCCGCTCGACGATGTGCCGGAAGAGGCGCGCAAAGCCATTAAGCACTGGAGCCAGATGGTGGATTACTGGGCGGTGGACTGGGACTTCAAAGAAGATACATTCCACAACCAGTGGCAATCGTACCGAACCAGAAAAGATCCGAAGATTGAGTTGCAGGCGAAGCGCGAATATCCGGAGCCGGGAAAGTATCGGATTGTGGTCAAGGTAATTGACATTCTGGGAAACGACACGACCAAGACGCTGGAAGTGAGCGTGAAGTGAATTTTAGCGCGGTAGGCGCGAAATGAGTTAGCCCAGCGCGGAAGGGCTGGGAAAGCTTGAAAAAGATGCGAGCCCCGGAGGGGCGGCACACCGATATCGCTGGCGCTGGAGGAAAGATTTCGGGTAGAACGCCTTTAGAGGGCATGGCAGAGGAGACTCCCTCGGGATCCTTCGACTCCCGCTTAGTCGCTCCGCTCCCTCGCGGTCGCTCAGGATGACAGACTTTGAAAATAAGGCAACAGGAAGCGAGTCTGTAAGCGGCATTCTGTACCCAGCTTCTGTTGCGAGATAGAAAGGACGAATAACAATGGCAGCTCACGATGTGTACTTCACTTTGCCGGAACGCAAGTTGGGCAGGACCGATATTGAAGTGAGGGTAAAGCGCAACGGTAGCGCTTTTGGAAGATTGCTGATCAGCGAAGGCGCTCTGGAGTGGCTGCCCGCCAAAAAATGGGGGAAGAGTGGCATCCGGATCGGGTGGGTCCAATTCGATCAGTACGCCCGTAACAAGTAACGCATCGATGCCGCGCAAGAAAAAATCCGCTGATCCGCTGGCCCAGCCGGGGCTGCTCGACATCACGGCACGATTGCATTCCGGGCCCTGCGTGCCGGCGTTGCGCGAGGCGGTGAAGAGCTGGCGCGCTTCCGATTATCCCGGCATTACCGATACCACACGAATCCTGCTGAAACATTGGTTCTACAACGATCACAAGCTCAGGACGGGAGCGCCTTTCAAGTATCACCCATCGCAGCAGGAAGCCATTGAGACGCTGATCTATGTATGGGAAGCAGAGAAGGTGCGCAGCCGCAAGGCGCTGCTGGAAAGATACGCGCAGGAATGGAAGGACATTCGACTGCCTGCCTACGACGAGTTTGCTCGCTATTGCGTGAAGATGGCGACTGGCAGCGGCAAGACTAAAGTTATGTCGCTGGCGATTGCGTGGCAGTTTTTTAATGCGGTGCGCGAGCAAGACGAGATTGCGAAAGACTACGCGAAAACATTTCTGCTACTAGCGCCGAACGTGATCGTGCTTGAGCGGCTGAAGACGGATTTTGCCAATGGAAACATCTTCATCAACGATCCTGTGATTCCCCGCGAGCTGCGAATCTTCTGGGAATTTGATTGCGTCATGCGGGGAGATGCAGAGAGAGCACCGGCAGAGGGGGCGCTATTCCTAACGAATATCCAGCAGTTCTATGAGCGATCGGAACGGAATGCCGATGAAGAGCCGGACCCCTTGACCGCCGTGCTGGGGCCGAAGCCCCCGGCGCAGAAAATGGAAATCACAGACTTTGGCGAGCGGATCGCCAAACGCGCGGGGCATCTGCTGGTGGTGAATGACGAGGCGCACCATACGCATGATGAAGAAAGCGAATGGAACAAGGTTATCCGTTCACTGCACAATGAGACGCCGCTTACGGCACAACTGGACTTCTCGGCTACGCCACGCTTCCAGAAAGGGCAAATATTCCCGTGGACGATTTCTGATTACCCACTAAAACAAGCGATTCTCGACAACATCGTGAAGCGTCCGATGAAGGGAATAGCCAGGATTGAAGAGGCCAAGTCGCAAATCGCCAGTGTCCGCTATCGCGGCTATCTGGCTGCGGCGGTGGAGCGCTGGCGAGAGTACCGCGACCAATTGAACGCACTCAAACGCAAACCTGTTTTGTTCATCATGATGAACAGCACGGAAGACGCGGAGGACGTAGGCGCGTGGCTGCGCGAGCGATATCCGGAAGATTTTGCCGGTTCCAAGACGCAGATCATTCACACAGACAAATCAGGCGAGGTGAGCAAGAAAGACCTGGACGTGGCGCGCAGGGCCGTCCGCGAAGTAGACGATCCGACAAGCCCGATTCACGCCATTGTGAGCGTCCTGATGCTGCGCGAAGGATGGGACGTGAAGAACGTGACGGTGGTGGTGGGGTTGCGTCCGTATACCGCCAAAGCAAACATTCTGCCGGAGCAGGCGATTGGGCGCGGACTGAGGCTCATGTTCCGCGACATTCCGGTAAGCTTTACCGAGCGTGTGGACATTATTGGCAATCAGAAGTTCCTCGATTTTGTTGACGACCTGGAAAAGCTGGAAGACCTTAAGCTGGATACGTTTGAGCTGGGCAAAGAGAAGCTGCGGATTTCCACCATTTTGCCACTGGAAAACCGGAAGGAGTTCGATATTGGGTTGCCGGTGCTCTCTCCTGCATTGGTGAGAAAGAAAACGTTAACAGAAGAAATTGCCGGGCTGGATGTGATGGCATTCCAGACGATTCTGCTGCCGCTCTCAGCCGATGATCCGCGAAACAAAACGTTCCGCTATGAGGGCTATGACATCATCACTTTGCAGCGAGAGGTTGAGCGGGACTACAAAATTCCGGAGCCGCAGACGGCCCAGGAAGTAATTGGATACTATGCGAGGCGGATTGCGGAGCAGGTGAAGCTGCCTTCTCAGTTTGCCGCCCTCGTACCCAAGGTGCGCGAATTCTTTGAGCAGAAGGCGTTCGGCCAGTGGGTGGACCTGAACGACATGAAGACAGTCCGAGCCATGAGCACTCCGGTGGCGCACTATGTCTGCGTGGACGTGTTCGCCAAGAACTTAAAGCGCCTTACGATTGCGGAACAGGAGCCGCAATTGCTGGAACCGGAGAGGATGCTTTCAAGCTGTGCGCCTTTTCCGTGGTCGCGTCCGGTGTGGGAAGGAACAAAAACCGTCTTCAATCTGGTGCCTTGCGACAACCAATTTGAGCGTGAATTTGCGCGGTTTCTGGACAACGCGGCAGACCTGGTTGCGTTTGCAAAATTGCCGCAGCCGTTTGGGTTCTCGATCGACTACACGGACTCAGGGATGAATCTGAGGACCTATTACCCTGACTTTGTCGCGGTGGATAAAAACGGTGTGAGATGGATTCTGGAAACCAAAGGGGCAGAGGACGTTGAAGTTTCATTCAAAGATGCGGCTGCGGTGCAATGGTGCGAAAACGCAACGCAGCTCACGCAGACAAGCTGGCAATACCTGAAAGTAGGGCAGAAGGCTTTTGAGACCTTGCAGCCCACCAAACTAGAACACCTGGCAGCGTTGCGCCCAGCCGTGCAAGAGCGCTTCACCTAAATAGTTTTGTTGCAAACGCGACGAATTCTGGTAAGGTAGTTTCGTATTTATTTCGTGCGCATCAGGCGCACGAAGTAGTTGGTAAGTAGTATTTGGTACTTGGCAAGGCGAGACACCCGGCATTCGTGCCGGGTGTCGGCGTTTAGGGGGTGCGACCCTCTGCATAACAAGCAGATGGCTGCAGATCGGGTGATCCGGTGATCGGGGAATCAGGTGATCGAAAACCCAAGGCAAGAACGTTCGGGATGGACTCGGATGGATAGGGAAGAGCGTTGGGATGGGGTTGCGTTGGCGGTTGGGATGGAGTGGGTTGAAGTTGCGATAAGTCGGGATAGATGGAGGGTACGGCACCCCTGGAATCGGGTGATCTGGTGATCCGGTGATCGCGTGATCGGAAAGATAAAGCGCTGCACATTGTTCACCGCGATGGCAGAGATCAAGGATTGCTAACGATGAATCAGCGGGGTTTTGAAATTTGAAGGGTAACGAAATACAAGAGAAGGAAAAATCAACGATGAGCACGACGAAACGAAATCGCGAGGGGATCATTATTCCGCGGGAGCGGACTGATCCGGAGGCGAAGCTGTATCTGCGTGGAGTGGGATACTTTGCCGAGTACGAGATAGAAGAAACCAGGCAGCAACGCGAAAAGCAACTTACCATGCACATGAATGCCATGAGGAATGATTGGGAGAGGAGCCAACACGGCAGAGCTTGTCGTAGCTAAAACATCAGCCGCAGATTTGCGCAGATGCACGCAGATAAAAATTCTAGTTTTTTAAATCTGGCGTTCATCAGCGTTTATCGCAGCCGTGATTTTGCTTTTCTCTGGTGTTCTTGTGGTAGGTTTCGCCGCAAACCTCTTACGCCGCCACGGCCAGCGCTGTTGCCTGGCGTCTTCAGCGCGCGCAGATCGAGTTTGCCGGTGCCGAGATAGGGCAGATGCTCCACGTGGAAGAACGCATCTCTGCGCGGCTTCCACAGCGCGGGAAGATCGGATTCGCTGAGGCGCGCCAGGACGGGCGCAAGCTGCTCATCAGTCAGCGTATGCAGCACGACAAGCCGTTCGCCTTTGCGCTCGTCAGGAACGGCGGAGACCACAAACACATGCTCGGGCGAGTTGCTCTCGTCTGCGCCGTAGAAGAGTTCATGCAGCTTTTCTTCCACTTTGATGTGCGGGACCATCTCGCCGCCAATTTTGCTGAAGCGGCTGAGCCGGTCTGTGATGGTGAGGAATCCATCTTCACTCACGCTGGCGATGTCGCCGGTAATGTACCAGCCATCCTTGCAGCGCGGCAGCGGTTTTGTCCGGACGGCCAAGATAGCCCTGCATGATGTTGGGTCCCTTCACCATCAGCATGCCGGATTCGTTGCGCCCAAGCGGCTGCATGGTATCCGGATCAACAATCCGCACGCTCACGCCCGGCAGCGGATGCCCGATGGTTCCGCGACGCGCGCCTACCTGGTGCACTCCGGGCGCGCGGTAGTCGAAAATATTTACGGCGACGACGGGCGAGCACTCCGTGCAGCCGTAGCCTTCCAGCGGGGAAATACCAAACCTGGCCTCAAAGGTTTGGGCCAGCCGGTCCGGCATCTTCTCCGCGCCCACCAGCACCACGCGCAGGCTGCGGAACTGCTCCGGCGTGCAGCGGCGCATGTAAGCCTGCAGAAACGTGGGCGTGGCGACAAGAAACGTTACCCGATATTTGTGCACCAGTTCACCGATCGTCTGCGCATCCAGCGGGTTGGGATGATAGACAACTCCCACCCCGTGCGCGGCAGAAAGCCAC
This sequence comes from Terriglobia bacterium, assembly GCA_963758275.1. Lineage (GTDB taxonomy): Bacteria > Acidobacteriota > Terriglobia > Terriglobales > Acidobacteriaceae > Angelobacter. Next base: position 155,579 of record CAVWUW010000030.1, on the reverse strand, counting down.
AGGCACACGGTGAAACCGAAAGAATGGAAGAAGGGAAGAATGCCCAGCAGCTTGTCATGTCCATCAAGGTAGAAAACCTGGGTCATCTGCCGGATGTTGGAGATGATGTTGTGATGGCTGAGCATCACGCCCTTGGGATCTCCGGTGCTGCCGCTGGAAAAGATGACGGTTGCCAGATCGTCCGTGTGCGACGGCCGCGCGCCCAGTGCGCGCTTGAGCAGCGGGAAGGGAAGCAGCCAGGCAAAGACGAGCGCGGTAATCTTTTCACCTGTGCGCGGAGCAGCCAGCAGATCTTCAAGCATCAGCAGCGGACACGGCACCTCAATCTTCTGGATCTTTTCAAGAAACGCTTTGGAGGTGATGACCGTCTTCAAATTGCACTGCTCCACGCTGGCCGAGATAAGTTCATTGCTGGCGGTGTAATTCAAATTGACGGGAACCAGGCCAAGGAGCGTGGCTGCGTAGTTGGTCAGCGCACCCCCAATGGATGGCGGAAGCAGAATGCCGACCATCTCCTGGCCTTGCCAGACTTTACGAAGACGCCGAGTGACATAGATGGTTTTCATCAGCAGGTTGCCGAAGCTCATCTTGGGAATGCGAGCGTCGGCGCCGTAGAAGCGCCACGGATAGCGCCGGCACCGCTGAACAAAAATGCGGTCCAGGGTGCGGCGCGGATGCCGGTCAGCAGCAAAGGCTTCACTGCCCAACTCCTGCACCGCGCGCCGGACTTGACTCAGCGAACTGCTGGGCGCACACGGCTTGCCAAAGCTCACAGTCACGGGATAAGGAATGTGGCGCGGCAGCTTCCAGATAAAGCGTCCGCGCTCAAAGCTGAAGATGCTTCCCCAGATGCCGTGCAGGTTCACGGGGATGATGGGCGCGTCAATATTCCTGATGATGCGCTTGGCGGCGCGGCGGAACGGCAGCATGCCTCCGGTGCGGCTGATCTGGCCTTCAGCAAACACGCACACAAGTTCGCCGTTGCGGATGGCATTGCTGGCGGTCTGCAGAGAGCGGATTCTTTCGCGAGGCCGCAGTTCGGGCGAGACAGGAATCGCCTGCATCAGAGCAAGAAAAGATCGCAGCAGAGGATGATCGTAAATATCTTTGAAAACCAGAAAGCGAACAGGACGGCTGGCTGCGGCATTGATCAGGGCAACGTCAATAAAGCTGAGGTGGTTGGCCACCAGCAGGGCTCCGCCTTTTTGAGGGATGTTTTCGCCTCCGATCACCTTGATGCCATAAATGACGCGGCTCATCACCCAGAGGAAAGCGTGCAGGCACCAGTTGGGCAGGCCGATCACAACTCGCGTTAGAAATGGATGACGCGTGCGGGGCGATCCCTGAACTGTGCCGGTCGTAGACATGGCTATCTAGGATGGCGGATATGATGGCACTGCCTGCGGGTATTGTAAATGCCACATTGTGCGACACGGTGCGGCGTGCGGCGGACAGGAGGAATTTTTTCACCACGAGACGGATTCAAGAAGCTCTACGCGAAATGTCTCGTGAGAACACCTCGAATCAGCATTTACGACCGATGCATTCCCGGGATCCTTCGACTCACGCTTGGTCGCTGCGCTCCCGCGCGTTCGCTCAGATGACAGAAGGAAAAAGTGATCTCGGTTTTAGAACTATTTCCAATCGGCGTTCTGTCTGCAAAAGCAGCCTACACCGTCATCAGCTCTTTTTCCTTCGCGCCCGCCATCTCTTCCATTTTTTTGATTTCGCCGTCGGTGAGTTTCTGCACTTCGTCGAGCGCTTTCTTTTCGTCGTCTTCGGTGATTTTTTTGTCTTTCATGGCCTTCTTGATGGCGTCATTGCCGTCACGGCGGACGTTGCGGATGGCGGTGCGGTGGTCTTCCAGAATTTTATGAAGATGTTTCACCATGTCACGGCGGCGCTCTTCCGTGAGCGGGGGCACGGGAATGCGGATCATCTTGCCGTCGTTCTGCGGATTCAGTCCCAGCCCGGCAGAGCGGATGGCCTTCTCAATGTCATTCATGATGCCGGGATCGAAGGGCTGCACGGTGAGCAACTGCGCGTCAGAGGCGTGCACCTGGGCAAGCTGGTTCAGCGGCATTTCCGAACCGTAGGCTGCCACGCGCACCGGATCAAGCATGTTCACGGTGGCGCGTCCAGTGCGGGCCGCGGCCAGATTGGTGCGGAAGTCTTCTACTGCTTTGTCCATGCGAGTCTTGAGTTGCGTATAAACGTCTTTGAGACCAGGGATCGCCGCCATTGCAGATTGGGCCATAAGAAAGCCTCTGTTCTTAGAGTCGCAAAACGTTTGATTATAGCGTGCAGGCCGCGAGTCAGCGCAAATGGGAGCGGTGTTGCGCGGAGTGGTTGCGGCTCATGGCTCTTCTCCGCCTTCGCCCAGCCTCACCTGACCGTAATTGAGCAGCGTAACGATTGCCACGCCGCCCACAATGTTGCCGAGCGTCGCGGGCAGCAGCCAGCGGAAGTAATCTAAATAATGAAGATGTCCAGACATCACGGCAGCAAAAATCTCACCGCTGCTGGCAATGCAGTGCGAAAAGTGTCCCGCGCCTACGATGAACGTCAGCAACCAAGTCACCGCAATCTGTCCGATGGTCCAGTGGCTCGCGGTGACCATCCATGCGACCAGAGCAATCAGCCAGCCGCCAATCACCCCCTTGGCAAAGATCAGCGTGAAGTGGCCTTCAGCAGCATGGAGCCCCAAGCCGGCCAGAGCGTCAGCAAAGTTGTGCGGCAAGGCCCCGGTCTTCATCAGCAACCATCCCACAAAGATTGCGCCTACCACATTGGAAGCGAAGACGATTCCCCACAACCGCAACGTGTTCAGCACATGTTTATGTTCATCGAGCACTAGGACCACGGGATAAAGGGTGTTCTCGGTGAAGAGCTGCGCGCGGCCGATGATCACAACGATGAAACCGACAGGGTAGAACACAAAGGAGATGAACTGCTGCACAGGGCCATCGCCAAGATAGCTGAGAGCAAGGGCCACACCCAGCCCCGTCAGTCCCATGCTGATGCCGCCGGCCAGTCCGGAAAACATCAGGGCTGTGCTGCTGCGGGCGAGCTCCTCACGAGCATTCTCCACTACCTGCTCGAAGATTTCGTGGGCGCTGCGCCGCTTGCTGTCCTGCTGCATAAAGTCCACTATGAGATGCGGGCGGGGTCTCCAGTTTTGGCCTCCATTAGATCCAGAGAAATTAACCGCCCTTTAACCACGCTTCCGGGGCAACGGGACTATAAAGGTCCCATACCTTTGAATGCCTCACTGGAAGAGCTCCTCACCTCATCGATCCGGGAGCCCTTCAAGCCCTTTTTGACTTACTGGCTGGGTTCCAGAATAAAGTGGAGTCTCTGTGCGCAGGAATGCTTTATCAAGACAACTCAAACTTCTAACTTGAACTCTGTTAGTAAGTGGACTTGGGAACCGCGCGGGGAAGATGAACGATTACGCTAGAATATTGTGGATAGGGAACCGGGACGAATCAAGGGAAGCTGCAGAATCCGTTGAGAAAGACGGCTATGAAGTTTCAATTGCCGCAGATCCCAACGCCGCGATGGAGATCTTGCGTAACGAGCACATAGATCTCATTGTGCTGGAGAACGAGACCTCGTGTATTCAGGGAGAGCTGGTTTCCGTACGGCTGAAGGGCGTAGCGCCCAAAGTGCCGATCCTTTTATTATGCGAGCCGCTGGCTTCAGGAGCGCCGCAGGCCTTTTTTGTGAACCTGATCCTCAGCCTTAAAGCAGCTCCGGAACTCCTGCTGCGGTCCATCTACACGCTGGTTCCGCGCCAAAGCAGCAGGAAGACTGGTACTTAGACGCTGGTGGGAGTGAGTTGCGGGCGTCGAACACGCTGCCAGGTGTGCCACAGAATTCTGAGCGTCGCCATTACGGGAATGGAAAGAAACACGCCGATTACACCTGCCACTTCGCCTCCGGCAAACACTCCAAACAGCACCAGCAGGGGATGCAGTTCCAGAGTACTGCCCATGATGCGCGGTGAAGTCACGTAATCCTGGATTCCGCGCCAGATCAGCAGGACCAGCACCAGCCAAAGCACGTGGCCGTAACCGGCAGTGAAGGCCACAGCAATCACGGCTAGACCGCCGATCACCGGACCAACCACGGGGATGAACTCCAAAGCTCCTGCCGAAGGTCCGAGAGCAAAAGGATAAGGAACACCCATGAGCCAAAACACAAAGGTGAGCACCACCATTGCCAGTGCGGCCAGAGTCATCTGAGCGCGGATGAAATGCCCCAACATGGTGTTCATCTCCTCCACCGTGGATGCGACGATCTCACGATTCCTGCGATTTTCCACCGAACTTACAATATTTTCGGCAAACTTGCGGCCGTCCTTCAGGAAGAACACGGCCAGAATCGGCACCAGCAACAGCCACCACGTATTCTGGATGCTCCTTGCTGCCCGGAAGACAAAGTTCTGGATGGCGGTGATGATCTCATTGCGATGGTCACTGATAAATTCCTGAATGCGCTTGGCGGTCGAAGGTCCCCAACCGTGCTGCTGAGCAAGCTGCTGGACTAGACTTCCACTGCCAATCCGGTCCATTAACTCCGGCGCCTGATGCCTAAGCTTGTTGGCTTCATCCATCACCGTTGGCCCCACGGCAACAAACAGGACCACCAGTCCGGCTATGAAGATTACGTAAACGGCCGCAATGGCCATGCCCCGCGAACCACGGAACCATTTCTGCAGCCGCGCAACCGGCGCTTCCAGCAGATAAGCGAAGAAAATGGCAAATAGGAAAGCGATAATGGCTCGCCAGGCTGAGTAAAGGAAAAGCAGGACTACCATGAGCGCCAATGCTGTGAACAGCGCCTGTGCGGTCCGTTTGTCGAAGAGCTTAATCATGCCAGGAAACTGCGCATACCCCTGCGGCAAGGCTGCCCCGATTGTACCGTAGTTAGTGGTTGCTCCCTGCCCGCCGGGGATTCCTCTCACATGGCTACCGTTGAGGCGCCATTGCCTGCTCTGGTACGCGAACCCATTACTTAAGTGCGATTTACAACGAAAATCCAACTCTGGATGGGCTAGAATAACGAGTGGATGCCGCGCAGAAAAAAGCCGACTAAACTGGTTCAACAGGAAGACCTTTCCAAAGACCTGTGGATCTCACCCCGATTCTCCCTTAAAGGGCAGAATGGTGACCGCGCCTGGGACCACCGGCAGATTGGCAATCCCGGCAGCGCCCGCTTTCTGGAACTCGCGGACATTGCGCTTGGCATGCGCAAACCGGAACCGCGAAAGAAAACACCCGCCGGCGCCGCGCACGTAACCTCCAAGCCTGAGCCTTACACCCGCTAGCATTCTCCAAAATAAAACGATTTCGCCTGAAATTGAGATAATCAGTGCAACTGAGCCCATGCCTGAACTGCCTGAAGTGGAAACCATTGCGCGCGGCCTGGATCGCCGTGTTGCCGGGGACAGCATTGAGACTGTCTGGGTAGGCAGCAAACCGGAGCCTCTCAAATCTCCCGCAGGCGAGATTGTCCGAACACTGGAAGGTGCGCGCATTGAACGCGTGCAGCGCGTAGGGAAGCACATTGTGTTTAATCTGAGGGGACGCAACGGGGCCGCGGAGAGCGAATGGATCGTGCATCTCGGCATGACCGGACGCATGCTGGTCACAAATGCGGGTTCTGAACCGGCACGGCACACACACCTGGTGGCGCACCTTGAGTCGGGAAGAGAGCTGCACTTTGTTGATCCTCGCCGCTTTGGCCGCCTGGAAGTGCGGAAAGCCGGCTTTCAGGGACCTGGGACAGAACCGCTGCGCGTAAGCCGCGAGAATTTTGCCGCGCTGTTTCACAAGAGCAAGGCCCCCATCAAGGCAGCCTTGCTGAACCAGAAGCTGCTGCACGGCGTCGGCAATATTTACGCTGATGAAAGCCTGTTCCGTGCGGGCGTGCGGCCACGACGCCGGGCCAATATGCTGACGCGAGCAGAACTTGAGCGCCTGCATGCTGGGTTACAGGAGGTGCTTAAGGAGGCTATTGCCGCTGGAGGTTCTTCCGTTTCAGACTACGTTGATGCTGATGGTGAAGCCGGGTTCTTTCAACTGCAGCATCGCGCTTATGGCCGTAACGGTGAGCCCTGTTTAGTCTGCAAGACGCCGATTAAGAAAATTGTGGTGGGCGGCCGGGGGACACATTACTGTCCCAAGTGCCAGAGGTAGGTTGTTACCAGATCGGCGATTCAACATCGCCCACAATTTTTACGATTCCTTCCAGCCGTCCCAGGAACTCTCGCGGTGGCTCTTCACATGGAATGAGCTTGGCCACGACTCTTCCACACGTGATGATTGCTACAGGTTCTTTGGTTTTTTGGACACCATTTATTAGAGCAATACAACGCTTTTTGAACTCTCGCGCTGAAACCTTTTTCATCAAACACGGTCCTTCAACGAGCATAATGTCACATTCTTAGACCTTCTTTTCTGAAATCCAGATAAGAAGAAACTATAATGTCTGCCATGCCCAAGAGGGTGGTTCATGCTGCCTGTCCGCACGACTGTCCGGACGCGTGCGGCGTTCTGGTTACGGTGGAAGACGGCCGCGCAACGCGCATCCAGGGAGACCCCAGGCATCCTGTCACTCGCGGCTTTCTCTGCGCCAAAGTCACCAAGTATCTTGATCGTGTCTACTCGCCCGACCGCGTTTTATACCCCATGCGCCGCATTGCACCCAAGGGGCAGGGGAAAGGGAATGCAAGTGATTTCGTCCGCATCGGCTGGGACCAGGCACTGAGCGAGATTGCAGATCATTTCAAGCAGATATCTGCTGAGTTCGGGTCCGAGGCCATTCTTCCTTATTCATACGCCGGCAACATGGGGATTCTCAGCTTTGCCGGCATGTCTCACCGCTTCTTTCATCGTCTGGGGGCATCGCAACTGAACCGCACCATCTGCGCCACCGCTGGCGGCGACGCTCTGATTACGGTCACGGGCCGCAAGCTGGGCACAGAACCGGAGCAGTTTGCTCACTCGAAGTACATCATTGCCTGGGGCGCCAACATTCACGGCAACAATGTCCATCTCTGGCCATTCATTGAAGAAGCGCGCCGTAATGGCGCCAGGCTCGTGGTCATTGATCCTTATAAAACGCGCACCGCGCGTTGCGCAGACTGGTACCTGCCCATCAATCCGGGAACCGATGTGGCGCTGGCGCTGGCCATGATGCACGTGATCATCAATGAAAATCTTTATGACGCGGAGTACGTCCGCCAGTACACGCTGGGTTTTGAGCAATTGAAAGAGCGCGTGCAGGAATATCCGCCGGAGCGCGTGGCCCAAATCGCCGGAATCAGCGCTGGCGATATTCAGACTCTGGCGCGCGAATACGCCACGACGACTCCTTCTGTTATCCGGGTGAACTATGGCGTGCAGCGCGCCGAAAACGGGGGCATGGCCGTTCGCGCCATTTCCATGCTGCCGTGCATCACCGGTTCCTGGCAGCAAGTGGGAGGCGGACTATGGCTTTCGTTGAGCGGAGCATTCCCGTTTGATCGCCAGAGCCTGGAGATGCCAGAACTCATGCAAAAAAGCGCGCTGGGACGTCCGTCGCGCACAATCAATATGGTGGAGCTGGGGCAGGCGCTGAACACGGTGAATGATCCGCCGGTGAAAGCGATTTTTGTTTACAACTCAAATCCTGCGGTGGTGGCGCCCAACCACAATGATGTGGTTCGCGGCTTCCTGCGGCCGGACCTGTTTACGGTAGTGCACGAGCAGTTCTTCACGGATACTGTGAACTATGCCGACATCGTGCTGCCGGCGACCACCTTTTTTGAACATAAAGACCTGCTTTCCGCTTACGGTCATTGCTATGTTCAGATTTCCAATCAAGCCATTGTTCCGCTTGGCGAATGCAAGTCCAACACCGAACTCTTTCGTGAACTCGCGGCAAAGATGGGCTTGACTGAGAAGTGCTTCAGGGATACGGACGACGAGATGATCGATCTTGTGCTCCGCGCCCGGGATGGTGCGCTTGATCCCGACGGGTGGCTCAAAGGAATTGACCGCCCAAGACTGGAGCGCGAAGGTCACGCGCGGCTCAACTTTGGTGATGGTCCATTTCTTCCGTATGCTCAAGGAGGATTTACCACTCCTAGCGGCAAAGCGGAACTTTACAGTGCATCCCTGGCGGCTAAAGGATTGGACCCGATTGCATCATTCATTGCTCCCAGGGAATCGCGTCATGCCGAGAAAGCGCGCAGCTTCCCGCTGGAGTTGCTTTCACGCAAAGCCGATAATTTCCTGAATTCAAGCTTCTGCAACATCGAGGCTGTGCAGAAAATGGAGCATCCGGAGCTGCTGGAGATCAGCGCGGCAGACGCGGCGCCGCGCAAGATCCGGGAAGGGGATTGGGTCCGGGTATTCAACGCCAGAGGCGAGGTGCGACTGCGCGCCCACGTTAACGGTTCGGTACAGCCCGGAGTTGTTGCAGCACGGCTGAACTGGGCAAGGCTTTCGCCGGATGGCAAGAGCATTAATGCTCTCACCTCAGAAATTCTCACCGATATCGGCGCCGGACCAACATTTTATTCTTGTCTGGTTGAAGTCGAGCCGATCACGACGAATTAAATTACAAATCGTCAGAAAGTCATGCAAGTTTCTCTTTCTCAAGCGTTCCAAGTGCACGGATCAGACCGCCCGCTCGTGGTCCCTGTCGCGCGTGTTGCGCGATGGGGTGCAGTGGCCCTGCTCCTCACGAATATGCTTTGGACGCTGAGAAATCGCGGGTTAATATGGCACGATCAAGTTAACTCCCGTATAATCTGAGTTTTTCCCAACTTGTTCTGAGGGTAGTCATATCTTGGTGTTCTTTAAGAGAGCCAGTCAGAATTGCGCCCAAACCATTCCATCAGCGGCGCTGGTCCTTGCATTTTTTTTCCTCTGGCTTGCGCCCACACCAGCGATTTCCCAGCAGCAAACCCCGCAGGTAATCGAACGTATTGACGTCATAGGAAACCGCAGGATTCCCAAGGAAAGCGTTACCTCGCGTATTTACACCCGCGAAGGTGATGTCTACGATGCGGCGGCCCTGGAACGTGACCTGCAATCGGTGTGGAACACCGGCTATTTTGACGACGTTCGCATCGAGCGGCAGCAGGGGCCCAAAGGCTGGATCATTAATTTTTATGTGCGGGAAAAACCTACCATCCGCACCATTGATTATCACGGTCTGAGTTCAGTCTCGCAGAGCGACGTGCTGGACCGTTACAAGAAAGTTAAAGTCGGGCTTACCCAGGACAGCCCCTACGATCCCACCAAGGTGATCAAGGCCAAGGTTGTGCTGCAAGACTTGCTGGCTGAGCATGGACGCCAGTTTGCCAACATAACAGTCCAGGTGCAGCAGATCCCGCCTGCATCTGTGGCGGTGATCTTCAACGTAAAAGAAGGTCCCAAGATCAAGGTGGGAAAGATTTCATTTCAGGGCAATAAACACGTTTCCAGCCGCAAGCTGCGTGCTGCCATGAAGAACCTGAAGCCGGTGGGAATTCCAAGCTCGATTTTCCTGGAGAACCTGTTTTCGCGGACTTTTGATGCCTCCAAGCTTGAAGAAGACGCCGAGCGTGTGCGCGATGCCTTGCAGCACGAGGGATATTTCAAGGCTGTGGTGGAAGACCCGAAGACCAACCTGCGCACCATCAATGGCGGGTTCCACATTCCTCTTATCCAGAAACGTCCGGCCAAGGTTATGGACATCAATATCCCTCTGGAAGAGGGATACAGATATAAGCTGAAGACCATTACGTTCCGGAACGCCAGCGGTTTTCTTCCGGAAGCCAGGCTGCGCACCCTCTTTCCAATCAAAGATGGCGATACCTTTGACACGCACCTGCTCGGCAAGGGCATTGAAAACATGCGCAAAGCCTACGGCGCGTTCGGATATGTGAACTTCGCGGAAGTGCCGTCCTTCGATATCGATGACGAGAAGAAGCTGATCACCGTCACCATCGATATTGATCCCGGCAAGCCTTACTACGTGCGGCGCATTGAATTTCAGGGCAATACCACCACCCGTGATCGCGTGATCCGCCGTGAGTTGCTGGTGCAGGAAGGCCAGATATTCAACAGCCAGGCATGGGACGTGAGCATTCTGCGCCTTAACCAGCTCAATTATTTCGAAGCGCTGAAACCGGAAGACGACACGGTCATCAAACGCGACGATCAGAACGGCACAGTTGATTTGACCGTTAAGGTCAAGGAGAAGAGCAAGAACAGCATTGGACTCACCGGAGGCGTGAGCGGTCTGGAAGGTTCATTCATCGGTCTGAACTATGAGACCAACAACTTCCTTGGCCTGGGCGCAACGCTGACCCTTCAGGGAAATGTCGGCAGCCTCTCCCGCGTGTTGCTGTTCGGGTTTACACAGCCCTACATGTTTGACCGGCCCCTCTCCGTGGGCTTTACCGTTTATAACCGCAAGTACGATTTCAACCAGGCCCAGCAGGCGTCCCTCCTGGCCGGACAGCAAATTAATCTGCCCTCTTCCGTGCTCAACCAGTTGCTGAACTACAACCAGTCCAGCACCGGTTTTACAACATCAGCGCGCTACGCCCTGGGACGGTCTTTCAAGACTGTCGGCCTGGCGTACTCACTGGATGACACCACCATCAACACCTTCAGTGATGCATCACGGAACCTTTTCCAGACCGTCAATTTCCGCAGCATCTCCGGCCCCAATGCTCTAAAAGGAATTATTACCAGCTCGGTTACGCCCTCGTACGGTTACAGCACCATTGATAGTCCCATTCGCCCGCACAAAGGCTCAAGCTTCTTCCTTTCAACCGAAGTTGCGGGGCTCGGCGGCAATGTGCGCTTCTATCGTCCCGTGGCGGCATATACAAGGTGGACGCCACTCTATCACCAGAACACCCTGGGAATACGTCTGCAGGGAAGCTTCATTGGGGGCTGGGGCGGGACGGAAGCGCCACCGTACCAGCGGTTCTATATGGGCGGCGAAGCCGACCTGCGCGGGTTCGACGTCCGCACAGTATCTCCGTATGTCTTTGTGAGCACGGTTCAGAACGTCACGCTCACCAATCCTGACGGCAGTCCAGTTCCGGTTGATCCCACCAACCCGCGCCGCGGCAGCATTCAAGTGCCCATTCCGGTCAACAACATCACGCTCCCGGGGGGCGATACGCAGGGGATTGCCAACGTGGAGTACAGAATCAAGGTGGTTGGACCGGTTGTGATTGCTCCTTTTGCTGATTTCGGAATGGACTTTGTGAGCCTGGATTCACAACTCAAAATTGCGCCCGATGCCGTCACGCAGTTGAATAACACCGTTTTTGGATGTCCCGGCATCGGCCTCAATTTCCTGTGCACCGGGGGTGCGCCTCTCTCGTTCAGCCCCGATCTTAAGCCTGTGCCCGGCACCAACTTTGTGCCGCGCCTTTCCACCGGCCTCTCACTGCAGGTGATGCTGCCCATTGTGCAGCAACCATTCCAGATTTATTACGCGTACAATCCCCTGCGGCTTGACACGCTGGTAAACTCGCCCAGCCCCATCACGCGATCCATGTTCCCTGCGGGGGCGGCGGGTGATTTCACTTTCCAGCAGTCCATAGCCACGCTGGCGCCGAATTTCCGTTTGCAGGAACCCCGAAAGACATTCCGGTTTACCATCAGCACCACGTTCTAAGGAGAAACCCTTGTTTGACGCTACTGGACACACAACCTATAATCGTGAGCATCTATTCTGCGATTCCAGCATTCATATGCGGTCGGCTGTGAAGCATTTGTGCGTCCGGTCTCGAGTGGAAGTAGTGCGATTTTGAAAATCGCGTTCAAAAAGATCCAAGGAGTAACACAAACCATGTTCCGTTCGTTCAAGATGTCCATGACCGTGCTCGCCTTAGGGCTGAGCGCACTCTTCACTTCGGCTGCCCTGGCGCAAGCTGCTGCCGCTCCCGCCAACACTCCCACGAGTGCTACCACTGCCGGGAAGATCGCCATCGTCAACATTCAGGACGCCATTGGCGCTACCAATGAAGGCAAGAAAGAGTTTGAAGCGCTGCAGCAGAAGTTCAGCCCCAAACAGGCGGAGCTCAAGACCCAGAATGACGAGGTGGAGAACCTCAAGAAGCAGTTGCAGGCACAGGGTGACAAGCTAAGCGACGAGGAAAAAAACACCCGTGTCAAGACACTGGAGATCAAGCAGAAGAGCCTGCAGCGCAATTATGAAGATGCGCAGGCGGAGTTTCAGCAGGCCGAACAGGAAGTGGTGAACCGCATAGGCGCCAAAATGCTTAATGTGCTGGAAAAATATGCCAAGGCCAACGGCTACGCCGTGGTGCTGGATGTTTCCAATCCGCAGACCCCTGTGCTGTATGCCAGCACCAACATCACGAAAGAACTGGTAGACGCATACAATGCGGCAGCACCCATGGCGGCTGCACCCGCTACCAAGCCCGCAGCCAAGTCAACTCTGCCTTCCGCTCCTCGCCCGGTAACGACACCGAAAAAGCCCTAAAGTTCCTGATTTTCGCGCGGCCGTCCTGCAGGGCGGCCGTTTTTATTGGTGCGCCCGGCAGGGCGCAGTCACTGGGAGGTGAAAGTCCTCTACACGCCCGGCAAGGGGAAGTGTTAGCTGAACGGCAAGGGTGTCCATCGCGAGGTGGAATCTGAAGGAAGCTGTAGGCAAAGCGCTGGCCCGACGAACAGGAAGCGGATAGAGGCGGCGCAGCGGGGTGAGCAGGCCAATAGATGCAAAGCCCAATTCTTGCACGGAACGCTGCGACGTAGATCCGACGGGCATAAGCGTGACGGTGAGTGCGTCATACCCGGGGAGATCTGCATGGCCGCCATGAGCAACGAGCACCGGAAGGTGCTTAAGAGGGCGATGCAGAAGTCAGCAGAGGCCATAGTAGTCCGGCGCGAGCAGGACGAAGGGCCAAACATGAAAGACCGGAAGTAGGACACCAGAATCTCGATGCCAGTCAAAGAAGCAGAAGCGCGCGCAAGTGCGGCCCCCGGCGTAGGCGGCAGGCGGAACCTGCCAGGGACGGATGGGGGTGTAGAGGCAGGCAAGACGGCTGGTGAGCAAACGAAACCGGAAGCGCTGCGGCTGATGGCAGCCGTAGTGGAACGCAGCAATATGCTGTGCGCCTATAGGCGAGTGGTGAAGAACCAAGGTGCGCCGGGAGTCGATGGACTCGCGACCGCCGAGTTGAAGCCTTGGCTACAGGCGCACTGGGAAAAAATCAGGGAGGAACTGTTGGCGGGCAGGTACATGCCGGCGGCGGTGCGCAAGGTGGAAATACCGAAGCCGCAAGGCGGGGTACGAACCTTGGGCATTCCGACGGTGCTGGACCGGCTCATTCAACAAGCACTGCATCAGGTACTGCAACCGCTGTTCGAACCTGAGTTCTCTGAGTCCAGCTATGGCTTTCGCCCTGGACGCAACGCGCACCAAGCCGTAGAAGCGGCGCGGAGCTACGTAGCCGAAGGCAAGCGCTGGGTCGTAGACTTGGATTTAGAGAAATTCTTCGACCGTGTTAACCATGACATTTTAATGGCGCGGGTGATGCGGAAGGTGAAGGATAAGCGAGTGCTGAAGCTGATCCGGCGATATCTGACGGCGGGACTGATGGAGGGCGGAGTGACAAGTGTGCGGGAGGAGGGTACACCGCAGGGTGGACCGCTCTCGCCGTTGCTTTCCAACATCCTGCTCACCGATCTGGACCATGAGTTAGAGAGCCGGGGGCACCGCTTCTGTCGCTACGCCGATGACTGCAATATTTATGTGAGCAGTCAGAGGGCGGGAGAACGGGTGATGGCGGCGATCACGGAGTTTCTGGAAAAGAAACTGAAGCTCCAAGTGAATGCTGACAAAAGCGCGGTGGCGAGGCCGTGGCAGCGAAAGTTTCTGGGCTACAGCATGACATGGCACCAGAAACCGAAACTGAAAATCGCCGAGCCCAGTCGCCAGCGTTTGGCGGAGAAGGTTCGCCAAAGGTTGAAGACAAGCCGTGGTCGAAGTCTGGAACAAGTAATCGAGGAACTCAAGCCGTTATTGCGAGGTTGGGTCGCATACTTCCGGCTCACCGAAGTCAAAAATGTGCTGGAGGAACTCGACGGCTGGATCAGACATAAGCTGCGGTCGCTGCTGTGGCGGCAGTGGAAGCGTGCTCATCGACGAGCACAAAACCTGATGCGAAGCGGGATAGACGAGGCACGTGCCTGGCAATCGGCCACCAACGGACGTGGTCCGTGGTGGAACGGAGGTGCGTCCCACATGAACCACGCCTTTCCCAAAACCTGGTTTGACCGCATGGGGCTGGTTTCGCTGTTGGATACTCAGGGGCGCTTCCAGAGTATTTCATGAACCGCCGGATGCGGAACCGCACGTCCGGTGGTGTGGGAGGACGGCGGGGGTGACCCCGCCTCCTACCCGATTGTGCCGAACATGTTCGACAGCTTGGGGGTGGAAGTCCCCTGTTCAACCTGGTGGAGGTGAAGGACTAGAGAAGCGCAAGGGCGTCGTCGTGAGGCGGGGTCTGAAAGAAGCGTGGATCAAAAGCGCGAGCCGATGAACAAGAACCGGATGAAAAGGCCTACGGTGCAGGGCGAGCGGGCAATTGACTGCGAAGCCCATATCCACCAAGAGCACTGGTGGTAAATCCTGCGGTGGCGCGCGGAAGGCGGTCGAACTTACTTCGGGAGGCCCGCTGCATGTCACGGAATCGTGACTGGGAGTGGAGCGATCCATTCCGACCGTGCAGGGGGAGTCAGCAGAGGGCATAGTAGACCGATGAGGTCGAAGGCCCGAACAGTAAGGAGCGGCAAGTAGGACGCAGGACTCGATGAGCGACAAGCGGCAGAAGAACCGGCTACAGATGTTGCTGGCCTTTACCGAGGAGGGGAGGAGTGAAGCTCCAAGGACTCCCCGGGAAGGGACCGAATCGTTCACGGCGAACTGCGAGACCGAAAGTCCGGCTAGAACAGAACAACTGATGGAAGAGGTCTGCGGGCGGGAGAACTGCCTGCGGGCTTTGAAACGAGTGAAGGCCAACAAGGGGAGTCCGGGAATCGACGGCATGAAGGTCGGGGAACTGCCGGGCTACCTGAAGCAACACTGGCCAGGATTGCGGGAACAGTTGCTGAGTGGAAGGTATCGACCGCAAGCGGTGAGGCGAGTGGAAATAGCCAAGCCGGACGGAGGAATCCGCAAGTTAGGGATTCCAACGGTGCTGGATCGTTTCATGCAACAGGCGGTGATGCAGGTTCTGCAAGGCAGGTGGGACGCGACGTTTTCCGAACATAGTCACGGCTTTCGTCCGCGGCGCTCGGCGCATCAGGCGGTGGCCAAGGCGCAACAGTATATCGCTGAAGGTCATCGCTGGGTGGTGGATATCGATCTGGAAAAGTTTTTCGATCGAGTGAACCACGACCGGCTGATGGCGGCGATCGCGCAGCGGGTGAGGGACAAGAGGATGCTCAAGCTGATTCGAGCGTTCCTGGAGTCGGGCGGGATGGAAAACGGGCTGGTCAGTCCGGTAGAGGAAGGGACTCCGCAAGGAGGGCCACTGTCCCCTCTGCTGTCGAACCTGGTGCTCGATGAACTCGACCGGGAACTGGAGCGGCGTCAGCATCGTTTCGTGCGCTACGCAGATGATTGCAATATCTACGTGGCCAGCGAACGTGCAGGGAAACGAGTCATGCAAAGCGTGACCAGCTTCCTGCGACGGCGACTCAAGCTCAAGGTGAATGAGCCCAAGAGCGCGGTGGCAAGACCGCAGCAGCGGAAGTTTCTGGGCTTTAGCTTTACCAACGGAATCAGGCCCAAACGGCGTATCGCGCCCAAGGCTTTGTTGCGTTGTAAGCAAAGAGTGCGGGAACTGACGCGCCGGACCCGAGGGATCAGTGTGGAACAGATGACGAAGGAACTCGCCAGCTATTTACAAGGCTGGAAGAGCTACTTCGGCTACTGTCAAACGCCCTCGGTGCTGCGCAAGTTGGAGGCATGGATGCGACGCAGGTTGCGATCCGTGATCTGGAAGCAATGGAAGCGGGGGACGGTGCGGTTCCAGAAGCTGCGCCAACGCAACATCGGCGCTGCCCTTGCGAGACAAACCGCTGGCAGCTCCCATGGTCCTTGGCGACTCTCGGACAGCCCCGCCTTGCAGTCCGCTCTTTCCGTTGCCTACTTTGACTCGCTTGGGCTTCCACGGTTGTGGGATGTCTCAGCTTAACCGAACTGAACCGCCGTATGCGGACCCGCATGTACGGTGGTGTGGCAGGGGAGAGTGGGTGACCACTCCCCCTATGCCGATTTTGCTGCATGCGGTGAAAACCCGGAACAACGCAACACTCTCGCGGTGTCAATTTCCTTCACAACGGTCCGCCGCAAAGTGCGGCTTTGATCTACGCTCCAAAGCGGACTGCCGGAGGAAATTTATGTTTCGTGAAAGCCTGCTTGATTCATCGCCCATGCGCCGCCACGGCACGCGCTGGCCTATGGCGGCTGCGTTTGTCCTTGAATCCGTAGCTGCCGGATTGATCATCATGGTCCCGCTGCTGACGACTGGAATCATTCCTGTTTCTGCGCGTGTGCCGCATGTTGCGCCATTGCAGATGGTCAGGGTCGTTCAAGAACTTCCTCATAGCGATGCCATCCGCGGCAGCGCGCCCCACGGCCCGGCGGTTTCCGTGGTTCCAGTGTCAAACAACCCCGATGCAATTCACTATGGCCGGCCACAAACAGAAACGAACTCGAATGTTGATCCGAATTTCAAATTTGGTTCGGGTGAAAATCCGGTAACCGATTTGACGGCCTGCACAAACTGCATTCCGATCATGCAGCCGCCCATCTACGAAAAACCCGTTGCGATATCGCATCTTTCTGAAGCGCAATTGGTCTACAGGGTTGAGCCGGTCTATCCACGCATGGCGGTGCTGGCCAATATGCAGGGAGAGGTGAAACTCCACGCTCTTATCGCGAAGGACGGGTCGATCCAGAGTTTAAGCCTCAGCAGTGGTCCTCCCATTCTTGCTCAGGCGGCTTTGGATGCGGTGAGGCAATGGCGCTACCGCCCTTACATACTGAACGGTCAGGCCGTGGGGGTGGAAACTTTCATTACCGTCAACTTCAGAAAAGAAAGGTAGTTGTACCGGGTTGATGGTTGTAAGCTGTGGAAAAAACTGTGAAATTCTTGATTGGCTTGGAAGATTTTTAATCTTGCCGAGTCGTCCATCCGGAACTTTGCCCAACTCTCGCGGCAGCTGCTATCTCTCTATTTTTCAGTGAGTTACGTTGTCGTGAAGGTGATGCAACGGCATTGCCACCGGAACAGGGCACAGGAGAATGCTGGAAAGAAAGGATTTGCACAGATCAAGTGAGCAACTTTTCTGCTTTTCCAGCATCACGCATTTTCGCCCACCTTAAGCACGGCCAGGAACGCCTCCTGGGGTATGTCCACTTTACCGATGCGCTTCATGCGCTTCTTGCCTTCTTTCTGTTTTTCCAGCAGTTTGCGCTTGCGGGTAATGTCACCACCGTAGCACTTTGCCAGGACGTTTTTGCGCATGGCGGGCACAGTCTCGCGGGCAATGACCTTGGCGCCGATGGATGCCTGGATAGCCACCTCAAACATCTGCCGCGGGATGAGTTGTTTCATCTTCGCAGCCAGCGCCCTGCCGCGATCATAGGCGAAATCGCGATGCACGATGATGGAAAGTGCATCCACCGGATCGCCGGCCACCAGAATGTCGAGCTTCACCATGGGCGATTCCCAGAAGTCCGCAAGGTGATAGTCCAGCGACGCATAGCCGCGTGATATGGTCTTTAGCTTGTCATAGAAATCAAGTACCACTTCATTCAGCGGCAGCTCATAGGTAAGCATTACGCGCGCGGCACTCACGTACTCAAAGGCCTTCTGCTTCCCCCGCTTTTCTTCCACCAGCTTCAGGATGCCGCCAACATATTCTTCATTGGTAAGGATGGTAGCCAGAATGACCGGCTCTTCCACTTTTCCAATTTCGCTCTGTGAAGGCCAGCGCGACGGATTATCGACCTCAATTGCTTCATTGTCTGTTTTGGTGATTTTGTAGCGCACGCCGGGTGCAGTGGTGATCAGGTCAAGCCCAAACTCGCGTTCCAGCCGTTCCTGAATGATCTCCATGTGCAGGAGGCCGAGGAAGCCGCAGCGGAACCCGAAGCCAAGCGCGGCCGAACTTTCCGGTTCAAAGAAGAAGGAAGAGTCGTTAAGCCGCAGTTTTTCCAGGGCTTCGCGTAATGCGGTATGCTCATGCGCGTCCACGGTATAAAGTCCCGCGAAGACCATCGGCTTGATTTCCTGGAAGCCGGGTAGAGCTTCAATGGCGGGCCGCGCGTCGTCGGTGATGGTGTCGCCAATTTTAGAGTCGGCCACATTCTTGATGTTACCGATCATGAAGCCCACTTCACCCGCCACCAATTCATCAATTTCTACCGGCTTGGGCGTGAGCACACCCAGAGTTTCCACATCGAACACCTTGCCGTTCGACCATAGCCGGATCTTCATGCCCTTCCGCATTGTGCCTTCAAAAATCCTGGTCAGCACAATCACGCCGCGGTAAGGATCAAACCAGGAATCAAAGATCAGGGCCTGCAGGTGATGATCCGGATTTCCTTTTGGCGGCGGCAGGCGCTTGACGATTGCCTCCAGTACATCGGGAACTCCCAGACCTGTCTTGGCGCTGACGAGCAGAGCGTGTTCGGTATCGAGGCCAACCGTTTGCTCGATCATCTCTTTTACGCGCGGAATCTCTGCGCTGGGCAAATCAATTTTGTTGATGATAGGAATGATCTCAAGGCCGTTGTTGATGGCCAGGTAAGCATTGGCCAGCGTCTGCGCTTCCACTCCCTGGGAAGCGTCCACCACCAGCAGAGCGCCCTCGCACGAGGCCAGCGAGCGCGAAACCTCATACGCGAAATCCACGTGTCCCGGCGTATCGATCAGGTTGAGCTGGTACTCTTCGCCATCATGCGCCACATACTTCATGCGGACAGCGTGGGCTTTGATGGTGATGCCGCGCTCACGCTCCAGATCCATGGCATCCAGCACCTGCGCCTGCATCTCGCGCTGGGAAAGCGATCCTGTCAACTCCAGCAGACGGTCGGATAGCGTCGATTTCCCATGATCAATATGGGCGATGATGGCAAAGTTGCGGATGTGTGCGCGGTCCATGCGGATGGGCTTAGTCTCTTATTCTAACATTCGCCCAAGCGATGAAAGATTCTGGTGAATCTGCGGTTTCAGCTCTCAACCGGCAGCAATGGCGATCAGCAACTGGCAATTTAGTTCCGGTTCAAGCTTTCCGCACATTTGTCGCGACTGTCGGCAGTGGCTGATTGTGGCCAATTGCTGACTTTAATTGCCAATTGCTGGTTTACGGCAACATCATGTCACTCAGATCATTGCTCACCTGATTGCGCGGGTTCAGTGATGCCAGCCCGAAGTTCTCCTGAATGAACCTGAGGATGGAGACGTCATCCATCTGAACATGCGAAATGTATCCTTTTTTCGCAAACGGCGAGATCACCAACATGGGCACGCGAGGCCCGAAGCCCTGATTGTCCAGTGTGCCCTGCGGAGGCGGCACGTGGTCCCAGAACCCCCCCGAGGAGTCCCAGACCACGATGATGGCGGTGGTAGGCCACACTGGTGAAGCCTGGACCTGGCGAATAAAGGCGTCCAGCCAATCGAGACCGTTGGCAATGGAGACGCCTGCTGCGGGATGCGTGCTGTGCTGCGCGCCGGGCTGCACGAAACTGACGCTGGGAAGATTGCCCGCATTCAGATCTGTGGTGAACACCGTGAGATCTTTGAGATTAGTAGAGTTCTGAGAACTGGTGAAGAACTGGAATGGATTTTCCTGGGGTGTGTAGTGCCCGCATACACCATAGTCTTCGTGATACCACGACCACGCCAACCCCTTGGCAGCCAGTTGATCGCCGACGTGGGGAAAAGTATAGGGCGCAGGAGTTGTGGTCTGCGTATTGCAAGGCCCGTAAAATGGCTGGATGCTGAAACTGAAGCTGTTATCGCTGGCAGCAATCAAGTAGAGCTGGTTTGAAGGAGCATCGCCCATGGCTGAAGGAAAGAAATTGTCCGCTAGCGCGAACTGCTGCGCCCAACTCCATAACAGATCGACACCGGGTATGGTGTTGTCATAGTGTCCCATCGCGTCGTCGCCGCCATTGAAAGCGAACTTATCCATCAGCCCGTTGTCCCAGTCGCTGGTCAGGTTGCCGCGTAAATGCGGCATGTCAGCGATGGCAAGATTGTTGTCGAGGAACGCGGACACGCTGGTGCCCGCGGCATCTGTCTGCGTGAACCCAGGCTCGCCTGGCTGGATTCCGTTAGCGCCAGGAAATGTCCCGAACAGGTGGTCAAAAGAGCGGTTCTGCATTACCACGACAATAATGTTGCTGAATTTTGATGGAGCAGGACTGGGCGTTGGAGCAGGCGTCGGCGTTGGGGACGCAGTGGGAGTTGGAGTGGGCGAAGGGCTTGGAATCGGTGTAGGGCTTGGGCTGGGAGTCGGCGAAGCGCTTGGAGTTGGAGTTGGTGAGGGACTCGGGTCAGTGGACAAAGTACCGCTCAGCGCGCCCGAGCCGCCACAACCCGTCGCAAGGCAAAAAGCGAGTATAAGGACACAAATGCAACCTGAGGAGAATCGATCCAGGGGTCTCAATCAGCACACCTCAATCCTTTCTTTGACTCAAAATTCAGCTCTGGTGTTGGCTGTCGATCGCCGGCTTTTTACGCTGTTGATTTGCCTCTTTGTCTCGGAAATCTCACATCCTGAAGAGAGGGGAGCTTCTCGGTTGCGGAAATACCGTCCCAGCCTTTATCCTGCCTCTTCTTTTTGCAATCTTCTTAGGGAGGGCATTCATGCGTTGGCCGATATCACTGTTTGTGTTGTTCTGCTCCATCTTTTCCGCGGCCCAGCAACCCGGGCAGCAGCAGATCCAGGATTTCATCCGTGTGCAGTCGCCGGTGATTGCTCTTGAGCACGTGCGGGTGATTGATGGAACAGGCGCGCCGGCAAAAGCTGACCAGACGATCGTGATTTCCGCCGGAAAGATCTCCTTCATTGCTCCAAGCGCTTCAGCGCAGATTCCTCCGGAGGCTAAACGGGTGGACTTCACCGGCTACTCTGCTCTTCCCGGTTTGGTGGGGATGCATGACCATCTCTTCTATCCGACCGGTGGAGCGCTCTACCATGACATGCCATACAGTTTCCCGCGACTTTATCTTGCCCTGGGTGTAACCACCATCCGGACGACCGGAGCGGTTGAACCGTATCTGGACCTTGAAGTTAAGAAGGCCATTGATGCTGGCAAGCAGATCGGACCGAAGATCAACGTGAGCGGGCCGTACCTGGAAGGCCCGGGCTCGTTCGCGGAGCAGATGCACGCGCTCAAAGATCCTGAAGATGCGCGAAGGACAGTGGAGTACTGGATTTACGAAGGTGTTGGTTCGTTCAAGGCGTACAACTTTATTACTCGCGCTGAGCTGAAGGCCGCCATTGAAACGGCCCACAAGCACGGGCTCAAGCTCACAGGCCACCTTTGCTCCGTTGGTTTCCGCGAGGCTGCCGAACTTGGCATTGATGATCTGGAGCACGGCCTCACCGTGGATACTGAATTTTCACCGGACAAGAAGCCCGATGTCTGTCCCAATCCCACGCAGGCCGTAATTGCCGCCAACAAGCTTGATGTGAACGGCCCGGAAATCCAGCAGACCATCAGGACGCTCGTCCAACACCATGTTGCCGTGACTTCAACGTTGCCGGTGTTCGAGCAGTTTGTTCCCACACGGCCTGATGTTCCGCAGGCTGCGCTGGATTGCTTTACTGATGAAGCCCGCAAGGTGTATCAGGACAACCGCAAGCGAGTGGCTTCCCGCAAAGACAGTCCGTGGCCAACCATGTTCCAGAAAGAAATGGAATTTGAGCGCGCGTTCGTGAAGGCAGGCGGAACATTGCTGGCCGGACTCGATCCCACCGGCATTGGCGGCGTGATTGCAGGCTTCGGCGATTTGCGCGAAGTGGAACTGCTGGTGGATGCTGGCTTCTCTCCGCTCGAAGCCATCAAGATCGCAAGCCTGAACGGGGCGCAATTTCTGGGCGTAGCAGATCACGTCGGCTCGCTGGCTTCGGGTAAGCAGGCAGACATCATGATCGTGAAAGGCGATCCATCTTCAAAGATCAACGATATTGAAAATGTGGAAGTGGTTTTCAAAGATGGTGTGGGGTGGGATTCGAAGAAGCTGATTGAGTCGGTGAAGGGGCAGGTAGGAATGCGGTAGTTGCTATTCTATCTGGCGAAGCAGCTTCTGGATCCCGAGCGAGGCGAGAGAACCGTAGTTATGAAGGATTCTCGATCTGACTTCGATGGCTGCCGCCTGTTGCCCATGTTCCCTGTTCAAAAGTTTGAGAGAGGGTATGGATCCCTCGCTTCGCTCGGGATTACACAACAGCTGCTTTCACCCACACGCTCACTGCGTACATTTCCGCTTCTTCCTCCAGCGCCTTGTCCCATCCTGCTCCGAGCTCGGGAAGTTCGGCTGAGCCGCGGATGCGGGCAAATACCTGGATTGCAGGGTTCTCCGCCGGCACTTGCATGTGGATCGTCTCGCCTATGAGTTCAGCTTTGCAGGTCCGCTCGGAGTTGGTGACATATTTCTTGCGTAAGTCCATTAACGACGCATACCAGTGCAGCATCAGGTTTTCGCCGTGCGTGAGCTGCCAGTTGAGTTTCGATCGCTCAAAGGTTGCCGGGTCCTGCGGATCAGGAACTTCACTGAAATCGAAGTCTTTAAATTCCTTCCGCCGTCCCTCACTCACGGCTTTTTGCAGAGTGGGATCACCATAGTCGGTGAAGAACTGGAAAGGATTCTCCTCGTCATACTCCTGTCCCATGAAGAGCAGCGGCGTGTGCGGTGAGAGCAGCAGCAGGGCAGCGCTGAGACTGCGCGCGCCACGCGGAACCAGCGTTGTGAGCCGCTCTCCCTTTGCGCGATTGCCAACCTGATCGTGGTTTTGAATACAGATCACATGCGCCGCGGCCGGCATGTGCCGCGACGTGGTGCCGCGCGGACGGCCGTCCCAAAAGTCAAACGGCTCGCCCTGGAAGACAAAACCCTCATTCAAGGCGCGAACAATCTGCTCCGGCCGGCCAAAATCCTGGTAGTAGCCGCTGCGTTCGCCGGTAAAAAACGCGTGAATGGCGTGGTGGAAGTCATCACTCCAGGCGGCGTCCAGGCCGTCTCCGCCGCGCTCCAGCGGACGCACGATAGATTCATCGTTTTCGTCAGTTTCGGCAATTACTGTTACTTCGCGTCCGAATTCGGAAGACAGTTCAGCAACACGCTCCTTGATCTCTGCCAGAATGTGCATGGGCGAATCATCTTTGATCGTCTGCACCGCGTCCAGGCGGAGCCCGTCAAGATGATACTCGCACACCCAGTACAGCGCATTTTCCACGAAGTAGCGCCGCACGCTATCGCTGCCCGGCTGGTCATAGTTGATGGCTTCTCCCCACGGCGTGTGATGCTTGTCAGTGAAATAGGGCCCAAACAGTCTCAGGTAATTTCCTTCGTTGCCCAGATGGTTGTAGACCACGTCCATCATCACGCCCAGGCCGAGTGCGTGAGCCGTGTCCACAAAACGGCGCAACGCCTCCGGACCGCCGTAGCTTGCCTGGATCGCATAAGGAGAAACACCGTCATAGCCCCAGTTGCGCGTGCCGGGGAAAGCCGCAACTGGCATTAGTTCAATCACGGTAATGCCCAGCTTTTTGAGGTACGGAAGCTGGTCGGCGGCCGCATCCAGAGTGCCTTGCGAAGTAAACGTTCCGATGTGCAGCTCATAGATGATGTAATCTTTCACGCTCAGACCGCGCCACGTGTCGTCGGACCAGGCAAACTGTTGCGGACTGACGATCTCGGTTGGCCCGTGCACTCCCTCGGGCAGCAAGCGTGAAACTGGATCTGGAACGGGCTTGTTTTCATCCAAAATGTAGAAATACTTGTCTCCGGGATGAGCGTGCACGGTCAGAGAAAAATGCTCGCCGTCGGCGTCCTGCGTCATCCTCAGGTCCTGCTCAGCGCCTTCGTGCATCAGCCGCAGAGTAACCTGGTGCGCAGCGGGCGCCCACACGCGAAACTCACACTGGTCATGCTCCGGCCACGCGCCCAGCATCTCTCCGGCTTTGCTTATCAAGGCAGATTTCACGTATGTTGAGAAGGAAGTTGCACGCTTTCAGGATGCTTAGAAGAGAGAGCGCAATTAAAAGCCTGATATACCTGCGCTTCGAACGATTGCCAGGATTGCCGACATTGCCAAACTCGCCGGAAACGAACAACGTCCTGATCCTTGCTTCCTCTTCGCCGCGCCGCCTTGAACTCCTGGGGCAGGCCGGAATCGCCTTTGAGGTGCATCCTGCTCACATCCCCGAGCAACGCCAACCGGGAGAAACGCCGGTAGCGTACGCTTTGCGGCTGGCCGAAGAGAAAGCCCGTGCTGTGGCTCAGCGCTTTCCCGGGCGTTACGTTCTCGGCGCAGATACAATCGTCGTCGCGGACGAGCACCTGCTGGAAAAGCCTATCGATCACGCCGACGCCGCGCGCATGTTGCGCATTCTCTCCGGGCGAGCGCACGAAGTCACAACTGCCGTAAGCCTGGTGAAGCCGCATGGGCAGAGTGACACGCGCGCGTGCACCACGCGTGTTTTTTTTCGTGATCTGGGTGAGGAAGAGATTCAGCGCTACGTGGCCAGCAACGAACCCATGGACAAAGCTGGAGCATACGCCATCCAGGGAGGCGCTGCCCGTTTTGCCGACCGCATGGATGGGGAATTTTCCAATGTGGTTGGATTACCTCTGCCCTTAGTGGCAGAGATGTTACAAACGAATGGTTTCAGCTGATTCGGCTTACTTCTTTTCCGCCGGCTGAGCAGCAGGTTCCTGCTCGCCTTCTTTCATGGCGCCTTTGAAGTTTTTGATCGCGTCGCCAAGGCCCTTTCCGAGATCGCCCAGCTTACTGGGACCGAAGAAGATAAGAGCGATGACCAGGATGATCAGCAGTTCCGGAACACCAAGTTTTCCACCAAACATTTTATTACTCCATTGATTCGGAACCGCCACGCTAAAGATAGCGTTCCGTCAGACTCTGAAGGGTGACTTCGAGTTTGATTGTAGGCCAATTCGGAGCAGCGAGTCAAAGAAAGTCTGAGAAATAAAGCACTTACCTGAGGGGTTGGTTAGTGTTCTTAATAAACCCTTATGTATCAAAGAGATTGAATTAGTGCCGCCAGCAGCGCCGTCCGCCGCGGCAACTCTTCTAAGAGAATCGACTCATTGCTGGCGTGTGCTCCTTCGCCGACCGCTCCCAGGCCGTCCAGAGTGGGAACGCCCAGCGCGGAAGTAAAGTTCCCATCAGATCCGCCGCCGGTTGAAGCTTCCGCAAGTTCCATGCCCAGCGCCGCGCCCTGCTCTCTGGCGATTTGAAAAAGCCTGGCCGTGCCTGTCGTGCGCTCCATGGGCGGCCGATTGATCCCTCCGCTCAGTTCAATCGTGCAGCCCGGATCAAACCTTTTGAGCAACTGGAATTTCCTCTCCAGCTCCGGCCCGTCTGCCAGCCGCGCGATGCGGACATCTATCTCTGCCATCGCCTCTGCCGCCACCACGTTGGTGCGGCTTCCGCCGTAAATCACTCCCGGATTCACCGTGATGCCGCGCTCCAGGTCAGTGAACTCCGCCACCTGCAACAGTTGGCGCGAGAGCTCAACAATGGCGCTATGACCTTTTTCAAAATCCACTCCCGCATGCGACGCGCGTCCGCGGACCCGCAGCCGAAAATCTCCCACCCCTTTGCGCGCCGTCTTTAAATATCCGTGAATCGTTTGCGAGGGCTCCAGAACCAGCACGGCCTCGCAATTTCTCGCCACGTCCTCCACCACCGGCCTGCCGGTCCGGCTGCCCACTTCTTCATCGCTGTCCAGCAGCACCGTCACCGCACGATGCTGTGCGCCCATCTCTCGCAGCGCGCGCAACGCAAACAGCATCATCACAAGTCCGGTCTTCATGTCATAAATGCCCGGACCATACGCCCGCCCGTTTTCCACTTTGAAGGGCATCTTGCTTAGCGTGCCCAGGGGCCAGACGGTATCAAAATGTCCCAGCAGCAGAATGGGCTTTGCGGAATTTCCCGGTGGCTCCGCTTTCCCCCGCTCCTCCGCTTTTTTCACGCGCCCCGCAGTTCCCGCCAGTTCCGCCTTCATGTGATCGCCGGCCTCAGTCTGCGCAATGAACTCCACGCCTGCGCCCAACCGGGAAAACTCCGCGCCAAGAAATCTGCCCAACTTGTCCAGTGTTTCCTTGTTGTCGCTGGGCGACTCCATTTCCACCATGCGCCGCAACAGGTCCAGCATTTCCGGCTGGCGCTGCCGGCACAAGTCAAGCAAGGCAGAATGATTTTGCGTAACAGGCATAGGCAAAGACCAAAGAGCAAAGACCAACGACCAAAAAAAAAAAATGGCAGCAATGGTTTTAACAGGCCGTGAGCAAACTCTCAACCGGGCGCTCTCCATTGCCACCTGCGCGCCATCGCCTATATTCCTCACCGACAATCTGAGCGTGTGGCCACAGACACTCTTGTTTGTCCCGTTTGTGCGGTAAAGCCGTTTGTTTCGTGGCGCCCTTTGCGCCCTTTGAGGTAAGGGCTTACTCTGATTCAGCGCAAATCAGTGAAATCAGCAGCGAACAACTTAAGAAATCACAATGATCCTGGATTTGCCGCTTTTTGGTATGCCCGCGACTCCATTCCGAGGATTCGAGTAAGCTATTCATGGGGAGTAGATGCCCCTCTACACTCATGCACCCGGACATGCTCAATTCCTGGAAAGATATCGCGGCCTATCTCCGGCAAGATATCGTGCCGGCGCGAAGCCCAAGCCGACTTGCAATAGAAACCGCGCATTGTATTGCTCTCTCGCGTCAGACAGTTAAAGCACAGCAGCCAGGCGCGCAACACGACTTCGGTTTCACCGCACGGACGAAAGCGCTGATAAATTTGCCTTCAACCTGGGAGGCAATCGAGTCAACGTCAATTCCGTGTCCAGACAGAACGGTGCGGGCATCTTCCGCGCTGTAAACGCGCGTCGGCTCAAGCTCAATCTGTTGGAAACCGGCAGCCTTCAACTTCAATTCATAATCAGAAGCGCTCAGGGCCCCGGCGATGCAGCCCACCCAGAGCAACATGCTCCGTCGGATTTCTTCAGGAACCTCGCCCCGCACCACAACATCAGAAACAGCAAAGCGCCCTCCCGGCTTCAACACGCGGAACGCTTCCCGCAAAACACGGTCCTTGTCACCAGAAAGGTTAATCACGCAATTCGAGATGATGACATCCACGGAATTGTCCGGGAGAGGGATGTTCTCAATCTCGCCTTTGAGGAATTCCACGTTTTCAAGGCCCGCTTTCTTCTGGTTCTCCCGTGCAAGAGCAAGCATGTCATCCGTCATGTCAAGGCCATAAGCTTTGCCCGTGGGTCCCACGCGACGGGCGGAAAGCAGCACGTCAATTCCTCCTCCGGAGCCAAGATCCAGAACCGTTTCACCTGGGTTCAGCTGCGCCAGGGCCGTAGGATTACCGCACCCCAGAGAAGCATTCACGGCCTGCTCCGGAAGCGTGCCGGTTTGCGAATTGTCGTAAAGGTCGCGGGTGATTGGATCAATATCAGTGCCGCACGCAGCCGCGCCGCAGCAGGAGTTGCTTCCACCGGCGGAAACACGTCTTGCAGCCTCGCCGTATTTGCTTTTCACAATTTCCTTGATCGCATCCGTCATTGCATCCTCCAGAGATTACCGGCAGCAGGTAATCTTCTGCGCTGGTATGGCTTTGTTGCGTGTGCAGCATTCGGCAAACAGGAATCCCAGAAGCTCTTGCAGAGCATCACAGTTGGCGCAATACCGCAGGAAAGTCCCTTCGCGTTCAACCGTGACTAACGCCTCGTTTTTTAGCTTTTCCAGATGGTGAGAAAGAGTGGAATTCGCGATATCAAGCTCGCTCGCGATGTCCCTGACAAACAAGCCCTCCGGGTGGGCCGAGAGCAGTAGACGAACAATACGCAATCGCGGCCCGGTTCCCATGGCCGATAGCATGTCTGCAAATCTCACTACATCTTCAGTTCGTCTTGGTGTCCTCGGCATTTTTATATTTCGACAATAATGGAAATATTAGGCAGTGTCAAGCCGGAAGGAGAGGTCTATTGCAGATGCCCAGAATTGAAGCGGCCTTCTCTGGTCACCATGACTCAAAGAAGGCCGTTTTCCACCGAGGAAACATGAGATGTCTGCAAGCTAGCATTTCCGCGTATCACAAGCAAGATGCTGTTCAGGAGCCCTGCAATTTTGAGAGCAGACCGCAACTGGCTGAATATTAAGAGCACCCAAAATCGCAAGGAAATGCCTATGTTGCCAGTCAAGGCACGGCCCTATCTGATGAAATCATCTGCTCAGGCGGTTGCGTCGCCCCCTTCAAGACAGGTACTCTGATTCCTGAAACTGGCATTTATAAAAAGTGATTCACGGCGAATATCCGCTTCCCCATGAAGTAATTCTCTTTCGGGCGAGGAGTTTCCCCGCTACGCCAAATGGCGGCGGGAGAAGGTGAGCTTCGAACTGGTGTACCCCGCCGGTGATCCATGCCGGCCGGGGTTTCCGCGTGGTGTTACACGAATTGCCGCTTATTGGGCCGGAAGGCGCCGCGGCTTAGCTCGTCTGCAGATAAGTTGCGGCCAGAGGTTTCAGGCCACCGCAGCAGCAGCCAGC
Organism: Terriglobia bacterium; assembly: GCA_963758275.1. Lineage (GTDB taxonomy): Bacteria > Acidobacteriota > Terriglobia > Terriglobales > Acidobacteriaceae > Angelobacter. Next base: position 126,718 of record CAVWUW010000030.1, on the reverse strand, counting down.
AAGCGCTTCATAGCGCCCTCAAGGCTGGTGAATTCCATCCCATATTGGAACTTGTTCAAGCCCCGGACCACAGCGTGCACCGTCACCTCTGTAGAGAAGCCCGGAAGCTTGAATTGCAGCTCCACCTTCTCGTCCACCGCAAGCTGTGCTGGGATAAAAACTGCGATCCCGTCCTGGCTGATGTTTCTGGAATAACCTGGAACAAGCTTCTTCTCTCCCTTGATGCGCCGCCAAACCTTCACATGCATATTGATCTTGGCTCGGGGGGAACGGCGGTTGTTACGTTTGGGCTTCAGAGGGGCGGCGTTCTCAAGTACTGCTTGCATCATGCGGGAGACTCCTGCGGCAAACTCGCGTGCGCTTGTGTCAACTGCGTCGCACGAAAACTGCTACGGGCATTTTGCACCAGAAGGGAATTGGACTAAAGTTACCCTCGTAATGGATGAAAAACAAGGCAGATACAACCCGCCTGTAATGCCTGAGTAGAATCCAGCAACCTGACACCGGCTGCGCAATTGTCGGGATTTCAGGGCCGTCCAAATCATGAGGAATGCCGCCTTTGTTGTCCAGGAAGTACGGCCCTGGCCGGTGCAATCATCCGATGGGGCTCGAACCACACTTCAGAACAGGCAAAATTTCCGGGCAGCTCAAATAGATAAATGCGGATCTTGCGCATCCTTTGCTGGCTCCGCGCTTCGACGCCAAACGGCCTTTTGGTCAGAAGCGCAGATGCATGTATTTATCGCAGAGTCCCGGGATGCGCTGCGGCAAACCTGCCCTCGCGCTCGCAGTATCGCGCTGAAAATGTTCTGAAACCTCGCATGGGCGATCTGAATAAGAGCTTACAATTAAGCCCCGGTGGGGTAACGAAATATAAGCCGCGCTCGGTTCCCCACTTGCTTGAGAGTGAAATCCTCACCTACCAGGAGCATGCGGATATCGCCATCTCGTCGGCCAAAAAGACCATTCAATGAGTGCACGCGACGGTGAAGAAAACAATAGAACTAATCGATCAATCGAAGCGACTCATCAATGCGCCCGGCAGGAAACATTGTTAGCCCTGTCGAAATTAAAATCACCCATGGCCAAACCGCCCCGCTACTTGACTCGGCTTCCTGACGGCTTAAAATAGAGGGGATCGGGGCAAAAGTTCGCTCCAGCGCGCCTTCGTTGCTGCTGAACACATTTAGTTTGGGAGGAAAGGGTGCGCAATCACACGGTGCGCAGACAAGCTCCCACCGATGAGGTGGAATTACGCGATCTGCTTGACCGCATCCTGGACAAAGGCATTTTCCTTGGTTCAACGAATATGTTGCTGCTCGGCGAAACTGATCTCTCTACCTCGCAGAAGCGTTTTAGCGTCAGCTCGCCCTCGGCGTCTCACGCGCGCCCGGATCAATACGAGCAATCGCGCGCCGTCCGTCGACGCAGGTAATCAAAACAGGACTGAGCCTCTGATTAAGCTTCTGGACTCTTTTGGGATCTGAGGTGAGTAAACGCCTTTGCTGTTATCGCAAAGTGTTTCCCGCATAATGCTGCCCGCTTTTCCAACTTCGTTGCCGAGGTAATCGTCACAACCCGAAACGTCGGACCGTTGCAAGCGCAGCACTTGCCCAGTTCCGCGGCGATCCGGTCAGAAGCTGCCCACAGAGCGAATGCCTCAGTGACTTGGTCTCCGGGCTCAAGCCTGAAAGGAAGTTGCTTTCTGGTGGAATCATTTTCAGGCGAGTCATTCATACGGAGCCTCGAAACTCGAACGTCGTTGCGCGACATTTTACCGGAGATACTGCTTTCGCAGCCTGCCCCTGGTATGGCGCCTGTAACTTTGGTAATCGCGTCCCCTTTTAAGCTGGGCGCATCAAAAGCAACCAAAGTTGTTTCTTAATGTATCTTAATGCGAACAGCCCCTTCCCCAGGGCCAGGGCAGGTATGAAAAAGGAGCTCCTTTTGGTTGCGGCGGCAAAACAAGCCCAAGAGCCTTCAAACACCCGTTTGGAGTTGGGCGAATACATCGCAGACATACTTCTGGATACCCGCTCTGATGGAAAAGTCTGCCATTGGATTATTCAAAAGCTCGGCTCCCCCGAAATTGTCTTTTGGGGTCAGGAATACACTTTTGATCAGGCCAAGTCCGCGGCCCAGTCCTGCCTTGAAGAGCTAAATCGTCTGAAGGAAAAGGCATAGACCTCCTAAAGATTTGTACCGCTCCAAGCTGCGGGCTGTCCGCGTCATATTCCCGGCCGCTGAACCGGAATCTCCGGCGCATGCTGCCCAGCGCGGGAGAGAGCGAATGCTCCCTCGCTAAACAGGTGTGCGTTCCATCTGCGCAGCACATCAATGCGCGGTTCAGCCCCCTCAGGCCGCTTTGCCTATCGTATTCCGCGTGCGTTCCCGTCTATCTACCCCCACAAATCGCCTCAGCAAGCGCAACGGTGCTCCTTGCCTTGCAGCAACTGCGACGAGCGCTCCACGAGTTCATGGCTTCGCCTCTTCATGCGTTCGCGGTTTTCAGATAAGCGGAAAATGCCTGATGACCTCGTTGAGCTCATTCGCAGATCGCTTCTCTGTGGAGCGCCATGCAACCAGCAATCAATTTCTCGCTTCTGGGCGCGACGATGGTTCTTTCTTTGCCAAGGCGGCGGACCGGCAGCGCTAAGTCACGCTCCCAGCGTTGGACGGTTCGTACCCCGCGGCCCATGTAGGCCGCAATTTCTTTCCAGGAATTCAATAGATCAGGATCCATTGGACGGCAGGTTCCTCTCTCAGAAAAATTTATTTGTAATGAGAAATGAAGGCGCATGATGGCCAGCTGCAGACTTCGCGTTCAACCCTTCTCCGATGTGTGATTCATAAAAACAGGACCTAGCGCGGAAACGTCGTTTCTTGACGTTCCTATTTCGGCCTTGACGCGAGAGCCTCCTGAAGCGGGGGAATTCACGCCAGAGACAGCTTGCGATTGCGTAAGTTGACGTTCAGCAAGCTGCAAAAAAACAGCATCTTTTCTGTCAATTGAGCCAGCAGGCAATCCCTCGGCGCCCCGTCCATCCATCACACCTTGGCGGGGCGCTTTGCTATAGGATCATCCGCCTCGGAATGCCCCGAAGAATTCTTTCGCGCTTCGCAGCTTGGGAGCAACAAAGCCGCAGCTTCACCCTGATCCAAGCAGATAAGAGGTTTGTTTTGCGTTAATTCGCGGCCACCGCTTTTTTCTTCTATCGTCTGGGCTGCCCTCGATTTGGCCCGGCGACTCGCATGCTCAACTGGAAAACGGTGGCAACCTGGATGTCAGAATGGCTTCAGTTTCCCCAGAGTGCGATTCCTACTCTCGCCAATTTACATTCGCGGAGCCAATGGCATCAGATACCGAAAGCACGTATTAAATTGAGGAGCCGGAATATGGCGGAGTACACAAGAACTCCCGACATCAGTACGACTGAGGGACGGGTGATCGCATTTTTTAGAAATAAAGATGATGCTTATAGCGCAGTCACCAGGCTGAAAGATGCTGGATTTGATTCCAGCCAGATTGGTCTTATGAGTAGCGAGAACCGGACGGGCGCGGTGGTTGGCGCCCAGGAAGTCCGAGACCGCGAGAGCATGTGGGAAAAGCTCAAAAACTTCTTCACCGGACCGTCACATGAAGATGAAGACATTGATTACCGCGATTCGGCTTCTGCCCTGAGCTGGGACCAGAATCGCGCTGACTACTATTATCGAGGCATCACAGAAGGCGGCGCTCTGGTCAGCGTTGTGGGACCTAGAACTGAGGAGGCTCGCTCTATCCTTCAGTCAGCGGGTGGAGAGTTGCGTGAAAGCGGATTTGAGCAGGTTGCCGCCCGAAGCGGCACTGGCGTGAGCCCGGCAGCGGAAGATTACCGGATTCAGCTCCGGGGAGAAATCCTGCGGACGTATAAAGAACGCGTCCAGCGCGGGGAAGTCCGCTTGAGGAAAGAAGTAGTTACCGAACAACGTACTGTGGAAGTGCCGGTTTCTCGAGAAGAATTGGTCGTGGAGAACGTCCCAGTCTCTGGAGAGCAGCAACCCGCAGGTGAGATAGGGAGTGACCAGGAAATCCGGGTACCCCTGAGTGAAGAGCGTGTGCGAGTGGAAAAGAAACCAGTCGTCACGGAAGAAGTGCGGGTGGGAAAGCGCGCTGCCCAGGATACCCAACGTGTCTCCGACGACGTACGGCATGAGGAACTCCATATCGATAAAAAAGAGGGAGATGCGGACGTCCAGAGCGACCAATTGCGTACAGGCAAACGGAAAAAGCCAGCCGCATAGAATGCCTGCAAAGGTTCCCATCTCCGTTTCACACGGAAGATGGGCACGCTTGATGCGGGAAGAAACTTGCGCATCAGTTCATCCATGTTCATCCACAAAAAGGGGGGCCGCCCATCGGCAGCCCCCTTTTGGCCTTGACGCTGGTGAGTCTTGAGATCAGCGAAGCTTTACTGGCACGGCAGCGCCGGGCCGGGCAGGGCGGCTGTTCCGGGATAACTGAATGCTCCCTGGAACGCGTCCGATGGTGCGGCTTGGGTGAACCACTGCACCAGCGCCTCGGTTTGCGGATGGAAATTAAATTTCAGCTCCGTGCCGTCCGCATTATCAATGCTCAGGGTTACCGGGAACGCCGGATGAGCCACCACCTCCACCGGATCGCCTGTTTCCAGATTGCCCTGGCACACTCCCGGCTCGCCGGGGAACTGCCAGCGCGGCGTGATGTTGTTGAGGAACGGATCATTGAATGATTCTGAAATTTCGTGGCTGAGCGGAAGCACGTCAAGAATCTCAGCGTTCAGGAATGTTCCCGGCGAAGTCCAGCTGGCATAGGCGGAAATCCAGCGCGGCTGCGGTGTGACGCTGGTGTCGCGGAACAGAGTATGGAAGCCGAGAACGCAGCACGGGCCGCGCGTGACCAGGGGCGTGGCGCTCGGCGTAAACAGGAATGTATTGGGGAAGAGCTGGATGTTCATGGCATTGGTGGTCCAGTCGCCCGCGTTGATGGCGTTAATGCCAATGTTGCTGAACTGCTGGTTAAAGAACTGCTGCAGCATGAAGACCACGGTGTTTCCATCAGTGGATGTGCGGGTGAACCACGTACGCACCTGGGTCGGCACTCCGCGAATATTCAGGATGACCGTGAACGGCACCATGACGGTTTGGTGCTCTACCACGGTGACGGGAACAAGGTTGGTATGCCAGTTGTCCTTCATGTGGTTGAAGAACTCAGCCCGCTGCACCGCATCGGCAAACTGCAGGTGCCCCAGGGTGTAGTCGGCGCGCCTGAAATTCGGGGAGTTCAGTACCAGTTGCACGAAGGGATCCACCGGGACGGTGAAAGCGGTGCTTCCGTCCGCGTTCAACAGCACCACATCCACGGCAATGATATTAGTCGGGATATTTGAGGTACTGCCTTTGAGTGGATCGTTGCCCATCATGGTAAACGGGAAGCTCTTGGTTCCTCCCGCTCCATCAGGACCAATGAATGATCCGCTGAAATTCACCACGGAAACCACGTTGGGCACTGCGCCTGGAGGATCAACCGTGATGTTGGAATCAGCGGCAGCTTCGTCGTTCAGAAAATCAACAGGGTTGTGAATGTCCTGGACGGGCATCTGGGCTTCGGGTCCGGCAGAAGCTGAATCAGGGGCGGCATCGGCCGGCTGTGCGGTTTGTGCGTGCAAGGTTTGCAGGAATCCAAACATCGCAAACACGGCCAGCAGAACCAGCGCTTTGCGATTGAGGAAACTGCCTGGGGAAGGGTGGAGGCTTGCTTTCATACACTCTCTCCTGAGGGGCAAGATTGAACTCAAATGGCTCTGCAGGATGCGGGGGAACCCGGGTGTTTCGAGCTATGTTCCCGGAGCCGCAGAGAAGTCTACGCTTTGCCGCCAATGTTTACCACCGGGCATTTTTCCGTAGCACGATGTGAGTAGAGCGTGCACAGGGTATGGCAAAACGCGAGTTGAAGACGTGAGTACCAGACGCGAGTTGAACATGAGCCAAAGGCGCGCAGCTCACCTTCGCCACTGGGAAGGGCGTGGGGCTGATTCATCTTCTACTGCTGGGCGAGTTGTTACGTCTGAAACTTCGTCATGAGTTGCGGCTCGTTCATGGCAATGAGAATCCCTGTCCTGCAGCCAGTTGCTGCAGTTGGCTCAGGCCGAGCGTGTCTTGCAGAGTCTGTGCAGCGCCGAGCGGACAAGGCACGGGCAATGGACGGTGTGGTTGGGGCAGGTGCGGCGCGGAAGCTGCAGCCGTTCCCAGCGTGAGTGCGCTCAAGAGATTGTTTACATCTGTGCTGGCGTCGCGCGCGGTGAGCGGAGTCAGTCCAAAGCGCCACTCAATCAGCTTGAGGACAGAAGTGTGATCGTAAACCAGATGGTTCACCAGCGGTTGCGCCGGATTGCCGACGCTGAAAGGAGAGGCGACCACAGTAGGCACGCGGAAGCCGAGCAGCGCTTTTCCGTTCACCAAGTCCGTGTCCACATTGTTGGGCGCTGCGGCGCGCTGAGGAGCTACGTGGTCAAAGAATCCGCCCCACTCATCAAAGTTCACGATGAATACCGTATTTGCCCAGTCCGGACCGTTGGCCACGGCATGGAAGGCATGCGCAAGGAAAGCATCTCCGGCGCGAATATCGGCATGCGGATGGTCGTCATTTCCGGTGCCGTCATCAGTGATCGTGAGGAGCGGATCAACAAACGAGACTGCCGGCAGGTTTCCGCTAGCGGCATCCACCAGGAACTGCGCGTAGGGCGCCGAGATGCCGAGATACTTTGTTCCCCAGAGGGCCAGAAAGGGCACGTTGTTGAAGTAATATCTGGCTGAAATTCCGGCGGCCTGCAGTTTGTCCCAGATAGTGGGCAGAGTGGAGATGGTCACGCTGTTTGAGAGGCGGTCAGTCTGCGCGGCGTGCTGGAAGATTCGGTTGGGAAAAGTGGGGCCCAGGATGGAGCAGAAATAATTGTCGAGCGTGGTGAAGTTGCGCGCCAGAGCACTGTAGAAAGGCAGATCGGACTCAACGTAGTAGCCAATGGAGAAAATGTCATTACTCGAATCCAGCAGGAACCCGTCCATCAAGCCGTTGTCATACTGCACACGGGCGCCGGTGTAGGAATGATCAGGGTCGCGAAAAGGAGCGGTCAGTGGACAGCCGGTGTAGTCCGGCGATTGCTGATGAGTTGGGTGCGATACGCCGGCGGGATCAACAAAACTCAGACCGGCCTGGCGGCCATTGGCATTGGGCAGCCAGCCCATCAGATGGTCAAAGCTGCGATTTTCCATCATCACCAGCACAATGTGATCAATGCCGGATGTATTCGGGTCCTGTTGAAAAAGCCATTCCGAGGCATTGAGGGGAAGAGCACGGTCCAGAACAAGAGCGGAAGAAGCAGCGGCCATCATTCCCAGAAATTGGCGACGGTTCATCAATCTCACCTCATCGAAGCGCAAGAATTTGGCGCGCGACAGAGTTGTTTCACCAGTAGCGCCGCCATTCTGCCTAAGATGCAGGGGAATGCTGATTGTGAGCACAAATCTCAGCTGCTCTCAGCCATCGCAGCATCCGACTCGCTGGCTTTGTGGTTGGCACAATGGAATTAAGGCGAGTTTCTTGTTTTTCTTGCCTAGGAACCCGGCTTTGTGTTCTAAAATTTCTCCCCGTTCGAAAGGTTTGACGGAGCCTTTAGAAATGCTCACCTCTTCTTCAGTGTTTCAGTTCAAGCGGGGCGATCATATATGCATCTTTTATCGTGATCACGCCACGCTGCTTGAGACTCTTGTTCCTTATATGCTCGATGGTTTGCGCAAAGGCGAGCGCTGCTTCTGTGCGCAAAAACAGGAGGTGATTCCGCGCTTGCGTATGGCTCTTGAAGCGCGTGGCGTGGACACACATCGGGAGCTCCGGCGCGGGGCGCTGGAAATTCACAGCGAAGACGAAGTTTATTTTCCCAACGGAAAATTTGAGCCACAGGCGATGATGGAGATGCTGGAACGTTCGATTGAAGATTCTCTACGCCAGGGCTTTGCTGGCTTTCGCACCGCGGGCGAGATGTCCTGGGCTTTGAAGGGCGTGGATGGATGTGATCAGCTTCCTGCCTACGAGAAAGTAGTGAATGTGTCTTTTCCTGATATGGCAGCTATCGGAATCTGCCAGTATCCCGTGCACGGCTTTTCTCCCAAAGCCCTGGAGGGCGTGATTGCGGCCCATCGTATGGCGCTGGAAGAGACCATGATCAGCACCAACCACTCCGCGCTATCCATGCGCCGCGGCGAGTATGTTGCCGATATCGTGGCTGACCGCTTTGATCCCGCGGCAGCTTTTCATTATGTTGTCCAGAAGCATGGCTCCAAAGAGGTGCTTGGATGGGGTATTGAGCCGGGCATGGAGCAGGCCATGCAGACCAGCCACGCGATCATTGATGACTTCGCAGCCCGCACGCAAACTTCATCTCAGCGGCTTTCTTCGTAGACGACTTCAGGTTTGCCCGGCTTAAATCACGCCACTTAAATCTTCGGAGACAAGATTTGCGTAGTAGCCTGCAGCTTGCGTAAGCCGCGCAACCACCGCTCGTAATCGTTGGCTTTGTTCTGAAAATACTTCGCCACTTCCGGATGCGGCAGGATCAAAAATTTCTCCTCCGCCATGCCCTGGATTACCGCGTCCGCCGCTTGCGAAGGCTCAATCGCCGTATCCAGCAGGAACGCGCCGCCGGCAAACTCCGCCCTTGCCAGCATGTTGGTACGCACGCCCTGCGGACAAAGTGCAGACACGCGCAGGCCCTGGTCGCCGTAAGTAATGCTGAGCCATTCCGCAAAGGCCAGAGCAGCGTGCTTGCTGACTGAATAAGGTGCTGATCCGATCTGCGTCAGCAGTCCTGCAGCCGAAACTGTCTGCACCAGGTAGCCGGATTTGCGGGCGAGCATCTGCGGCAGCACGGCTCGCGCGGCGTAAACGTGCGCCATCACGTTTACGTCCCAGCTTCGCTGCCAGTCACTGTCTGAAGCTTCAGGTCCGCCTGCCACGCCGATACCCGCGTTTGAGCAGAAGACGTCCACCTGGCCGAAGCGCTCTGTCGTTTCCTGCACCAGGTTCTTTACGTCTGCCTCATCGGCCACATTGGCGACGATTGCCTCGCCCTGAATTTCCGCCGCAACGCGCTCTGCGCCGGGCACGTCAATGTCGGAGACCACAACTGCTCTGGCTTTTTCCGCAGCAAACTTCCGGCACAGCGCCTGTCCAATGCCGTTTGCGCCGCCGGTCACAATGACTACTTTGTCCTGAATTTGCATGCGAGAAAGATAAAGGACAAACAGGTTCGCCGCAACGGCCGCAATCGCCCAACCAGCAGCAGAGTCCCACTGTCGTTCGTATTACGCCGTTCTCTTTATGATTAAGAAACTCCAACTGCTCTGCCCATCTGCATTTTCGATACACTGGCTTAAGGCATCATACCTACTGCCGGGGAGGCTCAAGCTCAAATGATTCCATTTGCCATTGGCGTCGATCTGGGCGGCACAAATCTTAGAGTTGCGGCAGTCGATACCAACGGGAAAATTCTGGAGAAAATCACCCTCGGAACGGAAGTCACGCGCGGCCGTGACAAAGTGATCTATGAGATGTGCAGCGCCATCCAAGGTCTCGCCACAAAATACCGCAGCAGCACCGGCCATCTCTCGGGGATCGGGATTGGCGTGCCGGGGATCATTGAGATGCAAACCGGCATGGTGCGCGAATCGCCCAACCTGCCAGGCTGGCAGGACTACCCTGTCCGTCAGGAGATTGAGCAGCGGCTCGGCACCAACGTAGTACTGGAGAACGATGCAAATGCCGCAGCTCTGGGCGAGAAGTGGCTGGGCGCTGCCGCCACTGTGGATGACATGTGCATGATCACCCTTGGCACCGGCGTGGGTGGCGGGATTGTGCTGCAGGGCCGCATCTGGCATGGCATGACGGGGATGGCCGGCGAGGTGGGCCACATTACCGCTGATCCTAACGGCCCACCATGCGGCTGCGGCAACCAGGGCTGCCTGGAACAATACGCGTCGGCCACAGCGGTAAAGAGGATGGCCGTGGAAGCGGTGGCCATGGGCAAGGCTCCGGAACTGGCGCGTGCCATGGATGAAGAACCGGAGTTCAGCTCCAAGGTGGTTTATCAAATGGCAGTACAGGGAGATGAGCCCGCCCAGGAAATTTTTGCGCGGGTAGGCAAAGCTCTGGGATTGGTGATCGCCGATCTTGTAAATATCTTTAATTTACCCATGTACGTCATCGGCGGAGGGGTGTCCCTGGCCTGGGACGCATTTGCGCCGGCGCTCCTTGAAGCGGTTAGAAAAAACTCATTTGTTTATCGTGCCACTGCGCCCCTCCAGGGCGCGCACGGAGTGGAAGGGGCTGCGATTCACGATGACGCTCTTCCGGCCCGCCGGAGTACCATCATCACGCGTGCCCTGCTGGGCAGTGATGCGGGATTGCTTGGAGCAGCGCGGCTGCCCATGATCGCACGGGATGTAACACTGCCGGAGCAGGAACTGAAAAGAGCGTAGCGCCCGTTCCTTTTGAAAACAATTCACTTTTTTGCCTTAGCTGCGCGTTTTGCTTTACGCCTTGGTCATATACTTTCTTTTCGGATACGAAACGGCAGCCCGGTGCGACGGAAACTGCCCGGCTCAGGTTCCCAACAACTTTCCTGCTTGAGACACCCATCGCCGTTTCGCCCGCGCGCACACCTAATTTCATTGCGCGAGCTTGAGTGTCTCACAGGAAAAGCAGCAAGTTAGGAGCCGTTGAACCGCGCCGCAAGAACCGCCCCCTTGCGAGCGGCAGCCCCAGCCACTCCCTCGGAGGCGCAAGCAAGCCAAGTAACCAACGGTTTTGCAAAGCTGTTGCAGTCCTTCCATTTCCAACCGCGCCTTTCTGGCGCAGAAGACGGAGCTTTTTATGGCAACTGCACCCAAAATCCCTCTTCCCGTACATGAGATTGAAAACGTTCTGGCGTTTCGCACCAAGGTTGGAGCCGAGACCATCAAAGGCGGCGAGTCGAAAAACCTGGGTACCGTTGATACCAGCCGCTTCGACAAAATCCGTTTGGTAGCTGACGAACGCATCGGTTCCACGTGCAACGTGTTTATCCGCCTGACCATCATGGAAGGCAATGAGCTGGTGGCTTTCCTTGATCATGTTCTGCTCACACCGCACGCCCAGTTGACGCGGGTCTACGACGTGCCCGGAACCAAGCTGGACGTTGCCATGGACGGCGTAGGCGCCGCCAACACACAGGGCGCAGTGGATGTTCTGATCTACGGCCAGTACTGAAATCTGATTACCTGCAAGGTAATACGGATGAGCCGGAAAGCGCACTCTTCCGGGGTGCGCTTTCTTATTCACATCTCAGCGCAATGATCGGATCCACTTTGCTGGCGCGCCGGGATGGGCCAAGAGATGCTAATAATCCGCAGGCTCCCACCAGGATCGAAACGGTCAAAAATGTTGGAACATCATTTGGCTCGACTCCATGGAGGATCGCCGCCATAAATCTTGTAAGGACCAAAGCGCCTGCGATTCCAATCGCGACACCAAGCAGGATAAGGTAGCTGCTGCCTCGCAATACTAATGCCAGCACATCAGTTCCCTCTGCTCCCATCGCGATTCGAATCCCAATCTCGCGTGTGCGTTGGGCCACGTTGTGGGAGACAATGCCGGAAATTCCAATCATCCCAAGCAGCATGCCCATGCCTGCAAATGCGGTGAACAGCCACATGGTGGAACGAGGTTGCTTCACCGAGAGTTGGATTACTTCATCCATCGTCCTGATTTTGCTGACGGGAACAGTCTGGCTGATGCTGCCAATTGTCTGTGGCAACGCTCGCGCCAGGAGCAGAGGGTCTCCCATGGTGCGCACGACTACGTCCATCTCTCCTGGAGGGCTGATGATTCCCTGTGCCTCCGGGAAATAGACTGCACCAAGCATGCGTGCTGCCACGTCGTCGCTCACTACGTTGTACTTGCGGACATCCTGAACCACGCCGATGACGGTGCGCCAGTCCTTCATCCATGACGGCTTGATGTGCTTGCCGATCGGGTCCTGTCCCGGCCAGAACAGGTCGGCGAGGGCCTTTTCAACAATCACCACCTCTGCCGATCCCGCTCTATCGTCTTCGTCGAAGTTTCTGCCGCGCAAAAGCGTAATGCCCATGGTTGGCAGGTAATCAGGACTTATGCTGAACTCCCAAACCCCATAGGGCTTCTCAGCCGAAAATTCCGGCCGGCCTTCCACCCCGACCACTGTCCGTCCAACGTAATAAAGCGGAACTCCGTCGCTCACCGCAGCACTTCGTACTCCAGGAAATCCGCGAATCTGTTGTACAACCTGGGAGTAGAAATCGATGCAGCCGTTACGCTGCGCGCAGAAAGAGGCGGAAGGTGTGATTTCCGCGGTGAGCAGGTGGTCGCTTTGTATCCCGGTCGTCGAGTCCAGCATCAAGTAAAGGCTCTTGATCAGCAGTCCAGCTCCGATCACAAGAATCACGGCCATGGCGACTTCAGCCACAACCAGGGAAGAGGAAAGCCGGCTTCGTCTGCGGCTAAGACTCGCGTTGAGCGTGCCCGATTTCAAAGAGGTCTCGACATCCGGAGCCGTTGCATGCAGGGCCGGCGCCAGACCAAAAATCACCGCGGTAAGCAGGGAAAGCACCAGCGAGAACGCCATTACGTGCAGGTCGATTCGCACGGCCGCAAGCCCCAGCGTGTAGTCAGGCACAAGGGCCTTCAACGCATTGAGCGTCCCGAGAGCAAACAGAACGCCCACCACTCCTCCAATCAAGGCGAAAAAAGTGCTCTCGGTCAGGAGTTGGCGGATGATCCGGCGCCGGCTTGCACCCAGAGCGGTCCGGATGGCAATTTCCCGCTCCCGCGTGGCTGTTTTGGCCAGAAGCAGATTGGCCACATTTACGCATGCAACCAGAAGAATGAGGGCTGCGGCCCCAAGCAAGAGCAGGAGTGTTGGCCTTATCTCGCCGGCGCTATCGTGCTGCAGCGGGCCAATATTGAACATGGCCACATAATCTTTTCCCATGGTCCACGGGTATTGGGCTGCCACCTGCGGAGCGGCAGCCTTGAATTCTGCTCGCGCCTGCTCAAGCGTTATTCCTGGCCTGACCCGCCCGATCATCCAGTAGAGGAAATCGGCCCACATGTGCTGCGCGTCAATCCTGACCGGCATCCATAGATCAATGGAAGGCGCGGGAAAGCTGAAGTCTTGCGGCATCACACCCACAATCTGGCGTGCTGTTTCGTTCACTGTGATCCATTGCCCTACAACGTCAGGATCACCCCCAAATCGTGTCTTCCAGAGCCGGTAACTGATAATCGCCACGTGGTCCTGGCCCGGCATTTCATCACCCTTACGAAAAATGCGGCCTTTCCAGGCATTCACGCACAGCAGCTCAAAGTAGTTTGAAGAAACCTGCGAACCGTTCATGCGGACTGCGGTTCCTCCATTGTTTACGTTAAAGCCGGACCAGCTGTGGACGGCGATCTCCATGCCCTTCAGCCGTTGCTGAAATCCCAGAAACGCACCCTCCGGTACCGGTCCGGTGTAAGCCGCGTTAATGAGTTGTTCCGGGTGCGGGAAGGGAATGGGATGAAGCAGGATTCCATTGACCAGGCTGAAAATCGCGGTATTTGCGCCGATGCCGAGCGCAAGCGTTAGCACCAGCACCAGCGTGAATCCGGGGCTCCTGCGCCACGCGCGCAGGGCAAAACGCAAGTCTTGAAACATGTGCTCCAGCCAGTTCACCCGTCTCGATTCACGGCATTGTTCCTCTACCTGCACGACTCCGCCCAATTCGCGCAAAGCCGCACAACGGGCTTCGTCTGCGTTCATCCCTTTGGCGATGTTCTGTGCGATCTCAAGCTGCAGATGGAACTCAAGTTCACTTGAAAGTTCGGCGTCAGCTTTTTTTCTCGCGAAGATGGAATGGAGACGATGCGTGAATTTATCAAGCCAGCGCATATGCGCTCCTCACCTCAGGCGTTTTCCAGAACCACATTGATGGCCATGGAGAGCCGGTCCCAACTGGCCTGCTGTTCGCGCAGATATTTTTCGCCGGCTCGGGTGAGCGAATAGTACTTGGCGCGACGATTGTTTTCCGAGTCACCCCATTGAGCCTTGATCCAGCCGTTATGCTCCAGGCGGTGCAATGCCGGATACAAAGCTCCCTGATTCACCTGCAACACTTCTTTTGAGAGTTGCCGGATTCGCTGGGCAATGGCCCAGCCATGCATCGGCTCAAGCGCGATCGTCTTGAGGATCAGCAGGTCCAGCGTTCCCTGGATGAGGTCTGTCGGTTTGCCCATCAGTGCGGTTCCTGTCAATTAATGACAAGAGAATACGTCTGGTCTTGTCAATAGTCAAGGGGAGCAGGTCCTATAAATCAGAAACGGGCGACAGCGATGGAGGGCGTAAGGTATTTTTTTCATAACAATGAGTAGCCCTTGGCAGCAGTCACCTCAACAGGCTCAGTCTCGTCACGGTGGCACAGCCGCCTCGGCTGTGCAAAAACATACTTTTGAAAAACATTGCGCGGTTGCCGGTTTACTTGGAAAGGGACGAATGTCCAGGGACATGTTTTTTTCAACGGCGCAAAACAAAGGTTGTTCCGGAGGGCACGCTCGTTTTTTGTTTAGAAATTATTGACTCGGAGAATACTCACAGCCGAGGGCGGCTGTGCCACTGTCGGGTACCAAACCGGGCCAGGTTTGACAGATCCAGGTTCATCGTCGAATGAGAACCGATTACAAGAGAACATGGAAACCATTCAAATTACGTTAAGAGTCCAACAGCTGCTTTGCCATGGCGCAATACAAGTCCACCGCCTGATGGAGTTCTTTCTTAGCAATGAACTCGCGCTCCGTGTGGGCCACGTGGATGGAGCCAGGCCCAAGCAGCAGCGGAGTCCCCCATTTGCTCAGCGCTGGAATGTCCGTGGTGAACGCAGCCACCATTGTCTCCACACCGGGTACTGTGCCTAGCTTCATAAATGGAATCTCGAGCACGACCTCGGCCTCAGCTATTCCAGCCACGGCGTGCGTAATCTCTTTTCGCAGGCCATCGGATGCGCCCACCAGACGATAGAGAAGCTGCGCCCTGGCGTGATCAGGAATTACGTTCGGCGCGCGGCCACCTTCAATGAGTCCGATATTGAGCGTGCATGGGCCAACTTCAGGATTTTCCGGCAGCTTCATCGCTCGAAGTCGTTCGAGGGCCGTGATCAGCTTCTCAATGGCGGATTCGCCGAGATGAGGGTAGGCCGAATGTGCCATCTTACCCCGCGCGATAATTTCCACGCGTAAAGCGCCTTTCGAGGCTACAGCAAGCTTGTTGTCCGTGGGTTCGCCGTTAATCAGGAATTTGCTGCCGAGCGGTGATTCATTGGCGACCTTTGCGCCCAGGCTGTCTCGCTCCTCACCCACCAGGAAGAGCATTCCCACTGCCGCACCGTCTTTACGCAGCCGCTGGCAGGCGGCAACCTGTGCGGCGATGATCCCTTTTGCATCGCAGGAACCGCGCCCGTAAACATTGTCATGGTCCTCTGATGAAGGAATGAAAGGCGGCACGGTGTCCATGTGCGTGGAAAAGACGAGCTGCGGCGGAAGGTCATCGAGCGTTGCCAGCACGTTGAAGCGCTCGTGCGCAACGGGAATTTTGTGTGTGGTGTAGCCCAGGCGGCAGAGCTCATCGTACAGTTCTGCGCCCACAGCGCCCTCATTGCCGCTGATGGATTCAATATCAATGAGCCTGCGTGTTAGTTTGATGGGGTCCATATCCGCCGATACAGGATAAATCAGGCTTGCGGCAGAGGGCATTTACTTACGAACACGGAGAGCCTTTTCCATAAGTCCCGAACCCGCGCATTTTGCGGGCGAGGGATCCCTATCATCGAAGGTGACAGCTGACTTTGGAACGTAAGTACAAACATGTTCCCCTTAAGTGGCACGCGATAATAGGGATCCCTCGCTAGGCTCGGGATTACAGAAGCAAGCATTTCACACTGCCAAGGGTCCTCTGTGATAAAAAATAACGTGCCTACTGGAATCAAATCCTTTTTCCTGCAAGGCCCTGCCGGCCGCCTTGAAGCCCTCCTCAACCAGGGCCAGCCAGATGCCAAATACGCGGCGCTGGTCTGCCATCCTCATCCTTTATATGGTGGAACCGTACACAACAAGGTTGTGTACAGAGCCATGAAGGCATTGAACGGGTTCGGGCTCCCCGTGCTTCGCTTTAATTTTCGCGGGGCGGGATTGAGTGAAGGTGAACACGATCAGGGCCGCGGCGAGGTAGACGAGGTGCGCACGGCGCTCGACTGGCTCGATGCCGAATTTCATTTGCCGCTGCTCTTTTGCGGCTTCTCTTTTGGTGCGGCCACGGGACTGCGCGCGGCCTGTCCTGACCTGCGCGTCCTGGGGCTAATCTCGCTGGGAACGCCGGTGGCCGCCGAAGGCCGTGTGTATACTTACCAGTTTCTGGAAGAGTGCGCCAAGCCCAAGTTGTTTGTGAGCGGAGGGCTTGACCAGTTCAGCCCCCAGGAGAAGCTGCGAGAAGTGGTAGCGGCGGCTCACGATCCCAAAGATCTGGTGCTGGTGGAAGGAGCGGACCACTTTTTTGAAGGCCATCTACCTGAACTGCATCAGGCGATTCAGGACTGGGTGAGCACAAACTTTCATTTGCAAGCCAAAGGGAGCTGATGTCACTGGGACATACCATGCGATCGCTGGCTAAAGAAATTTTTCTGGATGCGCTGAATGAAGCAGGGATCTGCGAGGCCTTCGAGCGGCACGTGTCCTATGATCGCGGAGTGCTGCGCGTGTGCGACGATCTGTATGATTTAAATCGTACTCGCGCGTGCTGGTGGTCTCGTTAGGGAAAGCTGCGCACCGCATGGCAGAGATTCTTTCCCGCCAGCTTGGCTCAACGGTGCAGGGAATTATTGCAGACCCCAATCCGTCCGCCTACCAACTTCCCGGTTACCGCTATTTCAACGGCGGGCATCCCCAGCCGAACCAGGAATCAGTGCGCGCGGCAGAAGCCATTCTCAAGTCGCTGAGCGCGCTGAATGAACAGTCCCTGGCTATTTTTCTGATTAGCGGCGGCGGGTCAGCGGCGGTGGAAAAGCCCGTGGATTCTGAGATTTCTCTGCCTGACCTCATCGCCACTTACAAGGCGTTAGTGCTTTCCGGCGCGCCGATTGCGCAGATCAACGCCGTACGCAAACATCTTTCTGCAACGAAAGGTGGAGGCATGGCGCGGGCCGCTCATCCGGCGCAGCAGGTTTCCATTCTTGTTTCTGATGTTCCGGAGAACGCGCTTGATTCGCTGTCCTCCGGTCCAACCATGCCGGACACCAGCACGCTAGATGATTGCTATCGCATCGTTGGCGATTACAACATGCTGCCTGATTTTCCGCCTTCTGTGCGCGAGTTGTTTGATCGGCACGCGCTTACGGAAACACCCAAGAAAGATGATCCGGCTTTCGCGCGTTCCCGCTGGTGGAAGATTCTTTCCAATGAGACCGCAGAGAAGGCAACCGCAGCACGCGCATCGCGTCATGGCTTTGCCGTGGAGATTGACCACTCCTGTGACGACTGGGATTACGCCAAAGCCGCCGATTATCTGCTTGGCCGGCTGCGCGAGATGAGGCAAGGCGTGAGCAAGGCCTGCATTGTCTCCGGCGGTGAAGTTACCGTGAAAGTGACCGGCAATGCCGGGACCGGCGGCCGCAACCAGCATTTCGCGCTTTATTGTGCGCAGAAGATCGCGGGAGAAAACATTGTGGTGCTGAGCGCGGGCACAGACGGCATTGACGGCACCAGTCCAGCGGCAGGCGCCACGGTGGATGGAACCACGGTACAGCGTGCGCTTGCGGCAGGGCTCGATCCGGTGCAGTATCTAAGCACTTTTAACTCGTATCCTCTGTTTCAAAAGCTTGGCGATCTCATTGAGACCGGCCCGACGGGAAATAACGTGAGAGATGTAAGGATACTGATGGCCTACTAGAGTCTTTGTCCGAACTTGAGAGCTGTTTCCGAAGTCCCGAGCGCAGCGAGGGATCCCTATACTAATCACTAGCTTATGAGATCAGATCAAACTATGCGGAGCCTTGCCGGCTTCTTCTTTGTAACGAGGCTGGTGTGGCGCAGGCAACTCTTGCCTGCGCAGGCGCTGCCGCCACCCTTTTATTATCAAACCCAAATGCACCGGCAGGAGTGCCGGTGCCACACAAAACTTCGTACGCGTTTCAGGAGTAGCTGCTGAACAACAAAGTGCACCAGGCGTTACGACGATACTCTATTCTGCATCAGGGTTCTCACCTGCTGAAATATCAAATAAAGATGATGACCTTCATGGACGAGGAAGAACTCCAGCCACTGTGACAGCTCGAGTTCGCCGAATTTCGGATGCACGCCCAGGCGCTGGAAATCCTGATCAGACAGCGATTTGAGTTTCAAAACGAGCTGTTCGCGAAGCCCCGCTAGTCGGTCAAGCAGACCACGATAACTTTTTTGCCGCCAGAGTTCCCACTCAGGATCTTCTTCCGCTCGATAGCGAGAAAACAAAGGATGATCCTCGTTCAAAATACGATCCATTCTCTGCAAGAAGATCTCGTGGTAGCGGGCGAGGTGGGCGAGGTTCTCATGCGCGGACCATTTATCCGGAATGGCTCGTCGAGTGAAGTCGCCAACGGCTCCGGACAAGGCTTCAGTAAAGAAACCTTTGAATTGATTTTCACAGCGCTGGATTTGCGAAGCGTGACCGGCATCCATGGCAGAAGAGCATAGCACTTCACTGAATGGAGCGCGCGACCCGACGCGCAACGAAGCCTTGTGTGGCGCAGGCACTCTTGTCTGCGCGGGCGTTCTGCAACACTTATTATCGAACCAATATTATCGAACCAAAGCTGCGCACCGGCAGGAGTGCCGGTGCCACAACTGGGATTTTCAGAATTAACTCTGCTACTTCCTTTTCGGCATAATCTTCAGCCGGTCGGCTGCGAGGATTTTCTTGATCTGGTTCTTCGCGTGGATTGACCACGGGCCCACGGTATCAAGCCGGGCATAAGTTTGCCAGTGATGGAGGGCTTTGCGGGGCTGGCGGCCTTTCTCAAAAGCCAGAGCCAGATTGTAGTGCGCGTCGGCATAAGTGGGAGCCAGAGAGATGGCTGCCTGGTAGGCTTTGATGGCCTCGTTCAAGCGGCCCGTCTCATCCAGCACGTTGCCCAGGTCGAAATACGCGAGCGCATAACGTGGATCCACTTCAATGGCTTTGCGATAGTGGTGTTCCGCCAGAATGTAATCGTGCTGGTTGTAATACAGCGTGCCCAGGTTGATATAAGCGGCGGCATGTGTGGGATCAAGCTCAACACACTTCTTATAAGCTGAAATGGCGTCGTTGTGCGACTTGGGATCTTCTTCCAGTGATACGCCGCGGGTAAAAAACTCGGCAGCAGTTTCGGCGGAACGTATGGCGTGAATCTTGGCCGGCTCGACCACCTGCGGCTGGTTGAAGTCCATAACGAACTGGCCGGCTATGGGTTCCACGGCGGCGCCCTGGTGGCGGAAGACGATCCTCGAACGGGAAGTAAAGGTGCCCGCCTCAAGCAGCGGATTTACCATTCCAGCAACCTGCTGCTGCATGGCGCGCAGCGAGTCACGGATTACAGCGGGACGCACACGCTTGGCGCGAAGGTCGCGGAGCTTTTTTATTTGCAGGAGGTCAAAAAAGCAATAGAGGTCTTTTACGGGAAACAAGCCAGCTTTTTCCCAGCCAGCCAGCTGTCGCGCCGTAAGGCGAAGGATTCTTAGGACGTCTTCTCGATGATATCGGTCCACTCTTTGCCCTGGTCGTGCGAGCGTATCCTTAAGCGCTACATTGCATTATTGTCATTATTCTCAACAAATTGCAAGAGCAAAGTGCGAACAAATGTGGAAAACTCGGCGCCTATTCAGAGATTTATTTCTGGCTCTCTCCTGACTCGCGCGACGAAGGCTCACCTTCAATCGGGCAAAACTCTCCATGGTAAAATCCAGTCAAGGCCGACGTAGCTCAGTTGGTAGAGCAGTCGATTCGTAATCGACAGGTCATCGGTTCAAGTCCGATCGTCGGCTCCATCCTTTTACGTCCCTTCGCCCGAAATCGCACTGATTTTCACTCACTAACTGGCAAGGTAGAGCTCATGGTGCAACAGGCTGCGCGAGCTTCGCGCCTGATTTTTCGCTAACTGCCACGACTATTCTCTGTCTAACATTTCGTCCTATTGTTTTCCCATAGAAGCAGGAGCATACTTCTATGGATTACCCATAGGAGAGGATGATGGGCGACAAGACTGAAGTCTGGCAGGGAACGCTGGCGCTGATGGTGCTGAAGACACTGGAGAGCATGGGGCCGCAGCACGGGTATGGGATTGCCCGTCGGATTGAACAGATCAGCGGTGGACAGCTCTCTGTAAACTACGGCACGCTCTACCCCGCGCTGCTCAAGCTGGAGCAGGAAGGATTCATCAACTCTGAGTGGGGCATTTCTGACAACAACCGTCGCGCCCGCTTTTACCGGCTGAGCCGCGCTGGAAGAACCCAGCTCAAGAAGGAGACGCGTGATTGGGAGCAGGCCACCCAAATCCTGGCCCGCTTTCTGTCGCCGGAGGAGCCAGCATGAGGGCCTTGCGCGCATGGATATTTCGAGTGGCGAGTTTGTTCAATCGCCGCCGGCAAGACTGGGAGATGGAACAGGAATTTCAAAGCCATCTGCAGATGGAGATTGAAGACAAGGTGCGTTCCGGGATGAGTCCTGAGGAAGCACGGCGCGCTGCAATGATCAGGGCGGGCGGGTTGAGTTCAGCGCGTGAGAGCCACCGCGAACAACGTGGGCTGCCGTTCCTGGAGACTTTGTTGCAAGACATTCGTTACGGCATTCGCAACCTGAGCAAGAGCCCCGCCTTTACGATTGCGGCCGTCGCGATGCTGGCCCTGGGAATCGGCGCTAACACGGCAATGTTTTCTGTGATTAATGCGGTACTGCTGCGGCCCTTCCCGTATCGCGAACCTGACCGGCTGGTGCAACTCTGGGAGACCGAACCTGCTCCGGGCGTGTTCCCCTTTGCGGGTCCGGACTACCTGGACTGGCAGACGCAAAACAAAAGCCTGGAATCGAGCAGCCTGTACACCTACACAAACTTCAATTTAAGCCGTTCTGGTGACTCGCAGGTAACCCGGGCACTTGCCGCTCAGGCGAATTTCTTTACTACGCTGGGTGTGCCCATGCTGCGGGGCCGTTCTTTCGCTGATGGAGAGGACCAAAAAGGAAAAAACCACGTCGCCATTCTCACGTATCCCTTGTGGCAGAGTTTTTTCGGCGGCCGCGAAGACGTGCTGAATAGGGCGGTGGAACTGGACGGAGAAAAATATACCGTTGTTGGGATATTGCCCAAATGGTACCGCTTTTCAGCCGTGGGCCTATATGTTCCTCTGGACATGGGACCGAAGAGCATGGGCCAACGGGGTAACCACAGTTTCCGGGCCATAGGGCGTCTTAAGGCCGGAATCACTCCCCAGAGCGCGCAAGCCGATCTGATGACGATCGCAAAGAGGTTGGAGCAGCAATATCCCGATTCCAACAAGCAGGTAGAAGCGCGAGTAGTCCCATTTCGTGAGCAGATCAGTGGCAATATTCGCTCGCGGCTGTTCGTGCTTCTTGGCGCAGTTGCGCTGGTACTTCTGGTGGCGTGCGCCAACCTTGCCAACCTGCTGCTCGCCCGCTCCACAGGGCGGCAGCGCGAGATCGCGTTGCGCAGTGTGCTCGGGGCCAGTCGCATGCGGATCATCCGGCAACTGCTGACGGAAAGCCTGCTGCTGTCATCGACTGGCGCTTCTCTGGGACTGCTTGGTGCCTACTGGTGTACGCGGCTTATTGAGTCAGCCAAGGCCTTGCCTATTCCGCGGCAATCTCCCGTGCAGATTGACTTCAACGTGCTGCTATTCACCGCCGGGGCAGCATTATTGGTGGGACTGCTTTTCGGGCTGGCTCCCGCTTTACAGGCCACACGCGGCAAACTTGCCGATGAATTGAAGTCCAGTGCGCAATCCGTGCTTAGTCCTTCAGGATGGTCGCGCAAGCTGCGTGACGCATTAGTTATCGTGGAAATCGCATTGTCGCTCAGCCTGCTCGCAGGCGCCGGCCTTCTCATCAAAAGCTTTGCCCGCATGAACCATGCCGATATCGGAGTGGATCCAGAGAACGTCTTTACCTTTTCAGTGTTTTTGCCGCAGTCGGGATATCCCACTGCGGTTTCACAGCGCACATTCGCGGAGAAGTTTCTTTCCCGGTTGCAGTCTCTTCCGGGCGTCAAGAGTGCGACTTTCTCTTCCGCCATTCCTCTGGAGAGCGGCAGCAATGGCCCCATCAAGGTCGATGGTGATACCAACCCAGCGCACGACAGCGTACTGGTGGAACAGAACTTTATTACCCCGGACTACTTTCGAACCTATGGGATACCTTTGCTTCAGGGCGCCAATTTCAAAGCGGCTGAGATGGAGCAAGCCTGGCAGATGAATGCAAAGGTGCAAGAGTTGATCAAGACCGATCCCGACCTCAAGAACGTTCCGCCCGGTCTCAGTTTCCAGGCGGTCATCAGTCGCGCTACTGCGGAGACATTCTGGCCTGGCCAGAATCCGGTCGGGAAAATCTATCATTGGGGCGGCTTCCCGGTTCGGGTGCTCAGCGTGGTCGGTGATGTGAATGAGTGGGGTGTTCGCTTACCGCCGCACCCGCAGGCCTACTATCCCCTGAGCCTCGCTTTCAATGAAGGAGGGTTTGGATCTGCAGTCGCCATCAAGACCACTGGCGATCCCGGGGTTCTACTTGATGCGGTGCGGAAAACTCTGCGCTCTGTCGACCCGTCGCTGGGGGTTTTTCAGGCAAGGACGATGCAGCAGGTGATCGCCAACGACGTGGAAGATGCCGGCGTGCAAACCTTGCTGCTGGGCAGCTTTGCCGGTTTGGCGCTGCTGCTGGCCTGCACCGGACTTTACAGCGTACTTTCCTATCTCGTCACGCAACGTACCCGTGAAATCGGCATCCGCATGGCCCTTGGTGCGCAGCGTGGCGACGTCTTACGCCTCGTCATGAGGCACGCTGCGTCGCTCACAGCCGCCGGACTCGGCGCCGGACTTTTAATTGCGCTGCTGGGAACGCGGCTGGTGAGCAGCATGTTATTCCAGGTGAGTGCCTATGATCCTGCCACTTTCGCTGCGGTTGTTGCAGGACTGGCCGCTGTAGCTCTGCTGGCTGCGTTGATTCCTGTTCGCCGCGCGACAAAGGTAGATCCGATGGTCGCACTCAGATACGAGTAAATCTGCCCCTTGCCAGACCAGAGTAGAAGATTGGATTCGTGCGCTGACGTGAGCTGCTGCTCAGAGCACGAATCTTATCTTTCCTCCGCAACTCGCTCCATCGCTCCGTGTTC
This sequence comes from Terriglobia bacterium, assembly GCA_963758275.1. Classification (GTDB taxonomy): domain Bacteria; phylum Acidobacteriota; class Terriglobia; order Terriglobales; family Acidobacteriaceae; genus Angelobacter. Next base: position 103,198 of record CAVWUW010000030.1, on the reverse strand, counting down.
TGCATGATAACCAGGTAGCAACTATCTCGCGGGCCGTGAGCCGGAACATGGTTGAGCAGCACGCGGGAAAGTAGAAGCATCACACTTGCCGGGTCGCCACTCTCGTCCAACTGAAACCTCTGAGGGAATTGCAATGAAGAAGATATTGCTGTTTGTGTTGACACTCGCCCTGACTGGCGGCATCGTCCAGGCTCAGGAACATGACAAGGACAAAGATAAAGACCAAAAAGCGAAAACAGCCCAGTCTCAGGACAAAGATCAGTCCAAGACCGCTGACGCCAGAGAAGACGCCGGTGAAAGGGCAGTCCACATCACCTCCGGGCCAAATGTTGCAAACGTAAGCGGGACGTCAGCAACTTTGGACTGGACTACCAACAAGGCGGGCGCCAATGATGTCCACTACAACTGCGGATGGGGCAAAGACAAGATTGCCTATCACAGGGGCGGCGGCACCAATCACTCGGTTACTCTTAGCGGATTGAAGCCGAACTCAACCTGCACATGGAAGGTCATGACTCATGATGGTGATCTTCGCAAGGAAGGAAGCTTCCATACTCCGGGTCGCTGATCTGTTCAGTGTTGAGAACTCAAGCCCTGCCTGCGAGCAGGGCTTATTTTTTGGGCTTGCGAACCGTCTTCTCGGAGTATTTTTCAGCCAGGCAGAAAGCCACAATCGTATTTCCCTTGATGCCACTCGCTTGTTCGGTTTTCTGTATCAGACCGGGTTCAAGCGCATGGGGATCGGGAACCATTTCACACGCGGCAATCTGTTCATTGCTTGCGCCGTGATAACAGAGCTCGCATACACCCAGTCCACCTTCAGGGCCAGAGCGCACCGGAGGACCAAACGTCCGGCAGGTCATCGGTCGAGAGGAATACAAATCGCAGCTGCCGGTCTTAGGATCGAGAGCTGGGCAGGTCTCTTCATCGGCAAACGTGGTGAAACGTTCGAACGCGGCGTCATCCTCGGCCAGAATCCCGGTCGCCGGATCACCGGGAAAATCTGCTTTCAATCGCGCAACAGAACTATAAGCGCGCTCGCGAATACGGGATGCACGCACAGGGTCAGAAAGGTCTAACTGGCGTAAGCCGGCGAGGAGGCGTTCAGCGTCAAGCTGAGAGATAGGAAACGGGCCGATGCAGCACTGCGTGCAACCGGGACGGCACACGAGCCACGGACCGCTCTTGCGGGCGGCTTCCACGAGGGCTGCATCAACGATTTGCACCAGCTTCTGATCTCCGGAAGGCAGCGCCATCTCTTCACCTTAGCGCAGCAGGGCAGACTTGAACAGAGGGCAAAATAAAAGGCGGAAGCATAAAAGACTTCCGCCACTGACGCACGACCGGTTCAGGGTTCTAGCTTCCTGACTTGTGTTTACCGCCCGATTGTTTGCTGGCGCGCATCATGGTCAGCTTGTCGATGGTGACTGAGTGGTTGGCTTCATCAAGTTTCGCGCTCACCTTCACGTGATGGCCTTCATGGCCCTTCACCGCATCAGGATTGGCGATATCCCAGGACGTTTTGTCCTTATCGTTGACAAAGACCGTTTTGCCGCTTTCTTCCTTAACCCAGCCGGTCAACTTCATGTCCTTGCCTTTTTCGGCGGCTTTGGCTTCTTTCTTTTCTGCCTTGGAGACCTTCTTGTCCTGCTTGGCCGAATTATCGTCTGACTGCGCAGATGTGGACTGGGCAGCCAGGGCCATTGAGAAGCTGAACAGGAAGGCACAAAGAACTGTCAATACGCGTTTCATTCAGAGTTTCTCCCTCAGGTATTTCGAATTTCAGACAAATTGAAGCGCTGAGTTCTTAGATGCAAACTCTGCGAGTTGCAGAGAAGCTCAATTCGGGAGCTGCGGACGCGAGCCTCCGGGCGGAGCGGCTGACTTAGGCCTTCATCTTCTCAGCAAATTTTTCCTGAAACTTTTTGACCTTGGGAGCAACTACGAACTGGCAATACGGTTGATGCGAATTGTTGGAGAAGTATTCCTGGTGGTAGTCCTCAGCCATGAAAAACTCCTTCGCCGGCTCAACCGTGGTTACCACGGGATTGGGATAGGTATGCGAAGCATTCAGCGCAGCAATGGCCTGTTCGGCGTAGCGGCGCTGTTCATCAGAGGAATGGAAGATCACTGACCTGTACTGCGTGCCCACGTCATTGCCTTGGCGGTTCAGCGTGGTGGGATCGTGGATGAGGAAGAAGACTTCAAGCAACTCGGGAAATGAAAGCTCGTCCGGGTCAAAGGTGATGCGGACGACTTCAGCATGGCCGGTGGTACCTTCGCAAACTTCGCGATATGCGGGGTTCTTGATGGTGCCACCCATGTATCCCGACTCGACAGACTTAACGCCTTGAAGGTTGTCAAAGACGGCTTCCAGGCACCAGAAGCAACCGCCGCCCAGAACGGCTGTTTGTAAATTTCCCATAGGTGTTAGATGCGACACATTAAAGATAAGTTCCAGCAGAGTGGTTGTCCAGTGCAAGCCTGCAACTCGTAACGGCAGAGCAGCTTCTAAAGCGGAAATGAACAAACGAACACTGGAATTCTGGAGGGGCTCCTTTGTGGCAGGCCTCAAGCGGGCGACTGGGCTGCTGCTGGCCTGCATGTTGTTTGTATTCGCGCGCACCGCGCAGGCACAAGTCACGATTGCACAGCTCAGCGACACGCATCTGGGCGAGCAGCATTCGCCGCATGCCGCCGACAACCTGCGCCGCGCAGTGGACATGATCAACTCACGCCATCCGGACGCGGTGATCCTGAGCGGCGATATCGGAGAGAATCCGGGCGAGTGGGACAAGGCGAAATCGATTCTCAAAAAGCTGAAAGCGCCGGTCTACTATGCGCCCGGTAACCACGATGTGCACTCGCACGATGTCGACCGGTATCGTGGCGCATTCGGCAAAGACTATTACCGCTTCCAGGTAAAGAATGTGACATTCCTGGTAATTGACTCCCAGCTACTGGGCAACTATGACAATTTTGAGGCGCGGCCCCTGCCGCCTATGCCGCCGAATACGGAGGAGGAGTCAAAGAAGATGTTGGATTGGTTAAGTAACCAGGGTGGCAACGATGGCCGGCACGGCCACGATCATGGCGGACAGGGGATCATCATCGGCATTCAGCATATTCCGGTGTTTCGCGATGGCAATTTCCCGGCGGACTCCAAGCCTTACTGGGTGGTGAACGATCCCTATCGTTCGCGGGAAATGGGCATCCTGCACAAGCTTGGGGTACGCGACATGCTGGTGGGGCACTGGCACAACGGTCGTGTGTTCCAGCAGGATGGGATTACCTGGCATGTTGGTGATGCCACCAGTTGGCTGCCGTGGGGCGGAGAACTCGGCTTTGCCATGCACACAATCAGTCCGCATGGAGACGTACGCACGGAGTTTGTGCCGCTGGGAACGCAGCCGTAGGCTGTTGAGCATTTAGCTGGGAGGGCCAGCCAGGCTGGTCACCCTTGGGCTTTGTCCGCCGAGCCACTCCGGATGATGCGCAGTAGAATCGAAATGAGCTGAGGTCTTGAACAGCTCATACTGTCCCTGGGCGGCGAGCTTTTCGGTTTTGCCCAGCAGCGTCGCGACTTCCTCCTGGCTAAGGGGGTGGAAGGTTTTAGCGGCTTCGAATGCCTGGTCCAGAATCTGCTGGCTGTCAATTCCCGTAATGACTACTGACGTGGGCAAATTGAGCGAGTAGTGAAGGCATTCCAGCGGCTTCACCGCGTTGCTCTTGAGAATGATGTGGTCACCCATGGACTTCATGCCCAGCACGCCAATTTTCTTCTCCGCCAGCCGGGGCAGCACCAGCTTGCCGAAGCTGCGAAAGTGAGCGTCCATCACGTTCAGCGGCATCTGCACGGTATCAAACTGGAAACCGTGGCGGTCTGCTACATCGAGCATATATAAGTGGATGTGCGGGTCCTTGTGACCAGTAAAACCGATGTAGCGGACCTTGCCTGCCTTTTTAGCTTCGAGCACGGCTTCCTGAGCGCCACCTTCCGCAAAAATGCGGTCAGGATCTTCAAAGCGGATGACTTCGTGATGCTGGATAAGGTCGAGGTGGTCTGTTTGCAGGCGGCGCAAAGACTCATCAATCTGTTTGGCTGCTTCTTCTTTGGTGCGGCCATCCAGCTTGGTCATGAGAAACACTTTTTGACGGTAACCATCTTTGAGCGCCTTGCCCATGCGGATTTCACTCTGGCCCTGGTTGTAATCCCAGGAATTGTCCATGAAGGTGATGCCGCGGTCGATGGCGGAGCGAATCAAGCGCAGGCTTTCATCTTCTGAAAGCTTTGGCTGGCCGATATGGAAACCGCCCATGCCGATAGCGGAGACGCGTTCGCCCGTGCGCCCGAGCGTGCGATAGATCATTTCGCCGGAGCGTTGAGGAGCGTTTGAGCCCTGCGCGGTCGAGCCACTGCCACCGATGGCCGCCGAAATACCTGTCATCATCATGATCATGTCTTTCATGAACTCTCTCCGGTGCATGCGAAATCCTCGAGTGTACGGGCAGGCGCGCAGGAGAAGGTAAGCTGATACTAGTTTTCATTCGCGGCAGGATCAGGCAGCTACGATGTCTTCCGTCGCATAGCGCCGGCCTTCCGGCTGGGCCACTGGGACGCTTGCGGGCCAGGGCTCCTCAACCGCCATCAGCGCCACCGCAGCGCCGAGCAGAGCCATGTTCTTGCTGAAATTGATCATGTCATTCATGCGCTGGCCGGGATCCTGCTGCTTCCAGAAGTCATGCATGGTGGGTGAAACGCTGGCGAGGAAGCCGATAATGGCAAGCGCTCCCAGCTTCGGCTTTACGCCAAGAAGAATGCTGGTGCCACCGACGAGCAGGGCTGCGCCGGTTGCAGGCACGGCAATGTGAGCCAGAGGAACATTTTTTGCCTTGGCAAATTGCGCCAGAGACTTGCGCTCCTTGAAATGGTTGATTCCGTTGTACAAAAAGAAGCCACCAAAGACGATTCTGCCCAACAGAAAAGGAATTTTCATGCGCCACCTCGGGAAGAATTTCCTCGCAGGTTGGATTCGCAAACAAAGGTGCAGGTGGCCAGCACTTCAGGCGGCGCTCACGTTCAGCTTGAAATAATCTCAGCTCTAAAGCAGGCAAAAACCCGTGCTGCTCTACCTTTGACAGCATATCGCGTTCGGTGAGCAGGACCTGCTTGATGCTATTGCGGATTGAGGTGCTCTTGAAGGATTAGACCGACGTGGATGATGGCTTCAGTCGCCGGCAAGGCTTACAAGGTCGCCAACCAGTATTCTGCCGTCACGGAGCCGAGGCGGTTGTGCCTAACCGTTTTGGGTGAGCCTTTTCTGTTGGCTAACGCTCGGCGGCAGCGGAGCAGGTTCCTCACCTTCGCCGAAAGCGATTGCGTTGGAGAGGATGACGGTGCTGCGGGTCGGTTCGGGATAACTCGTCGAGAGGGCGGAACCTTTATTCCGACGTGAAGTAATCCACCGCCACCGGGCTTTCGAACAGCGAGTAATCGCGCGTTACCACGGTGATGCCGGTTTCGGTGACCAGATAATTTCTGCCGTCTTCTTCGGGATCAAAGCCGATGATGGTTCCCTCCGGGATATGCACGTCGCGGTCAATGATGGCGTTGCGGATGCGGCAATGGCGGCCGATGTTCACATGGGAAAAGATGATGCTGGAATCGACTTCTGAATAAGAGTTCACACGCACATCCGGTGAGAGTATGCTGTTGCGCACCAGGCCGCCGGAGAGAATGCAGCCGGGGCACACGATAGAATCAACCGCCATTCCGGTGCGACCGGGTTCGCCGAAGACAAACTTGGCCGGTGGGTACTGGCGCTGGTGTGTGCGGATGGGCCAATGCTTGTCGTAGAGGTTAAACACCGGCGAGACGGAGACCAGGTCCATGTTGGCTTCGTAATAGGCTTCGAGTGTGCCCACGTCGCGCCAGTAAAGAGCTTCTTTCTTGTTTTCGTCGATGAAGTTGAAGGAGTAAATCTTGTACTGGTCGAGAATTTTGGGCAGGATGTCCTTGCCGAAATCGTGCGACGAATTGGCGTCTTCAGCGTCTTTGAGCAACACGGGCAGGAGCACATCTGTATTAAAGAGATAAACGCCCATGGAGCCGGAGACCATGTCAGAGTTATACGGCGACCGCAGCTTTGTGACTTTAGGCTTTTCTTCAAAGCCGATGATGCGTCCGTGGCGGTCCACGTCTATTACGCCGAAGCGGTAGCTCTCACTGGGATCAATGAGGATGGTGGCTAACGTGACATCCGCCCCGACCGCGTTGTGCAGGTCCAGCATGAGCTGGTAATTCATCTTATAAATATGGTCGCCGGAGAGGATGAGGACATGCCGGGGCTGCTCAGAGCCGATGGAGTAGATGTTCTGATACACAGCGTCAGCGGTTCCCAGGTACCAGTTTTCACTCACGCGCTTCATGGGCGGCAGGATTTCAACGAAATCCCCGAGTTCACGGGCCACCACGGAACTCCAGCCTTCACGAATGTGGCGGTTCAGCGACAAAGCCTTGTACTGCGTGAGGATATAAACCCGGCGCAGGTCTGAATTGAGGCAGTTGGAGAGTGTTACATCAATGATGCGGTAACTGCCACCGAATGTGACCGCCGGTTTGGCGCGGTCGCGCGTGAGAGGATACAGGCGCTCACCGGCGCCCCCGGCCAGCAGAACTCCAAGAGTATCTTTCATGACATTTCAATAAATGCGAATCCGGGTTAACAGAAAGTAGATGATGATTTGGGGGAAAACGAATCCCTGCACAACGCTAAAATGCTATCAGAAAAAGAAAAACCCGGCGCTCAGACGCCGGGCGAATGAAATGGAGGTTTATGCAGCGTCGTCGACACTGATGCGAAGCGACTTGAGAAAGCGCACATCGTGGGCGTTGATGGAGAATTCCGGGTCAGGATTCTTGCGGCGCGAGCCCACCAGTTGTGGTGATGTCTTGGCCGGCTGGTCCTCGCGTTGATTAAAGCCGATGGTGGCCTCAAGCACCAGGAAAATGTCATAGCCCTCTTCTTTGATCCTGGCAATCACCTGGGCGATATCATCGGACTCGGACAGCGAAGTGTTGATGGCATCTCCGAGTTCCTTCATTAACTTCTTAAGCCGGCTATTCACGGATTTCCTCTGCACTAAAATAGGATGCGCCCCGGGGCGGGGTCGTTTGATTGTTTCCCCGAATTGGGGGATTTTTCCATCTCAATGGCGCGTTTTGGCATTTTGAAGAAAAAATCGGGCTACAATAGCCAAAATGCCTGAAATTCCCATGAAAAGTGCTGTCCAGAGAGCCGTAACTTCAGCCGCCAAGATCACCGTAGCAGCCAAAAGAACTGGCTCGACGGTCAAAAAAGACCGGCTTATGGGCGCGATCTTGGCCGGCGGCAAAACGTTCCTGGCCACCATAGGCAGGGCGATGTATGCACTCTGGTTACAGGCGTCCGGCCTGATTTATGTGATGTTTACGGTGGTCTCTGGTTCAGCTCTCATAAGGCTCTATCGCGCCAACCATAACCATTTTGCCAATACCCGGCCGTTCTGGCAGATCGGCATCTTCTTTCTGATATGTCTCTGGTTTGCGGTGGTGTCTTTTTCACGGGCAAAGAAGACCATGAAGGGAAAAAAGAGGTAGGTAGTTTCTCCTCTGGCGAGAGCCGCGGGATAGGTGACAGAGAACAGGGCAATTGGACCGCGCGAAGGAATTTAGGATCCTTCAGAGATGGCTGAAGACATAAAAGTCGAGGCTGAAGCAGGCGAGCTCAAGAGTATTGAAACGCATCCGCTCTACACTCCTGCCAATCTGCAGCAATGGGATTACCACCGCGACGTGGGTTATCCGGGCGAGTTCCCCTTCACCCGAGGCGTGCAACCCACCATGTATCGCGGCCGGCTCTGGACCATGCGCCAGTACGCGGGCATGGGCGATGCTGAGGAATCGAACAAGCGCTACAAGTACCTGCTGAAAAACGGCACCACCGGGCTCTCGGTGGCGTTTGATTTGCCTACACAGATTGGGCTGGATTCTGATCACGCTATGGCGTTGGGAGAGGTGGGCAAAGTTGGAGTCGCTATTGATTCCATTGAGGACATGCAACGCCTGTTTGATGGCATTGACCTGGAAAAAATCTCCACATCGATGACCATCAACGCGACGGCCTCCATCCTGCTGGCGCTTTATGTGGCTGTCGCAAAAAGATCAGGGGCAAACACGCGGAAGCTGAGCGGCACGGTGCAGAATGACGTGCTGAAGGAATACATTGCGCGCGGGACCTATATTTATCCGCCGCGGCAGGCGATGCGGATCATCACCGACATGTTCGCCTATGCCAATGAACACCTGCCAGACTGGAACACGATCTCAATCTCCGGCTACCACATGCGCGAGGCGGGCTCCACGGCCGTGCAGGAAGTAGCGTTCACGCTGGCGAATGCCGTGGCTTATGTGCAGGCAGCAATCAATGCCGGGCTGGCGGTGGATAAGTTTGCGCCGCGCCTTTCATTCTTCTTCAATTCACACAACAATTTCCTGGAAGAAGTAGCCAAGTTTCGCGCCGCAAGAAAGATGTGGGCGCAGCTGATGAAAGATCGCTTTGGCGCGAAGAATCCGCGATCGTTAATGCTGCGCTTCCATACGCAGACAGCGGGATCCACGCTGACCGCCCAACAGCCGGAGAACAACATTGTTCGCACGGCCATTCAGGCAATGGCCGCGGTGCTGGGTGGGACACAATCTCTGCACACAAATTCTTTCGATGAGGCGCTGGGATTGCCCACGGAGCATGCGGCGCGCATCGCGCTGCGGACGCAGCAGATCATCGGATACGAAACGGGTGCGCCGAATACGATTGATCCGTTGGCGGGCTCATACTACATCGAGTCATTGACGAACGAGATTGAGCGGCGGGCCGAGGCGTACCTGGAAAAAATTGACGCTTTGGGCGGGACGCTGAAAGCCATTGAGCAAGGCTACATCCAGCAGGAAATTCAGAACGCAGCGTATGACTTCCAGCAGTCGGTAGACCGGCTGGAGCAGGTGGTGGTGGGAGTGAACCGCTTCCAGACGGAAAGCGACAAAGCGGTCCCGATCCAGAGGATTGATGAGGCGCTGGAGCGTCGGCAGGTGGAGCGGCTGCGTGCGCTGAGAGAGAAACGCGACAAGCGAGTGTGGGAGGCCGGAATTCGCGGCGTGGAAGAGGCCGCACGCAATGGCTCCAACGTGGTTCCACACATTATTCAGGCCGTGGAGAGCTATTGCACCGTAGGCGAAATATCTGATGCCATGCGGCGGGTGTTCGGGGAATATCAGGAGACGGTGGTGATCTAAAGGGCCGGTTCGGGCTTTTTAATGCTATATAGATTTGAGAGTCACACTATCAATAACCTGTTTGACATCCTCTTCTGCGCCACCCATAAATACCAGCACCAGAGTATGACTTTGGACTGGCATTAAATACACACGAATCATCGCCACGCCGCCGTAATCGTAGTACCAGAGCCGATAAACAATTTCGGCCTTGTGCCAACCTCCCTGAACGCGCTCATCGGTGAATCCCGGTTCTGTCAGCGCAGCTAGATCGTCCTTTTTCGGTACTGAATATGCTACTTGGCGTGCTGCGTTTATGGCGGGTCCTGAAAACTGAGCCAGGACCTCATCTGGCGACAAATCAGTGATGTAGGCTCGCAGTTGGGCGGCAAACGAGACGCGTCCTTTGCCCCAACTTTCTGCGCCAATGTGTGCCGCACAATCTTTGAATGGCAGCGCAGCGGTCACCACGGCAGCATACTGAGAGTCCCACTCCCCTGCACCGTGCTCCACAACAGAGAGTTCAGTACGCGAGAGGTGGACATTTTTGTGAAACTTCAATTCCGTAACGAGCCATTCTTGAGGTATGCGCAAACTAACTGTAGGGGGGTGCAGGGTGACAATGTCACCAAAGGGGGTTGCATACCTCAGAAAGTTATCGTGGCGAGCGCCATGACAGCCGGTGAGCATCGCAAGTACCGCCAGCATGGCAAACATCACCCGCGTTGAAGGCAGAGTCATGGAAGATTAGCCCCCTTTTTTTAATGGGGAGCCACTACAAACTTGACGGTATGCGCCATTTGTCGCTATCATAGGCGACATAGTGGTTAATGAGTTGCAAGCCGTTGTGGCGGGTCTTGGCGGAAAGCAGATTCTGGGACGGGCGCTTTCCAGTGAGGACGACATGCGGCAGGCGATCCGAGAAGGATTTCCTCCCAAAGTCGTAGAAGAAGTGATGCGAGCCTCAGGGCTGACGCTGAAGGAACTTGCCAGCGCGCTCGACTTATCGCCCCGGAGCCTGCAGCGGCGACGGCGAAGTGGAAGGCTGGCGCGGTACGAATCTGACCGGCTTTACAGGCTGGCGCGCATTGTGGCTCTGGCAGACGAGTTCCTGGGCGATCACGAAAAAGCGATTCGCTGGTTGAAGCGGCCCAATCGCGCTCTGGGCGGGGCTTTGCCTGTGGAGGCGCTTGATACGGAACTAGGAGCCCGACAGGTGGAGAACATCCTTGGCCGCATTGCCTACGGCGGAGTGAGTTGACGCGCGCATACCGGGTGCTGCGCAAAAAGTATGCTCAAGCTCCTTTCGATGGCGAAGGGGCATTCAGGTACGGCGGACGCTGGTCCAGCCGGGGCGTGCGCCTGAGTTACGCGTCTGAGCATCAGTCGCTTGCACTACTCGAATATTTCGTCCATCTGGACCAGGACGACCCGCCTGCCGACCTGGTTTTGGCTACTGCGGAAATTCCTGATGATTTGCCTCGATCACAAATCAAAGTTAGTCAGTTACCGGTAACCTGGCGTGATCCAATTGCGCCTCCGGAAATGGCACAAATCGGAGACGAATTTGTGCGAAGGAGGGAGCATTGTGTGCTGCTGGTTCCTTCCGCCATTGTGCCCGCTGAATTTAACTGGCTAATGAATCCTGGTCATCCTGACTTCGCAAGGGTCGTTGTGCACAATCTGGAGCCGGTGAGCTATGACCCGCGCATGTTCGCGGGAAGGCGGGGGCATCGCCGGGACCGCTGATCAAAACAGCTTCTTTATGTTGCGGATGGGCGGCTTTTTGATCCACGCAGAGCCCGTTTTCGCTCGGTTCCTCTCCCCGCAAGTGCATGAACCTTAGGGGGAAAGCGCTAATTGACAATTTATGTCACCCAGCACACAATCGCATCTACTCACGTTTTCCCTGACAATGCGAGCCATTTAGACCGGCCACTTCGGAAAGCGCGTCGCTTGAGTTAAATTCAATTTCCAGGACCTGCAGCCACTATGTCTCAGCGCCTCGGCGATCTTCTGGTAAGAGAGAAGATCATCACAGCGGATCAACTTGACAAGGCATTGCGTGCGCAACGCGATCATGGGCCGAACGCCAGGCTGGGATCAACGCTGGTTCAATTGGGGTTCGTAAGTGATGAGGAGGTGACGAACTTCCTGTCGCGTCAGTACGGCGTTCCCGCCATCAATCTGCAATATTTTGAAATTGATCCTTCGGTGGTGAAACTGATTCCGGAGGAGACAGCTAAGCGTTACCAGATTCTGCCCCTGAGCAGGGTGGGGGCCTCGCTGACCATTGCCATGGTGGATCCGACGAATGTGTTCGCCATGGACGATATCAAGTTCATGACCGGATTCAACATCGAGCCGGTGGTGGCGAGTGAGTCGGCGATCATGGAAGCGATCGAGAAGGCTTACGGGAATGGCGCCGGCGCGGGAGAGAATGTCGACGAGCTGCTGGCGGCGATGGGAGAAGAGGCGGACGTCGAACTCCAGGCTGAGCAGGAGGAGTTGGACCTCGGTGAGCTGGAGAAGTCGGCGGACGAGGCGCCCATCGTCAAGCTGGTGAACATCGTTCTGAGCGATGCAGTAAAGAAAGGCGCCAGCGATATTCACATCGAACCTTACGAAAAAGAATACCGTGTGCGCTTCCGCATAGACGGAGTCTTGCAACATATCATGTCCCCGCCGATGAAGCTGAAAGATGCCATCACGAGCCGCATCAAGATCATGGCCAAGATGGACATCTCGGAAAAGCGCTTGCCCCAGGACGGCCGGATCATGATGAAAATGGTTCTGGGCGGCAAGAAAAAGCAGCTCGACTTCCGTGTGAACTGCCTGCCCACGCTCTGGGGTGAAAAAGTTGTCCTGCGTCTGCTCGACAAAGAAAATCTTCGCCTTGATATGACCAAGCTGGGCTTCGAGCCCGAGTCCCTGGAGAAATTCCAGCGCGCGGTGCTCAAGCCCTACGGCATGGTTTTGGTCACGGGTCCGACGGGTTCCGGCAAAACTAACACTCTTTATTCTTCCGTATCGTTGCTCAACAAGCCTGACACCAACATTATGACGGCCGAAGATCCCGTCGAGTTCCAGCTTCACGGCGTGAACCAGGTGCAGATGAAAGAATCCATCGGCCTGAACTTCGCTGCCGCGTTGCGCGCATTTCTTCGTCAGGACCCTAACGTCATTCTCGTCGGCGAGATCCGGGACTTTGAGACCGCGGAAATCGCCATCAAAGCTGCTCTCACCGGGCACTTGGTGCTATCGACGCTTCACACCAACGGCGCTCCTGAGACCATCAGCCGTCTGATGAACATGGGCATTGAGCCTTTTCTTGTTGCCACGGCTGTTCATCTCATTTGCGCGCAGCGCCTGATCCGACGCATCTGCGTCGAGTGCCGTGAAGAAGTTCCGCTGCCGCCGCAGGCCAAGGTTGAAGCGGGCTTTACTCCTGAAGAATCCAAGCACGTCAAAATTTACAAAGGACGCGGCTGCGGCAACTGCAACGGCACCGGATATAAAGGTCGCGCCGGCTTGTATGAAGTAATGGAAGTTGACGATGAAATACGCGAATTGATTCTCATCGGCGCCTCCGCGGTCGAACTCAAAAAGAAAGCCATGGAGCGCGGCATGATCACCCTTCGCCGCAGCGGCCTTATCAAGGTGAAGGATGGGGTTACCACGCTGGAAGAAGTGGCGCGCGAAACTATTCATTAATCAGCAGTAGAAGGAACGAACGGTACTCACAAATGAATTTAACGCTTAGTGATTTGTTAAAGAAGATGCTCGACATGAGCGGCAGTGATCTGCACATCACCACCAACTCGCCGCCACAAGTCCGTGTGCATGGTCACCTGCAGCCGCTCGATATGCCGCCGCTCACCCCATCTGAGACCAAGCAGCTGGCGTACAGCGTCCTCACAGACGCGCAGAAGCATCGCTTTGAAGAAAGTCTTGAGCTCGATTTCTCTTTCGGCCTCAAGGGGCTGGCGCGTTTCCGTGGCAACTGTTTCAATCAGCGCGGCGCGGTTGGAGCTGTCTACCGCGTGATTCCATTCGAGATCAAAAGCTTCCAGCAGCTCAACCTGCCTGCCATTGTCGGCAAGCTTTGCGAAAAGCCGCGTGGGCTTGTGCTGGTGACCGGCCCTACAGGCTCCGGTAAGTCCACCACGCTCGCCGCCATGCTCGACAAGGTAAACACCGAGCGCCACGACCACATCATTACCATTGAAGATCCAATCGAGTTCGTGCACCAGAACAAGAGCTGCCTGGTCAATCAGCGTGAAGTCCACTCTGACACCAAATCATTCAGCGATGCTCTGCGCGCCGCGCTTCGTGAAGATCCAGACGTGGTGCTCATCGGCGAAATGCGCGACCTTGAAACCATTGAATCTGCACTGCGCATTGCGGAAACGGGCCACCTTACCTTCGGAACGCTGCATACCAACTCTGCGGCGTCCACCATCAACCGTATCATCGACGTTTTTCCCTCGTACCAGCAATCCCAGATTCGTGCCCAGCTTTCGCTCGTTCTGGAAGGCATTCTTTGCCAATCGCTGCTGCCGCGCGTGGGAGGAAATGGTCGCGTGATGGCCATGGAGATTCTTGTTCCCAACGCTGCCGTGCGCAACCTGGTTCGCGAAGACAAAATTCACCAGGTTTATTCCGCCATGCAGTCGGGCCAGGACCGGTTTGGAATGCAGACCTTTAATCAGTCGCTTGCCACGCTCTATTTCCAGAAGCAGATCACGCTGGAAACAGCGTTGCAGCGCTCGTCCATGCCGGACGAATTGCAGGACATTATCAATCGCGGAGTGATCGCGGCCAAGGCAACGGCCGCTCCTTTGCGGCGATAGAAAAAAGTGCACTCTCCCTTTGTTGGTAGGCAACGAGCACGAGAGGAGTCGTTGATATGCCGGTATTCACATTCACAGGGACCGATTCCCAGGGAAAGAGGATTTCCGGGGAGCGGTTGGGCGATAGCAAAGCGGCCGTAACCATGCAGTTGCGGCGCGAGCGCATCACGCCCGGCGCCATTAAGGAGAAAGGCAAGGAATTTGCCCTGCCCAAACTGGGCACCGGCAAAGTCCCCACCAAGGACATTGCCGTTTTCTTCCGCCAGTTCTCCGTCATGATTGACGCTGGACTTCCACTGGTGCAGTGTCTGGAAATTCTCGCTGCCAACCAGGAGAATCTCTTCTTCCAGAAATGTCTCACAGGGGTCCGGACCACGGTGGAGGGAGGTTCCACTCTTTCCAACGCCATGCGGCAATACCCAAAGATCTTTGACGACCTCACCACGAACATGATTGAGGCCGGCGAAGCGGGCGGTATTCTGGATACCATTCTTCAGCGTCTTGCCACCTACGTGGAAAAGAACGTAAAGCTGAAGTCCGCGGTTAAATCAGCACTGATTTACCCGGTTTCAGTCATTAGCATCGCCTCCCTGGTGGTTGGCGCGCTGCTCAAGTTTGTAGTGCCCATTTTTGCCAACATGTTCGCCAGCATGAGCGTTGACTTGCCGCTACCCACCAAGATCGTTATTGGCCTCAGCAATTTCGTGAAGGACTGGTGGTGGGTGGTGATCGCCCTCATGGTGATCATGTTTGTCGGCATCAAGACCATCCGTAAAGATCCCAAGGGCCGCTACGTGCTGGATAAATTCTTGCTCGGCCTCCCAGTGATTGGTCCGGTGTTGCGCAAGATTGCGGTCGCGCGTTTCACCCGGACGTTGGGAACTCTGATCACCTCTGGCGTTCCCATTCTGGAAGGTCTTGCCATCACGGCAAGAACTTCTGGTAACGCCGTTCTTGAAGTAGCGCTCATGAAAGTGCGCAAGGCGGTGGAAGAAGGCCGTACCATCGTTGATCCTCTGAAGGAAAGCGGCGTGTTCCCCAACATGGTCACGCAGATGATCGGCGTTGGTGAAGCTACGGGCGCCATGGATGCCATGCTGCAGAAGATTGCAGACTTCTATGAGGACGAAGTAGACGCGGCCACTAAGAACATGTTGACGCTGCTAGAGCCCATTATGATCGGCTTCCTCGGCGTCGTCGTAGGCGGAATCGTTATTTCGCTCTACATGCCGCTGTTCTCCATGATCTCTAAACTCTCGGGATAACAGCAAAACAGCAGCTTACAGTACCGGCATAGGAACAGGCGGAATGGGAGAAATCAGGTTCAACGAGCGGGCATGGCTGACATGGCTGGTCAAAGTCCGTGTCATCATTATTTCTTTTTTGCTCGCCGTTGAACTCCTGATCGTTAACCTGACTCCAAATAACGTCCCGGTCCGCCTGTTTGAAACCATCATTGTTGCCTGGTTCACCATTTCCTTCTTTTTCTTCGTTCTGCAGTCCCTCTGGAATGAGTACCAGCCCCAGGCCATCACGCAGCTTTTTACTGACCTCGCCTTTATCACCGCCGTCGTCTACGTTACCGGTGGCATTGATACTTTTTTTAACTTCCTTTATCCGCTGGTCATCATTGTGGCCAGCATCTTGCTGCCGCGATACTGGGCTTACCTTACGGCCGCCGTCTCCTTCATTTTGTTCGGAGCGGTCCTTGAGCTGACTTATTTTGAAAAGCTCCCGTCATTTCAATCGTCGCCGCGGCCCGATGCCAAGTCGCTTCTGGCCGTCATTCTCATCAACTTTTTTGCCTATCTGGCCATCGCGCATCTTTCCAGCGCTCTGGCAGCCAAGCTTCGCCAGGCGGGCATGGAGTTGCAGGACAAAAGCGGAGAACTGCTCAGTCTTCAGGCGCTGCATGAAAATGTGATTCACTCGATTCGTAGCGGCCTGATCACCACGGATATTGAAGGACGAATCACTCTGGTGAATGCTCCGGGACAAAAGCTGCTGGAGC
The DNA here is from genome assembly GCA_963758275.1 of Terriglobia bacterium. Classification (GTDB taxonomy): domain Bacteria; phylum Acidobacteriota; class Terriglobia; order Terriglobales; family Acidobacteriaceae; genus Angelobacter. The sequence continues at coordinate 87,024 of CAVWUW010000030.1, read as the reverse complement.
GCACCACATCTTCTATTTACGGCAGATACGTATCGGAACTCTTTCTTGACCGCCTTCCGAACCTTGAAGGCATCTCCGCTCAGGGCGAAGTGCGAGGCCTCACTCCCGCTGGAGGAGAAAAGACCTTTGGTGTTACCGTGACTGGCCTGACTGTTCCGGCGCATGGCACCATCGGCTATGTTTACACCTTTGAAGATCGCACTGAGTTGCGCCGTCTTGAGCGCGAGATCCGCATGCGTGACCGCCTTGCCGCTGTAGGACGCCTAGCCGCCGGCATTGCTCATGAAATCCGCAATCCCCTTGCTTCCATTGCCGGCTCCATCAAAGTCTTGTCGCAGATATCGCCTTTCAATGATGAGCAGCGCACCCTGGTCGATATCATCACACGCGAGTCCTCTCGTTTGAACTCCATCATTTCTGACTTCCTCGCTTACTCGCGGGAAAAAAGCTACAAATTTTCCCGCATGGACCTGATTCCTCTGCTCGAGGATACTCTGGTGCTTCTTTCCAATCGCTCGCAGTCTGCGGAACTGAAAATCGAGCGCAACTATGCAGTTCAGCAGGCCTTTGCTGCAGTTGACGCTGACCGCATGAAGCAGGTGTTCTGGAACCTGCTGGAAAATGCGGTGCGAGCCGTTGAGCAGCGCGGAACCATTCGCGTTTCGGCGGAACCCGCGGGTGACTACTGGCGCATCGCCATAAGTGACAATGGTCCCGGAATTCCTGCCAATATGATCGAAAAGATTTTTGAACCATTTCAAACCAGTTTTGAAGGCGGCACGGGACTTGGGCTGGCCATTGTCTACCAGATCGTGCAGGCCCACGGAGCTGCCATCAGTGTGCAGTCGAGTGTGGGCAACGGCGCTGAATTTATCATTGAAGTCCTTAACGCCAGGGCAGCGGAACCCGAAACGCCGGAGATGGCGAACGCGGAGGTCTCACATGGCTAGCATTCTGGTCTGTGATGATCAACGCTCCATCTGCGAGATGCTGGATATTTCGCTTCGCAAGGAAGGGCATCGCGTAGAAACCGTGAGCGCAGGCGATGCTGCCAAAAAGAAGCTTAGTTCTGCGAATTACGAAGTTCTCATTACTGACATTAAGATGCCGCAGACGGACGGAATTGAAGTGCTGAATTTTGCCCGTGAAGCCTCTCCTGACACTTCCGTCATTCTCATCACTGCCGTTGAGGACTATGAAGCTGCGGTGCAGGCGGTGAAGGGCGGCGCCTTTGATTACATTCACAAGGGGCCGGGTCTGGTGGAAGAGCTTAAGCTGTCAGTAGGACGAGCGGTGGAAACCCTCACTCTGCAGCGGCAGAACTTCGCCTTCAAGCGTGATGCTGCCAGCCGCAACTCGCTCGACAACATCATTGGCAAGAGCCCGGCAATTGAAAAGCTGAAAGGCACCATCCGTACGGTAGCTCCGACCAGCAGCACAGTCCTGATTTACGGTGAAAGCGGCACCGGCAAAGAGTTGGTTGCACGCGCCGTTCATGCATGCTCACCGCGAAACAGCGAGCCATTTGTCTCCATCAACTGTGGAGCGTTTCCGGAGACGCTGCTGGAAAGCGAATTGTTTGGATACGTGAAAGGCGCTTTCACCGGCGCCAGCCAGAATAAGCGTGGCCTGTTTGAAGTAGCCAGCGGCGGCACCATCTTCCTGGATGAAATCAGTGAGATGAGTCCATCCATGCAGGTCAAGCTGCTGCGCGTCCTGCAGGAGCGCACCATCCGGCCGGTGGGTGGCACCCAGGAAAATCCCATCGATGTGCGCGTCATAGCCGCCACAAATAAAGATCTGGGAGAAATGGTGGCCGCAGGCACGTTTCGTGAAGACCTTTACTATCGCGTGAGCGTGATTCCCCTGAACGTTGTTCCCCTGCGCGAACGCCGCGAAGATGTGGAACTGCTGGCCAGCCATTTCCTTAAAAAGTATGCAGTTGCTGCCCAGAAAAGCATTGTTCGCATCAACGAAGAATCAATGCGCTCCCTGCGCCACTATGACTGGCCGGGCAACGTGCGCCAGCTTGAAAATACCATCGAACGCGCTGTAGCCATGGAAACCTCTGAAGAACTTCGCGTTGAGATGGAAGCCGAACGTCCGCGCGTTCGCGCCATGGCCGCCGCGGCCGGTTCCAACGGCCATCCTCACGTAAGCCCTGATGGTCTCGACCTGGAAAGATACATCGCCGATCTTGAACGCTCTTTGATTGAGCAAGCGCTGCAGCAATCAGGAGGCGTGCAGACCCGCGCGGCCGAACTGCTCAAAGTGTCCTACCGCTCCTTCAGGCATCTGTTAAAGAAATACAATATCTGATTTCTGAAATCCCAAGCGACGCGAGGGGTCCCTACAATCTAGAAGAATCTCAAGGTCGACTTCCGTTGGTCAGTTACCATCCTGAGCGGAGCGCCTCGATCCTTTTGCCATCAAAAGAAATCAATGGCGCGGAGTCGAAGGATCATTTGTATTTGCTCGTGTCTCGTCTCAACCCTGGGGATGTCATCCTGAACCCGCGCACACTTTGCATGCAGGGTCCAAAGTATCGTTCAGCGCGCGGGTGAAGGATCTGCTCCGCTGATGTTTTGCGGGAGCCAGCTACAATTTGAAAATCTCGGCCCCCATTAAAGTCGTCCACAAAGAAAGAATTTGAAACTTAGAGCGCTGGAAAGTTTGCCGGCGGACGGCGATGGTGTGTCGCCTGTTCGTATGCATAGCCATATTTGATTAGCGGGCCCTCGCTGAATGCTCTGCCCAGGAATGTCAGTCCCGCGGGCAGCGTACCGTGTGTGAATCCCATAGGAACTGTGATGGCGGGAAAACCGGTCTGAGGCGAGAGAATCTGGCTGTTGTCTCCTGCCGGGCTCTTCATGTCTCCTACCTTACGCGGCGGATTGCTCCAGGTTGGATAAATAATAGCGTCCACGCGTGCACTGTCCATGGCGGCCAGCAGGGCATTGCGGAAGGCGATTTTCTTCGGGTTGTGGTAGACGTCGAGGCAGGGCGGTTCCTGCGCTTCGGCGGGCGTTTTGGGCTGAATCGCTTCCTTTAATCGCTGTTCGATATAAGGCAGGTACAAGCCTGATTCCACAATCTCCGCCAGAGTCTTATAGCGGGCATTTTGCGCGTGGTCGGCAAGATAGTGGTTCAGATCAGCCTGGAAATCGCCACACCAGATGTTTTCGGTGAGTTTTTCAAAATCAGGAATAACGAATGGATCCACAATCTCGGCGCCTTGTGCTTTCAGGTCCCGAATCGCAGCCTCCGTCAGTTCCTTGATTTGTGGGTCAGTGGTGGGCGTATCAATGTATTTGCGGAATACGCCAATTCGAACACCATGCAATCCGTTTTTATCAAGGAAATGTGTGTAGCTCTTGGGTATCTTACCGTCCGAGAGTTTCGTCACCGGGTCGGCGGGATCATTCCCGGCCACCACGTCCAGCAGTGTGGCGGCGTCTTCCACGGTTCGCGCCATCGGCCCGCCCACATCGTTGCCGCTGTACAAAGGAATGATCCCGTCACGGCTAGTCAAACCAATCGTAGGACGAATGCCGACCAGGTCATTATGTGAAGAGGGGCCGCGAATTGAATTGCCGGTATCCGTGCCGAGCCCAATTTCGCCCAGGTTCGCAGCCACAGAGGCTCCTGTGCCGCCGCTGGAACCGGCGGGTACCCGCTCAAGATCGTAGGGATTGCGGGTAATGCCGCCCATTGAACTCACTGTGACATACGGGCTGAACGCCCATTCGGCCATATTAGACTTGGCCAGGATGATCGCGCCGGCCGCGCGAATTTTCTTCACCATGAAGGCGTCCTCGGCCGCAACAAAGCTCTTGAGGGCCAGCGATCCGCCTGTGGTCTGCAGGTCATTTGTGTCGTAGTTGTCCTTCACGATCATGGCGATGCATTCAAGAGGACGTAGCCTGCCGGTGCGATTGAATTCGTGGTCCTCGAGATCAGCCTCTTTCAGAGCGTTAGGATTAACCAGAATCAGGGAATTGAGTCCGGTTGGCTGGTCATACGCGCTGATGCGAGCGAGATACGATTGCACCAGTTCATGGCAACTGATTTTGCCGGTGCGAATCGCCTGGTGAGTAGCGGCGATGGTGGTCTCCGCAAGTTCGAACCGGGTCCGGCTCTGTGCATTGATGCAAGGGATGAAAAGCAATATGAAAATGAGAATGAGGGAGGATCGGTGCAGACGAGTGACAATCGCCATCTATGCAGTTCCTGCTTTCATGGAGGTACGCAAACGAATGCTACAGTGAGTTTAAGGAAAGAAATGCTAACAAAGGTCGCAGAGTCTCCTGCCGTCAGGCTATTTTTTCTGCTTCGCCCTCATACGCACTTGCCTCATTCAAAATTTCAAGCGTGTGCGCGTCTAGTTTCAATCTCGTGGCCTCAATCAATTCGTTGAGTTGTTCCACGCTCGTCGCGCTCGCAATGGGCGCTGTAACACTCGGCCGCGCCAACAGCCAGGCAATTGCAACTCTCGCCGGAGTCGAGCCTTTTTGTTTTGCCACCAGTTCCAGCGCTGCCACAATCCGCAGCCCGCGTTCGTTCATGTATTTCTGTACGAACTTGCCGCGGGCACTGTTCTCAAGATCGGCCTGCGTCCGGTACTTGCCGGTAAGAAAACCGCTGGCCAGCGAGAAATACGGAATTACCCCGATTTGCTCTTTCACACAAAACGGCTCGAGTTTTGTTTCGTAGTCCACGCGGTCATAAAGGTTGTAGTTGGGCTGCAGGCTCTCATAGCGGGGATATCCGTGTTTGCGGCCGGCCTGCAATGACATTTCCAGACGTTCCACTGTGAAGTTTGATGCCCCGATCACTCTCACCTTCCCCTGCTTCACTAACTGTGAATACGCCTCAAGCGTTTCTTCCACGGGCGTATTTGCGTCGTCGCGATGCGATTGATATAAATCGATGTAATCGGTTTGCAGGCGGCGCAAAGAATCTTCCACTTCGCTCAGAATGTAATTCTTCGACAAGCCTTTTCTTCCCGCCACCTCGGACCCGACTTTGGTCGCCAGAATCAGTTTGTCGCGGTTTGCTCGTGTCTTGAACCACTTGCCAATCACCGTCTCTGACTCGCCGCCTTTATGTCCGGCCACCCACGTTGAATAACTATCCGCGGTGTCTACAAAGTTGAACCCGGCATCTACGAAACCATCCAGGAGCTTCAAAGAAGTGTTCTCATCTGCCGTCCAACCAAAAACATTCCCGCCAAAACACAGCCGCGATACCTCAAGATTTGAATTTCCCAGTCTGCGCTTCTCCATTTGTCATCTCCCGGATATCGAAACGCAACACCTTTGAAACGCGGAGGAACGGAGTAATCAGAGGAAATCGAAGTTGATGTTTGCGTTCGATGATTCTATGTTTCTGGTGAAGTGGAGGATCCTGCTCTAATGAAGCGCAACTGTATCTCCTCCGCTGCCGCCCGTTCCTCTGCGTTTCAAAGATTTTGGGTTAAGGGTTTTTTGGTTTGGGCCGTGCGTAATTATCCATCTCTGACGTCCACTTCAGAAAACGCCCAAGCTGTTTTCTCTCACGGAAGAGAAATCCCCAGAATTCCAGAAACCCGATCTTGTCCATTTTCAGGCCGGAATAGGTCTCCATGCGCCAACGCAGGTAAGGGCTGCGCCATGGCGCCAGATGGTGTCCTCGAGTTGAATTCCACAAAAACCGAATCAGTTGCCGCATTCGTCCACCTATATAAGGTGTGTTCTGAAGGCTTTCAATTTTTCTCTGGCAATCGTGGCAATTCTGCCAACTACTAAAGTCAGCCTCCAAGTGTAACCGTAATCTCGCTTCCTCTGTCCGCGCCTGCCAGCCTGGCTGCCGATCCTTTATTGGCAGAGATTTCCAGAAAACCTGTGCTACCCAGTATCGCGAACAACTCTCCCGCTTGTCCGGCCGAATAGCTCGTATACAGCTTTGTCACTTCGGCTTTTCCTGCGGCAATTTTGAAAGCTTGCGACGAACCATCAAAAATCTGCGGAACATCGGCTGGTGTGAAGTTGGTGATGAGGTTCCCAAATTTATCAGTTTTAAGTACCACGCCTTTCCACGCACCGGCGCCTGCCGGTTTTGGTTTGGGCGCGGCAAAGCGCACATAATCTGTGATCTCTTCTCCAAATTTCACTGCATCCACACCTTTGCTCAGGTATGCGGCCACGGGGGCAAACACGTCACGTCCGTGGAACGTGTTGCTTACGGGCTGGCGAAAATAATGCTCCGCCGTAATATGCCGCACGGAAACGCGTTCTTCACGTTCATAGATTAGTGACAACACGCCATTGTCCGGTGCCACAAAAACATACTGGCCGGCTGTGGCCACGATTGGGCGCCGTTGTCCCCCTACGCCCGGGTCCACTACCACCAGGTGAACGGTGTCGTTAGGAAAGTAGTTGTAGGCCTGGGCAATCGCGATTGCGCCGTCGAGAATGTCAAAAGACTGGACTGCATTTGTAATATCCACCAGCTGCGCGGCTGGGTTGATGCTGTACACCACGGCTTTCATCACTCCCACATAGTGTTCGGTGAAACCGAAATCGGTGGTGAATGTGATCATTCGTTGAACAGGCACTATAGTTTTCTCCCCTTCAACCTTGGATAGCGATGGGGCGAAGGTATCGTCTCCTTTGGCAATAAGTCAAGTTAACCAGTGGGAAATGGTCTCACGTGCAACACTGAACCAGTGGCCATCCATGCACTCCGCCTGAAGATCACGTCCTTCGCGCTGTTCCAAATTCGGAAATTTTTCTAGGTTGGGGCTGTGTCGCATCCATGCTCGGTTAACGTGTGTGGCAGGTTGTACTGAACGACTGCAGATTGCAAATGGGACCTCTTACGCAACTCGAAGCGACCGGCATTATCTGCGCGTGGATCTGTCACGCGAGTTTAGGCCCCTGGAAACGAAAGCGATGTTCCAGGTAATCAGATAGGTCCTGAATCTTCTTATTCGAGCGACGCCTCTGAGGTGTCCATCAACATACGGCGCCGCTTTTGTAACACTTCCGCATACAGTAGGCCTTTCAGCCGATTGCCCTCTCATCCAGCATGAGAGGCTGACAAGGAATTTCAAGGCCGGTTGAGAGCCGGCTGCCAGATTTTTATTAGCGGGGTATCCGATGGCGAGTGCGATGCGGGCTGTTTCTCGGCAAGACTATTCACCTTCAGGCCTTTCTCTCTTAATCGTGGACGATGACAGCTGGATGAGAGAAGCATGCAAGAGTGTGGCAGAAAAAACGGGTTTTGTTGTGCAGACTGCGGATAGCGCGGTAGGCGCTTTGATGCAATTGGCTTCTTTTCCAGCAAACGTGGTGCTGCTCGATCTGCGGCAGGGTGAGACGGAGACTTTGCAGTTGGTGGCTCGGATCAAGCGCTTGCAACCCTCAGCTGAACTGATCATTGTCGGTTCGCAGGGAAAATCGGAAGTGCCTGCACCGGCGCTGAAGAGCAGCGCCTTTGAATTTCTGCGCAAACCCTTCAACACGGAAGATTTCAAGGACGTGTTGGAGAAAGTTGCCGCGTGTGTACATGTCCGCGGTGAGAACGGCGGTACAGGCGTCCAGGCAAACGGGAATGGTTTCACTTCGTTCGTCAGCCAGTCTCCTGAGATGCAGAAGCTTCTGCGGATCGTCTCCAAGGTCGGTTCCAGCCGGCAGCCTGTGCTCATTGTGGGCGAGAGCGGCACGGGGAAGGAGAAACTGGCCCGGGCCATTCACGGAGCCGGTGCCATTCCCGGCGGTGCATTTGTTCCCGTTGATTGCTCCTCTCCTACCATGGCTCTCATTGATGCGGAATTGTTTGGTCAGGAGCGACCCAGCGGCAGCACCCTCTTTCTTGACGAGGTGTCTGAACTTCCGCTCGAACTTCAGGCAAAACTGGTTCGTGCATTGCAGGATCGGGAGATCCGCGTACCAGGAAGAAATCTGCCTCTGCCGTTCGATGTTCGGCTCATCGCGGCAACCCGGGTGGACCTGGAACCCATGGCGCGCGCAGGAACGTTCCGCCGTGATCTTTATCTCAGGTTGAACGTTGTCAGCTTGCGTCTGCCTCCGCTGCGCGACCGCCGTGAAGACATTCAATTGCTCGCCAAGCATATCCTCGGCAAGGCTTCGGCTGAATCCGGCAAGAGTCACTCCATCTCTGAGGAGGCCATGAAACACTTGCTCCTCCATGAGTGGCCAGGCAACGTTACTGAATTGGAAGGCAGCATTCAGCGCGCCGTTACCTTGAGTTCAAGCCCGGTGCTGCAACCTGAAGACTTTCCTGCCTATGTCCATTCTGGTTCCAACGGCTCTGGCTCCGGCGTGAGCAGCAAGCTCACTGAGATCATTCCTCTTGCCGAGTTGGAGAAGAAAACCATTTTGATGACGCTGGAGCGTCTTAACGGCGACAAAATGGCCACAGCGCGTCTTCTCGGTATCGGCAAAACCACTCTCTATCGCAAGCTCAGAGAGTACGGAATTGCTGATCGCTGGGTCGCCCGCGCTGCGAACAATAATTCTGCTTAAAGGTGATTCGATGGCGAGTGGTTTGTACAGCCACTCCTTGATAATGGCCTGTCTCCGGTTCATCGCTTTGCGTCAAGCCACGACGAATATTCAATCCCACAAAATCACACAGGCTGCTTTAACCTGGAAAGCAGCCTGATGAGATTCTCAGCTCCAACCGTGACCTGGCTGAAGTGAGATGCTTTACAACCCCCTATTCCTTAGACAACTCCAACGTAAGTAGATGCTTCTGATTGTGAGTAGCTGGTTTTCTTTGTCCCTATGGTGGTGTCTTTCAATTGCAGCGTTTCCGCAAATCTCTTTACGCACGATTCCTGCTTGCGCCTTCTCGGTGTGACTCGCGGCTGAGCCGCGTCTCCTCTTCTCTCACCCTGAGCCTTGAAAGGTACAAACGTCAAAGTGCGCCAGAGCGTAAGAGAGTGTGCTGTTTGACATCCCGTGTTCCTTAGCCCGTGTCTAACCGATTAACTTCACAACAGGCTGTGCAGACAGCAACGAGTCAAGAGATGGCAACAACCCAGGCGAATGTCATTCATCGTGATGTGACCGGGAACCCACTCCAGTCCGAGGAAATATCCCGCCGGATCTCTGAACTGGGAGAGTGGTTTCACAACATTGATCTGAAGGGAGTGTCTACTGCCCCCGACCATTTTCTTGGGGACTTCCCCCGGGTTAAGTGGAAGAGCATAGAACCGGCGCTGCCCGCCGAGTTGAAAGGCGCTTCTGTGCTGGATGTGGGTTGCAACGCCGGCTTCTATTCGGTGGAACTCAAGAAGCGCGGCGCTGGCCGCGTACTCGGTGTGGATGTCGATGATCGCTACCTGGCACAGGCGCGCTTTGTTGCCGAAACTCTTTCCTTGGATATTGAGTTCGCCAAGTGCTCTGTCTATGACGTTGATCAGATTTCAGGTCAGTTCGATTACGTCGTTTTTATGGGCGTCTTCTATCACCTCCGCTATCCCCTGTTTGCGCTGGATAAGGTTATCAAGAAAGTTAAAGGCCACCTCGTCTTTCAAACCATGATTCGTGGTTCTCTCAGCACTCCTGAGTTGAAGGGCGACTATCACTTCTGGAACAAGGAAATCTTCAGCAATCCTGATTTTCCGTGCATGTATTTCATTGAGAAATGCTACGCCGGAGATCCCACCAACTGGTGGATACCGAACCATGGGGCCATGGAGGCAATGTTGCGCAGCTCCGGCCTTGAAATTGAATCACATCCTGAACCGGAGACATGGATCTGCCGTCCTGCATCGGTCGTCAAGGACAACAAGTACATTCTTGATCACGAACTCGCGGGAACGCTTTAGGTCCGCCCGGCTTTCTGCAAGGTGAGTAATGGTTGAAGCAGTCATGCTGTGGAACGAACCGAATAACCTGTCCCACTGGGACTTCAAGGTCGATCCTGACTGGAAGATGTTTGCTGAAATGGTCATCGCCGCCAGCAAGGCCATACGCCAGGAATGTCCCGGACTGCCTCTGGCTCTGGGCGGCATCTCTCCCATAGATCCCAACTTTATCGAACTGATGGGCTCTCATGGAGTGCTGGATGCGGTGGACATTGTTTCCGTACACGGCTTTCCGCTGGATTGGAACCACTGGAAGATACATGAGTGGCCGAAGAAGATTGAAGAGATCCGCGTTGTTACGCGTAAGCCTGTGTGGGTCTCAGAGGCCGGAATTTCATCCTTCGGGGCGGAAGAGGTGCAAGTCTTCGGCTTGCAGAAGACGGCCGAGTTGCTGCTGCCCATCGTCGATCGTGTGCACTGGTACAGCCTGCTTGACCTTCCCGCAACGTGGACTGCAACCACACGCCACAAAGAAGCGGAGGGAAGCGCCTACTACCGGCATTACTACATGGGACTGCTGCGCGAAGACGGGTCAGCCAAGCCCGCGGCCAAGGCTTTTCCGCAGGGACTGGGCATTTGTCAGTGGTTCCACTTTGAAGATCATCGTCTGGATCTTGCGGTGGAGTGGCTGAAACGGCTCAACGTCAAGTATCTGCGCACCGGTATCAGTTGGGCAGACTGGTTCCGCGAGAATTCAGAAGCGTGGTTTGACCGGCAAATGAAAGCTCTTGAGCCCTTTGATACCACACTCACCCTGTGCTTCACGCCTGAGCACATGGGAATTCAGCCTCATTACACCAGCCCTCCGCGGCGGGCTGAAGACTTTGCCGAATTTGCCACCTGGGCGGTGCGCAAGTACGCCAGGGCCCGGAATACAAGTGAACTCTTAATAGGAGCGAAATAGGAATGGCCAGGAACATTCTCGTAACCGGCGGTGCTGGATTTGTAGGTTCTCATCTGGTGGATGGTTTGCTTGCGGCTGGGCACAGGGTCCGTGTGTTCGATAATCTCACCCAGCAGGTCCACGGGCATTCTCTACCTGACTACCTCTCGCCGGAGGCGGAACTTGTTCGCGGAGAGATGCAGGATGCATCCGCTGTTCGCCGCGCTCTTGATGGCATGGATGTTGTCTTTCATATGGCAGCAGCAGTCGGCGTCGGCCAGTCAATGTATGAGATATCCCACTACATGGGGACGAATACTCAGGGCACGGCCGTGCTTCTCCAGGAACTCTTGAACAGCAGGAGCAAAGTTCAGAAACTCATCCTCGCTTCTTCTATGTCGATTTATGGCGAGGGAAAATACCTTTGCGTTCAATGCGGCGAGGTCGCTCCCGGGCTCCGTTCCAATGAGCAGCTCAGGGCCAAAGACTGGGAAATGCCCTGTCCAAAATGCGCTGAGACGCTTACCCCGATTCCTACGGATGAATCCAAGCCACTTCAGTGCAGTTCGATTTATGCGTTGTCAAAAAAAGATCAGGAGGAAATGACTCTGTTGTTCGGCCGTACTTACAGTCTGCCCGTGGTGGCGCTGCGGTTTTTCAATATCTATGGATCGCGCCAGGCTCTCTCGAATCCATACACCGGAGTCGCCGCCATCTTCGCCTCGCGTCTGCTGAATGGCAACGCTCCTCTGGTGTTTGAAGATGGCAAACAGATGCGTGACTTCGTAAGCGTGCATGACATTGTGCAGTGCTGCATGCTGGCCATGGAACGCTCCGGCGGTGATGGCATGGCGCTCAATGTCGGTTCCGGAGAGCCCATCTCAATTCGAGAAGTCGCGGCTGCATTGGCTGACGCCCTTGAAACCGATGTTCCTCCGGAGCTCACAGAGAAGTACCGCGCCGGAGATATTCGGCACTGCTTTGCGGACATCTCTGCGGCCAGGAAATGTCTTGGATATGAGCCGCGTGTTCGCTTTACGGATGGAGTAAGAGATTTAGTGAGTTGGCTGCGCTTTCAGCAGCCAAAGGACCGCGCGGCTGAAGCCGTCGCTCAGCTCAGCAATTTCGGGCTTACCGCGTAAGCGCAACGATAGGGAAGGTGTAGAGGAAATGACCAAAGACAAGACCCGCTCTGTACTGATCTTCGGCGGCGCTGGATTTATTGGTTCCAATCTGGCCCACCACTTGCTCAACAGAACAGAAGCCAAGGTGCATGTTTTTGACAATCTCAGCCGTGCTGGCGTGCAGCATAACCTCAACTGGCTTTCGAGAGCTGCTGGAACTTCATCAAGGTTGAAGGTTACGGTTGGAGACGTTCGCAATTCTTCTCTGGTGGAAAAGGCCGTTGCCGATGCAACTGAAATTTACCACTTTGCCGCGCAGGTTGCCGTTACTTCGTCGCTCGTGGACCCTCGTTTCGATTTTGAAGTGAACCTTGGAGGCACCTTCAACATTCTTGATGCGGCGCGCAAATCCCGCAACAAGCCATTTTTGCTGTTCACCTCCACCAACAAAGTTTATGGCGACCTCGGGCTCGGCGCTCCTGTGCGCAGCAATCAGCGCTATATCTACCCTGGGCATCGAGGCGTTTCTGAATCTCAATCCCTTGACTTCCACTCGCCTTACGGCTGTTCCAAGGGCGCCGCTGACCAGTATGTCCGCGACTTCAGTCGCATTTACGGCTTGCCCACAGTTGTCTTTCGCATGTCCTGCATTGCCGGCCCAAGGCAATTCGGCACGGAAGACCAGGGCTGGGTTGCCCATTTCCTCTATTCAGCCTTGCAGCAGCGCCCGATCGTCATCTACGGCGATGGCTGCCAGGTGCGCGATGTCCTCTGCGTAACCGACCTGGTGCGTGCTTTTGATGCCGTGCGCCAGAACCTACCCGTCACGGCTGGCCAGATTTATAACGTGGGTGGCGGTATGGCGAATACCACATCTCTACTTGAGTTAATCAACACCATTGAAGACCTCACCTGCTGCCACCTTGATTATGTTGCCGATGAAAGCCGCCCCGGCGACCAGTTGGTTTACGTTACAGATTATGGCAAGGTGCAACGCCACACCGGCTGGCGACCACTCATGAACCTCAGGCAGACACTTGCTCTCTTGCAGCACTTCTGGGAGGAGAACCGGGACATTCTTGCGGGCCGCGCGACTCCAGTTCAGATTGAAACGTTCGCGACCATCACACGAAATTCTGAGAGGGTGGCATGAAGTTCGCGTTAGTCAACCCGAACTGGGATTTTACCGGATCAACTTACTTCGGCTGCCGCGATCCTCACGTCCCGCTGGAATTCATGTTCGCCTTCGACCAGATCCGCGCTGCCGGACATGAGCCGTTGCTGGTCGACGCTCAGACGGCCCACCTTTCCGTTGAGCAGGTGAAGCCCCGTATTGATGAATTCAGCCCTGACTTTCTGGTCATTCCCAGTGCGCCTTCCTACCTTTTCTGGCGCTGTCCGCCGCCGGAGCTTCGCGTTCCCATGGAATGGTTCAGCGGTTTGGGTGAGGTAACCCGGGCTGTCAAAGTTGCCATCGGTCCTCATCCTTCTGCAACGCCTGCCGCCACGTTGCGTAAAACTGGATGTGACGTTGCGTTGCGCGGTGAACCCGACCAGACCATCCCGCTGCTCGCAGATCAGTCCTGGGACCAGATCACCGGTTGCTGCTATCGCACAAACGACGGCGAACACATCAGCGCCTCATTCGGTGTCACAGATATGAGCACGCTGGGCGCTCTCGATTTCAGGAACTACAACGTTGAGGCCCACACCCATCGGCATCACGTATTTACAAACGATCAGGGTCTGGGGGCCGAACTTGAATTCGCTCGAGGCTGTCCCTGGGCCTGCAGCTTCTGCAACAAAACTCTGTTCCGCAACAAGTTCCGCGAACGCAGCGTTGAAGCCGTCCTTCAGGAAGTCGACACCATAATGGCTCGCGGGGTCGAGTACATTTACTTCATTGATGAGATCTTTGGTGTAGGAAAGAACGTCCGTCGTCTGCTTGAAGGGATTGCTGAGCGCCAGGTAAAGATAGGATTCCAGACCCGAATTGACCTCTGGACGGAAGAGACCCTTGATCTGCTCGGCCGCGCTCACTGTATTTCCATGGAATGCGGTATTGAATCCATCACTGAGGCCGGCCGGGCGGAATTGCACAAGAATTGCCGCATTGGCACGGACCGCATTTCTGAACTCCTAATCTATGCCCGTTCCCGTATCCCCTGGGTGCAAGCGAATTTAATTCTTACGGACCATGATGATCGCAGGCAGATTCAGAGCTGGCAGGAGCATCTAAGAAGCCGGGGAGTATGGGTCAGCGAGCCAGTGCCCATGTTTCCGTTCCCGGGGAGCCCGCTGTACCAGCAAACGTTTTCCGAGCTACCAGATGACCTCGCATGGGAGCGAGCGCATCGCTATTACACCTCCACGTTTGCCGGCAAGGGGTACAGTGACATCCAGGAGCAGAAACCGGTCCCGCTTGAGGAACTGGAGAATGCACATCTTAGTCACCGCTGATACGCTCGGCGGTGTTTGGACATATGCAACGGAACTGGTGACCGGTTTGGTGCGCCGCGGGATCAAGGTCACGCTGGTCAGTTTTGGCGATATACCGTCCGCTGCTCAGACGCGCTGGCTTGAGCGCCTGCCCCAGGTGGACTTCCGGCCTACAGCCTTCAAACTTGAGTGGATGCAGGATTCTGAAGCCGATATGGAGGCCTCATCGGAATATCTCAGTCAGGTGATCGACGAGACCAGGCCTGACCTGCTGCATCTGAACCAGTTTTACTATGGCTGCTTGCCCGGCGATATTCCACGCCTCGTGGTAGCGCACAGTGATGTCATTAGCTGGTGGTCCGCTGTCCATCGGCACGCGTCTGCTGAATCCGCCTGGCTGCGCTGGTACCGTGAGAGCGTTGGACGCGGCCTGGCCTGTGCCACCGCTGTTGTTGCTCCCACGCGGTGGATGCTTGAACAGGTGGAGCACAACTATGGCCTGCCCGCTAACAGCCATGTGGTCTATAACGGGCGCACGCCAACCAACTTCAACCCCCATGTCAGCAAGGAAGACATCATCATTAGTGTGGGCCGGCTCTGGGATTCTGGTAAGAATGTCCGTTTGTTGTTGCGTGAAGATATGCCCGCGCCGGTGCAGATTGTTGGGGCTGATCGCCATCCGGAGTTGCGGAGCAGCGCCTTCGCATTCGAGGAAATTAAGGGCAATGTTCACCTGGAGCCGCAGCAGGATGAACCGCAGCTAGCCCAACTACTTTCCCGGGCGGCTATTTACGCCGCGACCTCACGTTATGAGCCCTTCGGGCTGGCGCCGGTAGAAGCTGCCTTATCACGTTGTGCCATTGTGGCCAGTGATATACCTCCTTTCCGTGAGCTGTGGGGAGACGCGGCTGTTTTCTTTCGCAGTGATGATGCCGCTGATCTTCGCCGCGTTCTGGAGCAAATGGTCCAGGATCACAATCTGCGCCAGCATTACGCCAATCTGGCCTACGCACACGCCCGCAAATACTTCAGCGCCGCATGCATGATTGATCAATATGTGGAGTTCTATCACACTCTGGTCCCGGTAGGAGCAGTCACCGGATGAACCATACGCTGACTATCGCGCTGTTCTCGCACTCGCTGGTCTCAGATTGGAACCACGGCAATGCTCATTTTCTGCGCGGCCTGATGCGCGAACTGGTCCGGATGGGGCACCGCGTCCGCTGCTATGAAGAGCTTGGAAGCTGGTCATTGACCAACCTGGTGCAGCAGGAAGGCGAGCGCGCGATCCACTCCATTGATGGCTTCAGGGCTGCTTATCCTGAACTGGATATCCGTTTCTATAAACCCACAGACGCTCATTTTGCCGAATTTCTGCAATTTGAGCTGCAGGAAACCGATGTGGTGCTGTTGCATGAGTGGAACCAGCCTGCGGTGGTCAACAGTATCCTTGCACTCAAAAATAAGCTGGGATTTATCGCTCTGTTTCATGACAGTCACCACCGCGCTTACACTCGCGCCGGAGAAATTCTCAAATTTCATCTCCATCTCGTGGATGGTGTGCTTGCCTTTGGTGAAGCGGTTCGTCGCATTTATGCTGACGGTTTTGGCGTCCCACGGACATGGACTTTTCACGAGGCTGCCGACATTGAACATTTCAAGCCATTGCAGCGCTCACGAGAGGTTGACATTGTGTGGATCGGCAACTGGGGGGATGAAGAGCGTACGCGAGAGCTTCAGGAATTCCTGATTGCTCCTGCGCATGCCATGCGCACTAAGCGGGTGGTTGTCCACGGCGTGCGCTATCCCACGGACGCTCTGGAAAAACTCCAGCAGGCCGGCATTGAGTACCGGGGTTACCTGCCTAATCTGTTTTCGCCGCAAGTGTATGCGTCGAGCGGCTTGTCGGTTCACATCCCTCGGCGGCAGTACGCCAACGGACTCAGCGGTATTCCCACCATCCGCGTGTTTGAAGCGCTGGCCTGCGGAATTCCACTGGTCTGCTCCACCTGGAGTGATGAAGAGCATCTCTTCCGTCCCGGTGAGGACTATCTTCTTGTCAATAACGGTCGTGAGATGAAAGCCACGATTGAGAATCTCTTAAATGACGAAAGCGCCCGCCGCCAGCTTGGCGAGCGCGGATTGCAGACGATTCGTGAGCGCCATACCTGCGCTCACCGGGCACAGCAGTTGATCTCTATTTGCGAGGAAATCGCGCGATGAATATTTTTGTCTTTGGCTCCAGCATCACTTCTTCTTACTGGAATGGCGCCGCAACGTATTACCGCGGAATTTACAAGCAACTGCATGCGCTCGGCCATCACATCACCTTTGCTGAGCCGGATGCCTACGGGCGACAGCAAAAACGCGATCCCGGTGATTTTTCTTACGTTGAATCGATTGTGTATGAAAGTGAGAGCGAACTGCACCACCTGCTGCGCAAGGCCTGCCACAGCGATCTTGTGATCAAACACAGCGGCGTGGGCGTTTATGATCAGCTTCTGGAGGAAGCCGTTCTGGACTGCCGCACCGGCATGACGCGTGTGGCGTTCTGGGATGTGGATGCACCCGCAACTCTCGCGCGTATCGAAAACGACGCTACGGATCCTTTCTGGCGCCTGATACCGGAATACGATTTTATTTTTACTTATGGCGGCGGGGAGCCGGTTGTGGACCATTATCTGCGGCTCGGCGCGGCCAATTGCCATCCCATCTACAATGCTCTCGATCCGGAAACGCACCATCCAGTCTTCTCCGATCCGAAGTTGCGCTGTGACTTGGCCTTTATCGGCAACCGCCTGCCTGACCGCGAGCGCCGCGTGGAGGAGTTCTTCCTGCGTGCCGCTGAACTGGCGCCGGAACTCAGCTTTGTCCTTGGCGGTGAAGGCTGGGGCGGCAAGGCTGTGCCAAACAACGTAAGATGGATCGGCCATGTGAGCACCGGGGACCATAATCGTGTGAATTGTTCTGCCCGCATGGTGCTGAACATCAATCGTGAATCCATGGCGCATGTCGGTTTCTCTCCGCCAACGCGTGTTTTTGAAGCGGCCGGAGCGGGCAGTTGCGTGATTACGGATCGCTGGAATGGCATTGAGAGTTTTTTTGAACCTGGAACGGAAATTCTGATAGCCGGTAACGCGGAAGACGTTGTCTATTTACTGCGTTCGCTGAATGGCGCAGATGCAAAGGCCATAGGAGTCAATATGAGAAAACGCGCGTTGCGCGATCATACGTACAGTCTAAGGGCACAGCAGTTCGAAGCAACGGTAGCGGACACCAGGGCAGTGGCGGCCTGAAGTCCAGTTGGCACTGCCTTTTTCGGCAGAGAAATGCGTGGCGTGGTGGCGTTCCAATTGTTGCCTGACCGGGAACACAACAACCATGAAAATTGTCATCTTCGGATTATCGATTACTTCTTCGTGGGGAAACGGCCATGCCACCACGTTCCGCGCCTTGTGCAGCGCGCTCCACGCGCGCGGTCATAAGATTGTATTCTTCGAACGCAACGTCGAGTGGTATGAGAACAATCGAGACCTGCCCGGGCCGCCTTATTGCGAAGTGAAGTTTTACGATGATTGGAAGCTCGCGTTACCTGCCGTTCGTGAGCACCTGCGGGATTCTGACGTTGCCATGGTTGGTTCTTATTTCCCTGACGGCATTGCCGCACTCGATGAGGTGCTGGCTTCAAACGTCCCGGTCAAAACGTTCTATGACATCGACACTCCGATCACCCTTGGCCGGCTCCGCGAGACAGGCGATACCGATTACCTGCTTCGGCGCCAACTGCCGCAACTAGACGTCTACTTTACTTTTACCGGTGGTCCCGTCATAGCAGAGCTGGAGTCGGATTTTGATGTTCCTTTTGCTGTTCCACTGTATTGTTCGGTGGATCTGGAACGTCACCGGGAACTTCCCCCTAATCCGGACTTTGCCTGCGATTTAAGCTACATGGGCACGTACGCTGCCGATCGCCAGCCAAAAATCGAAGAATTCCTGTGCCTTCCTGCACGCCGGCTGCCTGAGCGCAGGTTCCTGGTGGCGGGCCCGCAATATCCTGACTCAGTGACGTGGCCCACAAACGTCAGGCACATCATGCATCTTGAGCCGCGGTATCATGCTGCTCTCTACTCTTCCTCTCGCATTACCCTCAATGTGACTCGACGGGACATGGTAATTGCCGGCTACTCTCCGTCAGTCCGGCTGTTTGAGGCTGCCGCATGCGCCGCCACCATTGCGTCTGACAACTGGCCCGGGCTTGACAGTTTCTTTGCTCCTGGAAAAGAGATTCTGCTTCCCGTAGACCATGCTGACGTGATCCGCTACATCGGTGATTACGACGACTCTGAGCTGAGAAGAATTGGACGGGCTGCGCGGGACCGGGTGCTGACTGCGCACAGTAACCGGGAGCGGGCACGAGAATTTGAGCACGCTGTGGAAATCTCCCGGGCAAAGAAGGCGAATTCGACCACTGTTGCTGTTTGACGGCGAAACGCGGCAGGAAACCGGGCGCGCGGCTTTGCGCATCTGAAATGAGTTACCCCTTCGGGGTCCCCCATGAAAATCGCCCTCGTTGCTCCTCCCTTCATCGCCGTTCCGCCTAAAAAATACGGAGGGACTGAACTTTTCATTGCAGAACTGGCACTTGGGCTGCAAAAGAAGTCAGTGGACGTAATTCTTTATACCAACGGGCAATCAACCTTACCCGTTCCGAGCAAGTGTCTGTATGCAAAAGAAGAATGGCCTCTGAGTGGTGATGCGGAAGCAAACCTAAAAGGGCTGAATCACGCCGCCTGGGCAGTGAGAGATGCCATCAATCGAGTGGATGTGATTCATCTCAACAACGCTCCCGGTCTGACTCTGCAAAGATTTACTGACCATCCCGTGGTTTACACCGTACACCACGGCTATGAGCAGCCTCTCTCAGCCTTCTACACGTACTTTCCTGAGGTCTCGTTCGTTACCATTAGTGACTTCCAACGCACCAAACTGAAGCTGCCACGGATCAGGACCATTCACCACGGAATTGATCTCTCCCATTACACTCTCCAGAAAAAGAAACAGCCCTACCTGACTTTTCTGGGCAGAGTGGCGCCGGCCAAAGGCACGCACTTGGCCATTGAAATCGCCAAAAAAGCGGATATCCCATTGAAAATCGCCGGTGAAATTCAGCCGGTCTATCGTGAGTACTGGGAAAAAGTTGTGCGGCCTCAGGTCGACGGCAAATTCATTGAGTACGTCGGTGAAATTGGATTAGAAGGCAAGAATGAGCTGCTGGGAAATTCTCTGGCCATGCTTTTTCCCATTCAGTGGGATGAACCCTTCGGCCTGGTGATGGTCGAGTCAATGGCCTGTGGCACGCCCGTGCTCGCCTTGCCGGGAGGTTCTGTTGCTGAAGTCATTGAGGAAGGTGTGAGCGGGCATATCGGCCATTCCGTGGACGAACTGGTGCAACACGCAAAAAATCTTCATTTCCAGGCAGAATCAGTTCGAGCTTACGCGCAGAAATATTTCTCATCTGAACGCATGGCAAACGATTACATCAGTCTTTATTCTGAAATTCTTGACAGCAGGACAGCGGACGAGGCGGAGCCCATTGTGGCTTGAGTCCTGCCAGGCTGAATCTTGAGTGGCTGACTCTTGAATGAAAGAGAGACTCGATTCGTGAGCGCAAAGATCATCATTCCCCAGCAGGAACTGGTGGAGATCCCTTCACCTTATCCGGAGCCGCGCATCGCGTACCAGAACGCTGAGCCGCGCGCAGTCAACAATCTCACGCTTATTGACGGCAAGACGTTTCTTTCCACCACCTTCGCCGGTGACATCATGCCGCCAGGCGCACCCGATGCGGGATTCTTTCACGATGACACACGGTTTCTGAGCCGGCTGGAATTGCGCGTCGGCGGATACCGTACCGTGGTTCTGTCCTCCAGCACAGAGCAAACGTTCGCCTCACAGATTGAACTCACAACCGGGCAGAGCACCCTGCGTGAAAGCTACGAAATTCCCGAGAACACGGTTCACATTCGCCGTGAACAGCTGCTCGGGTCAGATACGCTCTACGATTATCTGACTTTCGAAAATTTCAATTTCAACGAGTTGGAATTGATCATCGAGCTGGCTTACGAAGCTGATTTCATGGACGTCTTTCAGGTACGTGGCGTGGCCCGGCAGAAGAGCGGGCATTATTACAAACCTGTTGTGCATCGCGACAACATTGTCTTCCACTACCTTGGACTTGATGGCATCGCACGAGACACTGTAATCAGCCTTTCCCCTGAACCTGAGAGAGTGGATGGCACCACAGCTCGCTGGCGATTGAAGCTGCCTCCCTTCAAGCGGTTTCAGATTCAGACCACAATCGTGCCGCACATTGAGGGCAAGCGTTCGCGTGCCGGGCGTCCTGATTTTGGGCAGCATTTGCGGCAACGCCGGGAGAACTTTGCCCAGTGGGAGTCGCAATCCTCGCATTTCAACTCCACCAATCGCATCTTCGACGAAATGACGGCAACGGCGAAAGGCGATCTGCACGCACTGCAGATTCCCGAAGGCAAGGAGCACATCATTGCCGCGGGAATCCCCTGGTTTGCCACCATGTTCGGGCGCGACTCCATCATTGCCGCTTACCAATCACTGTTCCTGAATCCACAGCTCGCGGTGGAGACAGTCCGTGTGCTGGCGCGCTACCAGGGACAGGAAAAGAATGACTGGCGTGACGAGGAGCCGGGAAAAATCCTGCATGAATACCGCGAAGGCGAGATGGCGCGTTCAGGAGAGGTGCCTTTCAGTCCTTACTATGGCTCCGTAGATGCCACGCCGCTTTGGCTGATCCTGCTGAGCGAGACCTTTAACTGGACTGCCGACGAGCAACTGGTGAAAGACATGCTGCCCCATGCCTACCGGGCGCTCGACTGGATTGACCATTACGGCGACCTGGACGGAGACGGTTTTATTGAATACGCGCGCCGCTCGCCGAAAGGGCTGACAAACCAGGGATGGAAAGATTCGTGGGATGCGATCATCCATCGCGACGGTGAGATGGCGAGGCCGCCTATCGCTTTGTGTGAAGTCCAGGGCTATGTCTATGAAGCCAAATATAAGATGGCTTCACTGATGCGCTCATTCGGAGATATCAGCACAGCGGACAGGCTCAAACGTGACGCCGCAGATATGGCTAAACGTTTTGAGAAAGCCTTCTGGATGCCCTCGCGCAACTTCTATGCCATGGCCCTCGACGGCCAAAAAAGACAGTGCCAGGTCATATCATCAAATCCCGGTCACCTTTTATTTACGCGCATGCTGCCGCTGGAGCGGGCGCGCGCGATTATGCAGCAGTTCATAAAGCCGGGAATGTTTACGGGGTGGGGTTGGCGCACCATGTGCCAGGACGAACGGGTGTTCAATCCTTTGAGCTATCATCGCGGCTCAGTCTGGCCGCACGATAATTCCATGGTGGCGCACGGTATGGCCCTTTATGAATTTCGTGAGCCGGCCAACAAGATCTTTACCACGCTCTTTCAGGCTGCGTTGAATTTCCGCAACTATCGCCTGCCTGAACTTTTCTGCGGTATTGAGCGCCGGGAATATGACCAGCCGGTGCAATATCCGGTCTCCTGTTCACCGCAGGCATGGGCCTCAGGCGCAATTTTCCTGATTCTGATGTCAGTGCTTGGCATCCGTCCCAGCGCGCACCGCAAGGAACTAAATATCGTAAATCCAACCCTTCCTGAATTTCTCGATAATCTCAGCGTGCGCAACCTGCGCATCGGCGCGAGCCGGGTGGGGCTTGATTTCACCCGTCGTGGCGACCGCACCTTCTGCAACGTCGTCGACATTGAAGGTGACAAATTGCTGGTAAATGTGGCTTTCAAGAAAAGGTAACCTCGCTGCCGAGATCTGCCGGGTCCGTAAGGCTTGCCCTTGACTTGCGCTACCATTTAGATTGTCAGTTCGACGTTAAACTATCCCGGAGGGAACAGAATGGCAATCAATGTCCTGGCGAAAAAGAACGGTCCGTATGTGGTGAGCGGCGATCTGAGTGAACTCAATCTCACTGATGCTGAAGGTAACAAGTACGATCTGACAGGAAAACCAGCCATCGCGCTCTGCCGCTGCGGCGCATCAATAAATAAGCCATTTTGTGACGGGACCCATTCCAAAATCGGATTCCAGGCCGCTGAAGCTGCAGTAAAAAGCCAGGGTTAATTCAGGCGAACTACTTCCTGCTGAATTTTCGATTGTAAAGAGGAACCTTCGCAGGTTCCTCTTGTTTTCTCACTCATGTCTCCCCCAGACCGGTGTTACCAAAGGCTCTACACCGACCGCATTTGGCGCATCCCCTGACTACGGTTAGGCTATGGGAACACTGACCCTTCATTTACCTCAGACACCGGGGGCACTTGATGAATTTTCACGGGCACAACATCCAGTGGTCGATACTGGTCAACTTTATTCCGGTGCTCGCGACCATTGTCACCACCTTGCTGAGCATCGTGTTGGCGCGCGCTACGTTGCGCTATGCCCATGCCGCCGACCGTACCCTGGAACTCGCACATGAGCAGTTTGAGCGCGAGTGGGCACCCGAACTTCATCTCCGGCTGGAACGTTCATCTTCCGCAGATGCCCGGATCATCATCACCAATCTGGCGAAAACTTCCGTTCTGCTGCAACTGGTGCAACTGCGGAACGTCTCCGGGGTGTTCCCGCTGGAAAAGCAGTATCTGAATGATCCTCTGGTAGGCGGAACGGCCTGGAACGTCCAGATTGGCGAGCACTTGCTGCGTCTCACCGGCCACAACTTTTCCGGCCCGATTGCAGCGTCTGCAAGTTTCTATGCCTCAGGACGTTTGTTCCGCACTGACTGGTTCCGCTTCAAAGTCGAAGTGCACGGTGGCCGAATCGATCGGATCGATGCGGTCACGCTGCCCGCGCATCGCGTTCGCGTTCTGGTGCCGCATAAAGTGCGCCGTTTTCGCAAGCCAATGGTAAACGATGTGGCCAAGGAAATCGTGGAGACCACGAAGGTGCACGACTGAGTATTCTGCGTTTAGACTAGTGGATGGTCTTCATCTTGCGCGACATGTAATCCATGAGCAAGTACTGGCCGAGCGTCTGAGGAGTGGTGAAGTAGGCCTTGCCACGGCACATTTCCGTGACCTTCTGCACGAACTGCACCAGCCCATAATCAGAAGCCAGCATAAAAGTGTTGATCATGATGCCGGAACGCTTGCAGCGGGAGACCTCTTCAAGCGTCTGGCTCACCACCAGCGGGTCGAGGCCGAAAGCGTTCTTGTAGATGCGGCCGTCTTCCAGCGTCAGGGCTGAGGGTTTCCCATCTGTGATCATGACGATCTGCTTCATGTCTTTCTTCTGCCGCTGAAGAATTCTTTGCGCCAGCCGCAGGCCTTCGCGCGTGTTGGTGTAGTAGGGGCCCACTTTCACTCGCGCCAATTGCGTGATGGGCATTTCTTCCGCCGAGTCGTGGAAAAGCACCAGTGAGAGCGAATCGCCGGGATACTGCGTGCGGATAAGATGACTCAGCGCCATGGCCACTTTCTTCGCTGGAGTAAAGCGGTCTTCGCCGTACAGAATCATGCTGTGCGAGCAGTCCAGCATGACGACGGTCGCGCAGGAGGACTGGTACTCGCACTGATGAACACGCAGGTCAGAATATTCAATGTTCAGCGGCAGAATCAGGCCTTCACGCTGGATCGCATTGGAGAGCGTTTCAGTGATGTCCAGGTTGATGGTGTCGCCGAATTCGTACCGCTTGGAAGCGCCGCTAGCCTCAATGCCCGTGGCCATATCACGCGTGTCATGCCGGCCGAAGCTGGAGCGGCCCAGAGAGCCCAGCAAATCCCGTAACGTTTTAAAGCCAAGGAAATCCAGGCTTTTGTCAGTGATCTCAAATCGACCCTCAGTTTGCGCTTCTCCAGTCTGTCCTGGGGTTGTTGCCGGGCGGGAGGCATCTTGCGGCTGGTCTACGGAGATATAGTCTTCCTGCTGCATGCGGTCGATAAGCTTTTCAATCAGCTCATCCAGCTTGCCTTCCATCTGCATCTGCTCAAGCTGCTCGCGCATTTCGTCGGTGAGAAAGTCTCCCATCTCCAGCGCCTGCTGGATGGCTTCGCGCAACGCATCGAGCGAGTGCTCATCCATCTGCTGAAAATACATGTACTGGTTCTGGAACCCGGACTCCAGCATGTAGTCAGAGAGAGCGCTGAGCAGGTCTTCCATGCTCATCTCGTCCGCGAGATCGGCAACGAATTTGGTGTACTTCGTGTACTTCATGGTAGCTGTTAGCTTCTGGCCGCTAGCTCGCCAGCTTCTTTCTGAAATCCCGAGCGAAGCGAGGGATCCCTATCACCATTCAGGAACGCTCCACTTCAAAATTTCATCCCGCTCACTCACCCTCCAAAGCCGTAGGGCTCCCTCGCCTTCGGCTCGGGATAAAACAAAACTCAGTTATACGGCCTTCTATTCCTGAACGGCTGCTGGCGTTCATCGTCTTCGCGCTCATAAGGCCGTTCCGGACGTTTGGCCTGCTTTTCAGCCTGGAAGACGCGTTCCTCCGTGCGTCCGATACGGCGGTGCGCGTGTAAACCTTCCAGTACGAACTCTGCCGCTGAAACCAGCACCTCAGGCCCTTCTTTCGGTTTGATGCCAACTGGAGCGAGCTTCTCCGTGAGTCCCTGAATGTTCTTGATGCCTTCCAGAACTTCCTGCGCGCTGGCCGTATCCGCTAGCTTGATCTCCCCGCCGAGCTCAAACCACTGCACCACCTGCTGCATGTTCAGTTCCTTGAAGTAGATGTCGTAGGCTTTGGCAACCGCCACGCGGATCAACTCCCGCGCTACCGTGTCGGCGCCTCGCATCTCGCCTTCATATTCAAGCTCGAGTTTGCCGGTGATGGAAGGCAGTGCAGCATAGATGTCGCCGATGCGCGGCACGATCATCTTTTCCCCATTCCGCAATGCGCGGCGCTCGGCGTTTGAAATCGCGTTTTCCAGCACGCTGATGGGCAGGCGCTGGCTCACGCCGGAGCGCTTGTCAATCTTCTTGTCCTCGCGGGCCAGGAAAGCCACGCGTTCCACCACCTCGCGCACATACCGGGGCACATGCAATTCCATGCCGTCACGGCGCGCCCATGCCTCCTGCTCAGTAATGCTGATTCCTTCTTCAATGGAACTGGGATAGTGCGTGCGAATTTCCGAGCCAATGCGATCTTTGAGCGGCGTAACAATTTTTCCGCGCGCGGTGTAATCTTCTGGATTTGCGCTGAACACCAGCGCGACATCCAGCGGCAGACGGAGAGGATAGCCCTTAATCTGAACGTCGCCTTCCTGCATGATGTTGAACAGTCCTACCTGGATCTTACCGGCAAGGTCCGGTAGTTCATTGATGGCGAAGATGCCCCGGTTGGCGCGAGGCAGAAGTCCGTAATGCACTGTGAATTCGCTGGAAAGGTCATGCCCGCCGCGCGCCGCCTTAATGGGATCAATATCGCCAATCAGATCGGCAATGGTAACATCCGGCGTGGCCAGCTTTTCCACGTAACGCTCATCAGGCGTGAGCCATGCGATAGGCGTGTTGTCGCCCTGCTCAGCAACCAGGGTGCGGCAGCGCTTGCAGATGGGGTCATAAGGGTTGTCATGGATTTCGCATCCGGCCACATACGGCATTTGCGGATCAAGCATACCGGTCAGCGCGCGCAGGATGCGGCTTTTTGCCTGGCCGCGCAGACCAAGAAGAATGAAGTTATGACGTGAAAGAACTGCATTGACGAGCTGGGGTACAACCGTATCTTCATAGCCAATAATGCCAGGGAAAATGGTCTCGCCTGACCGCAGCCTGGTAATCAGATTTTCCCGGAGTTCATCTTTGGTCTTGCGGCTGCGGAGCCGTTGCTCAGAAAAAACGCTCTTCCTGAGTTCGCCCAGAGTACGAGGAAGATTCATGAAGGGGCCTCTGCTGCTGATTATACGCCGTAGAGCAAATAAGCCTGCAGAACTAGTGAACGTGTCCGTTGCCGCTTGCCCTCTCACGTGCGTGCAGAGTCTTTTCCACTTTGGGAATGGTGGCGCGGTAGTACTCAATCAAAGTATCCATGCGCTCGCTCTCTGACTTCATTTCCAAAATGGCCTGCTTGAAGTCCATGTCCACCGGCAGTTGGTTGGCCAGTTGAAAGGAGAGATAGTTTTTGTTTTTATTGATTTCCGCGTCCTGACCCAGCACTGCAAAAAGTTGTTCATGCAATTCAATGGCAGTCTCAGACTGCTTGCCGGGCAGTGGCGCCGGCTCATCATCCTCGAACCAGGTAACTTCGGCCTGAAGAAAAGACCGATCGTGATTCAGTTCCACAATGGCAAAGCGCTTGCGGCCTTCGCTGGCGATGTCCATCCTGCCATCGTCGTATCGCTTCATCACGTTCAGGATCACTGCCGAGCAGCCGATCTCAGCCACCGCATTTTCCTTCGCGCGCACCATGCCGAATGGCTTCTTCTGTTCCAGGCACTCGGCGATCATCTCTTTGTATCGCGGCTCAAAGATGTGCAGAGGCAGCGGCGCTCCGGGGAAGAGGACCACTTCCAGCGGGAAGATAGGCAAAAGGCTCACAGCCACTATTCTACAAGGGACTTTAGGCCCGCTGGCGGGTGCCTGTTTTCTAAATCGTAGTGATCACGCCTGAACTCATGCCGTACACCAGTTTGCCTGCAGTGAACTTCCTTGACTTGCAGTCGCAGACCCACTACAACCTTCATCCATGAAGCTTCAGGGGAAAGTAGCGGTTATCACAGGCGCGTCAATGGGCATCGGCGAGGCCATCGCAAAACTATTTCTTCAGGAGGGCGCAAAGGTGGTGCTGTGCGCGCGAGATCTGGCCCGGACGCAGCCCGCGGCGCAGCGCATCGGCGGAACGGCAGAGAATACGCTTGCGACGACCTGTGATGTAAGCAAGCGCGATCAGGTGGACGCGCTGATGCAGGCAGCGCTCAAGAAGTTTGGCCGCATTGACATACTGGTGAACAATGCCGGTTTCGGACTGAATGATTCCGTCGAGAAGATGAACCTTGCCGACCTGCGCGCCATGTTTGATACCAACCTGTTCGGGACTATCGAATGCATTCAGGCGGTTGCGCCCATCATGCGTCAGCAGGGCGGGGGCGACATCATCAACGTGTCTTCCGTTTCCGGTCACATTTCCACGCCGTACATGGGCGGCTATGCCGCAACCAAGCATGCCATGAACGCCATCGGCAAAGCGGCCCGACTGGAACTGCTGCGACACAACATCAACGTGGTCACCGTCTGCCCAGGCTATATCGCCACGGATTTTTCCAGGAACATGATCAAGGGCAGCCAGCCGCAAAGGGTTGGAGGATCAACCAAATGGGCAGTTGGCCCCGAGGTGGTGGCGAAAGACACGTTGAACGCTCTGCTCAAGCGCAAACGGCAGGTGGTAACTCCCGGCTTCTATTGGATCTTCATTAAGCTCTATGAGAACGCTCCCTGGCTGGTGGAACGCAGCATCAAGCGAGGACTCAAACCCACGTCGCAGGTACTGGCTGAGGCGGCGGGAAAGAAAGGCAACTAGTTTTGATTATTTCCGAGCGGAGCTACTTCTTTTAATCCCGAGCATAGCGAGGGATCGCTATGGCAACGATTCAGCCAGGCTTGAGATGTCGAGTTTTCTTTTTCGGCTCGCGATTATGCTTGTAGGTAGGGATCTCTCGCTGCGCTCGATATTTCAGAAAAAGCCTAAGCCGACAGTTCCTCCAACATCCCTGCCATTTCTGACAGAGCATGCTTGTTCCCGGTGCGTTTCGCAGCTTCCAGGCCGTTCTCCAGCATCTTTTTTGCTTCCGGCGTGCGGCCTGCCCGTTGCAAAGCCTGAGCAGCCATGAAGTAGCCATTGGTGTAGTCAGGATGGAGTTGCAGCAGCTTGCCAAATTCTGCCAGCGCCTGCTCGGTCTGCCCGGCCTTTGAATACTCCATTGCCAACCCGTAGCGGGCAAATGCGTCCCCGGGATTTTGCTCCAGGAACTGGGCCAGCATGCTAAGGCGATTTGTCTCAGTCATAGGCAAAAAATTTTACACAATCCACAGCCCGCGCACATAAGATGGGCATGTCGTGGCTTGTCCTTTCTTTTATCCCGCTGAAAAGTCCGTCACCGTCGGCTGGGCTTTCCCCGCGCGGTTGCCTCTGGGCGCGGGTTTCTGCGGGACGTGTCGCGCCGGCAATGAAGAGTCACATCCCACTGACCACGAGCTGCGCGATTTCTGCAACCTGGGTTATTCTGCGGATTGTCCCAGGCTGCCGTCCGTCCGGCGCGCTGACTGTCTGCGCTTTGTGGTGATGCGCGACAGCGAAGGAATGATCGTTCTTGACTACATCTACGAGCGTGATCATGCCCCGGTGGAGCGCGGACAACTGCAATACCACTGTCTTCAGCAAAGCTGGCCGCTGCGGCTGAGCGATGAATGCGCTCAGAGGCAGGCAGAATGCTTTCTGGCCGTGTACCTGGAGCGGCGGCGAAGATAACCAGCGTACCCACTGCCAGGAATTGAGAAGCTGACCTATTTGAACCCTCATACTCTAAAATCACACATATGAATTCTCATGATGGACGTAGCGCCAAACTGCGCCCGGTCCGCGAATCACAATCACAGATGGCGGAAGTAGTCCTGCCCAATGACGCCAATCCTCTCGGAAACCTGCTGGGCGGGCGGCTGATGCACATGATCGATATCGCCGGCGCAATGGCGGCCCATCGGCACTCTCACAGTCACGTAGTGACGGCCTCCATGGATCACATTGATTTTCTTTTGCCTGTACACATTGGCGATCTGCTGATTCTGAAATCGTCAGTGAACCGCGCCTTTCACACCTCGATGGAAGTAGGCGTGAAATGCTGGGTGGAAAATTACATTGCCGGCACCACCAGGCACGTGGCTTCAGCTTACCTGACGTTTGTTGCCGTTGATGAGCATGGACGACGCCATGCTGTTCCGGAGGTGATTCCTGAGTCAGAGGAGCAGAAGCGGCGGTACGAAGATGCTGGGAGAAGAAGAGATCTGAGGAAGCAGGAACTGGAACGAAGGAAGGCAGGCGCGGGAAAGACCCAACACCTTTGAAACACAGAGGAACAGGGGAAGCAGAGGCAAATGAACCCCATCCAAGCCACATGGTAGGTGTACTTGTTATTTCTCCGTGCCTCCGCGTCTCCGCGGTAGGTGTTCAGTCTTCCCGTATAATTGGAGTTTACCTATGGCACACGGACACACACATGGAGCGCCGCACCCGGGACCGTTTCCGCTGCCAGGCGTGAAAAACATTGTCGCAGTCGGGTCAGGCAAAGGCGGAGTTGGAAAGACTACGGTTGCGGTGAACCTGGCGGTTGCACTCGCCAAACTGGGTTACCGGACGGGCCTGCTCGATGCCGATGTCTATGGTCCCAACGTGCCGCTTATGACCAACGTCAACCAGCAGCCGCGCGTGCTGGGTGAGAACCGCATCGAGCCCTTGCAGAACTACGGCATAAAAATTATCTCAGTCGGCTTTCTCAACCCTGGTGACAAGCCTCTGGTTTGGCGGGGACCCATGCTGCACTCCATCATCCGCCAGTTTTTGCAGCAGGTGGAGTGGGGCGAGCTGGATTACCTTGTCGTAGACCTTCCTCCGGGAACCGGTGACGTTGTGATTTCACTGTTCCAGACAGTTCCGCTTACGGGGGCCGTTGTGGTTTCAACACCATCAGATGTTTCTCTGCAGGACGGACGCAAAGCCATTGAGATGTTCCGCACCGCTCGAGTGGACATTCTGGGCATGGTGGAAAACATGAGCCACTTTGTTTGTCCCCATTGCCATCAGGAGATCGATATCTTTTCCAAGGGCGGAGTGGCCAAGACATCGGAGCAGTTTGGCGTGCCCTTCCTGGGCTCGATTGCGTTGGATCCTGATATCCGCAAGGGCGGTGACAGTGGTAAGCCCACAGTTCTGGAAGGCGAAAACTCGCCTCATGCCAAGTCTTTCTACGATTTCGCCCGGCAGGTGTTGATGAGGGTGGAAGAAGTGAAGAAGAGCAGCGCTCCCGGCGATGTGATCCAGGTGCAGTGAGTCAGCCTTGCGCTCGTGGTTATTGGCTTTCAGCCGATTGATGGTTCTTTTGCGCTACTCCCTTTCGCGATTTTTGGTGTTTTCTTTGGCGTACGAGAGTTGAGTATTCGTGGGATAATCAAGAGAAATATCCCTTTGGCTTCATGGCTCAAAAAGCCACAGAGGTAGCCAATGCGAGTGCGCAAGAGCGTTCAGGAGTACTACCGTGCGTTAGGGCTCGCGCCCGGGGCCTCGCCAAAAGAGGTGCGCCGTGCCTACCTGCGCATGGTCAAGCAGTGGCACCCGGACCAGTTTGCGCAGAACCCGCTCTCTCAATCCATCGCTCAGGACAAGCTGAAGGAAATCAACGAAGCTTACGGCTTTCTGCGGGAATACAAGCCCGGCCAGCCTCTGCCCGATCATGGTGATGGCTATGCCTGGCCCAGCGGCTACTCGCGAGGCGCCACCGAGGAGTGGTACGCCTACCGTCGCCGCGCTTATTATGAGCCGCCCATTGTGGACCCGTACGAAGGGGATTATCAGTACCGGCCAGTGGGCAACTCGCGCGGCACAAAGTTCGCCTGGATTATCGCGGTAATTCTTATTGCGAACCTGGCGCAGTGGGGCACAGGCTGGGGAACTTACGATCCTGCCCCGCCAAGAAACGTGAGGAAGGCCAACATCAGTGCTATTGATCCAGCAGCCATGACCGTGTTCGCTGCCCAGCCTCCAGACGGGTCATCGGTGACCCGCTCAATCCCCTCGCCCTTGCCGTACTTTTTTGTCGGTTCCACCAAGGCGGATGTTTACCGCATCCAGGGGATGCCGCAGTGGTCCAGCGAACACGAATGGAGGTACGGGACATCCCGAGTTTACTTCCGTGGACCCATGGTGGAGCGCTGGATGAGCACCGTGCAGTTCCCTCTGAAAGCCATCAACCTGCCCAAGGTTGATCCTCAAGCTGTCATTCTCAAGGGATCCAGCTCTGCTGAGGTGCTCGCGATTCAGGGAACGCCGGTTTCAGTGAATGACGTTTACTGGGCAAACAGCTCTTCTCTACAGAAAGACGGCCAAATCAGCATTGGGAAGAGCACGTACTGGCACTATGGCGCTTCCAGCATCGAACTCTCCGGGGACCAGGTGATTGGCTGGACGGAAAAGCCGAACTCCCCGTTAAAAGTGCAGCACTGACTTCTGTGGGTAGTCGCGAGTTCCAAATTAGCACTCTTACCCTCCAAGTGCTATCTTGACAACAACTCACTAAAATTTCTACAATGAGAACTGTCGAGTTGTCTCCAATATTGATATAAATAATTGGAAACAAAAGGCTTAGTTGTATGCCAAATCAGGGACAAATCGGCCCGCGGGAGCGGGAGATTCTTACTGCAATTATTGAGACTTATATCTCCTCTGGGGAACCCATAGGCTCACGCACGCTTTCACGACACAATAAGGATGGACTGAGCCCGGCAACCATTCGCAATGTGATGGCCGATCTGGTGGAAGCCGGTTTTCTGGAGCAGCCACACACGTCCGCCGGTCGCGTACCCACGGCCCAGGCATATCGTTATTATGTCGACCAGATTTCCGGGAAAGCTTTGCTTTCTCCCGCTGATCAGAGCCTTATTTCTGAGACCTTAGAGGGGACTGTCGACATCCAACAGTTTTTGGAGAGGACTTCGCACGTGTTGTCGCTGGTTTCCAGCGGCGTGGGCGTGGCCATTGCCAACGCCGGTCCTCAGAATGCACTGGAACATGTGCATTTTTCGCGGCAGGGGCCGAACAAGGTTCTTGCCGTGGTGGTGACAAAATCGGGCGTTGTCCATGACCGGATCATGCGCCTGCAAAGTGATCTGGAGCAAACTGACCTGGACACAGCGTCCAACTACATCAATGCGAATTTTCGCGGATGGACTGTGGACAAGGTAAAGGCGGAAATTGCCCGGCGCATTGAGCATGAGCGCAGCGAGTATGACCGGCTGATGCAGAGCCTGAAGGAGCTCTATGAGAGCGGAGCATTGGCAACCAGTGAGCCGGCCAAGAACATTTTTGTAGACGGCGTTTCCAACCTTGTAGTCCGGGAAGAGGACCATGAGCACCTCCGTGGGTTGCTCAAGACTCTGGAAGAGAAGCAAAAGGTGGCAGAACTGCTGTCGGCATACCTTGATACCAGGCAGGAGGCGGTACGGGTGGTAATCGGCCTTGAAGAGGCCATGCCGGAGATGAGGAATCTGGTGCTGATCGGAGCGCCCGCGCGTGTAGGGGAAGAGATGCGGGGCTCGCTTGCCGTAATAGGTCCAACGCGCATGGATTACCAGCACACGATTACCGCTGTCTCCTACATCGCGCAGCTTTTTGACAAGCTGCTGAATGAGAACGCGTGAAAAAGATCCCAATCAAAAGACCAGGTGTTGTGATGAGTAAGTCCAACGGACAGACTGACGTCCACGTGGAAGAACAGCAGAAGGAAAATCTGGAGCACGAGTTGCCGGCAGGCGATCCTGCGGATGCCTTCCCGGAAAAACAGCAGTCCGCAACCGGAGCGGCTGAAACACCGGCCGAACCTGCGGCGGAGACTGAACTGCGCAAGGCGCGCTCTGAGCGCGATAACCTGCTGGACCGTCTGGCGCGGCTTCAGGCGGAGTTCGATAACTTCCGCAAACGCGCAGCCAAAGAGAATGCTGATTACCGCGATTACGCCGTGGCTGACGCCGCCCGGGGGCTGCTCCCGGTGGTGGACAGCTTTGAGCTGGCGCTCAAGAACGCTGACGTGAAGCCGGAAGACCTGCGCAAGGGCATGGAGCTGATTCGCAAGCAGCTCGAGGACGCGCTGCAAAAGATGAACGTGCAGAGGGTCCCGGCACAAGGCAAGCCATTTGATCCTCGGGTGCATGAAGCTATTGAGATGGTGGAAAGCAGTGAAGTTCCCGACCATCACGTGCTGGAAGAGTTGCAGCCGGGATACAAGATCAAGGAGCGGCTGCTGCGTCCCGCGATGGTTCGCGTAGCCCAAAGCAAGTAGGATTACCGGGCAATTCAAGGCGAAGGTGAGTTCTTCGCGAATTTCAAAGTAGACGAAGCACGTTGAGGAAGATTTGGCGACACAGGCAAAACGCGACTATTACGAAATACTCGGGGTGAGCCGCACGGCCACCGAGCAGGAGATCAAGAGCTCGTATCGCAAGCTGGCGATGCAGCACCACCCGGACCGGAATCCCGGCAACGCTGAAGCGGAAGAGAAGTTTAAGGAATGCACGGAAGCGTACAGCGTCCTCATTGACGGGGACAAACGCCAGCGCTACGACCAGTTTGGGCACGCGGGCGTGAATGGCGCTGGGTTCAGCGGGTTTGATCCGGCAAACTTCCAGGATTTCGGCGATATCTTCGGCGACATTTTCAGCGACTTCTTTGGCGTGAACATAGGTGGGGCTGGCGGCCGCCGCGGGCGCGTGCAACGGGGAGCCGATGCTCGGGCTGATCTCAATCTCACTTTTGAAGAAGCCGCAGCCGGCAAGAAGACCACGGTAAAAGTCCGCCACTACCAGAACTGTGAGCAATGCAAGGGAAGCGGCGCGGCGGAAGGAAAGGGCCCCACTACCTGCAGCAGCTGCGGTGGTCGCGGGCAGGTGAGGTATCAGCAGGGATTCTTCTCCATTGCTCGTACCTGTCCGGCTTGCGGCGGTGCTGGACGGGTGATCACCGATCCGTGCAGCAGGTGCAAAGGCGAAGGGCGCGTGATGAAAGAACGCACAGTGGAGGTGAGCGTTCCTCCCGGCGTGGAAGACGGAACCAGAATCCGCTATCAGGGACAGGGCGATGCGGGCGGAGTCGGCGGCCAGCCCGGCGACCTTTATGTAGTTCTGCACGTGAAGCCGCACCCGTTTTTTGAACGCGAAGGCAAGGATCTCTATTGTTCGGTTCCAATTTCGTTTGCTCAGGCCGCTCTGGGAACGGAAATCGCCATCCCAACTCTGGAGGGTGAGCACAAGCTGAAGATTCCGGAAGGCACGCAGACCGGAACCACGTTTCGTCTTCGCGGAAAAGGTCTGCACGGTTTGCAGAGTTCCGGGAAGGGAGATCTGTTTGTAAGAGTCCGCCTTCAGACTCCCTCCAAGCTCACCAAAAAACAGCGCGAGCTTCTTGAAGAACTGAGCGGCACGTTCGCGGTGGAGAACAAACCCGAACCGCGCAGCCTGTTCGATAAGGTGAAAGAGATCTTTGGGTAGGTATTACATCTGGTTTGTGGTGATCGTGGCCGGACTTGCTGGGGCCATCAGGGTCCTGCTGCCGCGCCGTTTCGCCGAACTGCAACTGGAGTGGCTGCGCAAATCTGCTCCTAAGAAGGCGCGCATGCGAGCGCTTTTGTTTCTGGTGGTTGGTCTGGTCTTTGGCGCCCTTTACTTCATTCCCTGGGGCCGCCAGGCCTGGGTGGTGATTGGCACGATTTTCTCTTTGCTGAGCGCCGCTGAAGTTTTCTTTCAGGCACAGTATCCCAATTTGGAAGCTCTGATTTTCCAGAGCCGGTTACTGGGGATTCTGTATCTGGGCCTTGCCGCAGGATCTTATTTAATGCTCTCACATATATGACGCGCCGCCGCTGGATCGCCGACCGTGTAGAAGGCCACCATGCCTTCCTTCTCGGCGCCAATGCTCACCATCTGTTTCGTGTGCTGCGCGCCCAGCCAGGACAGCAATTTGATATCGCTGCCGAAGGTGTGGTCCGTCTGGGAACCATTATGCACGCAACCGCGAACCAGATTCAGTTCCATTTGGGTGAAGAAGTAGCGCGAGAAGTGCTGCCGGAAGTGGCTGTCTATCTCTCGATTTTTAAGTTCGATCGTATGGAGTGGGCGATTGAGAAGCTGACCGAGCTTGGAGTGGCGCGAATTGTCCCGGTGCTGGCAGAGCGGAGCGCACAGCACCTGGCCAAAGCAGCGGAAGCACGCGTTGAACGCTGGAGAAAAATTGCCAAGGAGGCAGCGCAGCAGGCGCGCCGGATATCTCCGCCGGAAATCGCTGCTCCGTTGAAAGTTCCTGCCATGATCAAAGCGGCAGAGGAATGTCCGATCATCCTTTCCGAAGTAGAGGAAACAGTCTCATTGAAATCGATACTTGCCGGCGCGCGGCCGCCGATTGCATTGGCCTTCGGCCCTGAAGGCGGCTGGACTGCAGAAGAGCTAGAGTCGTTCACGTCCGCAGGGTGGAAGTCGGCATCACTGGGAAACACGATTCTGCGGGCGGAAACGGCGGCAATTGCGGCGGTGGCGGTGGCTATGGCGGAGCTGGCCTAAATCTTTTTCACCGCGGAGAAGCGGAGAAGAAGACAACAACTGTTACTTTCCTGATACACATCAAAGTTGTGAGGGCAAGGGAGCACGCCAATTTCAGTGTCTCCTCAGCCAAGGTGACGGACCTGCGATGTAGCCTGTTAAGTGTTCCCCTCCGCGTCTCCGCGCCTCCGCGGTGATATCCGCAGCTTTTCCACAAAGAAATTCATCGTCAGCCGACGATTCCCATTGCGTCATTCGCCTTAGTTTCGCATAATGCCATAAGGCAAGTTGTGCGCGACGCATTCACTCCCAATCCGAGGCAGAAGGAGGCCATTGAGCACGTATCCGGGCCCATGCTGGTGCTGGCCGGCGCAGGCACGGGAAAAACCACTGTGCTGGTGGAGAGGATTGCGTGGCTTATTGAGCAGCAGCATGCGCGTCCGGAAGAGATCCTGGCCATCACGTTTACTGAGAATGCGGCGCAGGAGTTGATGGACCGGGTAGAGAAGCGCCTGCGGCGGCAAACAGCGGTGAACGCAGGCACCTTCAATGCTTACTGCAACGGCGTCCTGCAACGAAACGGCCACGGCTTCTTCGTTCTGACCAAAGAAGATGTTTACGTTTTCCTGCGCCAGCGCATTGACCAGTTGCATCTTGAACGCTTCATCAAACCCTCTGACCTCGGTGAATTCCTCCACGACCTGCTGGAATTCTTTGACCGCTGCCATGAAGAACTGATTACCCCGGAGCAGTTTCAGGCTTATGTCGAGGGATTGCGTCCCGACGGAAGCATTCCCCGCAACTGCCGCGCCAAAGAAGTGGAAGAGCTCGGCAATGAGGAGATTCTGGCGCGCTGGCAGGAAATTGCGCGCGCCTACCGCAACTCTCTGCGCTTGCTCGAGGAGAACGGCCTGGGCGTGTTCGGCATGCAGATCAGCAACGCGGTCCGGCTACTGCAGTCACATGCCGGGCTGCTGGAGCATGAGCGCAGGAAGGCACGCTTCATCCTCATTGATGAATTTCAGGACTGCAACTCCAGCAACATTACTTTAGCTGAGCTGTTGGCAGGAGGCGAGCGCAACATCTTCGTTGTCGGCGATCCGGACCAGGCCATCTACCGCTTCCGCGGAGCTTCCAGCGCCGCTTTTGTGGAGTTCCAGAAGCGCTTTCCTGATACCTGCGGCGTGATCTTGGATGAGAACCAGCGCTCGCGGGGAAATATCCTGCGCGTTGCCTTCAAGGCCATTTCTGAGAATCCGCCGGTTTCATCTCTGGGCGTGGCCGTGAAATTTGACCGCAAGCCGCTCCTCTCGGGACGTGACCTCCGGGAACAGCTCAGCGGAAGGCTGGTGTTTGACGACCATGTTGATGTGGCGATCTCCGCATCGCACGATGATGAGGCTGCACTCGTCGCCGGTGAGATTGAGCGACTGCGTCTG
The DNA here is from genome assembly GCA_963758275.1 of Terriglobia bacterium. Lineage (GTDB taxonomy): Bacteria > Acidobacteriota > Terriglobia > Terriglobales > Acidobacteriaceae > Angelobacter. The sequence goes on along the minus strand of CAVWUW010000030.1, from coordinate 49,899 downwards.
GGCCAGAGGCCGCAGGACAAGAGTTCTGTAGCGGTCCTTTATCGCCAGCATCTCCATCGCGAGCGCGTGATGGAAGAGCTTGCGGGGCGGGGAATCCCGTTCATTGTAGTTGGCATGAATGTGCTTGAGACTGGGCCGGCACGCGATCTGCTGGCAGTAGCGCGTGCGGTTTCAAATCCTAATGACGCGGAAAGCCTGTTCCGCGTTTGCGCCTTGCCCACGTTTGCCATGTCCGGTGAGCAACTCAGGGAGAAGCTTACCGCCGGAGGCAGCAGGACTACGTTCCGCGCAGTACTGGCCACCATGGAGGCTGGTGTGCGCGTGCTGGAGGCGACGCGCCAGGCAGCAGAGTTCATCGCGGCGGAAAAACTCAGTGCAGAACAGGCGCTGGTCTATTTGATACGCACGTTTGGGATGGCGGAAGCACATCCTGTGGTCCAGGCGGTGTTGCGCTTTGCTGAGAGCTGGAAGGAGAAGCCATTCCTTACCAGGCTGGGCCTGCCGGACTTTCTCGAATATCTGAAGCACTTCGTTCAGGGCGGCGGCATCATTCCTCTTTTTTCAGAACAGCAGATGGCTGAGCTGGAACGTGAGTACCCGGACGCAGTGCGGCTGATGACAGTGCATGCAGCCAAGGGCCTGGAATTCACCCACGTCTGGCTGCTACGGATCAGTTCCGGATCATTTCCGACCAATTTCAAAACGTCCCTGTTCGAATTCCCTCCTGAACTGCGCGGATCCGTTGCCGTGGGCGACGGCAAGGAGGTGCATGAGCAGGAAGAGCGCAGATTGTTCTATGTGGCCATTACCCGTGCGCGTGACCGGCTCAGCATTGGCGGAAGGCCGGGACGCGGACGCGACAAGACTCCTGCTGGATATTTGCGGCCCTTGCTGCAGGACCGCAACTTGAGATCGGCGCTTGCAGAACGTGAAGCGGGTAATCCCGCAACAGCCAAACCACCTCTGGAAGTCTCGCCTGTGCTTTCCTGGATGCTGATGCCGGCATCATTTGCAGGACGCGATCTGCCGCTCAGCGCCAATGCGGTCCAGAATTACGCCACTTGTCCTATGAAATTCAAGTTGCAGAAGGACTGGAGAATCCCGGGCGATGCCGCCGCGGCACTGCAATATGGCAATGCCATACACACTGTCCTGAAGCACTATTACGATCCGGCTGCACATGCCACTGAAATTACTGCGGAGAACATCGTGCAGGCGTTCGAAAAGGAATTCAGCAAGGGCGTAATTGATGACCCGGTGCAACGCAGGATGTATGAAGAGCAGGGAGCCAGGCAGTTACGCGCGCTGGTTGAGGCGCGGCCGAAGACTTCCATGGAAGTCCTGGCGGCGGAGCACAAATTCACATTCAAGCTGGGGAACCTGGATATTGTTGGGCGCATAGATCGCATGGACCGCATGGAGGACGATGCGGTCCGCGTGGTGGATTACAAGACAGGTTCGCCCAAGGACAGCAAGTTCGCGGACGAAAGCCTGCAACTTTCCATCTACGCCATGGGCGTGAGCCGTATGGGGTACAGGCCACGCGAGCTGGTGCTGGTGAATGTGCAGGATGGCAGCGAGGTGGTGAGCTTTCGCACACCCCGGCAGCTTGAAACAGCACAAAGGAAGATTGAAGAAGCGGCAGAGGGCATTGCCTGTGGGGATTTTGAGCCCAAGCAGGGGCCGCACTGTGTCTGGTGTGAATTCCGCAAACTTTGTCCCGCGACCGAGCAGCGGGTCTATTTGCCGGTAGGAGAACTGGCCGGTGGAGCAGAAACGAAAACAGCAGGAGCACAGGGATGAATGCAAGATGCTGCTACAGCCGTAATAACTTTTTGGAGATCAGGACAACACGATGACTGGCGTTTTAGGTTTTTTACTGGTGCTGGTTGGCGCGGCGGCGGGATTCGTTGTGAGCTGGCTGCTTTTGCGCCCTAACGCGGCCGTGTTAAGTGCGCGCCTGTCACTTCTGCAGCAGGAACTGAACGGAGCGCGGGCTGATGCGGCCAAATCTGCTCAACTGAACAACCAGTTGAATGCCGGCATGGCGAAGCTGGAGACTGCGATCGCGATGGAGCGCAAAGCCACTGAGGAAAAGATCACTTTGCTGACCACCATGACGGACGATTTGCAGCAAAGCTTCCAGGCGCTCTCAGCGGAAGCGCTCAAGAGTAACAATCAGGCATTCCTGCAACTCGCCAATGCCACGCTGGAGAAATTCCAGAGCCAGGCCAAGAGCGACCTTGAATTCAGGCAGCAAGCCGTGGAAACGCTTGTTGCTCCGATTGGCGAATCGCTCAAGAAAGTTGATCAACAGATTCAGTATCTGGAAGCGGCTCGCAACCGGGCGTATGGCGACCTCACCGCGCAAGTGCGGTCTCTGATTGAAACGCAGGAAAAGTTGCAAAACGAAACCGGGAACCTGGTTAAGGCACTCCGCACGCCCACGGTTCGTGGCCGCTGGGGGGAAATCCAGCTCAAGAGAGTAGTTGAAATAGCGGGGATGCTGCCGTATTGCGACTTCGTGGAACAGGAGACAGTTCACACCAGCAACGGCCGCCTTCGTCCTGACTTGATTGTCCGCTTGCCCGGGGGCAAGAACGTGGTGGTCGATGCCAAGACGCCGTTGATGGCATATCTCGATGCGGTCGAGAGTGCCGATGATGATGTGAGACGGCAGAAGCTGATCGACCACGCCAGCCAGGTACGGACACACATGGCTCAACTGAGTTCAAAAGGATACCAGGAGCAGTTTGATCCCACGCCGGAGTTTGTTGTCATGTTCCTGCCGGGAGAGACCTTTTTCAGCGCGGCGCTGGAGCAGGAACCGGGGCTGATTGAGAAGGGCGTTGCGCAGAAAGTGATTCCGGCATCGCCCACTACGCTCATTGCTTTACTGAAGGCCGTGGCTTACGGATGGAACCAGGAAAGACTCGCCCGAAATGCCAGAGACATCAGCATTCTCGGGAAGGAGCTTTATGAACGCCTGCGCAGCCTGGGCGCGCATTTTGAAAATTTGGGCAAAGGACTGGACCGCGCAGTGGAGTCTTACAACAAGGCGGTGGGATCGCTGGAGAGCCGCGTGATGGTCTCCGCGCGGAAATTTGCCGAACTGGGCGCGCCGGTGGCGGAGGAACTTGCGGAACTGAATCCTATCGAAACCACGACCCGCAATCTCACGCTTGATTTTCAAGAGCCCGAGACTCCTGAAGTCCAATCCAGCCGCGAAGCGGAAGAAGGTAAATCCGATCCAGATGCCCACTCACTGGCGATGGGCAAAGCCGGGGACTAAATGGGTACGTGCTGACAAGCAGGGAGACAAAAAAACTCAGGGGACGCTTACGCGTCCCCTTTGGTTTTTTGATTGGGCTGAAGAGCTGTTACTTTTTCTTTGTGCTCTTCTTCTTTGCCTTTTTCTTAGTTGCCATGTTTCTATTCTCCCTTTCCATTTTTCATGGATGTGCGGTCTTAAGTAAAAAACCGCAATTGATGATTGTATAGAGTGATTGAAAATCTAAGTCAAGAAAAAAATTGATGTCATTCTTGATTGCCCTTGACGTGGGGGATGAGTTTTTGTCCTCAATGCATCTTAAGCAGACCTGATCGCGTAACAAAAAATAGCAGGATGCCCTGCGCGGAATCAAAAATGGCGTGTCCAAACATGGCAGAGCGCAGATTTTTGCGCCACAGCGTGAGGGCGCTGAACATCATGCCGAAAACAAAGATGAGCACCATGCGCCGAACACCTTCGTAACCGTGTCCTCCGCCGAAGACAAGCGCGGAAGCGACGACGCCAACAAACATTTTGCCGCTGAGAGTTGCGATCTGCTGCTGCAGGTAGCCACGGAAAATGAGTTCTTCAACAAATCCGGCGGTGGCGCTCAACAGAATGAAAATCACGAGCGCACCCCAGCTATGCGGAGCGAGCATGGAAGCAAGCTTCTTGGTGTCTTCCACCTGGTTGGGCTTGGCCAATCCCAAGCCATAACTCAATGCGCCAAGAATGAAGTAGGAAACCACCGCAAACCCGAACCCAATGACAAAGTCGAGCAGGAAATCTTCGGGTGAATTCCATTTTCCTCCGATCAACTCGCGAATCCGCGTCTGGTTGATACGCAAGCCCACCCATACGATGGCGAGGAGCACGAGTTCCAGGACAATGGAGCTGAGATAAGACGCGTACTTCTCCGCGCCGGAGACGGTATGAGAGCCGCCCATCACTTTACTGGCAACACGCGCGGTAAAGAATGAATTGCCGAGCATGATCACGATGATCAGGACGGTGTGCCAGATGGGAGCGAGCAGTTGTTTTGATGGTGGTTGAGTCGCAGGCGGAACGAAATCTGGCTGTTCTGTAGCCGGATCAAAGCCCACATTGGGCTGCGGATCATTTTCCATATAAGTTTGTGGCGCGCTTTTGCGCTGCTCCTCATCTTATAATGAAAGGTTTGGAATCGACTAAGGAGAACTTATGGAAGACGTGGTCATAATCAGCGCAGTGCGCACGCCCATCGCCAAATTTCAGGGAGCTCTGGAGGGCTTCTCGGCCCCGCAACTCGGCGCAATAGCAGTGCGTGAGGCTGTTGCCCGGGCCAAGGTCAAGCCGGAGCAGGTGGACGAGTGCATTATGGGCCTGGTGGTCTCCGCCGGTTTGGGACAGAATCCGGCAAGGCAGGCAGCACTGAATGGCGGTCTTCCTCCTACGGTGGGCGCCATGACCATCAACAAAGTTTGCGGCTCAGGATTGAAAGCTGTTGCGCTGGCGGCGCAGGCCATCCAGACCGGCAATGCTGAAATCGTGGTGGCGGGTGGCATGGAATCCATGACCAACGCACCGTATCTGTTACCGCAGGCACGGAAAGGCTACCGGCTGGGCAATTCGCAAATCATCGATTCAGTAGTCAATGATGGGCTCTGGGACGTCTACAACAACTATCACATGGGGATGACGGGTGAAAACGTGGCGCAGAAATATGGCGTCACGCGCGAGCAGCAGGACGAATACGCGGTCAATTCCCATCACAAAGCCGTGCAGGCCCGGAACGAGTGCCGCTTCAAAGGACAAATTGTGCCGGTTGAGATTCCAGCAAAGAAGAAGGGCGAAGCGCCAACAGCGTTTGATAAAGATGAAGGCCCGCGCGCGGATACTTCTGCTGACCTTCTTCGCAACTTGAAGCCCGTCTTCAAGAAGGACGGCACAGTGACCGCGGGCAATGCCTCCACTATGAACGATGGTTCGGCCGCGACGGTGGTGACCTCTGCGACGCGCGCGAAACAGCTTGGTGTGGAACCCATGGTGCACATTGTGGCCCAGGCCACCAGTGGAATAGCGCCAGAATGGGTGATGATGGCGCCGGTGGATGGCATCCGCAAAATCTGGGCCAAAACCGGATGGAAGGCGGACGATGTTGATCTTTACGAGATCAATGAGGCTTTTTCGGTTCAGTCCGTGGCGGTCATCAAGGAACTCGGCCTGAATCCGGACAAGGTCAACGTGAATGGTGGCGCAGTGGCGTTGGGCCATCCGATTGGCGCGAGTGGAACTCGCGTGCTGGTCACGCTGATTCACGAGTTAATCCGCCGCAACGGAAAACGCGGAATCGCCGCACTCTGCCTGGGAGGCGGGAATTCCGTGGCGATGGCGGTGGAACGACGTTAGCAATCAGCAGGTGGCAAGTAGCAATTGGACAGAGTTAAATATTGCTGCTGAGCCGCAGTCGGCAGGACCAGGGCCCTGAGGCGAACTCTAGAACTTGAAAGTGAATAGGGTCTCTCGCTGGGCTTGAGATTTCCTGGAAAAAAACTACTCTCCGGCGTCCCCCATCAGGATTTTGTGGAGACGCCGGTAGAGTCCCTGTATGGTCTCATACAACTCTGAAATTCCCATGGTGAACTCATTGACGCTGGCGGCATCAATGTCAGCGTTCACATTGTGAGCGAGCTTTCCCAGCATGTGCATGCGTTCAGCTTCGAGCTGAGGCAGCACGTCAAACGGGTCTCCGCCGCTTGCATTCAGGTCCAGGAACTGCTGCAGAGTCCATGCGGTCTGGCGCAGGTGCTCTACGGCATCGTGAAATTGGGCGATTAGCCGAGGATCTACGTGGTCTTTGACCAGGCTCTGTTCCAAATCATTCAGCTCGGTGACAGTGCGCATGATTCGCTGCGAAATCGGGCTTGAACCCGGCGACGGAACGGATGAAGATGAGGGGCGTGGTGGAGTCGTCATAGATGCTGTTGGAACTGGACGAGTAGTGGTGAGAGGAGCAGGGATGCGCCTTGGTTCTTCAAAGACAATGGCACGCTTTTCCGCCGGACGCATCTCCTGAGTCCCGACCAGGGTTCCGACAAGAAAATCAAGTTTCTGCTGGTCTTCCGTGGCAAGGTGGAGAAATTCAAGGCCCATGCCTACCGCGTGGTTGGAAGTTTTGACCAGGGCTCGCCCGCGAATCACGGCATCACGCACGCGCAGCATGAAAACTACTTCACTGTTTGCCGGGAGCGTGGATGCAGTCTCTACATAACATCCTTCCAGGCTGATGTCAGTCAGGCTGGCGAAGACGGCCGGCATGCCTTCAGTACGGCGAAGCTCCGCGCCACCGGTGCAATGGTAACGGGCGTGTTTTCTCCTGCTCGGTATCTCAGCCATTTGGCAATGAACCTGCACGATTCTATCGCGGGTGGCAAGTGGCTGAGTGGATGAAACCGGTCTTTTAACAAAAACATGCACTTCGGTAATGGCAAAGAGTCCTGTAGAATCGGCTTCTACCCAAGGACAAAGAATGCTCTTCAAGACCCGGAGTGCGGCAGTTTACGGAATAGATGCCAACATTATTGAAGTAGAAGTTGACGTAAGCCCGACCAAGCAGGCTGATGATAATTTCCAGACTGTGGGGCTTCCTGACGCCGCCGTCCGGGAGAGCAGACAGCGCATCCGCGCCGCGCTGCGCAATTGCGGCTATGACGTTCCCGCCACCACCATCACCATCAACCTGGCGCCGGCTGATATCAAGAAGGAAGGTTCCGGGTTTGACCTGCCAATGGCTATGGGGATTGTGGGCGCTTATGGCGGGCTGCTGAAGAAGGAGTTGCCGGAATATGTAATGGTGGGCGAACTCTCCCTGGATGGCGGAATTCGGGGCGTACGCGGCGCCCTGCCCATTGCGATCGCGACGCGCGCCAACAAAATTACCAATCTGATTGTGCCGGAAGTGAATGCTCGAGAAGCGGCAGTGGTGAGCGGAGTGAATGTATATCCTGTCAAATCGCTGGTGGATGTTGTGAACCTGCTGAACAGCGGAAACGGGATTTCCCCCTTGAAAGTAGACGCGGGCCAGATGCTGGGTGTGGCCCACAGCGGCGGACCGGACTTCAAGGAAGTCCGCGGCCAGTTCACCGCTAAGCGTGCCATGGAAATTGCGTGCGCTGGCGGGCACAACATTCTCATGATCGGGCCGCCTGGCTCGGGTAAAACCATGCTGGCCAAGCGCATTCCCGGTATTCTGCCGCCCCTGACTTTTGAAGAGGCGCTGGAGACGACCAAGATCCACAGCGTGGCCGGCGTGCTCGACGCGACGGCAGGTCTGGTCAGCGCACGCCCATTTCGGTCACCGCACCACACAATTTCCGATGCCGGGTTGATCGGCGGAGGCATCATTCCTCGCCCGGGAGAAGTTTCTCTTTCGCACAACGGGGTCTTGTTTCTGGACGAACTGCCGGAGTTTCCGCGCAATGTTCTTGAAGTAATGAGGCAGCCTCTTGAAGATGGAAACGTCTGCATTGCTCGCGCTTCCATGTCACTCACGTTCCCGGCGCGCTTCATGCTGGCGGCAGCCATGAACCCGTGTCCCTGCGGGTATCACGGTTCTACTCGCGAGTGCCGCTGCACGGAAGCCATGATTCAGCGCTACGTCTCCAAGATCTCGGGACCGCTGATGGACCGCATCGATATCCATATAGATGTGCCTGCCGTGAACTACAAGGAACTGCGCGGGTCTGACAGTAAGAGCGAAAGCTCGGCACAAATTCGAGAGCGGGTGATGCGGACCCGTGAGGTGCAGTTGAACCGTTTCGCGGCAGCGGGCGAACGCATCTACTCTAATGCGCAAATGACCACGCGGCAGATACGCACATTTTGTGAACTCGGGACCGACAGTGAACGCATGCTGGAGCGAGCCATGCAGCAGCAGGGCCTGAGCGCACGTGCGCACGACCGTATACTGAAGGTGGCCCGCACTGTGGCGGACATGGACGGTGCAGCGCAGATTGAAAGCAAGCACATTGCTGAGGCCATCCAGTACAGGACGCTGGATCGGAGTTACTGGAGTTGAGCGTCCCGCTCCCTAAAACTGTTGCACATCATCTCTCAATTATTGTTGTTCTCATCCTGAGCAGCCCGATCACAGCGCAGCAACCCACGCGCACCACACCAGCGGGCAATGCACCCAGACAGCAGGAGAACCCGTGCATCCAGCCGACAAGAATTTTTTTGATGGAGGAGTACACCGGCCCATTCAAGAATTTGGTCGGATATTTTGTGCGCAAGCCGGAGATTAAGACTGTACATCTGCCCAGAGCGCAGGCTGGTCAGCGGATTTGCGCGCTCACTGCGGACCAAAAGTTCCATCTCTTCATCCGGAACACATTTCAACCAGTTACGTTTATTGCAGCGGGATGGAATGCTGGAATTGCGCAGGCAGAAGACAACGACCCAGCATTCGGCCAGGGCGCGGAAGGGTACGGTAAACGATATGGGGCTGCCGTTGCTGATGGCGTTTCAAGTGACTTTTTTCATACTTTTTTGTTTCCTGTGATTTTCCGGCAGGATCCACGCTACTACCGCCAGGGTTATGGAACTTTTGGCAGTAGGCTCGGACATTCTTTGACCCACGTCTTTGTGGCCCACTCCGATTCAGGAGGTTCCGAATTTAACTACTCCGAATGGCTGGGAACAGTTTCAGCCGTGGCTTTGAGTAATACATATCATCCGGGTAACAAGCGCGGCGTTGCCTCTGCAAGCCAGCGCGTTGCCGTGAACATTGCTTCTGACGCGGGTTTTGACGCCCTGCGGGAGTTCTGGCCGGAAATCGTGCACAAATTCAAACTCCCGTTCCGCGTAGAGCAGCCGCCCAATGCATCGTCAACCAGCGATAAACCTAAGTAACCCGAACCCCCGTTTTAGCATTCAACTTGCACAATTAGGCCGTCCTGGCGACCTCGTACAGATACTCAACATAGGAAAGCACTGCGCCATCGATTCCCTGGACTTTGGGATTGCTGGAATCGATGACGTAATACTCATTTGGAGCATGCGCGCCGCTGCCATGACCAAGGCCGAAATGTCCCGCAGCCAAGCGCAGAGGATCACCTGTGAAGACGTACCCTGGCCAGGAGCCGGCGTTGCGCGGAAGCACTACCGGGTCAATCCCCGAGCGCTTGTACACGGCGGTTTCGGCGCGGATGAGAGATGCGTCGGCAGGTGTGCTGGTGGGATCGTAGCCTCCGGTCATGTTTACTTCCAGATCTCCGTAACCGTGTTTTGCCAGATGCGATTTGAGAGCCGCCAGAGCCTCAGCAGCGGTCATGTCAGGAACAAGACGCATATCAATTTTGGCAACGGCGCGATGCGGCAGAATGGTTTTTCCGCCCGGTCCGGTATAGCCGCCGACCAGTCCTTCTATGTTGACGGTCGGACGTGAGACGAGCATTTCCAGTGACTGTTCAAAACTTACGTCATGGATCCAGTGCTCCACGCCCATAGATTTCTTGACTACGTCCTCATTCATACGGCGGGCAGCGTCGGCCACCATCTGCTTCTCCGCAGGTGAGATAGGTCGCGCCCTGGCGGCGAAACCTTCAATTGCTGGATCGTTTCCGTCCGCCGATACGAGTGTGTTGAGCGCTTTCACGAGATGCCAGGCGGGTGAGTCTACGCGCGCTTTATTGCTGGAGTGAATGTCTGCTTTTGGTCCGCGGCCCCATTTTTCCCCGCTGGACACCAGTTCCAGTTCTACAACGCCTTTGGCTCCCAGCGTGGTGGTGACCTGGCCGTCCGGCGATTGCGAGGCTGAGGGCATGAAGATTCCCACCGTCCGCTTGAGCGCAGCCATCACTTCAGGCCGGTGAACGATCTGGGCAAAGTGAGGAGAGCCAATTTCCTCCTCTCCTTCGGCAACAAAAACAAAGTTCACGGGAAGTTTTTGCCCAGCGCCACGGATCGCATGCAGCGCGGCCAGGAATGTGGCTTCCGGACCTTTCTGGTTTACGGCTCCGCGCCCCACTACCACTTTTCCGAAACCAGGTTTGTCCACCAGAGCGGCATCAAACGGAGGCGAGGACCATTCTTTTGGGTCCACCTGCTTAACGTCATACATGAAATAGAGGCCGAGAGTCTTAGGCGCTCCAGCGTCGAGTGTGGCAAAGATGCCGGGATGGCCGTCAGTGGGCACTTTGCTCACCTGCTGGAAGCCTGCTTCACGCAGCATCTCCATGGTGAGCTCACAGCCTTCATTGATGCCGCGGTTTTCGGCGGCGATGGAGGGTTGCCGAATCCAAGTCTGTAGCCGGTTCAGGCTCTCTTCGTGGCGCTTGGAAATCTCTCTTCGGACTGGTCCAAGCTCGTCCTGCCATGCAGAGGCCCATTTCGGCAGGGCAAAAGCGGTGGCGGTGGCAGCCGCACCCGCCATGAAGTCGCGACGGTTGACCGATAGAACAGGAGTTTCTGGCGATCTGCTGTTGTTTTTGCCCTGCTCTGACATGATGGACCCTCCCTGGAACTTAGATCAGAACGGCGGATTATACGGCATAACGGGCTATTCTGAAGTAAGGAGTCTACCGGCAGTGTTGACGGACGAAAGTTGGTGGGAAGGTTTTTGGGAGGGATCAACTCAAACGCTACGACGTGCGGTGTCCCATTCTCAACATTTGGTGAGCTTTACGTGAACTGAACCGTCTTCGCGGAAAAAATAGGAAGGAGGTTGATGCCAGTCTGCAGGTACAGGGGTTTTTGTGACAATGCTCCACAACGCTCTCGGTATGCCGTAAAAAATCAACCAAAGTAACACCCCGATAACGAGAATGGGGATCAAATCAAAATCCAGCTATAGTCATTAATGGAGTTGTGGGAACCCGGTCTCACAGTTCGTGATTTTACCATTTGTGTGCGGAATTCCTCGAGTTTTTTAATGTTGGCATCGATCACTGCCGGAGATGGCGGCCGAGATCGCGTGTTAGAATTGCTTGATGCGCTTTCCGTACGCCAAAACGTCCGATGTCATCGGAGGAATATTACTGTTTCCTCTGGTTGTAATTTTGGGCGCGACCTGCGGGACTTTCTTAGTAGGTCATTGGGTGTTTACTGGGCGCAGACCCCATCCATCCTGGACGCACGAGTAGCCCTTTCCCCAAAAGTAATGAGAATTTTGTTTTATGGTGATAGTTGGTTCGGCAGCAACGCCCGGTCTTGCGCTGAGTCCCTCACTCGTCTTGGCCATGATGTATTGTGTATCAACGAAGACAGATTCCTTCCTCAGGTTCGAAGCTTTACAGGTCGCCTATTGCGGCGGCTTCTAAAGTCTGCATGTGTGCGGGAGATCAATGACGCTTTGTTGGAAGGGACAAGACACTTCTCACCCGATATATTTATAGCCTTCAAGGGTACGTTAGTCCGACGGAGTACGTTGCGCAGGCTCTCCTCCCTAGGCGTCGCTTCATACAACTATTTTCCAGATACCTCAGCGTTTCAGCATGGGCCTTATATTCCGGAAACCCTGCCTGAATATGATGCGGTGTTTTATACGAAGCCGTTTTGGTACGGAGATGTCTCACGGCGGCTTACATTGAAAGCTGCGCATTTCATTCCACATGGGTATGATCCAGAGTTACACCGAGCGGTTCCGCTCAGCTCGGCCGATCACAAGCAGTTCGACTGCGATGTAAGTCTCATCGCTACGCACACTCCACACAAGGAGACGGTTCTTCGGGAACTCTTGAATATAGTTCCGGAACTCGATCTCGGCGTTTGGGGGCCACGCTGGCAAAATTCTTCATCGCCTATCATACGGCGATGTATCCGAGGTTATCCATTATTAGGGCAGAGTTTTGCGAGAGCGATCCAGTGCTCAAAAATCAATTTGGCGATTATGTCGGGGGCGGTGCCAGGCGCGAGTTCTGGGGATAATACGACTAGCCGTACGTACATCATCCCGGCCGTGGGAGGGTTCATGTTGCATGAGCGGAATCATGAAGTAGTGCACCTCTTCCAGGAGGACAAGGAAATAGTTTGTTTCAGCTCTCCGCGTGAGCTTGCTAGTAAGATTAGTCACTATTTGCTCAATAGTGCAGAGCGCGAGGAGATCGCAGCGGCTGGGCGCCGCCGTTGTGTACCGGCCTATTCTTATGACTGTAGAATGGCAGAGCTCATAAAGTGGCATCAAGTCCGCAACCAACCCCGCAACCCTCCGACTCACGCTGAATAGAACGCCGGAAAAACGCCCAGACCGTTTCCAGTCTGGGCGGAAATATCTTGGAAATTGAAGCTTACTGCGGAGTGATGCCTGCGCCGCTTGGAGTTCCAGTATCGCTGTTGAAGTTGTTGCCAAAGGAGCGGATGCTGCCCGCCGAGCCGGTGGCCATTCCGATGCTGTTGCCATGGATGGAAACGCCATTGATCCGGATCGTCGAGGTGGCTGCTCCCCCGCCAGCCTGTATGCCCACGTTATTGTTGCCCGCCGTTGAGTTGGAGATATTGAGGTCGGCAGTGCCGCTGCCCGCAGCGGCGAGGAACCCAACCGAAACGTTTCCATAGGCAGCGCTGTTGGTTACCGAAATCTTACTGTTGCTTCCCGCAGTCACCCCGTTGTTGTTCAGTTCGAAGCGCGAGTTGTTGATTGAAACGGTAGTGGAGGCGGTTGACTGAACAGAGAGGCCGACGCCGCCATTGTTGGTGACTGTGGTGTCAGTAACAAAAACCTTTCCTCCCGCAGTGACAATATCGATGCCGTTGGTGGTAAAGCCGAAAATATCACAGTTTTCAACGCTCAGAGCTTTTCCGGCAAGGAAGCGGATTCCGTTGATGCCGGTTCCGATACCGTTGATCCGAAGATTGCGCAGGATTATCACATCATTGACGCCCGCCGAGACCACGATACCATTGGTTCCGCTGACCAGCACTGAAGCCACCTGGCCGCCGCCGCCGTCAATGGTGATTCCCTTGGTAATGGTTACAGCGCCGTAGCCTGCCGGGTCGAGTGCGTCAATTTCGCCACCCGCGGCTGTCTTGGAGATTGCGCCGGCGAAAGTCTTGCAGGGGGCGGTACGGCTGCAGGGATTGGCGTCATCGCCAACGCCGGAAACCCAAGTCCTGCTTGCCTGGGCACTCATGAACGCGGTCCCAAACAGAACCACGGCCGATATTTTCAACACATTCATCTTGCTCATTTTCATCTCTCTGTCTCTTCTTTCTGGCTGCCAGCAGCCTTGGAAACACGAATCCTCAACAACCCTCGCATTTACCTTTTGGTTTGGGCTGCTATGTAGTGGAAGTACTTACACATTCGTTTCAAAGGCCGGGTTAAGGCTCCTGAACGAAGTTTTTCTTGGGGGTGAGCTGGAATATACATCGAGAGCTGGATGTAAAAATGAGTGAATTCTCAACTCTTAGAAGTTTTTATCTGGAGAGTTCCAAAATGGAACTGAGAAGGGCGAAGATTCCTGTTGACATTCGACAAAACGGAGCGTCTAATCTTGTCGAATTTCGACAGGAGAGATCATGGGAAGCCAAATTGATCTACTGCAGGGGACGCTTGACCTGCTTATTCTTAAAACCCTCGTTTTAGGACCGATGCATGGCTGGGGAATTGCGCAACGCATCCAGCAGGTTTCACAAGAAGTCCTGCAGGTGGGCCAGGGCTCGCTATATCCTGCGTTGGCGCGACTGGAGCAGCGGGGGTGGATTTCCGCCGAGTGGAGCACCTCAGAAAACAATCGTCGCGCACGTTACTACTCCCTGACCAAAGCAGGAACCAAACAACTGGAAAAAGAGCTGGGACAGTGGGAACGGCTTTCAGCAGCCATTGCGTTGGTATTGCAGCAGGGATAGGAGGAGCCCATGAAGAACTTGTTTGCGCTGTTCCGGAAACGCAATCGCGCGCTGGATGAAGAAGTACAGTTTCACCTGGAAAAGCAAATGGAGTCCAATCTCTCGGCGGGCATGGGGCAGGAAGAGGCGCGGCGGCAGGCGCTGATTGCCTTTGGCGGTGTGCAGCAGACCAGAGAGAAAGTAAGTGAGGCGCGCTGGATGCACATTCCGGAAATTCTCCTGCAGGATGCGCGCTACGCCTGGCGGCTGCTGACCAAGTCGCCGCTTTTCACTTCCATTGTGATTACCACCCTGGCGGTCGGCATCGGCTTGAACACAGCGGTTTTCAGCCTGATTGATGCGGTGATGTTCCGGGCCTTACCGGTGAAAAACCCTGAACAACTGTTCCTGGTGCGCTATCAGGCCAAGCACAGGGGCAAGTCTCACATGCATTGGGGGTATGGCTATTGTCCTCAACATCGCGGGGAAAGTGATGTGGATGGCTGTTCACTTTCGCTGCCCTGGTTCAAGGCTGTGCGCCAGTCCGATGTGCTTGCGGGTGTGGCTGGATTTGCGGGGACCGACGGGTTGAGCCTGAGCGGCAATGGCCCGGCCGCCATTATCAACAACGCGCAATTCGTTTCCGGAGAGTTCTTTCAGATACTTGGCGTTGACCCTTTCATTGGACGGACACTGCTGCCAGAAGACGACTCAGCCAACGCTTTGCCGGCAGTAATGTTGAGCTACGGCTACTGGAAGTCAGCCTTCGGGGGTACCCGCGAGGCGGTAGGCAGAACAATCAGGTTGAACGGCTTGCCATTCACCATTGTAGGGGTGGGAAACAAGAATTTTGACAGCCTGGTGCCGGGCGGCAAGGTCGATCTTTACCTGCCATTCTCAGTCCGTCCGCGGCTCATTTCAAATTGGACACCCGAGCAGGAAGATGCCGGCGCCTGGTGGGTGGCGATTGTGGGACGACTGAAGCCGGAAATTCCTGCCAAACAGGCCGAAGCTGCATTGACGTTGCTTTTCCGCAATGAAACGGAAAGTGGCAGCAAACCTATCTTCCAGTCCGCGGACAATCCGCAGATCAAGCTTGTGCAGGCGCAGGAAGGTCTGGACGGCGGGCGCAAACGCACCCTTCAGCCGCTGTGGGTGCTCATGATGGCCGTGGGTTTGGTGCTGCTGATTGCCTGTGCGAACATAGGCGGCCTGCTGCTCTCGCGCGCAACAGCGCGAACTCGGGAGATTGCTGTGCGCCTTACGCTTGGGGCGCGGCGCAGTCGTCTGGTTTCACAACTGCTAATGGAGAGCCTGATTCTTGCGCTGGCGGGCGGCGCTTTGGGCCTGCTGATTGGACGCTGGAGTTCGCGCCTTCTGCTCGCCATGAGCAAAAACGGAGACGGAGGCTTAGCTTTCACCCCGCAACTGGATGGCCGCGTCCTGGCGTTCACGTTCGCGGTTTCAGTGCTAACCGCGATCCTGTTCGGTCTTGCTCCGATTCTGCGCAGCCTGCGTGTCGACCTGACTCCCTCATTGAAGTCGGCCAATGGAGCAGCGGATCTGCACAGTGGACGCAGGCACTGGTACAGCGCCGGCAATGCGCTGGTTGTAGCACAGGTGACTCTGGCGATTGTCGCCATGGCAAGCGCGGGATTGCTGGTGCGAACGTTGCGAAATCTGAAGAGCGTGGATCTGGGTTTTGATCCTAACAACGTTCTTGTTTTTTCCCTCAATCCCTCCCTGGCAGGCTATAAGCCCACGCAGATTGAAGGTCTATACCGAGACTTGCAGGAGCGCTTTGCTGCGCTGCCGGGCGTAAGTTCTGTCACGTATTCCTGGACCAGCCTGCTGGGCCGTTCCGAATGGGACACAGATTTTCATCCGCCCGGGACGCCGGACAATGCAAAAGCCGATTCTGATATTTTCCCCGTAGGGCCGGGATTCTTTGAAGCCATGCGCCTGCCACTAAAGACCGGCAGGAATTTCAACAGCTCGGATTTCGCCATCCAGGCGGAGAGGGATGCACTACCGCCGGGCAAGGACGTGGACCCAACCTCGCCAGCCTTGCCGGTGATTGTGAATGAGACATTTGCCAGGCGCTTTTTTCCTGCCAGCAATCCTCTTGGCCAGCACCTGGAACAATCACTACCGGAAGACGGCAAGCCCAGGGGGCCCGGCTGGCTCATTATTGGAGTTGCCGGCGATGCCAAGTATGACAGCCTGAGGCGGGACATCGCGCCGACGATGTATATACCGTGGGTGGGGAACGGAGCCTTCTCCATCAGATCCTCGAGAGATCCAAAACAGCTTGTTCCAGCCATTCGCGAGATCATCGATCGCAGAGATTCCAACCTTGCCATGTACAGGGTTGCTACCGTGTCAGAAGAGATGGACCAGCAGGTCTTTATCGAAAAGCTGGTAGCGCAGCTTTCGAGCGCATTCGCGATGCTGGCGGTTCTGCTGGCCTGTACGGGAATTTATGGGCTGCTCTCGTACGAGGTGACTCGCCGTACCCGCGAGATTGGAATCCGAATGGCCATTGGCGCGCAGCGGGCGCATGTTGTCGCCATGATCGTCAGGCAGGGACTCGTCCTGGCGATCTTTGGGGCGCTCATTGGCTCGGCCGCGTCGCTTGCAGCATCACGGCTGTTGCAGAGCCTGCTTTATGGCGTGCGCGCTGGTGATCCACTTACCCTCTTGCTGGTGGCAGTCCTTGTGCTGTTTGTCGGCTTGCTGGCTTGCTTCCTGCCGGCGCGGCGCGCCACTCGTGTGGATCCGCTGGTGGCATTAAGGTATGAGTAGCGAACGAGAGACCCGCTGAAAATAGTCGAGAGTATCATCCCAGCAAACAGCCAGGCTCTCTTTTTATCCCCGAAAAAGGATTCAGAGCAGCGTTTGCGTTATGACCCGTGTTGGGGATAATTTATTGACGCCCCCTTAAGGCTGCCGAGTGCAGTTGAACAAGGCTCGTTCCAGCCACACTGCCAAACGTCTTCTTCCCGGCTCCTTCCTGCCGGCGAGTGACAGGAGCAAACGCACCACCATGAACGATTTTCCAGATGATGACCGGTTGGATGGGCCCGATGACAGAGCGAGAGAACGTGAAAATATTCGCAGCAACCTCACGCAGACGCTGATAGCACGGCCTTTGCTGGATTACGTACTGGACAAGAGCAGGGCAAGAGAAGTCTTCAACGTAATCATCGATCCCAACCTCGACTTTCCCGGCGGAAGACCCGGCGCTATTCAGAAGATCAGGGAATTGATAACTGATGTGACCAAGGAAGGTGATCCTGATCCCAATATCCATGATGACGTGACGCTTCATCCTTATGTCTTTGCCCGGCTTACTGCAGGGGCGATTCTTGATTTGGCACGGAGGGATTCCCAGGACTCAGGGGAGGGCTATGAGGCTGCTGCCGGCCAGGGCAAGCAGCGCCTGACCTCAACACGCGCCATCTACCGAATATGGGAAGATCCTGTAATCGATGCTTTGATCGTAAATACTCTCGCAACGGTGAAGGCCGATGCCGCGCACGCCGCCTTCGCTGCTGATGGTAAGGACATTGTCTGGGCCGTGATCGATTCAGGAATTGATTCCAGCCATCCTCACTTTTCCAAGCTCGACAATTTAAAGCCGCCCAGACCCATAGAACATTACGACTTTACCGGCCCGAACAACGTGCCGCTGCAATTGCCCCTCATGGATGCATTCGGACATGGTACGCATGTGGCAGGAATTATCGCTGGATTCATGGAAGCAGAAAAGGCCCCCTCAGCGGTCATCCGCACCCGGGACGATGAAAGCGGTGTAGTTAGCAGCCAGGTTCTTCCCCTGAAAAAGCAGGTTTGCGGGATGGCTCCGCATTGCAAGCTTGTCTCACTCAAGGTCCTCGACGACAAGGGGAAAGGGAAAGCTTCTTCGGTAATCCGAGCCATTGCCTATGTCCAGAAATTGAATGACTTCGGACGCCGGTTGATTGTGCATGGAGTGAATCTGAGCGTCGGTTATGCCTTCATGCCGGAATGGTTTGCCTGCGGCCAGAGCCCACTCTGTGTCGAAGTGAACCGATTGGTCAAATCAGGAGTCGTGGTCGTAGTGGCTGCCGGGAACAGCGGGTACGGTTCCATTGCAGCCAAGTCAGGGAGCATCAGCGCTGCCGGAATCGCACTCACCATCAACGATCCCGGAAATGCAGAACTCGCCATCACTGTAGGCTCTACACACCGTGACATGCCGCACACGTACGGAGTGTCCTATTTCTCTTCAAAGGGACCGACCGGGGATGGTCGCTTAAAACCTGACCTGGTAGCTCCCGGCGAGCGGATCCTCTCTTGCGCGGCAGGTACCACCAAGTCCGAAGCCAAGAACCGTCTGACGGACCCCTCGCAGGATTTTCAGTACGTCGAGGACAGCGGAACCAGTATGGCAGCCCCTCATGTTTCCGGGGTAATCGCCGGCTTTTTGTCCATTCGGCGTGAGTTTATTGGGAATCCAGACGTAGTGAAAAAACTTTTCATGGACACCGCCACAGACCTGAAGCGAGAACGCACGTTCCAGGGGTCAGGCCTCATTGATCTCATGCGGGCAATTCAATCAGTGTAGTTCCGTTGGGCAAAGGAGGATCGCTGTATGAACACTCCCTGTAACTTCCCCTACTTTGAAATTGAAGTGGACAAAGATGGCCAGTTTGTAACGGCATCTCAAGTCGACGACGTAATCAAGTTCGTCAAGAGCAAAGCTGGAGCCGTAAAGGACTTGTTCGTGATCTCGCATGGATGGAACAATGACATGGCAGACGCTCGTGATCTTTATGAGCGCTTCTTTACGGAATTGTGCAAGGCCTTTGCCCAGAATGCCGGTACCGGCGTCTCAGCCAATCAATGCGCTGTGGCCGGCATTCTCTGGCCGTCAAAAAAATTTGCTGACATTGAACTGATTGCTGGAGGAGCCGCCGCAGTTGAAGCTGATCCCAGCCTGGTGCGTGCCCTGGACCAGTTGGAAGAATTGGCTGACAATCCCGCCGCGAAAAGCAGGATTGAAAAAGCCAAACAACAGCTCACGGATCTTGAAGACGACCCAGGGACACAAAAGGCGTTTGTTGATCAGATACGCTCGCTGCTGCCGAATAAAACCGACGGTGAAGAAGGCCTTCATCCCGGCTTTTTCAAGATGGAGGGGGATGATCTGCTTGAAAACCTCTCTGAGCCGCTGCCGTTGGCTACTACTGCTTCCGATGACACGACCGAAGGAGGGGCGGCCGACATCGGGGTTGCCGATCTAGATGCTGGTGATGAAGAAGGAGAAGCTCAGAGCCTGAGCAGCATCCTGAGCGGGATCAAGGGCGGGGCGATGCGTCTGCTCAATTTCACCACCTATTATCTGATGAAGGACCGCGCGGGCAAGGTAGGTTCGGGAGCAGTAGCTCAGGTCCTGAGCAGAATTCAGAATGAATCTCCTACACTCCGTATTCACCTGGTTGGCCACAGCTTTGGTTGTCGGGTAGTGACCGCGGCCATCGCCAGCGCTCCGAAACCGGTTGCCAGCATGACACTCTTGCAGGCAGCTTTCTCGCATAACTCGTTCAGCCCGGATTTCGACGCCAGTCACAAGCCAGGCGCTTTCCGTTCGGTCATTGCTCCAGGCAAAGTCACCGGCCCTATTCTCATCAGTCACACGGTCAAGGATCGGGCTGTCGGGGTTGCGTATGCAGTCGCTTCGCGAATCGCCCGGCAAAACGGCGCTGCTGTTGGCGATGCCAACGATCCGTATGGCGGATTGGGCCGCAACGGGGCACAGCACACTCCCGAAGCAAAAGAAGGTGACTTGTTACCGGTGGCCGGAAAATATTCCCTGGTTGCACCGACCAAGATATTCAATCTGAAGGCTGACAGCATTATCGGCGGCCATTCGGACGTGGTAAAACCGGAAGTTGCGTATGCCCTGTTGCAGGCTGCCGGGCTGGGCAAGTGAGCTGGCTTGCTGGCATTGTCAATTGCAGAAGCAGTTCCTGATGTTTGAAATACGAGCTTCTTTTGCTTCATTTCACTGGTTTAGCAATACGGTATGGGTCTTACGAGTTCAAAATTTTGCGTTTGAGCCGCTGAAAATGTCACAATAGAGGTTGCTTTAAGCACAGTGGGCTCTCTTTCTTTGAGTCCGAACAGGGTTTTCAGCAATCGAAATACTAGTAGGACTGCGGGCTTCAACAACCCCGTGGGTTGGGCACTCAGAAAATTGAGTGCAGCGAATCCACTGGAGCCTGCGGATGCTTTCAACATCCCCGTTCCAACAAGGAACTGAAGGCGGAAAAAACATGTCGACTGCAATTGCACCAGCCATTGAGCGGGCACCGAGTTGTTCGCTCGACAATTATCTTGTACTTCCTGATCGCAGCATGGACGTGCGCATAGCTGCGGCCAAACGCGAACTGGGGGGCCGCGCTGTGATTCTGGGCCATCATTATCAGCGCGATGAAGTAATCCGTTTTGCCGATTTTCGCGGCGACTCTTACAAACTGGCGCAGGAAGCTGCCCGCACCAGCGCCGAATATATTCTCTTTTGCGGCGTGCATTTCATGGCAGAGAGCGCTGACGTGCTGGCGCACGATGGCCAGCAGGTAATCCTGCCGGACCTGAACGCGGGCTGTTCCATGGCTGACATGGCCGAGATAGGCCAGGTGGAAAGCTGCTGGGAGCAGTTGGTGGGACTGGGGCTCACGGACGAACTGGGCCGTGGCATTACTCCTCTCACGTACATGAACTCCACGGCGGCGATCAAAGCGTTTGTGGGTGAGCGTGGAGGCCTGGTGTGTACTTCATCCAATGCAGGCCCGGCGTTTGAGTGGGCGTTCCAGCGCAACGGGAAAATTCTGTTTTTACCCGACCAGCATCTGGGCCGCAACACGGCGTATGCGATGGGAATTCCGCTGGAACAGTGCGTGGTGTGGAACCCATTTATGCGTCTGGGAGGCCTCACTGCTGAGCAGTTACGCCAGGCGAAGGTGATTTTATGGAAGGGCCACTGCTCCGTGCACCAGCGCTTCCTGCCGGAACACGTGGACAAGGTGCGCGAACGCCATCCTGGAATCAGGGTGATTGTGCATCCGGAGTGCCGCTTGGAGGTGTGCCAGAAAGCCGATGGAATTGGCTCCACGGAAAAGTTGATCAAAATGATTGCGGACGCACCTGCAGGAACTAAATTTGCCGTGGGGACAGAGATCCATCTGGTCAACCGCATGGGCAAGGAGTTCCGGAAAGACAACAAGATGGTAGTAACGCTGGACGATTCGGGCTGCCTGTGCACGACCATGTTTCGTATTTCCCCGCAGCACCTGTGTTGGGCGCTCGAGAACCTGGTGGATCGAAATGTGGTGAACCGGATCCGGGTGCCGGCCGAGGTGAAACACTGGTCGCGCGTGGCGCTGGATAGAATGCTGGAAATAGGTTAGTTTTTTTCACCGCCGAGAAAGTGGCGAATCAGATCGTGATCGGTGTGACCGTTTGATAGAAGAACAACATGCCCAAGCCTAAGATATTTACGCTCGAAGAAGCGCACATGCTGCTGCCGGTATTGAAGTCGTTGCTGGAACTGGCGATGAAGGCGAAGCAGGAGATCGGGCAAATCGACGAGGGCTTTCAAAATTTGAAGCATCGCGTTTTTCTGAGCGGCGGCCTTCTTGTGGATGTTGGAAAGGTGGCCCGTCGCCGGGCGGAGCGGGACAAAGCCATGCAGGCGATCAAAGACGCCATCGCTGAGATCGATGCGATCGGAGTGCAGGTCAAGGACCTTGATATTGGTTTGCTTGACTTCCCCTGTCAGGTGGAAAATGAGATCGTTTTGCTTTGCTGGAAATATGGCGAAGAGAAGATTGAATTCTGGCACGGAATGGAAGAAGGCTTTGCCGGTCGCAAGCCGATTGACGAGCGCATCTCGCGCGGAAAGAAGAAAGAGAAGCCGAATTGATTCTCTGCACGCCCGTCTGCCCCGGAACTTCTTCTTGAGGCCGCCTTTCTTCTACGGCTTCTTTCCTTGTACCCACTCTGGCTTGAACTTTGAGTTGGCCAGCCACTTGACGGGTTTCATCATGGATTGAATGGCGTGCTCCATGTGAGGGAAGTCGACATGGGCGACGTCGTCGCTGGGCTGGTGGTAGTCGCGATGGAGGCCAAAGCTGGAGATGGTTTGGGCCACGATGCCTTTGCGGGCCAGAGCAAAGTTATCAGAACGCTGGAAGAACTGCTGTTCAGGATGAGGATCGGCCACGAGTTTTGCACCGTGGTGAGCAAGTTCAGGGCCGAGATTGGTGCGATCATAGCCGGTGAGCCATAACTGATCGGGCTTAACCGCAGAGTCGGCACGGCCAATCATCTCAAATTCTAGATTGGCCATAATGTTTATGAGCGGCACTGGCGGATGCTCAAGGAAGTACTGATCGCCCTGTCCTCCGGTCTCTTCACTGCCAAAAAAGGCGAAAATTACGGTGTGGCGCGGTGGTTTGCCGCGGGACAGGGTATGCGCCAGTTGCAAAACGGCAATGCAACCGGAAGCGTCATCATCCGCGCCGTTGTAGATGTCATCACCGTTCACGGCCTTGCCGACGCCAATGTGGTCCATGTGCGCGGTCAGCAGGACCACCTGGTCTTTGAGTTTGGGATCGTGTCCGGGAATCACGCCGATGACGTTGCGCGTGTTCCATTGCTTCTTGCCTTCACGGTAAAAATTAAATTCGCCGGAGACGTTTTGAATGTAACCGCCCTTGTCACCCATGGGAGAGATGCCCATGCCGCGAAGTTCAGAGGCGAGATAGACCGCAGTAACAAGCTCATCATGCGTGCCGGAGCCGCGGCCTTGCATGGCGTCACTGGCCATGAATTCCATTTCCCCGCGAATACGATCCAGCAGGCGATCATGGCGCCGATTCCTGGCTGAGGCGGAAAGGGCAACGGACAAAATTAAACACAGCATCAGCAGACGCGTGGCTTGGAAGGCCAAGATGTCCTCCGAAAAGATTCAGTATAAATGCTTGTAATCTGATGCCGCGCGAAGGTTCATGTCGATACAGGGCTGGTGGGCCAGCAACGACAGAAATTCAACAAGATCAGCGATGTTCCAGAGAGACTGCACAGAAGCTGTGATTACGAACGAGAGGACTGCTATATTTGAATGTAAACTTCCATGCAGAATTCTCTTGTCCGCGTAGAAAAACCAAGGCGCCGGACCGTGCCCGTTCACGCGCTGTTGTGCATTCTTTTTTTCATCCTGAACGTGCTGGCTGGTTGCGCAGGAGGCACTCCAGACAAACAGGACTTCATGTACGTTGCCGTACCTGAAGCGTCGTTACGGGACAGGGTTGCGACTGTGTATAACAAGACCGGCCTGGTCCATAACGGAGAGCGGTTGGTGGTTCTGGAACGCATGCAGAACCGTCGCTTTGTGCGCGTGCGCACGCCTCGTGGTGAAGAAGGATGGATCCAGGAACGGTACCTGGCGGACCAGGATACGTTTGATCAGTTCGCAAAGATGGCGCAGGAGTTCAAGAACGCAGTTGCACAGGGAACGGCTACAGCTACTGACCAGGTGAAGGTCCACGTGGAGCCTGGGCGCAAAGCCGAATATCTTTACCTGTTGGGTGAAAAGGAAAACGTTCAGCTTCTGGAGCGCCGGGCCGTGCCTCGCAACGGGGAAGTATCTGCCGCAAAGGAAAATAAAGACAAGGATACGGATACAGACGACGACCACGAGAAATCCGGCCCCGTGGTGATGGAAGACTGGTGGCTCATTCGTGATGCTCAGAACCGCGTTGGTTGGGTTTATGGGCGAACGCTGTATGTGGACGCGCCGGATGAAATTGCACAATATGCCGAAGGCGAGCGCATTGTGGCAGTGTACAAACTGGATGAAGTGCCGGATGAGGGCAAGAATGTTTCCGAGTACCTGGTGCTTCTCACCGAACCGAAAGAGGGGATGCCATATGACTTCGATCAGATTCGGGTTTTCACCTGGAACGCGCGCAAACACAGATATGAGACTGCCTATCGGGAAAGAAATCTCAATGGCTTCCTTCCAGTGACATTGGGCCAGCAGGAGTTTGAAAAGGAAGGAAACCTGCGGACGTTCACGCTGCATTTGAAGGAGGATAATGGAAAAGACCGGCAGCAACTCTACAAGTTCAATCCTCCCATTGTGCGCAAGTACTATGCTGCGGGCGAGGAACACCCGCCTAAGGCAAAAAAAAAGAAGCATGTTGAGGCAACTTGGCGCCACGCATCCCATCGCGGGTAGCTGGAACTAGCTGGCATCCGGGCACTTTCTTTCGCCTTCCAAGATGGTATGGCAGAGAAAGTAAATAAACTGAGCCTGGAACGCGACTACAAGAAGTTTCTCTATTTCATTGATGGGCACGGAAATGTTTGCAAGAAGCCCAAATCCGGGGAAGGCGAAACTGAAATCGTGGTGCCCAACGCGGTTCAACGCGATAACCAATTCCTCTACTTCATTGATAAAGAAGGGGATGTGGCCCGCTCTCCGCGCGCAGCACGCAAGACCAAAAAGGCAGCTTGAGACACAATCCTGAATGAGCCCCGGCGCATTGAACCTGCTGGTTTTTCGCCAGGGACGCAGATGTATGTCCGGAGAGGAAGTAAGAAGCAGGCTGCGCGATCAGGTGGTCCGTTTCGGGGCAGCAGGCTCCAGCGATGAGTTTCTTTCGTCATTCCTCTGTGCCGGCGAGTTGGAATGCGGAACTGCTGATGCAGGCTGCTCTTCTGAGACTGCTCAAAGAATCACCGACGATCTTGCAGAAGCACTACTCGGCCTGAAAACACCTGCACAATGTGATCTGCTGGGGCTTCTTACTGCTTGCCATGTACCAGAGCAGATCCGTATCTCCGTACCCGAAGGATTTGCTTACCATGCACTTCATCCGCTCGCTTACTCCGAAGTAATAACGAGACTTCCAGAACTCGGGAACGCTGTTGCGGTGCTGGGAATCCGCAGCATCGGAAGCACGCTCAGTGCGATGGTCGCAGCGGGATCGCGGAAGCAAGGAAAGAAGGCTTCGCGGATTACAGTCCGCCCGCAAGGGCATCCTTACAACCGAGAGTTGCGCTTGTCAGGTGAGCAGAAGGAATTCGTGAGGCTTGCGCTTGCGGAAAATGCAGATTTCCTGGTGGTGGATGAAGGGCCGGGCTTGAGCGGGTCATCATTTCTTTCCGTGGCTGAGGCGCTTCTGGAGCAACAGGTGCCTGCGCAGAAGATGACCCTCATCTGTGGACACCAGCCGGATTTTGCTTCGTTTCGAGCACATGAAGGACAGCGTCGAGCAGAACGATTTCGGTGGATCGCAGTGGATGCAACCGCGCGCCGTCCGGAGCAGGCAGAGGATTTCGTCGGCGGTGGAAGTTGGCGCGAAAAACTGTTTCCAGATCAGAATGCCTGGCCGGAGACGTGGACGAGCTTTGAGCGCCTCAAATATCTCTCGCAGAGGGAAAGCCCGTTGAGACTGTTCAAGTTTTTGGGGTTGGGGCACTACGGCGAGGACGTTCTGCGTCGCGAACAGTGTGTGGCGCAAGCCGGATTGGGCCCGGAGCCAAGCACTGAAACTGACGGTTTTGCTTCGTATCCGTGGCTAAGTGCCCGTCCGATGAGTGCGGCAGATTTGAATGAGGATGCTTTGCGCAGGCTCGCCGAATACTGTGCCTTCCGCGCGGAAGCCTTTCCGGCGCACAGCGCTGACATGGACGGTCTGCAGCAGATGGCAGAGCACAATCTGACACAACTTGGAATGGAGTTGCCGGTGACGCTTCGACTGGAGCGGCCTGTGATCGTTGATGGCAGAATGCAGCCTCATGAATGGCTGCTTACTGCGAGTGGGAAGATGCTCAAGACTGACTCCGGCAGTCACGGCGATGATCATTTCTTTCCGGGCCCGACTGACATTGCATGGGACCTTGCGGGAACGATTGTGGAATGGGGCATGAAGCAGGAGCAGGCCAATGCTCTCGTAAAAACCTACTGCGAAGTAAGCGGTGACGATCCAGCCGCAAGAATTGAGCACTTCACGATTGCCTACACAGTGTTCCGCTCGGCCTATTGCCTGATGGCGGCAAATGCTCTCGCTGGAAGTGATGAAGCGATCCGTATGCAGCGCGCTTCCGAGAAGTATAGGAACAGGCTTCTTATACGCGCTCCCGCCGCGATGGCTAGGGGATTCTAAAAAATGGCGGCGATCGTCTTATCAAACTGAACAAGTTCTTCTCACTGGATCGATTGCTGCTTCTTTTTCATTCCATGAGCTGTTAACCTTCGGCAACCCTCGTGCGTTTTAGAGTCGGAGGAATTAACGATATGGATCCGATGTTTCAAAGCCAACTGAAAGACTGGGTTTTGATGGTCGCCATGCTGCTGATGACGGTATGGGGCCTTTACATTGTCACCATTTCGGTTCGGCGCAAGCATCAGAACACCATGCAGAAGGCGCTGCTGGATAAATTTTCTTCCGCGCATGACTTCGCCGAATTCATGCAATCGCCCGCTGGGCAGAAATACGTGATGAGCTTTGCGGATGTGGTGACCAGTCCGCGGAATGCCATTCTGAAGTCAGTCCAGATCGGTATAGTTCTGGTATTCATGGGTGGTGGATTCATGAGCGCGAACAGGCCCGGTGCTCCCTACAACCTGTTGACCGAAGGTTTCGGAAATATCCTGGTTAGCCTTGGTTTCGGGTTCCTGATCTCTGCGCTCGTCTCCTATTTCATCTCGAAGAAGCTGGATTCAAAGATCAAGGAGTAGCCTTTGTTCGCCGCAACGGGAGCACGGATACTCGCCATGAGCTTGAGCAAAGAACGCTCAAAAGTCGCGGAGCGCGAGCAGACGGAACAGGCCGATTTTGAGGCCTTTTATCTACGCACCGCGCGCACGCTGCATGGCTATCTCTGCCGGCTGAGCCGCGATTCGGGCATAGCCGACGAGGTGCTCCAGGAAGCCTACATCCGCATAATCAACGCACCCGCCATGGACGAGGGGCAGCGTAAAGCCTACCTTTATACGACCGCCACCAACATTCTGCGTGACCGCTGGCGCAGGCAAAAGCGCGAGCGGGAATGGTCAGAGCTCAGCGTGGTGAGCGAAGCCACACATCAGAATCTCAATCTGCCGATTGATATGGCATCTGTTTTTGACCGCCTGAGCGCCCAGGAACGCGCCGTTCTGTGGCTGGCGCATGTGGAAGAGCTCAGCCACAGGGAAATCAGTGCTATTGTCGGAGTGAAGGAAAAGAGCGTTCGGGTTATGGTCTTCCGAGCAAGGGAAAAGGCGAAAGAACTGCTCCAGAGCGCGGGATTCAGAGGCACCCATGAGTAACGATTTGCAGAATAACGATTCGCGACTCGATTTGCTGATCAAGAACATGGCGCAGGAACACCAGTCCCAGTTGCCCAGCGCGGGAGGGATCTGGTGGAGAGCGCAGATTCAGAAGAAGCTGGCGGAAAAAGAGCGCGTAGAACGGCCGATGATGATCATGCGCGCGGTCGTACTCGCACTCAGTGCCGCGCTTGTAGCAGTCATCCTGGTGGTGAACTGGAGAGCGATTGGCGCGATGGGTGGCGGCCAGCCCGGGCCATTTTTTGTCCTCGGGATTTTTGCGGCAGCCGCGCTGGTAATTGCAGGATCACTGTTGTTTAGAGAATCGTTGGGAAAGAGCTAAACTCCAAACGGCTTTTCCCATCGGCGGAGAGATCCATTCCCCTTAAGAGTAGAACTCCGCGATGCAATCCACCACGTGCTTCTGCTCGTATTCTTCAAGCTCAGCAAACATGGGCAGTGCCAGGACGTCTTTAGCCGCCTGCTCGGCTTCCGGCAAATCTCCGGGCGTGTAGCCAAGATAGGTAAAGCACTTCTGCAAGTGCAGAGGAACGGGATAGTAGATTTCCGTGCTGACGCCGCGTTCTTTCAAGAACTCCCGTAACTGGCCGCGCCGGTGGACGCGGATAACGTACTGATGAAAGATGTGTTCTACCTCGGGCCGAGTCTTTAGGAGAGTAATGGGCGCATTCGAGTTGGCTCCAATTTTCGTCAGCCCTGCCGTGTCAAGCAGATGGTCGTAGGCACGAGCTCGTTGACTGCGCGCTTCATTCCAGCGCGGCAAATGCGGCATTTTCACTCGCAGGACAGCGGCCTGGATCGTATCAAGGCGACTGTTCGCCCCAATTTCATCATGGTAGTAGCGTTGCTTGCCGCCGTGATTGCGCAGAGAGCGCGCATGTTCGGCCACAGCTGGATCGTGGGTGGTTAAAGCGCCCGCGTCCCCAAAGGCGCTGAGATTCTTGGTGGGATAAAAGCTGAACGCATTCGCGGCGCCCCATGAACCCGCAAGCTTGCCGTTCCATTTGGCGCCCACGGCCTGAGCCGCGTCTTCCACCAGAGGGAGGCTAAATTCGATACTCAACCGGACAAACGCGTCCATGTCCGCGCATTGACCATATAGATGCACCGGCATTATGGCTGCGCGTCGCGCGCCACAGGAACGCAAATTTGCTTCAACTCGGGAGGGATCCAGGTTCAGCGTTTCGGGATCAACATCAGCAAACACAGGCCGAGCTCCCGCGCGAATGATGGAGCTGGCGGTCGCAAAGAAGCTGAACGGAGTAGTAATCACTGAATCGCCGGGTTTGACGCCCGCTGCTACCAGACCGAGCCACAGAGCATCAGTTCCTGAAGCGCATCCCACGGCTTCCCTGGTGCTGCATAGAACGGCAAATTCCCGTTCGAAAGCCGTTACTTCTTCTCCCAGAATGTATCTTTGCGAATCGCAGACCCGCGAAACGGCCTCAATCATTTCCTGTCGAAGCGATGCATACTGACGGGAAAGGTCCAGCATGGGCAGTTCCAGCACTGTTTTTGAACCGGTGGTTTTCAAATTTTTTGCTGTCCTGTAACGAATTTTAGCATCAGCTTAAAAATCGGTCGTTTTGCCGCGAAGCCTCTCAAACGGCTACAATTACAATGCAATTTTGTATGCAGTCACCTGGATCCCTGGGGCATGAAAACATAAGAGTTCCATAGGAGAGATCGGCAGATGGAAAACAAGCCGGCACAGAACATTCAAGACTCGTTTTTGAACACCGCGCGCAAGGACAAGATGCAGGTGACCATTTATCTGCTCAGCGGGGTCAAACTTACGGGCCGAATCCGGTCGTTTGACAAGTATTCAGTGGTCCTGGACACCAACAATCAGGAACAGCTCATCTTCAAGCACGCCATTTCTACGGTGGTGATGTCAAAAGGCAGCTACCATGGCGAGGGCCGCGGCAGTCACGCATCTGCTGAAGTCGAAAGCACGTCGGCCAAAGTGGAGGGCTAGTCTATTCCTGGGCAGTATTCCCGCCGTCGCGAATCAGCCGGGATCGTCACCGGCCGTGACCGGCCGGAGCGGGCTTTTCTGGTTGCGGTAGAGTTCCGTCAACGCTCCCGTGCCGACCGCGATCTTGAACTACCTCCCAGCGCAGTGATGGCCCGTGATGCAGTTCGCCAACCGAAGGCGGCAGGCGTTCCTCCGGCTACAACTGAGGAATCACTGGCGGAATTTCGCGAACTTGCTGCCTCAGCCGGCGCGGAGATTGCCGGAGAGTTTATTCAGCGGCGCGATCGTCCTGATCCCGCCACGCTCATTGGCACCGGCAAACTAGAGGAGATTGCAGGAGCAGTGGCTTCCACCGGGGCTGATCTGGTGCTGGTGGACCATGAGCTTTCACCATCGCAGCAGCGCAATATCGAACAGCAAGTCAACGCTCGCGTGATTGATCGCACGCAGCTCATCCTGGACATCTTTGCCCGTCATGCACGCAGCCGTGAAGGCCAATTGCAGGTGGAACTGGCCCAGCTGGAGTATCTGCTTCCGCGGCTCGCGGGGCGAGGCATAGAAATGTCGCAGTTGGGCGGTGGAATTGGGACACGTGGCCCCGGCGAAACACAACTGGAAACCGATCGGCGAAAAATCTATCGCCGTATCCGGCACATCAAGCAGCAGGTGGAAGAAGTTCGACGCGTGCGCGCGCAGCAACGGCAGAGACGCGAATCTGTGCCTCTTCCCACAGTCGCGCTCGTGGGCTACACCAATGCAGGCAAATCGACTCTTTTCAATGCGCTCACAAACGCCGGCGTGCTTTCATCGTCAAAGATGTTCGCGACGCTGGACCCCACGATTCGCGCCATCACTCTGCCCAGCAAGAGGAAGGTTCTGCTCTCTGACACGGTAGGCTTCATCCGTAACCTGCCTACCACGCTTGTCACCGCGTTCCGAGCGACTCTGGAAGAAGTGCAACGCGCAGCTCTGTTGCTGCATGTCTCTGACGTAACTAGTCCCACCGCTCAGGAGCAACAGCAGCAGGTGGAAAAGGTGCTCAAGGAACTTGAGGTACAGGGAACACCGCAGACCCGGGTGATGAACAAAATTGATCTTCTTCCGGAGATGCAGCGCAAGGCCCTTGCCAGTACTGAGTCCGTCGTCTACATCTCGGCTGCTGGCAATCTGTGCCTTGAGCAGTTGCGCGCGGCAATCGACGCCCGATTGAGCATCGATGCGCTGCGCCACTTGCGCATTCGCATTCCCCAAAGCGAAGGTAAATTGCTGGCCCAGATTGAAGCGCGCGCCAGCGTGTCAAAGCGAATTTATCGTGATAGCGCCGTGCAGATGGAAGTGGATGCACCGGAATCGCTGGCCCGAGTACTGGACGCTTATGTGGTAAAGACCAAAACTCACCACCCAGTTACGGAGCCACGGACAAAAGCGAGGTAGTGGCCGCGCCAGCAAAGCCCTCGGTTGGCCAGGGAAATTCTCAGATAGAAATCTTGTTGGGTTTTGCAACGCAAGGAGTCGCGTTTTGGCATTTCCGCGCCAGAAAAATTTAAATGGGCCTGAGACCAAGAAGCGGTGACGGTTTCCTTGGCCACAAGCCCATTCGATCCTGAATCGGATCGGAGGTGATGTATTTATTGTAGGCCACCCCCCTGCGAAGTCAAGTCATTCCGGGTTTATTTTGCACTTAGAACCAGCTTGGAAATGCTCTGTCGGGAGTTAAACTTTGCCACACTTGCGCCTGTTATTCGCGAGCGGCACGCATATGCTCAAAGTTAGCAGCGGATGACCGACATGACGTTCAGATACCGCATAGAGGGGCTTCGCGCGTTTGACACTCTCGCAGGTCAGTGATAATTTAAGGAGTTTGATGATCGCCCCTGATCCGCTCCCATTTACAACAGCATAAATGATTTAACGCATGGAAATAGTCAAGCAAGTAGGCGAATTACTGCTTTCCTCCATCCCTACCATGATCTGTTTTCTGGTGGTGTGGGGGGCCTATCGCTCGCTGGTTCACAGTAAACTTCAGAAAATTCTGGCCGAGCGGCACGCCCGTACGGAGGGTGCGATTCAAAAGGCCCAGGCCGCCATTGCATCAGCAGAGGCGCGCACCGGCGAGTATGAGCAAAAGCTGCGGGAAGCGCGGGCCCAGGTCTACGCCACCCAGGAAAGCTATCGCAATAAGGTGATGGCCAAGCGCGCGGCAGCGCTGGAGCAGGCCCGCAAACAAGCCGACGAAATGGTGAAGAGTGCACGCGCGTCAGTGGAGCAGGAGATGGTCGCCGCGAAGGCTGGTCTACAAAAGCAGGCTGAGGCACTCGCCGATCAGATCATTCAGTCCATTCTGAGGCCGGCAGCCGCCGCTGGAGGACAATAGCGTGGTATCCCGCATACGCCCCGTCCTGGCTCTTGCCTTGTTTATTTTGCTGGTGAGCGCCGTCCGGGTGACTCCAATACACGCTCAGCAGCCCAAAGAGGGCGCTGGCGCGGCACAGCCAGAACCGAAAGAACAGAATCCTGAAGCGCCCAGCAAAGCGGAAGGCGGCGCAGCAGACGAGGTCAAGAACTCCGCCGCAGTCCGGGGGCTGGCGCATCTCACCGGTCTCGACAATGAAAAAGCCTATTGGCTCAGCGTTGGCCTGAATTTCGGCATCGTGGTTTTGGTTATTGCCTGGCTGGCAAAGAAGAATGTTCCTGACATTTTTAAGTCGCGCAACGAATCGATTCAAAAGAGTATTGAAGAAGCGCGAAAGACCGGCGAGGAAGCAAAGCGCCGGCTGAGCGAAGTGGAAAGCCGGCTCTCGCGGCTGGATGCCGAGATCGGCCAGATGCGCCGCGAAGCTGAAGAAAATGCCCGGGCCGAAGAACAACGCATTCAGGCCGAGGTGGAAGAAGAACGCAGCCGGGTTGTTTCGGCGGCAGAGCAGGAGATAGCTGCCGCGTCGGGTTCTGCCCGGCGTGAACTCAAGGCCTATGCAGCGGAGCTCGCTGTGGAACTGGCCAGGAAAAAAATCAGAGTGGAACGGGATACTGACCAGATGCTGGTGCGCGAGTTTACCAGCCAACTGGGAAAGGACGGGAACTAAGTGGCCGCTATTGCAGCGCGGTATGCCCGTGCCTTCGCCGAAGTTGCAGCCGAGCACAAAATGGATGCGGATAAAACCATCCAGGAGCTCGAGCAGCTGAGCGCTTTATTCCAGGAAAGCCACGAACTGCACAACGTCTTTTTGAATCCCGCCGTTCCGCATGATCAAAAGATCAAGTTGCTGGATGCCATCATCAAAGAGATGAATGGAAATGCGATGCTGCGAAACTTTATGGCCGTGCTGATTGACCATCGCCGTATCGGCAAGATCAGCGAAATCACCCGTGAATTTCGCCAGCAGATGGACGAGCGCATGGATATTGCCGAAGCTCAGGTAAACTCGGCGCGCGAACTCAGCGCTGGTGAGAAAAAGGCGTTGGAAGTTCAATTGGCGGGTGTGACGGGCAAACAGATTCGCGCTCACTATGCGGAAGATCCGGCCCTTCTGGGCGGAGCGGTGGTGCGGATTGGAAGCACGATCTATGACGGGTCCGTGCGCGGGCAGTTAGAAAAAATCAAGCACCACATTGTTGGAACATAGGGCAGAGGATCGAAAAAAGTACACATGGCTCAAATCAAAGCAGACGAAATTACAAAACTTATCCGTGAACAGATTGAGAACTATGAGTCCAAGGTGACCGTGGACGAAGTGGGTACCATTCTCTCTCTGGGAGACGGAATTGCCCGCGTGCACGGCCTGGATAAAGTCATGGCCGGCGAGCTGCTCGACTTCGGGCATGACGTGGCGGGAATCGCCATGAACCTGGAAGAAGACCAGGTTGGATCGGTGCTGCTGGGCGACTACACCGAGGTCAAAGAAGGCGAGGAGGTAAAGCGGACGGGCCGCATCATGTCTGTTCCCACGGGCGAAAGCCTGATTGGACGCGTGGTGAACGCACTGGGGCAGCCGATTGACGACAAGGGCCCGATCACTGCCACAAAGTACATTCCCGTCGAGCGAATCGCTCCGGGCGTGATTGAGCGTCAGCCGGTCCGCGAACCCATGGCGACGGGTATTAAGGCCATTGATTCCATGATCCCTATTGGCCGCGGACAGCGCGAGCTGATCATCGGCGACCGCCAGACCGGCAAAACTGCCGTAGCGCTCGATACCATCATCAACAGCAAGGGCAACAACCTGATCTGTATCTATTGCGCCATTGGCCAGAAGCGCTCGTCCATCGCTCAGGTGGTGCAGAAACTCCAGGATTTTGGGGCCATGGACTACACCATTGTGGTAGCGGCGTCCGCCTCAGAACCGGCTCCCATGCTTTACCTTGCGCCCTACGCGGCCTGCGCCATGGGCGAGTATTTCCGTGATAGCGGTAAGCACGCTCTGGTGATCTATGATGATCTTTCCAAGCATGCCGCGTCCTATCGCGAGATCTCACTGTTGCTGCGGCGGCCGCCAGGGCGCGAAGCCTATCCCGGGGACGTCTTCTATCTTCACTCCCGTTTGCTGGAACGTGCGGCCAAAATGTCTGACAAGCTGGGCGGCGGATCACTCACGGCACTGCCGGTTATTGAAACCCAGGCCAATGACGTGTCAGCGTATATTCCCACCAATGTCATTTCGATCACTGACGGCCAAATCTTTTTGGAAACAGACCTGTTCAATTCCGGCATTCGACCCGCGGTGAACGTGGGTATCTCGGTGAGCCGCGTAGGCGGTTCCGCACAGATCAAAGCCATGCGGCAGGTTGCCGGCACTCTGAAGCTGGAACTGGCACAGTATCGAGAACTGGCTGCCTTCGCCCAGTTCGGTTCCGACCTCGACAAGGCCACTCAGAACCAGCTCAATCGCGGCAGCCGTCTGGTGGAGATTCTTAAACAGGACCAATATCAACCTTTGCCGTTTGGCAAGCAGATCCTGATCATCTTCGCTGGAACCAACGGCTTCCTTGACGATATGCCAGTGGAGAAAATTCGCGACTTCGAAGCCCAGCTTTACAAGTTTGTGGATACATCCTATCCAAAGCTAGGGCCGACGATCATGGAAAAGAAGACCATTGACGACGCCCTGAAGGCTGACATCCAGAAGGCGCTCAAGGAGTTCAAGGAGCGGTTCGTCAGCCAGACGCAACTCGCCGGGGCAAAGGCGTAAGCAGGGGCCATGGCGAACCTTCTCGACATTCGGCGACGCATTCGCAGCGTGAAGAACACCCGGCAGATCACCAAGGCCATGCAAATGGTTTCGGCGGCCAAACTGCGCCGCGCCCAGGAGCGTGCGCTGGCGGCAAGGCCTTATGCGCAGATGCTTACCAATGTGTTGAAATCGCTGGTTTCGCGCGCTGAGATTTATGACCCGGTCACCGGCGAGCCACGCCATCCTCTGCTGGTTCGTCGTCCTGAGAAGACCACGTTGTTGATAGTTGTTTCCGGCGAAAAAGGCCTTGCTGGCGCCTTTAACTCCAACATCCTGAAAGCTGCGTTGCGGTTCCTGGCGGAGAAGAAAGACAAGAACATTGATCTGATTACAGTGGGGCGAAAAGCGCGCGACTTCTTCCGGCGGCGTTTTCCCGTTGCGGAAGCCGCGGAGCGTAAAGGGCCTATTCAAATTTCGGCGGAATACGTTGGGTTGATCAATCGTACTCAGTTTGCGAGTGCGAAAGAGATTTCTGAGAAGGTCTGCCAGCTCTATGCTGAAGCCGCGGTGGATTCGGTCTATATCGTTTACAACGAATTCAAGTCAGTGATTGCGCAGCGGCTCGTGGTGGATGAGCTTCTGCCGGTAAGCAAGATTGGCGAACAGGTTCACGAGATGGCTGAGAGCGTGAGCGAAGAGGAACGGAAACGCCGCATTGAAGCTGCCTTGCATGCCGGCGCCAGCGTGCGCGGTGCGGACACTTCCGCCATGGACCAGAAGGCTGCGGGGTTTGCGACTCAGCCGGTTGACTATATCTATGAAGATCCGCCGGAGCGCCTGTTCGGCAGCCTGTTGCCGCGATACATTTCGGTGCAGATCTTCCGCGCCATGCTGGAATCAGAAGCCGCTGAACACGCGGCGCGCATGACGGCCATGGATTCCGCTACGAATAACGCTTCAGACATGATTGAGGGCCTGACGTTGCAAATGAACCGTGTGCGTCAGGCAAAGATTACAAAAGAGATTATCGAGATCGTAAGTGGGGCTGCAGCCGCAGGGTAGGAAAGGGTGAGCGCTCGCGAGCTCCGATTGCGCGAGCAGAGCGCGAGGGCAAAGCACCCGGAGCGAAGCGAAGTGGATGCGGAGCCCTTTGAAACGACATGATTGAGATCGTCACCGGCGCTGCCGCTGCTGGTTAAAGAGCGATCACCTGCAAAGAGTTGAGCCGGGCAAAGTTGTAGACGAACGCCAGAGATGGTCAAAGACGCAAGCGGCAGCCGTAGAAAGACGGCTCCCGCGAGGCAAAGAGGAAACAGAAAAGAGTTATGGCACAAAACATTGGAAGAGTCATTCAGATTGCCGGTCCCGCAGTGGACGTGCAGTTCGGTGAGGGACATCTCCCGCCTATTTATGAGGCACTGCACGTAACGAGCGAAGGTTTCAAAGTCCCGTTTCCGATCAACGTGGTTCTCGAGGTGCAGCAGCACCTGGGTGAAGGCCGCGTGCGCTGCGTTGCCATGCAGGCGACGGATGGCATGGTGCGTGGCATGAAGGTCATCGACCTGGGAGGTCCGATTTCTGTTCCGGTAGGCAAAGGGACACTGGGCCGCGTCATCAACGTGATCGGCGAACCCGTGGACAATCTTGGCCCAGTGCAGGCGGACAAGAAGCTCCCCATTCATCGTCCAGCGCCGTCGTTTGAAGAGCAATCCACCACGGCAGAGATGTTTGAAACCGGCGTGAAGGTCGTGGATCTGATCCAGCCCTTTTTGAAGGGCGGAAAAATCGGATTGTTCGGCGGCGCCGGCGTGGGCAAGACCGTTGTGATCATGGAACTGATCAACAACGTAGCCAAGCAGCACGGCGGATATTCCGTTTTTGCCGGCGTGGGCGAGCGTACGCGTGAAGGAAACGACCTCTGGCTGGAAATGACAGAGTCAGGCGTAATCAAGCCCGGCGATCCCAGCCACTCCAAGGCTGCTTTGATCTACGGCCAGATGACGGAACCGCCGGGAGCGCGTCTGCGTGTTGCGCTCACCGGTCTCACCGTGGCTGAGTATTTCCGTGACGAGGAAGGCGCTGATACGCTGCTTTTCATCGATAACATTTTCCGTTTCACTCAAGCCGGTTCAGAGGTCTCCGCTCTGCTGGGCCGCATGCCTTCTGCCGTCGGTTATCAACCGAACCTTGCGACTGAAATGGGTGAACTGCAGGAGCGCATCACCTCCACCAAGAAAGGCTCTGTCACATCAGTGCAGGCGATCTACGTGCCGGCTGACGATCTTACCGATCCGGCTCCGGCGACTACGTTCGCTCACCTGGACGCCACTACTGTGCTTTCGCGCCCCTTGACCGAAATCGGAATCTATCCGGCCGTCGATCCGCTGGCTTCCACTTCGCGAATCCTCGATCCGCACATCGTGGGGCAGGAGCACTACGAAGTTGCGCAGGGCGTGAAACGAATTTTGCAACGATATAAAGATTTGCAAGACATCATAGCCATTCTGGGTATTGAAGAACTGAGCGAAGATGACAAGCTCACGGTTGGTCGCGCGCGCAAGGTGCAGAAATTCCTCTCGCAACCCTTCTTCGTGGCAAAACCCTTCACGGGAATGGACGGCCGCTTCGTCAAAATCGCTGATACAGTTCGCAGCTTCAAGGAGATCATCGAAGGCAAGCATGATGACATACCGGAGCAGGCGTTCTACATGAAGGGCGCGATTGAGGAAGTCTTGGATGCGGCCAAAAAGATGAAGACCGGTGCGGCTGCTTAATCCATGGCGGAAACAATCCAACTCGAAGTGGTAACGCCGGAACGGCAGGTGGTGGACGAGCAGGCCGAATACATCGAGATTCCGGCGCTTACCGGATATATTGGAGTCTTGCCCGGACACGCGCCGCTGATTGCAGAACTGGCCGTAGGCGAAATTAATTACAGGACCGGCTCCAACGTAAAGCGGCTGGCTGTGGCGTGGGGGTTTGCTGAAGTGCTTCCACAGAAAGTCACCATTCTGGCTGAGACCGCTGAGCGCGCTGAAGACATCGATGTCTCTCGCGCACAGGCAGCCAAACAGCGCGCGGAAGATGCACTGCGCACAGCCGGGGTGGAAGGCAATCCTGACGCCCAGGCAGCCCTGCAGCGCGCAACGGCGCGAATTGAGGTCGCAGGAAAGAAGTAGACCGTCTCTTAGCAAGATTCCAGCCGTTGCTCTCAAATTGGGAGCAACGGCTTTTGCTTTACCAGAGCTTTTTGGGCAGCAGGTAGGTGAACCCGGTAAAGAACTCCCAGCGCGTGCTGGTGGATGTGAGACCACGATTAAAGCCGATATCGAGCACCAGTCGAGGCGTGACTGAGTACGTGGGGCCGGTCAGAAAGCCTGCAGCATGGCCGTTCAGGAATGGCTGCGTGAAATGCCAGAGTTCACCGGTCCAGGCCAGTTTTCCTGCGATGGGGTGAGCGAGGGAGAGCGTCTGCCCGAATTGGGCACGGCGCACCAAGTTGTCAATCTGTTCGTTGAAGATGTAGTTGGTGTCGAGGTGCCATTTCCGTATGTCTGTGCTCAGCAGGAAAAGGGCAGAGTTGCGGCTGGAGCCAATATCGAGGTCCGGTGCTGTGCCGTCATACACTGTCCGGAAGTAGCTGATAGCGAGCGTTGGGCGGCGCTCATTGCCCGGAAGCAGCACAGCCTGCGCTCCCAGTGAGAGGCCTCCGGCGGCGCGAGAGTGATGATCGCCCAAATCTGAGAACACTGCCGGCTCGCTCTGGACGAGTAGCTCAAGTCTCTTCGCTACAGTGAACTTCATCACCTCATTGATACCGGTTCGGTCAGCGAACTCTTCCGAGTGCTGCGCGCCCAGAATTCCCGTTTCGAACTGGAGATATCCAACAGGGGTCAACGTTGCTGGAGTGGAAACTGTCGGGCGTCCCGGGTTTGCCGCAAGTTCTTCCTGGGGCTGCGGCGGAGATTGGGTTTTATCATCCCCCTGTTGTCCAAAGCAGGTGAGAGATGCAACCAGCATAATGAGACCTGCTGCCCGCATTCCCAGGCGAACTGCTTGAATGAGAAATGTCATTTTTCAGCCCGCAGTCAGGCGGCATTAACCAGTTATAACTGAGTTCTTGTGCGTCTGCTCAGATTTCAACGAAGATTGTACAGTGGCGGTATTCTTAGCCTGTTGCAGCTGTCAGGCGGCGTCAGATGCTTGTTTAACCGTATCCCCTGGAACCATGTGGCGCAGAGCCAGAGCGTTCTGAGCGGCGTATCCCGCCTGATCATTGTCAAAGTAGACGTACACAGCTTTTAGCGACTTTGCCTGTTGCTCAATCCAGAGGGCCCATTCCTCCAAACGACTCTGGCTGTAACTGCCCTGGTATTTGCCTGTAGTCGGGCCGTGCAGGCGTATGTAAGAAAAATCTGCCGTGATCTCCAGCGGTGTGTGGTATCCGGCCAGCTCGTAAATGCAGAATGCCGCGTTGAACTTGCGCAAGATGCGGCAGACCTCCGGAGTCATCCAGCTCAGTTCGCGGAACTCGAATGCGTAGCGATGTTCGCGCGGCAGGATTTCCAGTAATGCAACAAGACGCTCAGTATTCACCTTCCATTTCGGGGGAAGCTGGAACAGAACGGGCCCAAGTTTTTTCTTCAGGTGCTCGGCCCGGGGCAGCAGGTTGTCAATTGCGTTCTCCGGGTCTTTGAGCTTTTTGTTGTGGGTAATGAAGCGGCTGGCCTTTACCGCGAAAAGGAAGTTTTTGGGCGTGCTGTCACGCCAGGATTCGAACGCCTCAATGGTAGGCAGACGATAGAAGCTGTTGTTTAGTTCCAGCGTATCGAAGTGCTGGATATAGTATTCGAGCATTTTGCCGGCTGGCGTTCTGGGAGGATAAAACGGGCCAACCCAATGCTTGTAGTGAAAGCCGGATGTGCCGATGCGGATGTCGCAGCTCATACTGTTATTGCGATGACGGGCACGTTGAGAATGTTGCTGTTATTTCCGAAGTCCCGAGCGAGGCAAGGGATCCCCACCGTCACGACAGGTCTGCGGGCAAGACCTTCTCGGCAGAATCCCTGTGTAGGAATTCCTCACTCTGCTCGGAATTTCAAGAAAACAGAACTGCTAACTAATTAAAATCCGCGCTGCCAACCCGCAACACAGTCCTGGTTTTTCTGGTCCCTGTCAGCTTCGTTTCTTCTGAAGTCTGGTGCGCCCACGCGGACCATATTTTATTGCCGAAAGCAGTGATAGCGGTGTAGTCGCCCAGGAAGTCTCCTTCGGCCTGGAAAGAATCTGCGTCCAGAGTGTAATTGGAAAAGGTCCTACCCGCGTCAGTCGAACGCGCCAGCGTGACAGCAGCCCGCTGATTGTCTGGCCGGCGATCATAAAAAATCAGATTCACCGTGCCATTTTGCGGGTCCACCGCCATCCACTGGAAGAACTGGTCCGCGCCGTTGTGGATGGGATCAGTATTCGCGCGCACCGGAGCGGTCCACGTGAACCCATGATCAGACGACGAGCTTACAAATACATCCACATCACCATTGCTATAGTCACTCCAGGAGACGTAAAGGTTCGCGCCTGCGCCACCGTCCGGCGCAGACCCACCGTTCGGCCGAGAATCAAGACCGATCTGGGGGAAGCCATTGGAACGCGCAACGCCGGTAATGCCAAAGTAGCCGGGTCCCGCGGGAATGATGCGACGCTCTTTGCTGAAGCTGGCGCCCCCGTCGTGGGAGATGGCCATCATGATGCCGTCGCGCGCATCCCAGATCACGTACAGAGTTCCATCCGGCCCGACCACACCGTGGAAGCCTTCCAGAGCGCCGTTGTCATCGCGGGGCAGTCCCGGCGCGGCATTCAGCTTGATAGGCTTCGACCACATTTTGCCGCCGTCAGTGGAGCGCGCGAAAAGCAGATCGCTGGCAGCGAGGGTAAACTGCGTCCATCCCAAGTAGATGTTGCCCGCATGTTTTCCGGAAACATCGGTTACGATCCACGGCTTATCTTCAAAAGGGATATCAGGGGTGGAGTCGTGCGCAATGACGGTGGAAGCATCAGGTTCCCAGGTTTTGCCGCCATCCAGGGAGCGACGCACAAAGATCCCGTTGCGCGTGGCCCCGTGCGCCCAATAGTTCGTCGTTCCCAACCTGTCAAAGGCGATGTAACAGAGCAGTGCGTGTCCCGCGGCATCATAGGCAACGGACACATCACCTGAGACCCTGTAGTCTTTAGGGGCGGTGCCCTCGGCAACGGTCCAGTTCTGCCCGCCATTGTTGGAATAGGCGATGCTGGCATTCACCTGCCAGGCCACAACCAGTTGTTGCGGGTCGCGCGGATTGACGGCGATGGCAGGCTCATTGAAGAAGCCTGGCTTGGGAGTGATGTCACTCAGGTGTGGTTTTGGTGCCATGGGCAACGGCTGGCCCCAGAACGAAGCAGCAAGAAAGAGAATGGCGAAGAGTCGGATCAGCATGATCGCGCAACATTGTAAATGTTGCAGTACTGGTCAGGGAGACCGCTGTTACTCCATTAAACTCACACCGCCTGTGCCAAGCTCCGGCTTTCCCTGGAGGAGAGCAGCAGTTCTGACTGGTCTTTCCTTACCACAAGATTTCCGCAGATGGATCTGCACCAGGCGAATACATCGTTGGTCCGGATTCGATGACGCATCTTCTGCATCCGTGTCTTCTGTTCTTCTTCCGGCATGTTCAGACCGCGATGCAGCTCTGAGGCAAGTCCCTCAGCATCGTAGGGGTTCACCAGAAGAGCACCCGAATTCAGTTCGGCAGCGGCGCCGGCGAACTCGCTGAGGACCAGGATGCCACGCTCATCATTGCGGGCGGCACAAAACTCCTTGGCTACCAGGTTCATTCCGTCTTTAACAGGTGTGACCAGCGCCACATCCGCCGCGCCGTAAAGGGCCAGCAATTCTTCGCGCGAAACGTGCCGATGCAGATAGTTCACCGGCGACCAGCCGGGCCTTCCGAATTCGCCATTGATCTGGCTGACCAGCTTTTCCACTTCCGTTCTGCAGTCGAGATAGGTGGTGATTTGCTCGCGGCTGGGAACAATCAACTGGACCAGCGTTACCCGGCCGCGCAGTTCAGGTTTGTTTTCCAGCAGAGTGCGGAAGCCAATCAGGCGCTGTGAAATGCCCTTGGTGAAATCCAGGCGGTCCACGCCCAGAACCAGACGCTGGTCGCCCATCTTGCGCCGAATCTCATTCACCCGGAGTTTGACTTCAGGCCTGTCGGCGTTCGCCGAAAGTGCCTGGAAATCAATGCTGATGGGAACTGTAGCAATCTCTACATGATGACCTTCCGCGGCGACTACGAACTTGTTACCCCGACGCCGTACCTTGACGGTTCCCAGGCAGCGGCGCAAAGATCCCACGAAGTTTCTGCGGTCCCGATCTGTCTGAAAGCCTAGGCGGTTGAATTGCAGTAAACCACGCAGTACTTCTTTCCGCCAGGGGAGCTTCTCAAACACGTCTGCAGGAGGGAACGGAATGTGATGAAAATATGACAGCATGGAGTGAATGCCACGAGCCCGCAGGCAATCAGCCAGCATCATGAGCTGATAGTCGTGCACCCAGACAAAATCGTCGCGCCTGGTAGCGCGCTCCACCGCATCGGCAAATTTTTCGTTCACATCGCGATAGACACTCCAGTGCACAGGGTTGAAGTTGCAACGCGATTGCAGGTCATGAAACAGGGGCCAGACAATTTCATTGCAGCAACCGTTATAAAAATGCGTCATCTCAGACGCGGTAAGGAACACAGGTTCAAACGACGAATCAGGCGCGCATTCGGCGCGCAAGGCAGAGTCGGTTTCCGCGCCGTAATCACAGCCGGGCCAGCCGATCCAGACGCCTCCCACGGCTTTAAAGAGCGGAAGAAGCGCACTGACCAGACCACCCGAGCTGGGATTTACGACAACTCCTTTGGGCGTGCGCTCAATCGTTACCGGAAGCCGATTGGAGACAATCACCAGGCGATTCAGATTGCTCATACATCACCTCCGCAGGAGTGGATCCAGTCATTCAGGAATTGAATGACCTCTCCTGGCGGCCGGAGCCACGCCTGTGCGGCGGTTGAGCGAAACGTCTCACGCACCAGAACAGAGAGTCCTCGGCCATTGATGGCGTGAAAAGCATCCTCATCCGTCAAATCATCTCCCATATACGCAACAGGAACATCGGAGGGAGTTTCAGTAAGCACAGTGCGCACCGCGTCGCCTTTGCTGGCAGCACGGGCCTTCAACTCCATGCCACCATCGAACTCAGTCAGAAGCAGGTTGCCATGGCACGCCAGCGGCCCCAACAAGCGGTAACATTGCAGGCAAATCTCTTCCACATCTTTCATTTTCAAGCCTCGCCAGTGAACAGCGATGGCGCCAGTCTTCACTTCGCACAACTCTCCCAAGCCACCCTCTTGAAGAACCGCTTCGGCCTCAGCGATGGCCCGCGACGCTTCCGGCGCCAGAAACGAAAGTTCGAACCGATTGTCGGGATAGAGACGTTCAAGGCCGTGCGTGCCCCAGATTTCCGGCCGCGGATTCAATCCCAGCAGCGGCGGAATTTCCCGTGCTGCCCTTCCGCTGATCAGGACCAGCCGGGTGCGGCAGGTGCTGTTGATGCTGTCCAGAAGCTCAGGAACGGAGGGATACGGCACCGCACATTTCCGGTCGACAGTGAAGGGAGCGATGGTTCCGTCATAGTCAAGCAATAAAAGCCGGTTTCCTGCTGCATGTAACTGTTCGAAAAAAAGCGAAGTACAAGATGACTGCGTGGCTGCTGCACACATTGGAAGCTGCTCCTGGTACTAGGGTTTTGCTGCCCGGGTGGCTGAAGGAGAATCAGAAACGCCCGCCCGGGCAGGAAGCTATCCACTTGTTGTATCCAATATGACGCCTCGGACCGATTCCGGGAAATACAGTCAGGACTGTACGCAGCCGCCAAAATCAGGGTATGCCCG
Organism: Terriglobia bacterium; assembly: GCA_963758275.1. Classification (GTDB taxonomy): domain Bacteria; phylum Acidobacteriota; class Terriglobia; order Terriglobales; family Acidobacteriaceae; genus Angelobacter. The sequence continues at coordinate 6,320 of CAVWUW010000030.1, read as the reverse complement.
CAAACGGTTAAGAGATGATCTTCTTGCGAACAGCATACAAAACGATCTCTGCCGAGCTGTGTAGATCCAGCTTTTGCATGATGCGCGTGCGGTGGGTTTCCACTGTGCTGGTGGAGAGGTCCAGGGTGACGGCAACTTCCTTGTTGGACTTACCTTCGGCCAGGAGCTGAAAAATTTCTTTTTCCCTGTCCGTAAGCAGGGCGTACGAATCCTGCAGCCCGCGCTGCTGCAACTGGCGCATGTAATCTTCGCGCAGAGTATCGGCAATGGTGGGACTGAAAAATGATTTGCCCTCGGCTACCGCTTCAACGGCACGGTAAAGATCAACATCGGCGCTGCCTTTCAGGAGATATCCTTTGGCTCCGGCAGCAAGGGTCCGCATGAGGTAGCTTTCGTCCGAGTGCATGCTCAGGATGATGACGGCAATTTGCGAATTGCGCTTGATGATCTGCGAGGTTGCCTCGATACCGTTGAGATTAGGCATGGCAATATCCATGACCACCACATTCGGGCTGAGCTCGTCCGCCAGGCGCACTGCTTCACGGCCATCGGCGGCTTCACCTACCACTTCAAAACCGGGGCTTTGCTCCAATTGCAGGCGCAGCCCCTTGCGCACAATGCCATGATCGTCGGCAATCAGGATGCGAACCTTGTTCATGCCCTGACTCCGATTGGGATTTCCACCCGCAAGGTTGTGCCCTTGTTCTTTTCCGACGAAATTCGCAGAGATCCATCCAGTTCCTGCACGCGCTCTTGAATGCCCAGCAGCCCGAGGCCGCTGCGCCGGGCGGAAGAGTCAAATCCGGCTCCATCGTCCTGCACCACCAGCGCAATCCGGTTTTCTTCCGCGCAAACAGAGACGAGAACGTTTTTAGCGTTTGCGTGGCGAGCGCAGTTGGTAAAGGCCTCCTGGACGATTCGGTAAATCGAGGTCCGCTGCGCTTCGCTCAATTCATCCACCGCGCCCGTGACCTGCACGCTTGCGGGGACACCGGTGCGCCGCGAGAACTCGCGTCCCTGCCAGCGCAGCGCCGGCTCCAGGCCGAGGTCATCCAGCATGGAGGGCCGCAGGCCCATCGCGAGATCGCGAATGATGTGCATGGCTTTGGTATTCAGTTGCTTCGCGTCTTCAACGCGCGCATGAAAAGCTTCAGAATCAGAGTTGCGCAGCTTTTCCAGATTGCTGATTTCAATTCCAAGCGCCGTCATGGTTTGGCCCACTTCATCATGAAGCTCGCGCGACAAGGCTTTGCGTTCCACCTCCTGCGCTTGTACCAGGCGGCGGGAAAGTTTGCGCAGGTTGCTTTGCGTTTCTTCAATCTGGCGGCGCTGCTGTTGCTGCTTTTTTTCAAGGGAAGCCACTCGGTGGGTAGTCAGCAACGCGACCAGAGTGCCGAATGCCAGAGCAAAGCCCATCATGCGAAACAGAAAACTTTGCAGCACCCTGCGGCTCTCCTGGGTGCGTTGCCGTTCACGCTCCAGGTTGTCATGGTTCAGCTTGGCCATCTCACGAGCCAGGTCAACCACCGCCTGACGGCGAGGCAGCACGTTGTGGCGCAGGAAGTACCAGCTTTTTTCGGCTTTTTCCTGGGCTGTCCAATCAAAAATAGGATCGAGGGAATCCCAGTAACTCTGGACCACATTTTGCAGGCGCTCGAGCCGAGGACTGTCACTATCGGTCGTGGTTGTTGTGGCAAGCTGGTCAAGACGCTTTTGCAGCGAGGAGCGGATTTCCAGAAGCTGCTGCCGGTGCAAAGGAACATTCTGCGGGGAAGGATCGAGCAGGTAGTCGCGCACAAGAATGTCCGCCAGATACATGTCCGTAGCGATATCTCGACGGAAGCTTTCGGCCTGCAGGTATGCTTCCTGCGTGGATTCCATCTCACTGTAGATCGCCTGGGCACGGCGGATGGCGCCAACACTCAGGATTGCAATGAGCGCAATGAGCGTTCCAAAGCCGAGCGCCAGAACGAAATAAGAGCGGGAAAGAATGGCCTGCCGGTCCCAATGCAGAGGTTTGAAGGATGAGAGCAGGCGATGGAAAGTGATATTCATCCGCTGCCTTAATGCAGGTGTTGCCATGACTCTATTGTGCTACACGGATTGGCAGAGGCAAAATTTGAAATGAATCTTATGGTCCACTCCAAGAAAATGGAATTGGCTACTCCCAACTGTTGGGACTTGCACGGGCGAAGTGATACGAAAAACCTGGCCGGGAGAGGACTTCTTGTGAGACAGCCTCTCCACAAAAAATAGGCCAGGCGCAGCGAAAATCGGTTAGCTAATTGTCTCTAGCCTGCCTTTGAGCGCCCTGCACCTGAGCTGAGGCGGCCGAAGCTTTAGGCGGTTTTTGCAACTCTCTGGTTTCCTGCGCCAGGAAGTCGAGAATCTTCTGCACGTCATCAGGTCCCAGGCGCGTATTGGGCATTTGCACGCCTTTGTATTTCTTGAAGAGATACGTAGCGATTGGATCTTTTGCGGCCAGCACCTCGTCGGGTTCTTGAATGAATTTTGCGAGCCATGCGTGATCGCGAACGTTGGTAACACCCAGCAGGTCCGGGCCAATGCGCACGCCGTGCCCGATGGTATGGCACGCGGCGCAACGTGAGGCGAACAAATATTGACCTGGCGATTTCATTTTCAGAGTGGGAGCCGCAGCATACGAGGGCGCTGCGAGGGTGCTGTGATGCGCCCATCCGTCCATGTAAGTCTGGAGGGTGTTTGCCAGGAACCGCGGATTCTCTGTGGCAGGATTCTGCATCCACTGGCCGGTAGCAACGTTGCCAACGAGTAACTGCGTGTTATGACCGTCACGATTGCCGGAATCAGGATCAGAATAGAGCCCGAGTTTCTTGCTGATGAGATCGATATCGGCCTGCTTGCCGGTGAGGAAGAGCCATCCCGGGCCCACGTGATATTTTTCCGCATATGCCTTCAGCACCGCGGGAGTATCACGCTTGGGATCAATGGTAATGGAATAGAAGAATATGTCTTTGCCCACCCGGTCTCCCAGCATCTTCTGGGCCTGAGCCAGCCGCGCTGTTTCCAGCGGGCACGAATCAACGCAATGCGTGTAAATCAATTCAATGGCTACCGCTTTGCCTTTCAACAGGTCGTCATAAAAGTGCACGGTCTTGCCGTTCTGGGTGACAAGAGGAACGTTGGGAAAGTAATCTGCTCCCCAGCGCGGCCCGCTGGCTTCAGCAACCTGGCCGTTCAAAATCAAGATTGAAGCAGCCACAACCAGTACGGCCGCACTTGCTGTACTCATTAAAATTCTGCGCAACATGAATCAAACTCCTTTAGGGAAAACTGACCGGGCGCGGCGAACTGGGTCCGGGTCTGCACATGCGCAGCGAAGATACGAAATGTGCGGCCCAGCCCGCCGCCCCGGTCCATCAAGCTTCCTTCGTCACGCGCTTAGAACGCGGTGGGAAGGATTTCATCCGGTGCCTCAAACTTCACGCCCTGCGGTGTGGGAATCGGCGTCGGCAGAGGATCCAGGAACGGAGTCCCAGCCTTGCTGATATCCCAACGCAACAACATGGCGTTGTCTTCATGCACCGTGTTATGGCAATGTTCCATGAACATTCCGCCGAAGTCGCGGAACTGAATGGTGAGCGTGACGCTGCCGCCCGGACGCAGACGATACACGTCCTTGCGGCCCTTTTCCCACGCCGGAACATTGCTGGCGCTTCCGTTACGGGCGATGATCTGCCCTTCTTCAAAGTGGATGTGAATGGGGTGGTCCCATCCGCCGCCACCGTTGCGGAGCGTCCAGGTTTCGCGGGTACCGAATTTCGGCGCCGCAGAAATGCGGCCGAAATCCGCGTTGGCCGTCAGTCCTTCATTGTCGGTCTTGATGCCCCAGGGGCCGAAGAACGTGGTGACCGGATCGTTCAGGTTCTGGTTGCCGCCACTGCCGAACTCGAAGGTCCGCTCCCGTGCAACCGGGATGTTGGACAGATCTGGGTTCGGAATCATGACAGCAGGCACCTGGCTCTGATCGGGTTGGGCCGGATTACGTACGATGCGGAATTCCAGGAACTTGCCGACGCAGGGATCGGCTGATTGCCCGGAAAGCGCCTGCGCCAGCGTGAGATCCTGGGCCGGTCTCTTACCGTTCTGGTGTTCGCAAAGGTTCACCATCCACAGTTTGTCGCCGATGTTGTATCTGGAAAAGTCGAACACGATGTCATAGCGTTCGGCGATTCCCTGTTCGTCCAGTTCCGTGAGGACCACCGGACTGGGCATGAGGTTGCCGTCATTGGCGATGAAGATCAGCGGCTGCTCAGTATTGCTGGCATCCGAGATGGCCACCTTGAAGAAGCGCGAGACTGCGCCGTTCAGGATGCGGAAGCGGTACTTGCGGCGCTCCACTTCAAAGAACGGGTTATAGACCAGGTTCACGGTCATGGCGTCACCGAGGAACCCGTCAAAGTCGAAGATGTCAAAGAAGAGCTGCCCATCCTGGTCCCATGCTTTGTCGGCCAGCATGAGGTTGATGTCATACTCCAGATTGCCCCAGGACTTGGCGGTGCCGGAGGGCAGGCGCAGGTTCACGCCATCGTTCAATCCTTCATTGCCGCGATCCAAAGCGCTGTAAATGTTGAACATTCCAGCCTCGCCCTTGTACACGTCTTGCGAGGTGAAGCTGAACATGTGATCGTGGAACCAGTGCGTCGACATGGTTTCCCGCCAATCACCGGGAATCTTATTGATTCCACCGGCATCGTTGGGACCGCCCGCGCGCGGATCAGTGGCATCCGTATTGATGGAATTACGGCCCGCGAGTACCACGGGATAGTGATAGTCATAGAACTGGCCGGGAAAGAAGTACGCTCCGGTGAAGCCGTCATTCTCCGCGCCGTGGTGCCCGTTGTGTTCATGAGTGGTGGTGGTGATGCGGCCAAATCCGCCATTCTGGCTGAAGTCGGCCGGCAACTTGTTGCTCAAACGGAAGAGCACCGCGTCGCCTCCGTAACGCACCTGCATCAGCTTGGGAGGAAATGTCCCCTGATAAGTCCAGAACGCCAGCGGCCCCTGGTCCGGCAGGTCGGGATGGAAGCGCGGCGGGAACGGGGCCGACGCATTGATTCCGGAGTTGAAATCCGAGGTGACTAACGGATTGTAGACAGTATTGACCTTGGCGCCTTCAATGCTGGCGGAGATGGCGACCTGTGGAGGCAAAAGATTGAACTGCTGGTGCGCCCACACCGGGCCCGGAGGACGGCCTTCGATAGGCCCCATGCCGCCGCCCAGACTCTCCGGTACTGGCTGCTGGGTTTGGTTGGCTTCCGCCTGCGGCGCCGGATTGAGAGATGAAACCGGATCTCGCGGCAGCACATCAAACCGCGGCATCGGCTGGGTGAAGGCCTGCACTCCGAACAACGGGCTGGGTGGCGCACCGGTGGGAATGCTGCTGCCGCCGTCAGCGTAGGCGCTGGGCGCGAATGCACTCAGGCCGGAGATGGGGGCCAGAGTCCCGGCACTGGTGATGAGGCCCCATTTGATGAGATCACGGCGGGAAACCTGGCCCTGAGAGAAGGCTTTTACGATTTCAGCACGATTCTGTCTTGCATGTTCTGCTTCCCGCAGCCGCGCTTTGGACGCGTTGCGAGGCAGAAAGAAGTGGTCTTTCATAGCTGCGCTCCTTGTTTGGTCTGAACCACTTCCAGGGAGCACCTCCAAAAGTCGTTCGGCACGGGAGGGGCCCTCCCGGAACTCCGCGTCCGGCTTGCTTTGCGGAGAAGAAGCCCGGAAGTGCTGCCTCACGCCATGGGTCGCCGGTACTATCAGCGAACGACAATATCATCAGGCGACAATGTCGTGAGACGACATATAAGCCGCAAATACTATACCGGGAATACGGGCCGGAGAACAAGAAGATAAGAAAAATTTATTTCTGCCGAGATGCGCTGTAGCCCATGGTATTCCATTTCGGGAATGGAACTGCACCGTCTCCATTGCGATCAGCGGCTATGTGAACATTTTTAAAGTGATTACTGAGCAAGACAAATTCGATCGGGCAAGAATGCCTGCCGGTCCCAATGCAGAGGTTTTAGGGATGAAAGCCGGCGGGGAACCGTGACGTTCATCCGCTGCCTTAACGCAGGTCTCGCCATGACTCTATTGTGCTACACGCACAGGCGGCGGCAAAGGTAAATAAAGCTCCTAGGGTTCAAGTCAAAAGGCTGACCTTAGGAGTTTGCGTCCGACGCCACCCGAAGGAACACAAACAATCCGAAGACGCACCCGACGCCATGCCATGAGATTGGAAACCATCCCGTCTACCGTTTAGAGATTTTCTGCGCCAGGGG
>CAVWUW010000029.1:0-308888 GCA_963758275.1 Terriglobia bacterium | reverse complement strand
TTTCGGCTCCTGTGTTTTCTGATCGATCATAGGTATTTCTGCGCTTGGCTGCTCACCTGCGCCAAAAGCCCAAGCACAACGTACAATGCTTGGCGATGGTTCGTTGATTGTGAAACGTAGCATACGATGCAGAGGAATCATCGGCATGACATTGCAACGGGAAAAGGGCGTCGAATGAGCATTGACACACATCCCAAAAAGCAAAAGGGCAACTGGAACGAGGGTTTCGCCTTGGATGTCCATACGGCTGAGAGCACATATATTGGAGACAACGCTTTTGGTCGTCCAATTTTCGACACACAAAACGATCTCTCAGCGGTGAGTTGCTGTACCAGTGAAATATCACAATGACAAGGCCGCCCTCGATCCTCTGGTAGAAGCGGCTGCCGACTTTGTCAAGTCCTGGAAAATAGAACCCGAGCTGTTGGTGCCAGTACCACCATCAAATCCTAAACGCTTCTCGCAACCGGTGATTGAGATAGCGAGGTTGCTGTCCGACAAATTAGAGCTTCCTCTTTGTGAAAAATGCGTTCTCAAAACTCTGAGCACGCCACAGCTCAAGGATGTCTTGGATTTCAACGAGAGGGAACGGATTCTCAAGGATGCGTTCACCGCAAGCAAGCAGCTCTTTCTGGTAAAAGCATTTTGCTTTTTGATGATCTTTTTCGTTCTGGTGCTACCATGAATACAGTTGTGCGCGCGCTGAAGGCATCTGGCGCTGGGAACGTGTACGTGCTCACCCTCACTTGCACAAGGAGTTTAAGGTGACGGCCATTTGCATTGAAGAATGCTTTGGCTGGTTGAAAACCATTGCTCTACTGCGCAAGGTACGGCATCGCGGAATGGCCAAGGTGGATTGGATCTTTGCTTTCGCCTGCGCCGCCTATAACCTGGTGCGGCTACGAAATCTGGCAGTTCAGCCGGCTTAAGCTGAGGGAGTAGTCTGTCCGTCGCGCAAAAAATGTTTAAAAGCCTGCGGCAACTCAGAACCAACAGACCTCCTTTCCGATTCCTCCATACCAGTGGGGGGAAATCAACAAAAGCAGCTGTTTTTCAGCAGCCTGCTAGAGGATCCAGGGCTTTGAAGTGACCCTCTGCTCCATCTCCCCACCTTAATTCATCGACCGACTTCGGTATGTACGCAAAGGCGCCGATGAACGACAAATCTGTAGACCAAGAGGGTGCTGTGGAGATTATGACATTGTGTAGACGTCTCAAATTATCGTCAAGGTTTTGCTCGTACTCCGTAAATGCGATGGCATTTACCTGCGTACTCTCATAGTAGGCTTCGGCTTTGCCTTTCGATATGCGACATAGATGTCCGCCAACGAAACATAGCTTTTTGTCAATCTTTCCGTCGCATTCTTTCGCATGCGTCTCACAAACCGCCTCGTTGAGACCCAGAAGTGACAATTTCGATGAAACTACGGTCTGGTCGAAGGCAATTGCGTGCTCAGGATATCGGCGAGGAAGATGGTGAGCGCGGCTGGATTCGAACCAGCGACCCACGCCTTAAAAGGGCGTTGCTCTACCAACTGAGCTACGCGCCCACACTCTGTCTAATCTAACACAGCCATGCCTTACACCGTCTCGCTGGGTTCTGCGGTGTAAGCTGCTGGTGTGACTTGAGAGAGTTGAATCAGTACAAATCGCAGGCAGATGGGGCCGAGAACACGCGGGACTGCAGCTTTTTCTCAAGCGCCGTTGAACATGCCTGTTCCTTGTTCTTGCGAGCGGTGAACTTGGGGTCTCTGGCCACAAGAGCGGCGGCCCGTTGCAGCGTTCCCTTGCCGGTCATTTTTCCGGCGGTCTGGGTGATGGCATTGGTGTAATCGCCAAAGTTCTGGCTGTGCCGGAGCTGATAGCGTTGCAGGTAGACGAAGGCGTCGGCGTCGGCTTGTGATTGGGCAGCATCCTTGGCCTCTTCCATCTTTGACTGCGCTTCCGCCTGGCGCATCTCCAACTCGCGCACGGAAGACGGTAAAGCCCAACCGGTGGAGTTGATGGCTTTGAGAGCACTCAATGCCGCCACTGAGAACGATTGCGACAGTTTCAATTGCTGGGCTTTGAGTTGCTGGACGACAGCTAACGCCATGAGCGCGATCGCAAGGAATGGAAGAATGTATCTGGAGCGGATCTGTTTCACGCTGTAAGTTTACACGGTAAGGCCTTGGCTGAGGATCCTTCAGAGCATGATGGAGCGACACACAGGTAGCAGGTCATTCGTCATCAATTTTGCCGTGCCGGCCACTACCCGAGGCGAAGCGTGTGGCGCCTTTACGGGCCTCGCCGGAGTGCATTGACTTCATGCCGCGGCGAAGCTCATTGTTCGCGCGTCTTCCCAGGAGAGCGACCACTGGTGGTAAACAGACAACCGGTCGCCACGCATTCCTTGTTGAGGAAATTCGGCAAGCGACTTCGCCAGTTCGGTGGCAGCTTCCCGTGCTTTGCCTTTTTCAACCACGCGATTTACCAGTCCTATTTGCAGAGCCTCTTCTGCCGCTACCGCTCGGCCCGTCAAAATGAGGTCCAGGGAGCGCCCATGGCCGATGATACGCGGCAGGCGCACGGTTCCCCGGTCGATCAGCGGCACGCCCCACCGCCGATTGAACACTCCAAAAACCGCATCTCATGCGGCAATGCGGAGATCGCACCAGAGCGCCAGTTCCAGGCCTCCGGCAACGGCATGGCCTTCCACCGCCGCGATCAGTCCATAGCAACGGAGCTAGTGAGCGGAGAGTATTTTCTCGCGTGGTTCCGAAGGAAGCCCGGCAAATGCGTCCGCGATTCGAGAAAGAGCGGCCTTCACTTTTTCCGGCTCATAGCCGACCGTGATACGCAGATAGTGCTCAGTGCCCAGATAGGCTCCCGGCGCGACGAGTACGGAGGCTTTCTGGCGAATGTGATTGGCCAGAGTTACAGAGTCCATATCGAAATGGCAGCGTACAAAAGCGATGGATGTGGCGATGGCGTCCCGGACCGAAAGTCTTTCATTTTGTCCGGCTATCCATTCGCGCAAAATGCGGTGACCTTCACGCGAGAGTTGTTTCTGGCGATCGAGCAGCATCTGGCGTTTATCGGAGCGTAGGGCGATTTCCGCCAGAGCCATACTCGGCCCCGAGGCCGCAATGACGGCATATTCGTGGCGACGCCACAGTTCTTCAATCATCTGCGGAGCAGCCAGCGCCCAGCCAATGCGCAATCCGGCCAGCCCATAAGCTTTGGACAAGCTGTTCACGCAGATCACGCGGTCATACATTCCCCAGAACGAAGGTGTCTCAGGGCCGGCAAGTTCGGTTCCCCGGTAAACTTCGTCGGCATGCAGCCAGGCGCCTGTCCGGTTGCAGATGCTGACTATGCGCTGCATCTCCTGCGGTGAAAGAATGCTGCCGGTAGGATTGTTTGGATTGACAATGGAGATGAGCTTCGTTTTTGTTCCCGCAAGGCGCTCCAACTCATCGAGGTCCAGTCGCCAGCCATTCTCCGGATGTAACTGAACTTCGCGCACGCGGCAACCTAGGTTCTTTGCCAAACCCCAGACCTGGCGGTATCCGGGAGAGATGACGATCACCTCATCTCCGGGCTCCAGAAAAGTCGCGCAGATCATCCAGTTGGCCTGCGCAGCTCCTACTGTGACCAGCACGTTGGCAGGGCCGGCATTCGGATACAGGGCAGCGATGCGTTCCCGCAGCAGAGTGGTTCCGTTAACCTCAGGATAGTAAAGAGGCAGCGTTGTGAGCTGAGCGGCATTCTCTCCGGCCAGCAGGTCGCTTACATTGGCGCACTTCACAGAGCTGTCTGCCAGGTTGTATTCAACAGTGCGTTCAAATTGCGACTGGAAATACTCGAGTTCGAAATTCTGGAAATTCACAGCAAAGAGATTATAGGTGAGAAGAGAGTGTGTGAGTTACGAGCTGCGAATCCTCGATTAGTTGAAAGAAACTGCCACAATAGGGGTCCCTGGCTGCGCTCGGATGAATTTGCTACTTCAGCGCTGGGACAGACTCGTTGGCGGCGGGAGCCGTGGGCTCTTCCTGTGCCGCCAGACTGGATTTGATATGCCAGATGTCGCGAGCGTACTCGCGTATCGTACGATCGCTGGAGAAGAAGCCTGTGCGCGCAACATTGAGAATAGCTTTGTTGGCCCATACTGCGTGTTTTTGATAGTCCACATCGGCGCGGCGGCTGGCGTCAAGATAAGAAGGCAGGTCGGCCATGTGGAAGTAGCGGTCGCCGCGATCCAGAATTTCATCCGCGATCCAGCGGAACAAGCCATGCTCGTCAGGGCAGAAGCGATCTGAAGCGAGAGCCTCCATCACACGGCACAGCATGGGATTCATGTTGCAGAGTTCGCGGGGATTGTAATTGCCGTGCTGCTGATACCACTTTACGTCTGCAGGCGTGAGACCAAACGTGTAAATGTTCGCTTCGCCCACGGCTTCCATGATTTCTATGTTGGCGCCATCCAACGTGCCAAGCGTGATGGCGCCGTTCATGGCAAGTTTCATATTGCCAGTACCGCTGGCTTCCATGCCAGCGGTAGAAATCTGCTGGCTCAAATCGGCTGCAGGCATAATGATTTCCGCCAGGGAAACACGGTAATCAGGAACAAAGACCACCTTCATCCAGCGGTCAGCGCGGGCATCGTTGTTCACGATATAAGCGAGGTTATTGATCAACTTGATGATCTGCTTGGCTGCCCAGTAGCCTGGCGCGGCCTTGCCGGCAAAGATATAAGTGCGTGAAACTCCGGGCTCCACGCCGTCTTCAACAAGCGCCAGGTACTCGTGGATGATGCGCATCACGTTCAACAACTGGCGCTTGTATTCGTGAATGCGTTTGACTTGCACGTCAAAAAGGGAATCAGGATCAACGTGCACAGCCGTGGTGTTGGCAATTTCTCGCGCCAGCTTTTCCTTGCAGCGGCGCTTGATCTGCATGAACTCCTGTTGGAAAGCCGCATTGCCGGCCATGCCTTCAATGCCGCGCACCTGGTCAAGATCCGTGATCCAGCTTTCTCCCACGGCGCGCGTCAAGAGTCCAGATAGCTCGGGGTTCGCCTTCAACAGCCAGCGTCGTGGCGCTACACCGTTAGTTTTGTTGGTGAACCGGTCCGGCCACAGAGCGGCGAAGTCAGGCACCAGAGAACTTTTGAGCAACTCCGTATGCAATTTGGAAACGCCGTTTATGGCATGGCTGCCGATGATGGCAAGATGGGCCATGCGGACCTGCTTCTCCGGGCCTTCTTCAATGATCGACACGCGGCGATGCCGGTCTATTTCAGCGGGCCAGACCTGCGCCACTGTACGCAAAAACTGGTGGTTAATCCCGAAGACGATTTCCATGTGCCGGGGCAGCACGCGTTCGATCAGAGACACAGGCCAGCGTTCCAACGCTTCCGGCAGCAGGGTGTGGTTGGTGTATCCGAGCGCGGCTACCGTGATCTCCCAGGCACGTTCCCACTCAATCTGGTGCTCGTCCACCAGCAGGCGCATCAGCTCGGCAACGCACAGGCTGGGATGCGTGTCATTCATTTGCACGGCCACTTTTTCCGGGAATGAATCAAAGCCGGAGTGCGAGGCGCGGTACTGGCGAATAATGTCTTTGAGCGAACAGGCTACAAGGAAATACTCCTGGATGAGCCGCAGTTCTTTGCCAGACATGACCGAATCAGAGGGATAAAGGACGCGAGAAATGTTTTCTGATGCGATCTTCTGCTCGACTGCGCGGATATAGTCGCCACGGTTAAAGATTTCAATATCGAAGTCTTCTGAGGCGCGCGCCGTGAATAGGCGGAGGTAATTGACCGTCTGACCGCCAAGTCCTGCCACCGGCATGTCGTTAGGCACGCCAACCACGATCTTGCAATCAGTCCAGCGCTGTTTGCGGTTGCCTTCAGAGTCGCGAGAGTGCTCAATGCGCCCATAAAGCGGAATAGCGCAAAGCTCATGCGGACGTTCGATGTAGAACGGCGTACCTTCAGCCTTCCAGCGGTCGGGCTTTTCCCGCTGATGCCCGGCGACGATTTCCTGTTTGAAGAGACCGTATTCGTAATCGATGCCGTAGCCAAATCCCGGCATGCCAAGCGTGGCGAGCGACTCAAGGAAACATGCCGCCAACCGTCCCAGGCCGCCGTTGCCCAATCCCGCATCTGGTTCAACTTCAAGCACGTTCTCAAGATGGATATCGAACTCTGCCAGCGCAGCCTGGCATTCCTGCATCAGGCCCAGGTTGCAAAGGTTATCGCTCAACCAGCGCCCCATGAGGAATTCCATGGAGAGATAGTAGAGGCGCTTTGCATCCAATTCGCGGTAGCGCTGCTCGGTCTCAAGCAGACGATCAATCATGAGATCCCGGATCGCCAGGGAGACCGGCTTGAACAGTTCGCGGGGAACCAGACCGGCATCCGGCCGCGCGAGTGTATAGCGGACATGCCGCAGAATAGAGTCGCGAAGAGGCTCGTGGCCGCAGCGTGTACCGTTCAGCAAATCGGCAGACATTTTTGAGAGTTAGATGCCACTACGCTCAGCAAGAGTCGAGGAACAGATGTGGCCGGCCGAAGCCCGGCAGAAAGCCATGTCTGTGCCTACAAAACCGGCGCGCATCCATCGCAAGCACAGGTCCCTTTCAGAGCTCCTTTAAGTATGGCACACGCTCACATACGTGACACTAGGGTTTAACCCTTGTGCTAAGTGAGTTTTGGATGCTGAGTGTGCCAGTTGGTGCGGGATTGAAACAGGCGCGCCACTTGCACCAGCTTGCCGTCGGAAAGAGGAGAACCGACAAACTGCAGGCCTGCAGGCGTCCCCTGCTGGCCAAAGCCGCAAGGCACGCTGAGGGCGGGAAGTCCGCAGAAATTGCCGATGCCGCCGATGGGATCGGAAAAGCTGAGCGCATCATCGAGATTTGCCTCGAGCGTTGTGGCCGTTACAGGAAGCGACGCACTCACCAGAACGTCTGCCTGGGCGAAGACAGCATCCATGCGCTTTTGCAAAATGCTCCGGATGCGCTGGGCCAGAATGAAGTCAGAAGCGCTGATCTCTTCATTCATGTAGCCGCCAATCTTGCCCAGAGGATCATTCAACTCTGCAACACTGCCGGATTCAATGAGCGAGCGAAATGCAGAAGCACCTTCAACCGAAACAGTAATTCCCGCCGCCGTTTCCCACGGGCCCTCGGGCAGGGTCACGTTCACCACTGATAAAGATGGTTCGCTCTCCAAAATTTTGCGCGCAGCGTTGACGGCCTGCTCAACATCGGCATCAACCTTTTTCCATTGATTGGTCATCCAGCCCAGACGCAGACGTCCGCTGCTTTGTCCGGCGCCGGTGTAATGGGCCTGATCTTCCGGAAGTGAACCGAGGTCCTGCGGATCGTGGCCGGCGATGGTTTGCAGCACCAGGTCACAATCTTCAGCAGTCCGGCACATGGGACCAATCTTGTCCATGGAATAAGCCAGCGCCATGGCTCCATAGCGGCTTACGCGTCCAAAGGTGGGACGAAGTCCCGTGACGCCGGTGAAGCCGGAAGGGCAGATGATGGATCCCCAGGTCTCGGTGCCCAGTGCGAAGGCGGCCAGGCCAGCAGCCATGATTGCGCCGGAACCGCTTGACGAGCCGCAGGTCCAACACTTGGTGTTCCAGGGATTTTTGGCTGCACCTGTCGCCGCGGCTGATGCATAGCGGTAGCCCATGCCGCCAGCCAGTTCAATCATGGCGGCTTTGCCGATCAGCACCGCTCCAGCGGCCGTAAGCTTGCGAATCACCGTGGCGTCATAATCAAACTGCTGGTTGGCATAAGGGCGTGCGCCCCAGGTTGTGGGATATCCCTTGACTGCGAGAAGGTCTTTGGCTGCGTAGGGAATGCCGTGCAGCGGGCCGCGATACTTTCCCGCGGCAATTTCCTTCTCGGCGGCGCGCGCCTGATCAAGCGCGAGCTTGTCCGTCAGCGTGACATAAGCGTTGAGTCGCGGGCCAATGGTACGGCTCCGCTCTAAATAGCTTTGCGTGAGTTCCACCGGAGAAAGCTTGCGGGCTTTGATGCGAGCAGAAAGCTCAGTTACGGGCAGAAAAAGAATGTCTTCGCCGAGCATTAATCCTTTCCTCCTTCCTGGCGAAGTTTAAGGACAGTGGCGGGCTGGTTACCGTTTTCGAGCACGAAGGCGCGCATCTTCTCAAGCCCATCCTGCGTCTCAGCCATGGCGCGGCGAATGTCAGCTTTCTGCTCGTCGTTGAGCCTGTCACCATATTTGCGAAAGATAGAGGCGACCTTCATCTCGACTTCCGCCTGAGCCGCGGGTGAAAGCTTGGCCATTGCGGTCTTTGCCTTCTGCTCCAATGTGCCAGTCTGGGAAGAAGCAGCGTTTTGCGCTTGTTCAAGAGCTTCTGCCGGATTGATCAGCGCGGCGGTTGCTGCTGCCGCGGCGCCAAGTGTAAAGTGCCTGCGAGTGACAGGAATATGCGGAATACGGACCATGGTCCCCCTTGGGATGTTAAGAGGTGAAGCCGGAGAGTAAATGAAGGAACGGAGGGGCGTCAAACACCTTAAGGATGCGCTGCATCTAAGTCTCTGCCACCGAGTCACTCCATTTTGTTCAAGGAGCGGCCTTATGCCGCGATTTCTGACCTTTGACGAGAAAACCGCATCCAAATTGCGCCAGTCTGTTCCCAAGCAGCAGGTGTTTGAACATGGCGCAAAAAACGCAGTGGATTATGCGCTGGGCAGCGAAAAGACATTAGTGACGGTAATACCAACGGGCGCTGCGCGCGAAGCTGCCATCGCTGTCTTCCGCCGGCCCAGGGTGGCGGCCAAACCGGTGCCGCAAACGGAACAGCGCGGTACAGTAATGCCGGAAATGCGCAAGCCTGCTGCCTCTGTTCCTGTGTCAATCAGGGATTCTGCCGTGCGTGCAGGAGGATTTTTAGGCTTGCGCGACGAGATGGTTTTTGACGAAGAACCGGCGGTCAAGAAGAAGCAGAGCTGGTGGCGGCACTTCTGGCCGGAAGAAGAATAAGAGTATTACTGCTCAAAAGTAAATCTGCAAAGCATAGAAGCCCGGCGATGCACTCCACAAAACGGGATAGACCCGGCTAGCGCACCAGAAATTCCAGTGCCTCATGGACCTGCGGAAGGACTGTTCCCAGCAAAAAAAGATAAATCAGTAAAAATGAACCCACACAGACCAGAGCGGCAAGATGATTTTGCCGGGTAGCGACCGGTTGGAGCGCTTCATGTTCCTGCTCCAGCAGATCGCGCAGACGAGCTACTCGCGCCGTTGTTGCCGTGCTACAGCTATCAACAAGGTGTGAGGCGGTGAGCAGGGTCGGGTGCTTACGCACGGAGAGTCGCCCGACTTTGACGAGCGCTGAGGAGAGTTCGAGCGCGGAAGCTCCGAATGTCATTGCCTGCTCGTCGGCAGCAAGCTCAGTGAAGCGGGCCCAGAGGGCGTCAATTTTTGACAAAGCGCGCAGCCAGTTTGGAGGGCGGGTCACTTTTAAAAACAGCTGCTTCAAATTGTCGGTGGCGCTCACGTGCGCTTGTTCGTGAGAGAGCGCCGCATCCAGTTCCGCAGCGGTCAGGCTGTCAACAACATCACGGGAGACGAAGATGCTGGGGGAGAAGATGCCGGTTACTGCAAGCAGGGAAGCTGCGCCTTCCACACAATACACGGGAATGTGAGTCTGCGCACTGGACAGCAACCTAGCATCCTTCAACCATCGTTCGCGTGCCCGCCGAGTGGCGCGCATTGCCCGCATGTAGCGAACTGACATCACAGTCGTCAAAGCAATGCCGGCAGCGGCGAACAAGAGCAACGGCAGTCCGGGAATCTCGTGCGTGGTGTGAGGCTCAAATCTGAGAAACGCGGGCAGCGCCAGGCCCAGGCTCGCTACTCCGCCGAGCAGGATGGGGAAGGCCCGCAGCCCGAACAGTGTGTTAGCCCTGCCGGACGAGGCAGCCCGATCTGCAAATCGATTTGCAAAACGAACTGCGGGTAATATTGCCAACGTTGCCAGCGCAATGCTGAGAAACATCACGGCAAAGAGCAGACAGATGCAGAGACCGAAAAACACGGATCTATTCCTTGCGGCGCAGGGCCCGCCGTTTGGCCTTTACAATCTCGTCAAGCTGATCAAGCATGGCCTGATCAGCATCACTCACAGCCTCCACGAATCGCAAGAGAACGGCACCGGAGTTCCGGCGGTCATTCAACACCATTCCGAAGAAATGGTGCGTGAGTGATTCCTGGTATTCGCGTTCGCTCAATACCGGGGAGTAAAAATAAGCCTTGCCTTGTTTGTGCCGCCGGAGCAGACCTTTTTTATACAGGCGATCAAGAGTTGTCATCAGCGTGGTGTAGGCAAGACGGCCGCCCAACTCCTGATGAAGATCGCGCACGCTGATTTCCGGCCGGGCCCAAAGGCGGTCCATTAGTTCGGTTTCCAGCCGGCCCAGCGGTTCCAGCGAGGTCTTTTGCCGTCCGAAATAGCCTTTGAGCCACATGCGAAAGAAACGTTCTCCGGTTCAGTAACTTTATCAGAATGTGATGCGGGCCAGGAACTGCAACTCACGCGGCTGTCCCACATTGGCAATGCCCGCAATGGGCAGTCCAAAGGTTTGCACGGGAAGCGGGGGAGTGCCCGGCACAGGTGCGTTATTTCCGAACACGCCATTACGGCCGTAAATATTCTGGTGGTTAAACACGTTGAAAGCCTCGGCGCGCAAGCTTATTTTTGCACGCTCAGTCAGACGGAATGACTTTTGGAGCGCAGTGGCCACATCGTAAATCGCAGTGCCCTGGCCTGCGTTGCGGGGGAACAGCGTACCGCTCAGGAACGGACGATCAGAAGTTGAGCCGTCTCCGTTGTTGTCGACTCCCGTGGTGATGTTATACGGGAACCCGGAGCCGAGCTGGGCGAAGGTGGAGAAGGTAAATCCGAGAGGGAACTGATACGTCCCGCTCAGGGCGGCGTTATGGCGCTGGTCGAAAATGCTGGTGGCCTTTTCCACGCCGCCAAGCAGGTTGGAATCAGCCGGGTCCTGCTGCGCCGCGTCCTGGTCCACAGTGTCGATGGCATGCGACCAGGTGTAACTCAGGAGCATGCTGAAGCGCGAAGAAAGCTGTTTATTCAGGCGAAGCTGCAAAGCGTTGTAGTTGGCGGTCCCCAGATTGGCATTGGAAATCACGCGACGGAAGCCGTTGGGTAGCGGCACAATTGGGCGGCTGGCGTCGGCCAGCGTGGAGGCATTCGCCGCGTTGGTTCCTCCCCGGAACTCACCGGTTGCGGTGGGAAGAAATGGTGTGGGAGCGTTCAGGTCCACTGGACGCTCAATGCGGATGGTATGCAGACCAACATAGTCGGCGGAAACCAACCACCGTTTGCCGAGCTCTTTTTCCACCCCAAACGTCCATTGTTGCGTATAGGGATTGAGCAGTGCATCCGGGCAGAAGTGCAGCGCGGAAACGTCAAGAAACTGCGAAAGTTGGGCGCACTGGCCGGGGCGAACCGTAATGTCACGCGCCGGGAACGCTGTACCCGGGGGGAAATTGGTGATCGGATTGAAAGACGTAGGAAAGCCGGCCTGACCTGGACGTACGCTGAAGGTGATCACCCCATTAGGTCCGCCAAGGATGTCGGCGGCCGCCAAGTCAGTACGCTCCTCAGAATAATAGATTCCGTATCCGGCGCGAACTACGGTGGAACGCAGGTGCGGAACCAGCCAGGTGAAGCCGAGCCGCGGCGCGAAGTTATTACGGTCGTCAGTAAAGGTTTGAGCTTCATAGCGGACGCCAAGGTTCAGCGTAAGGTCCGGCCGCATGTTCCAGCTATCCTGCAAAAACATGTCCCAGAGTGTCTCGCGGATGTTGTAGTTCTGGTTCCCGAACGACTGCGTAAAAGTAGTAACGATAGGCTGGGTATTGCCGCCGCATAGCACAGGCTGAGGCTGTGAGGGATCGAGGGTCGCCAACTGGGAGAGTGGAATGCCGGAACAGGCAGGATTAACGGTGAAACGGCCATCGACGAAACCGCCGCCAAACTCCTGCCCGAAGCCGCCGGAAGAAGACCAGATCAGTCCTGCACCCGCTCTGAGCGTATGGCGTCCGTGGGTGCTGCTCACGGTGTCACCAAGAGAATACTGGTGGTTCATCAGGTCAGCGGATCGCGATTCGGCGGAGGTATAAAAGCCGGGGAGAGTAATCTGTGGCCCGAACTGTACGGGAGAGAACTGGGTGATGGGCGAACCGAGTTGCCACTGGGCGCGCGCTTCATTCACAGTGCTTGGACTCAAAGTGGCTGTTTCCGATAGGGCCAGCGCGTAAGTTTTGCGGGAGAAGACTCGTCCGGCGCTGGGCAAGGTGGTATTGCCGACCACATCCTGAGGATTGGTGTCAGAGAAGCGATCGAGATTGGTCCGCAAGGTGAGGTGGTTTGCGGCATTCAGATCATGATCGAGGCGTCCAAAGAACAGCGTCTGGCCGAAGTTACCAGTGAACAGAGAGCGTGGTTGTATGGGGGTGTTGATTACCGAGTCGCGCTGCTGGCTGCTGTATTCCAGCGAGCCAAAGTAATAGGCATGCGTGTTGAAGATGGGACCGGAGAGCGCGCCGCTGCCCTGAGCAAGAGTATTGGCGGTTTTTTGTGGCGCCAGCGGCAGATTGGCCTGAGAGAATGCCGGGCGCCCCATGCCCGCGAAGTCTCCATGCAGGGTGTCTGTCCCCGACTTGGTGACCAGGTTGACGGCGGCTGAGGTGGTGCGGCCGTATTCCGCGGACGCGGCGCTGGTGAGGACAGTAAGTTCCTGCACCGCGGCAAAGGGCAGCGCGGTGAAGATGGTCTGGCGTCCCCAACTGTCGTCGGCTGTGGTGTTGTCAATGGAATAGGTGGTCTGGCGGCGTCCACTGCCGTTGGCTGCCACCAGCGTCTCATTCAGGAAAAGGTCGCCAGTGGTTTGCGCCAGGCGAACGGAGGAATCGAGCAACTGGAGCGAAGTGAGCCGGTTATTGAGGATGGGAGTGCTTTCAATTTTTTCGAGATCAAGGCGCGTTCCAATCTCATTGGAATCCGTGGTGATACCGGAAGCAGTGCCATAAACATCTATACTTACCGCATTTGCCGCCACAGTAAGCGTGAAGTTGAATACCGCGGTCACGTCGGCGCGCAAGTTGATGTCGGGCTGCTCAAGGTTGTGAAAGTTGGGCTCTTGCACGCTCAGGCTGTAGGTTCCTGTTAGCGGCATACCGGTGAAGGCGTAGTTGCCTGCTGCGTCGGTCGACTGGGAACGGCTGAAACCAGTTACGCTGTTGCGCAGTTCAACCTTGGCACCCTGCACCGCTGCTCCCTGCGAATCCTGGATGTGGCCCTTGATGGCTCCGAGATCGCGGGTTTGCGCCACGGACAAAGCGGCAACAACTATGACCATTCCCAAAACACGAACAGCGTGCTTCATGATTTCCTCAAGGATGAATGTTCGGAACCAACAGATGGGCGAGCTAGACAGGTTACGAAAATGAATCACTTACTACCACCGGTGGTAGCAAGCGAGGGCTGAAAGGATGTTACAGAATTACGGTAGCTTTGCTGATATGGCCTTGGCAGGTTCGGCACAGCCGCTTATCAGCCTGTCGATTTTCGGTGCGACTCTGGATGAAATCTCGCAGACAAGCAGTGCGGTTACAATGCCGGTAAATACGTCCATGGTGTAGTGGACTCGGAGGGAAAGGACGGTGACGATTTCAAAGACAAGCACCATTGAGGCAATGGCTGTGAGCCAAGCGCGGCGAAGCCGGGCCACTTCAAAAACCGTAATAGGGCATTTTCCTGAGAGCCAGCGCCATCATCGCGGCGGCGGCTCCGCGCCCATCAGGTGACGCACAAGATAATCATTGGTTCGGCGCGTTGTGTATGAGGGGAACTGCGTGGCATGAGCGGCTCCCGGCAGATAAATAAGGTCGAAATCTTTATCAGCTTTGATCAGCGCGTAAAGAAACTGATTGGTTGATCCGGGTGGGACGTTCTCATCCAATTCCCCCATGATGACCAGCAAGTTGCCTTTCAGGTTGGCAGCCTTCTGGCGCATGTCAATGGGCTTCCAGTTTTCCGGCACCTCATCTGGTTTGGGGCGGAGGTGGCTGCCATTGCTGTACACCGGAGGCCCCTGATAGGCATACCACTCTTCGCAGATATAAACATTGTGCATGCCTCCGGGCGGAACCTGAGCCACTCCAACCTTGAAGAAATCAGGATAGTCGAGCATGCCCAAGAGAGCGCTCCATCCGCCGTAGGAACCGCCCACGATTCCCACACGGGTGGTGTCAACGTAACTGAAGCGTTCTCCCAATTGCTTGATGACGGCAACATGATCGTCCAATCCCATGATGTTGAGCTGGCCATAGCCGAACTGCGAGAACTGGCGCGAGCGGAAGGGTGTTCCCCGGGCATCAATGGCCACCACAATGAATCCGAGCTCGGCCAGCATGGCGTCAGTTGGCAACGCCGGCACGCCGTGGATGGCGTGGAGAAAGTTGCGCGGCACCACAGCAGTTACCGGCGTAGCGTACTCAAGATCGATCACCGGGTAGCGTTTTGCCGGATCGAAGTTACTGGGCTTGTACATCAGAGCCCCACAAATCGGTTTTGCCATCAGCGGCTTTGGCCACGAACTCTTCCGGCGGGCGATAGTTGGAGACAAGAAGTTCTGAAGCATCGGCCTTTTCGAATGTGGCAATCAGGCTGCCATCGCTGGCGGAGCGAATCACCGATTGCGTTGGCTGGTTAGGCGTGGAGAAGTTGTAGACAACGAACTTGCCGCTGGGTGAGACCACTTCATATCCGGGCGTGGCATCGAGCCCAAACAGCCTGTCCGCCGGGCTGGTGATCATGTGGTCGGCGCGCTCAGGCGAGAGCAGCGTGAGGCCGGAGCCGTCAAAATTTATGCGGTAGAGATAGCGGTAATAAGGATTGCCTACTTCGCGTCCCGACGCGGTGAAGAAAATGAGCTTGCGTTGTTCATCCACGTGGACAATGTCCCGCACCAGCCAGTCGCCATGGGTAATCTGATTTTTGAGTCGGCCCGTCTGGCCGTCGTATAGATAAAGGTGGCCCCAGCCGTCGCGCTCAGAGAACCAG
Source organism: Terriglobia bacterium (assembly GCA_963758275.1). GTDB lineage: Bacteria > Acidobacteriota > Terriglobia > Terriglobales > Acidobacteriaceae > Angelobacter. The sequence goes on along the minus strand of CAVWUW010000029.1, from coordinate 293,763 downwards.
ATTACGTCTTTTCCGTTGGAACTGACCCATACGTCCGGCGAATCCCACGGATTAGGGCTCATTTCCATGCGCGGCATCATGTGCTCTTCCATCATGGTGCGAACCTTGCCCGTTGCCAGTTCAACGTCGAAGAGCAGCGCAGCCTCCATGTTCTCGCCGACTGCCAGGGCATAAAGGTGGCGATTGTCCGCGCTCCACCATTTTTTGCGAATCGGCAGGCCGTCAGGATCAACCGCCAGCAGCTTGTCATAGGGGAAGTTGATGCGCGTGTAGGTCCCGGACGGAATGTGGAAAGCAAACCATTCCAGCGTTGGGGGCTTCTCGCCGACGAGCGCCATCTTTACTTTATGCAGCTCCGGACGGAAGCTGCCATCTTTGGGAACAGTCTCAACGTAAGGATAATCAGCTACAAAACGCTCATCACCGCGAGGGACGATCACCGTACGCGAATCAGGCGACCAGTAAGACTCCATGGGAAGCAGGCGATGCCCGGCCGCCAGCACGCGCTCGCGAGGAATGGCGGCGTCTTCAAACTCATCGAGATAGCCACCATAAGAAAAATGTGCCTCGCCGTCGGGCGTGAGCTGCGTGTCTTTGTGCGTCTTGTAGTCACGCAGCCACAGATTGTACCCACGGGTGAAAACGCCCCAGTTTTTATCAGGAGAGACCAGCACGCCTTCATCAGGGCTGGGCTGCTCCAGTACAGGATTGGGCGTAAAGAAGCTGACTTCAATGGGTGGAGGAGGAAACACCGGCTTTCCGCTGCTGCAGTTGGCCGGCTTCAGGCTGCAGTCGTACTCCGTGTTGTTCGCCGTCACGTGAATAGAAGAGCGGTCAGAGTTGAAAGCAAGCTCTTCAAAGGGCAACTGCTCTGGAGCTACGTTTGTGCCGGACGCTTGGGAAAAAGCCGACGCCATCGCCTGGTGATTAAATGCCGGTTCTGTGTGGCCGTTGGCCGCACGGACGATGACAAAGGCGTGCCCTTGCGCTGTATCGCGGCGATACCAGAAATCATCTGTCTGCCCGATCCAATGAGGAAGAACAAATCCATTCTTTAACTTTTTCAACAGGTGAGGAGGCCGTACGCTTTCAGAGCGCGCGTAGTCGGCGGCTGAGAGCTGGAGACGGGCAGGCGGCGTATTCGCCGCAGGCTGGCCGGACTGTGTGCTAGTGGTGTTCTGCGAAGAACCTGTGGACACAAAAAACAGTAGGACAGTCAGACACAAAGAGCAGGGGGCAGGGCGCAAAGACATGGGGAAGCACTCCTCAAAAAACGGCTCTAGAGTAGCAGAGACTCGCTGGGAGAAGCCGCTCCACCGAATCACGGTGATCGCGTGCGATTACCGCGATTTCCCACTCTAGCGCTGGTACTACGAAACAATTAACCGCGATCTTAAAAAGTTGGGTGCTTCGCACGGTGTTACACTCCTTCCATAATGTATCGTAAGACGATGTAATTAGTTTCAGCTCTGCCCATGGTTTCGCCTTCTTCCGGGTTCGTCCACAACTTGAAAAGCAGCTCTCGGCCGATGTGCCGCCACAAGCCTCTGTCTGTCTCAGCTTCTCCGTTCATCCGTAAACAAGTCTCAAACAGGAGAAGTCCTTTGATTCCCATCTTCAAATCTCATCAACCGTCGCTCGAACAAGCACCCACTTCCAGCCCGCACGCCCAGGTTCAATTCTCAATTCCACAAAGGAGAACTACGTTGTTGTTTAGAAAATGCGCGCTTCGTCTTTGTCTCGCGTCAGCTCTGGCTTTCATCGCCAGTCCGGCGCTGTTTGCCGCCACCCACTGCGTTAACCAGAGCGGCAGCCACGGTTGTTTCACCAGCATCTCAGCCGCAGTGGCCGCGTCCGCTCCCGGCGACACTATTCAGGTGGCCGAAGGCACTTATAAAGAAGATGTGATCATTCCCAAGCCGCTGGCGCTGGTGGGCCAGAACAGGGAAAACACCATTATTGACGCTGCCGGACTCCCCAACGGCATCAACATTGACGGACAGAACAACTCCGGGCTGGGCCATGTGGTGATCCGGGGATTCACGGTGGAAAACGCCAACTTCTCGGGAATCCTGGTGACGAACACGTCAGCCGTGACCATCAGCAGCAATCTGGTTCGCGGCAATGACCGCAATCTTTCCGGCGGCGTGTGCCCGGGACTGCCGTCGCCATTTTTGCCCGCAGACAATCTGGACTGCGGCGAAGGCATCCATCTGAGCGGCGTGGACCATTCCACCATCATGAACAACCTGGTGGAGCACAATGCCGGCGGCATCCTGGTGACCGACGATACCGGCGCAACCCATGACAATGTGATCTCCGGCAATGTGGTGCGGAACAACGTTCCGGACTGCGGAATTACCCTGCCCTCGCATAGCGGCGCGGGCGTGTTCCAGAACATCGTGACCGGAAATGTGGTTGCTGAAAACGGTGGCGCAGGCGTGGGGATCTTTGCTCCCGGACCGGGCGCCAAGACTTACGCCAATGTGATTGTCAGCAACATTCTCACCGGCAACGGACAACCAGGCGTGACCATGCACAACCATGCCGCGCCGGGAGTGAACGGCGTGCCCGGCGGCGCTCCGCCGGTGATCTTCAGTGATAACGTGATCGTGGAGAACCGCATATCGCGGAACAAACAGGACACGGACGATGCGGCCACCTCAGGCCCAACCGGCGTGAACTTGTTCAGCCTTGTTGCGATGCCGGGCACGATCATCGCCGATAACTTCATCTTCCAGGAAGCTCTCGATATCGCAGTTAAAGTTCCGGCTGCTTCCGGCGCTACGGACATTCAGGTGCATCTGAATGATTTGCTGAAACCCGTCGGGTTGCAGAACAACGGCACCGCCGCAGTTGACGCGACGGAAAACTGGTGGGGCTGCCCTGCGGGTCCGAACCCTCCCGGATGCAGCACCATTACCGGCTCGGGCAGTGTGTTGTTCCAGCCCTGGCTGACCAAGCCCAACAACAGCGAGCGTCATGACGGGCACGGGCACGAAGATTGATTCGGTGAGCCTGCTTGCGGAGACGCCGAGTTCGCCCCGGCGTCTTCGCTGCTTTAGCACTGGTCTCCTCTGGTTAACTTCCGGAGCCTCACAGTTCTGAGCTGGTTTGTCCAACCCGCAGAGTGGTGTTTCCCGTCCAAGCAACAGGAGAAGGCAGGGCCGCAGCTAAGAAAAGAAGCCATGCCCATGCCATCTCTATTGGAAGGAGTCCAACCATGCGGTCTGACATTGTGCCCGGAGGCGTCTTTCCCGACTACCAGTTGCCAGATCATACGAGCACACTGCGCCGCCTGAGCGAGCTGCAGGGCGATGACCCGATGATCCTCACGCTGGCGCGCGGCCACTACTGCCCCAAGGAGCACCAGCAGCACCAGGAACTGGCGGCGTTCTATCCCAGGATTGCCGTGGCGTACACGCAGATCGTCACCATTTCCACAGACGACCACCACACGCTGCAGGAGTTCCGCGCGTCAGTGGGCGCGCAGTGGCCGTTTCTCTCCGACCCGGAGCGAAAGGTGCAGAAGGACCTCGATATCCAGGAATATACCGACCCCGAGCACAACCCGATGATCCCGTACACGCTGGTGCTCAAGCCGAGGCTGGTGATCCACAGCATCTACAACGGCTACTGGTTCTGGGGGCGGCCGTCGATTGCCGACCTGTGGCGCGACCTGCGCGAGGCGACACGGGAGATCCGCCCTGACTGGGACCTGAGCGCTCCCGGACTGCGCAAGGCCTGGGACGCGGGCGACTTCTCGCACTTCCACGGCTGGGACAAGAAGGCCGCGAAAGAGGCACCGGTGGGACGGAAGTAGGAGCTGTTCATGGAGGAGGCAGGAATGAGTTTGCTAAATATTAATGTGGTCCCGGGAACGGGCGATGGTGATTCACAGAAATCGCAGGAGCCGGACGATCAGTTGGCCGAGCCGTTCGTCAAAATCGAAGAAAAGCTGCAAAAGCAGCTTGATAAAGCGTTGTATGCGGGAGGAAGCCCGGCGGCGCAGCGGATCAGAAACTTCCTGAACGGCACCTGGCTGGGCGAGCCGCTGCACGTGGTCCTGACCGATGTACCGATCGGCGCATGGACGGTCGCGATGGTCTTTGATGCACTGAGCCTGAGCCGTTCAGGCCGTGAGTTCACGCGGGCAGCAGACGCGTCCATTGCAATCGGGCTGGCTGGCGCGGTAGGCGCTGCTGCCGCCGGCGTGACGGACTGGTCAGATGTTGATCCTCCGGCACGGCGCAGGGGATTAATTCATGGACTGCTAAATTTGGGCGCGACGGCGCTGTTCGCCACCTCTCTAATTCAGAGGAAGCGCAAGAGCAGCAGGAGTCGCGATGAAGCATCGCGCGCTGCAGGCCGTCTCAGCGCCACTCTGGGTTACGCGATCATGGCATACGCCTCACACCTGGGCGGAAAGCTGGTTTACGAGAACCGCGTAGGAGTGGATCGCACAGCGGGCCAGTCCCTGCCGCGGGATTTTGTGGCCGTGCTGGCTGAATCAGAGCTGGCAGAGAACACGCCAACGCGCGCCATGCATAACGGAGTGCCGATTCTGCTGGTCCGTCGCGGAGAGCGCGTGTTTGCCATGGCGGAGACCTGCTCCCACTTCAGCGGACCGCTTTCAGAAGGCAAACTGGATGGCGACAGCATTGTCTGTCCGCTACACAACTCCAGATTTGCTTTAGAAGATGGACGGGTGCTGAATGGCCCGGCGGTGCATCCGCAGCCGTGTTTGGAAGCGAGGGTACGCGGCGGGCAGATTGAAGTGCGGAAGAGGGTGTGAGCGAGACTCTGCTTCACGCAAGTTGAAAGTGGCATCAACACTCCCCTGAATCTCACATGGCTTGTCCTGGTCGAAGTGGTCCGCCATATCGCCGAGGTCTGAGAAGCATGACAATCCGGGAAAGGACCTAGCCAAACCAGGACGCTACGAGTTTGCTTGCTTTGTTGAAGCGTGCTATTACACTTGGGATGGCAGGAACTCCGCTTCTCCGCGCAGAAGCGATTCCAAGAGAGAATGGTTTATCAAGGTAATAAGGTATACGGAGTGGAAATACCAGCCATGAAACTCACAAGATCCTGGACGACGACGATTGTAACGGCCTTTTTCGCAGTCAGCGGGATTGCGCAGACTTCAGCCAGTGGTCCGGCACAGGCGAGCGTCCCGGCGAATTCCACGGTAAACCAGAAGGCGCAGACTGCGGGCGAAGCATCTGCAGGCGAATCTGCCGCCGGGCTCAGCGGTCGCACAGCTTTAGAGGTGGAACTTACCCGTAACGTTGACGCTAAAAGGGCCAAGGCGGGTGATCCGGTGGAAGCCAAGCTGACGCAAGACGTAAAGGCGGACGGCAAGGTAGTGCTTCATCGAGGCGCCAGGCTGGTTGGGCACGTAAGCGAGGCCCAGGCCAGAAGCAAGGAGAACCCAGAATCGCGGCTGGGCATTGTGTTTGACAAGGCGGCCGGTAAGCACGGCGAGGAGTTTGCCTTCAGGGCGGTGGTGATGGCGATTGCTCCGCCGCAGGAAGGACCCTCGAACATTGCCGGCGATCCAACCAGGCTCAGTTCAGGGCCGGCCATGGGGGGTCAACCTTTCGGAGCAGGCAGTGCTGTGGGCGGCCCCAGCGCATCCGCAGCTCCGTCCGTAGGGGCGGCCACTCACGGTGGCGCGGGCGGCACTCTTACGCCATCGAGCCGCGGCGTAATTGGCCTGCCGGGAGTAGCGCTCAGGCCATCTGCAGTGGGCGGGATCCAGGGAACGGTAATCATCTCCGGCAATCACAATGTAAAGCTGGATAGCGGAACACAGATGTTGTTGCTGGTGAGTGAATCCGCAGTCGCACACCAGCAGTGAGTGGTGCTTGGCATCCAGTGATCAACGATTAGCGATTAGCGACCAGCGGTCATTTATCAGATCAGATATATGCCCAGCGTTTGCGGCCGAAGGCTCGCGAGTTCCGCCATAGCGCGATGATGGGGTCAGCAGCGCCCGGAGATTCACATTTGCCGGTTGACTCGCGCTACTCCACTACCTCACTGATCTGCACGACGCTGGGAACATCAGTGTAGTTTCGCTCATCGGCGATGAAATCGGCAGCGGTGGCTGCAAGCGCGCTTTGGAGCTCGACCAGCGAGCGGAAGAACAGATGCCCAACTGCGTGGTAAGGCGCGGGCGTTCCAGGAGGAAGGCCGCCGATGCCACGGTCGATTTCAGTGCGGACGAGCCCCATGGGAGCCAGCAGTTTGCGCGAAAGCGCAAGATGCGGGCCGAGATAATAGTCCCAGTTGAAACGCGAGCCAGGGGCGGCTGGGTACATGACGCTGAGCCGGATCATGGTGAGGAGAATAACACTCCCGGCAATCAAACAACTTAGCAGCGCGGTTTTTGATTTGCATAGATCGAGACGAGTCAGGAGCAAATTCGTTACGTTCCGTTGTCCCCAGTTTTGCCGGTTTTCCCAAGGAACTGATTGTCTCACCCTTCGCCAAAACCGGCTGAGCAGGGTAGGCCGCCCTGCTCCCACTTCAGCGGACCGCTTTCAGAAGGCAAACTGGAGGGCGACAGCATTGTGTGTCCGCTGCACAACTCCAGGTTTGCTTTAGAAGATGGACGGGTGCTGAATGGCCCGGCGGTGCATCCGCAGCCGTGCCTGGAAGTGAGGGTACGCGGCGGGCAAATTGAAGTGCGGAAGAGGGTGTTAACTCGCGCTACTCCACTACTTCACTGACCTGCACCACCGCTGCCGATTTCATCTTTCATCGCTGCGCAGCTATCGTGCTATTTTGGCTGCCGGTTTGGCTGCAATGAACCCGCATACGCCGCTGGTGGCAGTGGGGCTGTTGAAGACGCATCCGCAGCCCAGAACGTTGGGGCAGGGTGATGTCCTGGTGCAGAAATGGTGCTGGCAAGTTGTGTCCTGAACAACCAGTGATAACTGGCGGGCGGAAACCGTTCCCGCGCAGAGAACAGCGGCCGCTATCGCCGCAAAAATGATGTTCCTGATTTTGCTGCCCATGGTCACTCCTTTTTAACGCAGGCGTGGCTTAAGCTCCGGATATTAGCAAGGATTGCCGCCCCGAAACGGGAAAGGGAATAAATTTCCAGAGTTCCAGTTCCACTTCGGGCGGGTGACCCCGAGATTCCATTTGCTGGGTAACTCGCGCTACGCGCGAGCAAAAAACTGCGCGGATCAGTCAGGCTGTCCCCTCTTAGAAATGAGGGAAAATAAAGAAAAATGGGAGAACTAAGGGATCACTCATGCTTCGCGCAATCGGCTGCACCGGAAAAGTGGAGCGACACGTACGGCTGGCTGCCCACGACCCAGGAATCGTGCCCAGGGGGAATGTAGAACATCTCACCTGCATGCAGCTCGATGACTGTTCCATCGGACATAGCCGCAGTGGCGCAACCGGACAGCACCATTCCAACATGTTCAATCATGCATCCTTTCTGACCCAGGCTTTTGCCCACGTGCTCAGACCACCGCCAACCGGGCTCATAAGTGGCCCTCCCGATCGTCATGCCGCCGATGCGTACGGGTTCAAATTTGTCTTTCTCAAAAGTGCGAATCTCATCGGGTTTTTCGAAGCGCTTCAAAACAACTTGCTGCATCGCGTCCTCCATTAGACCGGGACCTCCTCGCGGCCATTCTTTTCCCAGGCGCTCATTGCGAGGCTTGTGACTTTCCCGTTTAGCAAGTGATGTATGGGAATTGCTCCGGATTCTTGTTTCATCTAACAGCGAGCCCCAAGCCAGTTGCCATGGCGCTCGACGATGCAGGTTGGAAGCGAGTGATGAAGATAAAGGGGGGAAGGCGGATAGAAGATCAGAAAACGTCCCGTTTGTTCCCGGTTTCTGCACTGGATTATGATTACATGGAGGTTCATGAATGGCTAAGCCCCCAATTCCAGCTCCTTGTGTACGGATCGATTGGCACTGCGACAAATGTGGCGGTGATAGCGTCTTTGACATCCGAGAACAACATCGCCCTGGTAATAAGATGCGCTGCCTGGGTTGTGGGCATGAAATGGCCATGTACGTCGACGTTGGTATCGTAGGTCAATACTTTCGGGCGAGAGGAACTGATGATTGGCAGCCGAAGTGACAATCATCAATCTGCCAGCTTACGCGTGATCCGAATGCTCATCGATCAGGAAAACGAACTCAATCATGGTAGCTTTCAAAGATGTTTCTGCACTTATCCAGAAGAAATATAAGGAAATCTGGGCCGTTTGGTATTCAGATACTCGTGCTATTCCCGCTCGAGTGCAAGTTGAACCGGCTGACGTGAGTTCCTGTTACAGCCACTCTCAGAACTTGATAATTATTGGGCTTCCGGAAGGCAACTTACACGATGCTGACATTCTTGACGAGAATGAATGGCCAATCTGGAAAACAGAATTGGTACACGAGATGTTGCATGAGTGGCAGTCAAAGACGCCTTGTTTACCGACATCGCCAGCAGAAATTCTTTGCAAGCAATATCAGCCAGCAGGATGCGGGCAGGGGCATGGCCCTGAATTCTTTCAAGCGTTAATTGAAAGAGCCGATTATTTCGGAATGACGCCCGAACAACTCGTCAAGAAGATCTGAGTTTATCCAGCCGGGTGCCCAGCCTTTTCTTGCCTCCTAAAACAACGTCGGGTGCCCCATCCTTTGCGACTCAGGCGAGCGCAGCATGCGTGAGCTGTGGTCAGGCGCAAAGGGTGGGAGATAATTACTCGCCACTTTTGACCGGCCCTTCATCCAGACAGTCACCCTGAACGTAGATGCGAATGAGACTTTTAGATACCAGCAGTTCTTTATATCCCACCCTTTGGGCCTAAACGAATCTGCCGCAACAGCTGCGCCGAGATTCAGTCCCAAAGGAAGGGGCGCCCAACGTTACTCTGAGGGACAGAAAAAGCCGCTGGAAGCGTGGGACACCTGCCCGTGTGGTGCCAACCGGGGTGGACTGGCGAGAGCGAAGGAAGGCGCATGGCGGGTAATGTGGACACCTTAAGGGAACGGCAAAAGCCGCCTATTCTGCCGGCGGAATGAAATTGGGCCGCTAAAATGAGCGACAATATTCCTTTATGAGTTGTTTGCCAACATCAGGCGGTTGTGAGAAGGAATGCACCGATCCGTTCGTTGATCATCTGAATGAATTGACGGGCACAGAATACATTTACCGGAATTGTTTGGATGCTACGGACAGAACCAAGGCTCAGCCGGAAACTCTGTATGAGGATTCTGCCAGAGGAGAGCTCGTAATCGAGCGAAAATCAATTTCGTGGCCGAGCGACTACGCGCATCGGCACAGCAACGACCACTTTGTCGCGGATCTTTTCTCGCAAGGTTTGAACGGACTTCCCCTTTAAAGATGATCTATATGAAGTTAGTCTGCCTTTGCTGATTAAGGGAAGTGAAAAGGAATTGCAGCCCTTTGTCGCGGCAGCAGTGAGCCGAATACGGGCAGAGTGGTCGAAGGTGGGGGCTGGAGGAGTGCTGAGGGGTCGTGCCGACGACAAATGGTGGGGCTTTCGGCGGGTTCCTGATTGGGATAAAGAGGATGACTCGCCAGAGATCGGTTTGAAATTTTCCTGGGAGGGACCCCCGATGCAATTGGGAGACTTTCTTGATCCGAGTGGTCTCCCGGAACCTCTCGTATTCTCTTTAAATAAGATTTTTTCGAGTTGTGTTAAAAAGTTCCAGTCCTATGCTCATGCCCGGAGAATACTCGTTCTGGAGCCACACGGTGACCTGCAACACCAACCATTAGATTGGTGGCAGGACGCTTTCAGGAGCAACGTTCCACCTGCTGAGATCAGTGAAATCTGGGCAGGCTCATTCGATTGGGTAGACGAATACTCTCGGGGATGGGTATTTGAACGACTCCTTTGAGTGCCGCCTTTTCACCGCATCAAGTATCACAGACAGCAAGGATAGAAGCCGGAGCCGCATCGGGAACAGTTGCAGCTCCGGCTTTTCGAGCCTTAGGAACTCCAGGCGAGAGCGTACTGAAAGAGCAGGTGCTCCATCTTGGCCACGAGGGTATGCCGACGAGGTCCGGGCCTGAGCCGGTCAGCGCGGCGACCCAGCAGGTCGAGTTGGCGGGTGATGCGGTTGAGCTGTTCTTGCTTGGACATAAAAGCTTCTCCTATGAGGAAGTATCCTCAATACAGGGACCGGTAGCAGTAAAATTTGCTCATTGTGATCGGGCAGAAGTGCATGAGGGATGATTTCTCACAGGTTGTTAGAAGGTCGCTCATCGTGTCGGGCTGCTCTGTTCCAATCCGGAATGCCGGGCGCACACCACAGGACCGCAGATCGACCCCTGCAAGATTGTCAATCTTGGAGTCGCTGCACATATCACGGCTGCGTCACCCGGTGGGCCGGCGCTTTGACGCCTGCCTAAGCGACAAAGAGAGGGCAGGTGCAAAGAACGGCATCTGGTTGTGCCAAAATTGTGCCAAGCTGATAGACAGCGATCCGGCCCGATTTCGGCAGCCGTCTTGCTGGGATGGAAATTAGTTAGCAGTATTGTTGGTGCGGGAACATGGCTCTATGCTCGTCGAAAGCAATGGAATGAATCGCGCCGGATAAAGGCTGAAAGAAATGTTGATTTGAGAGTCCTCGAATCTCTTCAAAATAGTGACCTATGGGGACCGAGGCCGATGACTGGATCTGGGGTGCCCCCTTGTTCGATCAGCGGAGTTGGCGGAGAAATTGGGGTTGGACAGGGATAGTGTGGTCGAGAGCCTGGAGCGACTGGAGGCGAGAGGCAGAGTGCAGAACGCTGGCGGAACATTGGACAATCCTGCGCCTTATTGGCATGTTCTACATCGATAATCGAATGATCGCAAACAAAGCTTCCGGCCACTAAATCCGACGATCAGCGGTTATCGAGGCTGTCGAGCTCCTTTGCTGACTCGAAGAGATCCTCAAAAAGTAACGGGAGAACCCGCTTGAGCTTGTGATATTCGCGAGAAAAGGTGATTGGGGTTTCGGAGTAGGCGTTCCGCCCGCTCAAGCTCCTTTAATGCCTCATCGCGCGTGACCTGCTTCGGATGAGAATGGAAGTCGCCGTTCTTTGCGATATCCACATAAAACCCAGATTGCTTTTTCTTATCAAGCACGCCGTCGGCCATACTCCGGGCACGACCGTTTGACCAGTCCACATCGTCGAATGCCTGTCCGGACTTCATCCTCTCAATTTTGTCGTGACGGTAGATGTTCAAGGCTGTGGCAACATCTTCCGAAAAGGCGACCTCCGGCTCGTTCGGCTCTGGGTCGCTCTGATCAGGCAGGAAACCTTGCTTATACCTGTCGAGACATCGACGTGACCATTCCATCCACTTCTCGTGCCTTTTCATTCTCTCAATGCTTTGATCTATTGCTTCTTCCAACGGAGAAAGCCATTCCAATACAATCGTAAGGAGGTGCTTACATTCGTGCATTGCCATTGAACGGCGTACTTCCGAAGTCCAAGGTAAAGCGCCATCCGCCACCAATTGAAGCAGAAATGCCTTCGAGAACTCCTCTTGGGCGAGGACCGCGAGTGACAGGGCCGTCGGGTATCTCTCCCAGTCATAGAGCAGTTTGGCATCATTGAGGAGGCCCTCCCCGTTCTCAATGGTCGCTGAAATTGACCGCACTAAAATCTTGCCATTTGTGATCATGATTTCCAACTCCAAAAGCTAACGACGGAGTGGCGTTTGGTACGTCGACAAGCCCGCCCGTTTCGGAGCATCACTTCCAGCTCCATTTCCCATCGTCATCGTAGCTGCGTTACCGGGGGACAGACGGGACGTAATCCCATGTTAGGAGAGTACATCGAAATTTAAAGAGCAGGCCGAAATAAGAGTCGCCCGCCCTGAACGATGGGTTACGTTCCGTCTGTCCCCGGTCTTCAAATTCAGAATTTAAAGCGCTTATCCACCATCGCTTTACCAAATTCCATCACGGATTTCCAGTAATGCAGAAACAAGCAATCCCGTATGTGTGCTGCGGCGACCAGAGCCACTTCAGCCCACCCTCAAAACGCCTCTTCGTTTTCTAGCGCATGGTCTTGCTTGACCCAATTGCCTGCGTGCAATCTTTTGCGCATCATATTCAGGATCGACATTAAGGAATAGGCAGGGTTGTCGGTGAGTGATTTGGCATGAGTTTCGCGCTCGAGCTTGCTCATGTTGGGGTAGCGTCCGGCGACCAACTCTAGAAACGCCGCAGGTAAGGACTGCTTCCACTCGTCGCTCACTAGCGCCGACGGTATCCAGTTTAGTTCCGCTGAGATCTCAATGAAGTCTTCCATGCCAAAACGAGCAATGATGGATTCAAAATCCTGGGATTTCTTGCCCATCCGATCCTTGTAGCGCCTAGTTCTCTGCACTGTGTCCGGGCTTAATAAACAGAGAAGAAGCAAAAACGCTTCTATCATCGCCGCACCCATCACGCACGCCGCGTAGTGGGCCTTACCGTCACGACAGGCAATCATTTCCCGTTCATCAAGCATAGCCAAGCGCTGAACCGTGTTGATGCGCGCCGGCAGAATTGCACTGGCGAACTCCTCTAAAGTTTGGGCTTTCGTTCCAAAAAGTTTGTTGGCGAGGGGCAAGAGTGCGAGCAGACTCGCCATGAGATCGGGACTAATAAACCCGCTCGCTTGATCAGCCATGCTGAATGATAACGGAAATTCGGGGACAGTCGGGAAATTCGGGGGAATTCGGAGAACAGACGGGACGTAACCCATGAAATCGCCGCTATGGCGACCGTTCTGGAGGAATATCTTTGCCGAGCAACTCAGGTTAAAATAGCTTTCCCATTCCCAGAAAAACAGTCGGGCCTTGAAGAAGATATCGATCAAAGCTGTTCTCATCGGCGGTGTTGTAGATGTTTTCTCAAGCATGGTTCTTGCCCTTCCGCTGACCTTCTATGTCATGTCACGCCTTGATTGCGCATATACCGCAAGGCCGGCTGACCGCGGCCCTCACGGCGGCGATGCACGGCAATCCTTTGATTTATGGAATACAGCTGGCGCTTGGCATGGCGTGTTCCGTACTGGGCGGCTATGTTGCGGGCCTGATCGCCCGGCATGACCACATGCTGAATGGCACGCTCTCATCCTGGCTCTGTCTTGCTCTCGGCATTTACACGCTCGGCGCCGGGAAAAACTCACACTCCGTCACGACGGAGATCCTGATGCTGGCGTTAAGCCCTGTGCTGGCGCTCTGCGGAGGATATATCGCGAATAGGCGAAGCGCTCGAGCCTTTCCGGCAGAGGCGATAGCATAAAACTCATCAGCCCGGGTAGGCAGCTTTGTGCCGCCCCTTTCCGGGGCTCCCCTCCATTTTTAATGCATTCCCAGACCTCACGGTCTTTGCTTTCCAGACCTCACGGTCTGTGCTACCGATCTGCCGGGCCTGCGGCCCTAGTCGGGAATCTGCCGTGACCCAGGGCTGCGCCGGGACAGGCGGGAAAGGCAAATGCATTCGGCTCCGCTCCGCGTGCCTGCGTTTTTTTCTTCACGCGCTCCGGCTACAGGTTATGGCGTCCCCTGCGGGGACTGGAAATGGCATTTCGACGCCAGATTCGCCCATTCCGGTTCGCTCAACAGCAGATGCACGTGTTCGGGCATGACAACATAGCCAACGACCTGAAATCTATACCAGCGGCGCACAGGCCCTAATGTTGGTTCAAATACGTCGCGAACAGAAGCTGAGTCAAGATGCTTCAGCCGATGGTAACACGTGAAGGTGATGTAATGCAGTTGTCCTGTCTGCTGGTAGCGTTTCAATCTTGTCCGAATTACGCTGGGGATTCAGAAGCTGCATAAGAGGAAATCCCTTGTGCTTGCCAGCAGTTTCTCGCGCTCCGCAGGCCCCGGCAGCATGCGGGCAATTTCTACTGCGCCGGCCATGGTGGAAAAGATCACCCAAAATGCGCGCTCCTTGTCGGCAGCACGCCTGCCCGGCATGAATTGCAACATCCGGTCTTTGTAATTGGCCATCTCGGCAAGGATGTGCCCTTTCATCTCTTTGCCTGTCCGCGCCAACTCTGACGCAAGCGCCGCCAAGGGACAACCTCGCTCGGGATGAGTGCAGTGCCCGACGCTCAGGTAGGTCTTTACAATCGCTTTCCAGGCAGATTCGGGTGGCGCCTTCTCCGCAGCCTCCACCAGCAAAGCGATTGCTTCGGCGAAGGCTTGATGAAGCGACTCCAGAAGCAGATCATCTTTGTTCGCAAAGTGCTTGTAGAAACCGCCATGGGTGAGGCCGGTGTCCCGCATCACGGCGGCAACCGCTGCACCAGTCAAGCCTTCCGAGCGGACCCGCCGCGCGGCATCTTTCACAATTTTCTGGTGAGTCTCGGTTTTGTGGCCGGGGCGATAACGCATTGCTCTGTATAGGATGCCGCACATCATCCCATGTTGCAACTTCTCGCGAAGAAAAATCTGAATCCATAGGATGATTGCAATAATCCTATGATTCAAATTGAACCTCGAAAAGGAGTCAAAACAATGTCGCCGGAAACCATCTTCGACTTACATCTTGTCCTTGGTTATGTTGCGTGGCTGCTTTGCTTCACCGTCTATGCCTGGCCCAGGCTCAAGGCCATGGACGCAGTCACAGCGCAACGCGCCATTGCCACATTGCACAGCTTTCGCTTCTTTGGGCTGGTGTTCATCCTTTCTGGAGTTGTTGGTCAAAATCTGCCCGCCGGCTTTGCCACGTTTGCGGCATATGGGGACTTTGCAACCGGAATCCTCGCACTCCTTGCGCTTGCAACAGTAAGGATTCGGCCGCTCTTCTGGTCGCTGGTTGTCGCATTCAATGTGGTCGGCGCCATCGACATCATTGTCGATTACTATCACGGCGTCCGGCTCGGCCTCGGAGCAGCCCCGGGGGAGTTGGGCTCAGCCTACGTGATTCCTATCATCTATGTGCCTCTATTGATGATCACGCACGTCACCGCGTTCTATATGCTTGTGCGTCGTCAGCGCGAGACGGCTCCGGCGCTGGCCCGCAATTTGGTTGCTTCCTAAGGCCGGATACTCGCGGCTCGGGAAAAACGGGAGAGCCCTGAACAGATTTTCGTCACGCGGAAATCGGGAATCCGTGCGCAAGAATAGGCGCCGTTCAGGCCCATCTCTCTTTTCCCGATCTTTTCCTGAAATGGGATCACCTACTCCGGAGTGTTAGGTGAACAAAGTGTCTGCACGTTGCGATTGAGCAGCATCTCAGAAACCACGGTCGAAACCTCCCCCTGGCGACCTGCGCGGCATGGAGGCCGCTACGGCAATGAACGTATCCAGAATGTCTACTCTCGTCCTTCTCAGCTTTCTGGTTTCAATCTCACACGCGCAGCTCACTTTTGATCACACCAGCGCTCCGGGTTCAATGACCATTCTGAACCCGCCCGCGAATGCAATCCCCCAGGCCCAAGAGGTACGCAATGGATGGCTTTTCCCAGCCGAAACAAAGCGAACCACTCGCCGGATAGACAACTTCAGGCCCCCACCTTGATTTACCGCAACGGACCCGAAGGACGCGACGGAACCAAGGCCGAAAGGCAGAACCTACCGCGGAGTCACAGAGATACGGAGGAGAAATCTAAGTTTCTGTTCAAAAAGCATGAGAAATTCTGGCTAAAACTCCCTGAAGCAGCATGGTGGAGGAACCCTTGGAGCCAGTTCTGAAACTCGAGCTTCTCGCTTTGCCGGCCCAAGTGTGTCATGCTGTTGGTATGGACAACGAAGAAAGCCGAAAGGCCAAAAAGCTTTTAGAGCAAGCGGAAGATCGTGAACGCATGGCCCGCATCTTAAAACGTCACCAGGCGCCTGCGAAAAAAGAGACCCTCCGAGAAGAAGAAAAGGTTAACCAGCCCTTGCGCAAATCAGCAGAGAAGCTGCTGAGCATTGATCGTTTGCTGCTTTGAGTGGCAAATCATATCAGCCTCCCCACCGAGGCCTTCTTTTGGTAAACGTCTGCAGGAGGAAGTTTGGATCTTCACGACAACGGAGCTGAAGCGGTCCCCCCTTCCCGAACTGAGTATCTTGGAGTGTATTCCGCTTTACGAGAGCTCCTGAAGCCCTATGAAGACGACTTGGCGGTCAAAACGGACAAGCCTGGCCAGTGCTACCTTGAAACCCGGTCCGCGGGCCACAGCGGCCGCCGGCTCTTCTTTGCTGCCGCCAAAATCAAGAAGAAGTATGTGAGCTATTACCTGCCTCTCCTATACATGTTTCCGGAGCTGTCCAGCACCATTTCGCCGGGTTTGAGAAAAACCATGCAGGGGCAATCCTGCTTCAATTTCACTGAACTCGATCCGGAAATTCTGCTGGAACTGAAAAGCATGACTCGAGCCAGCTTTCTAGCCCTTAAGAGCAAAGCCCTGCTTTGATCGCACAGAACTGAAATGAGAGCCGGAGTTCCTTCTTTCGTAATGCAGAAGGCGCGTATCACATCTGCCATGTTCCTGTAGAATGAAACAATGTCTATAAACATCGATCCGAAGCTCGAATTGCTGAACAAAACTGCCGATTTCTACCGCCGCTCACTCGCAGATTACCCAGGATTTGCCAGAACAGAAAAGAAGCCGCGCACAAAAAAGCAGCTTGAGTTGCGGTTGAAGACTATCCTGCAGGAAATTGAATCTCTGACACTCAAGCCTGCTTCCTAGGCTTCCCGCCAGGACATACTCTGATCCGGCTGCTGCATCTGGTTCAGAAAGGTTTGACCGTTTAGACCCGTCTGCGAAAGGCATATCTGATTCATAACGAGAATGACGACGATCCCCTCAGTCTGCCCGATCCGGGGGCAGACAGACCATACCTGACCGAAATCGAACGCAGTCGTTTGCTGGGAGCAGACGCTGATCCTGAATCGGACCTGGACGAGTTGTCCGAGGCTTTAGAACGGGAGGGGATTGATATCCCGCTCGATGGCGAGACGCCCTCGCAACGTCGTCACAGGCTGGAACAGGAACTGGACGGCCCTGAGAACGTGGATTTGGCGCCAGAGGAAGCTCCGGACAAGACAAACGATCCTGTGCGGCTATACCTTCGCGAAATGGGCACGGTCCCTCTGCTTACGCGAGAGGGAGAAATCGAAATTGCCAAACGGTTTGAGCGGGGCCATTTCCGGGCGCTCAAAGCAATTTCACGTTCACCCATCGCCATTCAGGAACTGATCGCTCTGGGCTCTGATCTGGAGCGGGGCATCCGCTCGATCAAAGAAGTTGTGGTTTTTGACGAGGAAGATGTAACCGACGAAATTGTTGCTCTGCGGCTCAAAGCCACGCTTGGCCTGATCGGTGAAATGGCAGCCTGCCATAAGCGGGCTTGTGATCTTGAGGAAAAAATCAAGGGCATCAGCCGGAAGAAGAACGCCAGGTTACACCGGCGTTATCGCTGGAAGATTGCGCGCAATCGGGTTGCCGTCTCCCGCATCCTGCGACAACTCAGATATACCCCGCCGCAACGCAAGCGCCTGATCGAGAAGGTGACCGGAATGGCAGACAGGATGCGATCTCTCGACCGGCAGGTCCAGAGCCTTGGCCGGAAAATTGAGAGCACCCGCAACGAAGCACAGCGATCTGAGTACAAGCGGCAGCAGCGCGATTGCGTGGCCGATCTGAAAAAGCTTGAGCAGGAAGCCGGTGTGGGATTTCAGGACCTTCGCCGTACTCAGCGCGAAATCATTCAAGGCAATGTCGATGCCGAGTACGCCAAGCGCGAGCTCGTGGAAGCCAATCTGCGTCTTGTGGTTTCGATTGTCAAGAAATACAACAATCGTGGCCTGCAGTTTCTTGACCTTATCCAGGAAGGCAACATGGGCCTGATGAAGGCCGTGGACAAATTTGACTATCGCCGTGGCTACAAATTCTCAACCTATGCCACTTGGTGGATCCGCCAGGCCGTAACCCGCGCCATCGCCGACCAGGCGCGCACTATTCGAGTTCCGGTGCACATGATCGAGGTAATCAATAAGTTTCTTCGCGCCACACGTATGCTGGTGCAGGAGCTCGGGCGTGAGCCTGCCATTGAGGAGGTCGCCAAGAGGCTGGACATTCCCGTGTCCAAAGTGCGGCGAGCGCAGAAGATCGCGCAGCAACCAATCTCACTGGAAACGCCCGTAGGCGAGGATGAAGGTTCCAGATTGATTGATTTCCTGCATGACACGAGCGGTGTTTCTCCCACGGAAGCCATGATTCGGGTGAACCTCAAGGAACAGACAGCGCACGTTCTGAGGACGCTCAATTCTCGTGAAGAGAAAATCATCAGGATGCGTTTTGGCCTTGAGGACGGCTCCGAGCATACGCTGGAAGAAGTGGGCCAGCAATTTCAGGTCACGCGTGAACGCATTCGCCAGATTGAAGGCAAGGCTCTGCGAAAGTTGCGGCACCCATCACGTTCCAGCAGGTTGAAAGCGTTTGTAGACCGGCAAGGCCATAGAGGGAACGACTAGGCGATTCACCACCATGGCTGGCAGTGTTTTCAGCCCTTGGTGTGCGATCTTTTCAATTTGGCCCGATGCCTGATCCGCTTTGCCTTCTTCTTGGCCTTCCTGGCCTCGGCATACTTATCAACGGTGCCAGAGCCGTGTTCAGGACTCTGAGCCTTAGCTTCCGAACGATCTGCGCTGGTAGCCATCTGTCAATTCTCCTTTTACCTTTTCTGACAGCACTGCCCGGAGCACTGCATGCACTCCGGGCAGCTATTACGTGAAGCAGTCTTTTAGAGAACTTTTACGTTTTCCGCCTGCCAACCTTTCGGACCTCTGGTGACGGTAAATTCAACCGCCTGGCCTTCCGGCAGGCTGCGGAATCCGCTCGACTGGATTGCGGAGAAATGTACAAACACGTCTCCCTCGCCGCTATTGCGGGTAATAAATCCGAATCCCTTGGCATCGTTAAACCACTTCACAATTCCTTGTTCCATTTGTTGTCCTTATTTTTTTGATATTTCCTGCTCAGAAGATTGACTGGTTTCTGTGAGGGGTTGTCGCTTTGAAGGCTGGACCGGCTCGCTAACCGTTGGTGAATCCCACTTAACGGGAAATCTAATTATACACCCCCTTGCCAGGGGCTGCGGTCGCACGTGATCGGAAAGGCAAAAAACCCACCACCGAGACACGGAGACACGGAGAAAATCGGGTGATCTTGTGATCCGGTGATCGGGTGATCGGAAAACCAAAGGCATTTACCGCAAAGGACGCAAAGAGCCCGACGAAATCAAGGTCGGAAGGCAAAAAACCACCACTGAGGCGCGGAGAAAGCGCACTCAAATCAAGAACTAAATTTTTTTGACAGTTTTGTCGAATTCCGGCTCGTCGTTCGTCGTTATAGTGAAGGCGGGGCAACTAGCCCGGCTTCACCCCAGCCCGCCTGCCCATCCTTTCCGCAAAAAGCGCGGAACGGATGGGGCCCGCAAAAGCGGCACGGTCAGGGGACCCCGGCTGAAGACGATCTCAGGAGACAATATGCCGCAATATCTGGTTTCTGGTTACCTCCCCGACAATTACGACCCGTCCGCCGAAACTGAAGAGACTATTGAGGGGATCCACGCGCTCAACAAGGAAATGATCGCAGCCGGCGTCAGGAAGTTTGCTGGCGGCCTGGGGAAGGCCCACACACTGCGGCCGCAGCCCAACGGTGAGCTGCTCGTCACCGACGGCCCGTACCTGGAGACCAAGGAGCACGTGGGCGGTTTATGGATACTGGAATGCGCTGACATAGACGAGGTGCTTGCGTGGGCGCGCAAGGGCGCTAAAGCGTGCCGTTTCCCGGTGGAGGTGCGAGAGATTTTCTTTAACCCGGCTCCCGCAGAGAACTAAGCGGTCACAGCAACAGCGAACTGGTAGACTTTGTTGATACCTATTCACACGCACACGTGGTTATAATTTCGCAGTTTTGAGGGTGAGATAATGGCTTTTTTCCGCGATCTTAGAGTGGCACTTCATTCTTTGTGGCGCACCAAGGGACTTGCGGTGGCAGTGGTCCTGACCCTGGCGCTGGGCATCGGGGCCAACGCCGCCATCTTTACGCTGGTCAGGGGCGTGCTCCTGAAGCCGCTGGTCAATCGCGACGAGAACCGCCTGGTCTATATCCGCCAGAGCGCCCCCGGCATAGACTCCGACAACACCACGTTTTCCGTTCCTGAAATCAAGGATTTGCAGGCCAGCGTGAAAACGCTGAGTTCCATCGGCGATTTCTCCCCCATGGATTTCACTATGATCGGGCTGGGTGAACCTCGCTCGATTCAAGGCGGCGTTGTCAGCGGAACATTTTTTGATGTGATGGGGCTGCATCCCGTCCTGGGCCGTCTGATTGGACCTCAGGATGATGGTCCTCAGGCAGCGGGCGTGGTTGTGCTGACATACCGTTTCTGGGCCAATAGCCTGGGCAAAGATCCCACGGTGATCGGGAAGACGGTTCGCCTGGGCAGTATCGGCGACCGCAACGCAACGATTATCGGCGTGCTTGAACCATGCGTGCCCTATCCCCAGGACACGGAAATTATCTCCAACATCGTTACCAGCCCGCACCACATGTCCGCAACTATGGTGACGGGGCGCGTCCATCGCATGACTGAGCTTTTTGGCCGCCTCGCTCCGGGAGCAACTCTGGACCAGGCCCGCAACGAGCTCGGCACGGCTTATGCCGCGATGAAGAAGGACCATCCGGAAGCATATTCGAAACAGGCGAACTTCCAGATCAGTGCAAGGCTGCTGCGCGATCAGATCACCTCCGGAGCCCGGACCGTGTTGCTGGTTCTGCTGGCGGCGTCAGTTCTGGTCTTCATCATCGCGTGCTGCAACGTGGCCAACCTGATCCTGGCGCGAACAGTCCGTCGGGAAGGCGAGCTGGCCATCCGTACCGCATTGGGAGCAAGCCGGATGGCGCTTCGCCGTTTGTTGCTGGCGGAAAGCCTTTTGCTCTGCGGCGCCGGGGCCATTGTGGGCGTAGTGACCGCACAGCCACTGGTCTCCGTTCTGGCGCGTTACGCTTCGCGATTTTCAGTGCGGGCCACGGATTTGACTGTGGATTCCAGCATGCTCTGGGTGGGAGCCGCGCTGGCCATTGTGGCGGCCGTGGTGCTTGCGTTCGTCCCGCGGCTGCCTTCAGGCGATAGCGCAAGCGGATTGAGCCTGGCAAGCGGTAGCGTGCGCACCACCGCGAGTACAGGGCGTCGGCAGAAAATCTTCGCGGTAACACAGATTGCCGCATCCTTTGTTCTGCTGGCCGGCGCAAGCGTGCTGATCACCACCCTGGTTGCGCTGCAAAGAACCCAGACTGGGCTCGATACCCAGCACGTCCTCGCGGTTGATGTACCGACGATGACTTACGGGAAGACGCCCGAGCAGGTGATTGAGTTCTACCAGGAAGCGATGCGCCGCGTGGATGCATTGCCGGGTGTGAGCAGGACAGCGTTCGGCAACGTGGTGCCATGGCGCGATCCCGGGTTTGGTCCCGGTTTGGAATTCTCAGGCGATGGTCACGCCCACGCTCCGGGTGAAGATGACCCGCGCGCACAATGGCGCATTATCTCTCCGGGGTTCTTTGCCAGCCTGGGGGTCCCGATTCTTGCCGGGCGCGATTTCAATGATGACGACCGCCAGAGCAAAGAGCCGGTGGTGATTGTCAGCGAGACGCTGGCGCAGCGCATGTTCCCCGGTCAGGAACCCATTGGCCGCCACGTTTATTGGACCGATCCGGTATTGAAATTCCTGCCGGGAACTGACCAGGAAAAAGCCCGCTTCGTGGCGCCGCACCGCATCGTCGGAGTCACCGCCGATATTGACGACTCCAACGTCGTTCCCCAGCCCACGGTCACCATCTACGCTCCGTTTGGAGATGGGCCGCTTTTTGGCGGCCGGCTTTTCATCCACACGGGCGGCAATCCTTACGCGCTGGTCTCGCCGGTTACAAAAATCATTCGCGACCTCTCTGCCGATCAGCCGGTAGAGCACGCTGCCACGCTGGAAGATGTGCGCGCCAAAGTGCTCACGCCTGACCGCTTGAACTCTCTGGTGTTTGGCGTATTTGCATTTGTTGCTTTGGCCATTGCCGTGGTGGGAGTGGCGGGCGTACTGGCATTTTCAGTCAGCACGCGGAAGCGGGAATTTGGAATCCGGCTGGCACTGGGGTCGCAACCACAAGTGCTGCTGCGCAGCGTTCTTGCCGAGGGCGCCACAATGGCTGCGCTGGGCATTGTTGCGGGCGCAGTCTTTGGATTTGCCATGACGCGTTTGGCCGGCAGTTTTTTCCTTGACCTGAAATCACCCGGCGTCCTGCCCGTAGCTGTTTCCGCATTCATACTGCTGGCGGTGGCTGTGATTGCTTCGATGCTGCCTGCGGCTCGGGCCGCAAGAGTGGACGTGATACAAGCGCTGCGGTCGGAATGAAGGCTGACCGGCGCCCTGCTGCAATACAATTCGTCCAGAGGTGGACGTGGCAACAGCGTTCTCGCATGCGGGGGCTGCGCTCGCGATTGGAAGTTGTTTCTACCGCCGCGCCATCCCGAAGAGGGTATGGGCGGCGGGCGCAATCTGCTCTGTGCTTCCCGATCTCGACGTGATTGGCTTCCGGTATGGCATCCGCTATGGCGACTTCTGGGGGCATCGCGGATTTACCCACTCGCTTGTATTCGCGGCATTGCTTGCCGGCACGGCGTCTATGCTGGTGTTCCGTCGCGGCGCAACATCCTTTGCGCGACCAGCCATAAGCAGGGCTGCGCTGTTTGCATATCTGTTTCTGGCAACAGGGAGTCACGGAGTGTTGGATGCCGTGACCAGCGGCGGCCTGGGAGTCGCCTTCTTCTCACCATTCGACAACAGCCGATATTTCCTGCCATGGAGGCCCATTCTGGTGTCGCCCATCTCCTTGGGACGGTTCTTCAGCCCCAGGGCGGAGGCCATTCTGCGCAGCGAGTTCATCTGGATCTGGATTCCCGCAGGCCTGCTCGCGGCATGCGCTTTGCTCCTGAGACGCCGCGCCGACGGTCGAGATCAAGGAGCCAAAGGTTTTGCCAATAGCGAATAGCTAAGAGAGCCAATTGCCACCCTGTCCATCAGCGGTAAGGCTTTGCTAATTGCCACTTGCTATCCGCTAATAGCCATTTTTAATTGCCACTTGCTTCCCTCAGACTCGGCCCAGTCATGCTCTTCGCCGACAAACAAAAAAAAGCGCCCACCTTCGTGGGCGCATTCGTCAGTGATGTTTACGCTTACTCGTTGACAGCGGGATGGCGCTTGAACTCGCGCGGAATGGAGAAGCCGATCTCTTTAGCCATCCACTCCGGCTTGCCGCTGCCCTGGCACGTCCCCCACAGAGCCATGGGTTCGTTGCCATAGCGAACCATGCCGCTGTGGCGCGCTTTGTCCTTGTCAATCTCCGGGTCCGGATCAGCAAAGCCCGTCAAGTGGCGAATGATGTCCATCTCTTCAGGTTTGCCAGTGAGGAACTGCCAGTAGCGGGTGTCAATTCGGTGCATCTTCACGTACTCCCTGAGTTTGGCCGGGCTGTCCTGTTCCGGCTTCACCGTCATGGAATAAAAGAAGATCTCATGCTTGATCTGCTCATTCAGGATCTTCTGCACGCGCTTCAGGTTCATGGTGATCAACGGGCAGACGCCTTCGCAATCGGCATACATCATGTTCAAGACCACGATCTTGTCTTTGAGCATGTCGTCGTAGAACTTCATCTTCTTGCCGTCCTGCGTGATCAGTTCGAAATTGGGGAAGTAGCGCTTGCGCAGCATCTCACGACCGGAAATGCGCGGGGCAAACTTGTGCGCGGGAACCGGCGTGGTCTTGTCAGCGAACGCGGAGAGCGCTCCCAAAACAGGCACCGTCACCAGGCCGGCAAACAACTTTCTTCTGCTTACGTCAGGCATATCAGACTCCTTTCCATCTCTTTGTCAAAGTTGCGCAGCAGCACGCCGCGGGCATGCTGCTGCCGCCGGTTACGGATTGGTCTTTGTGTCGCCGGTAACGCCAACGTCAAAGCGCAACATCATGGCGTGGTCTTCATGGATTACGTTGTGGCAGTGCATCACGTAGCGGCCGACCCAGTCACGGAAACGCATTCTGATCGTCGCGTTTGCTTTCGGCACCAGGCGCACCGTGTCCTTGCGCGCCGCATTCACTCCAGTGGGCGCCTTCGTGGTGCAGCCTGACCAGCAATATTGGCTGCCATACCGGTTGTAGTCCCAGGAATCGTCACTGCTGCTGCCATAGAGGCCGGGCGCGCCCTGCGTGACCTGGTGCTCTTCCAGGTGCACATGGATCGGGTGCGACCAGTTCCACCCGTTCTCCAGGTACCACTGCTCCATGGTGTTTTGTTGCACGGTGAAACGGGCTGTATTGCAATCAAAAAGCCCGCCGTTGATGGTCCACTGGCCATTGCGGCCCTGATCGAAGTTGAAATTGCGATTCACACGCGGCGTACCGCTAACGCTCGGCAGCGCGTAATAGCTGGGAAGCGTTGCCGGATCCACGCTGTTATCTGCCACCGTCGGCTGGTCGACCACGATCTGCAGCATCAGGAAACCCTGTCCGGGACTGCTGACGCTGCCGCTGGGGCCACCCTGGCCGTTGGGCTGGATCAGGCGGTTTTCCAGGTAAAGCGTCTTTCCTGCGTACTGAGAGAAGTCGATAATCACATCCGCGCGCTCAGCCACTCCCAGAGCTACAGCAGGCACCTGCACCGGTTTCGGCAGCAGGTTGCCGTCGTTGGAAATCTGGTAGAACGGATGCGATGTTGTGAGGTTGTTCAGGTCAGTGAGGTAAATCTGGACGAAGCGCGAAGGGCCGGTGTTGATCCAGCGGAAACGGTAGCGCCGCGGACTGACATGCAGCACGGGCTGAACTACTCCGTTGACCAGGAACTTGTCGCCGAGGATTCCATCGGTATTGAACGTATCGAATACCATATCGCCGGTGATGGCATCGAAGCACCGGTCGGCGAACATCATTGGGATGTCGTAGCTGGGGAAGGAAGGCAGGCGGAAGCCCGTGGTCTCGTCACCTGTGTCGTACTGATTGAACAGGATGTAGTGTCCCACCAGGCCCTTGTAAACGTTCTGGGCCGTGAATCCTTCGCGGTGGTCGTGATACCACAAGCGTGCTCAGCGCTTCATTGATATCGCCGTTCGTGGACTGATGGTCGGAGAGGAAACCCGCAAGCTGGTTGGGGTAGTACTGGTCGTAGTACTGCCCGGAAGCAAAGTAATCGCAGGTGAAGCCGTCGCTCTCGGAAGGCGTGTGGGCGTTGTGCAGGTGCGTGGAGACGGAGTTGATGCCGAACCCGCCATTGTCGCTGGGCAGATTGTTGTAGTTGCGGATGAGTATCGGCGAGCCGTAGTGGGCCACATACGTGGGCCCCGGGCTCATTCCATCAAAGGTCCACAGTCTCTGCATCGGCAGGTCGGGAGACATGCTGACGTTCGCCACCTGCTGCGAGACCTGGTAGACCGTTGCCGCCGGAAACGGCAGGTTGCCGTTGCTTCCAATGGGCGACTGGTGCGCGCGGGTGCGGCCTTCATAAGCAGTGCCGGTGGCGGGGTTAATCGCGGTATTCGGCGCGATGGTCGGCGCCGGGCCCGGTCAGCGCGGAAAGCGCAATGGGCTGCTTCACTGGAGGGATCGGCAGGTTCATCACCCAGGGCGCGTGGTGGGACTGGCGCAAGTGCCGCAGCCGCTGCTTCCGGAATAGCACCTGCCGCTGCCCCATGTGCCGGCCCATGCCCGCGAACTCAGCCCTTTTTTCGCGATCAGCATGCCGCCTGCAGTCAGCAGTCCCAGCCTCATCAGATCGCGGCGGCTCGTAAGCCCGGCTTTGACGAGTTCCTGCCGGTTCTTAAAGGCGTTGTACATCTCTTTCCATCGAGCGCGTGAAACTTTCTCGCCGTTGGCGTTGTAATACATTTCCTCTTCTTCCTTTCGGTTGGAGTCCAAAGGATATTCAGCCGTGGAACCGGTGCGATTTCCCGTTTTTCGTGCGAGCGCGATGCCTCCGGCAAACACACCCGTAGCCTCTTGCGTTTTCATGCAAGGGACCGCGACGTGATTGCGCGCAGCGCTCTCACGAGCCGGCTGAAACTGTTGTTTTCACGGAACCCTGGTCTGCAAGTCCGTCGTTTGCATTCAATAAACCAAGGTCAAAATGCGTACAGTGGAGCTGTGAGGCGATAGTAATCGGAGTTGATTTTTTGCGTCAACAACTTTCTTAAAGCGCGCTAAGAATTTTTTGTTGAGTGAGACCTGATTGAAGGTGTTTCACGGATTGAGCAGCTATCTCAGGGAAACACCTTGCCTAGACACCGGGTGTCCACCTCATCATGAATTCGGCATCATTCGGGCCGTTCTTTCTTTTCAGAAAACGTTCTGTCTACCCCGGCGTCTATGCCCGGCATCATCCCGCGGGCACACGTCCCTTGGTAGGGGTCCTCTCGTTCTGTCATCTTGAGCGACGCCGAGCGACCCTGAGAGGCTGTGACTTTTTGCGGTTTTCACCAGATGCAACTTCCCGAATCGAGTCCAGGATGAGTTCGTCGGCCACCTCAAGTCTGGATTTATGTAAAATCCGCGGCTGCACGACTTTGTTTCCGCTCAGCTTGTTATTGCAGCAGCTTTGTACCGAAGTGCATCACGTTGTAAGCCAGCGCACACCACAGTGCCACGCATAGGCTTTTGCTCAATCCTCGAACCAGAATCTGTGTGAGTCCACGACGAGTTCGCAAATCGGCATTCACCGTTTCACTGGTTGCCGCCCTCTGTTTATAGATCTGTTTGCCTTCTTCGCTGGCCATACGCGTCTTCCATTCCCGCACCGCTTCACCGTCGCCAGGCTTGATCTCCAACTCCCGTCCCCGGTTTTTGGCTGTCCGCGCCGACTTAGGTGGCACAAACAGCTTCACCTGCTGCTGGTGTGCCTTCTCAATATCCTGCATCCGCAGATACCCACCATCCAACAGTTGTTCCTCCACTTTCTTTCCTGTCCGCTCCTCCACTTGCTGGCGCATCGGTTCGCTCAATCCGGCGGCATCGTATCCTTCATTACTCACTTCTACTCCAACAATGGCGCGGCTCTCGGTGTCGGTGGCCAATTGCACATTGAGCGCGGGATTAAATCCCCCATTGGCCATTTTCATTACCCGCGCTTGCGCATCGGTCGTGCTCACCCGCGGCTCCTTGTCCCGAACCTTGTCCCCATACTTACCTTGGCCCGCTCGCTGTGCCGCTTTCTCCTGCTTCTTCTTTAACTCCGGTAACTGCTCAATCGCCTGCTCCAGACGCTGCTTTTTTTCTTCCGCCGCCCGCTTCCCCGCCGCCTTGTTACGCGCCGACAAGGCGGCGTACTCCGACGAATCCACCTGTTCCCGCAACTGCTTCACATGCTCCCCTGCTGCCCGTAGCAGCTCCTCCAGCCGCTCTTCCCGCCGAAAGCTGCTCGCTCCAGCACTCACACGCACCCGCATTCCATCCTGACTGATTCGCCTTACCTTCACCACATCTTTATCCACCAAGGACGCGATCACCTGCGTGAACAACTCATCCAACGCATCTCCCTGGCCCGTCCGAAACTCCGATAACAACCTATGATTCACACTCACTCCCCCGCACAACCACCTAAGGCGGCGCTCTCCTGGCATCGCCGTGCCAGCTCTCGTGCCGATCCAATCCCCTGAAAGCAGGCATACAGCCACAATGCCACCAGTAGTTGCGGATCTGTTGCATCCCGCCCCGGTCGCCCTTCCCGCGCCTGGATGGGTGCGCAAAATCTCGCCAGGTCCAGCTTCCCCACTACCGCCATTACCATCCGCACCGGATGCGCCGCTCCTACCAGATCGTCCGGACACTGCACCACCATCATCATCTGGCGACGCTCTGGACTTCGCAACCGTACTGCTGCCTCGCGCTCTTCTGCTCCTTGCTTCACCTCGACATCGCTCATGCACTCACTTATAACTTGCATTCCGGTGGAATGCATCCCAAAACCGGAAAATCAGAATATAAGATCAAAAAAGTCACAGCCTCTGAGCCTGCGAAGGGGAGTGAGGGGGAATCGAAAGATCCCGAGGATGCGTTTCTTCGCGATGCTGATTCAGGGAGTTCCCCCAGGATCTTTCCCCTTGTGTGTTAGGATTCCGCCCGTGCGCGACGGCTTCAATTACAGATTTTGGGTCTACATTATGAGCAGCAGGACTCGAACGCTCTACGTCGGCATCACCGGATACCTCAATCGCCGCGTCCTGCAGCACAAGATCGACACCATCGAAGGCTTCACAGAAAAATACAAGGTTCACCGCCTTGTCTATTACGAAACCTTTGACCATGTGGCGAATGCCCTCAGCCGTGAAAAGCAACTCAAGCGCTGGCGGCGAGAGAAGAAGATTGCACTGATCGAAACCACCAACCCGCGTTGGAAGGACCTTGCAGAAACATGGGGCCGCGAAATGCGTTTCCGGGGAGAGAGCATCGGGAGAATTCCCTGAATCTGCACGGCAGAGGACACTTCCTCGGGATCTTTCGACTCCTCCTCAGTCGCATTATGCTCCTTCGGACTCGCTCAAGATGACAATCTCTCAAATTGCCAAAGCTGAGAACAGCGTCGCGGTTGTGACAAGGATGTACTCAAAATGAGCCCGATCGTCACACGCATGCCTTCTCGTAAATCCCTCTCCCTCTGTCATCTTGAGCGACGCGAGCGACCCTGAGCTTGCGAAGGGGAGTGAGGGGGAATCGAAAGATCCCGAGGATGCGTTTCTTCGCGATGCTGATTCAGGGAGTTCCCCCAGGATCTTTCCCCTTGTGTGTTAGGATTCCGCCCGTGCGCGACGGCTTCAATTACAGATTTTGGGTCTACATTCTGAGCAGCAGGACGGGAACGCTCTACGTCGGCATCACCGGATACCTCAATCGCCGGGTCCTGCAGCACAAGATCGACACTATCGAAGGCTTCACAGAAAAATACAAGGTTCACCGCCTTGTCTATTACGAAACCTTCGACCATGTGGCGAATGCCCTCAGCCGTGAAAAGCAACTCAAGCGCTGGCGGCGAGAGAAGAAGATTGCACTGATCGAAACCACCAACCCGCGTTGGAAGGACCTTGCAGAAACGTGGGGCCGCGAAATGCGGTTCCGGGGTCAGTCCATCGTGAGAATTCCCTGAATCTGCATGGCAGAGGAAACATCCTCGGGATCTTTCGACTCCTCCTCAGTCGCATTTGCTCCTTCGGACTCGCTCAAGATGACAAGTGTTTAACAGTTTCGCGCCTGCCCAGCAACACGACAGTGCAGGAAGCCTGGCACAATGAAATTGCCGTCGTTTCTCACAACCCACGTAAATGTAACTTCATGAAGACCCTCTCCCCCTGTCATCTTGAGCGACGCCGAGCGACCTGAGCCTGCGAAGGGGAGTGAGGAGGAGTCGAAAGATCCCGAGAATATCTCCCGTGCCATGCCGATCCAAGGAATTTCACCAAAACCTCTCCCGCAGATTCTTCAGGACCCCGTGATCCCGCCTGCGATAATGCCCTTGATGCGCGATGATCCTGATCGACCGCTTCGTGGAAGCCGTCAACGCGCGCGGCCCCAAAACTCTTCCCGAGAATGAAGTGCCTGATGAACTGCGCAGCGGCCCACCGGATCAGTTTGGATGGTGCCATTGGAAAATCCGTCTCGCTGAGCCTAATACCTGGGTGACCGGTCTGGAACAGTCCGTCATGCCGCATCGTTCCCCAAACTTTTTCTCTCCCTTATCTCGCGATACCGTTTCGCTGAAATTCAGATTGGCCCGATCATGTTCTTCGCCAACACAGTCCAGTCGGTCTCTCATGAACTCGCAGTGTGCGAGGATGTGGTAATGAGCCCGGTGCTGCTGGAGCAGAGCCTGCTCAGTTCGGCCAGCCAGATGCCGTCAACTATGATCCCATCTGCTTTGCCACAGCCAAGATGAAGAATGGTGACGCTCCCATCGTGCGATCGACCACGAGGACATCCTCAGCAGGTACGGTAAGGGCCGCATTGTCGCAGAGATCGCGCCTTCATTTAGACGCTTTGTCGAACAGGTAATCGCGGGCGCAATAATCGGTTGACACTTCGCCCGCCATTCGCCTACCCTCTACGTGTACGTACATAACGGCGATGACCAGAATTGTGCTCCGTCTGATCGGGAACACTAACGGTGCGGTCAACCGCGACCCGCTCTTTCTGGCGGAACTGGAGAGGAGAGCGTGAAATACAATCAGGCTTCTTTGCTGTTCTGCTATGCTGCTGATCATCCGGCAATGACAGCCATAAATGCAGCACCGATTCCAGCACCTTGCGAGCCTAAAGGTGTCGTTTATACAAAGGAGTGGGTTGTAAATCTCCTCCTTGACCTTGCCGGGTATGTTCCAACCGCTAATCTCGTTGACGCGATCGCGGTGGAACCTTCCGCAGGGGAAGGCGCATTCCTGGGTCCAATGATTGGGAGACTACTCGCCTCATGCAAGAGGCTCGGTAGGACCATTGCGGATTGCGAACACTCGATATTGGCCTACGAGCTTGATGAAGGCAGCGCTACGAGAGCCCGAGCCTTCGTATGCAAGTTGCTGGCACGTGAGGGTGTCGAGAAGGAGCTCGCAAATCGACTGGCAAACTGCTGGGTCCGATGCTCTGATTACTTATTTGAGGACTGGGGACTCGAAGCCGACTTCGTGATTGGCAATCCGCCTTATGTAAGACTCGAAGATATGCCCGACACAAGCGCGGCTGTGTACAGACAGGCATACGCCACGATGCGCGGCCGCGCCGACCTGTATGTGGCATTTTTCGAGGCTGCATTGCGCCAGTTGAAGCAAGGAGGCGTGTGCGCATTCATATGCGCAGACCGTTGGATGCGGAATCAGTACGGGGCTGAGTTGCGGCGTCTCGTCACCTCTGGTTACAGCGTCGATTTCCTGATCGAAATGCACAATGCAAGGGCGTTCGAGGATGAAGTGGACGCTTATGCGCTGTAACAGTGATTGGCCGGGGCAGGCAAGGGAGTGCTGTAGTGGCCACCGCCAGTCCAGAGGTGGAGCAGGCCCCGGCCTCTCGATTGTCAGTCAGCCTTCTGACACTGGCGGCCGACCGATCTACCAAGCCACCAACTGGTCTCACCGCCGCGGTTGTAAACACTTGGTTCATGGGCCCCGACCCGTGGCCTTGCAAAACACCTGCCCAACTTGCTCTGCTGCGCCGGCTGGAGGAGCAGTTTGCCCCATTGGAATCCGAGGAAACAGAAACCAAGGTGGGCATTGGTGTAGCCACAGGTAATGATCAGGTGTTCATTACAACGGACTCTACAGTTGTGGAGGACTCTCGGCTTCTGAAGCTCGCCCTCGTAGAAGATATCCAAGGTGGGAAACTCCAATGGTCAGGCCACTACCTGATCGACCCCTGGGAGCGAGATGGCTTGGTGGATTTGCGGTGTTTTCCAAAACTCGCCGCTTATTTTCACCGGCATGCTTCGACGATCAAGAAGCGCAACGTTGCCTCAAAAAATCCGCATGCCTGGTTTAGGACGATTGATCGCGTTAATCACGGCCTGACAAACAAGCCCAAACTTTACATAGCTGACATAAAGAATGAGCTCAGCCCAGTACTGGATCGTGGCGAGACATATCCCCATCACAATCTCTATTTCGTCCAGTCAGAGCTTTGGGACTTAGAAGTACTCGGCGGCCTTCTCCTCTCACCAGCTTTGCTTTTCTTGCAAATCATCGGCTAGCGGACATGTGCCTTCAAACTCAATACCTTCGCCGTATACGGGTCCCCGAAATGTCCGCTATTACGAAGAGGCACGGTTGCGAACTGCGCGAGGCTTTCAGACCCGCGACAAAGCGCGTGCAACACGCGCCGCCCTTGAGGTATACGGAATCTCAGCAACCGAGATGGAGCAAGCAGTTGAATATTGACAAGCGGCTCAGGGAAGCCGTCCAGAGCTATTGGAACGCACGCGCAGCCAACAAGGAGAAGCAACAGGAAGGCGGGAAGATTGATGCGGGCACTCGCAGTGAGGTAACCGGCGGCACGCAGATGGGCGCCATGGAAGTTCTGGTTGCGGACATTTTTTGCGATGCAGGACTCAAGAAGATCGATGTTAAAACGCGCACTTCATTAGAGCTGCCAGGCTTCTATCGGCCCGAAAAGAAATGGGATCTCATTGTCGTCTCAGAAGGGCAACTTGTCACAGCCATCGAGTTCAAGTCGCAGGTGGGGCCATCGTTTGGGAATAACTTCAATAATCGCTGTGAAGAGGCGATCGGCAGCGCCACGGACATCTGGGTCGCATATCGAGAGGAGCGTTTTGGGAAAGTGCCGCCGCCTTTCCTTGGGTACTTCTTCTTGTTAGAGGACTGCGAGCAGGTTCGGCGGCCGGTGAGAAACATGGAGCCTTACTTTGAAGTTGATCCCGTTATCACCGACGCCTCTTACGCCAAGCGTTTCGAGATTCTTTTCAGGCTGATTCTCAAGCGACCTTTACACAGCCGTATCTCTTGTCCTGGCAACCAATACCAAGAAGACGACGATTAGCCAGCCCGCAGAGGATCTTTCGTTCCAGAGGTTCGCCGCAGCATTGAAAGGCCATGTGGTGACGTTTCTCGGGTAGCTCCAAACAGGAAAAACTGGGGTAGATGGGAAGTTTTCTGATAAAGACAGCCGCGCTCCAGCCCTCCGCAAAATTCAGGGATTACGTTCCGTCTTTCCTTGCTAAACACTTCCTGCAGAGACTTCCGCATGAGACCTTCTGATAAGCTTTGATCCACATATGAGTGTGCATAAGCCTTTCACTTTTTATGGCGATGTTTTGGGGGTCTCGGCAGCATACCGCTTGGACCCTGAGCTTGCTTACAGAAAGCTCAACGACTTTTACAATACTGTTTTTGAGCGTTTTGAGGATCTCTGCTCAGAAGGCCCAAATCCTCTTCATGCCTACATGTTCAGCGATTCAGTTCTTATATGGGGCCAACGCACTTTGATTGAAGTGCTTGAGGCCTTGCGAGACGTATATCTAAGCTTAACTGCCAAGGATCTCCTTTTAAGGGGTGCGCTTGTTCACAAAGCTCTCGAAAAACAACCCCGCCTTGAAGCAGCGAACTTCAGAAAGTTTTTGCCAACCGACGATACGTTGGCCCGAGCAGTAGGTTTGGCAAATACTGTAAAAGGCTCTAGACTTCTGATCGAGTCGTCCGTTGTCCACGACTTGCTGATCGGCCACCCTCATTGGCGTACCGTGGAAGGATACATCCGTAATGTCGATCTACAAACGCCGATAAGTAGTATCCTTCGGCGCATTTGTCCATCGCCATCGGGAGAATCCTATGAATTATTATACTTTTGGAAAAACGATGCCGAGCAGTCAGACGACACCAGCGTTGCGGAACACATCAGAGAGGTCGCAGAATTCAAGGATCCTAAGATCGCAGAGCACTTGATGGAAACTCTAAAACTGTTCAAGCGTTCAGAGAAGAGGCGAAAAAGCACTGAACGTGCTCTTATCGTGTCGCAGATGAAGTAACACTGGACAAAAGCGGTCAGCTGAACTAAGGGGTTTTTCTCTTGCGACGCTCGGCTTCAGACTGCTTACAAAACAATCTTGCGCTTACGCGGTCCCGCTTTCCTCAATCGCGGAAATGCTCTGCCTCTCGCTCAGCCTGCGCAATGATCCGTTGGGCAAGGTCGCTGCTTTCCGAAGGAAGCCAGATGGATAGCTGCGTCAGACTCGGCTCCTCTTCGAACAGGATTGCTGCTCCACAGATGGGACTATCGTTCTTTTGCAGGCGGGATGCGGCGCCAAGCCCGTCTTTCTGCGCAGGCGTCCGAAATTCTACGATGTTCTTCCCTCGATATTTCAGCGTGTCTGCCGGATGCGGGCTAAAGGAAAGGCCGCGAAAAAGAACGAAAAAATTACAAGTCCACTCTGCCGAAGGCGTGCCCCTGCCCATTCGCGCCAATCCCCGGCGCGAACGGGCCCGTGCGCAGCGGAGCCCAAACAAACTTCCGACGCGCAAGGTCCCACAGAGCGCACTTAAAATGCCTGGTGCTATTCGTAATCGATTTCAAAACGAGATGTAATTTTCGCGGGCCGAATTAGCTCATCTATACTGATCACCCAAAATCTTTCTTTGCCGGTGCGCAAAGCATGAGGGCATGTGATGAAGCTAAAACGCCAGGCAATCGGTCTTGCATGGCTGGTACTGCTGAGCATGGCAGCCGCTCAAAAGCCAGAGCAGGCTGGGGTTCAATACAAAATCAAGTGGGAGTACAACGTCCGCATTCCGATGCGTGACCGCGTGCAACTTTCAGCCAACATTACCCGCCCTGACGCTCAAGGCCGCTTTCCCGTAGTTGTAGATCGGACCCCGTACGGAAAAAATCGTAAGGGCTTCTTCACTTCCGCCGCTTATTTCGCCGAGCGAGGCTACGTTTATGTAACCGAGGATTGCCGCGGCCGCTACGACTCGGACGGAAGCTTTCTCCCCTGGGTGGACGAGGGCCGTGACGGCTACGACACCATTGAGTGGGCGGCGCGCCAGCCGTGGTCGGATGGTAATGTCGGCACCATGGGTGGATCATACGAGGCATGGGACCAGTGGTTTGCCGCGGAAGAGCAGCCGCCGCACTTGAAAACCATGATCATCATATCGTCGCCGCCCGATCCCGCCTCCGCGGCTTATCAGGACGGCGCCTTCGGCATGCAGGCGCTTGATTGGTCCATCCTCGTCGATGGGCGCACCGTTCAGGAGTATCCGGGCAGTCTGACAGAGGTCTACCGGCATTTGCCGGTAAGCACGATGGACTCTGCCGCAGGACGTTCCCTTACGGAAACCTTCCGCGCCTGGAGCCATCATGATACTTATGATGAATATTGGAAGCAGCGTTCCTATCAGCACAAACTCGGCCGCGTGATGGTGCCTGTCCTGCACATTGATGGCTGGTACGATGCGCCAGACGCAACTCTGGATAACTATAACGGCCTGATTGCTCAAGGCGCTCCGCAGCAGGCAAGTCGCGGGCAAATGGTGATTCTGGGACCATGGTTGCATTCCACATTCAAGTCATCGAAGGTTGGCGACGTCGATTTCGGTCCGGATGCTCCCATAGACCTCAACGCTGTTTCCCTGCGCTGGTCGGATTGCCAACTGAAAGGAATCGATTGCGCCCGCATCACGGCAGAAGGTCCAATCAAGCTCTTTGTCATGGGAGAAAACCATTGGCGCACCGAGCATGAATGGCCGCTCAAGCGAACCCAGCTTACCCCTTTTTACTTCCACAGCCATGGGCACGCGAATACCGGAAGTGGCGACGGAACTCTGAGCCGGCAATCGCCGGGAGAGGAGCCTGCCGACAAGTTTACCTATGATCCCGGCAATCCTGTCCCGTCGACGGATGATCCTGCGGCCCTGGGCGCGAGCAGTGTGCTGGACGAGCGCAAAATGGAATCGCGCAGGGATGTTCTGGTGTTCACCTCAGCCCCGCTCGATGAACCGGTGGAGGTGACGGGACCGATTCGCGTGAAGCTTTGGGCAGCCTCGTCAGCTCCGGATACGGACTGGACGGCCAAGCTCATTGATGTGCATCCTGATGGCGAGGCGCAGAGGCTGCAGGATGGCATCCTTCGCGCTCGCTTCCGTGGGTCGTTTGATAACCCTTCATTGCTCGTCCCAATGAAAGTTTACGAATACACCATTGAGCTGCTCGCTACGAGCAACGTTTTTAAGAAGGGAGATCGCATTCAGGTGACTATCAGCTCCAGCAACTTTCCTGATTTTGATCGCAATCTGAACACCGGCAAGAGCAATGAAAATTCCACTGAGATCCAGCCGGCTCGCCAGGTGATATATCACGATGCCGCTCATCCGTCCCAGGTCTTACTTCCAGTGATCCCCACAGAATCGCGGTAATGATGTGCCTTGGCAAGAGGGTGGCTGAAAACTGCCACCGGGGGCGACACTCTGATTGCTGAAGCTTACACCGTGGCGCTCGGGGAAAGAACCAAGGGCGACTTGGGAAGAAAATTATCCTGAGCCCCTTCTTTTCGATTGGTCAGCGATCCCCTCCCGCCCTGCTATCCTGCTTCTGTTTCACGCCAAAGCGCGCACAATCTGAAGGAGACTCATGGAATCGTCGGCATCGCGCGTGATCGTCCGACATCCTGCCCCAGTCGGCCGAAACCGGGCCGTCCGGGGGCCCCGACATCGCACGTGATCTGAAAACCAAAACTCACCGCTGATGACGCTGATAGGAAAAGTCACACACAGCCGGGGCGGTGATGGCACACGAAATTAGAAGTTGAACGCCAGGCCGCCGCGCAACGAGCGGGCTGACTGGACGATATAGACAGGGTGGCCGTCGGGACCGATGGCGGGGACGTAGCCCTGGGCCAGCAGGTTGCGGATATCAATGAGCGCATCCATCTTTCCGGGGATAAAGGATGTGCCGGGAAGAGGCTGGCGGATGAAGATGCTGAGGTAAGGATCGGCTTGGCCGGGCGAGGCGTTGAAAGCATCAACCACGGAGACGGTGTTGCCGCTGGTCCATTTATAAGAGGCGATCCAGTGTGTGCCAGCGTGGGGCAGATAGCCGGAAACTTTGGCGGCGACGGCTTGCTGGCGACTGGTGGCTAGGCGGTCAGCAAGGTTCTGCCATGTGCCGGGAGAATCAGCCGTGACGGCGCCGCCCGTGGAGTAGTCAACGGTGGCCGCAAGATCGTCAGTAATTTTCCGCTCAACCACCACGCGAGCGCCGGTTGTATTCAGGGTGCCGTTGTAGGCATAAGAGAATGTGCCCGAGTAAATGTCCGGCAGCACATCATCTGAGTAGGCGCTCGGATCGCCTGCGCCAGTAAGCACCAGGTTTTGCACACGGTCAACGTAGCAGGCCAGTTGCACGCTGGTCTTGCCCATGCGGCGCGAAACCGAAAGTTCCTGGTGCCGGCCGTGCTCCACTTCAGGATTGCCATTGAGCAGGGCCATACGCGGACCGGATTCACTCAGATCGGCCGGAGCAGTATCAAAGCCCTTGGCTGCGCGGGTATCCGGCTCAGAGGTGGCGTAGCGATATTCCACCACCAGATTGGGAGACAGATGAATCTGAACCGCGCCGTAAGGACGGGCAGCGGTGACCCGCCGGGCAAACTCAAGCGACTGAAGGTCAGCTCCGTACTGGAGATCAACGATTCCCGCCACAGACATTTTATCTGACGAGTTGATGTCAACGGCGGAGTAAGGCGAGTTTTCAACGGTGGCGCCGGGAACGGCAAAATGACGATAAGTAATGGTCATGGTGGGCCGCGCAGCTTCACCGAAATCATGTGAATAAGAAGCGCGCAGCACGCCCGTTGGGTCGCCCGCGTTGGCGCCGATGTTCCCGTTGAATGAAAGCATTCCGGAAGAGAACATGGACTTCTGCAGGGCAAATGCCGTGGTCATGTCTCCGGCGCTGCCGAAGCCGTCCGCCTCTGAGCCAGCCATGAAAGCCACGCGAGCTTTCAGGCTGCGGTCCTGGTTCGGTTCAGGATTTTCACGCGATACCACTACAAGACCGCTATGGTTCTTATCTGGTTCCACCACGCGAAGCACAGGGCGGTTGGCGCTGGAGCGGAGGGTCCAATGCCAGTCATCAGCCTCAGTGTTCTTGGTGCGCTGGGGCGGGAGAAGTTTGAGTGCGTCAACCAGGGTGTTGAGCGTAAGGTCTACGAGGACGTGCGCTCCGGAATTTACTTTTACGTTTTCCCGCAAGGACGGGAGAAATGAGTTGGCAGTGACCTTGACCTGGTATTTGCCGGGCGCAACATTTTCAGCAGAGTAGTGGCCCTGCGCGTCAGTAAAGACGGTGGTGGGAACGCTGGTGGCTGAAGCAAAGATCTCAACCACTGCGCCCATTTGAGGCATGCCCGAAGTATCGTGCACGTAGCCGGAAATCACGCCCACGCGCGCCGCGAAGGCAGGCGCAGCCAACATCGAGATCAGCAAGCAACATCCGAGTTTACGGGTCATCTCCACCACCTCAATGAAGTGGATTCTCCCTTACTGGATCGCGAATTTTGCTGTGGGCGAAATGGTCTGTTTGGAGACCGAATCGCTCACTTTAATGGTTACCTGGTAGACACCCGGCGCAAACTTGTCCGCTGGAATGTGCTTCTCCAGTGTCATTTGATCGCCAACGTTGCCCATCTGAGCCGTTGATTCCGTAAAGTTTAGCACGGACTGGTTGTTTGAGGTATTCACAACGTGATATTCCACCGTAGCTGAGGCTTTCTTCGTGGTGGGGTCAATACCCAAGTTGTAAACCTGCATCCAGAAATTAACGTTCTCGCCTTTCTTAAAGGATGCTGGCTTGCCATCCGAGGGCTGTACCCGGGGGCGAACCTTGTTTTCGCCGATGACAAAGTCGCCATTGCCGATTTCACGCGCCGGCACAGGCTGAACCTGGTCAGCGAGGATGAGGCTGGATGAACTCAGCTTGTCCTCAGAGAAGTCGGGAACTTGCCAGCCGCGGCTGTAAGTGCCGACTTTGTCTCCGTTCACGTCCTTGATGACCACGTCAAGCCGATAAAGTCCCGGACGCATGGGAATGGCCTTGGGCCACAGGGCCACGTTGGCAAGTTCTTTTTCCAGCAGCTCGGCAGGAATGTCCTTGCGGATGGTGTCTTCTACCGTTTGAACAGTGCGACCGGACAGCGTGCTGATCTTGATGAAGACGTTCAACACTGAGCGCTGGACACCGTCCTTGTTGGTCCAAGTCACGTTGCGCAGGGGAACCTGAAGAGTAATGGGGACAAGATCGGTGTCTGAGGTGAGCTTCACGAAATCAACCCGGACATCGAAGGGCAGCAGATTGTAACGGATATGCGAGGTGACGATTTCGTTCAGCTCTTTGAATTTGACCGTAGGCGGGGTGTTCAACTTCGCGAACTGCTCCAGCCGGTCAAACTCTTTACTCTGCAGGTTAGAGTTGAAAGGCCCGGCGCCAAGGTCTTCAAGGCCGCCGCGGAAACGGTCAGCCTTGTTCGCCATGCCCATTTCTTCAAAGGTAGTCAGGCCGGCGTTGGGCACGTGCAGAAGGGCGTCCTTCTTGGAGCGATCCATGGTCATTTCATAGGCGCCGCAACCGCAGTCGTCTACGAACTCGATGTCTATGTTCTGGCCGATGCCTTCAATGTAGCGGTAGTTCCATACTTCAAACGGGTAAGTTTCCGTCTGGCCGCCGCCTTCTTCGGCTGACCGCTGATAAGGGCCGCCCATGGGGTGGGATTCAACCGAGTTCGGAGGACCGAACATGATATAGATCCGGCCGCGGTCGGTTTTCCAGCCCGGCATGCCAGCAGCGTAGTGCTCGTTGGCGTAGGCGATTCGCCGGTAATGTTCCTCTTTGAATTCGTTCTCGGCGGTGTCTGGGGTGGGATCACGTCTCAGCCAGAAGTTTTCGATGAACTGGTCTCTCTCAGCGTTATTTGACAGCTTCTTGAACGCTGAGAGTTCTTCGCCCGTGATGATCCAGCGAACATCTTCATCCAGCCACTTCTTGTAGACGCCGCCCAGCTTTTCCACCTTCGACCCCTTGGTCTCAGGCCGAGTTCGTTTCAGCGGGTCTTCCTGATCCGATGGTTGCTGATCAGCACTGTCAGCTTTCTGGTCCTGATTGGCAGCCTTATTTTTTTCAGATTGACTGTTATCGGCGCTCTTATTCAGGCTATCCATCGACATGTTTTCCTGCGCGATGGACACTTGAGCGAGAATGAAACAG
The DNA here is from genome assembly GCA_963758275.1 of Terriglobia bacterium. Classification (GTDB taxonomy): domain Bacteria; phylum Acidobacteriota; class Terriglobia; order Terriglobales; family Acidobacteriaceae; genus Angelobacter. The sequence continues at coordinate 253,994 of CAVWUW010000029.1, read as the reverse complement.
CCTAAAAAAAGTAAGAGAGCAGCAATAAAATATATATTCGAACGGGACTGACCGGGGATCACCTGGCGCCTCCTGATATGGAGAATCGGGTGACATTTATTCTATGTCTTTTAGTGTTCCTGAAGCAAGACAACCCTGCCCGAATCAACACTTTCACCACTCCAAAACCCTGAAAACCAAGGTGTATGACCATTTTCCTCTGCAAAATCTCTGGTTCAGACCTGCTTCTCCCGATATAATCAAAGCTCAGGCCTTCGCCATTCAACTTCACCCGGCATTTTAGTCCTGCTCGCAGGCAGGAACTTTTGTCGTCTTGGGGACGTATATCAAATATATAGTTCCGCGTGGGGAGGGCTTGGGGAACTTCATGAACGCAAAAAAGATCGCAATCATAGTTGGCATCATTGTCTTAGCTGGCGCCATCGTCGGCTTCACCGTCAACCAGTCGCAAAAGAATGTTGTCACGGTGCAGAGCGGCAAAGTCCTCAAGCAGGACATTTCCTCCGTGGTCACCGCCTCTGGTGAGATCCGGCCGGAGACTTACGTCAACGTTGGCGCCAACGCCATGGGTCGCATTACCAAGCTCTATGTCGACGAAGGCCAGAAGGTGAAGAAGGGCCAGGTCCTCGCCCAACTTGAGAATGTTCAGTCAGAAGCGGACGTTAACGCCATGAAGGCGCAAATCGCCAGTAATGAAACGGACGCTGTCGCCGCTTCTGCCGCGCTGAAAACTGCTCTGGCTCAGTCGAAGAGCAGCACGGCTGACCTCGCTCGCGCCAAGCTCGATTACGATCGCGCTCAGGACCTTTACAAGGACCAGCTCATTGCCAAGCAGGATTTTGACACCAAAAAAGCCGCTTATGAAGTCGCGGAAGCCGTAGCAGCCAAGGACCAGGCCAGCGTCGCCCAGGCGCGCGCGCAACTCGATTCCGCCCAGGGACACATCAGTCAGAGCAAGGCGCAGCTCACGCGCGTGAATGACGTTCTTAGCAAGACCGTTTACACCGCTCCGTTTGATGGCACCGTTACCAACCTCCCGGTGCATCAGGGCGAAACCGTGGTCATGGGCATCCAGAACTCCCCCGGCAGCACCCTGATGACCGTTTCAGATATGTCAGTGATCACCGCTGAAGTTCACGTGGATGAAACTGACATCGTGAACGTAGCCATCGGGCAGCCGGCGGAAGTCACCATTGACGCCATTCCCGGCAAGACCTTCCCGGGGAAGGTAACGGAAATCGGCGACAACGCCATTGTGCGTTCCACCGGCGTATCCAGCGAGCAGAGCGCAACCAGCAGCCAGGAAGCCAAGGATTTCAAAGTAGTGGTTACCCTTGATAGTCCTCCGACCAACCTGCGGCCAGGACTTTCTGCCACCGCCAAGATCACCACCGGGACCGCGAAGAGCGCGCTCACAATCCCAATCCAGGCGTTGACTGTGCGCGATAAGAAAGACCTTGAAGCGCAAAACAACAAAACCAAAGCCAGCAAGGCTGCTCCTGTCGCTCAAATGAAGAAAGATACCGACGAAATTCAGGGCGTCTTTGTGATCACGCCTGCGCACAAGGCTGAATTTCGCAAGGTAGAGACCGGCTTGACCGGTACCACTGACATTCAGGTGAAAGACGGTCTCAAAGAAAACGACGAGATCATCACCGGCAGCTACAAGGTACTGAAGACCCTGAAAAACGGCGCTGGCGTTAAAGTTGATAATACGCAGATGAGCAAGGCGGAATCTTAAACTCTGGGCCGGTTCCAGCGTCTAAGCAAGTAACAGGGAAGTATTTTTGTGCGGGCAGCAGGGGCGGCTGGCCGCGAACCAACCAGGAGAGAAGAATGGCCACACAGATCGCTGACGTAGCCCAGGGCAACCTCGTCGCGCCTCCCCCAAATTGCATTATCTGCACGGACGAGCTCTGGAAGACTTACCAGATGGGCACGGAGGAAGTGCATGCGCTTCGCGGAGTGAGGATGAGCATCAACCGCGGCGAATACGTTGCCATCATGGGCCCCTCCGGCTCCGGAAAATCCACGCTGATGAACCTTATCGGCTGCCTGGATACTCCCACGCGCGGCCGTTACTGGCTCAACGGCAACCTGGTGAGCGAGCTTGATGATGACGAGCTGGCCCGCATTCGCAATCGCGAGATCGGCTTCGTCTTTCAGACTTTCAACCTGCTGGCCCGCGCCACTGCATTGCACAACGTGGAACTCCCGTTGATTTATAGCGGCACGCCCGCGGATGAGCGCATCCAGCGCGCCAAGGATGCTCTGGCTGCCGTCGATCTTGGCGCGCGCATGAACCACAAGCCCAATGAACTCTCCGGTGGACAGCGCCAGCGCGTTGCCATTGCCCGCGCGCTGGTGAACAATCCTTCCATCATCCTGGCCGATGAGCCCACAGGAAACCTTGATTCGCAAACTGGAAGTGAAATCATGGCGCTTTTCGCCGAGCTGCATCGCAAAGGCAATACCATTGTTCTGGTCACGCATGAAAATGACATTGCAGAGCATGCCCATCGCGTGATCCATATCAAAGATGGTGTGATCGCCAGCGATGAGCGCAAACCGAAGTGATCCTGTTACACTGGCAAGTTTTTGTTGCACTGCTCCGCTCCTCGGCGGATAAACACGGACCGATCCCCAAGCCGGCTGTGATGTGAGACCTGGTAACAAGCAGCAAATAGCTGAATGAACCATCAGCATTTCAACACCAATGCGCATAGATGCGCGGCTAAGTGCCAAGTGCTAGCCCTGGTCACACTCTTCCTCGCCCGTGGTGAAAAAATGTTCCGCGAACTTCAAGGCCGTCGCGCCAAATGACCCTGACACGCCAAAGCCGTCTGCAAGAAGTTCGGCGTGCACTTCCTGTGATCAGTGCAAATCAGCGCCATCAGTGCAACGAGTGGTACGAATTTTTGCGTTTTGATCAAGCCACACTCATGCAAGATTCGCCCCACGCCTACGTTCCGATCTGCTCTAAAGTTGAGATTCCATACTTTCTGAGGGCCGAAGGCCCGACATAACGGTAGCCCAGGCGGTGAGGCCTGGGAAAGGGATGAGTTAGGATGGTGAGCCCCGGCGGGGCGGCACATCTTTCTCATTCTGGCATGTCATCCATGAAGCCACGAATTGAATCATTGTAATCAGCGGTCAAGAACTCTCTTCCAGAAATTGGTTGTGGAAACGGGGCCGCGATTCTGACTGGGGAAGCGTTCCATTTTTTCTACCGAAACACCCAATGCGCCACCCACGTCTCCAGCTTCCAGTAGATAAGCGCGTAGGCCACCAGATCGAATGCCGCATGTGCGAACATCAGAATGAAGACGCTGCCGGTGATTGCGAAAATTGTCCCAAACACAACGCCCACTACCGCTGCCTGCTCCGTGCCGGGAAGCCCTTGCACGGAATAGTGGGCCGAGGCGAAGACTGCCGACGTGATCAGCACTGTAGCAGTTCGTGCCCACACGCTGCGGCCCAGAAGCTTGTACAATCGTTCGAACATGTAGCCGCGAAAAATCGTCTCTTCGCCGAACCCTGCTCCTGCGATCAGGAGCCAGAGCGTTGCCGGAATGGCTGAGCGGTTTCCTCCCAGATAGTGAAAGGCCTGGTTGATCTCGGGCGCGCCGAACAGCGGCATGATGACCGCTTTCATCAGCAATTTAAAGCTGGCGCCGAACGTTATTCCGATCGCCGCAGTTGCAATCCAGTTCTTCGGCTTGACGTAGCCGATTTCCCGCAACGGAGTGCGTGACCAGTACGCCCACACCACAGCCAGCACCGCGCTGAGTGGAACAAACAGTAGATTGCCGGCGAGGACGGCAACAATGGCCAAAATGCCCGTGGGACCGAACCCACGTAGCTTTCGCGCAACCCGCTGCTCTCTTTCCGCGTGCGCACCGCCCGTCTGCGCCGGGTCAGGAACTTCAACTTGCGGCTCTTCCCCTGTGTTGCTCATCAGTCCCGCGCTCCGGATTCTTACATGGAACCCATCTTCCTGGCTTGCGGCCTTTCCATCCCGCGCGCCGGCTGGACCCGTTTCCTGGCCATCGCATAGCCAGGACGCTTGCCTGTGCCTTGATGCACTACAACTTCGCCCGTATTTTCCATGCGATTCAGCGCCGAATGGATGGCCGCCATGGGATTGCTGTAGCTGGAAAAGCTGAAGCGCCGTTTCCGCAGCAGGTCGCGGATTTGCACCGTCGTCAGCGCCACATCTGCCATAGCCAGTTCCAGTCGCACCGCGCGTGTGAGATTAATGGCGCCGTGCTCCGCTGCCGCCATAAGCTCTTCCATCAACTTCCGCTCCTGCCGTGTCGGACGCCCCAGTTGGGCCAGCGCAGGCAGCGCATCTTTGAGTTCGCTCACACGGCGCTCCAGCCCGTCCCTAGCCTTCAGTGCGAGCGCGATCTCCTCCAGAGCTTCACGAAACGCAGAACGGTACGGTGTGGTCATGACCGGAAGATCGTAGGTAATTAACTTTAGTTAATCAATCCGGATAAAAAGGCGAAAACAAAACCTTGCCGCTGATACACGCTGATTGAACTGTTTCGCTAGAAGTAAAAGGCAATCCTGAGATGCGGGGCGAAACAGCAGGCAAAAAAGAATCAGAATAAATCGGTGCGATCACTGTAATCAGCGGGAGGTTTTGGCTTTCAATCGTGGCAATTTGGGAAGGTTTAGGCAATCTCGTGGTCTTTCCGATCACCCGATTCTCATCACCCACACAAGCACCGCTATCCCCACCACAATGCGATAAATGGCGAACGGCACAAACCCTCGCTGCCGCACCCAGTTCATGAACCAGGCCACCACCGCCAGCGCGACAAAGAATGAAATGACAAACCCGATAACCAAAACGCCCCATTCCAGGCCGTTCACCGGCATTCTTCCCAGCGGTTCAGCCCCGTGTTTGGGATGGAAGGTCCGGAAGAGGTCGTACAAGGTCGCTGCGGCCATAGTCGGCATGGAGAGCAAGAAAGAAAACTCGAGCGCCGCCGGACGTGACATCCCCACCAGTTGGCCCGCTGCAATCGTAGACATGGACCGCGACGTCCCGGGAAAAACCGCCGACGCAATCTGGCAGATGCCTATCCAGATGGCTTGCGGTGTGGTCATCTCCTCCATGCGTTCCGTTTGGAAGCGGCTCCCCGAACGCGGCGTGCCGAACAGTACATCCACCACCCACATGATGATCCCGCCGATCAGCAGTGACCAGCCCATCACCACCAAACTCTCCAGATGCTTGCCAATCACTTTGGTCAGCAGTAAGGCCGGTATTGCCGTGAACACAAACGCAATGATGACCAGCGTAAGCGGATGATTCGCCGCTGTACGATCGCCGCGTTCGCCGCGCGGGAAAGTGGAAAAGAAGCGTGTGATGCGTGTACGAAAGTAAATGGGCAGGCAGAGAATCGCGCCCAGTTGGATCACGATGGAGTACATCTTCCAGAAGCCGTTGCCCAGGTCAATGCCCAGCAGAGCCTCGGCAATTCTGAGATGCGCAGTTGAGCTGACCGGGAGAAACTCCGTTAGGCCTTCAATGATTCCCAGCAGGATGGAAAGAAGTGAGTCGTGCATTCGGTTTTATTTTCGCGCCTCGCGATGGCCTTCCGTGGAGATCTCCAGCCCCTGTTGCAGCGCGTAAGTAAGCTGCGCTGCCCGCGGCTTCCAGTCGCCTTCAGGATATTTGGTGGAAATTTCCTGCGCGACCTGTATGGCCCGCCGCTTTGCTTTCTCGCTCTTGTCGTTCTGGTGACTGGCTTTGTACATGTCCGCCAGTACGGCTTGGCGCCACGCCGCCTTATACAGGGCTTCCGCAGCCTTGGGCGACTGCGGGTGTTCATGGGCGTAACGTTCGAAAAGATCCGTTTCCTTTTCCGGGCACTTCGTCTCCCCGTTCCACCTGCCGCATATCTTATTGTCCAGCAGATCATAGGCGGCCAGGTCCGCCCACTTGGTGCGCGGGTACTCCTTCATCACCTTGCGCATCATCTCTTCATCGATCTCCTCGCGCGCGTCCGGACTCATCTCCATGGCCGAAGGCCGCGAGAACACGCCTTTTTTCTCCAGTTGCCATTCCAGGTCGGCAGCGTGCCATAAAGATTCCGGAGCCAGAGGAGAACTCCGGAAGTACTCATAAATCCTGTAGTAGAGCCGCATGGCCTCTTCTTCGGACTCCTTGCGTCCGTTCTCCGCCTCGTGCTGGGCTTGCACCGCTTCACCGAACAGGATCTGGTCACCGTTCGGTGTGGCGCTGGTAATCACCAGCCGCGCATCCGCCCAGCCTGTAATGGTCTTGGGCGCACTGAACGAGTTTTGTGACATGGTGACCATGATGTGCGCCCATTCCTTGCCGTCGATCATGGATTTGCCTATGAGCCATGTGTCCCGCCCGCGGTTAGGACGCGCAACCTGTGCCGCACTTGTATCCGGCGTCACGTACATCACTGCCCCGGCGATCACTGTGCCGTGCTGCTGGTCCGTGACTTGCGCAACCGCGCTGCAAACCGCAAGCACAAAGAAGGCAGCCGTAATTCCTGCGGATGGAAGCTGTTTAGCCACGCTCATTCTGATACTCCGTAGAGCGAAATATTCTGCTGCAACTTGTAAATCAGGTCGGACGCGCGGTAGCTCCATTCGCCCTGCGCCGCGTTCCCCGCAAGTTCTTGTGCCAGCGCCAGCGCCTTTGTATGGGCGGCGGCGCTCTTCTCTTTGTCACCCGACATCCTGTACATGTCTGCCACAATGCCCTGCCGGTAGGCGGCATCAAAAATGGCTTCGCCAAATTTGGGCGATTGCGGATGCTCTCGCGCATAATTCTCAAAAAGTGCGGCCTCTTTTGCCGGACAATCCGGCAGCCCGTTCCAATCGCCGCATAACTGGCTATCGATCAGATCAAACGCGGCCATATCGGCCCACTTGGTTTTAGGAAACCTGCTGATGACCTGGTTCAGATAAAAATCGTCCGGCGACTTGCCGCTTCCTTTGTCGAGTTGACGGCGAATATCGGCCGAGCGCCAAAGAGCTTCTCCCGCCAGCGGCGAGTTGGGAAAAAGCTGCGCCACCTCGTAATAGAGACGCATGGCATCCTGGGCCGCGCCTTTTCGCCCGTCGCTCTGTTCCGCCTGCTGCTCTGAATCCGCCGCCTCGCCGTAAACGATTTGGTCGCCGTTTGCAGCCGATGCCATAACCAGCGGAGTGGCCGGTAGCCAGCCGCTGATCTCGCGTGCCGGCTCGTTCCGCGTCGCGCCCTGCACCGCGATGGAGACCTTCACCCACGGATCGTTATCAGCCTTCCGCTGCTCCAAAATCGCCAACTCCGTGCCGCGATCAATAGCTTGTACCTTTTCGGAATTGGTTGAGGGAGAGGCGTGCAGGTCAGCGCTGCGCACAAGCGTGGCTCGCTCCGCAGCGGCAGCGAATGTGCTGAACGCGAACCATGCCGCCGTCGCGGCGAGTAAGGAAGCCTTCATAAGTAGTTAAATTTTACCTGTAAGGATGCTGGTAAAAAGCTGCGGTTCAATATTACCGCCGGTAACCACTGCTACGGTCTTCTTCTCTGCTGGGATTTCGCCCGCGTGGAACATTGCTGCCGCAGTGGTCACCGCGCCGCTGGGCTCTGCCAGAATGCGTGCCGAAAACAACAAATGCCTCATGGCCTGTTTGATCTCGTCCTCGGTTACCGCGATGATCGCATCAACATATTTGCGGATATGCTCAAAGTTAATGGGCCCCACGCTCTGTGAGCGCAACCCGTCGGCCAGAGTTTTGGCTGCATCTTCCGCCTTCGTGAATTGAATCTTGCCCGTGCGCAGGCTTTCTCTCGCATCGGCCGCCAATTCCGGTTCCACGCCGATAATCTTTACCTCTGGACGCGTCTCCTTGATTGCCGTGGCGATTCCGCTGATCAGCCCGCCTCCGCCCACCGGAGCCAGCACAACCTCAACGTCGTTTAGATCTTCCAGAATCTCCAGCCCAATCGTTCCTTGCCCCGCGATGATCTTTTCATCGTTATAGGGTGGCACCGGAACCAGTCCGTGTTCCTTTTCCAGTTCCTCAGCTTTCTGGATGCGATCTTCACTGGCCGGTCCCACCAGAACAATCTCTGCTCCCAGTGCGCGCGTCGATTGCAGTTTCACTTTTGGTGCGTTGCTGGGCATTACGATCACGGCCTTTGTGCCTAGCGCGCGGGCAGCATAAGCCACCCCTTGCGCGTGATTACCGCTGGAATGCGCCACGACCCCGCGCCCGCGTTCTTCCAGGCTAAGGGAAGATATCTTGTTATACGCTCCGCGCAGCTTGAACGAGCCCACCGGCTGCAAATTCTCCGGCTTGATATAGATCTGTTTTTCGTCCGGCAATTTGCAGCTCACCAGCGGAGTTCGCACCGCCACGCCACGGAGCAGCTCGCGCGCGGACTGGATATCATGCAGCGTTATCATGCTCTCTGTTTGCGATCTTACCATCTGCAATCTTAGTGCCCTGACTTCTCCTGATTTAGCTGTTCCGCATTTCGCAGTACACGCGCAAAAAAATCCACCAACGCCCATTTCTCCGTAAGTGGCTCTCCGTTTCCGGCATCCACGTGGGTCAATGCCTTGCTGATCAGAACGCCTTTCAAGTCCTGCTTTGGTAAATCATGTTCCAGCCAGAGCGTTTCTGCCGGAGGAATGATGTTGTCTGCAGCGCCGTGCAGAAGATAAACATGTGCCGCGATATCGCCAAGCTTCCCATGCGGCGAGACGGCGTCCATCTCTGCCTGGTGCCCCGCAATCTCCTCCACAAAATCCTGCTGCAATTGTTGGTGATGATGCAAGAGCTGGTCGAGCGTTTTATTTCCCGCCGGGGACAGCGCACCGGCGGTCTTCATGGCTTGCGGTTCCTCCCAGATCCACTGCCGCAGAACCTCGCGCGCAATCGGCGCATCCTTGCTGGAGAAAAAGTCCTCCGTATGCTCGTACGCCAGGATCAGCATTCCGTAGTCGTGAGCCTGAAGATGCTGCTCTTTGCCGTTCGGGTCGGTTTCCAAATTGGTGGCATAGAACCGCGCCACGCGACTCATATCGTCATGCGCTCCCACCGCCATTACAAATCCAATTTTGTCTTTAAACTCAGGACGCGCCGCCGCCATCAGTGAGAGCCCTCCGGCAAAGCTGAGCCCGATCACGCCCACCGGACGACTCAGCTTGGTGCTGAGAATCACTGCTGACGCCCCAATGATATCCACTGTGCGCGGAGTAATCCGGTAATCAGCTAAATCCTGGAGCTCGGGCGTCATCACCTCCACTCCTGATCCAGACAGCGCGCGCGCAAGGTTCACCAGACGCGGATCATCCATGCCCAGGTGGTGTACGCCATGCACCAGCACGATTCCACCGTTTCGCGCTCCATTGGCCGGAACATACATCTTGAATCTCAGCGGCCCAGAGGCAATCAGGGCTGAACCGTTTTCTTCCGTAAGCGGATGGCCGGCAAAACTGGCAACAAAGCCATGCGCATTCGGATCACTCAGACGTGTGAGCACCGCCGCTGCTCGCAAATGCGCCTCGGCCGTTCCTCGAAGCGCCACTCCGGCCAGAATAATTACCAATAAGACAAGAAGGAGATATCTGAGCTTGCGTAAAACCCGGCTTTTCTCCACTAAATCTCCAGGATCACCGGCATGATCAGGGGGCGGCGCGAGGTAGTTTTGCCGATGAAGCGCTTCAGGTCGGCACGGATTTTTTCCTTGATCACGCCGTAGTCGGCCTTCTCTTCCGGCGTGGAGTTGTCCAGCGTAGCAGCCACAATGCGCCGGGCATCCTGCACAAAGCCGTTCTCGCCGCCCGCGGCAAAGCCGCGCATCACAATCTCCGGAATGGATTCAACTGTCCCTTTGAGCTTATTAATGGCGATGATCGGCAGCACAAAACCATCTTCGCTCAGGTGACGGCGATCTTTGATAACAAGATCTTCCACCACATCGGTGCGCGATCCGGAGTCAATGCAAACTCGTCCCACGGGGATCTTCTCCACCTTGCGGACTCCCAGTTCATCGAACTCCATCACATCCCCGCTCTCCATCAGCAACACCTGCCCCACGGCGCCATGCATGGAGCGGGCCAGGTCCGCATGGATCCTGAGCTGGCGGTATTCTCCGTGAACAGGGATGAAATATTTGGGCTTGACCAGGTTCATCACCAGCTTAAGTTCTTCCTGGCTGGCGTGTCCGCTTACGTGCACTGGCGGCGTTGATCCATCTTCGTAAATAACGTTTGCCTCGCGCCGGAACAGGTGATCAATCATCCGGTAAATGCCTTTTTCATTGCCCGGAATAATGCGCGAGGAGAGCACCACCGTATCGCCGCGTTCGATCTTGGCATGCTTGTGGTTGTCCACCGCTGCGCGCGAGAGCGCGGACATCGGCTCGCCTTGCGTGCCGCTGATCATGACGCACACCTGCGCCGGCAAATACTCCTTGATTTGCCCGGGATGAATCAGGACGCCTTCAGGCACTTCCAGATAGCCGAGGTCGAGCGCGATCTCTGCCGCCTCCGAAATGGAGCGCCCGACCAGCGCCACCTTGCGCCGGTACTCGCGTGCCATTTCAATGGCTACCTTTATGCGATGAATGGACGAGGAAAAACAGGAAATGAACAGCCTGCCTTCGGCGCGGGCAAAAATCTCATCAAAGCGACCAGTGACTGCGCGTTCGCTGGGTGTGTAGCCGCGACGTTCCGCATTGGTGGAATCCTGCAACAGCGCGAGCACATTCTGCTCTTTGCCATATTCGGCAAAAGTATGCAGGTCAAACAAGCGATTGTCCGTCGGCGTGGGATCAACTTTGAAATCGCCGGTATGAATCACCACTCCCAGAGGCGTGTGAATCGCAAGTGCCACACAATCCACCAGGCTGTGCGTGACCTGAATGGGATTAATGGTGAACGGCCCCAGGTTGAAGCGTGTTCCCGCACGGATTTCCCGCAGGTCGGCGTCATCCAGCAGTCGGTGTTCCTCAAGCTTGTTCTCGACCAGCGCCAGCGTAAATTCCGTACCGAACACCGGCACGTTCAGCTCATTCAGCACCCACGGCAGAGCGCCAATGTGGTCTTCGTGACCGTGGGTCAAGATGATTCCGCGAACTTTCTCGCGGTTCTGGACCAGGTAGGTGATATCGGGAACAACAATGTCGACGCCCAGCAGTTCGGACTCGGGAAACATGAGTCCGGCGTCAATCACGATGATGTCATCGCCCCAGCGTACGGCCATGCAGTTCATGCCGAACTCGCCCAGGCCGCCCAGAGGCACCAAATGAAGCTTTCCTGCAGGCATATCCAAGTTCTGATGCTATCAGAGATTCAGTGCGTTGAGAGATGCTCAGCGGGGGCGGGTTTTGACGCGGCTTCCATCCTGGCCAGCGCATGCCGTTCGCGTTTACCCAGTATTGAGCCGCCCGCGAAACCCACAACGGCATTCAGACAAAACAGCGATCCTGTCATGCCTGCATATCTTTCCGGCAGAACAAGAGCACTTATGATCACCAGCACGCCAACAAGGGCAAAACCGATATGAAAAATCATGGCATGTTTGGTGCGAAGTGTCTCATATTCGTTGAGCATCAGCTCACGTCGTTTGCTGAGTGCATAATGGTAAAGCAGGGCGAAGATCACAAACACGGACGTATACCCCGCGCTGTAGATCACCATCAGCATTGGCGCCTGATGAGCGGTGATCATGCGGTTAAGCTGCTCGGTGGGCACCGTCCTGCCTCCGGAAAACTCACCCACAACCAGCGTAAAGAGAAACTTCAGCGGGTAGACATAAAAGAGCACAACGAACAGAAGAACTGCGTTGAGGACGATGGTGTACACCGTCTGCAACCCGTATCGCCGCGCGTAGAGGTAGTGATAGCACCAGACCTGAATCAGAATGGCAAAGCAGATGGCGAAGGCCACAAAGCCCTTCATAGCGGCAATTAATTCTGCGTAGGTATGCGGCACTTCCAGAGAAACCACCAGCAGGGTTACGGCAAAGGCGAATACGGCGTCAGTAAAGCCTTCTAGGCGGGTGATTTCTCCGCCGCGCCAGCGGAAATGTTTTTCCGGTGGGACCAGTTGGTGGCCGGCCAGTTCACGAAGCATGGCGCTATTCTGCCACAGCGTCCATCACAGTTGGTGAAGGAGATTCTTTCCCCAGTGCGCCTTCCCATCGTGCGACAACGGCGCTGGCCAGGCAGTTGCCCATTACGTTGATTGAGGTCCGGGCCATGTCCATGAGCTGGTCCACACCAAAAATCGCATAGATCGGCCATGCAGGCAGATGAAAAGAATCCGCCGTGGCCAGCATAATCACAAAAGCGGCGCGAGGTACGCCGGCTACTCCTTTGCTGGTGAGCATCAGAGTTAAAACCATCATGAGCTGTTCGCCGAATCTCATATGAATGCCTGCCGCTTGCGCAACGAAAACGGAGGCCAGCGAAAGATAGAGCGTACTGCCATCCAGGTTGAAGCTGTAGCCGGTTGGAATAATGAAAGCCACCATCTGCCGGGGGACGCCGAAGGCTTCCATGTTTTCCATGGCTCGTGGCAGCGCAGCCTCTGAGCTGGCGGTAGCAAACGCGATTGACGCCGGCTCAGCGATGGCTTTAAACAGCCGCCGTAAATCCAGGCGCGCCATAAGAGCCACCGGTACCAGAACGCAGCCAACAAAGACTACCAACGCGGCATAGAGCGTTAGCACCAGCTTGATGAGGTTCCACATCACATCAAAGCCCATGGCGCTGACCGTGAACGCAATGGCGCCTCCTACACCGATGGGCGCAAACAGCATCACGATGTTGGTGAACTTGAACATGGTTTCAGAAAAAATTTCAAAGAACCCCACCAGGGTGCGGCGGCGTTTTTCTTCCACCTGAGCCAGGGCAATACCAAAAATGATGCTGAAAACTACCACCTGCAAGACCTGGTTTTCCGCCACTGACTTGGCGATGTTTTCCGGAAACACATGCAGAATCAGGTCAGCCGCAGTTTGCTTCTGGACGCTGGCCGCTGTTGGCGCGTTCGCAGGCTGGCGAATACCAACACCGGCGCGCGAGAGATTGATGGCGCCGAGTCCAATAAACAGCGCAACTGTCGTGACCAGTTCAAAATAGATGAGCGCTTTGATGCCCATGCGCCCCACCTGTTTCAGGTTTGAATGGCCGGCGATTCCAACCACAAGCGTTGCGAAAATCAAAGGGGCAATGATGGTACGGATAAGGCGCAGGAAAATCGCGCCCAATACCTGAAGGTTTTTGGCCAGGACGGGGAAGTCGTGACCTATCTCTGCGCCCAGAAGAATCCCCACCATGATCCATGTTGTCAGTGACCGCCGCACCCACGCATAAGCGCAAAAGGCGGCAATCGCAATCCAGCGCGTAACGGCCAGGACCTTTGGATTGATAGCAGGGCCAGTGTAGTGATTGATGGCCCAGAGCACGCAGGCAATTCCGGCAAGCGCCAGAAAAGTGATCAAAATCCGGCCTCGATTTGCGGATTTTGCTTTCATCGCAGCAGGTCCTCCAACTCAATGGAACTCTGGGTCTTCTCGTCGCGATACTTCACGATCACCGGCGTATACAGTGATAATCCCCACTCGGCTGCTTTGCCCTTGGTTACTGCGCGCGAACCGGGGACCACCACGGCGTTTTCCGGGATTACCAGTGGCTTGTCCACGGCGGAGCGATAGACCTGCTCACGAACAATGTCATACACGGGCGTCGCCCGGGTAAGGATGGTTCCTGCGCCAAGCACTGCGCCGCTCCGCACCTGCGTACCTTCATAGACACCGCAGTTGCCGCCCACCAGTACGTCATCTTCAATGATCACCGGCGAAGCGTTCACCGGCTCCAGTACGCCGCCAATCTGCGCTGCAGCGCTCAAGTGCACGCGTTTGCCTACCTGTGCGCAGGAGCCCACCAGAGCATGCGAATCAATCAGCGTGCCCTGGTCCACATACGCGCCCACATTTACGTACATCGGCGGCATGCAGATCACTCCGGGCGCAAGATATGCGCCCTGCCGCACAGACGAGCCGCCCGGCACCACGCGAACATTGTCTTTCGTTTCGAAGCGGCGGGCAGGAAAGGTGCTCTTGTCCACAAAGGAAAGCGGTCCTGCTCCCCCCATTTCCTGCAACTCACCCAGACGAAAGCCAAGCAGGATGCCCTTTTTCACCCAGGCATTTACCCGCCACTCGCCATCACGTTTTTCCGCTGCACGAATGCTTCCGGCGGTCAGGGCCCCTCGGAAAGCGGCAAAGGTCTGCCGCGCCGAGGCGGCGTCATCGCCGGTGAGCGATCCGGCAGCATAGAACTTTTCAATATCAACCTGGAGATCGGCCATGGAAAGCCGGAGTATACCTGTGGTTGCGGGCGCGAGCAAAGCTTCTCCGCATTCATCGGGCATCCAGCAGCAAAGCTGGATGTTGCATCTGATACTGGGATGGCCGGCCTTGATGCTCTGCTGGGAACAACGCTGATACTGGTGGCCCATCCCGATGACGAGGTAATCGGGTTCGGGGCCCTCATGCAACAGATGCGCAGGCCCGTGGTGGTCTTTGCCACGGACGGCGCGCCCCATGACCCATATTTCTGGAAAGACTACGGCTCACGGGAGGCGTATGCCGAAGTTCGGCAGCAGGAAGCCCGCGAGGCATTGGCAATATCCGGAGCTGAGCCGGTATTTCTCTCCGATCGGGTTGCCGGAGGAATTGCAGATCAGGAACTTTTCCGGTGCTTGCCGCAGGCGGCTGAGGCATTTGCCAAGGTCGTCGAGGAAATCCGGCCTCAGGCACTTCTGACGCTCTCTTATGAAGGTGGCCATCCCGACCATGACTCAGCGTGCTTTTTGTCTGCAGTGATCGGCCGCCAGATGGGAATCCCGGTTTGGGAAGCGCCGCTCTACCATCGCGATCCGGATGGCAAAGGCGCAGTGCAGAAATTTCATCAGCGCTCCGGAGAAGAAGTGGAAATGAAGGTGGAAGCAGAGTCCATGCGTAAGAAAGTGGAGATGTTCCATACCTACAAGTCGCAGAAGCTGGTGCTGGACGCATTCCGTCCTGAGGTTGAGATATTTCGTCCTATAGCAAATTACGACTTCACCCGGCGTCCCATGCCGTGGAAACTCAATTACGAGCTGTGGCAGTGGAAGATGAGCGGAGACGAGGTGGCAAGTGAGTTCAGGAACTATTTGGATGCTGAGCGGAATCTGGTAAATGAGTAATTTGGTAATTGGGTAATTGGAATTCCCGCGCTGGTTCAATTACCAAATTACAAGGTTACTCATTACTAAATTTAAATATGGGCAATCAATTGAAAGTTTTGTACGTGGCGTATCCCCTGCTGATGGTCTCTGAAGCCAGCGCCGGCGGAGCCGAGCAAGTGCTCTGGACTCTGGAGCGCGAGATGGCCGGACGCCACGTAGTCACCACTGTTGCAGCCTCCGCAGGATCGCGTGTCTCAGGTGAACTCTTCAGCACGGGCGAACCCTGCTCACGGACGGATGACTTTGAACGCCGCAATCGCGAACATCAGGACGCAATTCTTCAACTGGTCCGCCAAAGAACGGTCGAAGGCCGCCCATTCAATCTGGTCCATGACATGTCGGGAAGTTTCTGGATGCGTGCTACGGAGATTGACCTTCCAGTGCTGGCCACAGTGCACCTGCCACGCAGCTTTTATCCGGTCGAGCAGTTTGACAATATTCCCGTCAATGTAAGCTTCAATTGCGTTTCCGAATCGCAGGCGCGCAGCTTTTCAGATATTAAGCAAGTGATCGGAGTCGTATCCAACGGTATCGGTCTGGATCGTTTTTTGCCGAACAAACGCGAACGGCACGGCTTGCTCTGGCTGGGCCGCATCTGCGAAGAAAAAGGGCCGCATCTCGCGCTCGATATCGCCGAACGAGCCGGGCTCCCGATTGTGATTGCCGGACAGGTCTATCCTTTTTCTTATCACCAGCAATTTTTTGCCCGAGAGGTCCAACCACGCCTGCGCGCGAACGCCCATGCCACATGGATCGATTGCCCTTCGGACGAATTCAAACGCAAGCTTCTGCGCGAATCGGCAGCCTTGCTCATCACCAGCCATGTGGATGAAACCAGCTCGCTCGTGGCCATGGAAGCCGCTGCCAGCGGAACTCCCGTTGTCGCGTTTCGCAGAGGCGCGCTGCCGGAAGTAGTACAAGATGGCGTTACAGGATTTATTGTCGAATCTCTGGATGAGGCGGTCAAAGCGCTACCGCGGATTGACGGCATCTCATGCGAAGACTGTGTCCGTCATTCGCAGAGGCACTTCAGCAGTGCAAAAATGGCCGACGAGTATCAGCGACTGTATAGCCTGCTGCTGCAACGAGAAGAACTGCTCAACGCAGCATAAGGACTGAGTGAAAGGAATTTATAGCGACTCGAACATTTGCTGGATAGAGATCTTCGAATTACAAATGTGTCACGGTATGACTTCAGTCGTGCCTTCTTGAACCTACAAAACTGGGCTTTAGCCCCTGCTGGTGCTATTCTCTTCCGCCATGTCTCGTCCCTCCCGCAATGCCCAAATAGACTCTATTCCATTGCGTCCGCGTACTTATTTCGTCAGTTCAAAAACATGGAAAGGCACAACTGTTTTGCAAACTGAGCGTATGGCCCAACTCATGATGGATGTCCTGAGGACCTATACGGTTCAGAAAAAATTCACAGTTCGTGAATTCGTGATCATGCGCAATCAGATCCATGTACTCTTAACAGTGCCCGCTGGATTGACCACTGAGAAAGCAGTACAGATGATCAAAGGAAATTTTTCTTATCGCGGTACGCTCACTCAGCTCAGGAATATCCGTACTGTTCCACACGCTTTCGCGAAACTAAAGAGAAAAATCGCAGCGGCTGAAGCCGATGATCATTGAGCACAAGACGGCATGACTGATTGTGCCAGCGACCGCAGCGGAAACAATGGGCCTGGGTACTGCGCTGGCAACGGCAGCCCTGGCAAAGCGCCGTAGGCTCAAAGGGGTGAGACATGTCAGATCACAAATCTGCTTTGATCGTCATTCTGGCACTGCTGATGGCAGTTGCTTCCGGGCAATCTTCGCCCACGGACGACTCAAAGTTGGTCGGTACATGGAAGGGCAAAATGTATGGCGTGCCTGCGGTTACCCTGGTTTTAAAAAAAGATGGCGGGAAGATTAACGGTACCGTGCTGTTCTTCCTTATCCGTCATAATGACGGTAAACCGCCGCGCTCCTCACCAGGGATAGTAGAGCCTTTGATTGACCCTCAGTTCGACGGCAAAGTGTTGCGCTTCCAGGTGAGTCATCGCAATGCGCATCCACCGAGAACACTCAATGATTCGCCGGTGAACTTTCGCTTCACGCTGATCGACGACAGAAAAGCCTTCCTGGTGCGCGAAGGCGGAGAGCCAGATTCTTCCGGTGAATTGGTCAAAGAACAATAGGCTTACTGCTGTGGAAACCATTGGGTTGGGCACTCGCCTGTTATCGTCAGCAATTCTCGATGACCCTGAAGGCCTGGTGCGTGGGTTACGTGTGCTCTTAGAGCAGTTGCCCGGAGTGGTCGTTCATTTTTTCGCAAATTTATTCCTGCAAGAAATTTTGCCCCAGACGATCTACCAATCAGAGGGATGTTTCTCCTAGGTGGGCTCCTGAAACACGGTCGCTGCTGAAAATCGAAGCTCCTTTCATTTGCAGCCGGGTTTACAGGTGGTGCATAAAGGCCGCGCTATGCTGAGTGCGGCCTTATTTTTTGCTGGAGCTGCCTCGGCAGCGTGAGCGGAGGCAAGAACCGCGAACTCTGATGCTCACACGATATCTCCTGTGAAGGCTTGGCCCTCAGGGCCTTCTGCTATGCTTCTCCCCATGGTTCTCAGAATCTTTTCTATTCTTTTTTTAAGCGGTGCTTTGATCGCTGCGGCGCAGCCTGCCCAGAGTGTGCCTGCTGCACACACTTCCCCAGCCGTGACGTTTGAGTGCGGCGAAAAGAGCGAGTCTTTTCTCGACAAGGCCAATCGCCTGGTTCTGGCGGAGCTTGCCCTTCAGCCGGTGGAGGCCAACCAGATCGGCTTGCACGAATATCAGGGAAAATCATTGGATGATCAGCTGGATGATTTGAGTCCTGCAGGCGTGTCCGCTGCGCAGGAACTGCTGACCGCTGGGCGCGCCTGCTTCAGCGGATACAAGAACCTGTCTCCAGAGGACAATGCCGATCTGATTGTTCTGCGTGATGGAGTTGATTCGACTCTGTTTCAACTGGAGCGTGTGCAGGCTTATAAATACCAGCCGCAGATCTATGTGGAGATGATTGGCTCCGGTCTTTTCTTTCCCTTGACAGCGACAAACGGCACCGAGCAGCAGAGGCTGGAATCCCTGGTGACACGCATGGAAAAGATTCCCGCGGCGCTGGAGCAGGCCAAAGTCAATTTGGTGGAAGCCGATCCCGTGTTCATCGATACGGCAGCGCAGGAAAACGACGGCAATAAAGGCGTGATCGAGATGATTGGCAGCAAGATCTCAAAGGATTCGCCGTTACGTGCGCGTTTTGAGGCTGCGTCTACGAAGGCGCTGGCCGCGATCGACGATTTTTCCAAGTGGCTCAAAGATGATCTGGCCAAACGCCCGCATCATCGCACGTGGAGGACAGGGCCACTGTATGCGCGAATTTTCCGCTACTCGCTTGGTCCTGGTGCAAAGGAAACGCCACAATCCGTGCTGGCCGCAGCCAGTGAATCACTGCAAAGCATTCGCGCAGAAATGTTCAAAATCGCTCTGCCGGTGCATGCCAAGTGGTTCCCTGATCACGGTGACCACGCCGATCTCAAGGGCAACACGGCGGAATGGCAGAACAAGATCATTTCCGAGGTGATTGGGAAGATCAATGACGATCACGCGGCCCCTGATCATCTGTTGGAGCAAGTGAAATCGCAGGCCCAGAGCGTGCGCCAGTTCATCCTGGACAAGAACCTGGTGCGCCTGAGCAGCCGCGACAATATGAAAATTGTCCCTACACCTGCGTTCCTGCGCGGAATCTACAGCGTTGCCGGCTTCCATGCCGCTCCAGCGCTGGAACCCCAGGCGGAAGCGCAGTACTGGGTGACGCCGATTGAACCCGGCACACCCAAAGAGAAAGCTGAATCAAAGCTGCGCGAGTACAACAACTGGATGCTGTTGTATCTCACCATGCATGAAGCGCTGCCGGGTCACTACACGCAGTTCGAGCACGCCAATGACGTGACTCCGCCTGCGCGCCGGGTCTTCCGCCAGGTGCTGGGGAGCGGTCCCTACGCGGAAGGCTGGGGCGAGTACGCGGTGAAGGAGATGGAAGATGCAGGCTATGCCAACCATGATCCGCATTTTGTGCTCATGATTCTGAAGATCCGGCTGCGTGTGGTCATCAATACGATTCTCGACATCAAACTGCAATCCATGAACATGACCGACCAGGAAGCACTTGATTTAATGGAGAAACAGGGCTTCCAGACACAGGCGGAAGCCCAGGGCAAACTGCTGCGGGCCAAGCTCAGTTCAGGCCAGCTCATTACTTATTTCGTCGGCTTTCATCAGTGGATCGACCTCCGCAATCTTTACCAGAAAGCTATGGGCGCAAAGTTTGATCTCAAGAGCTTCAATGATGCAGCGCTCAACGAAGGTCCGCTTCCGGTGCCGCTGGTGGAGCAGCTCATGATGGAAAAGCTTAAGAGGTGATGACTTTTCTCGGATTTGCATTTTCAAGTCGCAGTTGGGTACCGGTGCGAGACGATTTTGAGTCTCCTGCCGTTGCGCCCTTTGGGACCGTTGCGGTGAAATGCTTTGCTCTCCTGGGCGACTTACAATACTGCTAAGGGAAGAGTGAGTGCTGACCATCATTCAGGCGCAAACCGAGGAGCAGCTTGCCGCCGTTCGCGAGCTGATGCTGGAGTATGCTGCCTGGCTTGAATTCGAACTGTGCTTCCAGGGATTTGAAGAAGAGTTGCGTACGTTGCCGGGAAAATACGCGATGCCCGATGGGCAGCTTCTTCTCGCGATGTTGAACGGTGAGCCCGCAGGGATCGGTGCGTTGCGGCCGCTCAAGGAAACTGGTGTGTGCGAAATGAAGCGGCTATATGTACGACCCCAATATCGCGGGCACTCCATTGGGCTCACTCTTGCCCAACAGCTGATTCAGGAAGCTGCGGAAATCGGCTACCAGCGCATGCGCCTGGACACGGTTCCCGGCAAGATGGACTCCGCCATTGCCATGTACAGGCGGCTCGGGTTCGGGCCCACCGAGCCCTATTACGGCACGCCCATCAGCCAAACCCTGTTCATGGAACTGGAGCTCCCACGAAATGGAATTATTAGAAATTCACAGATCGCCGGATGAGGTTGAGGACAAGATACGGGCAAGGCTTTTCTGGTTTTTTGTCGTTCTGTTGTTTGTCGCGGACGCTTAGGGGGATAATCAAGTGGTAACTAATTGATTCCAAAGTAGCCTGAGGCCGGATTGCCGCAGGCATCATGCAATCAATGTGAGAAAACGGTGAATCAGGTTTGGTCGTGAAACGATGACAAAAATTGTGCTTGCACAAAGTTGCCGATCTGATTACTATTCACGCACCCCCAAGGTAATGAAGTCCCCCAGTACTGATTCCAACATGAACATAGGCGAGACAATCAGAAATTACCGTCTGCAAAAAGGCATGTCGCAGGGTGACATTGAAAAGCGGACCGGACTGCTGCGTTGCTATCTTTCGCGTGTGGAAAACGGCCACACCATTCCCTCATTGGACACGCTGGCCAAGATTGCAACGGCAATGGATGTTCCTCTGGGGCAGTTCTTCAACGATCACCACAGCAATGGAAACACAAAAAATCTTCCACCGCTTACGGAAGACGAAGTCCGTTTCCTCAGCCAGGTCCGGCGCTATTCTTCCAACCTGAATGACAGCGACCGCAAACTGGTGCTGGCCATGGTGAAGAAGATGGCGGCGGGGCGCTGACGCGAGCAGTCAGCATTCAACCAACTAGAAATTCAGCAATTAGCTGTGACCATCAAGCCAGTCTGACGATCTGGCGGCGCGTTGGTCTTGCTCATTGCTAAGAAGCTGCTGTTACTTGACAATGGATTTGACAGCGCGTGGCTCTGATGCGTCCGCGATATTCCGATACCTTCCAGGGCTGAATGCTGACCGCTGAGTGCTTCCTTACGCCGCTTTACTCACTTCACTCAATGCCAGCACCGCCAGTTCCAGGCGGTCGCGCGCTCCGGTTTTGGTGAAGATGCTCTGCAGGTGGCGCTTCACGGTGTTCTCGCTGATTGAAAGTTCCTGTCCAATATCCTTATTCTTCATGCCGCGAGCCACGTAGAAAGCAATCTGTCGTTCGCGTTCGGAGAGGCGCGCAAGGGTATTGGCAGAAGCGCGGGATTCAGCGCTCATGGTGGTGAGCACCTGCTGGGCAAGCTCGTCAGAAAATGCAAGCTCTCCGTTAAACACAGTGCGGATGGCGGCGAATAGTTTTTCCGGGCCATCACTTTTCAGCACCAGTCCTCGGGCGCCGAGCTTGACTGCCTGAGCGTAGTCCAGCTCACTGTCTGAGCCGGTGAGCACCACGGAGGCCACACGACTGCCGGCCCGGTCAAGGGTGCGCAGGACTTCAAAGCCGTCGCCTTGCGGCATAAAGAGGTCCAGCACCAGCACGTCAGGATGCAACTCCTGCACTTGTGCAAGGGCCTCCTGTCCGTTTGCGGCACGGGCTTCCACCGTGAAATCTTCTTCCGTCGCCAACAACGATGCGAGCGACTCGCGCAGAACGGCATGGTCGTCTGCAATGACTATCCGGATTTGATTTTTGGACACAGTCTTACCCGCCATATCCCGTTATATGATGCAAAACCAAAGCACAACTCTGCCTGGACTTTGGGAACTCTTAATCCCACCCCCTTTTGTGGTATATTTCGCCCAATCTGCTCCCCGAAAGTGCGACCCCGGAAAGGTACTCTGCTTTGACCATTGATGATGAACTTTCGGTGCTGGAAGACCAGTTGCGCCGGTTGAAAGTTGAGTACGACATTTATTTCGGTGGAGGGGCCAAGAAGCCGCCGGCCGAAATCGAATGGAAAGTCAGAAATCTGCTGAAAAAATTCTCTGACGGAAACCGCATGAATTATACCCAGCGTTTCCGTTACAGCACCCTCCAGCAGCGCTATGCTCTCTATAACTCCTTGTGGCAGCAGAAGTTGCAGATAAAAGAGGAAGGCTACCGCCGTCCTCAGGATGCGTATCTGGGGATCCAGGGCCTGCGTGATCACGAGCAGCACGAAGCGGAAAAAGCCATTAAGCACCACGGCGCCATTCTGGAGGAGGAAAATAAGCCATTCAGCATCGCCTGCGCCGACCCGAGGGCTGAGACCAGGGATGTTGAAGCGCTGTTCAATGCGCTGTCACAGGCGCGCACTAAAGCCGGCGAAAAGAGCTCAGCCAACATAGATTCTTTCAAGAAATTTGTTCAGCAGAAGACTACCGAGATCCGCAAACAATACGGCTGCCAGGCTGTGGAATACTCGATCGAAATGCAGGCCGGTAAGGTAAAGCTGAAGGCGAAACCAAAAACGTAAATGGTATTTGGCCATTGCTGTTCGGTACTTGGGCAAAGCATCATCCCTCTGTTTTGAAATCGATCTGTTTCGCCCTTGCCCAGCCAAATACCAAGTACCACTATCGAGAGCCGGTATGACGTTTGAACTCCCTTTCCCGTGCCTGTTAACGTATCCTCTTCCACTCTTGTGAAGAGGAATTGAATGCCCAAAATTCAGCGCGCTATTCTGAGCGTTACCGATAAGAACGGAATCGTCGACTTTGCCCAAAAGCTGGCCGGCATGAAGGTGGAGCTCTATTCCACAGGAGGTACAGCCAAGCTCCTGCGTGATTCCGGCGTGGCGGTGAAGGACATTTCAGAACTTACCGGTTTCCCTGAAATGATGGATGGCCGGGTCAAGACGCTTCATCCCAAAGTCCACGGCGGCATTTTGCATGTGCGTTCGAATGCGGCTCACGTGGCTGCGGCCCGCGAGTATGGCATTCAGCCCATTGATATGGTGGTGGTGAACCTTTACGCGTTTGAAAAGACGGCGGCGAAGCCGGGCGTGAGTTTTGATGAGCTGATTGAGAACATCGATATTGGCGGCCCGTCGATGGTGCGCTCGGCGGCCAAGAATTTCCGCGATGTGGCGATTGTGACTTCGCCGAATGACTACGGTTCCATTGTGAAAGAGATGTCACAGTCCGGAGGTGAGTTAAGCCTTGCCACACGCTGGCGCCTGGCCCAGAAAGCGTTTACCACTACTGCCGCTTATGACAGCGCCATCTCGTCAACTCTCTCCTCCATTTCATTGGACGGCACAGGGCAGGAGTTTCAGATGGCACAGGGCGAAAGCGCATTTCCCGCGAGTTTGCGCTTCTCCTTTAATAAGGTGATGGACCTGCGCTACGGAGAGAATCCTCACCAGCGCGCGGCCATGTTTTCTGACGGATCGTCTGGCGGCCTGGCCAATAGCCGGCAGCTTCAGGGGAAAGAGCTTTCCTATAACAATATTGTTGATCTGCAGGCGGCTTGGGACCTGGCCCAGGACTTTGATGAGATAGCTTGCGCCATCATCAAGCACACCAATCCGGCCGGCGCTGCCACAGGCGCGACTCTTCGCGAGGCGTACCTGCGAGCTCTGGAAACAGATCCGGTTTCGGCTTATGGCGGCGTCATCGGCGTGAACCGGGTGCTGGATGGAGCGACCGCAGATGAAATGGCCAAGCTGTTTGTGGAGGCAATTGCTGCTCCCGGATTTGACGCGCAGGCACTTGCCCGCTTTGCAACCAAAAAGAATTTGCGTCTGGTGGAAGTGAAGACGATCCAATCCAGATACGCACTCAAGGCGGTTTCAGGCGGCATGCTGGTACAAGATCCAGATGTGCGTCCGCTGACCGGCGGCGATTTAAAGGTAGTTTCCAAACGCAGGCCCAGTGACGAGGAAATGCGGGCGCTGTTGTTTGCGTGGAGGGTGTGCAAGCATGTGAAATCAAATGCGGTTGTTTATGCACGCGAGGGGCAGACGGTGGGAGTGGGAGCAGGCCAGATGTCGCGCGTGGATTCATGCAAGATTGGCGCCATGAAAGCGATCTTACCTTTGCAGGGAACGGTGGCGGCGTCTGACGCTTTTTTCCCGTTTCCTGATGGAGTTGAAGAGATTGCCCGGGCAGGCGCGACGGCGGTAATCCAGCCCGGTGGTTCAATGCGCGACCAGGAAGTGATTGACGCAGCCGACCGGCTAGGGCTGGCCATGGTGCTCACCGGAATACGTCACTTCCGTCACTAATCAAGAAATGTTTAGTTTCTGCCAAATACCGGCGTTCAGGTCTAAAATTGCCTCAGGATGTTTACAGCCTCCGCCGGACGCTTCTCCGCATCCAAATAGAAGAGGATTTCTCGGTCCGTTTATGAATCTGTCCAAAATCCACACTCTTACCCTGGGCGTTTTGCTGCTATCGGTTCCCGTGGTTGCACAACAGGGCAACTCACACAAGAAACCGGCTGCACCACAAGGGACTGCGGCGGCGGAGTTGCCGGCGCAGCCAGCGAAACAACCAGCGGCGAACGCCAAGCCTGATCGCGCGGCCGCCTATTATCATTTTTCTCTCGGACACATGTACGAAGAAATGATGGCGATGTATGGGCGCTCAGACTATGCGACCAAAGCCATTGATGAATACAAGCAGGCGATTGCGGCGGACCCCTCTTCAGATTTCCTGAACGCGCAGCTTGCCGAGCTCTATGCTCGCACCGGCCGCATTCGTGACGCCGTGCTCGAGGCGCAGGACATCCTCAAGCGCGATCCCAACAACCTTCTGGCGCATAAGCTCCTGGGCCGCGTTTATCTGCGTTCACTGGGCGACATGCAGTCCGGCACGCAGTCGCGAGAAGTGCTGAAGCTGGCCATTGAGCAGTATCAGGCACTGGCAAAGATTGAACCCAGCAACTCTGATAATCACCTGCTGCTTGGGCGTCTGTACATATTGAATAAAGATTACAAGGGTGCTGAAAACGAGTTCAGGACGGCGATGAATCTTGATTCTTCGTCAGAGGAGGCCGTCACCAGCCTGGCGCTGCTGTACAACGAGGAAGGGAACAACAAAAAGGCTGCGGAAGTCCTGAATGCCATTCCGGAAGAGCATCGCACCTCCAAAATGTTTGGGGCTCTTGGCTACACCTACGAGCAGCAAAAGGACTACAAACAGGCCATTGCCGCTTACAGGCAAGCGGTGAAATTGGACAGAGAAAACGTTGACGCTATGCGTGGCCTGGCACAGAATTTGGCGAACGACGGGCAGTTGGACGCGGCGCTCAGCGAGTACAAGACTGTTCAGGATGCAGACCCGCAGGACGGGCAGGCTTCACTGCGCATCTCTGAGATTTACCGCCGCATGGGCAAGTTTGATCTTGCCATGGAAAATCTTAAGAAAGCAGAAGCGGTAACCCAGGATTCGCTGGAGATTCCGTACAACGAAGCCATCATTTTGGAAGCGCAAGGGAAGTACGACGAAGCCGCAGCCACGCTGCAGAAGCTGGTAACGCGCACCACATCTCCTGACGGGAACTATAGTTCCGGCGAACGCAACAATCGCGCTTTATTTCTTGAACGGCTCGGCACCATCTATCGTGAAGCCGGCAAGCCCATGACGGCTGCTGACACCTATCGCAAGATCATCGATCTTGGCGGAGATGAGGCGTCACGCGGCTATCAGGATCTGATTGATCTTTATCGCGACCAGAAGCAATGGACTGACGCTGACCGCATTGCTCGCGAAGCCATACAGAAGCTGCCCAACGATAAAAATCTAAAGATAACCATGGCGTTGCAACTGGTCGACGATGGAAAGCCCGATGAGGCAATCCGGATGGCCAAGTCCGTCCTCAAGGGCGGACCTGAGGACCGCGAAGCTTACATCCAGATTTCGCAGATCTACGCTCGCATGAAACGGTGGAAAGAAGCGGAAGACTCTCTTGCCCGCGCCAAAGCAATTGCCACCAAGCCTGAGGAGAAAGAGTACATCCAGTTCGTACTGGGCTCAGTGTATGAGCGGCAGAAGAAATATGAGCAGGCGGAGCAGGCGTTCCGTGAGGTGCTGCAGATTGATCCCAACAACTCGCAGACCCTGAATTATCTCGGCTACATGCTTGCTGACCGCAATACGCACCTGGAAGAAGCCCTGAATCTGATCAAGCACGCGGTCCAGCTAGATCCGCAGAACGGCGCTTACCTGGATTCGCTGGGCTGGGCTTATTTCCGCCTGGGCAATTATGACGCTGCGGAAGAAAGCCTCCGCCGCGCTGCCGATAAGACTCCCAACGACGCCACGGTGCAAGATCACTTGGCTGAACTCTACGCCAAGACCGGCAAGCTTAAGCTGGCAGCTGTGCACTGGGAGCGTGCGCTCAACGAGTGGAGCAAGTCGGTTCCGGCTGATGTAGACCAGCAGGATGTCTCTCGCGTGCAGAAAAAACTGGAGAGCACCAAGGTCAAGCTGGCGCAGCAGCAACCAAAGTGATGGAGTAATTTAGTAGGGTAATTTTCAAACGCTTCGCGTTCGCGTGAAGCGTTTTCCATTTATAGCCGATAAGCAGACACGACTCCCATTACTCATTTACCAGATTGTCCGCGCTGAGATGTTGCAGGAGTGTGATTACGCTGCGGCCCGGCACGGGGTGCGCTAGACTAAGATCGATGCTCGCTCCTTACGCAGTGCGCGCGGAAGATAGTCGTGGCCGCCGATATCCTGAAACTCCTCATCCGTATCGCAGCGCTTTCCAGCGTGATCGAGATCGTGTGGTGCACTCGCGCGCCTTTCGGCGTCTGGAAAATAAGACGCAGGTATTTTCCAGAAAATACTCTGATCATTTTCGCAACCGGCTGACGCACACCATTGAAGTCGCCCAAATTTCTCGCACAATTGCTACCGAGCTTGGTCTCAATGAAGAACTGGCGGAAGCGCTGGCTCTGGTGCATGACGTTGGCCATCCCCCGTTTGGTCATGCCGGAGAGCGCATGCTCAATGAGCTGATGCGCGAGCACGGTGACAGCTTTGATCACAACCTGCATGCGCTGCGGATCGTGGAACAGTTTGAACAGCGTTACGCTGAATTTCCCGGGTTAAACCTAACCTTTGAAGTGCGCGAGGGCATTATCAAGCACTCGCGCGACTATGACCTAGCGGAGTTTCCGCAGCTTGCCGAGTACCTGCTTGATCAGCGCCCGCCGCTGGAAGCCCAGCTTATTGATTTGACAGACGAGATTGCCTACAGCACCGCCGACCTTGACGACGGCGTGGAAGCCCTGGTGCTTGAGCGTGAACAGGTACGGGGAGGCGTGCCGCTTTTCGCCGAGATCGCCGAAGAAGTCGACCGGATCTATCCTGAGGCGTCCGAGAAACTCAAATTCAATGAGTGCCTCAAGCGCGTTCTTGACCGGCTGGTAAGCGACCTCATCGACCACAGCCGCGCCCAGATCGCCCAGGCCAAGGTGGATTCCGTGGAAGCCGTGCGTCATCAGCCACGTCGCTTGGTGTCATTCAGTCCAGAGGCTGATCGCCAGCGTCTTCAGCTCAAAGAGTTTCTTTACCAAACGGTTTACTACAGTCCTGTGATTGTGTCGGACAAAGTCCAGGGCGAACAGGTGATCGCTGAGCTGTTTGAATTTTTCATGCACACGCCCGGCGAACTCCCCCCGAGTTACCAGGAAAAAATGCAGCAGGAAGAGCTCCACCGCATTGTGTGTGACTACATTGCCGGCATGACGGACAACTACGTCCAGCAGCAGCACCGCCGCTTCTGCTCTGGCGGAGCCGCTGTAGCTCTCTGATTTCGGAAAGAGCGCTCAGAGCTACTACCAATTACCGTGCCCAAAATCGCGCTTGCCTGGAAAAGTGTGTCAGCACCTTTATTGTTCCTGCGCTCCGGTCCCATCAGTAGCTTGAACTCCTAAATCTTGCGGTTTCAAAGGTAAGTAGGTTGGTCACCCTAAATTTGCTCTGTGCTGCAGG
The DNA here is from genome assembly GCA_963758275.1 of Terriglobia bacterium. GTDB lineage: Bacteria > Acidobacteriota > Terriglobia > Terriglobales > Acidobacteriaceae > Angelobacter. The sequence goes on along the minus strand of CAVWUW010000029.1, from coordinate 225,901 downwards.
GCAAAAATTACCCACCGGCCGGAAAGGTCAAAACTGCTGCGCTTCTAAGCTGTTGAAAGCAGGGGATTAACAAGCCCGATTCTAAGCAGCAGTTTGGCAATTGGAATGTAATAGCAAAGGATGTAGCGTTTTGCGCGCTCGGGGGTTCGCTTCATCACCCTGTCAAGCTCCCCGATGCACGAACAACCCCCGGTTCGGAGGATTTTCTGCAATGAAGAAGTCGTATATTTTGTCGCTCTGTTTAGCCGCTGCCCTGGCAGTCCCCGCGGTCGCGCAGCAACAGCAGAACCAGTCGAATACTCAAGATCAACCCCAGGCCCAGTCCCAACAACCCGCTGATCAGAATGCTCAGTCCTCTGATCAGACGCAAGGCGCAACCGGCAAAGAGCCGCTGAAGTATGAGCGCCATGAAGGTTTCTGGGGTCACATGAACCCCTTTGCCCGCAAGAAGTATGTCAACCGCCAGCTGGACCCCGTTCGCGGCCGCGTGAATGAACTGGATGAGCTCACCGCGAAGAACGCCAAGATGATTGCTGACGTTGACTCGCGGGCCACCGAAGGTATCCGCAACGCCATGAGCAAGGCCAATGACGCCGATACTCACGCTCTGGATGCCGGCAACCGCGCCAACCAGGCCCAGCAGACCGCTCAGACCGCCCACACCCGCATCACCGGCGTGGAGCAGACCGTAAGCAAGCTTGACCAGTATCAGCCGGTCACGCAGGCGGAAATCCGTTTCCGTTCCGGCCAGACCGCGCTCAGCCAGAACGCCAAGGAAGCCCTGGATCAGATCGCCAGCTCCCTCAAGGGGCAGAAGGGCTACATTGTGGAAGTGGAAGGCTTCTCACCGGGCGCAGGCAACACTGCCATTGAGAGCTCGCGCTCCATGGCGCAGATGGTGGTCCGTTACCTGGTGCTGAACCATGACGTTCCCCTCTATCGCATTTACACCGTTGGCATGGGCAATGCTCCGCTGCAGGCTGAAGACGGCAAGATGAAGCGCGCCCGTGGCGGCCGCGTGGAAATCAGCCTGATGAAGAACAGCCTGGCGGACCTGTCCGCCGGCAACAGCAACGCGCCCACCACCGACTCCGGCGCAGCCGCTCCGCAGGACAACACGCAGCCTCCGGCCAGCAACACGCAGCAGCCTCCGGCGAGCAGCCAGCCGCAGCAAAAGCCTCCGCAGCAATAACGCAGAGAGATCTATCCTCACAAACTCAATGACCAAACCTCTCCCTCTTGCCGAAAGGCAGGAGGGAATTTTTTTGGATTCCATTTCTGTCGCTGCGCTCAACACCGCTACTAGACGCTTCGTCAAATTTCTGACGTTTCACACACTCCTAATACAGCGGGCTCGCCGCGCAAGCCGGGCTCGCCGCTATAGCCCCCACTTTCATACTGTGGCACTCACCAGAATCGTGTGGCACAGCCCGGGGTCCCCGCAAAACCCGATTTTGGTTTTTGGGGTGGAGACGCCCCCGGCTGTGTGGTGGTCAATAGCCTAAGGCTGGGTAACGGGCAACGAAGCAGGTAGGCCCGGGCTTTTTAGCCCGGGATGCGCGAAGCGCACCCCGGCAGGGAGGCACAACTAGGTACAGCAAACCCCTGGGAAACCTCAGGAAACTCATTTAACACTCGCCTTCTGCTGGTACTCCGTTGCTATCATCATTTGAATGCCTCTTTCATGGAATGAAATCCGCCACCGTGCCATTGCTTTTTCAAAAGAATGGGCGGGCGCGAAAAAAGAACAAGCTGAAAAGCAGACTTACTGGAATGAATTCTTCAATGTGTTCGGGATTCGCCGCCGCGTTGTCGCCAGCTTTGAAGAGCCGGTCAAGAATCTTTCCGGACAGTATGGTTACATTGACCTTTTCTGGCCTCGCGTCCTGCTCGTCGAGCACAAGAGTTTTGGAAAAGATCTCGGCAAGGCCGAGTCACAGGCGTTTCGGTATATCCACGACCTCGCACGTCAAGGCCGCGAAAATGAAATTCCTCGCTATGTAATCGTCTCTGATTTTGCCCGCATCGCCCTGCATGATCTTGAGCCGGATGACCAGCGCCCTTTGCCTCTGCTGGATAATGGCCGCGTTCACACAATCGAATTCCCGCTGGCCGACTTTCACAAGTACATACATAACTTCGCCTTCATTCCGGGCTACCAGCAGCATAAATTTGAGGAGCAGGACCCCATCAACATTGAGGCGGTTGAGATCATGGGGCGCCTGCATGATGCTCTGGAGCAGGGCGGCTACTCCGGCCATCAGCTTGAACGCTTTCTCGTACGCATTCTCTTCTGCCTGTTTGCTGAGGATACCGGCATCTTTGAACGCGAGTCGTTCCATCTCTATCTGCTGAATCGGACCGCCAAAGACGGATCGGATTTAGGCCCTCATCTTGCCCACCTCTTTGACGTGCTGAACACGCCCAGTGATAAGCGTCAAAAGCATCTGGACGAGACGCTCGCCGCATTTCCTTATGTGAACGGCGAACTCTTTGCTGAAACGCTGGGATTCGCTGACTTCAATCTGGACATGCGCGTCGCCCTGCTCTATTGCTGTTCATTTGACTGGTCGCGCATCTCGCCTGCAATCTTTGGCTCTCTGTTTCAAGCGGTGATGGAACCGCGAGAACGCCGCCAGATAGGCGGGCATTACACCAATGAGCGTGACATTCTCAAGGTGATCCGTTCGCTCTTTCTGGACGACCTGCGCGCCGAATTTGAACGCGCAAAAAACAGTAAAGCCGAACTCCGCCGCTTTCATGAAAAAATCGCCAGCCTGCGCTTTCTTGATCCCGCCTGCGGCTGCGGAAACTTCCTGGTCGTTACTTACCGCGAATTGCGGCTGCTTGAAATTGAACTGCTGAAGGAACTCTACAAGGGCAGCATCGAGCAGGAACTCGATATTCAACGTCTTTCGCTGGTGGACGTGGATCAGTTCTACGGGATCGAAATCAGTGAGTGGCCCGCCCGCATCGCCGAAGTCGCCATGTGGCTCATGGACCATCAGATGAACATCCGGCTGTCTGAAGCTTTCGGGCAGTATTTCGTCCGCCTGCCCCTCAAGAAATCACCAACCGTCGCCTGCGGCAATGCTTTGCGTCTGGATTGGAAAAAGATCCTGCCCGTTGAAGGGTGCAACTACGTGCTCGGCAATCCGCCGTTTGTGGGTCAAAGCTTTCAGAGCGAGGAGCAGAAAGCCGACCAGCACCTGGTTCTCTCAAACATTCACGCTCGGGGAGTCCTGGATTATGTTTGCAATTGGTACGTGAAAGCGGCGGAATACATCCAAGGGTCCCGGACCGTGGCAGGCCTTGTCTCGACAAATTCCATCACACAAGGTGAGCAGGTCGGAATTCTTTGGACTGAGCTCTTTTGTCGCTACGGGCTCAAAATCTTGTTCGCGCATCGCACATTTCGGTGGGCGAGTGAAGCCCGTGGAAAAGCGCATGTCCACGTCGTCATCATTGGATTCTCCGCTTTCGATAGAGCTGGTAAGCGCATTTACGACTACGAAGCGGGCGAAGATAACGTCACTTTCACCGTTGTCAGAAACATCAGCCCTTACTTAATTGAAGGGTCCGACCATGTCATCCTCAATCGAACAACACCACTCTGTGATGTGCCTAAGATGTCCTGGGGCAATAAGCCGACCGACGGTGGACACTTTCTACTGACACCACGAGAACGAGATCGACTCGTCGATAAAGAACCGGCGGCTGAGGAATTCATACGTCCGTATATGGGTGGATATGATTTTATAAACGGTGAAAAGCGCTATTGCCTTTGGCTAGTAGGAGCTGATGCGGAAAAGCTTCGCAGGTTGCCAAGAGTGCGTGAACGCATTCAACAGGTTCGTGATTTCAGGGCCGCGAGCAAAGCGGAATCAACTCGGCGTGATGCGAATTTTGCCACCTTATTTCGGCAAATCGCTCAGCCGAGTTCCGACTACTTAGCAGTGCCTGAAGTCTCCTCCGAGAATCCACCGTATATTCCAATTGCATTTGTGTCCAAGAGCGTGATTTGCAGCAATACCGTGCAGTTTGTGCCGGACGGGACAAATTACCATTTTGGTATTCTTACTTCGGCGATGCACATGGCGTGGGTACGACAAGTGTGCGGGAGACTGAAATCCGATTATCGTTACTCCAACACGCTCGTTGACAACAATTTTCCTTGGCCAGAAGCACCAACGGCCAAACAACGAAAAGACATCGAGAACGCAGCCCATCAAGTTCTCCAAACTCGGGAACGATTTGCTGGTGCAACACTGGCCGACCTGTACGATCCCCTTACAATGCCTCCTGCACTAGTCAGAGCTCACGCCCAGCTCGATCGTGCCGTGGACCTCTGCTACCGCCCGCAGCCGTTCGAAAACGATCGTCAACGCGTCGAATTTCTTTTCGCTCTCTACGAAAAGCTCACCGCACCGCTGATTCCTGCTCCGCCCAAGCGACGTCGCAAGTCCGCATCAAACTGACTGACAAACCCATGGAATCAAACAATCTCTCGATATCATTGCGAAACGCCGCCAATGAGCTACTTAGCGCCGAGGGAATTTACTCCATACTGGATTATGGATGGGGTGATGCTGAGACGGCTTCAGCCGAATATCCAGGACTGGTCATGTGGAGCACCAACGCCCCATTCGAGCCAGACTTTGATCCTTGGGACCTTACGACTCCGCCTCCTAGTTGCGGTTCGGCTTCCATGCAAGTATCCTGTCATCTGTGACCGTTGCCTCCTTCGTCTGCTTCTGTTTCCCCATCCGAGAATTCCACGGCGTGGCTTGCCTCCGTGCCGGGGTCCCCGACCAGCCCGCTGTTGGCTTGGTGGGTGGGTGACTCCGTGGTGAACCGGCTCTTTTCCGTCACTTATCGGGGTCTACCCGGCCCTGTCACCATTTGCCTTTCTTTTCGAACGAGCAGACACAAGAGATCCATGAAACGTCTTCTTGTCGGCATTCTTCTCATGGCGGCAACCGCCTGCCTGGCGAAAGAGCCACCAGCCATGAAAGTAGTGGATTTGACGGCGGCTGATGGAATCAAGCTTAAAGCTTCCTGGTTCTCTTCAGGCAAACCAGGTCCGGGAGTGCTGCTGCTGCACCAGTGTGATCATGATCGCCGCATCTGGGACGGGCTGGCCCAGCAGCTTGCCGCAGCGGGAATCAGCGTTGTGACCATGGATCTTCGCGGCTTCGGCGACAGCGGAGACAAGCCACACAACCCACCCAAAAGCGCGGGCCCGATCGAGCCTCAGGAAGAAATGAATAAGTGGCCTGGCGACATTGACGTCGCTTATCAATATTTGAAATCGCAGCCCCGAGTGAACGCCGCGCAAATCGGTCTCGGCGGCGGAAGCTGCGGCGTGGACAATGCAGTTAAGACCGCCATACGCCATCCCGAGGTGAAATCTCTTGTTCTCCTCGCCGGCCCAACCGATCTGAAAGGACGCAAGTTCCTGCGGCAATCCAAGAGGCCTGTATTCTTTGCCGTGGCCGATGACGACCAGTATCCATTCATGGTGCCGATGACCGAGTTGCTTTATACCATCAGCGGCTCACCGGGAAAGAAGTTTGGCCACTATCAGACCGGGCATCATGCCGCAGAAATTTTCTCTGTTCACCCGGATCTGCCGCAAGCTATCGTCGGTTGGTATATGACCACGCTGATCAAAACTCCCGGGCACGCGCCTGCCATGGCAGAATCCCCAGCCATTCCTGCGGAAATCCGCGAGATGGCGCTTCTCGATCAGCCTGGCGGACCAGCGCAGCTTGAGAAAACGCTGTCCGCTGCGCGCCTGAAAGATCCCAAGGCGGGATTTATCCCGCAGGACATCATGCTGTGGATGGCGGGTGAGCACCTTGAAGCAAAAGATACCGCGCAGGCTTTGGAGATCGTGAAGCTGAACGCCGCAGCGTACCCTGACTCGCCGAACTCCTATGATGTCCTGGGAGAGGTATATCTTTCTGCTGGCCAGAAACAGCTTGCGCTTGAGAACACTCGAAAGGCGCTGGCGCTCTTACCCAAAGATACTGCGGACCCACAGAATGTGCGTGACTCCATTAAGGCCAGCGCCGAAGAGAGATTGAAGAAACTAGGCGCGACTCCATAGCAAGAGGCCGATCACCGGATGACTCGGTCCGGCTAGTATTTCTCATTGCACCCAATGCCTCATCTGGAAAATGCACACGTTATACTTCCCACTTATGCCCAACCAGGTCTTGCCCGCTTCCATCATGAAAGATCCCGTCAACTGGCTTTATCCTCCGATTGAGCCTTACAACACGGGCAAGCTACGCGTGTCACCTATCCATGAAATCTACTACGAGCAAAATGGCAATCCCGCGGGCAAGCCGGTCATTTTTCTTCATGGCGGTCCCGGCGGCGGCTCTGATCCCAAACAGCGCCGCTTCTTCCATCCGGAAAAATATCGGATCGTGAATTTTGACCAGCGCGGCTGCGGCAAGAGCACGCCTTATGCGTCACTGGAAGCAAACACCACCTGGGACCTGGTGGCCGATATTGAAAAAATTCGCCAGCACCTCGGCATTGAGAGCTGGCAGGTGTTCGGCGGATCGTGGGGTTCCACTCTGGCGCTCGCCTATTCCCAGACCCATCCTGAGCGCGTCACGGAAATCATCCTGCGCGGCATCTTTCTTCTGCGCAAGCAGGAGATTGACTGGTTCTACCAACGCGGCGCTTCCGTCGTGTTTCCCGATGCCTGGGAGCCATATCTTGCACACATCCCTGTGGCCGAGCGCGATGATCTGCTCTCCGCCTATTACCGACGCCTGACCAGTCCTGACCACGCTGTGCAACTTGCGGCCGCCAAGATATGGAGCGGATGGGAGGGCGCCACCTCAAAGCTGCTGCCCGATCCCGGCTTTACCGCCCATTACGAAGAAGATGAGTTCGCCCTCGCCTTTGCCCGCATTGAGGCACACTACTTTTTCAACAAGGCTTTTTTCGAAAGCGATGACCAGCTCCTGCGCAACGCCTCACGCATCCGCCACATTCCCGGCGTAATCGTGCAGGGCCGTTATGATGTGGTCTGTCCTATGGAAAGCGCATGGGCCCTCCATCGTGCCTGGCCTGAAGCCGAACTCATCATCACTCCGGACTGCGGCCACAGCGCCTTCGATCCGCCCAATACTCGCGCCCTGGTTGCCGCGGCGGACAAATTCGCTGGATAAGCGCCTGAAAGAATCTCACCAGGGAGTCTGGGCCTCATACCGAGCATGAAAATGGTTTTTAATGTCGCTTCGCCCACGGCTCCGCTCCGGCCTACGGCAGTATGGTGTCGGTCTTACTTTGTCTATCCACCCCTTATCCCTCAGTGCGCAGCGCGCCTCGGGAACGGAGTGGGCTATTATCTGCCGCGCCGAGCGGCGCTGGTAAGTCGCAAATGACAGCTCATAGTAACTTCAGGACGCATTTTCGAGAGGGCACGGATGAGATTTTGCCGACAATCCATGGTTGAGGTCGACGATAAAATTGCAGGAGCAAGATTCTTGGCCTGCAACGATTCGCGCCGACTCTGCTAGCGACGTCCGCGCCGGACCGCTCCGGAAAGTGCTTCTCCTCCGTGTCTCTATGCCTCCGTGTTGAGAGAGCTTTTCATTACATAGACGATTTGCTTGGGGTCGGCGAAGCTGTTGGAGTTGGCGTCGCCATTGGGGTTGGTGTCTCAGTTGGAGTGGGTGTTTCCGTTGGAGTTGGCGTCTCAATGGAACTTGGGGTCTGGGCTGGACTGGGTGACGGACTTGGGGAAGGCGTGGGCGTGATGTTGTCTGAGGGTGTGAGCGTGGAAGGCGACGACGTGGGCGATGGGCTTGGGCTGGGGCTTTGCTGCACCCCTGACGGCAACCAGCCCAACACACCAAAATAAAGAAGGAACATTGCGAGCACGCATCGATACATAAATTTCACTCCCTTGGATTTTCCCTATACGCGGCTTCGATTCACGCGGGCAAGGCCGGGTTGTGCTGCTGCGGGAATCAAGGAGAGACCCTGTTAAACAAGACTGAAACTGCGGCGATGCCATCATCATCTGAATCTCGCGCCTTTTGGTTGCCATGACTGCATGTTTCAAGCGATGGGGCAGAAAAGTGGAAATGAGAAAAAACGGACAGGTACCCACACTTGACCGGCATTCCGCGTAACCCATTACACTGGAGTTATATGAATATCCTGCTGATTGGTACCGCTCTTATGATTGGCATCACGAGTATCGCTTCCACTGAATCGACCGCCCCGGCGGCGCAGTTCGGCCCTGATAATCCCTTCTATGCGCCAAGCAAACTGCCGTTCTCAGCTCCTCCGTTTGACAAGATCAAGAATGAGGACTATCAGCCCGCGATCGAGGCTGGAATGGCAGAACAGCGAAAGGAGATGCAGGCAATCGCGGGTAGTACTCAGCCGCCGACGTTCGATAACACAATTGTCGCCATGGAAAAGACCGGACAACTGCTGGAGCGGGTCACGAAAGCGTTCTTTGCCGTGGTGAGCGCCAACACGAATCCAACGTTGCAGGAGGTCCGCCAGACGGAAGCGCCGAAACTGGCGGCACATGAGGACGCGATTCATCTGGACGCGAAGCTGTTTCAGCGGGTGGAGGCAGTCTATAAAGAACGCCATTCACTGAAGCTCACTCCGGAACAGTTGCGGCTGGTGGAGCACGACTACCAGGAGTTCGTACACGCGGGAGCAAATCTCAGCGATGCGGACAAAGCGGAACTGAAGAAAATCAATGAGGAGCTGGCGAGCCTTTCGCAAACCTTCATCAGGAATCTGCTTGCCGCGACAAAAGCAGGCGCCTATGTCACCACCGATAAGGCAGCGCTGGCAGGCTTGACGGACGCTGAAGTCAAGGCGGCGCAGGAAGCGGCAAAAAATCGCAAGGTGGAAGGATATGTCATTCCGCTGCAAAACACGACCCAGCAGCCGGACCTGATTTCCTTGAGCAACCGCTCCACGCGCCAGACGATTTTTGAAAATTCCTGGGGGCGGGCAGAGCGCGGTGATGCGAACGACACGCGAGAGACCATTGCGAAGATTGCGCAATTGCGGGCGCAAAAAGCAAAGCTACTGGGATACCCGGACTTTGCGGCCTGGAAGCTGACAGACCAGATGGCGAAGACGCCGGAGGCGGCGCTCAAATTCATGGACCAGCTTGCGGCGCCGGCTGTGACGCGAGACGCAGCCGAGGCCAAGGACATCCAGGAAGTGATCGACAAGCAGAAGGGCGGGTTTCAACTCCAGCCGTGGGACTGGGAGTTCTATTCCGAGCAGGTGCGCAAGGCGAAATATGATCTGAACGAGGACGACGTAAAGCCGTATTTCGAGCTGAACAATGTGCTCGAAAATGGAGTGTTCTACGCCGCCCATCAGCTTTATGGGTTGAGCTTCAAGGAGCGGAAAGACCTTCCTGTATACGCTCCTGGCATACGTGTGTTTGAGGTTTTCAATGCGGACGGTAGCCCGCTGGCGCTGTTCTACGCTGATTACTTCAAGCGCGATAACAAACAGGGCGGCGCGTGGATGACGAACTATGTGGAGCAATCAAAGCTGCTGGGCACCAAGCCAGTGGTGGCGAATGTCGCCAACTTTGATCCTCCGGCCCCGGGCGAGCCGGCCTTGCTTACGTCAGACAATGTGACCACCATGTTCCACGAATTTGGCCATGCGCTGCACGGGATGTTCTCAAACACGGAATATCCCAGCATTTCAGGAACCTCAACAGCGCGCGATTTTGTGGAGTTCCCTTCGCAATTCAATGAGCATTGGGCGCTCTATCCTTCAGTGTTCGAGCACTATGCCAAGCACTACAAGACCGGCGCACCCATGCCGAAGGAACTGGTGGAGAAAATCAGAAAAGCTAAAACGTTCAATGCCGGATACCAGATGACGGAACTGGTGGCCGCTGCCGAGCTGGACATGAAGTGGCATACGCTGCCCGCAACTGCGGGGTTGCAGGAGGCGGACAAGTTTGAGAAAGAAGCCCTGGAGCCGATGCACCTGTGGATCCGCTATACACCACCACGCTACCGCTCAAGCTACTTTGCACACATCTGGGGAAGCGGGTATGCCGCGGGCTATTACGCTTATCTGTGGACACAGATGCTGGCGGACGACGCCAACCAGTGGTTCGAACAACATGGCGGATTGACGCGCGCAAACGGAGACCGCTTCCGCAATATGGTGTTATCCCGTGGCAATACCGAGGACCTGGAAAAGATGTACGAGACGTGGCGAGGCAAGAAGCCCAGCATAGAGCCCATGTTGAAGTATCGTGGGCTGTTTACCGACGGTATGGCGAAATAGGCTGCCTGCTGCACAGCGAACGCGAGGGTTTGGGTCCGTGGGAGCTTCAGCGCTTCCCAGGCCCGGTGTTCCAAATCAGCACTCAGAATGGCCGCGCTGAGTTGTGCTTACTGCTGCCAGGGCAAGCACCTTTCCGTTCTGGTGCAAAGCAACTTTTGCAGCGCGCAGATTTTCTATGCTGGCTTTGATCACTTCCAGCGTGACTCCTTTTCCTCGCGCGGTCAGCTGCTCGAATAAAGCTGTGGGAGTTTGCGCGCAATCGCAGAGCCGATAGATTTCACTTTCAAGTTCACCGGCTGTCCATTGCTGTTGCAAAGCACAGGGGCGTGTGTCCAGGAAGTGGAGTCTCAGGCCACCATCGAGGGCTTGTAGCTGCGGCTTCGAACTATTCCAGAGGGAATTCCATTCTCGTACGGCATCCTGCAGGCTCTGTTGTCCGGGACCTTCCTGAAATCCGCGATGTGCATGGCCGGGCCGCTTGCTGTCTTCAAACGAATAAGCCAGTCGCATCAATGAATCCTTCGAGAACGGGTACACATATTGGTACGCACGGCTTGGATGCAGAGAGAGGCCGAAATCCTGGGGACGCGAGTGATAAGGACTAAAGCGGTCATAGCGGATGCGAATCACTCCGGACGGGGGCTGCAAGTGGAAAATAGCAGGAAGCCACTCAGCCATCTCTGCGTACCAACTATCACATGCGCCCGGAACACCGCTCAGCATGTTCCAGGATACGTGAATGCCGAACTCTAAAGCCCACTTGAGCAGTTGCAGGTTCATGAGCGTGGAATTGCCTTTGGCGATCAGGCGAAGGACGTTATCGTCAAGGCTCTCAATCCCCGGCTGGATCCAGCCCACACCCGCCTCGGCCAGCATTTTCACCTGTTCGCGCTTCAGGTTGGCCTTGGTTTCGTAAAACAGCGCATACTTCGGCTCTGCCTCTGTCAGTTGCGGCAGGACGGTTTTGAAGAATGACATGTCAAGAATGTTGTCCACGAACTGGAAACTTCTTGTTCCGTAGCGCTGTGACAATTCGTTCAACTCATCCAGAACCCGTGGCGCTGATTTGGAGCGGTACGCCATGCCTGTGCCATTCAGGCCGCAGAATGTGCAATGCGATTTTTCTCCCCACCAGCAGCCACGCGAACTTTCCGCGAGCAATCCCGGTCGCACCAAAGTTGAAAGTGTTGAGTTACGCAAAGCCTCAAAGTAGTGGTCGTAGTCCGGAATGGGCAACGTGTCGAGATCACGGACTATCGGCCGCGGCGGCTTGTTGCCGTTCCATCCGGCCCGCACCTGGGTCTGTGAAATTGCGCCGTAAGGCAGATCTCCGTCGCATTCCCGGCCATGCTCCAGATAAACGCGGCATAGATCGGGAAAGATTGCGTCGGCTTCACCGGAGACCACGCAATCCAGCCAGTGAAATGCGGCCAGTGTTTCCACTCCCATTTCGCTTTCGCAATTCGCGCCTCCCATGATCAGAATGGTTTCCGGGCTTAGTTCGTGGATTCGCTTCAGCACGGCGAGAGAAGCGCAATGCTGCTGGAACACAGAACTGCAGCCCACAATGCATGGCTGGCGCGCGACGATAGCTTCCGCCAGGCGATCAAGAAATGCGCTGGTCTGCCCGCGAATCCAACGCATCACTTCTTTTCTTTGTTCCAGCAGAGGCGGAAGCCCCTGCGTGCGCGCTTCCAGAACCAGATCGAGATATTCTTCGTCCTGCTTTTCATTTTCCGGAAACAGGTTGGCGGCGAAACACCATTCTCCCAGCAAATGATCAGTCGCTGTGGATTGTAACGCCTGATAGGAAGCCAGACCGATCGACTCAGCAAACCAGAGATTTGCGTAGATTACCTCGCTGCGGACCCCTGTTCCCTTGAGCGAAGCGTGCAGCAGGCCCAGAGCAATGGACGGCCGCTGCACTTCCGCAAACGGCATATTTACAAGTACAACGTCCACTGCTCCAGATCGCTTCATCGCATCGCTGCGCCTACGCCCGCTGCTTCGTAGTCGCCTTCGTGGAAGGTCCACGACTTTTCAAAGCCTCCCACCGGCCCGGGCACCGGCGAATGGTCCTGATGCACCCATTCGTAGTACTGGGCCAGTTCCGCGGTCAAGCGCCCCTCTTCCCGCTGCTCATGCTGCGTGAGCCCGTCAAGATAGCCGGTGTCTTTCTCCAGCTTCTCCAATGGCGTGGATTCAATGTGGTCTACCGCGCACCGCAGCGTGTAGCAGGCCACCTGATTGCAGATCGAGGTGAGGTAATGGACGTATGCCTTCTGCGCCTCGGATACACGGTTCTGTGCCGGTAAGCGCAGGTGTGCCTCAAAGAGAAGGCTGCGCAGGATGTGGCAAAGCCCCTGGTTGGTGAAGTTGCGCGTGTAGAACGTCCTGACCATCCAGTCATAGAAGAGATCAAGTTTGGGATCAAGAAATTTGTAATCCGGTTCAAACTGCGTCCCCAGCAGCCGGCCTTCGCCCTCGAGCCTGCGCTTGATGGGCGTTCCCGCGTAAGGCAGCATGCGGCAGAAGGGCGCTACGGTCCAGCCGTCGCCGATGAACTCTTCCAGGAAGCTCACGTTCTGGCGGATGCTGCGGAAGCTGGAGTAGGGATCCACCAGCATGAAGCCGAAGTCGAATGACATTCCAAATTGCTTCAGGATGCGGCCGGCGCGAAGGTGCGTTTCCGGCTTGATGCGCTTGCTCATGTTCAGCAGGCCTTCATCATCCCCGGATTCCACGCCCATGTAGACGTGCGTGAGTCCACCCGCAATCAGGCGCTCCAGAACTTCTTCATGGATTTCATCAGAGCGGCAACTGATCTTGAAAGCAATTTGCCCGCCCAGGCCTTCTGCGGCAATCAGGTCAGCAATCTCCATGGCCCAGCGTTTGGCATTTTTGCCACCGGCAAGGAAATCATCATCCTGAAAAAGAAAAATTGGCACATTGCGGTTGCGATGCAGATCCAGCATCTCGTCCACCACGGCGCGTGGTTTGCGCAGCCGCCGCAGCGCCCCGCCCTGCTCCTCGTAAAAAGGACGAATGCTGCAGAAGGAACAATCCCACGGACATCCGCGGCTTCCCAGGACGGAAGCTGTGGGCATGGGATGGCCTTCGTAGTCGATGGAGCGGCGATCAGGCGTGGGAAGAGCATCAAGATCGTCGACAACTGTGGCCAGCCGTGGCAGCGCGACTTCTCCATCGGCACAACGAAACGCTATGCCCGGAAGAATTCGCCAGTCTTCGCCCGAGCTGAGTGCATGCAGAATCTTCACCAGCGTGACCTCGCCGTCAAAGCGAACTACTGAATCGAGGCCGGGAATGCGCTTGAGAATTTCCGCCGGCTCAAAGCTCGCGTAGTGGCCTCCCATGGTGAAGTGAGCGGTAACGCCAGCTTCGCGCAGCGCGGCAATCACCCGGCCGAAGTCGGGGGCCATGTATTGAAAGATCAGTGAGAACCCAACAACATCCGGTTGATCCCGCCGAATGCGTTTCAGGATGGGCTCCGGATCAGACGCGTAAGTCATGATGGAAGCGTGATGCCCGGAAGCATTGACTGCCGACATCAGGTAGCGAAGACCAAGGTTGTCCTGGTCCTGGAAACCAATGAGCAGAGCTTTCTGTGCGCGACAATGCTGTGGCCGCGCGGGTATTGCGTTGGATGCTGTCTGCACGTTGAACCTCCTTATCCGGTCCGGACGGCCTATGATGACCCATCCGGACCGCGAGTTTCAGTTGCCTAGCCCTGTTTCTTAGCGGTTTCCAGTTGCTGTTTGATCATGGTTTCCATTGAAGCCAGCCGCGCCTTCTCCGCCGCGATGGAATGCAGCGCTGATTCCAATTGCACCACGCTGAAGCGGCTTACATCGATGGGAGGAGGATCGCCAACATGTCCAAGCCGTCCAAAGAGAGATTGCGCGGATGCAGCTTGCGCGCTGAACGGGCTGGGAACTCCTCCGCCGCCTCCGGCGAAGACTGCAGGGTCAACCACAGGAGTGGGAATGGGTCGGCGGAAACCTCCTCCGCCATACCACGGATATGGTGCGGGATCGGCAACGGGGTGTGGCCACGGTCCTGGGTCCACCACAGGAGTGGGCCAGCGGTAATGCCACGGCGGCGGATCTACCACAGCTCCACCCGGCGGGGTAAATCCGCCGCTTCCTCCAATCTGGTTCAGGGCGGATTCTAATCGCGTCAGGCGCTCCTCAAGTCTTTTCAAATTATCGTCAGCAGGCATACTTTGACCTCGGTTTCAATGTTGTTTTGCACGGATGAATGAACAGGGCCGGAAAGAACAGACAAGAGTGGAATACAGGGCGACTGCTGTCGTACTGGCGGGGCCCGCACCGGTTTTTTACTTCTCTTGCTCACTTCACACCGGTAGAGCTACAGCCGCTGAGTCTAGGCTTGTTTTCCGGCAAGAGTCAATAGCAGCGGCAGTTTTTTCCTGCAGGTGAATAAGTTTGCCGTAAGGATTAAAAAGTACTCAGCAAGGGCCATCTCAATGACAAAGCAGTTGTTATAGTCTTGGCAACACAGCCATGAGCCTTAAGACAGATACTCCAACCCTTGTGCCGGAAAGAGAAGTTGAGCGAGGCAGTGGGTCTTCCGGCCCACACATTCGTTGCCCGAAGTGCGGCTGGTCGCCGAAGAAGGAAGACCGCTGGGCATGCACCTGCGGACACCGATGGAACACGTTTGACACTGGCGGTGTTTGCCCGGCATGCCTGTTCCAGTGGATGGAAACGCAATGCCTCTCCTGCCACAAGTTTTCGCCACACTCGGATTGGTACGCAGAAGACTGAACCCTGGCGCTAACCTCGCCTGCGAAGACGATGCGGCGGACGCGTTTAGGTTCTGCCGCACGGCCCTCGTCGAAGCGCAATGCAAGCACCTCTCCCGATCATCCGTGACATTCAGCGATCACGGACGATGAAGGAGATTCATCGGCCCTCCAGCCTTTTTCCGAAAAGTTAGTGACGCGTCAATTTATTACCAAAGTCGACGGAAGGAGCGGGGCAAGGGTTGACCATCTGACCATCAGCTCCGGCACAGAGAAGATCTACGACGGCGGGGCGGGGGCAGCCAGTTCAACTGGCCAGTTCCCAAAGACACGTTCATGCTCGGATTTGCGGGACGGAGTGGAAGTGAGCTTGACCAAATCCAGTTCGCCTCGGCAAGATACATGGACACCATTAAAACTGAACTGAGATAAGCCTGCGCGGAAGGAGAGCCGGAAGGTTCTCCTTCCGTGATTTGCCGTTGCGCCCTTTGTGCCCGTTGCGGTAAATGCCTTTCCTGATCAGTGTCATCAGCGGTAAGGGTTTTGCGACTCCCCATCAGGGTGCGCATTTTCCCACGAAGCCTAAAAAGCCATTGCCGGCGCTGGGATCATCAGGAAAGATGATTCCCACGGTCCCCGCGATGGCGCCAAACCCGTTAATGCCGTCGATGCTGCCGGAAAAGACCTTCCCGTCCGACGTCCGAAGCGTGGGGACGAAGAACGTGCCGTTCTTGAAAATGAAGCCGCCTCCTCCGCTGGTTGTGCCGAAGGTGCCGACGATTGTGCCGGTGGCATTAATGTCAGCAATGGAGGTGAAGATGGCTCCGGGAAAATCCAAGTCATGAAACAGCCCGTTTATCAGGACAAATCCGCGGGGATTCCGGATGGGAGGGGTTCCAATCGTGTTGCCCACAATCACTCCGGTATCGCTGATGGAAGTGGCCTGGGTGTTGGTGCGGAACTGCAACATGGTTGTTTTTCCGTTTTTGATCTTGAAGCTCTTAAAGGTTCCGTCCGCGGCCTTGAAGTAGCCCACAATGGTTCCATAGCGGTTGATGCCGGTCAGGAAGGTGTCCACCGCGCCGGGAATGGAAAAGAGAACGGTATCGCTCCCCGAGTTGATAAAGCCATGGAAGTGGCCTTGAGCATCCTGAATCTTGCCTACCGTCACGCCGAAAGCATTGCGCTTGGATGGTATGGCGTCAACAAAACCGGAGACATGGATGGGCAGGACCTCAATAGCCACCGTCAGGATGGCGGATGAAAGGAAGCTCCGTGATGGAAGTGAAACCAACCGCATTGCCCCATCGATTGATGCCGTTGACAAACGTGGCCGGCGGATCGCCGCCAGGCGGTGCGTCAAAAATGTTGACTCTGCAGGAAATGGGAGTCTGTGCGTGGCTGATGCCGGGAACAAGCAGCAGCGAAAGGACGAGAGCGAGGCCGGCTAGCTGACTTTTCATGTGTCCTAGGATGCAGCAGCAACACACCTCCGTTGCTGGTGCTACCGGTAACTAAAACTACTTAGCATGGTTAAGAAGGTATCTATGTATGGCTACAGCATTGGATGAGAAAAGGTTAGAACATTGCAAGAATCCTGTCTGATCCGGCCCGACCATATCGCTTCGCGGATGTACAATGGCGGCCTGACCTGCTACAAGAGCTGAGGGCTAAAGGATGAAAGCCAGTCTGAACAAACCGCAGCTTTTGCTTTCTTTGGGCATCGTGTTGCTGACGACTGTCAGCGGTTTTTGTGCGGGCGTACTCGCAGGATGATCAGCCCACGCCGAACCTGGTGTGGTCGCATGGAAAGACGGTCCTGGTTTTTGCCGTGTTTCCCGCATGTGAAGACGAATCCGCCACGCCTCGCCAGACTATGCAAACGCTCATCTCCAAAGACGGCGGCAAGACCTGGAACTGGCGCGGACCACGCATGCCATGGGTCATGCTGGAATACATTCTGGAGTCAGGTGATGAAATCTGGATCGCGGGGAAAACTACGACGCCGAAGGCCCCGCATCAGAACCTTTTCTTCTGCTGGTTGATGCCGACAGCATGGAATGGCCACAGCTCAAAATTTACGACAGGTACACCGAACTAATGGCGGTGGCCCGTGATGATCGCGACGGCAACAGGTTGCTGGCCCTCGCCCATTCAAAACTGCTCAGTGAGAACGGACGATTAGCGCGCACCTGGTAAATGCCTTTTCCTGATCAGTCCCATCAGTGTCATCAGTCGTAAGGTTTTGCTTCTCCGTTGCGCCCTTCGCGCCCTTTGCGGTAAATGTAAGATCGGAGCGGGAATTGGCCGCGATTTACGCGAATGAGAGAACAGATTTTTTTCTGCGTGCATCCGCGTGAATCTGCGGCCAATGTTTTCGCCTTTGGGTCTGAGTTCCCGCTCTGCGCTAATCCGCGTTTACCTGTCCCGGCCTGCCGTGGATCCGCGGTAAAGGTTTGCTTTCAGGTGCCGGCGATGTCGTGCGATCACGCGCGATTACGGCGATTCTTGTGGCGCTCCGCTTCGCTGCGCGCAGCCTGAGGCAGCGAGGAATGGGCCTCTTCTTTGCTTTCCCAGGTTCTTAGGCCGCCGCTCCTGTTGCGTCAGCCGGGGCAGGGTGCAACGGCGGCTGTCCGACCAGCATGCCTTCAACCGAAGGATAGACGACAAGCCCCAACCACCATCCGCAAACAAAACAAACGATATCGGCACATACCTGGAAGTCAGGGTGCGCCCTGGGTGCCGAACCAGCCAATCAGGATGATGATTACGGCGCTGAGTAACAGCCCCAGGGCCAGATTCCTCAGCATACGGCGATTGCGAGTGCGGTCAATGGCAAATCCGCCCGCGAGACCGAAGAGCGGACAACCGATAGCCCACAATAGGGGATGGAGTGGTCGAGTTGTTTTTTTCACCAGAGCCGACTTCTGAGATGATGGAGCAGGAGCAGGTCCCTTCCCGGCAAAAACCGGCTCTATGCCCGGAAGCTGAGAGACGAGAACAGCCGAGCGCGTGACCTGATGACGACCGAGAATCGGATTTGCCACGCTGAGTCCTGCAGGCGAAAGCAGAAAGATTCCTACCAGGGCACCTCCAATCAGCCCCCTGCTGGCCGAGCGCCGCGGCACGGCTTGCGCGCCAATGATCCAGGCATAAGTTATGCCCCCGGAGGCAAGTAATCCCATCAGGAGCACCAGTCCCGTGGTGCCGGGCTGATCCCGGATCTGATCGTGCAGCAGGGCATGGATCGTGCTCATCAGGACGAGGAAGCCAAAAACTGCTGCGTTGAACAGCATGGGACGGCGCGGTCGCAGGGGCGGATGGTCTTCCACCAGTCCGAACCAGAGGCGTAACTTGTCGGCCACCGGCTCAATAAACCACATCAGGCCCAGGGAGACCAGCACCACCGCCATCAACTGTTCGCGCTTGTGCTCGATTGTTGGAAAACCGCTGACCGCCTGAGCCAAAATGAACGCGAACGCCGCGCCAACGCCGGCGGAAATTGCGAGGCTGAGCGGCTCTTTGCCTCGGCTGACCGAGGCTTTCTCAGTGGGGCGAACCACCTGTCCAATCCTGCGGGTCAGATACAATCCAACGCTGAAGATCATGAGGATCCGTATTCCGGGATCAAAGAAGATGCCCGATACCCCAGCCACAAACAATACGATTCCTGGCCATACTCTTCCAACTTTCACTTCGGGCGAGCGCTTGTTCACGAAAATCGCAATCTGCTTGGTCCACTTGAAGTTCCAGTAGAAGATATTGAAGAGAGGAATCAGCAGGAATCCCACCGCCCTGCGAGCCGCTATAGGATACGTGCCGGCGGTCACCTTCGCGAGGACCTTATGGATGCGATAGACGCAAAATAGCCAATAGATCCAGCAGCTAAGCCTGATCAGGAGTATGACAAGAGACAGCTTCTCTTCCTGCGCTGGACTGATGGGAGCGGAAGAGAGCGCAGGAAACAGCACGGGCAGCCTCAAAACCCAGTACAGCAGGAGAAACGCAAACCCTACCCACATTTTGGGCAAAGGCTGCGAGATAACAGCGGCAGTAGAATCCGCGGGCTGGCGTTCAAGGGAAAAACGACGTTCTGCAATATCGGTTGGGAGAGCCATACAGCACCTCTCGGGAATCGCGCGGATTGGCGCGACTATATTTGGGGTTTACCAATGGGCGGAGATTCGGTTTCGGCCGAACCCGTCGCTATCGATAAGAAAGCAACTTGGGACTGCCTGCCTTCAGAACCAGGGACACTTCTTATCTGTTATTTGTTTGTGACGCGGGAGGCAAAAACGTTACACAGGAAACCATGGACCGGCGGAATTCTTTTACTGGCGAATAGGATCGCCAGACCGCGACGAATTGGGAGCAACTGGCCCGACGCTGGAACTTTGTAGCGTTCCTCTGGCGCTGCTCGCGGCCACAGGCGTGAGGAAGGGATCTTTTCTTTGCTTACCCGGCACTTCCACCCCAGCAAGGCAAAATCGGCCTTGCCGGGGACCCCGGTTGCTCGTCGGTCGCAAGCTCTCTCCGAGCCGTGCCGGGCTATTATCAGCCGTCCCGCTGAAGCGGGACTGATGAGACATAGAGGAGAAAGTCCAGCCTGTCCCCGTCGCCTCAGCCCTTGATCCGTCGCGCTCTTTGGGGCCGTTGCGGTAAGTGCAAATCGGAGCGGGGGAATTGGCCGCGAATTGACGCGAATGAGAGAACAGACTTCTATCTGCGCTCATCAGCGTGAATCTGCGACCAAGGTTTTGCCTTCGGGTCTGAGCCGGTTCTGGAGTCTATCCGGCGAGGGGTTCGGGTTTGTTGGGTTGAGAAAGATCGTCAAAGTGGGTTGCGTTGGCGGCTTCGCGGGCGCTGAGCACCGCGATGAACTCCCGGTTGGCCTGGGCGCGAATCCGCAAGAGCTGGTTGTACATGGCGGTGAGCGGGTCAGAGCGGAAATAGTTGATCTGCTTCAGGTTGCCGAATTCCAGGATGACCTTTTCAAATCCGGCGTTCAGCCTGGTGAGGGAGCGATAAACGTGCGTTTTCACCGGCATGGGCCCGGCGGGTGGTTGTGGGTTGAGGCTCTGGGGTGGATGGAGTGTGTTAGCTTCTTAATAGCCATATTGCCTGCCTCCGCAGGTGGTGTGGTCAGGGCGCGTTCGGTGCTTCAACACCGGCGCGTCCGTTTTGGTTGTGGTTTTTACTTCTTTTTGCTTTTGGTTTTGCTTTTCGTTTTGGCTGATTGCTGACTGCTGGTTGCTGATTGCTTCTTATACCTCGTTTTCCTGCCGTTGGCGATCTTCGGCAGGAGCTGGCGGACGTGCTCGATTTGTTCATCGCTCCAAACGTGAACCTTGGAACGTCCGAGAGTGATTACAGCAGGATCGGAACCTTGCCGCTCGCGACATAACGGCTGAGCGCGATCGGACTTATTCCTAGCCTCTTAGCTGCATCCCTCGTCGAGATCCCGTGCATATGTTGCACTGTACCAGATAGGTGGGATCTGTCAATAAGGGTCGCGGCTCTCGGATGAAGAAAACGTCATTTTTGTCCCTGTCAGGTCTAAAGGGAAAATACTCTCAATGGCGTTATTTGACTTTGGACCAAAGGTGCTCTTGAGGAGGCGTTCTGTGGAACAAACAAAAAGGTGGTCTCTTTTCCTCGGCGGCGTTGCGCTTCTGCTCATTGCAGTCTTCGCTCTTTTTAAGCTGGGCGAAACAGCTTTCGCCCCTCCGAACAGTGAAGCAGTAACTTTGAGCGCTGTTGTTCTTGTTGGACTGGCGCTCGTCGTAATTCTGATGGCCGCCCTTGGGATAGATAGGAAATCTGTGACGGGAAATCGGGTTATTGCCGTAATGTTTTGTGTCGCCCCTGCCGGGGCTTACCACCTTCTTTAACGCATTCCCAGACCTAACGGTCTGGGCTACCGCTCTGCCGGGCCTGCGGCCCTCTCTCGAAAATGCATCCGGAAGCTACAAAGCACCACTCCCGCACCAGAGCGCAGCGCCGCCAAGCGCGGCCGAAAATAGTCCGGCACGGTTCCGAGGTGAGCGTTAGCGAACCGTAGGGCAAGTGCCGGGAAAGCTGAGTATCAGACCAATTCCACGCTGCCGCAGGCCCGGGGTCCCAACGCCCGCGCATTTCGGGCGGTGGGGTGGAGGCTGGAGCGCAGCCGGAGGCGGAGCGACATAACAACCATTTTCATGCTCGTTTGGGACCGCCTATCGCTCATGAGGACTCCGTGGGAGGTTTTGCTTTTCCGATCACGCGCGATCACGGCGATGACGCGCGACCTGTCCCGCCGGCCCCGGCCAGCCGTGGGGCGAGCCGTGGATCACGGCGATTAACTGCTTTCTTTCAGCTTCTTGAGAGCTTGCTCAAAGGAGGCAGTCCTGTTGCTCAGATTCGAGGGAACGTTTTTCAGGACGACCTCCCAACTGGCAATTGCATTCTTCTTGTCACCGATTGCAGTGTAGCCACGGGCCAATCCCAGGGAAGTCCAGAATTTTTCTTCCGCGTGTTGCCGCTGGTTGAAATTGAAGACTTCCATGGCTTTGTCTTTCTTGCCGTCTTTGAGCAGGCCCGCGCCGTACGCGTAAACTGAATACGCATCAGTCCCGGGCAGACGCATTGCCTTTTGCATCAGGGCATCTGCCTCAGTGTTGCGTCCCATGGCATTGAGCACCGCCGCCTTGGTCTGCAGGGTCGAGAAGTCTTCATGCCCAATGGTCGCTCCGCGGAACGGCCCATTGATCGCCTTGTCCGCCCAGGTCAGGGCCTCCTCCAGATTGATCTTGTTATCAGCACAGAACTGCGCCGCGGTCTGCCAGTCTTCATAACGGAAGCCGGGCCATTGCTCAAGCTGCTGCCGGATTTTGGCGACATAGAGTTCATTCACATTGGGCACTTCAATCTTGAATGGAATCCTCTTCTTCTCCCACTGCAGAAAAGCCAGCGCAGAATCCGGCTTCCGGTCGTCAAATCCATAGGTGAGAAATTCGGTGAATGGCGCATCCTGCGGCGTGACGGGGACCCGCAAGACATCATATTTGGGATCGTATTGATAGCTGCCCCATCCCAGATGGCTGGAGAAGATCCAGTTCCACGGACCGGTCTTCTCCACGTCAAGAAAAAGCGCATAGGTGCCGGCCTTGAGATCTTTGCCTTCAACCTTTACATCGTTGGAAAACGTGATGGACGTGCTCTCATTGGCTCCGGCACGCCATGGGGCGCCCTTGGTGGGCCCAAAACCCTCATCAAAGAAGCCGTAATGCACCAGTTCGCCCCAGATATGCCCTGTGCGGTCGTTGGTGGGGGGATTATGCACGTGCGGACTGTGGTACTGGATGGAAATTTTTACCGGCCCGATCCACTGGGACACTTCCGCCTTCTGGTTATCACCATTGGGAGGAGTGGCTATTTCGGATGTTTCCTGAGCAAAACTTACTGATGAAAAGGTCAGCAGCAAAATGGCGGCAAATAGATATTTCACGTGTGTCTCCTCCGGAAAGCCGTAATGGGCAAGCTAACGCAGCGATGCAATTAAGACTTATTTGGCTATGAAAGGTGAGCAGGGAAGATCGCCGTGATCGCGATCCGTTTCGCCGGGTAAAACCCTGATAACCCATGTAAGGCCAACAGCCTGCGGGATGTGGCGAGAACACGTGAGGGGATGCAATACTAGTAACATGCATGCAAAACCCAAATTTGCTTTAGAGCAGCCTGATCTGGCGGAGATTTCCGAGTGGATAGAGGCTTTTGACCAGATTGTTGCCGAAGAGGGCCCGAACCGGGGCGCCCGCCTGCTGGAGGCGCTGACGCGCCGGGCGCAGGAATCCGGCGTGGATCTGCCGGTGCATTTGAATACTCCTTATGTGAATACCATACCGCCCAATGAAGAAGTTGCGTACCCGGGTGATCGCGGGCTGGAGCGGCGCATCAAGAGCCTGATCCGCTGGAACGCCATGGCCATGGTGCACAGGCAGAACAAAAAAGATCCGGGAATCGGCGGACATATTTCTACGTACTCATCTGTAGCCAGTCTGTTTGAAGTGGGCTTTAATCATTTTTTCCACGCCAGCTATGGCGACCAGCCGGGCGACCTGGTTTACTTCCAGGGCCACGCTTCTCCGGGAGTTTATGGGCGCGCGTTTCTTGAGGGGCGCATCGGCCAGGAGCAGGTGGAGAATTTTCGTCATGAATTGAGAGACAAGCCGGGGTTGTCGTCTTATCCGCACCCGTGGCTAATGAAAGATTTCTGGAGCTTTCCCACGGTATCCATGGGCCTGGGACCGATCAACGCGGTATATCAGGCGCGGTTCATGAAGTATCTGGAGCATCGCGGGCTGATTCCGGAGACGGGGCGCAAAGTCTGGGCGTTCCTGGGCGATGGCGAAACGGACGAGCCGGAAGCGCTGGGCTCGGTTACGTTGGCAGCCCGGGAAAAACTCGACAATCTGATTTTTGTTGTCAACTGCAACCTGCAGCGGCTGGATGGGCCGGTGCGCGGGAACGGAAAGATCATTCAGGAGCTGGAAGCTGCGTTCAAGGGCGCGGGCTGGAACGTGATCAAAGTGATCTGGGGATCCAACTGGGACCCGCTGCTGAAGCGCGATGTGACCGGCATGCTGGTGCGTCGGATGGAAGAGTGCGTGGACGGCGAGTACCAGGCGTTCAAAGCGAAAGACGGAAAGTTTGTGCGGGACCAGTTCTTTGGGAAGTATCCGGAGACGGCGAAGCTGGTGGAGCACATGAGCGATGACGAGATCTGGCACCTGCAGCGCGGCGGCCTGGATCCGCAGAAGGTTTACAACGCCTACAAGCGCGCGGTGGAACATAAGGGCGGCCCGACGGTGATCCTGGCCAAGACGATTAAGGGGTACGGGCTCGGGTCGGCGCAGGCGAGAAATGCCACGCACCAGGAAAAGAAGATGACGGACGAGGCGCTCACGGCGTTTCGCTCGCGCTTTGAGATTCCTATTCCGGACAAGGCGGCGAAAGAGGGAGCGTTGTATCGTCCGCCGGAGGACAGTCCGGAAATTCAGTACATGCAGGAGAGACGCAAGGCGCTGGGCGGATACATGCCACAGCGCAGCGTTCCCGAAGGCAAATTGTTTGACGCGCCGCCGCTGGAGTTTTTCTCGGAGTCGCTGGCGGGCTCGAAGGGTCGCGCGGTGTCGACCACCATGGGATTTGTCAGCATGCTGCGCGTGCTGCTGAAGGACAAGAACATCGGCAAGCTGGTGGTGCCCATTGTGCCGGATGAGGCGCGCACGTTTGGTATGGAATCAATCTTCCGGCAGGTGGGCATTTACGCCAGCCAGGGTCAGCTCTACAAACCGCATGATCAGGACATGCTGCTCTATTATCGCGAAGAAAAAAATGGGCAGATCCTGGAAGAGGGAATCACGGAAGCGGGGTCAATGGCTTCGATGACGGCGGCGGGGACTGCGTACGCGAATTATCGCGTACCTACGGTTCCGTTCTACATCTACTACTCCATGTTCGGCTATCAGCGGGTCGGCGACTTGGTATGGGCGTTTGCGGATGCTCGCGGCAAGGGATTCATGATCGGCGGTACCGCCGGTCGGACCACGCTGCTGGGCGAAGGCCTGCAGCATCAGGATGGGCATAGTCCCATCCTGTTCGGCGCCGTACCCACGTGCGCGATTTACGATCCGGCGTACGTGTATGAGATCGCGGTGATTGTGCAGGACGGCCTCCGGCGCATGTACCAGGAAAAAGAAGACCGTTTCTATTACCTCACTTGCTACAACGAAGACTACGCCATGCCGGAAATCCCCAAAGGCTGCGAGGAAGGCATTCTGCGCGGGCTCTATCGTTACAAGGCCGCCGAGGGCGGCAAGGCTCTGGTGCAGTTGTTTGGCAGCGGTCCCATTCTGAATGAAGCCCTGGCTGCGCAGAGCATTCTGGCGGAAAAGTTCGGCATCGCCGCAGACGTCTGGTCGGCAACTTCGTATAGCGAACTGCGCCGCGAAGCTCTAGCTGTGGAACGCTGGAACCGGCTGCATCCCACAGAAAAGCCAAAGCAGCCTTACATTCTCCAGACGCTTGAAGAGGCGGAAGGCCCGGTCATCGCCTCCAGCGACTACATCAAAGCTGTGCCTGACCAACTTGCGCCGTGGATCGGCACGCGCCTGGTCAGCCTGGGCACGGATGGATTTGGACGCAGCGACAATCGCCAGCACCTGCGCCAGCACTTTGAAATCAACGCTGAAGCCATTGCCGCGGCAGCCATCTCGCGTCTTGCGCGCGACGGCAAGTTCGAAGCCAAGAAAGTGCAGAAAGCATTTGAAGAACTGAGCGTGAACCCGGAAAGGATGGATCCAGCGCGGGCATAGGCCTTGGTTTTATGTCGCTGAGCTCCAAACCGCTTGAGCGTGTTCTCCATGCAAAGAGCGTGGAGGCTCCTGTTTCGCCCGGACTCAGCGCGTGCCCGGCTTCGTCCGGCATGGTGGGCAGGCGCCTTGGAGCGAAGCAACATGAATGAGCAACGCATCTCACATCGCATCTGCCCTTTTTGTGAAGCCTGCTGTGGTCTCGAGTTGACTATCACTGACGGTAAAGTCACTCGCATTCGCGGCGATGGAGCTGACGTTTTCAGCCGCGGCTATCTGTGTCCCAAGGGCGTGGCGATCAAAGACCTCCATGAAGATCCTGACCGGCTGCGCCAGCCGCTGATCAAGCGCAGCGGCCGCCACGTTCCCGTAACCTGGGATGAAGCCTTTGCGGAAATTGAGCGCCGCCTGCCGCCCATCATTGCTCAGCACGGCAGGGATTCCGTCGCGCTGGTCATCGGCAATCCCACAGTGCACAAGACCAGCCTGCTGATGTACGTGCAGCGCCTGGGACGCGTGCTGGGAACCAGCAACGTCTTCACCGCCTCCACTCTCGACCAGATGCCCAAGCAGCTTTCTAATGGCTTGATGTTCGGTGACTGGCTGTCTTTCCCTGTCCCAGACATTGAGCGCACGGATCTCCTGCTGGTCCTGGGCGCCAATCCCATAGTCTCCAACGGCAGCTTGTGGACCGTCCCCAATTTCCGTGATAAGGCCAAAGCTCTCCGTGCACGCGGCGGCCGGATGATCGTCATCGACCCTCGACGTACAGAAACCGCCGAGGCCGCCGACCAGCACATCTTCATTCGTCCTGGCGGTGATGTCTTCTTTCTGCTCGGGCTGGTGGACACGCTGTTCGCAGAAAACCTGGTACGGCTTGGACGGCTGGAAAAGCATGTCGCCGGACTGGAAGACTTGCGCACCGCAATTGCCGCTTTCTCCGCTGAGAAAGTTGCGGAGCGCTGCGGTATTCCCTCCACCACCATTCGCTCGCTGGCCCGCGAGGTAGCCACGGCGAATCGTGCTGCCGTATACGGCCGCGTCGGAACCTGCACTCAGGAATACGG
The DNA here is from genome assembly GCA_963758275.1 of Terriglobia bacterium. GTDB lineage: Bacteria > Acidobacteriota > Terriglobia > Terriglobales > Acidobacteriaceae > Angelobacter. The sequence continues at coordinate 199,373 of CAVWUW010000029.1, read as the reverse complement.
AACTCTCTGCAACTGGCTGATTGACGTGATCAATATTCTTACCGGGCATTTTGACGAGCCCGGCGGCGTCATGTTCCCCAAAGCCGCGGCGTTGCAGCCCAATACCCTGGGCAAAGGCGGATCAGGAAAAGGAATTGTCACAGGGCGTCGCAAGAGCCGGGTCTCCGGCGCGCCTGAACTCATGGGTGAATTCCCCATGACCTGCCTGGCAGAAGAAATCGAGACGCCCGGCGACGGGCAGGTCAAAGCACTGATCAGCATCGCCGGAAATCCCGCGTTGTCTGCTCCCAATGGTGCGCGCTTGTCTGCCGCGCTTGGGCAACTCAATTTCATGGTCAGCGTGGACATTTATCTCAATGAGACCACACGCCACGCTGACGTGATTCTGCCCGGCCTATCGCCTCTGGAGGACCTGCATTACGATGTTGCGTTTGCGCAGCTTTCGTATCGCAACCACGCGCGTTTCAGCCCACCCGTCTTCCCACCTCCGGCGGGCCATCCTGCCGAGTGGGAGATTCTCATGCGACTCATCGCCATCATTCAGGGCAAAGGCGCGCAAGCTGATCTGAAGCAGCTCGATGACCAACTCACCCATGAAGACGTCAAACGCTTCGCCGGCATCATGACGGGCATGGTGCTCAAGCGCGTGGCGCCACGGCGCGGGCCTGAGCGGCTGCTTGATCTCGGACTTCGTGCTGGCCCGTATGGCGACCAGTTCGGCCTGAAACCCAGCGGTCTCAATCTGGATAAAGTCATGGCTGCCCCCAGTGGCATTGACCTTGGCCCGCTGGAGCCGCGTGTGCCTGAAGTGTTGCGCACGCCTTCGGGGAAGATCGAGCTTGCTCCGGCCATGCTGATTGCTGATCTTGAGCGCGCATACGCTGATCTCAGCCGCCCTGTCCCTGAGCTGGTGGTGGTTGGCCGGCGGCAGTTGCACTCCAACAATAGCTGGATGCACAACCTCCCGGTGCTTGCCAAGTCACAACAGGCAAGATCCGGCCGCTGCACCGCACTGGTGAACCCCGCTGATGCTGCGCGCCTCGGCCTTCAGGATGGCGCAAGGGCACGTATCGCGCAGAACGGGCGCAGCGTGGAAGTGGAAGTGGAAATCTCCGATGAGATGATGCCCGGCGTCGTCAGCCTGCCCCATGGCTGGGGACACGATCAGCCCGGGACACAGATGTCAATTGCGGCTGCACAGCCGGGCGCAAATCTCAATGCGCTGCTCGATGAAAACAGCCGTGACCCATTGTCCGGAAACGCTGTGCTGACCGGCGTCGCGGTGCAGATGGAACCGGTGGCAAGGCCGCTGGCGCACGCCGAAGTGGCGAGTAACTGGGTCACTAACTATTGATGCCAGTGTGAAGGGAAACCGTGTGGCACAGCCTTGCTTTTGTGGCGCAGGCACTCTTGCCTGCGACAAAGGCTATTTCGCTCCCGCTCCTTTCAACGCTCTTCCCGCATTCACGCCGGTCATCGTGCCCTCGGAAAATTCCAGTTGCCCATTCACCAACACATACTTCACGCCCACTGAAAGCTGGGCCGGATCGGTGTAGGTGGCTTTGTCAATGATGGTTGCGGGATCAAAGATGGTGATATCCGCGAAGAAGCCTTCCTTGAGCAGTCCGCGATCGCGCAGGTGCTCGCGTTGTGCAGGCAGCGACGTAATCTTCCGAATCGCCTGTTCCAGCGGCAGCAGATGTAGGTCGCGCGAGTAGTGTCCCAGAAAGCGCGGCATGCTGCCGAAGCCGCGAGGATGGCTGTGCGGCTCAAACAGCGGGCCATCCAGCGGCATCTCGTTGAAGTCAAGTCCAATGCTGGTCCATGGTTGCTTGAGGCCGTACTGCAGATCGTCTTCGCTGGCGATGAAGTAAAGCGCCACAGAACGCCCCCTGTCCGCCAGCACCAGATCAAACAGAGAATCCAGCGGATCTTTTTTCTGCTGCTGCGCAATCTGCGCCACGGTTTTGCCCGTGAGAGGCTTCAGGCCCTGCTCCACCACAGAAGCCACCATCACGCCCGATGGACCACCGCTGGCCAGATAAAGATTCTCCCAGTCAGGATGTTCTTCCGCCATTTCCTTTTTGATCCGCGTGCGAATTGCCGGATTACGCAAGCGTTCCAGCAGCTTGTCCATCCCGCCATCCGCTACCCACGGAGGCAGAGCAGAAGCCAGCGCCGTTGCGCCTGCGAGATATGGATACATGTCCGCCGTAACGTCTATTCCGGAGTCGCGTGCCGCCTGGAGTTTGGCAATCACCTGCGGCATCGATCCCCACCGGTTTTTCCCCGCGACCTTGAGATGGAAGATCTCTACCGGAATATGTGCCTCGCGACCAATTTCGAGCGCCTCATCAATGGCTGCCATCTCGCTTTTGCCTTCGCTGCGCATATGCGTGGCGTAGATTCCGCCGTACTGCGAAGCCACTTTGGCCAACTCAACCAGCTCATCAGTCTTGGCATAAAATCCGGGCGGATAGATCAGCGCCGTGGAAATACCTAACGCACCCTGCTCCATTGCTTGTCGCACCAGCGCTTTCATCTGTTCCATCTGCTGCGGCGTGGGCGCGCGGTTGTCGTCGCCGATCACAGCCTCGCGAACCTGCGCCGCTCCCACGTACGTTCCCAGATTGATCGGCGTGCCCTGCTTTTCAAGACGCCGGAAGTATCCGGAAAGATCAGTCCAATCAATGATCAGGTGATACGGCTCCAGCCCGGGCATGGCCGCCTTGATGGTGACGGCGTTTTGCGGCGCGGCTGATCCACCTTCTCCCGTGATCTCTGCCGTAATTCCCTGCGAGAGCTTGTTGATCGCGCGACTGTCAATCAGCAGCGGGAACTCAGATTGTCCCAGCATGTCAATGAATCCGGGAGCAACAACCAACCCGTGGGCGTCAATAGTTCTTTTCGCCCGCGCGCTTTGCAGTTTTCCGATCACAGCAATGCGGTCGCCGCGAATGCCAATGTCGCCCAAATACCACGGATTGCCGGAACCATCAATGATCTTGGCATTCAGGATGATTACGTCAAATGCCTGTGCGGGAGTCGCCTGCTGCGCTCCCACCATCACTGCGAGAACAACAACCACGACGATCACTGACTGCGAACGGTTCATTTTCTGCTCCTGTCAAGCAGTGTAGCCTACGCCTTTTCCCCGTTCAGGGGCGAGTAGTTGCTGCATCCGATGTCAACTAAGTAAATATTAAGTGAGCAAGACAATCTTCACCGTTACGCCGCGCTGTAGAATGCGGTTATCCAATCGACGGCCGAACCCAGGAAAATTTTGCTTTTCGGAGAGCCTGCATGAAGTTTCTTCCCTTTGCTCTTTTGCTTGCCGTGTTTGCTGTTGCATCTGCCCAGGAACACCCGCAGCATTCGCACCCAAAAGCTCTTAAGCCTGCCACACTGGTGACCGGCGTGGGCAATGCTCACCATCCGGTGACGACCATCAATACTCAAGCACAGACCTTTTTTGATCAGGGACTGCGCTTCATTTATGCCTTCAATCACGATGAAGCCACCAGGTCATTTGAGCGCGCCGCGGAGCTCGATCCTAAAATGGCAATGGCGTGGTGGGGAATCGCCGAGTCGGTTGGTCCCAACTATAACGATCCTGCCGATCCCGGCCGCTTCAAGCGCGCGCATGAAGCCATCCAAAAAGCGCAGGACCTTTCAGCCGCCGCTTCGCCCAGCGAGAAAGCGTACATTGATGCCATGGCAAAGCGCTTTCCCGCCGATCCCCAAGCCGATCGCCGCGCCGCCGCGGAACAATACCACGATGCCATGCGCGAGATGGTCAAACAATTTCCTGATGATCTTGACGCGGCAGCGCTGTTTGCAGAATCCGGCATGAACCTTCATCCCTGGGGACTGTGGCACGTGGATGGCTCGCCCGAACTTGGCACGGAAGAAATTGTCGCCACTCTGGAGTCCATCCTGCGGCGCGATCCTGAGCACGTGGGCGCAATCCATTACTACATTCACACTGTGGAAGGTTCGCCAAGCCCGGAACGTGCCCTTGCCGCTGCCAATCGCCTCGCCGCTCTTGCTCCTAATGCCGGACACCTCGTACACATGCCCGCGCACGTTTACATCCGCACCGGCGATTTCGAATCAGGAGTAAAGACCAACCTGGCCGCTGCCGCAGCGGACCGTGCCTACATGCAGTCCGGCGGCATTCCGGGGATTTATCCCGCCATGTATTACAGCCACAATCTGCATTTTGTGGCCATGTGCGCCAGCATGAGCGGTAATTATGACGAATCGAAAAAAGCAGCCGGCATGCTGGCCAGTCACGTCGGTCCGCTGGTCAAAGACATTCCTCCCCTTGAAGGTTTCATGACCATTCCCATGGCCGTGGAGGTCCGCTTCCAAAAGTGGGATGACATTCTGCGCATGCCGCAGCCGGATCCATCCATGAAAATTGCGGGTGTTTTCTGGCATTTCGCCCGCGGCATGGCGCTTGCAGCCACGGGGAAGCCGGCCGACGCACAGGTTGAGTATCAGATCGTCCGGCAGGCGGCGGAGCAGACCCCTCCAGACCAGGTCTTCGCCATGCCGGTCAACAACAAGGCCAAAGACGTTCTCACCATCGCCCAGAACGTTCTTGGCGCCAAGATCGCCGTGGCAAAGCACGATAATGCGGCAGCATTGGGAATGTTGCGCGAAGCAGTCGCCGTCCAGGACACGCTTAAATATGCCGAACCCCCAGACTGGTTCTTCCCCGTTCGCGAATCCCTTGGCGCTGTGCTTCTGCTGAACGGCAACGCCAGTGAGGCGGAAAAGACGTTCCGTGAGGACCTGGAACGCAATCCACGAAACCCACGCTCCCTCTTCGGACTGAGCCAGACACTGAAGGCGCAAAAACGAGATTACGACGCGCAGTTTGTGGACAAACAGTTTCAAGCTGCATGGAAAGCAAACTCTACGCTCAAGCTTGAGGATCTGACATAACCGCGGCCCCCTTTTTTCGACGGCTACAAGCGCCTGCAAAGCGATTTTCCGTACGCGCTTGTGGCCGTTCTCATGAGCAGAAATGCCCAGCCAAAAGCGCCAGAGGAGAGATGATTGCCTTACATCAAATTGCAACGCAAGTCCCCCACGTGTGTGGGAGGAACCAGGGCCATTACCCTGAGCAGGCGCTCTGCGTGTAACGAAGACAAACTTGCTGTCACTACTTGATAAGGTTGTTGTCGTCATCTGATGCCGCTAGCGGTTCGCGGTGAGGTGTGGTGAGGCTGCCGTGAAACAAACCGGAATCGCAGGATCGGCCATTGGCGCTATCTTTCTGGCGCTTCTGGTATTTCGCATGCCAGGCAAGGCCCCTGCCTCTAAAAGTGGGCCTTCCGTATCCAAGTCAATTTCCGGCGCCAATGAGAAACACGCGAAGGACGTACCGGACGGTCCGTGGTTGGCGTCGCGCAGGCACTTTGCAGGAATCGACCCACACTGCGGAGGCTCCGGTTCAGTTGCAGGCCAGCCAGGTTCAACGCAGCAATCGTCACCGGCTCCAAGATCAAACACGTTGGGCAATGCCTCGGCAGTAGGAGTCCGGGAGCAACTCTGGTGTATTCCTGCCAACGAGCAGGTCCGGGCCATGATTGCGATTGTGGCGGATCCGGTTCACACGCAAATGTCACTGGTATTTGATCGCTCAGTAGAAGCAATCACCCTGGCTGCCGAATCCACGAATTATGTGATGGACCGTTACTGGCTCCCCTGGCAGCCCATAGGTGCCAGCTCTGCGGAAGGATCAAAGCCGGACCAGGACCGCAGTGAATCAGAACCTGGTTTGCTTATGTTCCGCTGGAACGGCCCGGCCAACCAGAGTGGAGAGCCGGGAAGCAAAGGCGCGAGTTTGCTTTATGTGTTTCTTGTCTCAGATACCTCCACGGCCGGCATCAACGGTGATCAGTTCAACCATGCGGTGGACTACATTGGCGCAGTCTGTGGCCCGCTTCACGCAATGTGCGGCGGCATTAAGCCCATCAGCATCATGGGGCCTACGTTCTCTGGCTCGCTTTACTCCCTGCGCAGGCTTACAACAACACCAACCGGGGCCGCACAACAATTCATCGCGTACAGCGGAACTGTGTCGAGCATCTGCGCCCAATTCAACCAGCGCCTCCTGCCGACGCAGCAAGTCAATCCGGGAGTAAACAACAGCCCCAGTTCCGTTGCCGAGTGCAATCCCTGGCCGGGTGAATACTCTCAAGTATCAAACCTGCAGTTCAAATCAATGGTCACCGATACAGAGACGGCAGTGCACAGATTTCTTGACACGCTTCAGGACGTCGACAAGCAGATTGATTGCGATAAAGCTGCCCAGGTGGCCATCCTTTCTGAAGCCGCCACTTCTTATGGAACTGCATCCCGCGCCGCCCGAAAGAGGCTTGATGAAAATGAGAAGGCCAGCCAAAAAGAAGCCGGCCATGAAAAAGGCAGCGGCAGTCAAAAAGTCGAAAAGCCGTGCTATACAAATTTTTCCTACCCGCGTGAGATCTCGACCCTTCGCAACGCTTACACGTCAACCGTGAAGCCTGCCTCTGGTTCGGAAACAACAAATCCTGATGCTTCACAAAATTATCTTCCGTTCGATCTGGCTGACCTGCAGCCCAACCGGAGTGATGAGCCACCGGATTTCTCCAATCGCCAAGGCCCGCTTTCCAAGGAAGCCGTTCTGATGGACTTTGCCGATGACCTCCGCCGTGAGCACTACAAATACGTCGGCATCATTGGAAGCAATGTGCTGGACGTAATGTTTCTGGCCAGCTTCCTGCGCACCGCGTGCCCTGACATTCGTCTTTTTGTCCTCAACCCCGATCTTCTTTTCGAACGCGACTCTGACAACGCGCCTTACATCGGCACTCTTGCTCTTGGCACCTATCCCATGGTTGGCCGCAACCTCTCGTGGACAGGAGGGGGAGAAAGATTGCCCCGATTGCCGTTTGCTGACCAATACGAAGAGAGCATTTACAATGCCTCACTCCTGTTGATCAAGAACATTGTGCCGAACTGGAGCGGCGCCAGCCCTTATGAGGTCCAGGGGCCATTTTCCAGTCAGTCCGAGAATTTAGAACAGCTCCCTGTGTGGTTGACCGTGGTGGGAACAGGAGGGTTCTGGCCCGTCCAGGTGATTCCTCCGGCAGATTCTAAGTCGCCGGCTCCGGATCCGCGGCAGATGATGCATTCTGATTTTTCCGGCGCCTGGAAGGCAGTCATTATCGCCTTGAGCGCGGTGGCATTTCTGCAAATCATGGTGCTGCTTTCCGCGTCTCCGTTGTCGCCGCGGCTCCATGACTTTGCCGTGACTGCCCCCGCCTGCTCACAGCGTTTGTTCTTCATCAATGTTGGTTCCTCAAATCTGGCTTTGTGTCTGGCGCTTGCGGCTGCGCCGGCTTGGAGATTCGGCTCTGATACTGGAGCCATTCTGCTCTCCATTGTTGCCGCAGTCGCCATTGCTGCACTCTTTTTTACCTGCGTGCGCATGCATCGGCTGTGCCGCAACAAACATGCCAGCAGGCCACTTCCTCTAAAAATCTTGGGACTTGATGCTCTTTACATGGCCATCTGGATCCTGGCTGTACTGGGCGCTTATGTTTGGGACCGGCTGCTGTATGGCGACCCGAACAATTACGGCTTCTTTTTCGCTTATCGCTCCGCCCACCTTGCCACGGGGGTCTCGCCATTGACTCCCATGCTCCCATTGGGTTTGTGCATGTACATCTGGAGCATCTTTGAGATCTGGCGCCTGCGCTTCAATGATTCCATGCGTCCGCGGCTCGCCGGTGAAACTGGCTGCCCGGGTGCGGAAACGGAACGCCTGATCGCGGGTTCGGTAAAGAATTACTTCCTCGAACCCAAATATCGCGCCGCCTTCTTCGTGTTTTTGGCTGCATGGCTGCTGACCTTGAACCCTATTCACCCCTTTGAACTTTTTGAACACCCTGAATTTGGCTATCTCTATGAAACCTGGTTTGCGCTGGTTGTCTGCCTCATGCTGGCCAGCGGCTTCCGCCTGGGGCAGATTTGGGGCCAGGTAAGAAAACTGTTGCGCGAGTTGGAACGCTCACCGGTTCGCCAGGCCTTTAGCCGCCTTAAAGGTGAGAACTGGTCGCCAATTTGGCAATCTGGCGGTCAGGAAGAGGAATGGATCAACCTTGCTCGCTCGTTCGAGGTGCTGAATCAGATCAAGATCTGCGATGGATCTCTGGACCCGGATCTGGAAAAAGCGATAACAAGTGCGGGAGAGGCACGGAAGGAAATTCACGATCTTCTTTATCTTTATCCGGCCGGAGGCCAGAAAAATGCGACAACTACTTCACTTCCGCCCGATAAACTGCCCCAAACCGGTGAAGAACTGGTCCGCAGGATGCAGGAAACATTCACTCAAATTCAGGTGCGCCTCGCAACAATTCTGAACCATGCTTTGCGCGTTCTGCAGCAATACTGGAGTACTCATATCCTTGATCCAGATGAATCTCTGGATAGGAAAGATGACAAGGAGAGTGATAAGGGCCAAAAAACGGCATCTGCGCAAGACAAGGAGACACAACTGCCGCTGTTGCTCGAAAAATATGTCGCTATCCGTTACATGGCGTTCATCCGCGCAGTTCTCAGCCACGTAAGGCTCTTGCTCATCTTCCTTGCCATCTCTTTCAGCTTGATGCTGATTTCATTGAACGTTTATTCTTTTGAGCCGCATCAATCTCTTATCTGGTCCTTTACCGCCATCTTTGCCGTGATCGGTGTTACGGCGCTTGCCGTGCTGGCGGAAGCGCACCGCAATGAGATACTGAGCCGCATCTCCGGAACCAAGCCGAATGAATTGGGCCTGTCTTTCTACGTAAGAATTGCCTCTCTCGGAGCAGCGCCGCTATTCACCTTGCTCGCCACACATTTCCCCTCGATTGGGCGCTTTTTGCTTTCGATGTTTCAGCCTGGATTGGAGGCCTTGAAATAGCGGCCCTGGGGATTCAATGGAGTTCCTCACCGCGTGCGCTACTTCTCTGCGGTGGTGATATTTACCTTGGCCGTGAACTTCACCTCCGCGCCTTCAGCATATTGAGCAATGGCGCTACCCACTGCCTTGTACAACTCTGCCTGCCGCTCCGGCGGAACAGATTTCAATAGCGGAGCAAATGGAATCGTGACCTCCTTGAAGTATTTCCAGACTTCCTCTGGTGTTCCTGGCCAGGTCCACGGAACCGTGAGCAATTTCTCGTCGACAGCAGAAAATCCCGCCACTCTCAGTTTTGTCGCCAGCAGCCCCGGCTGCCCGAAGGCAAACATCTTCCTCGCCGCGGCTGGCATGTCGGGACCGGGGAACAGACGCAGTAAGGTCCCGATGGTGCTGGAAAAATACGGCTGCCCCATAACGCCCCACGCCAGCAATGCAATGTGTCCGCCCGGCTTGAGCACTCGATGCATCTCACGCAAAGCTTTGGACAGATCCTCAAAAAACATGATTCCCAGCCTTGATGTCACACGATCAAAACTGTTGTCCGGAAAAGACAGCCGGTGCGCGTCGCACTGCTCAAATTGAACATTCTTGAGATTGCGGTGCGCCGCGCGCTGCCGCGCAATTGCCAGCGGCGCCGGAGAGATATCCACACCCACAACTTCGCCGCTTCCCTGTAGTAAGGTAGCAATCGAGATCGCAGGCTCGCCCGTGCCGCAGGCGACGTCCAATACGCGCTGGCCATTTTGAATGTTGGCGGCAGCAACTATGGCTTCCGTCATGCCGCTGCCCATCGCGGCCGATTGTTTCCGCCATTTCTGGCTCGCATTCACGCGCCCAAAGCTGTTTCAGTCAGTAGCTGAACTCATAACCTCTTTGTTATCGCTGGTCTGTTTGTGGTTCCTCTTGCTCACTGGTAAAAACCAGATCGCCGTTCGCCGTCTTCTCGATGCCCGGAGCATACTCTCCCAGCAGCTTGCGGTTCCACCATGCTCCTGTGCGGTGCTTTTCCTCAAGAGTCGTGAACCAGTACTGCCAGATCACCACGCGTGTTTTTTGCGGCGGCGCTGATGCAAACGGGTTTCTGGCGAAAAGAACCAGCACGTCCGGCTGGTTACGCAAGAGCCGCTCTTCAGTACGCACCACCCATTTGTTGTTGCGCCAGTTGCCCAGTGAAGCGAACCATAGATTCCACTCAAACCGGGGCTGGTAAGGAGCATAGATGCCCGGCGCTTTATATGGGTCCTGCGGCTTGTAGCGGAAAGGATAAGGCGTCCAGGTTTTGCCATCGTTGCTACCCTGGAACTCAATCTCGTATCGCTGATGAGTCATCACCGCGAACAGCCCATAGCGGTTGGCGATACGGAACGGCTCCAGCATACGTGCAGGAGCTTCCGGAAAGGGGTTGCCAACAGGCAAGATTTCCAGCAGCCCGGTCGTTGTGACATAGAAAACCGCAATCAGGCACCACGCCGCCAGGATTGCGCCGGTGAGCTTCAGCCAGCGCCGTGGAGCAAAACGAGCAAACTGCTCTTCTTCGCCTGAGTGCTTTGCATGTTCTACCGGCGGATTGTCCAGATCAGCTCGCCAGCGTTGCGGAATGAAAGACCGCAAAAGTCTGTCATCCAGCAGCAAAAAGCCCAGGCCCAGCACCAGGTAGTTGAGAAATGTGTAGTTGGCCGTAATGATGATGCCGGCCTGGAAGGGAGTGACAATGCAGAAGCAGATGATCTTCCATCGCCGAGGCAGGAACAGCATGAAAACCAGGCCCAGTTCCGCAATCAGCGTCATCAGGGCTGTCGCCGCATGGAACCAGTGCGGCAGGTGCTGCACGTAATAGCCTACCCACGTGGGCAACGGGCCGTTCTGGTAGTAGTCGTCCATGGCGGTCAGGTGCCGCCAGGAGTAGTCGCCGCTTGCCAGCTTGACGATGCCCGATTCGAAATAGATGCGGAACCATTCCCAGCGCAGCAGGAAAAGACTGGCCCGCGATGGCGGATGCAACGCGCCAAATCTCGGCCGCAATCCTGGTGGCGCGAAGAAAAGGGAGATGAAGCCCGCTTCCAGCAGCATCCCGTCTGACTGGTATGAGGCGAAATCCTGTGCCGCTGCAATGAAGGAAAGAAAGCACACGAAACAGACAAAAAGAGTGACGCGCGGCCACAGATTCAACACGACCAGGAGCGAAGCTGCCACTCCCAGCCAGCAGATCAGCATGAGCATGTGGTTGCTCGAGGAGAGCCAAAAGAGCGTGGGTGCAAACCAGAAGCGATAAATGCCCGGATACACATTGGGTACCGCGTCAATGTAAGCCCTTGCGGGCAGGATGCCTTCGGGACCTATCAACCCCTTGATCTGGAAAAGCAATGAGTAAAAGGCGGAAAAATAAATCAGTCCCAGGGCGCGAAGAAATATCCATCGCGGCAGCAGGTGACCGGGATGCTCTTGGTCCGCGGGCTCGGGTCCGAACAGCCACTGCGCTGCGTGCGCTGCTTCCATCCGCGCATTATAATTTTTTTAACGCAGGAGGTTGTGCATTATGAAATCCGAATCGTTTACCCGCGCGGGAGAGCAGATCAGAGCCAATGTTGCGGACATCGCAGACAAGGCCCGGGGCATTAGCGTGAAGGTAAGGGAGCAGTGGGACGACAGGTATCGCGACCTGGAAGGCAGCGTAAAGCGCGCCAGATTTGCTACCGAGGAGCGCGTGCAGGATGTGCGGGGCCAGATTAAATCACGCCCTCTAACCGTGGTAGCTTCCGTGGCGGCAGGCGCATTCAGCCTGGGACTGTTGACGGGTCTGCTTCTGGGCAGAAGGACTCGCGATTGAGAGGGAACTCACAAAAAGCGGGCAAGCACTTAGTTAATTCACCGTTTGTGCGTTCTCAGTGATGCCCTAAGACGGGATGTGGAACGTAGACTGACTCGAGCTTATCCATCTCTTGTTTGCTGAGCCTGATCTCGAGAGCAGCTACAGCGTCTTCAAGGTGGTGCGGCTTGGATGCTCCAATGATAGGCGCCGTTACGCCGGGCTTGTGCAGCAGCCAGGCGAGGGCTACTTGCGCCGGTGGCGCGCCCTTCTCTTTGGCAAGCTCTTCCACGCAATCCACCACGCGATCATCCGCCTCGCGCGTGTACAGCTTGTGCGCATAGTCATCTGCCTTGGAGCGGAGAGTTCCAGCGCGCCGGTTTCCCGCGAGAAGGCCACGCGCCAGCGGGCTCCAGGGCAACATGCCGACGCCTTCCTCCACGCACAGCGGCGCCATCTCACGTTCTTCTTCACGGTAAGCAAGGTTGTAATGATTCTGCATCGTTGCGAAGCGTGTGAGGCCCAGGCGGTCAGCGGTGTACAGCATGCGGGCAAACTGCCAGGCATACATGGAGGACGCGCCGATGTAGCGCACTTTACCAGCCTTTACCACATCGTGCAGCGCTTCCAGCGTCTCTTCAATCCGCGTTTCGTAGTCAAAGCGGTGAATCTGGTACAGATCAACATAATCCGTGTTCAGCCGTCGCAGGCTGTCATCAATGGCATGCAGGATATGCTTGCGCGAGAGACCTTTCTGGTTGGGATCATCTCCCAAAGGAAAGAACACCTTGGTCGCGATCACCAGCCGGTCGCGCGATGGGCCAAAATCCTTGAGAGCGCGTCCCAGGATCTGCTCGCTTACGCCAATCGAATACATATCAGCGGTATCAAAGAAGTTGATGCCAAGTTCGAGCGCGCGCTTGATGAAGGGCCGGCCTTCTTCTTCCTCCAGCACCCATTCACGCCACTTCTTTGAGCCGTAGGTCATGCAGCCCAGGCAGATTCGTGAAACTTTTGTTCCGGTGGAAGCAAGATTTGTGTATTGCATCGTTGTAGTTCTCGCCTTTCCATACTAGCAAGCCGGGACGCTCAGAAGAGACGGCAGAAAATTAATCCACTTCTACTTTTTCGAAGCCCAACCCAAGCAGGAGACTAGTGAGCGTTGTCCGGGCATTCTCATGGGCTTTGATGAGAATTCCACCTTTCACCGCTTCTTCCAGCAGTTCTCCCTCTGCTTCCTGCCGAATTTCTGTTTCCAAATTTGGGTCCACTGGTACCAGCAAGCCGGTACGCCGTGAGTAAACGCGCGTCCTTGAGTTATCCAGACGCGTGAGCAGCACGCGGGCATTGGGCAAATGCACCCGCAAGTTCTTTCCGCTGATCTGCACGTCAGACGAACGCAGGAGAGTGAAATCTATTCCTGCAACCACCTGGCCATGCACCACCATGAGCATGCGGTCGCCGGTGAGGAAATCAGGCAGGATCAGATTGCTGCGCCCGCCGCTCACAATCTTGTCCATGTTGTAGACCACGGTTTCCATCCGCTGGAGCCTCTGTATGCGTTCCACCACGCTGCCCTGGCTGATGATGACGGTGTTGCGCCCGGTGATCGCGGACCACAAACTGGAAAGCCGCCCGGCTTGTGTGTGTCCGATGAGAAACACCGAAAGCAGCGCCACCAGCGCCCCTGCAACGGCAGCAAGAACCAGGCCGGTTCGATGAGATGGAGGTCGTGATGTCGCGCTGAGATTCGCCGCCATGCGCTTTCTATTGTAGAGAACCACACGGCGGCGTTCAGGTAACGAAGGGTGCGAGGCGAGCGGTCAGGCTCCGAATCGTTCCGTCGCGCGCGCTTTGGCCTTGGCCGCTTCCTCTTCCCGGTTTTTGGGCGTAGCGGTTGTTTCCAGCGAACTCAGCAACCGCGCGCAGATTCCGGATATCTCCTCGATGGCGCTTTCAAATGCAGCTTCATTGGCTCGCGATGGTTTGTTGAAGCCCGTGATCTTGCGCACAAACTGAAGCGAGGCCGCACGTATCTCGTCGTCCGTCACTGGCGGGTCAAAATTGAAAAGAGGCTTGATGTTCCTGCACATAACAGCTTCCCTTACCCGCTATCGTCCCGGCGCAGTCGCCTGGGCCTGCAAGCCGCGCCCGCTCGTGAATCGCGTATAGGAAATAAAAATCAACAAAAGAAACGTGACAGCCGGCACGACGGCATCACTGTACAGGTGGTGTGAAACCACGGTGTAAACCGCGCCCACCATAATGATGCTAAGGCATGCTGCTGCCAGCCCAGCCACCCGAGGAATGAGCACACCGATTCCACCCAGCACTTCACAAATGCCAATAAAGATTGCGAACCAGGCGGCATAGCCCATTTGCACAAATCCTTGTTTCGCCATCTCTGGTTTCAGCAACTTGAATCCGCCGGCAAACAGAAACAGCGCTGCCACCAGTCCGCTCACGATCCACAGTGTGATTGTCTTGCCTTTTGACATGAATCCTCCATTTTGTGATTCTACCGTCAAAGACAATTTTCGGGAAAATTTCGGGAACTAAGGAATGGCGACATTCTTCCGCTCAGGTCAGCGCGGAAGAATGCCTGGTGCAGAAGTGCTGCTTAGTGATTGGGGTTCGTAAGTCAATACCTACTCTGCTTTTGCGGCGCCGGAGCTGATGGCCTGCTGCAGCATCTGGTGCAACTTACCGGCAATTCCCACGGCCAGCGCCTCGCTCTTTTGTCCCAATTCAGACTGCTGGTCCCCGAGCTCTGACTGCTGATCTCCCAATTTGGATTGCTGATCGCCGATGGTTGATTGCTCGTCTCCAGCGCTTGATTGGAGATCACCAATCCGGCTTTGCAGATCGCCCAGTTCGGATTGCAGGTCTCCCAGTTGAGACTGCGTGGCTCCCTGGGAACTCAGCCGCTTCGCGTCCGCCTCAACCTTCTGGAACTCGGAACTCATATCCGGAACCTTTACCTTCACCTGCCGCTGCTTGCTGCCGAGTTCCCGCTGCTGCTCTCCCAGAGCGCGCTGCTTTGCGCCCAGCTCAGATTGCTGGGCCTCAATGCTGATAAGCGGATCAAAGAGATTGCGCGCTGCCTTCACGGTGCCAGGATCGCTGGTGGAATAACCCTTTCCATTCATGCGGAACGATATCTTTGCCGGCATGATGCGGGCATACATCAAGGCTTGGTCGGGAACATCCTCTGCCGAAGAGGTACACAGATTGTCGCCCATGCTGATGGCAACATTCCGATCATCAGAGGTGCTGGCCCAGCAATGATCGCCTTCGCCCTTCAGGTGAACATGCACCGGGCCGTGATCTGTGCGGCTGATCACGGTAAATGTATCGTTCGCATACTTTGAAGAGCTTTGCGCGTACCCAGCGAGAACTGCGGAAGCGGTGACAAGAATGCACAGCGCAACTTTCACAAGAGCAGGGAAGCGGAACGAAGCTGAATTTTGTATCTGCATGAGTGAGACTCCTTCTAACGGTTGCTGCCGTGGTCTGAAGTGTTATTCCGGTTTCGCGATGCCCTTTGCAATGGCATCATTAAACATGTTGCGCAGTTCACTGGAAGCTTTACGAGCAAGCTCACCTTGGCGTCGCCCCAACTCTCCCTGCTGGCGGCCCAGTTCACCCTGCTTGCGGCCGAGTTCGCCCTGCTTCTGTCCAAGCTCGCTTTGCTGGCGGCCGATTGTGGACTGCTGCTGGCCCGCCCCAGACTGTAACCGGCCGATCCGTGACTGGAGTTCGCCAATTCGCGCCTGGATTCTGCCCAATTGGTTTTGCGTTGCACCGCTGGCCTGAAGTTGTTTTAGCTCCGCGTGAATCCGCTCCAACTCCGGTGAAATATCCGGCACTTGGACTGAAACAGCGTCCATCTTTTTGCCCAATTCGTCCTGCTGCCGGCCAAGTTCATCCTGTTGCCGGCCCAGTTCGTCCTGCTGGCGTCCCAGCGCGTCCTGCTGTTTGGAAAGCTCGTCCAGCGGGGCAAAAAGCGCATTCACCCGCGTAAGGAAAGCCGGATCAGTGATGACATAGGATTTTTCATCGCGCTCAAACCAGATGAAATCGCCGTTGATTTTTCCCCGGAGCGCGCGGGCGTGTTGCACGTCCTCTTCGCTCCCGGACATGGTTACGCTATTGGAATTGGCGTGGATGATCACATAGCGCGGGCCGGAATTGTAAAAGCTGCCGTGAATGTTGACCGTGCGCGAGTCCCCGGACGTTTGATCGTCTTGTGGCTGCGCGCTGTTTGCTTTATCGGCAGGGGCTGCCTGAACAACAGGCTCGGGGCGAACTGCCTGAGACATCCCCGCGGGCAGTGCTGCGGGCGTATTTGCCGCCGAAGGAACAGGCATTGCTTTTGCAGGTTCCACTGATTTTGCCGGCTCGGCTGCCGCCTGCGCCGTCAGTGAAGGACGCAGAGATGCAATCAGGAAAATTACAGGTACCGCGCACACAACAGAAACGGCAATGAGGGACTTCTTCATCGAAGCAGCGGGCCTCCAGGCAAGGATTCGGTCAACGCGCCGTTCGGCGTGTCCCGAACTGCTGTGACTGGCCATGGACAACGCATGCCATCGCACGCGGCCCGGCACACGTTCCATCTGCGACACAAACCCGAGGAGCGTTTCAGCGTAGAGCGTGCGGTCCGCTCCTCCGGCGAGCGCTGCTTCATCACTGGCCTGCTCAGAACATTCCGCGATCTGCCGGTCCAACCACCAGGGAAGCGGACTGAACCAGAAGAGAGCGCAATGCAGCTTTGATAGAAGCTGGGTCAATGCGTCACGGCGTTCCACGTGTGAGATCTCATGGGACAGAACAGCTTCAAGCTTTTCCCGGCTCCAGGTTCGCCAATCGCTGGGCAGAAGTATGAGCGGCTTCCGAATGCCAACCGTGGCGGGTACCAGAAGCGCTGTCGATTCCTTGAGGTGTGGTTCAAACTCAAGGCCCGCGCGCTTTGCCTGCAGGGAGAGAAAATCCAGAGCGGCAGAGATACAAGGATCTTCGACTTCGCCTTTGCGAGGAAAATATTTGGGAGAGATATCGCTGGCGTAACCGGCGAGCCTGCGGCCGCCACGGATGCCCATCACCAGACGCGCCAGCAACATGGCCAGTCCCATGAAATAAATCACCAGAGCAATGTTGCTCCAGCTTGCCTGTGACATCCAGGCTATCAGGGAAACGCGCGTCCGTTTTGTTGAAACTGCTGGATCATTAGCAGGGGCAGGCGCGGAATAGGAAGTCGATCTTGATATTGCTGCCTGAGTCGTTTTTTGCTGCTGGCGGTTATGTGCTGTTGCAGGCGCGTGGTGTACCTCAACATTTGCAGCAGATGTTGGGATTGGCATGTCTTTCATGGCGCTGGAGGGCTCAGCCGGAATTGCCGACGCCCTAGTTGCGTGCGCAGCTAACCACCCCATCTGGGGAATTGGCACATTCAACCGGGGCAGGAGTACTCCCAGCAGAGGCATGGCCAAAGCAAGATACAGAACGCCGGTCCAGACTCTGAGCCGTAAAGCAGCACGCTTTGACGGAAGCAGGGCCATCACCAATGCCGCAATACCGGCCACCGCAACTGAGCGCAGCGCCGACTCACCCAAACGAGCCAGCAAATCTGTCGACTGAGGCAAAAGTGGAACAAGCGTCATGACTTTCCTTCTTTCTGCTGGGCAATCTTCTTTGCGATCCGTTCGAATTGCTTGCGGTCGATTACTTCGTTGTCCACCATCCCGATCACAAATTCTTCCGCCGAGCCGCCACAAAATCGATCGATGAGGTTTTTTACCGCGCGCGCCACCACGTTCTGCCGTGGCTCCGCAGCACGATAAATGAAGGTGCGACCATTGATTGAATGTTCGAGATAGCCTTTTTGCTCCAGGCGCCGCAACACGGTGCGTATGGTGGATTCCTTCATGGGACGAGTGGAGGCCAGCGCTTCACGGCAATCCTCTGATGAGCAGGGGCCATTCGCCCAGACATGGTCCATCACAGCCTGCTCAACTTCACCCAGCCCTTTGGGGCGTCTTCCACGGGATGTATTTGCGCTATTCATTGTAACGTTACAATTTGTAACATACGCAATTGGGCCTGTCAACACCGGCCAGGAAAATCTGCCGATGTATATTGAAAGGACTGTTTCAAACGAATCCGGATAGCCCACTCAGAGGAAAAGAGAGGACAATTGAGCGAGTCCCAGTCCATTCCCAAGCCCGCGATGCAGCCAGCAGAAGAGCTGGAGCACCTGATGCTGGCGGCAAAACTTTCAGGCGTTGAGACCGAGGTAGTACTGCCCGAGGCGCGTGAAATCGCCCGGCCCGGTATGCGACTCCATTATCTGAACTGGGGCACTGAGGGCTGCCGTCCTGTGGTGTTTCTGCATGGCGCCGCGCTCAACGCTCACACATGGGACGTGGTTTGCCTGGCGTTGCGGAAGCACTTCCATTGCTATGCCGTCGATCAGCGCGGCCACGGTGAGAGCGCGTGGGCTGAGGATGCCGACTACAGCGGCGAAGCGCATCGTGGAGATATTGAAGCATTCGTTGACCGCCTCAGTCTGGACCGGTTTGTTCTGGTAGGCCACTCCATGGGAGGCTTCAACGCTTTCAACTACGCGTTCCATCACAGCCATCGGCTGGCTGCTCTGGTCCTGGTGGACGCCGGGCCAAGCATTCTGGTAAAGGGCGCAAAGCGAATTGCTGATTTTGTAAATCAAACCGCTGAATTGGATACGCTGGAGGAGGTGATGCAGAAGGCCATAGAGTTCAACCCCCGGCGCGACCCGCGCCTGCTGCGCCGCAGCCTGCTGCACAATTTCCGCCAGACTCCCAATGGCAAATGGACCAGAAAGACTGATCTTCGCATGTGGCACGGCCACAACCGCCGGGAGAAAGAACGGGAGCTGCTGCAGGAGCGCTTTCGCCAGGCTGACCGCATCAACTGCCCAACACTCATTGTGCAAGGCAGCATGAGTGATGTTTTTACCAGCGAGGATGCAAAACAACTGGCGTGCGAGTTTGGGAACGGGCACTTTGCCCAGGTGGGCGAAGCCGGACATACCGTGCAGGGAGATAATCCGCGCGCACTGGCGGAGGTGCTGCAGCAATTCCTGGGAAAAGTTCTTCCGGGAGCCGGTGATAATGCCCAAAATGCCCAGCCTCAGGCGGAGTCGGCGGAGTAAGTCCGGGAAGAACTCTTTCCATACTCAATCATTGGCTGCTGAAAATCGAAGAGGGCTGCTTGAGGCGGGAATCGCGATGAAGCCGAGCAAATGCTCATAATTTCCGTATTGCCCGTTATCCAGGAGTTTCCGCGATCGATTCACACAAGCCGACTTATCAGACTGATCTCCCAATCACGCCTTGGCTCGCACTTGTCGAAATGATGGATAGGATACTCTAGGGACTGGAAGACGTGAAAAATCAGTTAGGGACGCAGATGAACTCATATGAACGCGGATGACCTAGGTGTTTTCTGTCGGCGTTCATCCGCCTTCATTGGGGGCGCCCACTGGTTCGCGCTGAAAGCACTTGCGAGATGCGGAAAGGGTTTACGAGAGAACCAAAACGGGACGATCCCATGCGCCAGTCAAGAACTACAAACGCCCAGTGGGCTGCAGCGCCTGAAAGATGAGCACCGCTTTCTGCTTACCAGGGAACGTCCGGCTGTAACGGAGGTGGTGGCGTGGGCTGCCGGCAATGGCGATCGCAGTGAAAACGCCGACTATCAATACGGCAAGCGTCGGCTGCGGCAGATCGATGGGCGGATTCGCTTTCTCACCAAGCGAATCGAAGCCGCGGAAGTGGTGGACCCGGAAGCTCCCAGAGCAGGGCAGGCCGCAACCAGGGCATTCTTCGGAGCGACCGTACGCTATGCCAATGCCGCCGCGGGAACGGAGCGAGTGGTGAGCATCGTAGGAACCGACGAGGTCGATCTCAACCGCAACCACATCAGCTGGGTGTCGCCTCTGGGGCGCGCGTTGATGAAGTCTGCAGCGGGTGACAGCGTAGTCCTTCAACTGCCGGGCGGCACAGAATACCTGACCGTGCTGGAAGTGAAGTACGAGAGCATTTCTGTGGAGCCGTTCCGTGAACCAGCTGGATCCGAGGCGTCCACCAAAGGGCTCCGTCGCTGAGATTGATTACCTGACGAAGAGGAGTGATAACAGGATTGGAGAGTGATAATCACGGAATACTTCCGATTTGTCCGGGCTCGGGATCACTCGTGTCGAAGAGCGATCATAGGGTCGGTGCGCGTGGCACGACGGGCAGGTAGATAGCACGCGATAAGGGTAGCGCCGATCAGAATCAACGACACGCCCCCCAAAGTTACAGGGTCTTGAGCGCGAACCCCGTAGAGCAGATGGGAGAAGTTGGAGAGCGCCCGTCCCAGGATCAGGGCAGCAACTGTTCCGACCACAACTCCGGCAACTGCCAACTGGGCTCCTTCACGAATCACCATGCGGAAGACGCTGCCGCGTTGCGCACCAAGTGCCATACGGACGCCAATCTCGGCAGTGCGTTGCGTCATGGAGTAGGACATGACCGCGTAAGTCCCAAGCGAAGCCAGGAGCAGCGCGAACCCGGCAAACGCGCTTAGCAGCACCATGGGAAAGCGCTGCTCAGTCATGGAATTTGAGATGACGTCGCGCATGGTCGCAACATCGTAGATTGGATCTCCGCCATTCTCCCCGGAAATGGCCGCCTGGAGTTGCGGCAGGAGGGATGAGGTCTGGAGGTGGGTCCGCGCAACCACTGTGAGCCCGGAGTACAAGGCGGGTACAGCTGAGACAGGAAACTGGCTTAAAGGAGCGTAAACCTGGGGCTGTGTTAGAGCGCCGGGGTCTCCCAGACCCGCGTGACGAATGTGTCCGACAACTCCGATAACGCGAGCCGTGCCCCAGAGACTGATGGTGATGTATTGGCCGATGGGATCGTTGCCGGCGAAATGGGTTCTTGCCATCAAGCTGTCGATGACAATCACGTTCTCGGAATTTGCGGTGTCCTCATCCGTAAAGTACCGGCCTTGAAGCAGCGGGATACCCATTGCATCCAGATAGTTGGGTCCGGTCCAATAAGCAAGTACGCGAGGAGCTTCGGCAACCGGTGTAGACGCGTGGCTTCCAATCCAAAAAGGAGCGAGGTTATTCATGCCGCTGAGCGGTATCAGCATCGTAGAATCGGCCGATTTAATGCCGGGAATCGCTCGGATTCGATCCAGAATGCCTTTGTAGACAGCACGAACCTCGGCGGCCTTCTGTTGTGGGGAAAATGACAAGCCAATTTTAAAAGTGACCACGTTCTGCGGCTGGAAACCAGGATCGGCCTTCCAGAGATCATGAATGGTGCGGAAGAGAAGACTCGCGCCGGCGAGCAGAACGAGCGTAAGAGCCATCTGGCCCACAACGAGCGCGTTCTGGGTGCGATGATGTGTGCCAGTGGATCCGCGAGCCCCTTTCTTCAGTCCTTCCTGAAGATTGAGTGTGCGAGTTTTGAACGCAGGCGCCAAGCCAAACAGGATCCCAACCAGAATTGAAACCGAGAAGGCAAAAAGGAGGACCGTCCCATTGATGGTGATGTTTTCTGTGCGGCGCAGATTCCCAGACAAGAGCGCCATCACCGCTGCCATACCGAGCTTTGCGATTGCTAATCCAACGGCGCCGCCCAAAAGCGAGAGAACAACGCTCTCAGTGATCAATTGCCGGATGATGCGGGAGCGCGCAGCGCCCAGGGCAGAGCGGATGGTGAATTCGCGCGCGCGGACGGCCGACCGTGCCAGGAGGAGGTTGGCGACATTGGCACAGGCGATCAGCAGCACGGCGGCAACCGCCCCCAGCATGAGCAGCAGCGTTGTGGAGATATCCCCAACAATCACCGGCTTCAGCGCCACCACGTCGGTGCCCAGGCCGCGATCAGTGTCTGGATAGAGCTGGTCAATGCTTTGCTGAATGGTGGTCATCTCGGTTTGCGCCTGAGCAATGGTGACGCCGTGTTTCAGACGTGCTATGCAAAGAACGCCGGGAAAGCGCCGGTCATTAAAAAACGGATCGCCCTGGCCGAGGGGAATAAATACATCCACGTCATTGGCCAGCCGGAAGGGCGGTAGAACGCCGACAATGGTGTACGAAACACTATTCATTGTCAGCGTTTTTCCAAGCACGTCCTTGCTTCGGCTGAAACGGTTTTGCCATTCGCGATCGCTGATCATGGCGACCGGAGGTCCGCCGGGCCGGTCTTCGTCCACGGAAAAATCACGGCCCAGTACGGGATGTACTCCGAGCATGGCAAAGAAATTCGAGGTGGTCTCATACCCACTGACGTGTTCAGGGATCCCCGGATTAGTTACGTCAAAATTCTCCCAGCGAAGACCAGCCATGGAATCAAAGCTGCGGGCCGAGCGCTGCCAATCGCGATAGTCAAGCACCGACATTGAGACATGCGGAGCATGCGGGTTGCTCTGCCAGATCAGGACGAGGCGATCGGGGTCAGCATATGGAAGTGGCGCCAGCATCACGCCCTGGACCACGCTGAACATTGCGGTGGTGGCTCCGATACCGAGAGCCAAAGTAAGAATGACGGTGAGGGCAAACCCGGGAGACTTGCGCAGGATGCGAGCGGAATAACGGATGTCCTGCCAGAAAGTTTCCAGAAGATGAGTACCACGCGCTTCGTGACATTCCTCTCTGATCTGCTCGCGGCTGCCGAACAGAAGACAAGCCTGACGGCGTGCCTCCAGCTCTGGAACTCCGGAATGCATGAGCTTTTCCATGTGTTGCTCAACATGGAAGCGCAGTTCATCTTCGAGTTCGCGGTCTACAGTGCTGCGATTGAAAAGAGAGCGGAAGCGCGTCCGCAAGTCGGTGAAGATGTTGTGAGTGCCGAAGACGTTCATTGCTGCGTCCCTATGCCGTTTCGAGGATCTGCGCTACGGCGATGGCCAGAGCTTTCCATTGGTCTGCTTCCGTCTCGAGCTGTTTGCGGCCAAAGCGGGTGAGTTCGTAGAACTTCGCGCGACGATTGTTCTCTGATGCGCCCCAACAGGCTTTTATCCATCCCCGACGTTCCAGGCGATGGAGAGCCGGATAAAGCGAGCCCTGCTGGACTTGTAGAACTTCGCGAGAGACCTGATGAATGCGCTCAGAAATACCCCAGCCATGATTTGGTCCGGCCACAAGGGTGCGTAGAATCAATAGATCAAGCGTTCCCTGGGGGAGATCGACGTTTCCCACAAAAAGCCTCCCTTTATGCTTCTACAGGAATGATTAGGACGTTTCTTGTAGAAGTGCAAGGGGAAGTTTCAGACATCAGGGTCGATGAGTGACTCGGTGTTTCCCACTCGTCGCAATTCTCGTAGAGAGCCAACCGGGATCAGTGAACAGAAATCAGGGATCGCAAAATTCACACTTGACATTGATTGATAATCCACTACCATATGGTTGTGGATAGATTAGGAACAACATTTGCGGCTCTGTCTGATCCAACCCGGCGGGCGATGATCGAACGACTCTCCCATGGGCCTGCCTCTGTGCATGGATTGACCGAGCCGTTTGCACTCTCGCAGCAGATGATTTCAAAACATATTGCCTACCTGGTGCGGGCGCGGATTGTGAGCAAGACGAAGCGTGGACGAGAGAGCGTGTGCACGCTTCGGCCAGAGGCGATAAAGACAGTCAGCGACTGGGCGATTAGCTATCGCCGGTTCTGGGAAGAGAGTTTCGAGAAGCTGGATGTAGTTCTGAAGGAAATGAAAAAAACGGAGTTAAGAGATGACAAAAAACACAGTAAATGAGATCGAGCGGATGGTTGTGACAAGAGTTTTTGATGCCCCACGCGAATTGGTTTGGAAGGCGTGGACAGACCCGAAGTACGTGAAGCAGTGGTGGGGACCGAAGGGCTTTACTGCGCCCGTTTGCCAGATGGATTTTCGCGTGGGAGGAAAATCTCTCTTCTGCATGAGAACGCCGGATGGGCAGGAGTTCTGGAATGCGATTGAATACCACGAGATTGTTCCGCACGAGAAGATCGTTTCCTTGATGTACTTTGCGGACTCGAAGGGAAACAAGGTTGAGCCTGAGCAACTAGGGATAGAACATGAGGCCATAGACGGTGCGTACGACGTGACCCTCTTTGAGGATCTCGGAAACGGCCAGACGAAACTCACCCAAATTGGAAATGAACCGATGGAGAGCGCAAAGGATAGCGGGCAATTGGAGGGCTGGAATCAGATACTCGATAAACTTGCCGCAGTTGTTGCGGGCCTAGCCCAGGCGAAATAACAAGTTGAAGCTTTTGATGATCGTCATGCGCGAGCAACTGAACGTAAAGCAAAGGCAGGCTATCTCGGGGACCCCGGCTAAGGGCGGCGGAGGCTTAGTTGAAACCTGCTTCTCGTCACTGGCCGGATGGTCGCCTTTCCGGGCAAGCGACCTTGGCTCGACTGTTGCCTTCAGGGCTTAGCACTCATCGAGTGCAATTTGAGGCGTGATTCGGCGGATTACTACCGATAGACGGGCTTATCGCCATCGACTCCCGAGTTGTCGGCAAAGGAAATTGGCGATGCATTTCGATTCCTTTTTGGCGAGGTGGCCAATCCTTTCGCCTAGTTTTGGCGAGTGGAGCATCAGTTTGCTGGTCCTTGAGCTTTGTATATTTTAGTTTGGGAACCATTCCCATTTGTTCCCTTTTGCTGTGCAAGCTAGTGAGACTCAATCTGCGGCGCACACGCTCCAAGGTTTGTTCAAAGATGTCGTGAGTAGATTCTGTCTCAAAGTGCTTCAGCCGACGGTAAGAGGTGAAGGTGATGTAGTGCAGTTATTCTGTCTGCTGGTAGCGTTTTAGTCGTGATGGCATCGCATTCAGCACTTTATCTCGGCTACGACAGAGCACAATCGAGGTGTCTTATTCTCCGCCCTTCGCCAAAACGGGGCGGGCCACCCGCGAAACAGTCTTAGGGCCGCAAACGAGTCCTGGCTGGAACTAGCGACAGGAGCTTTGATCCAACGATTTTCTAAGGAACAGGTTAACGGCTCTGGGCGTTAGATTTGCGGCGCGAACACTGCCCTGGATTGCGTGATAATCGGCGATTCTGTTGTAGAGATCGACTCTCGTCGGCAAATCGAGATATCCAAGTAATTCCGTCTCGCCAGTCTCAGCAGCAATCTCAACTATCGAGCCATTGAGCACGAGCTTCCCTAGCCCTGCCATGAACGAAGCCGCGTCGGTCAGTTGCTCGTTTTCTTCCTCGTTCTTGTCCCATATGCCATACAAAGCAAGCAGTTGATGGGTAAGCTCGTGCGCCAAGATCGCGCCGAGAGCGAATGGCTTTCCAACATAAAACAAGGGAATCTGGATTTTGCTGGAATCCGCTGATTTGATGTGGATTCTGCCAGCAGCGGAGGCTGGCATTAAGAGTCCCCACTCATATGCCACCGCCCGTAACGGCGGAATAGCGATATGGTCGGTGATAGCCTTGGCAGCTGCCACGAGATCGGCGTCTTCGCCACTTGTTAGCCTCGAATAGAAGTCTTGACTCGGCTCAAACAAAGACCAGTTGGGACGGTCGCCGAGAATTTTCAGTCGCTGAATGAATTCACCCGTAGTTGCCATAGAGTTGTCGATGATCTAATTCGCTGCCGCTTTCGTTCGTGCCTGAGTCAAATATTCAACTAGCGAACAGATTTCCTTATGCGTCCGCCGAAGACGCCAAAGCTTCAGCCGCTCGGCCCACGATGGCCTTTGACCCTCTCGAATGAATCTGTCAACAATTCTCAATACCGGAACAAGATCGGTCGGCACATCCTTCTCGCGTTCCAGGAGGGTTGAAACGGCTATGGCAGCTAGCTCTTGGCTGTCTTTTCCAATCATTTCGAACAGTAAGGGAATTGCGTCTTGCACATCGCACTCGGCCATCAACGGCAGGAGACAGCACTTCGCCTTCGGGTGCAACTGTCCCCTGATGATTCGGGCCAAAGCTTCGAACGAATCATGAACACCGATGCGCCGGAGGTCAGCTACTGCCAGAAGCTGGAGGTCCGCAGGCCCTCCTTCAGCCAATGCAGCAATAATTTCACGTCTGATTTCGCGCTCAGCAATTGGATGGCCGTCTAGAAAATTCGGTTCGTATTTCGATTCTCTCCATGCCCTCCGCCAAGATCCGAGCGGTGCACTCCGAAGACAATCCAAGACCGCTGTTCGGGCTTCTCCTTCCAACAACGAGGGAAGATATTCGGAGAGGAACAGGCACTCGCTCCCCAAGAATTCCTGTCTAGCCAGAGCACCCAGAACCCCAGATTTCTGCCGGTGTGGGCTGGCTAATTGCGCAAGGATCAATAATCGCAACAAATCGCGACTCGCAGTACCGAGTGTGTCCAGGTGTGCGCGGCTTGGTACGAAGTTTAGGAACTGCACCAGTATGAAAATGGAACTGCTGTCTAACGTCGTCGATGATGTGCTGAGCTGCGAAAACAGTGCTTCTGCACCCAGCCTCGAAATGAGATGTGAAAGTTGTTCAATTTTGGGCCGCAGAATCCCGTCCAATTGAGATACGGCAACGACAATATCAGCCCTGATTCGCTTGTCAGCATTGGCTTTGCCCCATTCGGCAATAGGTGTCGCCAGAGCAGCGAGTTGATCGAGTAGCAAAAGTTTACCTGCGTTGACTAACGTCTCAGACACCGATGCCGCAAGCACACCGAGATCACGTGCAGAAGCATCGCGAGACAAATAATCCTCTACCAGCAGCCCTCCAGAACGCAGGAGTGATCTGCAATCTGTCGGGACCTGCTCGCCAAATTCCTGGAGAAATTCCTCAATGGTTTGTGACAGCTTGGTAGCCCGTGCTCGCTCGGCAGCTTGTAGTTCAAGGTTCTTTCGGGAAGCTTCTGCTTCGCGTACGGTACCAATGTGGTCGTTGCACCTTGCGTTGGAGCAGCTTCATCTGCGCGGGATTGAGCTTGTACGGAGAATCCAATACGGATGTAACCTGCCTCCCAGTTGTGCGATCTGTTGCCGAGGCCCGCAGGGTTCCATGGGCGTCGATCTCGAAGCAGACATCAATTTGCGGTGTACCTGAGGCTGCCGGCTGGAGACCCGTAAGTCGAAGTTGACCTACGAAGTTGTTTTGACTGGTCTTGGCGCGTTCTCCTTGGTAGATCCGAACGGTCAACTCCGTCTGGTTGTCCTCAGTTGTGGTGAACGAGGCAATCTTACTGGTCGGAATTGTTGTGTTCCGGGCAATCAATACCGAAGCTGTATCGTCTTTTAACCCGACCGAATAACTGGCTGGTGTGACATCCAAGAGAAGAAGATCGCGGAATGTGCCGCTGAACACGCCAGAAAGGATGCATGCTCCCTCGCACACGCCGGACTCAGAATCCAATCCGGTGATCGGTTCTAGGCCGACTGCTCGTTTTACCATGTCGCGAACATACGGGATGCGACTCGTTCCGCCTATGAGCAGCAGCTTCGAAGGACGTGCATGCAGAAGACGACTGTCTTGTAATGCCAGTGTCAAGACCCTCGCGGCACGGTCGAATAGAGGCCTGCTCATTTCCTCGAATTCTGCTCTTGTAATCTGATGATTCAGGTCAACGTGGCCACGCGACGTCGACACGAAACCCGGAATGAATATGTTGGCTTCGGAAGCACTCGTCAGTTGCACCTTCGCCTGGCGTGCAGCTTCTCGAAGCACGAGCATTTGAAATTCGTCCAGTTTCACGTTCCCATTTTGTTTATTGAGATTGGCGATTGCCGATTTGACCAGTAGGTGGTCGAAATCGTCGCCACCCAGCTGGTCATCTCCCGCAGATGCTTTGACTTCCGCAACGCCATCGCCCCATTCCACAACCGATACGTCCAAAGTGCCGGCGCCGAAGTCAAAAACTAATACCGATTCGGCAACTGCTGACTGGTGCTTGTAGGCCAAAACTGCGGCGGTTGCTTCGTTGACCAGCCGGACAGCTCTGAACCCAGCTATTTCGGCTGCCTGGATTGTCGCCCATCGTTGGTGAAGATCGTAATGTGCAGGAACGGCGATAACCGCCGATGAAATTTCCGACTGACAGCATGTTTCAGTGCGAGCCTTCAGCAGCGCGATTAAGAGTGCCGAGATCTCTTGTGGAAATGTCTTGAACCTGCCCCATTGTCTTTCTCCGCAGGTTCCCATCAATCGCTTCACTGAGCTGATTGTGAAGGATTGGCTGCGGTACTTCAGTGGGCTATCGACCGCATCCCATCCGGCATGCAGTTGCCCTTGAGGATCAACCATCACAACGGATGGTTCAGTTCGACGACCGCGAGGGTCCGTAACCACGACCGGAACGCCGTTTTGTAAAACGGCGGCGCAAGACTTACTTGTTCCAAAATCAATCCCAACCGCGACAGGAAATGCCACCGACCTGTATCCTCCAACCGGATATGACTGCAAGCAACGAAAGGTTAGCGCTTACGGGCGGGCGCTGGCAATGCTGAAGTGGTCGGTCCCGACCCGAGGTTATTCGGTTATTGGAGGCTTCGCGATTACGTGGTGGGCCACAGCGAATAGGAAATAAGCGTGTTGATCTTTGAGGCTTTCGCAGCCCTAAAATCGCCTCCACCGCTGAGGGCGGCGAACCAGAAATTGATTGTAAGTGATTGAAAAGAGTGGTTGGGGAGAGAGGATTAGAACCTCAGACCCCTGCTCCGAACCAGGTGCTCGGTCGTCTGCCGAGCATCAAGCCCAGGAAGAAACAATTAGTAGTTGGCAATTAGCGCTTGGCCCGAAGCAGGGTAGCAAGGAGGCCAACCGGTGGTCCAAACCGGGCGGATACCTGACAAACATACCGGGAGCATACCTGACCTGCACTGGGTGGTTCCGCGATGTTGGTCTCCATCGACGACATGAAGCGTCTGTTGAACCTTGAGGAGCCCATTGGACGCTCAATGAATGAAAAAGCGCGTATAGCGGGTCTGCCCGAGACTGGACTCTGCCGCAGAAAAGCAGTCATCCAGACCCGGGTAGTTGAAGCTTGCTTCAGTAACCTGCCAAGGCAACTGCAGTTTCCGCAGAGGTGCTTTCTGGCTCCGGAAAATTGCCCTTGCGTGGAATACGCCGCTTTGCCAATTCCCAGCGCAATGACGCCAGGGGACTGCGCATTCGTCTGGCCATTGTTCCGGCCAGATTGATGAGGTGACGCGCATGGCCAACCTGAATGCGGTTGAGTACTACAGGTTCGAATCCGGACACCGAGGAGCACTGTTTACGACACACCATGATGATGGGCCTCTGAAATGAGCTTTTTGTGCGGTTTTTGACCAGTCACATGGCTTGCGGATTCAGGAACTGCAGCCATCCCAGATCCTGATGCACGGCCCTCATGAGCGGTAGATTTGCCGGCGACTGCGGCGTTCTGATTCTGTTCCTGCATGGAGGAAGCGGATCGCAACTCACGTTTAAATGTGCCTGGACTTGCATGATTGCCTGACGCCTTATGCATGGCCGGCGCTTGCTGCGGAGCATCGTCAAAATGGTCTGGATTGATTTCCGCCTGGGCCATGGCGCAGGCTGCACTGAGAGCCATGAAACCCAGGATCGCCAATAGCGGTCTAACTTTTTTGAGCAGGTGCATAAATCCGTCTCCTTTGGGCACCTTACGAATAGGTCCGCCGGCCGGGATCACTGAAGGCAACAGTAATCGCCGGCCACGGTCCTTGAATTGAACTTTGCAGACTGAGCCCAGTTCGCGAATCCCCGTGCCGACTGCCCGCCGAGTGTCGGGCGAGCCGCACCCCCTTTGGATTCATGGGCCATTCTTTTTAGCTCTCTATAGATAAAGGCGGATTGGAAGCAGGAAACGGATCAGAAAATCTTGTTTTTGGCGAGAAAGCAGACTATGCTCTTGCGCAATTCTTATTAGGCTGGGATTC
This sequence comes from Terriglobia bacterium, assembly GCA_963758275.1. Lineage (GTDB taxonomy): Bacteria > Acidobacteriota > Terriglobia > Terriglobales > Acidobacteriaceae > Angelobacter. The sequence goes on along the minus strand of CAVWUW010000029.1, from coordinate 169,693 downwards.
ACTGGAGAATCCTTATTTTGACCGAGTGGGGCCCCATGGAGTCCTTTCCCGAACCGATCAGTCAACTGATTGAACAATGGAAAACAGGCGATCGAGACGCGATCAACGCTCTTTACCCATTGGTTTACCGTGAACTTCGCTCCCTGGCTCACTGGTATATGCGCGGGGAACGTCCCGGGCACACTTTGCAAACCACTGCCCTCATGCATGAGGCCTACCTGAGGCTGGCACAGCAGGGCCCGTTCCAAACCCAGAGTCGCGAACAACTGGTGGCGTTAGCTGCCATGCTGATGCGCCAGATCCTGGTTGACTCGGCGCGCACTTATCGGGCGGAGAAGCGGGGAGCCGGCCTGAAGGTGCAACTCAACGAGGAGATTGATGTTGCCGGGCATCAGGAGACGGATGTAATCGCGTTGGACGATGCTCTGACCGATCTCTCGCGTCTTGATCCGCAGCAGGGACGCATTGTGGAACTGCGCTGTTTCGGCGGCCTTACGGTAGAAGAAACAGCATCGGTCCTTGGCATTTCAACCGCTACCACCAAGCGCGAATGGAGCATGGCAAAGGCCTGGCTCACGCGCGAACTACGGAGGAGCAGTGAAGGAAAGAGCGCAGGCCTGGGAGAGGATTAAACAGATCTTTGGTTCTGCCCTGGAAGTGGAGCCTGCGGGGAGAGCCGCGTTCGTGCGCGAGGCCTGCGGCGGCGACCAGAGCCTGCTCCAGGAAGTGGAATCCCTTCTGGCCGCCCATGATGATCCGGCCGACCTGTCACAAAACTCCTGGCAAGACCCATTAGAAGCAGAGACGCCTGTTCCCAGCGCGATTGGCGCGTATCACCTCGTCAAGAAGCTGGGCGAAGGAGGCATGGGAGAAGTCTGGCTGGCAGAGCAGACGGAGCCGGTCAAGCGGCAGGTCGCGCTCAAACTGATCCGTTCGGGGGTTTACAGCGGCTCTCTCCTGCAGAGGTTCAAATGGGAGCGGCAATCGCTGGCCATGATGGACCACCCGGCTATAGCCAAGGTATTTGAAGCCGGCTCGACGCCCGCCGGACAGCCCTACCTGGTGATGGAATACGTTCCCGGTCTTCCCATCACGGAGTATTGCGACCAGAAAAAGCTGCCGATCCGGGAACGATTGGAGTTGTTCATCCGGGCCTGTGAAGGCGTGCAGCACGCACACCAGAAAGCGGTGCTGCATCGTGACCTGAAACCTGCCAACATTCTGGTGGTGGAAGTGGATGGGCGGCCCATGCCGAGGATCATTGATTTTGGCCTGGCCAAGATGACCGCGCCTGTTCTGGACGAGCAGACCATCCTGGAGACACAAGCCGGAAGTTTGATGGGAACGCCAAGCTACATGAGCCCGGAGCAGGCCGATAGCGCAACCGAAGACGTGGATACACGAACGGATGTGTATTCGCTGGGGGTGGTGCTCTATGTGTTGCTCACGGGCTTTTTGCCCTTTGACGCGAAGAAGACTCCTGTACACGAATTTCTGCGGCGGCTCCGCGAAGAAGACCCGCTGAAGCCAAGCGCGAAAATCGAGACAGAAAAAGAGACAACAACATCCGTTGCTTCAGCTCGCGCAAGCGAGCCAGGTGAATTGCGGACGCTGCTTACAGGCGATCTTGACTGGATCGCGATGAAGGCGCTGGAGAAGGACCGCAACCGGCGTTACGGCACACCGCAAGAATTGGCTGCCGATATTCGCCGCTATCTTAACAACGAACCAATCACGGCCCGGCCGGCGAGTACAGCCTACAAACTGCGGAAATATATCCGGCGGCACCGCATTGGTGTGGCCTTTGCGGGCGCCATGGTGTTGCTGCTGGTTGGCTTCAGCGTGATCCAGGCGCGGCAGTTGCGGCGCATCACCCGCGAGCGCGATCGCGCGGACCGCGTGAGCAACTTCATGACGCAGATGTTCAAAGTGTCTGATCCCAGTGAAGCGCGCGGCAACACCATTACAGCACGCGAGATTCTGGACCGAGCGTCAAAAGAGATTGATACCGGCCTCAAAGGTGATCCGGAACTCAGGGCACAGATGATGGACACCATGGGACAGGTGTACGACAGCCTGGGACTTTACAGTCATGGAACAGAACTTCTGAAACAGACCGTTACTGTGCGCAGAGAATTATTGGGTTCGAACAATGCACAGACCTTGAGCGCAATTCAGAAATTGGGTCTGGCTTTGCTGGAAGAAGGCCATTACGAGGATGCCAGAAAAACCGAAGAGGAGGCGGTTGGGATTGGGAGCCGCGTGTTGCGGCCGGAAGACCGTTCTGTGCTCGAGTCCAGACGGGTTCTTGCCGAATGCCTGGCTTTCCTGGGCCACCCCGAGGAAGCGGAGAAATCACTCCGGCAAGTACTGGACATCCAGACCCAGGTTCTTGGCCCGGAAAGCATGGATGTCCTGAACACCAGGTACAACCTTGGAGAGGCGATATCCGGGCAGGGGAAATTGGATGAAGCCGAGAAGTTTGAACGCGAGACACTGGACATTGACCGCAGGGTTCTTGGGCCGGAGCATCCGCAGACCATCCTTCAAATGCTTAGTCTGGCGTTCACGCTCAATTCCTTGCGCAAAGATGCGGATGCAGAGAATCTGTTGCGCCAGACGCTCGACGAGGCACGCCGCGTTCTAGGTCCGGAACATCCGTATACTTTGTCAGCCATGAGGTCTCTGGGCTGGGCATTGTCTACCGAAGGCAAGTATCCGGAAGCTGAGAAATTAGAAACAGACGTGCTCAATATCAGCCGCCGGGTCCTGGGCGCCGAGCATCCAGAGACGGTGAATGCCCTGGCCAGCCTGGGCTTTACATTCATGCAGGAGAAAAAGTATGCCGAGGCGGACAAACTGCTGACGGACGCCAGGGACATTCAGCGTAAAACTCTTGGCCCTGATCATCCGGAGATCGCGATAACGGAATACAACCTTGCTGGCGTGAAAGCAGACTTGGGAAACCGTGACGAAGCTCTGAAACTCCTGCGCCACGCTGTTGATCACGGACTCGATGGCGTGGATATGATCGTGATGGGCACGGATCCCGATTTAGCCAAGCTGCACGGCGATCCACGCTTCACCGAACTGGCAGCCGTGGCCAAGTCGCGCGCGGAAGCATCTGGCCCCAAATGAGTTGCACCTCTCTACGTAGGTAGCCCAATCTGCGGTACTAGTTCTCTTGCATCACAATCCGTGAATTCGCTAAAAACCCTGACCCTCTGCCGATCATCCTTTATTTGCTTTGCTCCCAGTCACTTGCAAATTTTCGCTTGACCTTCGCCTTGGCGTGCCATAGCAAAGGAAGATGACTCAGTCGCAGAAGTATGAGCTGGAGCTGCTGAAAGCTGCGGTCCAGGAACGCTATGACGAAAGCAAAGGCAAGTGGCGCAGGCTGCTGAAGGCGTTGTATCTCTCCCCAACTTACGTTCCGGCTATTCAGGAGATTCTTGGGCAAGGCAAATGGCGAAACCAGACGAACCCAATCGCATATGTTCGCAAAGCGGCGGTCAAGAGGGCGGTGCAGCGCGGGATTGTTGACACTCGGCGGAAGAGCAGCAGACATGTGTTGACACCCGAAATCTATCCGAAGGGCAGCGAAGGCAATCCCCTTAAAGAGGATTACAGACTTATCTCAGAATTGTGCCAGTTTGGTGATGAGCAAGAAGAGCCGGCAAATTGTGGATCGGCTTTCGCCCGAGGTCCTGAATGAGCACCGGGAGGTGAATTGGGAAAAAGCCGCGAAGTTGGCAAACCTGGACTCAGGAGAGAAGCTTGTGCTCGATCTAAAGTTGATGGGATTGAGTTGGCGAGACTCGGTTGCTGCTTGTTTGACCCACGAGGACAGAACGATCCTGAACACGGCATGGAGACGCTTTGACCGGCATAAGGACCTGCTGAAGCAGGTGCTGCTTACGGGAAAAGCACAAAACATCCGGCGGACAGCTTCAGTGCCTGAATTGGAGTTGATGTTTACCGAAGGCGAGGACCAGCGGCTAAAAATATTTTTCAAAAGAGCTGCTTCCCGCTAACGGCATAGACATGGGTTGCTAGCGCGGAAGTGTCACTGGCTGAGGTGCACTCGAACCATCCTGAACCAATGCTTTGAGTGCCTGCAGCACTACAGGTTCGAGCAGGATGTTGTGTTTGAGTCCGGGCACGATGCTCAGCCTGACGTCGTCACCTTGCCGGCGCAACGCTTCGGCGTAGCGCTGGCTCAGCTCGGGAGGTGCAACCGGATCGTCGCCGCCCACCAGCATGCGAACGCGAACACTGCGAGGCACCTTGCCCGCCAGATCCATTGGAGAAAGGCTATGAACCGGAGCCAGCCAGATAGGGTTCTTTTTCAGATTAAGCATGTGCTTGCGCCAGGCTGTGACGTCGCAAGGGCAGGAAACCAGCAAGGCAGCATTCGCCAACGCCGGCCAACGGGCCAGCATATCCGCGCTGATTGCGGCTCCTCCGGAGTGCCCCGTGATTATCGTTCGTATTGGATGAAACTTCTGCTTGAGCTGCCTGATGATCTCAGCCATGGTGTCCACAACTGCTGCGGTGTAGTTATCACCGGTGGTAAGCCCCATGTCGCCGTCGGAGCGGTCGCCAGCGCCATCCGTATAGCCGGGACGCAACAATGCCGCAACCACTACGTTATCTATTTCCAACGCTGCCCTACCGCTGAATTCGTAGTGATAAGAGGGGGAAGGCAGGTCGCCGTGCAGGACTACCACAAGCACCGGATGGCTGCTCTGCTTGTGCCCCACGTTGCGATAGATCACGCTTTTGATCCGCTGACCATTGGCCGTAAGCCACAAGGTCTCACCTGTACGTGAATCCGAATTTGCCTGCGCCAACGCCAGCGGACGCCAGCAACCCAGGAAAATCAGCGTACCCAGCGCAGCGCGTGAGAGGGAACGGCAATTGAATCGATTGATCAAATTCTTAATCCAGTGAGATGACTGGTGTCAATTCGCCATCAGGCGCGCTCATATTGTACTTGGAGACGCCAGACTCATTGATGGAGGGACAGACCAGCGTGTACCGCAGTACCATCACCATTTTGGTTCTTGCCACGAACCAAAAATCGCCTAAGTTATTTGCAAACACTGTGTTCATCCCTTACAGTCGTATGTGGCCTCCAAGTAAAACCTGGTTTTCACGCACGGGATCCGGCTTGCTTGTTTACGGGCGTTCGTGTCCCAGGAAATTTCAGCACATGTAAGCTCAGGACTGAATACGAATGCAGAAGACACGATCCGGCGCAACCCCGCAGCCTAAACTGCTCAGCACACCCGAGTACGTGGCACTTGCCGAATTTCGGTACCAGCTTCGCCGCTACCTGCGTCATATGGAAGAAAACGCCAGGGGCGCCGGCCATCATCCGCAACAGTACCAGCTTTTGCTGGCCATTAAGGGCCTCCCGTCGCCTCGCGTGCCCAGCGTTACCATTCTTGCCGAACGCATGCAGATGAACCATAACAGCATGGTGGAACTGGCTGATCGGTGTGAGAAGCGCGGCCTTATTAAGCGTGTTCGCGAGTCGGACACTGATCGTCGCCAGGTAACGCTCGCCATCACAGCGGAGGGAGAAAAGATTCTCCGGCAGCAAGCCAGCGCTTCTCGAGATGAACTCCGCAATATTGGCCCTATTCTGGTCTCCGCATTGCAGCGACTTTTGCGCCAGCAGCGGGCCTTGACCCATCGCAGGAAATAAGACCAGCAGATGCAGGCTGTGAAAACGACAGCTCTGCTCCGCCAGTCTTCATGCTGCTTCTCGCATGTATTCCGGTTTGCCCTGCTCCCGCAGGACGCGGCGCAACTTTAAGCGAGCTTTGTGAAGTTGTGATTTGCAGTTTCCAGCGCTGCATCCCAGGATTTCCGCCATCTCCTGGTGTTCGTAACCGAGAATGTCATGCAGGGCAAAAACCAGTCGATAGCCGGGAGGCAAGCAGCCGAGCGCCCGCTCCAATGCTATGCGGTCGACGGAGTGCGTGAGCAGTTCGTCTTCAGCGCCCAGCACTGGAGGAGGCGTCTCATTGTCAGCCGGCCCGGCGACTTCCTCAATGGAAGTCTCACGCCAGGGCTTCTTGCGCAGGCTCATCAGAACAACATTTACGGCCACGCGGTGCAGCCAAGTGGAAAAAGCGGATTCTCCGCGGAAAGTTTTCAGCTTGCGATAGACCTGCAGGAAGGCTTCCTGCATGAGATCTTCGGCGTCCTCAACGTTATGGACCATTCTCAGGCAGAGTGAATAAATGCGGCGCTTATGTGAGGTATAAAGAATCGTGAATGCCTGCTGGTCGCCTTCCTGCGCGCGGCGAATGAGCTCGCGCTGATCAGGTATTTGAATTTTTGTTGGGGCCAAATCCCCTACTTGTTTAAGCCATGGCGTCATTGCTACTCCAATCGACTGAATTCCAACTGCCTTGTTCAATGTTTGTGACCGCAGAGGAGAGCTTGGCGAAGGGTATTAACAAATGAGGACCAAAGAGGTGGCAGGATGACTGTGAAACATCGAACTGACGTTGCATAAATTTTGGCATGAAAGCTGCGGCGGTCCGGTAAAGCAGGCCAGCATCTCAGGGACCGCTGTCACTATAAGCCAGAAAACCTGATCAGCCATTTGTTGGGCCTGCAAGGTTGTTCTCTGCAGAGTGACGCTGGGCATGACAAAGACGATTGAGACTACAGCGAGTAACCCTATAACCAAAACCCGGCGCATATATTTGTGGGATGTTGCCTGCGTAACCTGTCGTTGCTTGATTTAGATTTTGGCGTTTCTTGTCGCATCGGAACTTGTCGGACTCTGTTCTGTTGGCCATTCACTCAGAGTTCAGGGGTGATGCGCGGGCGTCGCTTGGCGAAATACGAGCTTCCATCCCGGAGCAGTTTCTAACCAGACGGAACTTGCATACTGCTTCTCTGGCACTTGTCGTCCTGCGACTTGGCCGTTGATGGTGAGTTCATAAGTCACAGCTCAGCATTGGCTCCGGGTTATCAAACCCATCCCGGATAGCTCAACGTTTGTTTGCCTGAATCAGTCTGATTCATTCCTGCTGTCCCCCCGAAACTCGCGTTCATTTGTTGGGGTTGAACGCTAGAGACTCCCTCCTGCTGCCCTTGGAATCTTCTGCGGCATCTCGTTGCCGGCACGCGCGGGGAGCTGGGATGTGCAAGGGCATAAAGCAGCCGCTGCTCAGAATTAGCAACCGCAAGAGCGGGACTTGAATTCATTAGAGTAGATATATATCGTATTGCGATATACAACCTGAGCGCGCCACACACGGCTTCAGTTTGCTCTCTGAGTCTGGAAGCGTGCTAAGGAGGAACCATGGCTGATGGCTATATCGATCGCAGAATCGGATCGCGTATGTCCTGGCCTGCCATTTTCGCCGGAAGTTTCGTGTTCCTCGCCATTGAGGTTACTTTCGGTGTTTTGGGCACGGCGGTATTTGCGTCCGCAGCAAACCCCGCCAGCACCCATCCGGTGATCGGCATGAGCGCCGGCATTGGAATCTGGCTGGTCGTCTTATCTATCATTGCGCTTTACTTTGGCGGTAGGGCCGCTGGCTCCCTGTCCGGAACCACAAACTCTCATGTGGGGATGTATCACGGGCTGGTGACGTTTGGAGTTTCCGTTTTCACTTCGATCGTGGTGCTTGCTATGGTTTTGGGCAGCACCCCGGCTGCCAACGTGGCGAACGCGGGCGCAGCAACCGTAGGCAGCATATCGGCAACGGCTGGGTACTGGTTGTTTGTCGCTCTCCAGCTGGGAATGATTGCTGCCGCTGCAGGTGGTTCCCAGGCAACAGCTAAACCGGCTCGAGAACTGCCGGCGGAGAACCCGCAAACCTCCGCTATCCGCCGGGTAGCGTAAACGCTGTTATATGCGAAGGCGCGCGAGTTCACACGCTCGGCGCCTTTCGCAACTTCAACCAGCTCGTCTGGCGTGGTTGGCAGGCAAAAGAAAGTCGAGCAGGGCTGCCGTAAAAACCTTTGGTTGCTCGAAATTTGAGAGATGAGCTCCGCGCAAAAGAACTGATTTAGCACCCGAAATTGCACGAGCAAGTATTTCTCCGTTGCCTTCCCACGGAGTGGAGGGATCCTGATCACTCCCAATGAGCAGCGTGGGCGTCTTAATGCGGCTTGCGGCCTGAGTGAAGTTGACGTCCCGCAACGCTGCGCAGCATCCGGCATAGCCGCTCGAATTGGTCCCCAGCAGCACAGTTCGAATTGTCTGCCCCCAGATGCCAGCCCGGTTGTCGGGAGAAAAGAACCTCTCCAGCACACCGTCGGCAACGGCAGCCATTCCGCCCTGTCGCACCGCATGCAGACGCGCTTCCCAGGTTTCACGAGTTCCGAATTTAGGCGAGGTGTTGGCCAAAACAAGAGCTGAAAGCTGGTCAGCCGAATTCAGTCCCAGCCACTGGCCCACGGCGCCTCCCATTGAGAGCCCACAGAAGGCAAACTGCTGCACGTTGAGCGCGCTACATAAATCGACAACGTCGTGACCGAGCATGTCAATGGAGTACTCGCCGGGTGGAACATCGGAGGCGCCGTGTCCGCGCGTGTCATACCGCAGCACGCGGAAGTTTTCTAGCAGCTCAGGCATTTGTGGGTCCCACATGCCAAGATCGCAGCCCAGAGAATGGGAGAGCACCAGCAGAGGCAGTTCCGGCCTGCCCTCCAGCCGGTAGAACAGGCGCACATTGTTAATGCTGATAAAAGGCACCACGCACTCCTTCACTGCAGTCTTATTTCGTGCACAATGATAATTGGATTGAACGGTATTTTTTTCGCGACAAACACGAGCCGCTCCTGAAACAATTCATTGGTTTTTAGATTGAGCAGCGGGAACTCAGATGAGCATAGTCCTTGTCACAGGTGGATCCGGCTCTATTCTCACTTACTGCATACTGCAACTGCTGGCTGCGCTAAAGGATCCGGCCGTCAAACAGATCCTGCCAGACCTGGGTATAGTCAAGAATGCCACGAGCCAGAAGGCCAGGCGCGTGCTGGGATGCTCTCCGGGGTCAAGGGAAGAGGCACTGATCGCCACTGCAGAGAGCTTGATTCGTTACGGACTGCTGAAAGACAGCGGAAAAGGGAAGTGACCCGAAAACTTGGCTGAAGAGATCAAGATAGTGGGCGGAGCGGAATCCGATGTCTAATCTCCGGCGAAGCCGGGGACGCTCACGGAAAAAATGGTAGGCACGAGGAGACTCGAACTCCTGACCTCTACCGTGTCAAGGTAGCGCTCTAACCAACTGAGCTACGCGCCTACTGCTCTTGTCATTTTAGCACCGTGTGGTGCAGCAGCAACAACTCTCACAGGCAACCGATGAACCTCTCCGTGCCACTAAGGCAGTAGGGAACCATCCTTCAAACTTAATTTGATCGGCATTCGCTGTCCGAATCAGCGGGTCGATTTCAGGAGAAGCATGAAAGCACGTCTTTTGATCGCGATTCTGACTGTTCTGCTCTTAACTTCACTTTTTTCATTTGCACAAACCGGCTCGGATGACCAGCCGCCCATTGATGTTTTCGCCGGATTTTCCCACTCCAGCAACTTTGGCACTGGGCTGAACGGCTGGATTCTTGCCGGGAATTACAGCTTGAATAATACCTGGCTCGGAGTAGAAGGAGAGATCAGCGGGCATTACGGCTCAGAGGACTTGAGTGCGCTGCCCATTCTGCTACCCGGCGCTCCCTCAAGCGTCGACAACAGCATGCATAATTTCGACTTCGGGCCCCGAATTACCTGGCGCGCCCCAGACCAGCCGTTTAATGCCTTTGGCCATGTGTTGTTCGGCGGCAGCCATGCCAATATCAGCGCTTCCGGCATAAGCCAAAGTGACACGGCCTTCTCCTGGGTTCTGGGCGGCGGAGGAGACTACAACTTTAATGCCAATTGGGCAGCGCGGGCCCAGCTTGATTTGCTGCATACCAACTTCTTCAGCAATGGAGAGAGCCATCCCCGTTTTTCCATCGGACTGGTTTACCGGCTGGGAACGCCGCAATAGAGGCGAAGCACAACCTTCTACCGCGGACCGGCGTGGCCTTGCTTTTTTGCGGTGATTCCGCTGAAATCATTGCGGGGGCTGCGCCGGTAACCAATGGATTGCGGACAACTGGTACTAATTACCCTGCACAATCCACGCGAGAAGTTCTGGGGCGTGTTGCTGTCACTCACGGCCGCAGGAGTAAGTGCGCGCGGGGTCGATATGCAGTCGTTGGACGACTTCACCCAAATGGTGAAATCCGGTGAACCGGCCAGTGCCAGCGTGGTATTTTTTCCCATGCACCGCGTGCAACGCATGGAACTGGATGGGCGAAGCGGGGAATTGCCGTCACTCGCCGAGCAATTCACGCTTAAAACCAGCAAGCGGATTGAGACCTACTTTGCGGAGCCGCAGAGATGATTAACCAACTGCGTTCCGCGCCCAATCTGCTTACACTGCTTCGGCTCCTTTTTATACCGTTCGTGGTGATTGCGGTGCAGCAGCATCTTTACATGTGGGCGCTCGGCATTTTCGTCGTGGCCGGGATCACTGATGGTTTGGATGGATTGCTGGCGCGCCTTTTCAACCAGAAGACGGTGCTGGGGCAGTACCTTGATCCCATTGCCGACAAACTCCTGCTCAGCACCATGTTCCTGGTGCTCTCATTCTTTCACCAGATTATCCGCTGGCCGGTAACGATTCTGGTGTTCAGCCGCGACATCCTGATTGTAATTGTTTGCGCCATCCTCTATGCCACCGGCGTCATGAAGATTTTCCGGCCCAGTTGGCTGGGGAAAGCCAATACAGTCGCGCAGATTGTCACGGTGCCTTTCGCGCTGCTGGCGGAAGTCTCACAGGCACGCTGGGTGCATGTGGGCAAGCACCTGGGCATCTATGCCGTGGTGGCCCTCACCATTTTTTCCGGAATTCACTACATTGTGCGATTGGCGTTTTCATTCCGCCACGCGGGAACCCGGACTGCTGAGACTTCGTGATCCTGATGGCTTTGCGTGACCGGGATCAGGGCTGCACGGCCAGTGACTCTTCCACCCGGGCTTCGCGCAGAAACCTTGCTGCTTCTTCCGGAGGGGTGGGGTTGATGTAGAACCCCGTTCCCCATTCAAATCCGGCAGTCTTGGTCAGCTTGGGAATGATCTCCAGGTGCCAGTGATAGTAGTCGTTGGTGTTCTCCTGAATGGGCGAGGTGTGCAGCACAAAATTGTATGCGGGATCATCGAGCACCTGAATCGCCTTATTCAGGATAAGCCGCAGCATTTTGGCCAGATTCTCATACAGCGTTGAAGGCGAATTTTCAAAAGCCGATTCGTGCCGGCGCGGCAGGATCCAGGTTTCAAAAGGATAGCGTGGCGCGTACGGCGAGAGAGTGACAAAATCCTGGTTCTCAGCAGCAATGCGGATGCGCGATTCGCCCTCCTGTCGAATGATGTCACAGAAAATGCAGCGTTCCTTGTTGGCAAAGTAGCGCTTTGCGCCTTCCAGTTCTTCCACCACCTGTTTGGGCAGGATCGGGAGGGCGATCAACTGAGAATGGGGATGATCCAGCGATGCTCCCGCAGCCTCGCCATGATTTTTGAAAACCATGATGTACTTGAAACGCCGGTCCTGCTTGAGATCAAGGATGCGGTCACGAAACGCCCAGAGTACGTCTTCCACCCGCTTCACCGGCATGGTAGCCAGGGTTTCCATGTGATTGGGCGTCTCAATGATTACTTCGTGAGCTCCAATGCCGTTCATCTTGTCAAACATCCCGTCAGCCTGGCGGTCCAGATCGCCTTCTATGCGCAACGCGGGAAACTTATTGGGCACCACGCGCAGATTCCAGTTTGCGTTGCTCTGGCGGCCATTTTCTCCGGTTCGATATGCCAGGATTTCAGGCGGGGTCTTGGATTCATTGCCAGGACAAAAAGGACAGAAGCTGGTGGATTTGATATCAGCGCGTTCGCGGGAAAAATCAGTAGGCCGCTTGGAACGATCAGTAGAAATAATCACCCAACGTCCGGTAATGGGGTCTTTTCGCAGTTCGGGCACAGAAATATCTTACAACCCTGCAACGGTTGTGAGAATGAGGCAGCGCCGCAGGAGATACAGCCCTACTTTCAGCAGCCTGTTGCTTCGTTTCTGCTCGCCGTCAGTTCAGCGTGAAGGAGCCAAGGAAGCGCTCGAATTCACTGGTGGAATCGTTGCCCTTGATGCTGCCTGCACAGGCAAAATAAACGCGATGCCCATCCAGCACCACCACACTCTTATAGTTCACGCTGTCTGTTTCAGCGGTGAACTCAAGCGCGGGAAGGTCCCCATCACCACGTTTAAAATTGAATTCACGTTCGGAAATGAGCTTCCCATTCGTAAGGCCTTTCAGGAAGCCGTCTTTCTCCGCTGCCAGTCGGGCTGAGGTTTTCAGTTCAAGGTCAGCATCGGGATAGTCAGAATAGATCACCAGATACAGCCTGGGGCGCTGGAGAACCTTGAATGTATGCAGCAGCACGCCTTTTGCGGTGCTTGAGGTCTCTTCCGGCGTACCGGGAACCAGCATGGAGAACTTTCCCGCGTCGTTCGAATACTTGCTCCATCCAGCGTCGCCGGACTGGGCCCAGCCGGCAAGTGCAAACATCAGCACCAGGCAGGCAACAATAGATCTCTTGAACATGGGCACTCCTTTTTAGAGCCTGAATTAAAGCTCGCTTTTATGGGGGATGTCTTTGTGCCGTGGGGATTAGCCGAATTGTACCCCGGTTACACTCGCGTGCAGCCTGGGACACATTACCGAAGTCATGCCTGCCGGGTATAAAGAAAGGTTTTCACTGGCCGTAGCGCAATGCCGATGCATTTTTTAGGTCAACGGAAAGGCGTCGCGAAACAACTCAATAGCCGTGTTTTTCTCCGGCTCGAAATAGACGCTTACGATATCGAAGCGGAAGGCAGGAGCGATCTTCATTTTGAGGAGGAATTCACGAGCAACGCGTGACAGGTCACGCCGTTTTTCCGGGTCAACCGCGACTTCAGCTGGCTGAATGTTCCGCGTGGTGCGAGTCTTGACCTCAATGAAGCAAAGCATCTCGCCGTCCCAGCCGACCAGGTCAAGCTCGCTGCGGCTGCGCGGGCTGCGGTAATTGCGCGCGATGATCACATAGCCTTGCTGCCGCAAGTGGAAGTAAGCTTCTTCCTCTCCGCGACGTCCGGTGCGCAGGTGCGCGGGCGTCCTGTGCTTGCGAGGCAGAAGTTTTGCTGCAGAATCGAGAGCTCTTAGAACGAGCCGCGTCACCTGTCCAGAGCGGAGCATAAAAGAATCAGCCGCGAATCACGCGGAAGAACACGAATCATATCAAAGCTGCTCATTGATTCGCGTATTTCGCATTCATTCGCGGCTCAATTTTGAGAAGGTTACCGCTCCTTCTCCACAATGCTGATGCACTCTTCCAGTACATCCATTGCGATATCTGCCTGTTCCTGCGTGACGATGAGCGGAGGTGCAATGCGAATGCTGTTCTCGCCCGCTCCCAGGAAGAGAAGGCCGCGTTCAAACGCCAGGTCGACTATGCGATCACGCTCGTCATGGGCCGTAGCACGAGTTTTCTTGTCTTTGACGATCTCTACACCGATCATCAGGCCGTGCCCGCGCACGTCGCCAACCATGGGGAGAGTTCCTACCCAGCGGCTGGTCCGTTTCCTGATATGCGCGCCCACGACTTCAGCGTTGTGCATGGCATCGCGTTCCAGCACGTTCAGCGTGGCCAAAGCGGCTTCAATGCAGACAGGATTGCCGCCGAAAGTTGAAGCATGCGATCCCGGCACCCAGTCCATAATCTCTGCCCGTGCCAGGGTCACGCCCAGCGGCATGCCGGAAGCAATACCCTTGGCGATGGTGATGATGTCCGGTTCCACGCCGGTGTGCTCAATGGCCCACATCTTTCCCGTGCGGCCGGCGCCGGACTGCACTTCATCAGCCACCAGCAGGATGCCGTGCTTGTCACAGATCCGCCGCAATTCCTGCATGTACTCCCTTGGAGCAGGGACGTAGCCGCCCTCACCCTGGATCGGCTCAATGAAGATGGCCGCGCACTCTTCCGGCGGCATAATGGTCTTGAACACCCGATCTTCAATGAAGCTGATGCATTCCTTCATGAATTGAGATTCGCTCATGCCTTCCGGCCGCCGATAAACATATGGATACGGCACGTGCGCCACGCCCGGAACCACGGGGAAAAATCTCCGCCGCTGCTGGACTTTTGAAGCTGTCATTGAGAGTGCGCCCATGGTGCGCCCGTGGAAGGCTCCATAGAAAGCGATGATTCCCTGACGTCGCGTGTGATAGCGAGCCATCTTCATGGCAGCCTCAATAGCCTCCGTGCCGGAGTTGCCGTAATAGACGCGCACCGGGCCGGACATGGGCGCCATCTTGGCCAGGCGCTCCGCCAGGGTGATCATGTTTTCATAATAGAAGTCGGTGCCGGACATGTGGATCAGCTCTCCGGCCTGCTTCTGGATGGCAGCCACAACCTCAGGATGGCAATGGCCGGTGGAACACACGGCGATGCCTGCTGAAAAATCCAGAAATTCGTTGCCGTCCACGTCTTCAACAATGCAGCCCCGGCCGGCCTTGGCTACCAGCGGGTAAGACCGTGTATAAGAAGGCGAGATATATTTAGCGTCCCCCTGCAAAACTTTTTGCGCATTGGGGCCGGGAAGTTTGGTCCGGATCCGCGGACCAGCGGATGTCATGGTCTGAGTGGGCATAGTCATCCTCTTTTCGAAAATCAGTTGCGTTTTGATGCATTCAGCCTGTAAGCAGGCCGCAGAAGAGGGGGACTGGAAAGAAGTTAGTCTCCGGCAAAGAGATTGGCGCGCGCGTGAGAAGGCAGTACGGCCAGGAACCGCCGCGGACAGACAAGGAAATCCACCCAGCAGGCCAGAGAACGCTCCGGCGTGCGCTGCAGAAACCAGGATGTGCGGTTGCTCTTCATGTACGTGCCCTTATTATAGCCCGAAATGCGGCCGCTTTCGGCGGTTACTATTGTGCATTTGGATGCAGGATTCGCGCCGTTTGGATTTTTAGCATCGCCAAAGTACGTGCGGACGTCACATATTAGTTCTTACTCCATGACTCAAGCCGGCCCCCGCCCAACTGCGCAGCAGCATGAATTCCGAGTAATACTGTGCTTTGCGCTGGTTTACATCCTTTGGGGTTCCACCTACCTCGCCATGCGGGTTGCCGTGCGAGACCTGCCACCCTTTGTTGTGGGCACGTCACGATATCTGGTTTCCGGCCCAATTATGCTGCTGGCCTGCGCGCTCATGGGGCGCAAAATCCGCATTTCACGCCACGACTTCTGGCGGTTACTGGTGATTGGTGTTTCGCTCCTTTCGGTTGGGAACATGGGGATTGTCTGGGGAGAAAGATACGTGGAAAGCAGCCTGGCAGCGCTGGTGGTGGCTCTTATGCCTATCTGGGTGGTGGCCATTGAAGCGTGGATTTATCGAGTTGGCCGGATGACAACACAAGGCTATCTGGGGCTCACCGCGGGCCTGCTGGGATTGCTGGTATTGTTGTGGCCGCGTATCACCTCAGGCACACATCTTGGTCATCTGGAGTTGCTGGGCTGCGGCATTCTGGCCTGCGGATCACTGGCTTGGTCGTTCGGGTCCGTTTTCTCACACCGCTTTGATGTTCACGCGGACATATTTGTGGGTGCAGGCTGGCAGATGACGCTGGGGGGACTCGTCAACGCGATGATCGCCGGGGTTTCCGGGCAATTTCAGCATGCCCGCTGGACTGCGCCCGCCATTGAGTCAATTGCTTATTTAGTGGTGTTTGGTTCCTGGATCGGCTACAGCGCGTTCATTTTCCTATTGGAGCACGTGCCCACGCCCAAAGTGGCAACGTACACATATGTGAACCCGATTGTAGCCCTTCTTCTTGGCTGGCTTCTGCTGCACGAGCACATTGACGCATACATGCTGGTTGGTACGGTGATCATCATTGGCTCGGTCGCGCTGGTGAACACCTCAAAGCTCAAACGAACGCGTGCGGAAGAGCCCGAGCCAGATTTTTCATCAGTGAATGTAAGCGGAAACTGAAAATATTTGGTATTCGGGTAATTTCGTAAGTTGGTAAATTGCAAATCAAAACCGGCGCACGCACCTCGGTTATTCCCCTGAACTCTAACATCGGCAAATACTCATTTACCCAATTACCAACTTACCCAATCCACTCACTTTCTCTTCCACCGGATCCCCTCCTTGGTGTCTTCCACGATGATTCCAGCCTCTGTGAGGTGTGCGCGGATCGCATCCGAGCGGCCGAAATCGCGGGCTTTCTTGGCAGCGGTGCGTTCGGCGATCAGGCGTTCAACTTCTTCATCCGAGGGGCCGGTTTTGGGCAGATTGGAGCCTTCCAGCAGGCCATGGGCCTGGGCCCATTCTGTGGCATGCGCCATTTTGGCTGCATCATCATCTTTGAGCACGGCAAAAATTTCATCAAACTGCTGAAGGGCTGCGAGGAGCGGCGCTTTGTCATCATGGCGGAGTTCGCCCCGATCGGCCGCGGTATTAATTTCACGCACCATATCAAACATGCCGCCAAGGGCCCGCGCAGTATTGAGATCGTCCCCCATGGCAGCGCGCATTTCCGAGCGCGTCGTGGCTGCAAGTTCATGAATCAGCTGGTTGGCTCCGGGCTCAAGTTTCGCCATTTCAATGCGGGCCTTGAAGTCACGCAGTCGCCCTACAGAATGTGAGGCCTGTTCCAGTCCCTGCATGGTGAAGTTCAACTGCTTGCGGTAGGGAACTGAAGTGAGCAGATAGCGGATGGCAGAGGGCTTGTGGCCTTGCAGCAGCAGGTCGCGAAGAGTGAAGAAATTGCCTTCGCTCTTGGACATCTTCTTGCCTTCCACCAGCAGAAAGCGAACGTGCATCCAGAAGCGCGCGAAGGTCTGACCAGTAAGGGCTTCTGACTGTGCAATCTCATTTTCATGGTGCGGGAAGGCCAGGTCTTCGCCGCCGGCATGGAGATCAAAGCTGGGGCCAAGATATTTGGTGGACATCACGGAGCATTCAATATGCCAGCCGGGGCGTCCGGGACCAATGGGGCTTTCCCAGAATGCCTCGCCTTCTTTGGGCGCTTTCCATAGGGCAAAGTCGCGGGCATTGTCTTTGTCATACTCATCAACGTCGACGCGCGCGCCAACCTCAATGCCGCTGAAATCTTTTTTGGAAAGCTTGCCGTACTCAGGAAATTTGGCGATGCGGAAGTAATACGACCCATCTTCGGTGCGATAGGCGAAGCCTTTCTCTTCCAGCTTGCGGATGAACTCGGCCATGTCCTGAACGTGCTCGGTGGCGCGGACGACCAACTCCGGACGCCTTAGGTTGAGCATCTCCATGTCCTCAAAGAAAGCTTCTTCGTATTTCTTGGTGTATTCCTGGACGGACTTGTGCTCGCGTGCGGCGTTGCGAATGATCTTGTCATCAACATCTGTAATGTTCATCACCTGCTTCATCCTGAACCCGCTCTGAAGCAGGAAACGCCGCAGAATGTCCACCGCCACAAAGGTGCGGAAATTGCCGATGTGGCCGTAGTCGTAGACTGTAGGCCCGCAATCATACATTCGGACGGTGTTGTTTTCAGATGGCGCAAATTCCTCAATTTTGTTGGTGAGCGTGTTGTAGAGATGGAGGGCCATGCAGGTATAAGCAATCGATTGTAGCAAACCAGCCGTTGGCCATTGGCTGTTAGCTTTTGGCTCCTGGTTATTGGCTCTGACCTGTTTGCACTGAGAGCAATGGAATGTGGCAATAAGGTTGAAAGTGAGAGGAGGATCAGGAGCCAAGAGCTAAAGCCGATTCACTCCCACCCCAAATCCAGGTCTCTGCTTCCGAAGTGGACCAGCAGCGTTTTCTGGCTATTGGCCTTGAAGCGGCCGGGGATGGCGCTGGCATGGTCATAGATCTGGCCGGGCGCGTCCACTTGCAACCGAACGATGTGTCGTCCGGAGCGGACGGGAAGCGTCACAGCCAGCGATTCACCAGAAGAGTGTGAGCGCGTGCTGTGCAGTTCATCTTCGTAACGCAGTTCGCCATCAACCCAGATGTAAATATGCCCGCTGTGGAACGGATACTGCCCCACAATTTGCAGAGTCGCCCGCGTTGGGAGCCTGGAGACAAACAAAAAGCCCGCTGCCACGCAGGCTAAGAGAACGCCCAAGCCGGCAGCGATGATCCATTTACGGTTAGTGCTTTTGTGAGGTTTGCTGGCCCCGAATCTTGAGGCAGTATTTTCAGGATTGGTTGCGATTAATACCGTTTTGTCTGCTGACGGGACACTGGCTCCGGACGCGGGTGCTTGCGATCTGGGTTTGTGCCCGGAAAGAAGATCGTGGACATCGGCCGCCAACTCTTCGCCGTTCTGATAACGCTGGGCGGGGTTCTTGGCCAGGACGCGCTTGAGCAGGTAATCATAGTCTGAGCTTAAAGAGCCTGAGATTTCGCTGGCGTGGCGCGGTTCTTTGCTGGTGATCTGAATGCAGATCTCGGTGACTGTGCCGCCATCAAACGGTTTTTCTCCGGTGAGGAGCCAAAATGCGATTACGCCGAGTGAAAAAAGATCAGAACGGCCATCAAGAGGCTTGCCGTTGATCTGCTCCGGTGACATATAAGCCGGGGTGCCCATCACGTATCCTGGAACGGTGGCTTCGGCAAGAGCCAGCTTGGCAATACCGAAGTCCATGATTTTGGCGCGCCCTTCCGCAGTGACAATAATGTTTGCCGGTTTGATGTCACGGTGCACGATGCCTGCCTGATGAGCGTAGTCCAGCGCGGAAGCAATCTGCTCGATCAGGAGAAGAGCGATTGTGAGCGGGAGTTTGCTCCCGGGCGAGCGAAGCACAAAGTCTTGCAGCGTCATCCCGTCGGCGTATTCCATTACGATGAAAGGCGTCTGGGTTGCAGGATCTTCATCCACGTCATAAATGGTGACAATACCGGGATGTGAAAGCCGCCCCGCCGCCTGAGCTTCGCGGAAAAAACGTTGACGATATTGCTCCGCCCTGGTCCCTTCAGCTTCCGGCACGGCGATGATTTTAATGGCAACGGTGCGGTCGATCTTGGGATCTCGCGCGCGAAAAACCGCGCCCATGGCCCCACGGCCGAGCTCGGCGAGAATTTCATACCGCCCCAATTGTTGCGTGGTTTGCATCGGGCCCACTTGAGGGGAGAGATGGCGCGATGATAGCACGGGACTTAGCAAGCTCCGCCGGGAGAGCATGAGCCCATTGGTGCAGTGTACGTTGGCGTGCGAGGTTATGACCGTCGCATGGCTAGACGATTGAGAGTTCGCGCAGCTTTTTCACTGCGTCCACGAAT
The DNA here is from genome assembly GCA_963758275.1 of Terriglobia bacterium. GTDB lineage: Bacteria > Acidobacteriota > Terriglobia > Terriglobales > Acidobacteriaceae > Angelobacter. The sequence goes on along the minus strand of CAVWUW010000029.1, from coordinate 150,314 downwards.
CGGGCCGCAACATAGTCGACTTCAGCCTCAGTGTTGAAGCGCCCGAGGCCAAAGCGGATTGTGCTGCCCGCGGCCTCATCGCTCAATCCCATGGCTTTGAGGACGTGCGAGGGATCAACCTTGTCTGAGTGGCAGGCTGACCCGCTGGAGACAGCAACGTCTTTCACAGCGGTCATCAGCGCCTCGCCATCAACATTCAGAAAGCTGATGTTCAGGTTGCCCGGCAGACGATGCTCCATGCTGCCATTTACGACTACCTCATCCAGTTCGGCCAAAAAGCGATCACGCAAGCGGTTGCGCAGGCCGGCGATGCGGCAGCTTTCTTCCGGCAAAATATTCTGCGCAATCTCACAAGCCTTGCCAAAACCTACGATGCCTGGAACGTTCAGCGTTCCTGACCGCATGCCGCCTTCATGTCCGCCACCGTGAATAATTGGCGCAACTTTTACGCCGGAGCGCACGTAAAGCGCGCCGCAACCTTTGGGGCCATAACATTTGTGGGCCGTCAACGAGGCCAGGTCAATGTTAATTTTCTTGACGTCCAGAGGCATGCGTCCGAGGGCCTGCACCGCGTCAGAGTGGAACAGCACACCGCGTTCACGGCAAATGACACCAATTTCTTCGAGAGGCTGGACCACCCCGGTTTCGTTGTTGGCCGCCATCACGCTGACCAGGATGGTTTCCGGAGTGAAGGCGGCTTTGAACTGATCAAGATCGATTAGACCATCGGGACTAACGGGCAGCCATGTAATGCGATAACCGGCTTTTTCCAGATGGATACAGGTATCGAGCACGGCCCGGTGCTCAGTAATGACCGTGATGATGTGGTTGCCTTTGAGTCTTGCACGCCTCCGCCACGCCACTAATCGCGAGGTTGTCGCCCTCAGTAGCCCCAGAAGTGAAGACGATCTCTTGCGGTGAAGCGCCGATCTGGGAAGCAATCTGCTTGCGTGCCGTGACGACGGCAGCCGCGGCTTTCCACCCAAAGGAATGGCTATGACTGGCAGCATTGCCAAATGTCGAAGTGAAGTAGGGAAGCATGGCCTCGAGCACCTGCGGGTCAACGGGCGTGGTGGCGTGATTGTCAAAATAGATGGGCAGCTTTACGTCAGGAGACACAGGAACCTCAGAGCAATCATTGCCGGCATTTGCTTAACAGAGAGATTTTACTCTGCTTGGAACGAGATGAACTTGGGGGGAGTAAAAAGGCCCGCCGGAAGACCGGCGGGCCAAAAGGTTAACTCAACAGGTTAGAACCGGAAGGTCGCTCCAAAGTTGACGCGGCGAGTAGCACCGTTAAATCCAGGATAAGCGCTGACCGGTCAAGCTGGGATCACCGAACCCGGTGAACGAACTCGACAGGCCAGCATCTTCAACGAATGGATCAACGCTGGTGAAATTAGGGTGATTGAACGCATTCAGCATGCTGAAACGGAGTTCAAATGAGTTTCTCTCGCTGATTTTAAGCCGTTTCATCACAGAAACGTTGGCTATGTTGCTGATGGCATCCTGCGGCAGGTTACGCGGCATGTTGCCGAACGGCGTGCCGAAGACCTGCTGAGAATTGCCGAGTTCACGATGAACCGTACCTGGTTGTTTTGGCACCGGAGTGAACGGGCACGGCTTCGTGGGATCAGTTTCGAGCCGGACCTCCCGACAGAGGTCAGGCTGATCAACTGGTTCGGATCCCCCACACAGAGCGGGTCCGTACCACTGAACGAGAATAGGAAGCACGCATCGCCAGCAAACATGCCAACACTGGTTTGAGGCGCGCTCATGCTGCCTAGGAAGGGACGAGCCACTTCAAAGCCAATAAAGTGTTGAAAATGAGAACCCAAGGTCGTACGGCGAGGTTCCAATTCAGCAGGGCATCGGTGAGGAAAGCGGAGCACTGCCCTGCACGGGGGTGTAACGCTGGCCGGATGCGAGGATGTAGTTGCCCGATATTCCCATCCGCCAAGGACATGACCAGCAATCCATGCTGCTCTTTGAAGAAAGGAAGCTTCTTCTGTGAACAGGACGGTCCACGTATGCGGGATATCCAGACCTGAGAACTAGTGTTCAGCAGTCGTAGTGCGAATGGTTTTGTGCAAAAGCCATGCTGTTTGCGCCGGCGCCTGTCGAGAAGATTTCAGACGACGTTGTCCAAATTCTTCGTGAAGGTGTAGCCGGCACGAATCGGTAACTTGTTTGAACAGGTTGTTGGCGCGGAATTCAGCCTGCACGCCATTGTAATCAGAGTAACCGCCGTTATTGCGCAGACGAACGACACCCTGGTCGCAATCAACTCGTCCAATTGCAGCTGCTACCGCAGCCTGTTGCGGCCGGGCAAGGAGTGACTCCGGCTGGGACCAGGTTGGGGACAACTGCTTGCAGATCACGCCACATCTGGGTTTCCGTTCATCGTTTGGAACAGATTTGTGCCACGGTTTCCAACATAGCGGGCTTCAACAGCAGAGTTTTTCGTGACTTCACGCTCTATGCCGAAACTCCAGGAATGGACCTTGTCCGGACCAAAATCCGGAGTCATGGAGGTATCAGCGAACTGTCCGCGGATCAAACACGCCCTTCTGTACAATGCTGGACAGATTGTTCCTTACACTGGGTCCAGTGATGTCGGACGGCATCTGATGCGTCGCTGGGCTTGGGATGGTCTGGAGGAAAACTTCCGGAGCAGAGGAAGACATGTTGGAGTAGATGTTACCGAACGGAGGATCATAGAGAAGCCGATAACCGCCACGAAGAGTAGTCTTTCCGTTGCCAGTCAGGATGCCTCCACCCTGCGGATTCCAGGCAAAGCCCAGACTTGGCCCCCAACTGTTCTTGGGCGATGGGAAACCGGGAAAGTGCGCACGGAAAGAGGAATTGGTTGACCGTTGATGGGACTGGTGGGATTTCCAGTGGTAAATGGTGTACTCGTGTTAGCCCACAGAGCCGTTGCCGGATTGGACTCACGAGGAACCGTAATATTGTTGAACAGGTTCGCCGGTTGGCCGTAATACGACCATGTAAGTCCCAGGTTCAGGGTCAGAGTGTTGCCGATTTTCCAGTCATCTCCACCATAGATGAAGGTGTCGTGCTCACGGAAGTCCAGCGTAGGATCTCCGGCAGCGACCTGATCCTGTTTGGTGTGTTGTTAAGGAACCCACTCCAGTCGGGAAACCGAAAAGTACCCTTGAGGTTGGGCAGGAAGATGTTGGGTGAGCGCTGAAACGTGTAGTTTACGCCGGCCTTGAATGTATGCTTGCCAACCACGAAGTTCCAGTTATCCTGGGCCTGCCATGTGTTCACGATGCGCAACTGCGGAAGGTTGTTGGCCGGTCCAATCGCGAGATTGGAGACGCCGGGCTGATTGAACACACATGGTGCCACCGTATTGCCGACCTGGTCCCCCTGTCGGTACCGTGCCGATGGTATTTCCGCCAAAATCAACGTTTAGGCGGTCGAAGCCGACGCGGGCTTCATTTACCATGCGGGACGACAAGTTGTGGGTCCAGCCCAGCAAGAAAGGCCTGGCCGAGTGCGGGAACGCTGACCGGATATCCGGCAGCGCCGTCACCGAAGTCAATATTGAAGTTGTTGCCGCGGTTGAACATGTAACGCGCCATGAAGTTGTCATTGCCGCGCTGGTAGTCAAAGCGGTTCACGAAGTTGAAGTTGTGGGTTGGTGTTTGCAGAATACGGGTAACGCCTCCGAACTGGACGCCCGGGCAGAGCACAGTCGTGCCACTCGGATCAAGGATGTCCTGGTTCGTAAACTGCTTCGTAGTGGGATCAACTGTCGGGAAGGGGTTACCGCCGGAAATTGCGTATGGGCCGAAATGGTTCAGTACCGCCAGAGAATTCGCATTGAGGGCGGGGCAGGCTGCCAGTTGAGCCAGACCGGTCGGCGTCGGTGTCAGCGCATCAGAGTGGAAGATTGACTTGGTGGAGACGATCTCTTGGTCGAAGCCGCCAAAAAGAAACGCTTTGTTCTTCACTATCGGTCCACCGACGGTGAAACCGCCGAATTCATCGTTCAAACGAGGCTGTTTCGTTAACGGATTACCGTTAGCGTCTGTGTCAAAGTTCTTTTGCTGAACGTTCAAAGAGTTCAGGTTCGACATGTTCTCGTTTTCGTAAATGCTGCCATGCCAGGCGTTCGTACCCGACTTGGTGATGATGTTCACCACCGAACCGGCATTGCGGCCGTACTCGGGACCGAACTGGTTGGTGATGAGAACATATTGCTGAACAAACTCCGTGTCGCTCAGGAACAAACCAGGACCGGCCACGCTGTTGTCATTGTTGTTCTGGCCGTCGATTTCCTGGTCGTTGTTGCGACCACGGAGACCATTGGACGAGAATCCCTGTCCACCGTTGGTATTGGAAAAGGAGTTATCGCGAACAGAAACGACACCAGGCACGAACAATGCGAGGTTATCAAGTCCCTGGTTCTCCTGGATACCGGCAAACGTGGTGAGAGCGGTTCCCGAGAAGGTATTGGTGACTTGAGACTGAGTAGTTTCAATCAGCGGGGCAGCGCCTGAAACCTCAATGGTCGTACTGGTTTCGCCGACCGTCAGTTTCATGGATCCCAAGCTGCTATCACGTCCCGCCGCTACCAGAATATTGCTCTGGACAGAAGTCTTGAACCCTTGGGCCCCGACTTCCACCTTGTATTCGCCAGCGGGTATTAAACTAAATCGGAAGAGACCGGCATTGTCAGACGTTGTTGTCTGAACTAATCCGGTCGCCGCATTCGTCGCTTTTACCTGTGCACCGGCGACAACCGCGCCCTGTGGATCCAGAACGGTGCCGGAGATTGACCCCTTCAGCACCTGACCCACGGACGGAATGCACCAAACCAGTACCAGGCAAGCTGCGACGAGCATTAAAACTGTGCGCAGTTTACGATTCATCCTTTGCATCTCCATCTAGATTTTTGTGTAGGAAAAAGGCAGCGGAGGGTACGCAGTTCCCCCCAAGGCCTGCCGTCTACTCTGCAACTCGCATACCGCAATGTTTGTTCTTTACATTCTTTAACTTAGATTGAGTTCTGTTTCCGTAAATCCGCAATTATGGATTTAGCGTTTGGCAGTTTATTGAATTTGGAATTTACGCCCCCTAGATTGTGGCGTTTAAGACACATTGCTTAAATGAAAGTGCGCATACGTGCAAATGGTGGAAGGCGAAGGCTGAGATGCTAGAGGACGAAAGTCTCACGAACATCAACTCCGGACAAGAGGAGAGTCTAAGGATGTTGTGAAGAGGCGAACCTGGATAAAAAGCCCGCCGGCGAACCGGCGGGCCAAGTTGCGCGAAAGGTGAGGTTTAGAACCGGAAGGTCAGACCTACCTTAATGACGCGATTTCCGAGTGCTCCGCTGGCGGCGTCATCGCTAACGCTGGGGTCACCAAAGCCGGTGAACGGCGCTGGCGTGAGCCCTGCATCCTCCAACACGGGATCGATGCTGCGGAAGCTGGCATGATTAAGAGCGTTTAACAGCGTTGCGTGGAACTCAAAGCTCGCACGTTCAGAGACTTTAATGTTCTTGAACAACGCAGCGTTAAACACATTGAACGGAGCGTCTTGTGAAAGGTTACGTGGTCCGCCAAGAACCGTGTTAAACACCGTCTGAGCGGTTAATGCGTTCAGGATGTATCTTACCTGGTTATTGGTCACGGTAACCACGTGCGGGGTTGTCGCCTGGAGAGCATTCAGGCTCAACAACTGCGTTGCAGCCACGGGATTGCCACCGTCGTCAGTGGTCACGCCGGCGTCACCAGCAAAGATTCCGACGGCCGATGCAGGAGCGCTCAAGCTGCCCACGAATGGACGGGCCAGATCAGTTCCTGCCACGTTGAGAATCCAGTTGATGTCGTAGGGATCTTGACCCAGTGCGGCCTGCGAGAAGGCTGCTTCTGCGCCAAACTGCACCGGAGTATAGCGCTGGCCGCTGGCCCAGACATAGTTGCCTGATACCGACCAGCCGCCGAACACGTGACCTACGAATCCGTGCTGTTCTTTCAGGAAAGGAAACTGTTCCGTGAACAGCAACGAGACCTGGTGAGGAATATCCAATCCGGAGAGCGAGTACTCCTGCCCGGTAGTATTGAACGGGTTCTGAGCGAACGCAACAGTATTGCCACCGCCAGTGGTACTGAAGACTTCGCTCACGTTATCGAGGTTGCGGCTGTAGGTGTAACCCGCACGCATTGTAAGCTGTTTGAACAGGTTATTAGCGCGGAACTCGGCCTGCACACCGTTGTAATTGGAGAAGCCGCCATTGTTGCGAGAGAGCACAATGCCCGCATCGCAGTTGACACGGCCCAATGCCGGGTTAAGAGTCTGTCCCGGCCCGAGTAGAATCGAGGAACTGGTGCAGGGCTGAGTTCCGGGAGGCGCCAATGGATTGGGTCCGACGGGCGTGCCTTGTCCGCCAGGAATTGAGCTGTCCACAATGGGGTTTCCGTTTACTGTCTGGAACAGATCGGTGGCGTGATTCCCGACGTAACGGACTTCGACCGCCGAGTTCTTGCTTAGTTCGCGCTCGATCCCCAGGTTCCAGGTGTGAACACGATCTGGACCAAAGTTGTTGGTGACGTTGGTTTCCACGTTTGTCCGTGGATCGAAAACACCAGTCTGGAGTTGCGAAGCCGCTTCAGCGCGCACGTTTGGACCGAACGGGTTGCTGGGAAGAATCATGTTGGGCGTGAGCGTTGATCCCGCGAAAGTCTGCAGGAAGACAACCGGAGCAGAGTTGGCGATGTTCAGGTAAATGTTGTAGAACGGCGGATCATACAGCATGCGATAGCCGCCACGGATAACAGTCTTGCCGTTGCCGGTGAGGAACCCTCCCCACTGCGGAGAGTAGGCAAATCCAACGCTCGGACCAAAGCTGTTCTTGACTGAGGACAGCGCGGGCGAGGTACGGAATTGCAGTGGAATATCTGACCGCCAGAACGCGGTTGAAGGATCGCTCTCCCGACCCACAGTCAGATCGTGGAACAGATTTTCCGGCTGGCCATAGTACGACCAGGTCAGGCCGAGATTCAGGGTCAGGTTCTGATCGATCTTCCAGTCGTCCCCCGCGTAGAGGAAAGTATCATGCTCACGGAAGTCGAGGCTGGAGGGGCCTTCAGCAACGCGCAAACGATTAGGAGTGTTGTTGAGGAAAGCATCCCAGTCAGTGAAACGGAAAGCGCCGTTCAGGTTAGGCAGGAATACGTTTGGTGAGCGCTGGAAAGTGTAGTTCACTCCGGCCTTCAGAGTGTGTTTCCCTACCACCATGTTCCAGTTGTCCTGTGCCTGCCAGGTGTTCACGATCCGGCCTTGCGGGAATGCGCCATTCAATCCGAAGGGCAGCAATGCAGCGCTGTTAAAAGTGGCGCGGGTAATGGCCTGGTCAACGCCGCTGATTCCCGGCACGTTGCCGAGAGTGTTGGTGCCAAACTGGACATTCAATCTTCCGAAAGATACGCGAGCTTCATTCACGATGCGTGAGGAGAAATTATGCGTATCGCTCAACAGAAGAGCCTGGCTGAGGGCAGGTATGTTGATGGGAAGACCAGCAGCCGCATCTCCACCGTCAGCATTGAAAGCGTTGCCACGGTTGAAGATGTAACGGGCCATCAGCATGTCGCTGCCCAACTGGTAGTCAACACGGTTCACAAAGTTAAAATTGTGGGTGTTGGTGGGAAGTGTTCTCTCCACTCCAGCAAAGGTCGCTGCCGGGCAAGCGGCAGAGAGATTCTGGAGGTCACCGATCGGAGTCGGATTGCCTGCCGACACTCCGTAGGGTCCGAATTTCTGCAGAGCAGCGAGGCTTTGGCTGTTAGGGAAACAGCCTGCCAGGGCTGCCAGGCCCTGAGGCGTCGGGGTCAAACCGCCGGTCGCATAGAGCGTTTTCTGAGAGATGATTTCCTGGTCAAATCCTCCAAACAGGAATGCCTTGTTCTTCACAATCGGACCGCCGATAGTGAAGCCACCGAATTCATCATTGGCGCGAGGAATTTCAGTGAGAGGATTGCCGTTGGCATCGGTATCAAAACGCTTCTGGAAGTTCGTCATGGAGTTCATGACCGTGTTGTTTTCGCTCTCGTAGATGCTTCCGTGCCACGCATTTCCACCGGCTTTGGTGATGACGTTCACCACAGAACCGGCGTTGCGGCCGTACTCAGGACCGAACTGGTTGGTGATCAGCACGTACTGCTGCACAAACTCCGTGTCCTGAACGAAAAGGCCTGGACCGCCGACGCTGTTATCGTTGTTGTTCTGACCGTCAATCTGCTGATCGTTGTTGCGACCCCGCAGACCGTTCACTGAGAATCCCTGTCCACCGTTGGTGTTCGAGAAGCCGTTATCTCGAGCGGATGTGACACCGGGCACGAACAAAGCCAGGTTGTCCAGTCCTTCATTTTCCTGAATACCGGCAAACGTCGTCAGAGCTGTTCCAGCAAAGGTGTTAGTTACCTGGGACTGCGTGGTTTCAATCAAAGGAGCCGCGGCGGAAACTTCAATGGTGGTGGTGGCTTCACCCACGGTTAGTTTGATTGCCCCGAGACCGCTATCGCGGCCCGCAGAAACAAGAATGTTGTCCTGCGCTGCCGTCTGGAATCCCTGGGCAGAGACATTAACTTTGTAAGTGCCGGTGGGAATCAGGTTAAACCGGAAACTACCTGAATTATCTGACGTTGCGGTCAGGGTAGCTCCAGTTGCAGTATTGATTGCTTTTACCTGGGCGCCTGATACTACCGCTCCCTGAGGGTCTTGTACTGTGCCGGAGATTGAACCCTTCAGCACCTGACCCATGGAGGGAATACACCACAGTAGTAATAAGCATGTTGCTATAAGCGCTAAACTGTCGTGCAATTTACGATTCATTCCTCTTTAACTCCATCTATATGTTGTTACGATTTGTTAACGATTTGTTAAGGACTTCTAAGCGCAGCCGTCCATAAGCTTCTTTCTGTTTTTGGACTGCTAAACAAGCTATTCTGCAGCTTAAGTTCCAATTTGGAACTGGTTGTGATCTCAGGGTTTAAAGGAAGAATTGCAACACGACGAATTCAGGATTGTGAATTCACAATGCTTGCTGATATTGAATTCTGGATTTGACAGGAACAACTAAGAATCAAGGAGTTTGATTTGAGAAAAGAGCAATAACCTAAGAGTAAACATAAATCAACAAAACTTTACTTGGGTCCCGGAGATGTAATTACCTCGGCCGGACGATCGGACATACGGAAGCGCGTGCGGAAATGTTCAGAGAGGAGCCTCACAGCCGGTTTGTTGTTTTCGGCGTCCTGCTGCATGAGATATTTCATGGCCTCAAGAAGAAGCCGCTGGCCTTCAATGTAGCGGGGGTCCTGGACGCGTTTCTTGCTTTTGCGCCGGCTGGGATCGGGAAGAACTGGAATGGTAAAAACCTTGGCCACTGCGCACACCTCATCCATCTCTTAGCTTCGATGCCTGATGAGCATCGGCTGTTGCAGAGTAGCAGACAAATCGTTGAAAGCAAACCTCAAATCACTCACTCGCTTCATCCGGCCGCAGGGCTACTGCGGTTGCACAACTTTGGTCCTGGAGGTGGTTTTCAGGTGGAAAATATCGTCAGATATTTTGCCATTGACCTTGATGTTCGTGTAATGCGTAAGACGGTAATCCCCGCTCGGCTCAAAAAACTGCTGCTTGATGGAAACATTTCTTTGCGGATCCATCCACAACAGAACATGGCTGAGTGAAGATTTCACCCGTTCCTCTTTCGGCGTCAGGTCCAGCCTGGCAGTTCTCACCCCGTCCACCGCTTCCCATCCTTGCAGCTTTACGTCAAAGTTCCTGGCCAAGTCAGTTCCGCTTGCACCAAAGCCCAGGCTCATGAATGATTCCACCTCTGCCCGGTTCTGGCCCGCTTTGTACTCGGTCACCTGGTCAATCTTGGCCTGGTAGAGGCTCAATTTGCCATCCTTGAAGAGCACCTGTTTCGGCTCCGGCGAAACGACCTTTACAGCCGCATCGACGCCGCCTTTGGTCTTGCGAAAGTAAATCTGCCCTTTTTGAACGTCGTGTTCCTCCACCACACGCTGGTACTGGTCCCATTCAAAATCCGCCTGCGCAGTCTTGAATGTTGTCGCGGCTTTGTCCATCTCTGCCAGAAGGCTTTTCAAATCCTGCGGTCCTGCTGCGGACTGTGCGGCAGCCGGAGTTGCTTCCTGAGTTGAATGTGAAGCATGTTTTGCACCGGAGCTCGCAGAAGCGAATCCTGCGCTACGTGCGAAGAGCAGAGCAGAGGCCATGGCCATCACAACGATGATTAAAAGAAGTTTTTTCATTTGCAATCGTTCTGAAATTCAACCCGATGTCTTCAGATCAAGGTCACCGGCGAACCCAACCGCGGTAGGCCACAATGTGACCCTTATGGTCCCGCACTGGCTCCACTCTCTCCACTCTGACGGGACCTGCGATGGGACGAAGGAAGTGAGCAAAGTTCTGCCGCACCATGTCTTCGTCCTGCGCATCCACTGCGGAGGCGTCCACCTGGTAAATCATCCCTTTGCTGCCGTCCGGAGTTATGACGATGCTGCTTTGATGCCCCACCTGTTCTGCCGGTTGGTCTTTGAAATCAATGAAACGGGGCGCAATGAAGATGAACAGCAGAATCACCGTGACCATCACGTCATAGTGGAAGCTGCCTCGCTCATACGTCCAGAACACGTAACCTTTAATGGTGCGCCAGACACGGGACATGGTTTAAGTGTATAGAAACACTGCAGGGGCGGGCAATGTTGTCTCACGTTTGAAAGTCTTGGTTCCTACGGAAAATTGCCAGGATGCCAGAATTGCCTAAATTGAGCAGCACCCGATTCTTCGGATGGAATATTAAAGAGACAGTCAGAGTGCTGAATGCCGGCTCAAAACTTCTTTGCGGTAATTCTTTCTGCGCCGTTCATGTAAGGCCTGAGAGCGTCTGGAACCATCACGCTTCCGTCTGCCTGCTGGTAATTTTCGAGAATCGCCAGCCACGTACGGCCGACGGCCAGGCCGCTGCCGTTCAGCGTATGGACGTACTCGCTGCGCTTGCTTCGTTGCGGGCGGTAGCGAATGTTAGCTCGCCGGGCCTGGTAAGCTTCAAAATTCGAGCAGGAAGAGATTTCACGATAGAGCTGCTGGCCGGGCAGCCACACTTCTAGGTCGTAGGTCTTGGCCGACGCGGCTCCCATATCGCCCGTGCATAGCAGCATCACGCGATAATGCAGCCCAAGTTTCTGCAGGATCATCTCCGCGTCATGAGTAAGCTTATCGTGCTGGGAGTAGGAGTCCTCCGGCCGCGCGAACTTGACCAGCTCCACTTTCTGAAACTGGTGTTGGCGAATGATCCCGCGCACATCCTTGCCATAAGATCCGGCCTCGCTGCGGAAGCAGGGAGTGTAGCCCGTGATTGAAAGCGGCAGGCGCGCGGCATCCAGGGTTTCATCGCGATAGAGATTGGTCAGCGGCACTTCGGCGGTGGGGATCAGCCAGAGGTCACGCTTGTCGATCTTAAACAGGTCGTCAGCGAACTTAGGCAACTGGCCGGTTCCGTACATGGAATCAGAATTCACCATGTAGGGCGGCAGAACCTCCGTGTAGCCGTGTTCGGCCGTATGCAGGTCAAGCATGAAGCTGGCCAGCGCGCGTTCCATGCGCGCACCCAGGTCCCAGTAGACGGCAAAGCGCGCGCCGCTCAGCTTGGTGGCGCGTTCAAGATCCAGGACTCCCAGCTGTTCTCCCAATTCCCAATGGGGTTTCGGAGTAAAGCTGAATTTCGGCGGCGCTCCCCATCTCCGTACTTCCTGGTTGTCCTCAGAGGAGTGGCCCACGGGCACGGAATCATGTGGGACATTGGGAATGCCCGCCAGAAGGGTGCGAAGTTCCTGATCAATCTCTGCGGCCTGCTTTTCCAGTGATTCGCCTTGTTCGCGTAGTTTTTTGGTCTCCGCCATCTGCGCGGAGGCGTCCTGTCCGGCTTTTTTCAGCTTCGCGATATCCTCCGATGCACGATTGCGCTGGGCTTTGACCGTCTCCGATTGGGTAATCAGTTGCCGGCGCTTGTCATCTGTTTCACGGAAACGGGCCAGCACCGCGGGATCCTGGCCGCGACGGCGAAGCATTTCTTCCACTTTCGGCAGATTCTCGCGAACAAAGGCAAGATCGAGCATAGAAATATCTAATTTAGCAGATATGGCTCGCGGCTCAGGGAGGAGGCTTCACAGGAGCGCGTCTCAAGAGCCCTGCAGCTCCGCGTTCAGCTGGCTTTGATTCTTACGCCGCGCAAACAGCCACAAGGCGGCCGCGAGCGACGCAGTAACTAATGATGGTAACAAGAGCATAGCGCAGCGATCGGCCCAGAAGAACAGCACCGGAAAACTGTTTTTTGGGAAACGAAAAAGCGCCGGCAACCAGAAACAACCATGCAGTAGGAAAGGGTGGCGGCGCGAGTGTCGAGATCAGGATGGATCCAAAGCGCCAGCGGTGGATCGCATCTCCGACGCGGGGCAGGCGTTTGAAGCCAATCTTTCTCGATCCATTCCGTTTCTAACCGTTGTCCCATGTGATAGGTGAGCAGCGCGCCGAGCCCGGAGCCGGCGGTGCTCATGGCGGAGTAGTAAAACCAGAGATTCGGAGTTCCGTTAGCGAGCCCACCCGTGAGAAGGTCAAGACTGCCGAAGTTAGGGATGATGGTGCTATTCGGGGGTGTGAATCGGCGGCCACGTAGGAAGCGAGGAAATGACACGCATGAGCCAAGTAGGACAAAGTAGGAGTCCCCAGGAGCCTAAGATCCGCCGTCAAGGGCAAGCGCCGCGCCAGAGGAATTGAACCTCAGTAAAGAAGACGCCAAAAAAAGGAAGGTATAGAGTGCGTGGAGTTGTTGTTGAGATTGGCCGGCAAGCAACGTGCCTACGCCACCCTTGAAACGATATCCCCGGCTTGTTGCGTTTCCCAGAAGGGATGAAGCATGATTTCGCATTTCTGCCTGAGCGCACGAGCTAAGGCTCAGTGCCAATGCAATTATGAGTGCGCCGGTTGCAGAACCTGCAACTTTTCCTGTATAGCGTTCAGCAACTCTTCCCGTTTCTGCAGCGCCAGCTTGAATTCGTGGTGCTCTGCCCGGGCAATTTCCAGCAGAAGTTCACGATGGTTCTGGGCAAGGATGTCTCTGACTAGCTCGGCTTCAGCTTCCGTCATACTGAAATTCATCGGCTCCTCCCTGATGTGGAAAAGAAGATTTATCTATTTCCAGATTATGCCGCTGCAATGTGAGACGCAACCGTACATCACTGTCTGCTACAGGTGAGAAGCTGGAGCTATGAGCCGACCACATGGCCAACGTCCAATGGTCAATGGCCATCTCGAAGAGCAGCGTTTACACTAAAGCCGATGGCTACAACCGACATCGCGGCTCAGGAGCAGAAGAAAGAGACGGTTAAAGACCAGCCTGGGCTCTCACGCAAGCCCGATCTGAGCGTTCACTTTGCCGGCATCGGCTTTAAGAACCCGGTGATTGCGGCAGCCGGCACGTTTGGCTACGGCATTGAGTTTGAAGATATCGTCACCCTGGAAAAGCTCGGTGGCTTCGTCACCAAGGGGCTGTCACGCGAACCGATGGTGGGCAATCCTCCGCCGCGGCTGTTTGAAACTGCGGCAGGCATGCTGAATTCCATTGGGCTCCAGAACATTGGCGCTCGCGCCTTCATGGAAGAGAAGCTGCCCAAGCTGGCGCAGAAAAAAAATATTGTGGTGATCGCGAATGTGTTCGGCTACACGCGAGACGAATACGTTGACACCATACGCATTCTGAATGAAGCGGAGGGCATTGCTGCTTACGAGTTAAATGTTTCCTGCCCCAATACCCATGAAGGCGGCATGGTTTTTGGAGCCAATCGCACGCTGCTGGAAGAACTGGTGGCTACGTGCAAGTCAGCCTCAAGGCGGCCCCTGATTGTAAAACTTACGCCCAACGTGACCAGCATTCCTGTGATGGCGAAAGCTGCGGCGGATGCCGGAGCTGACGCACTCTCTGTGGTGAACACGTTCGTGGCAATGGCGATTGATGCGGAAACGCGTAAGCCGCGAATTTCCAATGTCACTGCCGGCCTGAGTGGTCCGGCCATTAAACCAATCGCGCTGCGCATGGTTTATGAAGCAGCTCACGCAGTGGAGATTCCTGTTATTGGCATGGGAGGCATCAGCACTGCCGTGGATGTAGTGGAGTTCATGCTGGCCGGAGCTGCCGCTGTCCAGGTTGGTACCGCTAATTTCTGGGATCCCTGTGCTACAGAAAAGATTGTCGATGGGCTGCAGCGCTGGTGCGTGGAGCATCGCGTTAAGACAGTTACGGAGTTGATCGGCGCCCTGCAAGTCTGAACTCCTGTCCCTGATCACAGAACGAGCCTTGGCAACCTTCACTGGCAGCACTCCTTCCAACGTATTAAGTAAAAATTCTGACTGACGCTTCCTGAGATTTGGCTACAGGCTGCTGCCGGCAGAATGCTGCGTCCCAAAAGCTCGTAGTTGCTGTTCCCCTTTGGAGAAGAGAAGATGAAGCACAAATGGATGGCAGGCCTGACGGTCCTGCTCTTTTCGGCGCTGGTGTGGGCGCAAACCAATACCATGGACCAGGCTTCTGAAAAGAACGTTCAGATTACCCAGGGTCCCACCATTAGCAATATCACCGGGAACTCCGCCACCGTTCACTGGACCACCAGCAAAGCTGCCTCTAACCATGTGAAATATCGCGTGGCCGGAAGCGGCAACTGGCAGAGTGCATATCACGCCGGCGGTTCCACTGATCATTCTCTGCAACTCACCGGGTTGCAGCCCGGCCAGACTTACGAGTGGCAGATCCTGACCCGCGATAATGACGTGCGCACCAGCGGACAGTTCCAGACTGCCGCAACCGCGGGCGGCACCGCACCTGACGTGAATGCAACCAGTGCGGGACAGCCGGGCGCAACCACTCCTTCCGCGGCAACGGGAGCCAAGGTCCCTCTGTATCGGTTTGCCAGCAGCACTTCGGACGAACATACGTTCAGCGCTTCCAACTCAGCTCCGAATGGATTCCGGTCAGAAGGCCCTGCGGCTTATGTCATGCAGTCGCAAACCTCGGGAACCGTTCCGCTCTATTCGCTCACGAGTTCCACTGACTCCATGCTTTCCACCAACGCCTCTGAAGGCGCGGGTACTTACCAGAACAGTGGCGTTGTCGGCTACATTGCCACATCACAAGAATCAGGTACCATGCCCTTGTACCGCATGGTCAATACCAAAGACGGCAAACACTTTGCGACCGCAAGCGCTCAAGAGCATGCTCAGGCCCTGAGCGGCGGGTACAAAGACGATGGCGTTCTAGGTTACGTCTGGCAGCAATAACTCGACGCTCGCGCATTCTTAAGGGAACCGCCGGAACACGGTGGCTCCCTTTTTTGCGACTCATTGTTGCCAGATCAGGGATTATTTCCTTTGAGAAATTCCTGCGTCACTTCCGGCAATTTCTCGCGAATATTGCTGGGCAGGCGATCATGAATTCTGCGCGCGTGAATCCGCGCCACATCGGCTACTACCACGGGAGCAGGCGTCGCCACGGCCACAATCAGCCATACGACGCTGAAGAACAGGAAGCCGGCCAACGCAATCAATTCCAGCACAAGCGCATGCTTGGGTGAATAATGCCGCACGGCGCCAAACGCCACCAGGAAGACAACAGCTGACACGCTGGCAATGATCATGAGCCCGATATCAATGGTGCGATGCAGGATCTGCCGGCCGTGGCAGCGGGCGCATTCCGCCAGATGCTGTTCGTAGTCGCCACGCATCTCCGGCGCCAGTCCGGATATGTCATAACGCCAGCCAGCCAGTATGTCCCCGATTACTTTATCGCTGCAAACACTGCTCATTGCGTTCCCTGGATTCGGGCCTTCTAGGGTTAAGTATAAGGTATGTTCTCACCCTATGGTGAGCGTCTGCAATGGCTTGTCCTGATGGGCAAGGCTGATGGTCGCCGACTGGAACAGGCTCATCTTCCCATCCAGCGCCCGGTACGCGCTCTCACGCGCGAGTTCCGGGTGATTGTTGTGCTCAGAAAGATGCCCCAGAACCAGGTGGCTGGCATGCCCGTCATAGTCTTTGGAAAAGAACTCAGCCAGCGCACTGTTGGAAAGATGTCCCACGCGGCTCATCACGCGCTGTTTTACCATCCAAGGGTACGGTCCGTTGCGCAGCATTTCCAGATCATGATTCGATTCAATCAACAGCGCGTCGCAACGCTTCAGTTGTTCTTTCACGTTGGGCGACATGTAACCGAGGTCCGTGACCACGCCCATCTTCAGGCCATCGGTTTTGAAGGTAAAGCCGCAGGGGTCGGCGGCGTCATGAGGAATGGTGAAGGCCATCACCGTGATGTCTGCCACAATAAAGCTGCGTCCTGCCTCAAAATGTTCCAGACGCTCAAGTCGCGCCGGCTTGCCTTCCGCATCTCTGTTTTCCCTGTGCCAGCGATGATACGTTGCCTCGGTAACAAATACCGGAACCTTCGCCTTGCGCGCCAGCACCTGCAGCCCGGCCACGTGGTCCTGGTGTTCATGGGTAATAACAATCGCCTTCAGTTTTTCCGGCTCTTCACCCGCGGCGCGCATCCGTTTGAGCGTTTCGCGGCAGGAGATGCCCGCGTCCACCAGGATGCTCGCCTGATTGCTGGAGATGACGGTGCAATTGCCTCTGCTGCCGCTGGCCAGGACTGTCATGCGCATCGCCATCGCTTTGCAGCATAACGGCATTCGCCTCGGTTGCGATAGTATCAAGCTAGTTAACACGCCCAGAATGGTTGATATCTGTGCAGCAATCCTCGCCAGGTGCGCGCTGCCAGTGATCGCATCCTAGTAAATTCCAATCTCAATCATCGTGCCTGCGTTTGACTGGCACTCGCGATACGCCCACGCGCGGTACAGCGGCCGTCCGCTGCTCGTGCGATAGCCATCCACCATGCGATCGAGAATCTGCTCCACCGTAGCGTTCTTGGTTTGAATCACCGTGGGCGATGTCCTGATCACCTTGCCCCGCCCATGCGCTGCCCTTGCCACGCGCATGTGGTGCTTGCGCATGTAAGCCCGCACTTCCGGCGTCCGCCACAGCGCCGGCAACGATGCTTGCGGCGGACGATCTTCAATCACCAGAAATTCCTTCACTCTCACCTTCAGCAACCCGGCCCGGCTCTGCTTATCCACCACGCGCACGCGGCTTTCGCCGTACTCCTGCCAGCGGATCTGCGGATAACGCTCAGCAATGCTCTTGAACGCCTCGTCCATCGGCTTTTGTGCCACATCGCGCGACACCATGTGCGCCTCCACCAACCTGCTTCCAGCACCGCACTGGCACCGTTCTACTACTGACCCTGTGCGCTGGGCCGCGTTGAGAATCTGCGCTACTGCTGCGGGCAACGCCAGATTGTCGCTCGCTTCCAAACTCGCAGGCGACGCGGAACTTGCATTCGCCGGTGGCGGCACATTTTCCGGCAGCGCGCCATTGCTCTCTGCCGGAGGACGACGGCATCCGCTGAGCAGCATCATCGCGGCCATCAGCACAATCGGCAGTCTGGACAACAAAAGTTTTTGTCTGGGCACTGTCTGGCAGAATAGCTGCACCAGCGGCTGCTGCACAGTGATTTCTCCGCTCCCTCCGCTCCATCAGACGTATCCCTTCCGGTTCCTGTCGCTCAGCGTGGCGGCCAGCACTCTCATGGATTGCCCTCAGCCTCATTAATTTCTCTAATTCCTTTCTAATTCAGGCATAAGAATGCTTTAGCATACTTGCCGTGCAGCCCATTCCCCCACCCTCCCCCGCAGTACGCGTCTGCGGGGAGGGAGAAGCTGGCCCTCATGTCCACACAACTGACTGACCGTGCTCTCATCACGCTGATGCACGAACTCCAGAGCTTTGTCCGCACCAACCTTGCGAAACCGGAAACCATGGCGGAAGTGCGCCACCTCATGTCCCCCGCCGTCCCCGGACGCCTCACGCCCAACCCGCGCATAGCCACCGCCCAATTCGTCCGCGCCTTTGAGCTGCTGGCCCCCGCGCTGATGGTCGATTTCCTGGAGGAGAACCGCCAGTTCCTCAACCAGCGCGCCCTCGCCTCCTGGGCCGAAGAGCGTGAGGACCTCTACGAGACCGTCAGCGGCCGGTTGGCCTGATCCACCGGCTTTCATTTGAGTCCAATCACCACGAATCTCGCTGGTACTTTCCCGGCGTTTGCCAAATCGAAGCTGCGACTGCTCAACCAGCGGACCTCGCCTGCCGCAAGATGAATTGTGTCGCTGCCCGATTGCAAATCTACCGGCGTTACCGCGATAACGAGCTCCCGACGCCGCGGCTCATGCGGCGGCAACACGTCTTTCGGCAATAGCTGGACGTCATTCGCCACAGCGTTTTCCAGATCGAGTGAGTTCACAAAGTGTCCATGAGGATCAACAGGTAATACCAGCACCGCAGGGCCATAATCATTCTTTCGCGTCGTTCGCTGATAGCCATAATTGGTCACCTGCGGATCTTTGAACTCCACCGTCACATTGCGGTATTCGACATTCGAATCATTGCGAATGCCGCGAGCTACGTTACCCTGAAAGAAGCGCACCTCACCAAATGGAACTTGGAAATGCTGCACGGGAGATTGGCCTTCGCGCCACAGCACAATATCGCTGTCCTGCAGCGTGACTGTCACAAAGTTGCGTGCGTGGGCCACATAAGCCTGCTGATACGGTGGTACGGTCACCGCGAACACGCGTACGGCCTCGTTTTCCATTAGTAAACGGTGGTGCGGCTCAGAACCCATGTCAGGAGCGGAAGCTTGCAGGCAAGAGCCTGGCAACCATGCCACTGACCAGAACCCCGCCAATGCCAATGTGGCTCGAATGAATCCCGTTTTCATTTTCTTGTTCAACAATTCCCCTTCCATCCGTATTCACTCGTTCCCAGCTTGCCTTGAAGCTGTCCTTTCACTGCTAATTGCCAATTGCTATCTGCTAATTGCTTTGTTTCTGCTCCGTCACCTTCTTCACGTCCGCCGAGCTGCCTTTCAGCAGATCGCGCAGAATGCTCACTTCCGTAGCAATCCCCGTATGCAGCGCCGGCTGGTACACCGGCGCAAACAGCGGAGAATGGTTCGACGGCAACTCTTTATGGGTGGCATGCGCAGCAGCCAGCTTCTGCGGATCAGCCACCCCCAGCGTGTAATAAAACCCGGGGATACCCTGCTCCACGTACACCGCCCAGTCTTCTGAAGTCATCAGCGGCGGCTCATGCACCACATTATTTTTTCCCGACCACACTTGCCAGCACCGCTTCCTCATGCTGCGTCAGCTTCGTGTCGTTGTACACCGCTCCGGTCGATTCATAGTGCTCAACCGCCGGCATCTTTTCCGCGCCGCTGGCCATGGCTTCGGCCTTGGCTATGCGCTCAATTGCCGCCAGCAGATGCTGCCGGACTTCCGGCGTGTATGACCGCACCGTGAGCCCCATCTCCGCGTGATCAGAAATAATGTTGTTCTTCGTCCCTGCCTGGATGTATCCCACCGTAATCACCGCCGCGTCGCCGGGATGGATCTCCCGCGCCACAATCGATTGCAGCCGCACCACAATGCTTGCCGCCATCACCACCGGATCAATCGTCGACTCCGGCCGCGCTCCGTGGCCGCCCTTGCCGTACACCGTGATGCGCAGCGAATCCGCCGCCGCCTTCGAGTATCCCGGCGTCACTCCCACCTGGCCCACGGCAATGCCGTTTTCGTCATGCAGCGCCACGCCCACATCCGGACGCGGAAACTTCGTGAACAGCCCGTCATCCACCATGGCCTTCGCGCCGCGTATCACCTCTTCCGCCGGCTGTCCCACCAGCATCAGCGTGCCGTGCCACATGTCTTTGGTCCGTGCCATGATCGCCGCCGTGCCAAACAGCGTCGCCATATGGACATCATGCCCGCACGCATGCATCACGCCCACGTTGCGCCCGCTGTCGTCCTTGGCCGTGACTTTGCTGGCGTAGGGAAGTCCGGTTTCTTCCGTCACCGGCAGCGCGTCCAGCTCTGTGCGCAACATCACCACCGGCCCGGCGCCATTCTTCAAAATCGCCACTATCCCAGTCCCACCCACATGCTCCGTTACTTCATATCCCAGCGCCCGCAACTTCCCGGCCATCACTTCCGCCGTCCGCGTCTCATGGCCGGACAACTCCGGATGCTCGTGCAAATCCAGGTAGAGCGTCTGCGCCTCGGGATAGATGGCATCCACCTGCTGCGCCAGCGCCGCATTCTGCGCAGAGCGTTGTGCCGATGCCTGGGCCGAAGTTGTTGTCGAATTTCGCGCGGACCGCTGCACAGAGTTCTGCGCCGAGCTTTGTGCGAATGCCGGAGTTCCGCTGAACACCGTTGCCACCACCACCCCCATAAAGAGCAGAATTCGCGTGGCGGAAATCCCGCAGGGAGATTGAGAACATTCAACCGTTGTTTTCATGCGCGAAATCATAATCCATCCTGCCCGCTTTTCCTCCGTTCCCTCCGTTCTTCAGTGTTCAAAGGTTTTGGGTTTTGCTGATTGCCAATAACCATCTGCCAATTGCTTCTCTTCCGATCTGCGTTTTATCCGCGTGTATCTGTGGCAAATGCTTTTTGGGTTTTCTCCGTGTCTCCGTGCCTCCGTGGTGAGTATTGTGCCCGGCCAGGGCAATATCTCTTCAGGCCGTCAGGGCGGCGCTGATATCTCACCGTGTGCCGCCCATTCCATATAGAATCTCGCATGATCCTGGGAGGGGCGAGGGGCATGAAGCAGCGCTGGTCCATATCGCGCATCACGTGGCTGTGTATTTTCAGATTCGCCTTCCTCCTGGTCCTGGGATGTATCGGTTGCGGCAAGCCGCCAATGTTCCACGTGGTGGCCCGCAATGAACGGGCGGTTGAAGGCGAACGGTTCAAGATCTTTCTTAAAGGGCGTGAACTGGGAACGGTCACCGGCAGTGGCACGCTCGCATTCGATGCCGAGGGCCGAAGGGGCGACACCCTCCAGGAGATGCAGCCCCAGGACATCGAGGCCCGAATACCCTGGGTTTGCGGATGGGTAAAAACAGATTTCGAGTTGTACCTGGCCGGTCCGGACGAGATAGAACGCGCCCGAGCCGAACACCGCCCTGTTCAGGCGAGCATGAGCCTCTCCTACATGCCGCCCTCGTTCGATTGGGTCACGATCTTTGTGGACAATCGTGGCGGCCCGCCACAGACGGTTTCGATTGGCGAATTGCAGGAACAGGTGCCGGCGGGAGCGGCGCAACGCATTCTGTTGCCACATTCCGACGGTTGCGACAAGGCTAACGATGTGCGCCTCAATGGAGCGGTGGTGGCGCCGGTCAACACTCGCCAAACCCTGCTGATCGACATCTCGCATTCGCATTGCTACCGGGTTGAATGGGCGGGCTACGGCTTCGATGACTCGGGCCACGGCAAAACAATCTACCAGCCACACCCCTTCCAGTTCCTGGACAGCAACCCGGACTTTTTTATGGAACCTCTGCCAGGATCAGTGGTAACGGCAGGAACAGGCGCCGTGCGGAGCGTGCTTAAGGACGTAGCCTGCCCTAAGCGTGTTCGTTAGGCGCAATCGCGGGCTGCTGGTCCCCAGGAAACCGCAATTTGGTTTCGTGGGACGGCTAGCCGGGGAAAGGCGTCTCACCCACTTGTCATCGTGGGGAAAAGGGTCTCCCCCCTTGTCATCTCGACCGACTCCAAGGGAGCTTGCGAGCCGAGGAGGAGTGGAGGAGATCCCGAGAATGCTTCCTCCACTATGCTGATTCAGGGAGTTTTTGACCAGGACTCTGTCCTTCGCATTCTTTCCCGGGCTGAAACCTTGCTATGGCAGGGGCAGAAGCAGGCTTCTTCCCAGCGCGCCGGTAATTTTGTCCTGGATGGTCAATGCCACCTGGCGCGGCGGCCCGTTGAGAATGCGTAGATGGTCGGCGAAGTCCCAGGCTGAGTCGCGCGCCGCGCGCACGCTCCAGATGGCCAGCAGCTTGCCGATCTTTCCCGTGTCCTCGGCCAGAACGCCCAGCTGGTCACTCGCCAATACCTGCAAGGCACTTCGGCAGCGACGGTTTCAATAATGCCGTTCACGCTTTCAAAGTCAGTGTGCTGCGGGCTCAGCGCATTGGGCGTAATCTGCCGCTCCTGGTCAGTCTGGAGCAGAGCCAGCGCCAGATCATGATTGATGTGGGCATTCATTCCCGCCAGGGCAAACTGTATACGGTCAATGCCGGTGCTGGTTGCGGGCCTCAAAGAGCGCCTGCCACGAGCTTGGCACCGGCAATCCCTTGAGAAACGCGGCCAGAGCGGAGAAAAAGAAGTTGGCGAATACCACGTCAAGGCGGTCCGTCCACGCAGGGTCCAGAAAAGCGGTGACGGCCGGATTGTTCCTCACCCCGGTTGTCACCATCAGGTAGATCTTTACAAACCACTTGAGCCCGTCCGTGTTGGGCAGCGCGTTGTCCATCGCCTGGAGGATGTTGGCTACGTCAGCGATGGAAGCCGCTGTTTGCCCCGCGAGTTGCTGCAGAGCCTGGCTGTCATTTCCGTTCATGGTTTCACGCAAACTGAGGAAGGAATTCTATAAAGAGGCGGCCTGCGAAACAAGCATCGCGTGCCAGCGAGTGGCCGCGAGAAGGTCAGGACAAAATCCTTTCGCGCGCCGTAAGTTCGAGCTTAGAGCCGACGCGCATGAAGCGGCCGAGGGTGGAGGCCCGGCCTTATGACTGGCGTGCAAGGTGGCAAGCCCCGGCCTGACCGGAGTCCCCCAAAATCGAGTTTTCGTTTCGTAGGGTGGGTCCGCCGCGGAAAATGTGCTTCCTCCTCTTGTCATCTCTATAACAAACGAGGGCTCTGTTAAGAGCGAAAGGCGGTGACCCCTGACGAGCAGAAGCGCCTTCGTTCGCGTTCGTCGAGTGAGCGCAAGTTTTGCAAAGACCAGCTTGCGCCCTTCGGAAATCACGAGTGGTAGCTTTGCTCAAAGCATTCATTTATTCGATCCGAAATTCGGTCCATAGATTATTGTCTTCGGACTGGCTCATCATGGATGGGAAGACAGAACATCTATCAAGCAACAGGCCTGACATACCGGCATAGGATGACTTAAGCTACTCTTCATGCGAGGGATTCATGGTTGACACATCTAGTAGCGACGCCCTACTTTACGTTTTAATTCTGTTATAAATTTATTATTTACAATCTTCATTAATAAATTACTTGACAATAATTCAGTTCAACTTTAAGTTGATCTACACCAACTCTGGCTTCCCCGCCCAACAGCCAGAATCTAAAGTAACCGTCTGCTTTCCGGCTCCGGACGAGCTGATCCAACTTTCTGTTGCTCGCCCTGAACGGGACGCTTCAGCCAAAACCCTATCGCTTTTACATTGCTATAGGGATGCTTAGTTTAGCTGCAGTGCAGCCCAAGTTTGGGTGGTCTGGAATAGTGCGTCACAACAGAAACTAACTCACATAAATAGAGGGTCTTGCTATGAATAGTATTCGCAAGCTGATGTGGTCTATCGCAATTGCGTCTGCGCTGCTTGGCACTGTTTGGATAGCCGCGGCACAAAGGGCGACTGATGTGCCCCGAAAACCAGCAATTCGCAGAAACAGAGCTGGGATCGCGTGGATGATGCGGCACGGAACCTTCGACCTGGCGATGAAACTTCCGTTCGCACTCTCGTTGCGGCGGTTTTCGCGGATAACGGAATTAACGACCGGATTGCGGCTACTTCTGGCTCAGTCCCTGATCGACTAGTCAAGGCGGAAATGGCGTTCCAAACTGGGAAAACTCCTGGTATTACTGACGACAAGATAGTCACGGCGGTGAACCAACTGGCGCAGCGCTTTCAGTCGCCGCCGTATGCATACACCAATGCGAATGAAGTGCGCCGCCTTCGAATCAAAATGCTAGCTGTCTACCCGCACCTCATCGGGCGTGGGGCCACCAGCAAGCGAGATGATTCCAAACCGCATTTCGATAAGACAATGAGCCCCGTAGAAGCATTTCACATTACGGCGATTCTGTATATTGCAGAAAATCTCCAACCCTGAATTTCAGTTTTCTTCCCGGGAACTGAACTCAGCCCAGAGCGCTAGTAAGGCCGGCGCCATTTCCGCCTTAGCTGACCAGGTTGGTCGAGGCGATCACACAAAGCAAATGATGGAGGTGATCCGAAAGGGTGCCTCTTCCATGAGCTTTCGCGACATGTTAAGCCAAAGCGAACAGACATTAGATGAACTAGGCATAGCCAGATAAGCGGGGGATCAAGAAATGAGCACAATTAAACAAGATTGTCATGTCATTTCCAGTGATTGTTCTCGGGGTTTCGTTTGCGGTCGGTTGCGGCAGCAGCAGCAATCCCTCGGACTTCTTTACAGTCGCAACAACTATTACCGTTAACGGAATCATGAAACCCGAACCCAACGTTCCCGTTAGTGGCCAAGCGAACTCGCCGACGATCTTTTGTACCGAGTTCCCGAATGGAACGAGCGGGTTTAACGGTTCGACCGATTCTAACGGCCAGCTTACAGTGGAGAACGCCGCTCTCGGAGGGAGTTCCTGTTCATGGACTCTCACGAGGGGCGCGACCTCAGCTTGTTCACAGGTTAGCGTCGAAACCATATTCGTTACGGTACCGGGCGGAACTTCAGCCTGCCATGTGCAGCCGCAGTCAATACCTTTGCGGCAAACCCCGCACGATTCGACCCTACCGCGCCACCGTCCAGTATCACAGTTACGGGACAGAACATTACCCTACCTATGCTATGCCGCAAATTACGTTCTATGATCAAAACCAGACCGCGCTGCTGACCGTCACCGCTCTAAGTGCTTCAAGTGATGGAACATCGATCTCCGTGCCAACGAGTCAGGTAACATTTCCAGGCGGCGCCTATGGCGCCGTTATCAGCGCCAAGCAGTCTGATGGCACTTGGCTCACTGTGGGGGGCGCGGGCATTCGTCTTTTCACTGCTGTGCAACCACCCCCCAAATGCAAGCCACCTATGCCATGCTGCTAATCACTATAGCCTACTCCACTCGTAGAACAGCGGCGCAAGCGGCCGCTGTTCTCTTTTCCGGATTCTGGAAATGACCACATTGTTACGGTTAGTATTTTTTGTCTTAACTGTGTATGTCTATAACACCTTACTCGCGCAATGTCACTCTTCGGATCCGGCCCTGAATCGTGTTCCCACGCGTGTGCTGAGGAGCCGGATAGCGTTGCTCCCGGACGGCCATATACATGAAGAAGTTACGACGTCGTCGCCCGTCGCGCAAAAATATTACGACCAGGGTCTTCTGCTGCTATACGCATATGACTGGATCAACGCTGCCCGCTCCTTCTCGGAGGCGCTCCGGCGGGATCCTCATTTGGCACTGGCCCATTTGGGTCTGAGCTTTGCATATACCGGCCTTGGTGACGTCGGAGCTGCACACAGCGAGTAATTCGGCGGAAACCCTCAAGGACCATGCAGGTAAACACGAATTGCAGCGGATTTACCTACGAAAACTTCAGCTGGCTGCAATGGATAAGGATGACGATCCCTTAGCCGCAAGGCAATATATCGTCGCGCTCGATGCAGCAATCGCAAAGGAACCATCAAGCGTGCACCTTCTTCTGCTGCAGGGCAATATGTCAGAGGGCACTGCTTGGGGCCGCGGCCAGGCTGGCGGAGAGGCGTCAAAAAAGTTCTACGATCAAGTGCTCAGGCTTGACCCTCAAAATCTCGCAGCACACCATTTCCTGACCCATACCTATGAACGCTCTGGCGATTTTTCGAACGCGGAGGTTCATGCTCGTGCTTTTGTTGAACGAGCGCCCTTCCTGGCCCATTCTCACCACATGTACGGACACGAACTGCTGCGGCTTGGAAAATGAAGGCAGCAATTGCGGAATTCAAAAAAGCGGACTCTCTCTCGCTCACACTTGACCGCATGATGATCTATGATTGGCACCGGCGCCACAATCTCAGTTTGCTGTCGGCTGCCTATTCGCAAATAGGGCAATTCTCAAAGGCGGAGGATGCCTTGACAACCCTGGTGGCTCTGCCACTCATTTTCCCTGGCGATATACTTTATCGAACACAATTGCATGTTTTCTTGCTTATTCACGGACGCTATTCGGAACTGGCAAAGGGCAGGTTCGCGGCATCGATGAGCAGGATCCCTTCGGCAGAGCTTTTGAAGATGCGATTGTTGGCAACGCTTGGCCGAATCAGGGCGCACCACCGAGGCAAGCGAAGCGTTACGCCGGGCCCAACTTCAATTTGCAAACGTGCCGACCGACTGGAAGCCTTACCTTGTTCCTGGATTGAGGTTCTCCAGGCACACATTGACTTGTAAGGAGCAGGAAGACAATAGCAGAAAGCATACTTCGAGAGAATTTACAACATCTCTAACCCGTCAGCACGGACTTGTGGATAATCGAATTGCAGGAACTGTCATATATCGCTCATATTCGGCAAGAGCTCGCCTTCAGAAAGTTGAAACATCCACGGCTGTCGCCCTCCGTAAGGCCGCCTCGAACAACCTACTCCCAAAATCTGAATCGGCTCCGCCGGAAAACCAAGTCCATCCGAAATTAGCACCACCATTACTGAACCTTTAGGCCGATGAGGACTCCATAAAAGATGAAAACCAATCACTACTTATATTCGTTACTCTTCTCAGCTGTTTTACTTGTCATACCTCTGACTCTCAAATCTCAGGAGCTTTTGTCGATTGAAGCAGGAATTCATACCAGTATCCTCCCGGATAGCGGATCCAATTCCGCCACCGATGTAGGCATAGGAGGAACCTTTACCTATAATCTCAACCGCATTCTCGCGCTGGACTCTGAGTTTGACGGGTACACAAAAAATGTCGATGCTGTCAGATCACTGCAATTGGCGGCCCTGCTGTTGCGTTCCAATTGGAGTTAGGGGTGGCATTAGAAAACGGAGCTTCGGTATTTACTTCAAGGCACGGCCTGGCCTTTTAAGTTTTTGCATGCTCTTGCCTCGGGAGCTGTTTTGGGGCAACCAGGAACCAAACGGATTACACATGCTACTTTGGACCTCGCTGATCGGCTGAATACAACCTATCCCCAAGAGTTATTCTGAGCGCGGATTTCGGTCCTTTACTAGTTCGTTACGGTGATGCTCTACTCGCTACTGTTCCCACCCCTGCGGGCATAGCTACGGCCAGGAGTACAGGTAAAATTGACGCGCCATGGCATCTCAACCTTGGCGCAAGCTACCGATCGGCAGATTGCAGGAACACAGGGAAACGAACGGGCCCGGGGATCGCCTTAGCACAGGGGTTCAGTACTCGTTGCTGTCTCTCGAACGCAGCCTCACGACAGTTCGCGACGAATCCGGCGTTGGCGGATGGGCTACGTGGAGCTTTAATAAGTATTGGGGGCTCGACTCCAGTATTCTCCTCTTCCCAAGAACGTGAAATTCGCTGATTTTCAGCAGGGCGGCAGGATCATGCAAGCCTTGGTCGGAATACGTGCGGGAATTCATGGAGGCCGTGTCGGAGTCTTCGCAAAATTCCGGCCCGGGTTGCAATTCTACACGGCCACCGCGCGCGACCTCCGGACCGCGAGCTCCTCGGGCTTTAGCAATCTGGCATTTGATTCCGGCGCCATCGTAGAGGTTTACACCTCACGCCACACCAAGGCTCGGTTTGACGCCGGAGATCTGCGGTTTTGTACCGCGCTCGTGACGCTATAGCGTTGGATGGCTCCCCCCTGCACCTTTCAGGATTCAGTAAACAAGCCATTCAGGTCATGGCCGGTTTTGGAGTTGTTTTCTAAGTCCGTGCGCCAACCAAAACACATGAAAGAACATGGACAAGACAACGTAGTCAGGATGAAGAGTAGCCAAGGATTACAGCCGTTTGCGTTAGAGTTTTGCTGATATTGGCCACAGCACATTTCAGTTTTGCAGCATCGCCAATACAACAGCACCGTGATTTCGCTACCCAATGTTTTCCCGACCGAGATCTCGCATTCCACATGGATTCTATCAGAGTTCACAACCAGTCTGTTCGAATTGAGCAACTTCACCCGCGCCACGAAGGCGTGTATCCAATCAGAATCATGGTGCACGGCTCGGGCGGGTTGCTAACCCGCACTGGATCCAGCATGCCCCATGAGGAAAATTTTGGTGAATTACACATTGCCTGTGCCGGCTATACGGTATTGCTGGTCCATTACCTTGATGTGGACGGCATTCTCAGTATTGCGAGCAAAGACTACATGGAAAAGCGCGCATCGGCATGGCTCGAAGTGCTCCACAAGACCGTGGACTACGCGCACGCTCTGTATGCAATCGAATCCTCCCCTGATCGGCATCTTCGGCGAGTCTCTTGGCGCTTACCTTGCACTAAATCTTGCGATGAGGGATCCACGCGTAAAAAGTGTAAGCGAGTACGCGGGCGGTTTACGTTTGGAAGCTGGTGACGATCCAAGACGGCTCCCCCCTACGCTAATTCAGCATGGCAGCGCCGACTCCATAGTTTCTGTTCAAGAGGCTTTTCATCTAGAAGGCGTGCTTACAAGTAACGGTATACCTCATCAAATGCGAATATATGAAGGTCTCAATCATTATCCTGATCTCGTCTACAGAAAAAAAATGGAACAGCTCACGATCCATTTCTTTGATGAAACCTTGAAGAACCGGATAGCCCAGCCTCTTTCTCTCTCGCCTCCGCAACACTGATGAAGTGGAATTTAGAACGCCGGAAACGATTGACAACACGAAAAGCCATCTGCCTGCTGACGCGATCTGAGGCTGAGATTGATCTGCACATCTTGGAAAATAGCCAGCCATGCACGACGCCGAACTTGCACTGCTCGCCTCCGACTTACGCCACCTCATTAATCGCGGGTGGCCCACCCGTTCGCCCGGTTTTGGCGAAGGGTGGGGGGAGTAAAAGCTCTCGATTGCACTCTGTCGTAAGCCGAGATAAAGTGCCCGTGCGATGCCGTCACGACTAAAACGCTACCAGCAGACAGGACAACTGCATTACATCACCTTCATCTGTTACCGGCGACCAAAGCACCTTAGACATATTCTGCCCGTGACGTGTTTGAGCAAATATTGGAGCGCGTGCGCCGCTCGGTAAAGGTTCCAGATTATTGGCTATGTTGTTATGCCCGAACACGTGCATCTGCTGACGAGCGAACCGGAACGAGCCAGCCTGCAACCGCTCTGCAGGTGCTCAAGCGGCGCAGCTCGCGCAAGCTCCGCAAGCCTGGCGATCGTCGTGTCTGGCAAAAACGCTATTATGACTTCAACGTGTTCAGCGCGCGCAAGCGCACCGAGAAACTGCGTTATATGCACCGCAATCCGGTGAAGCGTGGACTCGTGCAGAATCCTGAAGATTGGAAGTGGAGCAGCTACCGGCACTATTTAACAGGAACTGAAGGAGTGGTGGAGATTGAGTCTCACTGGCTCGCACGGCAAAGGGAACGAATGGGAATAGTTCCCAAACTGAAATACACAAAGCTCAAGGAATCAGCGGACTGAACGCCCCACCCTTCGCCAAAACCGGGCGAAAGGGTGGGCCACCCGCCGATTTGCTGCAGAGCCTGGCTGTCATTTCCGTTCATGGTTTCACGCAAACTGAGGAAGGAATTCTATAAAGAGGCGGCCCTGCGAAACAAGCATTGCGTGCCATGGCGACGGCATTTACGCCAGCTACGCAGGCCTCAACGCCGCCGAGCAGGTCGTAGCGGTGGTGACGGAATTTGAGGTGGTGCCGGAGAAGGGTCGGTTCCCTTCGCCGGCTGTGGTGTTGGATTTGCGGCTATGTGCGATGTCGGCGATCACGCGCGTTATGCCGCGATCAAACTGGCTCTGGATCAGGGTCTGCTGGAACGGGGTAGATCGACCGTGCTCTTCTCCGACGAACTCTCGATAAAATTCTTCACAGCCTGATGGAAATGGTGCGCCTCCTTCGGCGGAAGTTCTTTTGCGATGAAGGTATCCACCTTTTCAAGGGATTTTGTTATCGCGGGTTTGATCGCATCCTTGAGTACGTCCTTGACAGCATCCTTGGCTGCGTCTGCGGCCATGTTACCCGCGAAGAGAAGCACACCCCCGATCGTTACTGCGGATATTCCTTTCTTTATTCGCTCCAATAGCGATTTCTTAACCTTCTTTATCGCATTGCGCTCCTTCGAAGTGGTGCCTTGCGCAGCTTGCTCTTTAAGCAACGCCTCTTGAAGCTTTCTTTTCTGTGATCTCGCCAGACGACGATCACTGCTTTGAAACCGAATCTCCATCCGAAAAAAGAAAGAACCTGGAGCTTGGGCTGCTCCGATGATCTTGGTGAAGCCGTACGCGCCCGCAGCCTGCACAACACTGGCAACGATAGCATCTCGCCCGTCGCTGGATGAAAGACAAATAGAAATTGGCAGCGACAGGTCGTCGTCAGATTTGAACATCAGACGTTGCCATTCGTTCGTCTCCTGTGAGAGGTTTGCTATTGAAGTCTGTTGGAAAATCTGTCGGCCTTCTACCATGCGGCAGATTATACATTCCCAAATAACCTGTGGCCTTAAATTTGCAGAGTGTTTGAAGAGGCTAAATAAGCTAGAACTTTTGTTGATGAGTGGCCCTAGACCCTTCATTTAAAAGCGCCCCTATCGGCTCCGGCGCCGTCTCACTGATCGCGAAAGATCCTCCTCGTGCGACCGGAAGATTGCGTCTACAAGTCTAGTGCAAGTAGACGTCGCGCGCGCCAATGCTTTGATCTGTTCGCGGCACGATAGGCTCTTTGATTTATGGGGATAATTCAGAGAGTGATCAACTTCGCCCCAGAGTTCTTCTGCCAGCGTGCGTACTTGCACTTCACAGCGATATCGCTCTCGGCTATTCGGCTCAATGACGTAGTGCACACTCGTGTACATTGTGTCGCCGCTCTTCATTGAGGAATTCCGACACTCTTAAAGTAATCGCGGGATTCGTCGTCCCATGTGCGAGCCATCGGCCCTTCGATCAACTTGTATCGCGCAGCATCCAAACAGGCCAGGAGTGCTCCGTTCAATTCTCCCATTTGACCAGTGTATAAATGGAGAATTCTGAACCCTGCCAAGTCACCAATTTTGTAGAAAAGATTTTCGGGGGTGATCGTGAACGGCCCGATGTTTCGTCTTAGACTGTGCAAGCTTTCGGATCACCTTGTCCCGCAAATGATCCGGGTCTTTCACTCTGGATTTGACTGAGTGAATATATGATTGCAAGTCTTCTGAGCCATTTATAACGATCTTCAACTGGTCAAGAACATCTTGAAAGCGTCGCTGGTTTGCGGCGTAGTGCTTAACTAAGCTGTTTATCAGCGACCTTTCCGCTCTAGTAACGGTGTTTTTGGCCATCGCTGTTAATCCGCCGTGCGTTGAATGATCCGATTAGCAATTTCCGAGAAGATCCGCTCCGCAGCCTCCTTTGCACCTGCGTTAACCCCGTGCAAGTCTGCTATAGGAAGTCCCTGCGTTTGGGATTCTGTGGCGAGGGTTGCAAAATCCTTCACCTGTCCCAGCTTGCTTAAGCTCAGCGACTCACTCGCGAGATGAGGATCAGTGCGCCTCAAGACTTTAACAATGTCGCTGTGGGCAGATTTTTCGATCTTGGACAAGTAGCCAGACTGACCCGTCGTTATCTGTCCGCGGTAAATACGGAAACGCTGAGCGATATAACCCAGAAAATGAGGCTTCCCTGGGAGTAGCGGGGTATCGTCGGGTGCTAACCGTTCGATTGTGTCCCACTCCGAAATCCACGTGGAAAGAGTATGTCCAAGTGTCTTGAGTGCACGAATGGAGAATTCATCACACGCTGCGGGAACAATGACGTGGTCACAATCGAGAAGAATGACTCGGTTCAGGGCTCCGATATTGGGACCGCAATCATAGAAGATGAAATCTATATCATGTTCGGCAGCGGTATCGTTAACGAGCGTACTCAGCGCAGTCGTACCCCGGAAGCCCCTTTGCTTTCTTTGAAAGCAGTCATTCCAAAGCGAACTGAGTTCTTGCTCAAAATCAGATAGCCGGATATCTCCCGGCAGCAGGTATGTGTTTCTGAAGCTTCGGATTGGTTTTATGGAGACGACTTGGCCAGTCCCTTCAACTACCGGCTTAACCGCACTCCATATGGTCGCACCCTCATCTGTGTCCGAGCTGTCAAGCAAGTCATCGACAACATCCGAAGCTACCAGGTAGGACGTGAGGTTGCATTGAGGGTCCGAGTCAACGAGGAGAATTCGTTTTTTTCTCGCAGCGAGCGCGGCGGCAATATTGACGGTAAGAGTTGTTTTACCGACTCCGCCTTTGTGGTTGTAGATCGCAAGGCGCTTCGCTTTGTGGCGTTTCGTACGCTTATTCGGCACCGGAGACCCCTACCTGGCCTTGCTTGGCAGAGTTGGCCTTCCGTGGCCTCCGTCGTGGCCTGGCGGCCGCTAACGCTTCTTTCGCAGCTTCGCGATCCGGAAGGGCGCGCACAAATTGCTCTCCCATTGCGCTGAGCTGTCTGGTGCCCTTACTGGCGGGAACAAGATATCCCATCTTCACGGCATTATTGGAGGACACAGCCGTATTCGAGAATTTTGGCTGCGCAGCCTCAGTGTTCAATTTGCTCACATCGAGAGTTCTGAACTGCGGCATATCTCTATAGTGCGTCAGGTAGTAGGCGAGGCAGGCAACGCGCTCAACGTCAGTGCGCGGCGCTTTCTGCCACATAAATTCCTTCGGTGAAATTGAACGATCTTCTGAAAAAGAAGGTCCAGCTGCGGATGGGGTGACATGAGGGGGAATACTCCGGCTGGATTGAGCAGGAATCAATGACGTACTGATTCCGAAGAACGTCGCAATAGTTTGGAGAAGGCGTTCTCGCGCCTCAGGTGCGAGTCTTTGGAAGACAGCCAGAACAGAAGTGAGTGCGGCGAGTTCTGGAGCCTCGTCATTCGAGGGTGGTGCCGGGTTTCCGTCAGCCATCGAACCTCCTAACACCTTCAGGCGTTTGGAAGAGTTGTTGAAATGTTTAGTGTAGCAGCACCGCGTGTATTCGGAAGTAGTTCAATTTGTAGTACATCGCCCAAAAAACGAAAAACCGGAGTCAAACGAAACTGCCTCGTCTCTATCCGCAACTCGGGCTTCGTCCGCACTGCCGCCCGTAATCTACCCGCTGCAGTATTTCATCGTAAGATGTTGCCTCCCTATGCCGCCGCTGATGCAATTAACGAAAACGTGCGGGAATGCCACCTTTATGCGTGTTATGCGCGTGAAAGGCGTTGACGTGAACGTTCATTGGACTGTGTTTGTCGTCGGCGCGATCATACTGCTGAACGCCGGCCGCAAACTCTGGTTGGGCTGTCGTGCTACCTGAGCGTTCTCCCGATCCACGAGTGCGGCCATCTCATTGCCGCGCAGCGGCGCGGCTCACATGTTCACGAAATCCGCCTGTACCCGATCTCCGATCCACGGCAAGTGCCTGTTCCAGACGCCCTGGTCCCGGTTTGATCATTGCGTGATTGCCTGAGGAGGAGTGATCCCAACGGAACGCGCGCGGCTTACATGAAGCCATCAAAATAGTTGCGCACGCTCTTGCCTTTCCATTTCATGTAGATTCTGGCCAGTTCCCGGCTGTCCACCCGGATGAAGTCGGACCAGTTATCATGCAGGCCATGCGGATATCCGAGCAGGTTGTTGAAAGAGTTGTTGATGGCCAGCACCACGGCCTCATCATTTTCGTTGAGATTGGGCCAGGACTTAAGGATGCTCTTGACCTCAGCTCGCTCCAGGCCGAACAGCGTGTGAAACTCCCAGTCGGGGAAAAACGGTCCCTCGACTGCGGCGCGCAGGCAGTCTTTTACGACCTCGAGTTCTTCAGAATCCAGCTCCCTTAGTGGCATTTGCCGAAATAGTGTAGTCCTACGCAGCCCGGCAATACCGTTTCTAGGGCAGTTAGTGACGTTCTGGCCATCCCTGGCGCCTACAGCATGTGCGTGGCTGCCTTCAACCTTCTGCCGGTTCGCCGCCCCGACGGCGCCATTGCATGGAGCATCATTCCCGAGTATCTTCGCCGCCGCTCCCGACAGCAAGCGCGCGGCGTTTGGCAATAGTTGCCGGGAAAGGACCAGAACAAAATTCTTCCACACGCCCGTAGGCCCGCGCGCAGCCTTGGCAGAGCGCAAAAGAAGCCTTGATTCTCAAACTCCCACGAAAATCCAGTGGAGCATCTCGGCCAGAGAGCGTCTTTTGAACTTGATGGTGCCGGTCCCGGGAATTACCGGATTGGAGATGTCGCAGCACAGAGCGCCATATCGGATCGGCAAGGAATAGATGTCGTCAATGACTTTGAGTGATCCAGCTTCAGGAAAGCGTGCGATGCCGTCGGCTCCCGTCTTTCGCTGAAGGTATCTGCAATGGAACTTTATATTCACCCCTGCACCCGTCGTCGTGCAGGAGTAGCGCAACGTGATCGGAATGCCCTTCAGCGGTTTCCCGCTCTGCGCGTCGATCGCTCGCACGGAATAGCCCTGGGCTTGCGGCTCCCGTGCCGGTGAGAGTAACGGCAAGAGGCTGGCAGCACACCACAGCGCGGATTTACGTGCGAATCTCACTTGACCTGCTGGATTATACAAATTAGGTCCGTGTTCAACACGTTGTTTACGGCTGCGGATGCTCTTGATAAGAGGGGCAGCGCCTGCGCCAGCCTTGGCACCTTCAGGCGATATAGATGGAGCAGCGGGGCGGCGACCGAAATGATCATCTAGCGCCGCGCAAGTGCTCCGCTTTCCTCCAGGACGCCGTACAGGTCAGAGACAACCCAGCGCTCCATCAGCTTGCCACCCTCCACACGGTAGATCGCGATGCCCTTGAGCGTGATCGGCCGGCCGGTAGGAGCAATGCCGCGGAACGCGTCCTTGTGTGTTCCAAGCAGTCTCCAACGCACCACCACCCTGTCACCTTCCGCAATCAGATCATCCACTTCGTATCGCGCATCCGCCAGCGCAGACCGCATGGCCGAATAGTAGTCCCGGAATGCCTTCGGACCGGTGGGACCGCCTTCCGGCCAATCGTGCGATCTGAACTGCGGCGATATCACTTCATCCGCCATTGCCATATTCCAGTTCACGTAAACCTCTTTGTAGAACCGGCGCAGAAGTTCTTTGTTCGCGGCTGCCATTTCCTGAGTCATCGGTATTTCCCTCCGCTGAGCTTTAACCTGAAAATATGAAACTGAAAATATAAAACTGAAACTATGAAACTGAACTATGTAAGTGTCGAACACCTTAACTTCTTCGGCGAAAAAGTTCAGATTTGGCGAGGAGTTCAGCCGATACAAGGAGCACGATCACCGCCAAAGTCGCCCTCACTCGACGAATCACCAATCCAACCACTTACCCGTGTATTCGATTCACCGTGAATTCTTTACCGCCTGCTGTCGAAACGGGAATCAAGCATCGTTTCCCGCAGATATGCGAGGAAGTACTCTGGCCACTTCCATGAAAGCGCCCCAAGGAAGGCGTGACTGAAAATAGCGCGGATTCAGGAACTTTGGTGAAATCCCGGAGATCCTGAATATCTTGGAATTCAGGTTTTTCTTCGCGTCGATTCGCGGCGAATTCTTTCATGATCTGCGCCGATCTGTGTTGATCTGTGGCAAATATTTTCCTGTTTTTCCCCGTCTCCCCGCGCCCACCATTCCCATTTTGGTACTTATGTGGCTTCTACTTGTTTCAATTTCAGTAACCTTTTTCCAATTTCTTGAATAGCCTTCTTCCTGAATTCCATAACGGTTTGAAAACAAACACTCCAGTGAAGCTACCAATTGGTCGCAGGTGTGCAATACTTTGTAGAATCCGGCACAAAACAATTTCGATGAGCTTACAACCAAGTTCGATTGGAATTGGAATGATAATAACCATTTCGGCGCTACTCTCGGTCGGCTCCACAACAACCAGTTGAATCCCGGACCGGGTGGTATTCCCGGCTTCAATGCAACCACGGAGAACACCCGGCAATTTCTGCACTTTGCTTACACCCGGATCTTTTCCCCCAGCGTGTTGAATGAATTCCATATATCGGCCCAGCGGAATGACATCCTTCAGTCCAAGCCCGCGAATGCTTCGCCCATTCCGAGCGCGCTCGGCATCAACATTACGCCTGACCTTCCTACCGGGCCCTCGCAACTGGATTTTCCCAACTTGACGGTTGGTTTTAGCATTCAAGGTCCTTCCAACCTTACCGATAACACATTCAACTACTCTGACACGCTGTCCTGGACTCGAGGCAAACACACCATGAAATTTGGCGGCGCCTTTTCGGCCTTTCAGGATAACCAGATCTTCGATTTCATCGGCAACGGTTTATTTGACTTCGGCGACTCCAATGGCGCCGGTGATCCTTTCGCCAATTTCCTTGCCGGGCTGCCACTTGATTTTCTTCAATTTCCCGCGGCTCCTTCCAACATCCGCGGCAAGTCAACCTTCATTTTTGGTCAGGATGAATGGCATGTGACTCCCACGCTGGTTTTGACTCTGGGCCTGCGCTACGAATACAGCACTCCCAAGCTCGATACACTGAGCCGGACGTTTGACGTTATCCCAGGCCAGCAATCCACAGTATTTCCCGGCGCGCCCGTGGGACTGGTTTTTCCAGGAGACCAGGGAGCGCCTCGCGGAGCCAATTTCCCTGATCGTAATGATTGGGCTCCACGCTTTGGCTTTGCCTGGCAGCCGTTTAAAGATTCAAAAACCAGCGTGCGCGGCGGCTTCGGCGTGTTCTATGACATCCTTAAGGCCGAAGACAACTTCCAGTTCAACGGACAAGTACCGTTTGCCTCCGCTGCAGCATTTGGTTTTCCCGATCCCAGCGTGAACGGTTCCGCCGGTCCATTCACCTTCTTCGGCGATCCGTACGGTTCAACCGGAAGTCCCAACCCGTTCCCAACAAAGCCAGTCGATCATAGCGCCGACTTTTTCACCACCTTTGGCACCTTCGGGGGAGGCGGCGTCTTCTTTGTGGATCCCCATCTTCGTACGCCGTACACCTATCAGTACAATCTCAGCATCGAGCATGAAGTGGCGCGCCTGACTACATTGGAAGTCGCGTACGTTGGCAGTACGTCGCGCAAGCTGACCGCGCTGAAGGACATCAACCCGTTCGATCCTGCCACGCTCAACAGTGCCAACCCGCAACGCATTCTCAACGAGACCCCGGGTAACAATCTTGCTGACAATGTGAATTTCACCACTGACGGCAGCTTCGGTCTCCTGAATGAGTTCACCAATTCTGCAAATGCCAACTACAACGCCCTGCAGTTGAGCCTTCGCAAACAGATATCCAATGCTCCCATCTTTGGCAGCGCATTTTTTACACTGGGATACACTTACGCTCACAGTATCGATGATGCCTCAGGGTTCCGGCAATTCAACAGCAACATCTCGGCTATCCTGCCTCACGTTTTCCGTGCTTCGTCGGACTTTGACATACGCCACTTTCTGGTGTTCTCCGGCGGATGGGAACTGCCTTTCGATAAGGGACCAAAGGCGCTGGTAAAAGGCTGGAATCTCTATCCGATTTTCTTTTGGCGAACCGGCTATCCTTTGAGCGTTAATGCCGGGTTATTCACCTCTAATTCTGATCCCGGTCTGTCCGGCGCCGGTGATTCCGGACTGGCCAATGCGGACCTGAATGGACCAATCCAATACGTGGACCCACACAAAATCCAGAGCATTCTTACTGCGAACGGTTCTTCCAGCGGCCCGTTCTTCTTTAACCCAAATGCATTCAGCGATGCCACGGCGCCCTACGGAACAGCGCCGCGCAATGTCGTCCGTGCTCCAGGACGAACCAATCTGGACTTGGCTCTCTCAAAGACCACACCCATTTACAAGGAACGCGCGACGCTGGAATTGCGGGTGGACTCTTTCAACCTTTTCAACCACACTCAGTTCAGCAACTTTGATTCGAATTTCGCCGATCTGGGCTCAACCTTTGGACAAGCAATCCAGGCATATGATCCGCGCATATTGCAATTGGCTGCTCACATAAGGTTCTAACGATAGGCAAAAACATTGGCCGCGGATTACGCTGCTGCATGCAGATACCATTCTGCTACCGCACTGGCTTAAACTCGCGGCCAATTCTCCTTTTGTCTGCGTTCATCTGAGCGAACTATTCCTTGCTTTCTCCATGCCTCGTGTCTCCATGGCGGATTTTGCCGCTCGCCTTTCGCTGCCTGATTGAAACGCTTCCTCGCGTCCCTACACTATACTTTTGTGACTCCGGGTCCGTACTTCTTTTGCAGGAGAGAGAGATGAGCAAGAATGGTTTCGCTGGACTTTGCGCCGTTCTATTGTTGTTTGTGGCCGCCGGATTTGCGGCATCAGACGACAGCGGCAATACCAATACCAAACGCCCGTTTCAGGTGAACCAAACTGAAGGCTTTGGCGACGGTCAACTGCTGGTCTTCACTTACTTCCAGAACTTCCACTGTACGCACCAGCCGTTCGACGACCTAGACCACAATGGCCAGGTCGCCGCTGTTGATCCCGCCGAGTTCCAGAAGCCGATCTGCGTGGTCGGGCAGCGGCCCACCATCGATCCCGCCGGCCGGCCGGTAAAGGAGACGCTCAAGCTGTACGTGATTGCGCCGTTCTTCGGCGATTCGCACGACCCCAATGACGCTTTCAATGTCCCGCTGGGTAATGCGCTGCTCAGCCTCTTTGGGTTCATACCAGAGGCGTTCAAGACTCACCCCAACGTCGCGGTGCAATGTCCGGAGCCTGGCCCGCCGGCCACCACGCACACAGGCATGCCCGGCACTTGCACCATGCATGCCACGAGTATTGATCTTGGCCCGGTGCTTGCCGCGCAGGACAAAGTTCCTCCGGGAACCAATGTCATTGTCCCTACGCTGAACCACAGCCACATCATTGACGGAAAAGATTTCGGTGCAGTGTGGTGGCAGATTGTTTCCGTCCTGGTCACCGACCCCAGTGCCTGGCCGAGTGCTGACGGCCGAAGCGGCATCACCTCGCTGCAAGCCCTTCGCGCCGCGCAGGCCGCGGGCAAGGCCGCGCCCGACCAGCCAACTAACTTTTTCCTGTTCTTTAACTCGCAACCTCAGGGGCACTGAGCCTGCTTGCGTGTCCAACGCTGCGGCGGACTGCTGACCACTTCCGGCCACGTCCGCCGCGCTGTGTTCGTTCTAACCACAAAGGACACGAAGGGAAAAAGTAGCCGCAGACTTTGCGCTGATCCACGCAGATAAAAGCCCTGCTCCTGATTCATGTTAGTTCGCGGCCGATTCTCTTCGGTCTGCGTTGATTTGCGTTTTCTGTGGCAAATAAATTGGTCTTTTCTCCGCCCTCCGCGCCTCCGCGGTAGATTTTGATTGCTCCAATTTTGGCAATTGTTGTAGTTCGCGTTCGTTCGCGGCCAATTTTTTCTCACAATCCTTCACAACACTTTACTTGCCCGCGCAATGCGATGCACGACATGCTGCTTCTACTCGGGTTTCATGCAGCAGAGAACCCACGCAGCGGCCCTCAAGACATCGCCCGGTTCTGCCATGAGCTGCTGCATCCGATTCTGGCTGGCTGCAACAAACTGCTGCTGTTTTCGGGGGACGGGAAATGTTTAACAGCTTCATAGTTTCAGCACTCAAGAAGCGCCGCTTCGCCACCTATCTCGTTGCGACCTTCTCTTTTTGTCTCACCGGTTGTGCCGCACTGCAGGTCCATGTTTTCCATACCAAGGTTTACTTGAACAAGGTTCCGGCCACCTCCATGGCGGTCAGCTTGCCGAAGGGCCCGGGCATTGCGCCAGGAGACAAGTTGCCGCTGGTGGCCACCTTCACCACAGCGGATGGCAAGGTATTTGTCAGCGAAGGCGCAGGCCACGGAAAGATTCTCTGGCAGGACCTGAACGTATCGGCAACCGTGGCCAGCGTGAACAACAAAGGTGTGCTCTCTCTTCCATCGGATCCCAGAGTGAGTGAGGGCAAGCTGCCGCATGTCATCATCACCGCGCCCAGCCATCCCGACCTCAAAGCTGAGCTGGATATGCCCATACGCTACGATCGCAATTTCGCTGCAATCTTCGCCGGCAGCGCAGGCTCCAACGGTTTTGATGGCACAAATGGAATTGACGGAACCAGCGGCACAATGGGCTCCCTTGATCCGGACCATCCCGAGGCTGGTGGCAATGGCTCAGACGGGACTAACGGCACAGATGGAAGTAACGGCGGAAACGGCGACGACGGCCCTCCGGTACTGGTGCGGATGACTCTCCGGCAGGGAAGTCAACCTCCTCTGCTTCAGATAGCCGTGGAAGCGGAGCGCAGAACCACAATGTTTCTGGTGGACCCGCAGGGCGGATCATTCACTGTGAAGTCCGTGGGCGGCGATGGCGGCCAGGGAGGCAAAGCCGGCCATGGAGGACGAGGCGGCTCTGGCGGCGTGGGAACTCCCAACGGACAAGACGGAAGGGACGGCTCGAATGGACAAGATGGTTTTCCCGGCTCCTCTGGCCGTGGCGGACTAATAACCATAATTTACGATCCGGCGGTGACGCCGTTCCTGGGCGCCATCCACGTGCCCAAGTCGTATGGACCGAAACCAATCTTTAGAGAGCAACCGGTAGGGCAACTCTGGTGAACCCAAACTCAAAAACATCGGCCACAGATTTGTGCTGGTGAACGCAGATAGATGTTTTTGCTTTCCCATCAGCGTTCATCTGCGGCCCATTTTTCCAATTTTGGCAATCTTGGCACTGCTGGAAATCTTGGCAATTCTCGTATCTCCGTCCAAAACTTCCTGCTCGCCTCCGTGTTTCTCCCAGTGCGAACCAGCAACTCTCAATTTGGGCGGGCTATCACTTTCGTGCCCTTCAAGTCGAGCAGGAGGATTGGTTACGCTCACTGACAGAGGAGAGACAAACAAGATGAAGAAGTTGATGTTTGCGGTATTCGCTCTGGCACTGCTGGCCTACGCTGCCCCTGCGGCCCAGGCCAAGGCATGGACTTTTCTTGGCACGGCCCACGTGGACGGCCAGCACGATCATGACAACATTGAAGTCGGCAGGTTCGCGGGCCGCTACCGCGCATTGCAGGTTCGCGTGAACAACGCTCCCATTCAGTTCGACCACATTGTGGTCCATTACGGCAACGGCCAGACGGAAACGCTGCATGTGCGTGACGTCATCCGCCCCGGTGGACACAGCCGCCCCATCACCCTTCAGGGAGACCGCGTTGTCCAGAGCTTTGAGCTCTGGTATGGCAAAGCCAGGCCCTTCTCGCGCAGGCCGGAACTGAGCCTTTTTGGTTTGAAGTAGAAATCTGCGCAGGGTAGCGGGCCGCGGAATCATTTCGTGGCCCTCCTCTTGCCCGACAGGGGACGCCCTGCTGGCGATCTATGACAAGAAAAGTTCGCCAGAAGGTGCTGCGCGCGTGCCAGTTGCCGGAAGGGAAAGAGTCGTCCCGTCAAAGGTAGCTGGGTTGTGGCAGCCCAACGCGGCAAGAAATTCGCGAGTTGCCGTTCTGAGAATGCACTGTTCATCGATATCCCGGAGGAAACTTGAACAAGCTCATCATTCTATTTCTCTTCCTGCCGCTGCTGGCTTCTGCGCAAAAGAACGAAGTCAGTTTTACCGCCGCCGCGGTGCGGACCACGGGACAGAACGGGTCTGTCACGTTTCCCGCACTCTGCCCAATTCTTCAACCGCAATGCAATGTGACCACGGTGTCGCAGGACGCGAACACCGCTTTCGCCTTTGAGTTTAGCTACGCGCGCCGGATGCTCTCCGCCGGACCGGCCGCACTCTTCCTGGAACTTCCTATCGTGGAAGCGCCAGGCCACAACGTCACTACGTTGTTTACAAATCCGCTCACCTTCCCGTTCGGCCAATCTTCACACCTGTTCTTTTTGACGCCTTCTGCCAAACTGAAAATCTTCTCGTCGGCCCCCATTTCGCCCTGGGCCTCGTTCGGAGGGGGACTGGGTCACCTGGAACTGGGGCAGACCACAAGAAACAATGTGGCATTGCAGTTTGGAGGCGGGCTCGATGTTAAGACCCCTCTTCCTCATCTGCGAGCCCGGGTGGAAGCGCGCGACTTCTGGAGCGGAGGCGTATTGCAGCCAGATACATTCGTTGCCGGTGGCGGCATCAGCACGCTCACACACAACCAGCATCACCTCTTGTTCGGCGCGGGCGCTGTGCTGGCGTTCTGATTTTGGAGCGGTCTCTCTGTTACCATTTTCCAGTTATGAGCGACTGCCTTTTCTGCAACATCATTGCCGGCAAGATTCCATCCAAGAAGGTTTATGAGGATGACCGGACGTTTGTGTTTGAAGACATAAAGCCGCAAGCGCCCACGCACGTGCTTATCATTCCCAAGAAGCACATTGTGGACATCAAGGAGGCCACGGAAGCCGACGCCGAGATCATCGGCTATTGCCAGCTCGTGGCGGCGAAGATCGCCAAACAGCGGGGCATTGAGCGCGGTTATCGCACGGTTTACAACGTGGGCCCGGACTCAGGCCAGTCAGTGTTTCATCTGCATTTGCACTTACTGGGGGGAAGAAAGCTCAGCTGGCCGCCGGGATAGCTTGTTTCTGAAATCCCGACCCTGAGCGAAGTCGAGGGGAGGGAACCCTATCACCAAAATTGCCCTCAAGCTACGCAAAGTGGCGCGACGAGTTTGGCTTGAAAATAGGGCTTTCTGAAATTTATTAACTTACCAAATTACTGAATTAGCCAGTCCCTTGCCTGGCTCGGGAAAAAAGCAGTTACGCTGCTCCTATCAGTCGGCTCGCTGAAGGGAATGATCTCTGCCATATTGCCGTCAGCAGAACGAATTGCGGCAGAAGTCGGGCAAAGCCGTCCACCGTCTCTTCAATCTCCTGCCATTGCCCGGAGTTAATGTCCTTCAGCAGAGCGCGATGGTCCTTCACCGGGAAGTTCGTAAGCAATGCGCGCGCCCGCCGGTTCATCTCTGCTCGTGCTTCATCGAACGTCGGATCAGTGAGCAGCCGTTTGCTGTCCAGCCAGGCTGAGTTGAGATAGCCGGGGAAAGGAGACAGTACCCGATACAGGCTCAACACGCTCTTTGCACCGGTGGTGCGCTTGATGTCGGAATAGATCAGCCACACGCGCAGGCCTGCTTCGCGCTCGTTGGGGATGTGCACGTTCACCATTTGCGAAAGCGCGGAAACTTGCCGTGAAACGCTAACGCGCCCCTTTTGTCCGCCGGAGTATCCCCGTTGCATCAGCCTGGTGAACAGCGCCATCTGCGTGATGGCACGGGCAAAGAGCCCAATGATGCCGCCGATCACTGCGATATCCGCATTGGAGAATTTGTCACTGGCCAGAACCTGTGGCTGATCGGAAAAGCTCCAACCGCCGCTGACTGCGGCCGAATGGGCGATTTCACGAAAAGCCTGCGCCGCGCTCTGGAACTCGCGTGAACACGCCACCTGGCTCAGGTCCTTCCACATGCCTTTCAGATACGCCGGACAGGATGAAACCAGCTTGAAAACGGTGGGCACGAAGGGAAGGTCAAAGCTGGAACGGATGTCGCAGTAGGCGCGACGCACCTCTGGCGAGACCTCGTGCTCTTCAAAGGCGCGGGTATATGCCATGGGGTCGCTGCCTCTCAACTGTTGGACGTACGCGGCAGCTACTCAGTTGCTTCCATCTGCTAATTGAGTAATTTCGTAATCTGGTAAGTTTCAAAACGGGCAACAAGGAAGGTTGAGTCCACAAGCCAGCCTCCACCGGCATGCGCGCGGCTCTGGCTTGCAAATTACCCAATTACCAACTTACCTAAATACCAGATGTTTTCAGGCCCGGTTGAAGTTCTCGTCCGGTTCGTCTTCCGCGCCGTGGCGCCGCAGGATGTTAGGCAAGTTTTGCGAGAATGCCGAGCGCGGCATGACCACATCGCATCCTGCTTCCTGTGCTTTGATCTTGAGATCACCTTGCACGTGGGAAACAAAGCCCAGGATTGAGGTGGGCTTTTTGAATTTCGACCGCAATTTGGAAATGATGGGCAGAGGCTTGATGCTGTTGCTGTTCAAGTCCACCACAATCAATGAAGGCTTTTCTTCCGGGTGTTCTCCGGTCTTTTCGGTAAGCTCCTTTTCACTCTTGACGAATTCCACCTTCACATTCAGCTTGCGCGAGACCTCCTGGATTTTTGCCAGGAAGAACAGATCATCCACGAAAGCAAAGATGCGGGTTGGGGCGTCTTTGCGCTGCTGCAGCGGCTCCATATTGGCCACCGGAGCAGCGCCGTTGCGGAACCGGTCACCCTGGCTTGGCGCGCCATTCTGGTTGCGGTAGCTGTGGTCCATTGGACCCACGAATGCTGCTCCACGACGCTGTCCACCGC
Source organism: Terriglobia bacterium (assembly GCA_963758275.1). Classification (GTDB taxonomy): domain Bacteria; phylum Acidobacteriota; class Terriglobia; order Terriglobales; family Acidobacteriaceae; genus Angelobacter. The sequence goes on along the minus strand of CAVWUW010000029.1, from coordinate 105,849 downwards.
CACGGCGGTTCTGGCGGTTCGAACGGTGCTGTCCGCCGCCTCCATGCCGGTTCTGTCCCTGGCCTTGCCCTTGCCCTTGATTCTGATTGTTTTGCGAGTGCCCGCCAAAATCCCGTTTACGGCGCCGCTGCTTCCGGTGTCCCGGGTTATGCGGATGGTTGGGTGCATCATTCATTCGGATTTACCTTATAGTTCTCTGGTGTTGCCGGGCCTCTATACGCGGAAACCTTACTGTGAACCTGAAGTCCACCACGGTCTTATTTGAATGAAGCTCAGCTGAATTTCTTCGTGAAATCTTCGTTTATCGTCAGCGCATTCGCGCGAGCCAGCCGCACCGGAACGGGCGGCAACCTGAAGACTTAGTGATGTTACCATGATCCGGTGCCTGGGCAATCTCAAAATTTCAACATTCCCCCCCACAGTTCTTTTGCGTGTCATTCTGGGATTGGAGAATGGTGGGCGCTATAGGATTCGAACCTATGACTTCCACCGTGTGAAGATGGCACTCTACCGCTGAGTTAAGCGCCCCCCTGGCCTAAACCGTTTGCTTCAAGGGGTATAAACATTCTACCAGAAGAGCGCATTGGGAAAATTGCCAGCTTTTCTGCGGAAACCGCCGCCGTTCCCCGGTTAGATGCGCCCCGCCGCCGTTTGGCACCAGTCTGCCAGTTCACTCCCTGAGGCGGGATAGAATACACTTCTCAACAGGGCAGCTGCAGCATCTTAGAAGCTTGCAACTTTAGAGCTTTATAAGGGTTTAAACGGGTGTGAGCAGCGTGGCCTTAAAATCCGGGCTGTTGGTTCCCCCGGTTACTGATAGGACGCGGAGTAACACGGAAATGGCAGCAGGCCAGGTGCTCTATGAATCGCTGAGCGATGCGGAAGTCATGCTCCGTGTGGGCAGTGATGACAATGCTGCGTACGAGTATCTTGTACACAAGTTTCACCGGCCCATGATCGCCTTCATGTACCGCATGTGCCACAATCAGGCGCTTGCGGAGGAACTCGCTCAGGAAGTATTTTTGCGCGTATATCGTTCGCGCAAGAGCTATGCCGCGGAAGCCAAGTTCACCACCTGGCTTTACCGCATCGCCACCAACCTGGCGGTCAACCATGCACGTGACCACAAGGTTGAGCGCAGCGGAAAAATGGTGAGCCTGGATGAGCCGGATGAGGAAACGGGCACGACGCCTGATGTTTCTGATCCCACCCTGGATGCGGAACAAAACATTCTGCGGCGGGAGCGGCTGGAGGCGATCAAGAAGCATGTGATGGCCCTGCCGGAAAAGCAACGCGCGGCCGTGCTCATGCACAAGTATCAGGAAATGGATTACCGCGAGATCGCCGCGGTTTTGAAGTTAAGCGAATCAGCCACCAAGTCTCTGCTCTTTCGCGCTTATGAAGCGTTGCGGGAGCGGTTGAAGGAATTTGTATGAACTGCAATGATGTCCGCGAAAATCTGATGGACGTACTGGCCGAGGGGCAGCCCGCCCCGGAGGTGCTGGCCCACCTCCGCGAGTGTGGCCCCTGTTCACAGGAGCTCGACGGGTTGCGCAAAACCATGGCGCTGCTCGACGAGTGGGAAGCTCCGGAACCATCTCCCTATTTTCTGACCCGCCTGCAGGCGCATGTGAGAGAAGAGCAAAAAAAGTCTCCGGCGCGTGCAGGCGTATTGGCTTGGCTGCGTAAGCCTATGCTGGCAGGATCCCTGGCCGCTGCCATGGTTGCAGGCGGCGCTGTTTACACCTACTTGAACTGGACCACGCCTCCGCCTTCAGGACCTTCAGCGGCGGTGGATGTGGAGGCTCTGGACAAGGACCACGATCTTCTGACCAACAGCAATAATGATCTCATCAACGAAATGGCCGGGTTGCCGTCACAGGACGTGAGCTCTACGCCGGACACAGGGGACGACGAGACGATTTAGTGCTGCACCTCAGGGGGAGATGAAGCGGTGAACCGGAATAGAATCCTCGCAATTACGCTGGCCTCAATCATGGGGCTGGCTTGCGCGGCCGCTTTGACCTCAGTAGAAAGACGCTTCCCTTTGCCGGAGCATCGCATTGTCCTGCAGGCCACCCCACAAAGAAATTCAAACCAACCAGAAAGCGAAGGTCAACCATCCCGTCCAGCGCCTGGGCGAATGGCTTGAGTCCCACAAGAGCCTTCCTTTGGACCAGCAGGAAAAAGCGCTGGAGAACGATCCTAACTTCAAGAAGATGGCGCCGGCGCGCCAGAACGCGTTGCGTGACCGTCTGCGGAAATTCAACAGCCTCACGCCTGATCAGCGTGATCTTGCTATCAAGCGCATGAATTTCTGGGCCAGCCTCAGCAAAGAACAGCATGAGCAGGTCCGCGATGCCAACCAGAAACTGCAAACACTCCCACCTGACCGCCGCGTAGCACTGCACAAAGCATTGCGTCATCTCCGCCGGATGGATGCGCAGCAGCGCCAGCAGGTGATGCAGTCTGACCGGTTTAAAAGTCTCTTCTCTGATCAGGAGCAGGGAATTTTGAAGGAGCTCGCCGCCATCAATCCTGAAAGTGGCGCTGATGAGCAGGGTTCTGCTCCCACCCAGTCCCCAAGGCCATAACCCAGGAAAAAAGCGGCCGCCTAAGCAGCCGCTGCTGATACCACTTGGCTGAATTTATGCCGCCTTGCTCGGCTTGGCCATCGGCTTGCCTGCGCCGATCTTGATCTGTTTGGGTTTGGCTTGTTCCTTCTTGTTGAGCGTAATATTCAATACTCCGTTATTGAATTCGGCATTCACATTTTCTGTTTCCACAGTGGGCGGCAGGGTGAACGACCGGGTAAACCGGCCATAGCTGCGTTCAATCCTGTGGAAGTTCTCTTTCTTTTCCTCGTTTTCCAGCTTCCGCTCGCCGCTGAGGGTCAGAACATTGTTTTCCAGGCTGATGTCAATGTCCTTTTCATCAATTCCCGGCAGTTCCGCCTCGATCTTGATTGTGTGTTCATCCTCAAATACGTTCACCGCTGGTACGAAATTGGGAGCAGTGAGTGATTGTTCATTGGCAGGGTTAAAGCCCCGGAACGACCCGAACGGCTGGTTCAGCAACTGATTAAACCGGTCCTGGAGATTCGTGAGTTCATTGAATGGGTCCCAACGCGTGATGTTGGCCATGGTATGCCTCCTGTATGAGTGTGAAATGATGAACGAACAACTCGCCTGTGGTTTTCGGGCGAGATTTGTAGAGGGCAAGATTCAGCGCCTCCACTAGAGAATGATGCTGTGGAGGCTGCGTTCGTTTCTGGGGCTCGGTGTAAATCGAGATGGGATCCCATCTCGATGTGACCTCTGATTAAGCCGGCTCTTCCTTCTTTTTTGTTCCGCGCCGCTTCCTGGTTCCGGAAGAAAGAATTTCTTCCGTCTGCGGGTCGGCTTCATTGAACATGCTGTCAGTATCAGCGACTCCGCCGCCAACTCCTTCGCCTACTGAAGGATGCAGAACGCCTTCACGTGTGCTTGGAGTCTGGGCCACGTTTTCTCCACCCGCTTCCTGACTTTGATCGGTCCTTACGGGCATCTCGATCACATTATTTTCATTGTGCGGATTGGGACTGGCTTCTGCCTGTCCATGCTCTTGCTGTGGGAATTCTCTTTTCGTCGCATCGCGCTTGTGGTCGGCCATTGGTCCCTCTCACAGAAATAGATGAAAACAAATGAGAGGAGGAGGGATGAAAATCGAGAGCAGCGCCCGCGGCATAGCTCCCTTTTTACCAGCTATTTGCTATGGTTCTTTGCCCGGGCTTGCTGCCGCCGCCTGGCCCAGCCTTCCTTCAGAACTTGCCGGCTTCGGCCGATCGCGAGGGCTCCGTCAGGAACATCATCCGTGATGCTCGAACCCGCGGCCACATAGGCCTCTCTGCCCACCCGCACCGGAGCTACCAGAGTGGAATCGCTGCCGATGAAAGCGCCATCTTCAATTACCGTCTTATGTTTGTGCGTCCCATCGTAGTTGCACGTGATGGTTCCCGCGCCCACGTTCACGCCTTCGCCGATTTCAGCGTCGCCCAGGTACGTCAAATGGTTCGCCTTGGAACCGCGTCCTATACGGACCTTTTTTGTCTCCACAAAGTTGCCTATGTGTGCGCCGTCCCCAATCTCGCTGCCCGGACGCAAATGTGAGTAGGGTCCCAGGATTGCCCCAGAGCTGATTTGTGAGTGATCAATGATGCACCCAGGTTTTACCAGAACACCGTCGCCGAGTTGCGAGTCGCTGATTACGCTAAAGGAGCGCACACGGCAATCCGAGCCAATGCGGCTTTTCCCCACAATCTGCACGAACGGCTCAATCACAGTTTCCGCTGCTATCTCCACGTCAGCATCGATGACGCAGGTGTCGGGCCGGTAGATCACCACGCCGGACGCCATCAGTTCCTGGCACTTGCGCAAGCGAAGCTGAGCATCCAGGCTGGCCAGTTCGGCCAGCGTGTTGGCGCCCAGCACCTCCTCAGGATCGTCTGCCTTCAATGCGACCACCTTGGCCTTGCGCTTCACCAGCAGAGCAGCCATGTCGGTCAGGTAAAACTCGTGATGAGGATTGTCGGCCGTGAGGCGGTCAATGTCTGCGAACAATGGGCCAGTGGCAAACGCGTAGATTCCTGAATTAATCTCGCGCACCTTCTGCTGCGCCTTGTTCAGGGCTTTCTGTTCAACAATTGCCTTTACGTTATCGCTGCCACCACGAATCACGCGGCCGTAGCCCAATGGGTTGGCTGGCTCCGCTGTAAGAATGGTCATGGCGGATTTTCTGGTCAGATGGAAATCGCGCAGGAGTTCAATGGTGGCTGCGCGGATCAGGGGCACGTCACCCGAGAGGACCAGAATGTTCGCGTATTGCGGCACCTGCTCGCGGGCGCACATGATGGCATGTCCTGTCCCGCGCTGCTCCGCCTGCAGCACCAAATTAACGCCTGTACCGGCCACGGCTGCGCGCACTTCCTCCGCCTGATGTCCGATCACTACATAGATGTCGTGCTCTGGAAGAATGCGGGCTGCCGCGGCGATCACATGTTGGAGCAGCGGCTTACCGCCAATCTGATGCAGGACCTTGGCGCGTTTGGACTTGAGCCGCGTTCCTTTGCCTGCGGCCATAATGACTATGGCGAGTGGCTTTTCCGCTGAATTTTTTTGTGCGCGCATTGAGAGTTATCTTAACGCGGGCTGGGCAGTCCGGGCTTTACTGCCTTCAAGGTGAACCAGGCGGAGAAGCTCACGGCAAAGGCGGTCCGTATCGTGGCGGACTACTTCGCGCTCTTCCAGAAAATTACCTGCAATGCAAGTCACGCCCAGTGATTCAACCAGGGCGCAATCGCATTCCACCGGTTCAGCACGCTCATCTTCGTACCGCTTCTTCATTTCCTGCGAAACCGGAGCGGAATTGACCAGGGCGTAGTTGAACAGGCCATGGCCTGAATGGGAATAAATAGCCCTGATGTGGTCTGACGCGGACATTTCCAGGCTTTCATTGGCTTCCGTCATCAGGTTGCAGATGAAGACCTTGACGGCCTTTGAAGCTGCAATGGCCTCTGGTATACCCCGCACCAGAAGGTTGGGAATCAGGCTGGTGAAGAGTGATCCCGGACCGATGGTGATGATGTTTGCCTCTGCTATTGCTTCCAGCGTCTGCGGCAGCGGTTCCGGATGAGCAGGAACCAAAGTGAGCTCAACCACTCTCTTGTCACTCGCCGTGATTTTGGTTTCGCCCCGCACGTGGGATCCATCGTTCATGACTGCTTCCAACTCCACATTGGCCGACGTTGCCGGCAGAATGTGGCCGCGCGTGGCCAGAATTTCGGAAGCTTGTTTAACCGCGTCGGGAAAATCGCCTGTCATGGCGGTGAGGGCAGCCAGAAACAGGTTGCCGAAGCTGTGGCCTTCCAGTTCGCCGGAACTGGAAAAACGAAATTGAAACAACTTGGAAATCAGGTTTTCGTCAGCGGAAAGGGCCACCAGGCAATTCCTGATGTCGCCGGGAGGCAGCATGTTCAGTTCGCGCCGCAAGCGCCCGCTGGATCCGCCATCATCGCTCACCGTGACCACCGCAGTGAGGTCGGAAATGCAGGAAGAACGCGATGGCGTCTCCGTTGCAATTACGGTGTAACGTTTCAGACCTTTCAGCAGCGTGGAGAGACCCGTGCCACCGCCGATTGCGACTACACGAATCGCCTGGGCGGCGCGTGCGTGACTGCGTTCAGAATTCAGTGCCATCCTCTCGCTTAACGTCAGTTAGCGTGCACAGTATGTCCGGCACGCAGGAATTACTTTCTGAAGCTCGATGGGGGCGGGTCGCTCGGCTCCGGGTACAACAATTCTGTGAACCGGGGGTCATCGGCCATGTTCTGGAAGTCGGAGTCGTTTCGCGCCTGAAAACGGTTCTGGGGGTTCAGCCGAATGGCTTCGTTCAGGTTTTTGAGCGAACTTTCCACCTGGCCCGTCAGACAGTCCACCACGGCCATGCCGTAAAAAGCGAAGTCCGCTTTCGAATCCTGTTTCAGGATTTTCTCCAGGTGCGTGCGCGCCTGGTCATACTGGCCGGAATTCAGCAGGGAGACCGCATAATCGAAGTGCTCTTCATGGGTTTTGAAATTCGCGGCGCCCTCATTCAGTTGCTGGTTACACGAACTTAGATATATACGTGCGCGATCGGCTAATTCGCGCGGCCCGCCACTGATAACCTTCTCGAACACCCCCTTGGCCCGCTCGAACTTGCGCTCCTGCATGGCCTTAAGTCCGGCCTCATAGTTTTGCACAGCCTGTGCAAAACTGGGGTCGTCCTTCAAAACTGCTTTTGCTTGCACTGGGGTTGATTTCTTTGCGGACATCTTCTTCTTGATCCTAACAGTCTTTGTTCTTATTGGCTTAGCAGCCGAACGTTTAACGCTTGCTGCCACTCTCTTTTTCATTCTAGTGTGTCCTTGCGGCCCACATCGGAATAGCGGCAGATCAAGCCTGTGGAAAATGATGATACGGCTATCCCGAGAGCACTCGGGACTGCATAGAGGTGCAGCCCTTTATACGCACAATCTTAACACGCGTCAAATGCACCATAAACAGGGCAGAATTACTTTACCGGGGCGGGGTTAGCCAGGTCGATCTGTTTAAAGTCGCCACGGATAATGCCGTCGCGAATCTGCTTGGCGGACCACCCCTTCTTAGACATCTGGTATGTGTACATAGATTCTTGCGCGCAAGTACCGCAATTGGCCCCGTGGGTCCCCTCAAAACAGCTGCGCAGGCTCTTGTGGCCGGCATGCCGGTCGCAATAGCAATAGCACGGCATCTGGTACATGATGGCGGAATCCTTTTCCGCGGCTTTGTAGGCTTCCCGTTGCGCTGGTTGGGTAAGCCCATAAGTTTCCAGCTGTTGCTGGCTCAGGATTGGGGGGAGTTTTTCGCCTTTGGCCGGCGGAGCTTTATGATAGGCAGGTACTTCATTGGCCAATTGTGCAGAGGTGATCCCGACCGCAAGAATAAGGGCGAAAAGAGCCAAAAGGTATTTCATAGCGAACTCATTTTACTCCAGAAGAGACTTGCCTCAAACCCTGCTGAGTTTTGGCCGTTTGTACGTATAATGTAACAGGAGACGCGCCCCATTGGAGACGCCCGAGCAGCCCAATACACCCCCAGTTCCTGAAGCGAATTCATCGCCTGAGCCGAACGGCGGCGTTCGAATTCTGCATTCCTGGGTGCGGGATCTCATCTTTTCCATGCTGGTCTCCTTCTTCATCATTCTTTTCGTGTATCAGCCAGTAAAGGTGGAAGGCGGCAGCATGGAGCCGGGCCTGGAAGACCAGGAACGGATCTTCATCAACAAACTGGTTTACCGCTGGGAAAAAATTGAGCGCGGCGACATCATCGTATTCCGCTATCCTCGTGACCCGCGCAAGAGCTTCATCAAGCGCGTGATCGGAATTCCCGGCGATCAGGTGCGCATTTCTTACGGCCACGTCTACATCAATGGCAAGCCGCTGGAAGAAGATTACGTGCCGGCCGAGTATGCCGATTCGCGCTCGTATCCCATGACCATCATTCCACCCGGCGCTTATTTCGTCCTCGGCGACCACCGCTGCATGTCGAATGACAGCCGCGAGTTCGGCCCGGTCCAGCGCGGTTATATTTACGGCAAGGCTGTCTTTGGCTACTGGCCGGTGGACAAATTGGGTGTGCTGCACTAAAAGCCTGGCCGACATCACTAGAAAAACCTGAATCGGTTTCCGTCTCCCTGAATCTAGCTAGAGGAGAGAGGATTTCCATGTTCAAAGGCTTGAAAGTTGGACTGATCCGCCGCTTTACCCGGAAGCGGCTGGGAAAAGACATTGCTCCCCTCAACACGGTAGCCACACATCCTGACTTCCTCATCGCTTATGCAAAGTTCAGCATGGCCCTGGAAAAAACCAACTTGGTTCCTGCCAAACTCAAAGTCCTGGGACAGATCCGCGCCGCCAAACTGGTTGAGTGCCCTTTTTGAATCGACATCAACTCTGCCGCAGGTAAGGCGGCAGGACTCAGCGATGAACAAATTCGCAATCTGAACTGGCACCAGGAGAGCGACCTGTTTGACAGCGATCAGAAACTGGTACTCGAACTAGCCGATGCCCTTACAGCTACGCCCTCAAACGTAACGCCGGAATTGCGCCAGCGTTTGCAGAAGCGCTTCACTACGCCTCAGCTGGTGGAACTTGGCGCAGCCATCGCCTGGGAGAACTACCGCGCGCGCTCCAACCGCGTGTTCGGCTTCGGCAGCGAAGGGTTCTATAAACCGGATCATGCGGCACAGCCGGTAGCAGCCCAAGGCAGATGAGGTAAGACCGGCTAGTGCTGTGGCGCCCAATCGCCGGTAAAAGGCCGCTCTTCTACTGAACCATTGTGCTCACCATGTGCCTCTGCTCGGTTGCAACCTGACCTTCGGCCAGAGCGCTCATCGCCTCATCAAAGTTATCAGTTGCAGCCACGAGCTTTCCCTGTTTCAGCACTAAAAGCAGATCGCAGTCCCTGATGGTGCTCAGGCGATGGGCAATAACAAATGTGGTCCGTCCTCTGATCAATTGCTCCGTAGCGTGCATAATCTCCTGCTCGGTGTGGATGTCCACCGCGCTGGTGGGTTCATCAAAAATGAGAATGGGAGCATCTTTCAGGAACGCCCTTGCGATGGCCAGCCGCTGGCGTTGCCCGCCGGAGAGGCGGCAACCGCCCTCACCCACTTTTGTGTCATAGCCGTCCGGCAGGGAAGAGATAAAGTCATCTGCCCGCGCAGCCTTCGCCGCGTCCATGATGTCTTCGCGGCTCGCATCCGGCCGCCCATAAGCGATGTTCTCCGCCACGGTAGCGGAGAAGACCACCGGCTCCTGCAGAATGATCGAGAACTGCCGCCGCAGGTCGAGCAGCCTGTAGTGACGGAGATCGCAGCCGTCCAGCGTGATGTCCCCGGAAGCCGGATCATAAAACCGCGTCAACAGATTCACCAGCGTGCTCTTGCCTGAACCACTGGGGCCAATAACACCCACGCGTGTTCCCGCAGTGATCTGGAAGGACACCTGATCAAGTGCCCGGCCCGAAGTGGGATACTCAAAAATGACGTTGTGAAATGTTACGTTACCCACAGCCCGATCCAGCGGCAATGCACTCTGCGGTTCCGCAACTTCCGGCGCTTCCTCTATCAGTGCCAGAGCGCGATGCATGCTCACCATCCACCCCTGCAACTCCGGCAGTTTAGCGCTCATGGTGCGTAGCGGATCATAAAGCTGCGTCATGTACGCCATCACCAGCAGCAGTTCGCCCAGCGTGAGCACGCCCGACTGCACATGATGCACGCCCACCCACATCGCCACTGCTGAGCCAATCGCAATGGTCGTCGTGATCAGCACGTGGAAGGCGGCCTGCATGGACGCAACCTTGACCTGCTCCTCCATGCGATGGCGCGACCGCAGCTTGAAACGCTGATCTTCAAACTGCTCCTGTCCGAATGCCTTTACCACGCGAATGGAAGAAAGCGCCTCGTACATCACCAGCATGGCCGAGCTGTCCAGCTTCTTGATGCCGTCCCAGCCCTTGCGCGCGCGGCGGCTGGATTTGCGCGTCAGATAAAAGAGAAAGGGCGCGACGGAAACCGCAATCATCGCCAGCACCCAGTCAATCCGAATGGTGACGTACAGCAGCGCCAGGAAACTCAGGAGGGAACTGACCAGCGGCATCACGCCCTGGATGAAAACGTACTGTATCGCAGGCGCGTCATTCTGAATGCGGTACGCGACTTCATTGGTGCCACGGCGGTCATGAAACATAAGGTCCATGCGCTGGACGTGCCAGAAGAGGTGGGTACGGAAGTCGAGCACCAGTTTTTCTCCCGTGTAGGTTTGCAGCAGCCACGCCGCAAACGCCTGCAGGTTCGCGATGAGAGTCAGCACCAGAAGCAGTCCCACCGCCAGCCCCAGGTTGGCAGCCCGGGAACCGTGGGTCCACGAGGGTAGCAGGATCTGGAGCGCGTGCGGCAGTGGCTGCTTGTCAATGACGTTGTCGACGGCGATTTTTAGAGGAAAGGCCAGCAGCAGCCCAATGGGCGCGCCAATCGCGCTAAGAAGGAAGATGCCGGTGAGGTGCATCCAGTACGGCCGAGCCAGACTCAGCAATCGGCGTGTAATGCTTCGGTTCCCGGCAATGTTGTAGTCCATGACTCCACACACCCGCGTCGGGCCGCTGCAACCCTTTCCGGCCGGTCAGAAGAAGAATTTTGACGAGTGCTGCTGGAATAGTAGCAAGAGTTACGCAGAGGTAAGTTCCTTTTTGCGAAAGTATTTTGAGGGTCGGGTAAGGTCTTTCCAGTAACGATGCCGCGAAGATCTCTTCAACCCTGGAATTCATAAGCTTGCCCTTTGTGTGGAGCGTCAGGGCTTTTCAGATCACCGGATGACCGATCACCGGATCGCCAGATGTTCTCAGTCGTTCCCGCTGACCTGCGGCTCGCTCACGCCCAGCTCCTGGTCCTTGTACTGGAGTTGATAAAGCTTCCAGTAGATACCTCGCTGGGCCAGCAGCTCCTGATGGCTGCCAATCTCGCGCACCTGCCCTTTGTGCATGACAATGATTTTGTCTGCCCGCTGGATGGTCGACAAACGATGCGCAATGATCACCGAAGTGCGCCCCTCCACCATGCGGGTGAGCGCCTCGCGCACACGCAGCTCGGTCTCCGTATCCACGCTTGAAGTAGCTTCATCCAGCACCAGAATCTTCGGATTATGCGCCAGCGCGCGGGCAAATGAGATGAGCTGTTTCTGCCCTGTGCTCAGCGTGCTGCCGCGCTCCAGCACCGGCTCCTTAAATTTGTTTGGAAGCGTGCGGATAAAGTCCGCCACGTTCACGTTTTCCGCAGCAGTTTCCACCTGATCATCCGTCACCCACTTCGAACCCAGCCGGATATTGTTCTCAATGGTGCCGCTGAACAGGAACGGGTCCTGCAGCACCACTCCAAACCGCCGCCGCAGGTCGGCCAAATTCATTGACTTGATGTCTACTCCATCAATCCGGATCGACCCCTTCTGTATATCGTAAAAGCGCATCAGCAGCGAAATGATCGTGGTCTTGCCCGCGCCCGTATGTCCCACAATGGCCACGCTCTCGCCCGGCTCAATGGTGAATGACACGTCGCGCAGCACCCAGTCAAACCCTGATCCATCTTCGTGCGCATGACCGTTCTGCTCCGGAGGCACGGGCTTTAGTCTTCCGTTGGTCTCTTCCGCTTCGATTTGCCGGTATGCAAACCAGACATGATCGAACTCAATTCGCCCCTTGCCCTCGGCCTTTACCGGCAGCTCCGGCGAAACAATCTCCACCTGGCGTATCCAGCAGCTTGAATACCCGCTCCGCCGACGCCATGGCCGACTGCAGGATGTTGTACTTTTCGCTCAGATCCTGAATGGGCCGGAAGAACCGCTGCGCGTACTGGATGAACGCCGTAATCGTGCCCAGGGTGACCGCGCCAACGAACACCTTCAATCCACCAAACCACAGCGCTAACGCAATGGCAATGGTGGAAAGGAATTCCACCACGGGGTAGTAGATAGCGTAAGCCCAGATGGCGTCCTTGAACGCCTCCATGTGCTGCGCATTGATGCGGTCGAATTTCTTATAAGCGCGCCGCTCGCGATTGAAGAGCTGCAGCACCACCATGCCGGTGACGTGCTCTTGCAGATACGCATTGATCCGCGCAATAGCAACGCGGATGCGCCGGTAAGATTCCCGCACTGATTTGCGGAACTTCATGGTCACCCAGAAGATCAGCGGCAGCACGGCAAAGGTGATCAGCGCCAGCCACCAGTTCATCCGCAGCATGACGAACATGATCCCGCCCAGAACGAATACGTCCTCAAAGATGGATACCACCCCGGCGGTGAACATTTCATTGAGCGCGTCCACGTCCGAGGTGACGCGCGTCACCAGACGACCCACGGGATTCTTGTCAAAGAACCCCACGTGCATCTGCTGCAAGTGGCGGAAGATATGGCTGCGCAGATCGAACATCACCATCTGCCCGGTCCACTGCATCAGGTAGGTCTGGACGAACTCCAGCACAAAATTGAAGAGAAGGGAACAGAGATAAATGCCCGCGATCTGGCCGACGCCAATCCAGGGGTTAGCGCTGAGCCAGCGATCGATAAACCAGTGCCTGCCCTCTCCGAACGCCAGGTATTTATCAATGACGGTAGCCGTGAGGAAGGGCCCAATCACGTCAGGCCCCAGCACCACTTTCAGCAGGATGGCAGAGAGAGCGACAATCGTCTGCCACCAGTACGGGCGCAGATATCCCGCCAGCCGCTTCATCAGCCGGCTGTCATATGCTTTTCCTAGTACTTCTTCTTCCTGCGCCATGGGTAAACTTCTATTTTACCGTGAGCCGGTAGATTCCTCCGGAACTGGCCAAAATGTACGCACACCAAACCACGCAAAACACCATTCCGAGGCCGAACTCTGTGTTGTTTAGGTCTGGTGCGGTGTAGATGTGAGGCCGAGGAACCTGCTCCGCCGCAGTCGGTCCGGAGTGATACAATCCCGCGCTTGTGAAACGCTATTGGGTTTACGTGATGTCGAATAAATCGCGTCGGCTCTACACAGGATTTACTCACGACCTCGTCCGGCGCATAATTGAACACAAAGAAAAGATTTTTCCCAGCAGTTTCACCGCGGAATACGTGTATGACATGCTCGTGTTTTATGAAAAATATTCAAGGGTCGTAAGTGCCAAGATGCGCGAGAAAGAGATTAAGGGCTGGAGGCGTGAGAAGAAATTGAAGCTCATTCTGGCCGAAAATCCCGATTGGGCGGATTTGAGCCTTGAATGGCAGGACAACCAAGGATGGAAACTTGTGCCGGAAGCGCGTCCCAGGCTTAAAAGAAAAGTTCTTTGCGATTAGATTCGCTTAGCCCCAAAATGCAGCAGAGCAGGTTCCTCGGCCTCACTCGAAGTTTGTGAAAATTTTAAACGGCTTGAAGTTCGGCCTCGGAATGGTGTCTCGTTCGACCCTTATTCCGCCAGTTTTCTCAACACCAGCGCTGAATTCTTCGACCCGAACGCAATGCAGTTACACACCGCGTGCTCGATCTCGGCCTTGCGGCCGACATCCGGGACGTAATCCAGATCGCACGCCGGATCTGGCTTTTCCAGGTTAATGGTGGGCGGAATCTGTTTATGCCGCATGGCGATCAGGGTTGCCGCCACGCCAGCTGCTCCGCAGGCGCCTTGGGGATGTCCAATCTGCGACTTCAATGCCGACATTGGTACTTTGTGCGCCTGATCGCCCAGCGCCAGCTTGAGAGCGCGCGTTTCAATGCGATCATTCAATTCCGTGGCCGTACCGTGCAGGTTCACGTACTGAACATTGGTTGCGGTAATCCCGGCTTCCTTCATCGCCAGCCCGATCGCCCTTGCCGGCTCCTCGCCGTTTTCCACCAGGCGCACGCGGTGGAAGGCCTCGCAGGTTGAGCCGTAGCCCGCGATCTCAGCATGGATCCGCGCTCCGCGCGCGCGCGCACGTTCATATTCCTCCAGCACAAACATCCACGCGCCTTCGGCAATCACAAAGCCGTCACGATCAACATTGAATGGACGCGACCCGCGCTCCGGCTCCTGGTTCCATTTTTCCGTCATGATCTTCATCAGCGTGAACGCCTTTAAGATGCCCCATGCCAGCGGCGAATCCACGCCGCCCACCAGCATGGCCCCTTGCGTTCCAAGTTGGATCTGCCGCAGCGCATGGGCAATCGCGTCAGTGGATGAGGTGCACCCGGTGGTGACCACATGGCTCAGCCCGCGGAAGCCAAAGCGCATGCTGACCTCGCTGGACATGGTTCCCATGGTCCCGCTGGGAATGGTGAAGATGCTTACCTGCTTGATCTTGCCCTGGTAATAAAGATGGTATTGCTGGTCAGTAAAATCATTGGCTCCGCCGCCGCTGCCCAGGACAACGCCAATTTCTCGCTGCTGGTCGAGCGAGAACTTTGTTGGATCAATTCCGGCGTCCCGCAGTGCTTCGGTCGACGCGGCGATGGCCAGCGGCACAGCGCGCGAAACATGCTTGCGCTCCCGCGCCTCAATCCAGTCCAGTTCGTTGAAGTCTTCGCTTGAGATTTCGCCGGCAATCTGCACCGGAAGGTCGGACGCGTCAAAGCGCGTGATTTTCTTTACACCACTTTTTCCCGCCAGGACGGCCTGGCAGAAAGCTGTGTTTCCAATACCGTTGGGGCTGACTACGCCCATCCCTGTAATGACGGCGCGTTTAAGCATAGGCTCTGATTCTATAATCGATGCAGGATTTATGCGTCCTGCGCGACATCCAGCCACAAATCGGAATGTGAAAATTGGGCGGATTGCTCTGGCTGTTCTCCTGTCTGTAGGGGCAAGTGTGCTTGTATTTACGTGCACATTCGGTGCCGTGGACCTCTACTGGAGCCGTTTTCACGTCAGCCCAGGCAGCGTTTCATCTGCTGATGGCGCGGTGATGATGGAGTTGGGACTCGTTCTTGGAACACTGTTAGGGAGCGTAGTTGCGCTCATTGTTTTGGTGCGGCTGTGGCCCAAAGATGCAGAAACAAGAAAATAGAGCTGTTAAATAAGAATGCCCCTTGGCATCTACATTTCGGTCCCCTTTTGCCGCTCCAAGTGCACCTACTGCAACTTTGCCTCCGGTGTTTTTTCGGCGACACAGATGGGCCAATATGTTGACCGTCTGATCGCCGACATGAAGCCCATGCGCGCGCTGGCAGCCGAACATGGCGCAGAAATACCGGAACAGATCGATTCCATTTATCTCGGAGGAGGCACGCCCAGCCTGCTGCCTACGGAAGAACTCAAACGCATCTTCTTCAACGTTCGCCAGGAATTCAGGACCCTACCTCGCCCGGAGATCACCGTGGAGTGCGCTCCCGGCACGTTGAGCGATGCCATCATCCAGGCTCTTATCACTCGCGGGGTGAACCGTGTAAGCCTGGGCGTGCAGTCATTTGTGGATAAAGAAGCCGCATCCGTCGCGCGCCTGCACACACGGGAGAAGACTCTGGCCGATATCGAACGCTTGCGCAAAGCCGGCATCAGCAACATCAACGTTGACCTGATCGCCGGATTGCCGCACCAGACGCGCGAAAGCTGGGAGTACTCGCTCGGTGAGGCGATCGCCTCCGGCGTACCGCACGTGAGCGTTTACATACTGGAAGTAGATGAGGATTCACGTCTGGGGAGGGAGTTGATCGCCGGCGGCACGCGCTACCACGCGCATGACGTTCCAGATGAAGACCTTACCGCCGAGTTCTACGAGAGAGCCTGCGAGGGGCTGAATGCAGCCGGAATCGAGCAGTATGAAATCTCCAACTTTGCGCGCAGAGGTTTCGAGTCGCGGCACAATTTGAAGTACTGGACGCGTCAGCCCTATCTCGGCTTCGGTGTGGATGCGCACTCCATGTTGCCCGCATTTGACGCCGCACGCGCCAACCGCACTGAGAGCCTTCGCTTGGCCACAACTGACAATTACGACGAGTTCCTGAAAGCTCCTAATACGGCAGTATCCCGCGTCGGCCGAAGTCAGGCGCTGGAAGAGAGCTTCTTCCTCGGCTTGCGCCTGAACCGCGGCATTGACCTTGCTCAGCTCTGCTCAGAGTTCGGTGAAGCGGTGAAAACATATATGCCAATAATTGACGAACTCCTGACCGCCGGACTTCTCACGCGTACGAACGATACTGTTCAGTTGACGCCACGCGGACGTTTGCTGTCGAATGAAGTCTTTGCGAGATTTATTGGAGAGGAAGAAGCCACAAAAATTGGGTAATTTATTAATTTGGTAATTGGATAATTGGCTTCATCCCCAACTTCAATTACCCAATTACCAACTTACCCAATTACCAAATTGTTATGAATTCCAAGCTTGCCCAGCCCGAAGCATCGTTGACCTCAAAGCAAAAGATCGAGCGCGCGCTTGATTTCCGCAGTGATACCGTAACGCGGCCCACGCCGGAGATGCGTCGCGCCATGGCCGACGCCGAAGTCGGCGATGATGTGTACGGAGAAGATCCAACCATCAATCACCTGGAAGAGCGTGCTGCCCAGCTCTTTGGCCGCGAGGCATCCATCTTTTTGCCTTCGGGAACTATGGGCAATCAGATCGCCATCAAGATCCACACGCATCACGGACAGGAGATTATCTGCGAGGAGCGCGGCCACATCTTCAACTATGAGATGGCCACTCTGGCTTCTTTTTCCGGTTGCATCGTCCGGCCCATCTACGGCGAAGACGGCATGCTGACCTGGCCTGAAATCAAGAAGCGCATCGCTCCCGGCATTTACTACAAAGCGCAGACAGGATTGGTTTCCTTGGAGAACACCCACAACATGGCCGGCGGCACGGTTTACCCACAGGCCGTGGCTGATGAGATTTGTGATCGTGCCCATGAACTCGGATTGCCGGTTCATCTGGATGGTGCGCGCGTCTTCAACGCAGCGACGGCGCTGGGGCGTCCAGTCGCCGACGTCACAAAAAAATTTGATTCGGTGATGTTCTGCCTCTCCAAAGGTCTCGGCGCGCCTGTGGGTTCCATGTTGCTGGGCAGCAAGGCATTCATCGAGAAGGCGCGGATCTACCGCAAAGCCCTCGGTGGGGGAATGAGGCAAGCTGGAGTGCTCGCTGCAGCAGGGCTGATCGCACTGGAGAAGATGCCGCTTCGACTCAAAGAAGATCACGAAAACGCTCGGATCCTTGCCAAAGGTCTTCAGCAGATTGCTGGAATCAAGATTGATCCCCGCAAAGTTGCCACCAATATTCTTGTCTTCAATATCAGCGGCACCGGCATGAACACCGCCGAATTCAGCCGCAAGTTGGCCGAAAGAAACGTCCTGGCTGCCGGCATCGATCCGGATAACATGCGTTTTGTCACCCACATGGACGTTAGCAGAGAAGACTGCGAATCAGCTCTGGAGGCAATACAAGAGATCTGTCGCAAATGAGTCTTGTGAACTGCGAAAGGACTCGAAAGCTTCCCGCATGCCTGATCCCGAAGATGATCTGAAAGCGCTCGAACTGGAGGCGCTACGCGCACAAATTGCAGCGCTCATGGAGCGGGTTCATGCTCTCGAAGAAAAGGCCGGACTGGAACCGCAGAGACACGTCGTTACACCGCCCGCAGCCAACCTGGAAGCCAATCCACCAGAACCCAGAGCGGGAACTTCCTCTGTTTCACCGCCTCCTCCGAGCAAAAGATTGCCGGCGTACTCAAGACCAGCATCCACCCTCCGAGGCAATCACGATCTTGAAGGCACCATCGGCAGGCTGTGGTTCAACCGCGTGGGCATCTTTGCCCTGCTGTTCGGGGTTGCGTTTTTTCTCAAGTACGCATTCGAAAACAACTGGATCGGGCCTTCTGTACGGGTTGTTCTGGGACTGCTCGCAGGAATTGCCGTCATCATCTGGAGCGAGCGGTTCCGCAACCGGGGCAGCACGCTTTTTTCCTATTCCTTAAAAGCCGTGGGTGTGGGCACGCTCTATCTCTCCACATGGGGTGCGTACCAGGTTTATCGTCTGGTTCCTTCGGAAGCTGCATTCTTTGCCATGATCGTGGTGACAGCTTTCACTGTGATACTGGCGGTCACGCAGGAAGCTGAGATTCTGGCCGTGTATGCGATGGTTGGCGGCTTCCTTACACCCGTCCTTCTTTCAACCGGTGAAAATCACGAAGCAGTTCTCTTCACCTATATCTGCCTGCTTGATCTGGCAATCTTGGTGATTGTCTCTATGAAGCCATGGCGACGGCTGATGTGGGGCAGCTTTGCCGGAACGTGGAGCCTGTACGCGGCGTGGTTCGGCGAGTATTACACACAGCCGCAGCGTCCGCTCACCGTATTCTTTGCCTCATTGCTTTTCATCGTCCTGGCTTCGGTGCCATTGCTTACGCCTCTCACTCGGTCCCGGTGGCATAAGGGCTTCTCCGTCACGCTCACGGTTCTTCCGCTGGCGAATGCAGCGGCATTCTTTTTTGCGCTGTATGCGATGTACTGGAACGATCGAGACACGCTCACGTGGTACGCGCTGGCGCTCGCGGCGGCCTATCTCCTGCTGGCCGGACAGTTCAAACGGCGCGCCGGCAACGAGCCGGAGACTCTCAATCTCACTTCGTTGCTGCACATCGCCATTGCAGTCGGGTTCGTGACCATCGCCATTCCGCTCAAACTGCACGCTCACTGGATCACCATTGGCTGGCTCATGGAGGCAGCGGCGCTGCTCTCAATTTCCGTACCGGCACGGGCAGACTTCCTGCGCTACTTTGCCGGCGCCACGCTCGCGCTGGGAGTCTTCCGCCTGTTGCTTGTCGATCAGTTCCATGTAACAACCCTGCTGCTCAATGCGCGATTCGGAACTTATCTGGTGGCGATCGGGATTATGGCGGGAATGGTGGCGGCCGGCAATCGTTTCGCTTCAGAAGCAGAAAAGCCGTTTTTCCGGATCGCAGGCGTCGTTCTAAACCTGCTCGCGCTCGTCGCGCTTAGCCTGGAGGCCCACGATTATTTTGGCCGCCAGTTAACCGCCTATGATCACACTGCCACCGGCGGTTACGGCCCGTTTCAGCAGATTGAGTTCGCCCGGAACTTCACTTTTTCCGCGATCTGGCTAGCCTATGGCGCTTGCCTGATGGCCTTCGGATTCTGGCGGCGGACTGCTTTTGTGCGCTGGCAGGCACTCGTCTTGATCGCCTTTACGATCGGCAAGGTTTTTCTTTTTGACATATCGTCGCTTGGCACAGGCTACCGCATCATGAGCTTTATGGCGCTCGGGGTGGTGCTGATGGCAATCTCCTATGTGTACTCGCGCGACTGGCTCAAACTGTCCGGTAAAGCCGCGGAATAGGGTCTAACCCAATCCTGGCTTAGTGAAAGACCGCCACAGACTCTTTGCGAGGCTGTGTAGCGAGATAAGTGATGTAAGCGTTAAGACGCTTCTCGCCGTCCTCATGCAAAAAGCCCTGGAAGGCGATCCCCATGCCGACTCCAGGATGGGAGCTTACGGTTTTTCCCGCAAGGTTAATTTCGGCATCGTTCGTCTTGATGACAACGGTGATGATTTGTCCTACCGGCAGCGGCGAAAAAGTATAGACATAGCATCCGCCGGCGGAAATGTCAGATAAAGTTCCCCAGTAGCCTGCATTGCCTTTTTCGGGATGAACGCGAACCCCGGTGTCGCAGGGATAGCGTGGAAATTTGCGGCGCTCCTTGTATTCAGCGGCCATGTTGTGCTCCTGCCTACCTGAACCCTGATTACTGCTTATTGTTCCACCATCAGGACAGGGCAGGGCAATTACGTTAGAGCAGGAGGGGCAACGTCCGGATAGGCCATGTACAACTGAGAAGACAAACTCTCCTCAGATGGCGACCCGAGCGGCCTTGGCCGGTTCTCCATCAAGGCGCTCAATGAGCGTTTTCAGCAGTTCTGCGCCCCCAGCATCCACTGACGCAGTAAATTCAATCCCCATGCCGTTTCCGGGAATGCATGTAACCGTTTTACCCGCAATGGCCGGCGCCTCGTCTCCGGCGCCGAAGCAAAGCAGTACTGTGGTGCCCGTTGGAGGTGGAGAGACGGTAGAGATAAAGCAGCCGCCAAGGCAGATATCGGCGACCGTTGCGTGTATCGGCTCAATCTGGCCGCTGAACCGGACCTCGACCGTCAACTCGCATTCGCGGCGTACATGTCTGCGGCGTTCAGTTGCGCTCATAGGGGGAAAGAGACAGCGCACAATGGTGCACGGCGAGGAGGAGAAAAGCAAGGCGGTTACTCTTTGAGCAATTAGCACTTAGCCGTTAGCACTTAGCCATTAGCCCTTCGCCCCGAACTCACGTGCCGCTGCCTCTGAAATCCGAGTCCCCGAAAAGGCGAGGGATCGCTATAAGCTTGAATTGCTGGTGAGGATGATAAAGCGACGACTCGTTGAGCGTTGGCAACCGCGGAGCTGAGTAGAAGAGGATAGGGATCCCTCACCCGCAAAGGACGCGGGTTCGGGATTTTCAGAAGAAACAAGCTACCGCAACGCCTCTTCCACCTCGCTTAGCCAGTCCGGACGCTTCAGTACCTCGCGTGGTTTGGGACCATCGGCGGCGCCTACGATGCCGTCCTTTTCCATCAGATCGATCAAGTGTGCGGCGCGGCCGTAGCCAATACGGAGCCGCCGCTGCAGCAGTGAAGTTGATGCTTTGCCGAACTCGATCACCAGGCGCACAGCATCCTGAAACAGTTCATCCTGCTCGTCCTCGCCAGCGCCATCGTCGGCAGCTGATCCAGCCGTAACCTGCTTTTCTTCTTTTGGCGCTTCCAGGAACTTCTGTTCGTACTGCGCCTGTGCCTGCGAGCGCCAGAACTCCACCACGGCGTTAATTTCTTTTTCCGTGGTGAATGGCGCATGCACCCGATGCACGCGGGCGGAGCCGGAGGGAAGGTAGAGCATGTCGCCTTTACCCAAAAGCGATTCGGCGCCGTTGGCGTCGAGAATTGTGCGCGAATCAATCTTGGTGGCGACCCGGAACGAGATGCGGGACGGGAAGTTCGCTTTTATGAGTCCGGTGATCACGTCCACTGAAGGCCGTTGCGTCGCCAGCACCAGGTGGATGCCAACCGCACGCGCCATCTGCGCCAGCCGAGTGATGGACTCTTCCACATTCGACTGGTCCAGCATCATCAGGTCGGCCAATTCGTCGATGATGATGACGATGTAAGGCAGAGGCCGGTGCTCGGCGTTTTCTTCTTCAAACAGGCTGGGCGATTCTTTTTCAAACAGCTTGTTGTACTGGTCAATGTTCCGGACGCCTTTTTCCGCCAGAACCTTCAGGCGGCGTTCCATCTCACGTACGGCATTGCGTAGCGCGTTGGCCGCAAGCTTGGGTTCGGTAATGATGGGAACGTACAGATGCGGCACGCCCTCATAAATGCCAAGCTCAAGCCGTTTGGGGTCTACCAGAATCAGGCGCACCTGTTCCGGCGTGGCCTTATAAAGGACGGACATGATCATGGCGTTGATGGCCACGCTCTTGCCTGATCCGGTTGAGCCCGCGATCAGCAGGTGAGGCATGGCGGCCAAATCCGCTGTTACGATGCGCCCATTGATGTCTTTGCCCATGGCCAGCGTGAGCTTGGATTTGGTGCCGATAAACTCGTTGGCTTCGATCACCTCACGCAGCCAGATGGTCTCGCGCTCGTGGTTCGGCACCTGGATGCCCACAGTGGATTTGCCCGGCATGCGCTCAATCAGGATGCTTTCCGCCCGCATGGCCAGACAGAGATCGTCAGACAGGCTGGTGACGCGGCTGTACTTAACGCCGGCTTCGGGCTTGAATTCATAGGTCGTGACTACGGGACCGGGATTAATCTGGGTGACGGAGCCGAGCACGTCAAACTCCGCACACTTTTCCGTGAGCACTTCCGCCAGAACTTTCAGCTCACCTTCATTAATAGCCTGCTGCTCGTCAGCGCGATGCAGCAGAGAGCTGGGAGGGAGCTTGTAACCGTTGGCGGCGATCTTGGGCATCACGGTCTTGCTCTTGCGCTCAAGATCGGCACGGGAGCCAATGGCCGGTTCAGCCTCGTCCGACGCCATGGTTTGGGCCGGGGCCAGCACGGTCCGCGTCACTGGCGCGGACGGGACAGGAACTTGGGCGGCTGAAGCTTGCGGTGCCGCTTCATTTTCCAGAGCCTCCAACCTGCGCTCATTGCCTGACCTTACCGGCTCAGCACTCAGGGGCTGGCGTGGAGCGACGATCTGCCCGGAGGCGCGGCGGTCAGCCATGCGTTGGCGGTCCAGCGCGGCCTCGGCTTCCTTCTTTGCTCGTGCAGCGCGCCAGTCCTGGAAGCGCTGCCACGCGGCGAAGGCGAAGGCAAAGCGGGTCTGTGCCCAGATTTGTGCTGAGCTGAAGGAAAAGGCGGTGGAAAGATAGAGAGCTATTGCTACCACGGTTGCCGCCACAATGTAAGCGCCTATCAGGTTGAAATAGTGCAGCAGCACATCACCCAGGATGCGACCCAGCAATCCTTCAATGGGAATTGCGCCTTTCCAATGCAGGTGGAAAGGAAGCAGGGCGAGAAGCGCAGGCGAAAAGACCAGTAGGATGGCCGCGCCCAGCGCCTTGGCTGCGGGCGATGCCACATCGCGCGACTTGAACCAGCGCGCGCCGAGCAGTGTAAGGGCGAGTGGTAGCAGAAACGCGCAAATGCCGACGCTCTGCAGCATCAGGTCGCTGATCATTGCCCCAAACAGGCCGATCCAGTTAGTGGCCGAATGCGAGGCCAGTGAGGCAGCGGTGTTAAGCGAGGGGTCCCGGGGTGAGTAGCTCACCAGGGCCAGAAAAAGTATGGCCGAACAGGCAAACAGGAGAAACCCAGCCAGCTCATTGAGCCGGCGGTTTTTCGTAGGCGTGAAGACACGCGAGGCAAACTTCATGAGGTGTTCCGCCCTTCAAGTAGGCGCAAATTCAATCCTTGTCTACTGAAGTCCAGAGTAACACCAGAGCGAAACCTATTATGCCAAATCCGTTGCGTAAAGGGCAGCAAAAATCGTAGTTCCACAGAGCTAAGATGTTGCTCAGCAGAGTTCCAGTCCACCCCGGAAAGCGCGGATATAGAAATTGATGGCGAGTTCATGGGCAACACTCCTTCTGTGCTTGATCTCGATCCCGGCGAGCACACGGTCACAGTACGCAAGCCAGGTTATGCTCCGTGGGAAATAAAGATGAAGCTGGCCGCCGGCGACGTGAAGTTGAAAGCGGAACTGGAGCAGGAAGCCGCGTAATAATAAAGAGTCTTTTCGCTAATGCACCGTCGCGATCTGGCCATGGAGAATCTGCGATAGCATATTTGCTGCGAGGATTGGCTCCTGATGATCGCACTCCTGCAAGACGTGCGTTACGCCATACGAGGCTTGCTGAAAGCGCCGGCGTTTGCTGGGATTGCTATTCTTACCCTCGTGCTCGGAATCAGCGCCAATACCGCGCTCTTTACCGTGGTCAACGGCGTACTGCTCAACCCGCTTCCCCATCCTCACGCGGACCAGCTTGTGACTGTTTATGGAAAAGCGCCAGGTGTTGACCGAGCGCCCGCCTCGTATCTGAATTTCCTGGATTGGAGGCGCGAAAACCAGAGTTTTTCATCAGTGGCCATGTACCGCAACCAGGATTACAACCTGACGGGCTCCAGCGAGGGAGAACGGCTCAGCGGCTACATGGTCTCTGCCGATTTCTTTTCCACTCTTGGTGCAAATCCTGTTGTGGGCCGGACATTCCGTGCTGAGGACGACCAGGTGGGGGCCGCACCGGTCGTGATGCTAGGCGGAGGATTCTGGAAGCGCAAACTCGGTTCTTCTCCTGACGTCATTGGCAAATCGCTGATCTTGAACGGCAAGTCGTACACGGTAATCGGCGTCGTTCCTGCCGATTTCACCTTCTATGGCCAGGAGCGCGATGTGTACACGGCCATTGGGCAATGGAGTGATCCCTCTTTTCGCGACCGTCGAATTTCCGTCAGTGCGCGCGTGATCGGCCGGCTCAAGCCTGGAGTTACGCTGGCCCAGGCTCAGGCTGATATGGACGTGGTGGCGCGCAACCTGGCGGCCGCTTACCCTGTGGCTGACCAGCAACTCGGCATCGCGCTGGTTTCCATGAAGCAGGATATTGTAGGCAATGTCCAACCGTTGCTGCTGGTGCTGCTGGCCGCGGTGGGCTTCCTGCTGCTGATTGCGTGCGCCAATGTGGCGAACCTGCTGCTTGCGCGCTCTCTTGGCCGAACCCGTGAATTCGCGATTCGCACAGCGCTGGGCGCCAGCCAAATTCGCCTGATCCGCCAGCTCCTTACCGAAAGCATTTTGCTCGCCGGCCTGGGGGGAGTGCTTGGTTTTGTGCTGGCGGTCTACGGCACGCGGACAGGGCTCAAACTGCTTCCCGGGACATTGCCGCGCGGCAGTGAGATTTCAGTGGATGGAAGTGTGCTCGTCTTTACTGCTGTCCTGATTTTACTTGCGGCGGTGGTTTTCGGTCTTGTGCCGGCACTCAAAGGTTCGCAGGTGAATGTGCATGAGGTATTGAAGGAAGGCGGCCGCGGTGTCAGCGCTGCCCGCCAGCACCTGCAACGAATCTTCGTCGTGAGTGAAGTTGCCGTGTCACTGGTTCTGCTGATTGGTGCGGGTCTGATGTTGCGCAGCCTGGCTGCGTTGTGGCGCGTGAACCCCGGATACAATCCAGGTCACGCCATCACGTTCACAGTTTCCATGCCTTCGTCACCAGCCACCACCTCCGCCGAGACGCGCGCACGTTTGCGGCAGTTTGATGAGAAAATGCGCTCCATCCCCGGCGTGCAGGCGGTTTCCGTCACGCTCGGTTCTCGACCGATGATTCATGATTCATCCCTGCCATTCTGGATCGAGGGCCGGCCGAAACCTGCGAATGATAATGAGATGCCGCAGGCCATGTTTTACCTCGCTGAGACCGGCTTTCAGCAAGCTATGGGATTGACGCTGCAACGCGGCCGTTTTATCAGCGCTCAGGACAATGAAAACTCCCCAGTGGTCATCGACATCGATGACGTTTTTGCCCGTACCTATTTCCCTCATGAGGATCCTATTGGCAAACGGGTGCATCTGGAACAATTCAATGTGCAGGCAGAAATTGTGGGAATCGTTGGGCACGTAAAGCAGTGGGGTCCGGGAGGAGATTCCAAATCGGCCATTGAGGCGCAGTTTTTCTATCCCTTCATGCAGCTTCCGGAGCAGATCATGCCGCTGGCTGCCGATGCTGTGGCCGTGGTGCTGCGCACGCAGGGAGATCCTGTTGCGGCAATGGGAGCAGTGCGCCGCGCGGTTACGGAATTGGATTCACGTGATGTGGTCTACGCAGTTCAGACCATGGATGAGGTGCTGGCCCGTTCATTGGCGGCGCGCAGGTTATCCATGGTTCTGCTCAGCGCCTTCGCGAGTCTTGCGCTGCTTCTTTCCTGCATTGGAATTTACGGAGTGATTTCTCATCTGGTCCGGCAGCGCACTCATGAAATTGGCGTGCGCATGGCCCTTGGCGCGCAGCCCGGAGACGTGATGCGTCTGGTTCTTGGGCAGGGAGCGCGGATGGCGCTTCTGGGTGTTGTCATCGGCCTCGCTGCCGCCCTGGCGCTCACGCAGTTGATGGCCAGTCAGCTTTTTGGTGTGACGGCACATGATCCGTTGACCTTCGGCTCGGTTGGTTTCCTATTGATCATTGTGGCTTTGCTCGCCTGCTATGTGCCTGCGCGCCGGGCTGTTCTTGTGGACCCGCTGATCGCGCTGAGATGCGAGTAGCTGGAATTCTTATCGCGGTTTGTTTCCCGCCACAACTTCAATTTTCTACCTGCAAGTCTTTTCTTGGATTTTCCTGATCTTCCACCTTCGGCTTGAACAGCATGAACCTTGCAAGATCGGCTCCACCCTCCGTTCATCATCTGTAAAGATTTCGTTTTTGCGCGAAGGACGATTCACCAAAGGAACGTGAAGACTCCCGGCCAACAACTTCTCATGCGGTTGGGGTTCAATTAAACTAACTTAACTCGCCACTTCAAATTGGACGTGCATCTTAATGCATCGTGAACTCACGGGCCTCAGGGAGTCAGATGGAACAGGTTGAGGTTGTAGAAAAACTTGCTTCCGTTCCGGCATTGCCGGAGCGGTTCAGTGCAAATACCCAGGATGGCCCACAACAATCTGACTGGGACATTTACCGTACCCATGAGACACCTGACTCCTGGGACTACGTGCTGTGTGCCATTGTGCTGGCTGGCCTGGCGGTACTGATCTATGGTGCGATTGAATGGGACTGGTTTCAGCCCATGATGCTGGACGTTGAAACCAGCCGTTGGGCGCGGCTCATTATCCGTCCGGCGATTCTATGGAGCCTGATGGGTTCTTTGCTTCTGGCATTTCGTACCGTGCTCTGGTTCCGCTACAAAAGCTCTCCTTCGGCCACCATGGAAGATGCGCCACCACTCACCGTGATCATTCCTGCATATAACGAGGGCGCCATGGTGCGCAAATCGATCGAGTCGGCGATGCAGGCCAGCTATCCGCGCGACCGCCTGGAGGTGGTGGTGGTTGATGATGGCAGTACGGATGACACATGGTTTCATATCAAACAGGCAGCAGCGCAATACCCCGGCCAGATTATCATCCAGCGCCTGCCCGTGAACTGCGGCAAGCGTGAGGCGCTGGCGACCGGTTTCAAAATTGCTCGCGGAGAAGTTCTGGTCACCCTGGATTCTGACAGTGTGATTGAGACAGGATCACTCCTGGCCATTGCCGGACCATTTCGTGATGCCCGTGTGGGAGCTGTTGCAGGAAAGGTAAAGGTCTACAACCGCCGTCAGGGAATCATCCCGCGCATGCTGCACGTGCGCTACATTCTGTCGTTCGACATGCTGCGCGCCTCCGAATCCGGCTACGGCACCGTCTATTGCTGCCCGGGCGCGCTCACAGGGTATCGTGCGTCCGTGGTGCAGCAGGTGGTGAAGCGCTGGGTGGAGCAGACGTTTCTGGGCACGCCCTGCACCGTGGGTGAAGACCGCTCCTTGACGAATTTGATTCTCTCCCGCGGCTATGACACCGTCTACCAGCGGTCCGCCATTGTGCACACCCTGACTCCCATCACCTATTCCAAGCTTTGCCGCATGCTGTTGCGCTGGGACCGCAGTTATGTCCGCGAAGAACTGCTGTTTCTCGGCATTGTATGGAAGCGCCCTGTGGCATCGCGCATCATATCCATCTTTGACCGGCTGATCACGAATCTCCGCTATCCGGTGCACTATGCCTGTCTTGTGCTGCTGGTGCTCACCATGCCGCAGCACCCGCTCTCTCTGATGCGCATGATGATTGTGATTGGCCTGATCTCTGCCCTCAACTCGCTTTACTACCTGCGCAGTGAACGCTCACCCGATTTTTTCTATGCCATTCTGTATGCTTACTATTCACTGTTTGGGCTGTTCTGGATATTTCCGTTTGCGGTGGTTACGGTGCGCTCGCGGGGCTGGCTCACCCGTTAGCGGAGTTTCGGGGAGTAGGTAAAGGCGATCAGAGCTAAGCAGATGCAGACTTCTGATCAGGCGCGTACTGTTGAACCTAAGAGTGAGTATGAACTGCACACTCGTAGCCTCCTGACTGGGACGTTAGTATATTTCGCATTGCTGGTTGTGCTTTCGTTGATAGCGCGTTTTTTTCATCTCAAAGCGCTGGATGAGTATCCGCTCTCCACTTTTATTGCCTTCGCCATCCTGTTTGCGCCGTATTGGCTTTTTGGTTTTGGCCTGGCGTCCGTACTTGCGGCCCGTGCTCGCTGGAAGCGCGAAACGAATCGCAGCAGCACTCTTGCTGGCCATTCCTTATTTTGCGCTCACCTTGCCGCGCGGGTCATTTCACTGGCAATTGGCCTCCGCTCTAATCGCCATTCCTGTGCTTGTCAGTGTGGTGCTGCAGGCATGGCCCAAGCCTGCGAACTGGGCTGACTTGACGGTACTGGCGACGCTGGGTTTAGCCATTGATCTCGGCTTAGTGAGCCATGGATGGCTATTTGGCTTGCACGATATAGCGCTCTGGCCCGGAGGGCTCGGGGGATTTCCGAAGATGATGATGGCCAACGTGGCCCTCTACGGCTATCTGGTCATCAAGCCAATCGATGGCATCGGCTATGACTTGATGCCGCGGCTGGAAGACTGGAAGATTGGCTTGCGCGAGTTCCTGTACTACGCCTCAAGCGTGCTGGCTCTGGGCATTCTGCTCGGTTTTATTCATTGGCAGGGCCTGCTGACAAAGCCGCAGCAGTTTCCCGCGGCATGGATCTTCACCTTTATCTTTGTTGCGCTGCCGGAGGAGCTGTTCTTTCGCGGCCTGGTACAGAACCTGCTTGAACGTCATATGGCGCGTGGGCGCGCTCTTTTGCTGGCTTCAGTGTTGTTTGGACTTTCCCACTTCAACAAGGGAGCGGCCTTCAACTGGCGTTATGTAATCCTGGCAACCATCGCCGGAATTTTTTATGGCCGCGCCTGGCGCGCTGAGCGCCGGCTGTTTGCCTCATCGATTACCCACACCACGGTGGATGCTGTCTGGTCGATCTGGTGGCGATAATCACGAACAAGGGCGAGGCCGCGGCTAGCGTGCCGAACCTGCTGCAATCGCATTCAGAAGGGCAAGGTAGATGGCGATCGGACAGTTTGAAGCGAGAATCGTTGTAAGCAAATGAAATAAGGGCGAGGCCAACTTGCGTGCCGAGCCCGCTGCAACAGGAGCATTCATAGAGCGACGTTAGAACGTGGCTGTTCAGCGGTTTGGAGCGAAGCGATAGGAGAAACAGTAACTCGGATTATCAATTCTTAACTGCTGCTGAACCGTTCTTTCAGATATATATGAGACCTCATGGGTTACCTTCAACAGACGGGGTAACCAACAAGTAACCAAAGTTGCCCGTCCCATTTGGTATTAAAGGATTACGGGCCATGATGATGGAAAGCAAAAAGACGGCTTTTGAAAACTGGCTCCACGAGTATGGCAGCCACCTGGAACGCCTCGCCGCGGCCAAGCTGAGCGCGCCAGAAGAGAAGGAAACGTCACGGGACCTGCACGATCCGGTGCGCGATGAAGAGAATGGCGCGAAATAAGACCAATCTAAAGCGGCATGCTGAATAGCTGGCGGAATGAGCAGCACGGGATTGTGCAACAATCTCGTGCTATTTGTGTTTAAAGCCGGAAGGCGTCCACCCGCTGCCGGTGGCGCCTGTGAGGCTGGGGTCCGGCAGCTCGGCTAAAAACGAGTAAAATAAACTTCACTCCAGTCAGGTGATGAGTATGCGTTGCAAACGCTTGTTTGTCGTAGTCGCAGTTGCTCTCTTCTCTACCTTCTTAGCAGGCTGTGGCGGTTCCAGCAACAATCCAACCCCTCAGGGCGGATTCACCAATGGCAATCTGAATGGCACTTTCGCCATGTCATTCACCGGAACGGACGCGAATGGCTTTTTCGCCGTGGCCGGCATAATTACTGCCGATGGCGCTGGCCATATAAGTTCAGGCGTGTTGGACCTCAACCAGGCCCCAACTCCGGTAAGCAACGCTTCCGTGACCGGCACGTACACAATCCGGGCAGACGGAAGAGGAGTTATGGGGCTCACTACCTCAGGTGGTAATTTCAACCTGGTATTCGTGATTGTGGCCAACAATCGCGCGCTGGTCACGCGCTTCGAGCAATCGGCGGTGGGTAGTGGTTCGCTGGATCTGGTGAATTCCTCCGCATTTTCGACCGCAGCGCTGGCGGGTACGTTTGTTTTCAACCTCAGCGGCATCGATACGGTAGGTAGTCCTCTGAGCACCGTCGGCTCCATCACTACGGATAGCACTGGTGCGGTAACCAGCGGCGTGCAAGACGAATCTGATGACGGCGCGATCGTCACGGCCAGCCCCATCAGCTCGGGATCGATTCAGGTTGCGTCGAACGGGCGCGGCACGGCCTCTATTACCACGGCAGCTGGCGCCCAGAACTTTGCCTTTTACGTGGTGGACGCGAACCACATCAAGCTGGTTGAGACTGACAGTTTGCCGGCGATTGCGGGCGATGCCTTCCGCCAGAGCAGTACCATCAGCGCAGCGTCACTGAGCGGCCCGTTTGCCTTCACGGTGGCGGGAGTCGATGTGGGAGCGCAAGCGCCATTCGCCGCTGGCGGCGTCTTCAGCGCCAATGGAAGCGGAACAATCACCAGTGGAATCGAAGATTTCAATGATGGTGGTTCCGTCGCACCCAACATTGCTCTTTCCGGCAGCTACACCATTGACGCAAGCGGCCGCGGAACCGCCACCATCACCACATCAACTGTCGGAACAATCACGCTGGCTTTTTATCCCACCACGAATGGCGTTCAGTTGATTGAGACTGACACCGGGCTGGTGGTGGCTGGAGCGGCATTTCCGCAGAGTGGGGCGCTTTCTACGGATACTTTTCAGGGCACATACGGACTGAACTACACGGCAGCAACTGCGAGTGGAGAACTGGATACGGTTGCTTCTGTGAATGCAAATAGCTCCGGTCACTTTGCGGCAATCATGGACGCGGCCAATTTCGGCTCCCAGCCATCCAGTGGAACGGCTCTTTCCGGCAGCTATACAGTTGATGCTACCGGCCACGGCCCCTTGACTCTGCAAAGCAGCTTCCTCGGGCAGCAGAACATGGCGATATATGTGATCAGCAATAGTCGCGCATTGTTCGTGGAACTGGATACCGACATTGTGGCGGCTGGCGATGTTGAGCACCAGTAGACCGGCCGGCCCTGTAAATATGGTGCCCGGTCAACTGCGGAACTAATATTTTCTAATTAAACGTGGCGCAGTTGTTTACTGAATAAAAAGCGGAGCACGCAATTTGCGTGCTCCGTTTTTGCTCTCGAGAGATTAACGTCAATGTATTGGGTTAGCGGCGATCTCCATCGTGGTCCCAATCGCGATTGTGGTTTTTCCAGCGCCAGTCATCGCGATCGCGGTATCTCCGGTCATCGCGGTCTCTCCAGCGCCAGTCATCCCGGTTGTAGTATCCATTGTTGTAATAGCCTCGGTCGTAATACCCGTTGACTCGGCGGTCCCGATTTCGATCATGATCCCGGTCGTGATCGCGGTCCTTATAGCCGTGGTTCCAGTTTTGTGGCAGAGGCTGGGCTGAGGCCAGGGCGGAAGCTCCCGTAATCATCGCCGCGCCCATTACCAATGCTCTCAAAGATCTCATGTGTTCCTCCGTTTGCCCGGTCCGTCCGGCATAAAACCGATTCACGTCCAAGCTTGTGTAGCGTTCATAAGTGGAAACACGGTAGAGCAGGAATTGTCGGATAAGCACGATGTCGTTTTGTAAAGAAGACCCAGTTCCTCTATTGGCATCTCTCCGGATACTTAGTCCTGAAGGCCACCATCTACATGCGAAATGGCATCTCACACGAAATAAAGGGGGGTACAGCATGCCCGAAATCTGTTCCTTGCCGGCAGACAGGCTGCTCTTGGAGTTACGCAGAGTTGAGGATCGCCTGCGCTTGTGGGTTGACTCTTCTGAAGAGAATGCTGTGTTATTTGTGCAAGATCCCGCTGCGGCTCTTCGAGCTGCTGATCTCGGCCTGGACGAAGAGCTCATCCTGGAGTTTGAAAGTGTTCTCAGGAACATTGAGTCCAAGTTAAGCAGCCTGGATTCAGCGGTTTGCTCCACCTCGCGAGCTGCTTAAAGAAATTTACATTTCTCTGTTCCACTCGGCCCCCTCCAGTTGTCTCAATTCTCCATAAAGGGGAGACAATGGCTTATTCCTCGGCACCCAATAGTGACCGCATGCTGCAGGAGCTGGATCATCATGAAAGCCGGCTCAATACCTGGCTGAACAGCTCCCCAGCGAATGTAATTTTGTTTGTCGAAGATCCGGTGGCTGCGTTGCGGGCAGCGAATCTTGGGATCTCTGAAAATGTTCTGGGAGAGCTCCAGGAAACCATGAACGGCATTGTTCAGAAGCTGGCGTGCGCATAGTTTTAGCGGATCAGGCGCGGCAAAGAATTCCCTCACCCCTGGCAGCTCGAAGAAGAGAAGGCCCGGCATGATGAATGCCAGGCCTTCTTCTCGAGCAAGGGGGGTCAAGTCTCACTCGAAACGTAAAGCTTCAATCGGGTCCATTACGGCTGCTTTGCGCGCCGGATAGAAACCAAAGAAGATTCCCACGGCCATAGAGAAGACAACGGCTGCGCCCATGGCTGCAGGTGAAACCAGAATGTTCCATCCCAGCAGCTTAGTGATGGTAATGCTGGATGCCACGCCGAACAGAATGCCTACAATTCCTCCGGCCAGGCTCAGAACCACAGATTCACTCAGGAATTGACGCAGCACATCGCCTTCGGTTGCGCCAATGGCTATGCGGATGCCAATTTCTCTGGTCCGCTCCGTTACGGAAACCAGCATGATATTCATGATTCCAATGCCGCCAACAATCAGCGACACACCGGCAATCGAGGCCAGCAGCAGAGTCATGACCTTGGACGACTCGTCCGCCAGCTGCGCTACGTCAGCCAGGTTGCGGACAGTGAAATCATCATCCTGTCCCGAACGTATGCGATGGCGGTCGCGCAGCAGGGAAGTGATCTGTCCCTGCGCGGCATAGCTGGCCGGCTGCGACGTGGCGGAAGCCATAATGTACTGCAGCCAATCCTGCCCGGTGATTTTCTTCTGCAGCGTCGTGATGGGAACGTAGACGCCGTCATCCTGGTCCTGTCCCAACCCGGATTGGCCTTTTGCGGTGAGCACGCCCACAACCTGGAAGGGCAGCGTGCCGATGCGCACCGTCTGTCCAATGGGATCAGCATTGCCGAACAGGTTCTGTTGCACCGTTGCGCCCAGGACTACCACGTTGGTTGCGCGGTTCACATCGTCCGGCGTGAAGTTGCCTCCGCGAGCGAACGGCCAGTTGCGAATATCAAAGTACTGCGGCTCAGTTCCGGTCACGCGCGTGTACCAGTTCTGGTTGTCGGACACTACTTGCGCGCTGGCGCCCGCTCCCGGAGCGGCTTCTGCAATGGTGGGTACTTCCTGCAGGATGGCCTTCATGTCGTCATTCACCAGAGTCTTGGTGGCGCCGCCACCGAGCCGGATTCCGCCCTTGTTAACGCTGCCCGAGCTGATATAGAGCAGGTTCGTTCCCATAGACGCGATCTGGTTCTGCACCTGCTCCTGTGCTCCCTGTCCCAGACCCACGGTTGCGATTACCGCGCCCACGCCGATGATGATGCCAAGCATCGTGAGGAGTGAACGCATCTTGTTGCGGGCCAGCGCCCTGATTGCGATTCGTAAAATTGCCAGTAAATCCATAACGACCCCCGTCATTTGCCGATTGGCAGAATTGCCATGATTGTCAAAATTGCCAATTGAGCTTCCAGCTGTTTCGTTCTTTGTATCTTCAGTCCTCATCGATCGCCGGCAGCGTCTTCAGTACATCTGCCGCCCGCGGCCGCTTCTGTACCCAATCATCGCGCCGGATCTTGCCATCTCGGAAAACCACAATGCGCTTGGCGAATTCCGCGATGTCCGGCTCGTGCGTCACCAGCACAATGGTCAGCCCCTGATCGTTGAGCGTCTGGAAAATCTGCATGATCTCCACAGACGTCCGGCTGTCCAGGTTTCCCGTGGGTTCGTCAGCCAGCAGGATCGATGGCCGGTTCACCAGTGCTCGCGCAATTGCCACGCGCTGCTGCTGTCCACCTGAAAGCTGGGAAGGGAAGTGGTCCAGCCGCTCGCCCAATCCCACCAGCTGCAGTACCTCTTTTGCCCGCTCCTGCCGCTGCTCTTTTTCCATCTTTGCGTACAGGGTCGGCAGTTCAACGTTTTCGAGCGCCGTGGTCCTGGAGAGCAGGTTGAAACCCTGGAAGACAAATCCGAGCTTCTTGTTGCGAATTGCCGCCAATGCTTTCTTGTCGAGCTGGGAAACGTCCGTTCCTTCCAGAAGATACTTGCCGCTGCTCGGCTTATCCAGGCAGCCCAGCATATTCATGAAAGTGGATTTGCCGCTGCCGCTCGATCCCATGATGGCTACAAACTCGCCCGGCTCAATCTTCAGATCTACTCCGCGCAGCGCGTGCACCTTGGTTTCTCCCAGGTTGTAATACTTGTGCACATCTTCCGCCGCGATCACCGGCGTTGCTGCCTTATTCGCGAGTACCGGTCCTGCGTTGAATTCGACGTGTGCTAGCGTTGCCATAATCTTTCCCCTGTTCCCGGATGTCTTTGAAACTTTCTGATATCTCTCTTTAATGGTTCCGTTCTCTGTGGTGAGATCTCACAAGAGACTCACCACAGAGCCGGCCGCCACGCTTACCTTCCCATACCTCTCATCGCGCCACCCGCTCCTCCGCGGGTACTGCCCATTCCAGGTGCTGCGCTGGTTCCGCTTACTTTCGAAGCAGCCGCGCCGGTCACTACCTGGTCTCCGGGGTTCAGAGAGCCCTTGAGCACCTGAGCCACTTCCGTATTAGTGTGGTCAGTGATGCCCAGCTTGATCTGCACCGGCTCAAGCGACTTCTTTGCGCCCATCTTCCAGAGGATCGCGGTCTGGGCCTGCTGCTGCGATTGCTGCTGCCCAGCCTGACCAGTCTTGCGCGTCCTGCCTGCATCAGCCAGGATTCCCGCCTGCTGTAGCAATGCGTTGACCTGGGCTGCATTCAGATCGGGCTTGTAGCGCAACGCACCGTTCGGGACTTTTACTACGTTGTTCGCCGAAGCGACTGGAATGTTCACGTAAGCCGTCATGCCCGGGTACAGCTTCATGTCCGGGTTATCAAAGTCCACCACGGTGGTGTACGTCACAACGTTCTGCACCGTCGTCGCGTTCAACCGGACGGCGGAAATCTTTCCGTAAAAAGTCTGCGTAGGGAACGCATCAACTTTGAAGTTGACAGTCTGCCCGGCCTGGATGGAGCCCACATCACTCTCATCCGTGCTCACGTAGACCTGCATTTTGGTCAGATCCTGCGCGATGGTGAACAGAGTTGGCGCCTGCAGAGATGCCGCCACGGTCTGGCCCACATCCACGCTGCGGGCAACCACAGTGCCGTCAATCGGAGACTTGATAGTGGTGTTGTCCAGATTGGTCTGCGCAACCGCGACGGCTGCCGACTTCTGCTGCACCTGCGCCGCCGCCTGCGTCACCTGGGCCTTAGCTGCGCTGACCGCAGCGATGTCGGCATCATTCGTCGCTTTGGCGGTATCGAGCTGCTGCTGCGGGACCACGCCCTCTTTTGCCAGGGTGGTGTAGCGGCCAAAGTCCAGCTTTGCCTGGGCCGCTGCCGCATCAGCCTTTTCCAGATTTGCCTTGGCGGCAATCAGATTTGCCTGCGCGTCGGCCAGATCAGCTTTCGCCTGCAGCAACGCTCCTTTAAACAGAGAAGGATCAATCTGTGCGATTACCTGCCCCTTGTGGACGTGAGAATTAAAGTCCGCGCTGAGCGTCTGGATGGTGCCGGACACCTGCGATCCCACCTGCACCGTGGTTACGGCGTTGATGGTGCCCGTGGCCTGTACCACGTCCTGGATGTCGCCCTGCTGCACCTTCTCGGTGTAGTACTGGGGCGCTTTCCTGGTTTGAAACTTGAACGCCGTCAATGCCGCTATTCCAACCAGCAGCACGGTGATAATGAGCCATTTGTTATGGATGAATTTCATTTTCTTGACCCCCGGCCGCTTTTCCGGCCTTCTGAAGTATTTGACCCAGTTCAGGACCGGAATATGGTTAAGACTGAAGTGACTGGAGTAAATATTTGTCAGGCTGGAGGCGATCAGGAGGAGAAAACGTTAACGCAACTTAACCAATTGCCAAAATTGCCAGGATTGCGAGGACAAGAAAATTGAAAACCGCAAGCTCTCAAACGTTCGTGCGATCACGCACGGTAAACGCATAACGTCCCACAATTCTCCAATCTGCGGCAATTCTGACAATCGGAGCGGCAAAGCCAGTTCGCTCCCAAGGTAGTAAAATAGGATGTTTAACTGACTCTCAAAGGACTCACTATGGCTACTGCCCTTGAAACTTCCCGGCCTACTCTCCGCGTTCCCTATGATCCGTTTCGCAACGAACCTTTGACGGACTTCACTAACCCGGAAAATGCCCGCAAAATGCGCGATGCGCTGGCCAAAGTGCGGGCCGAACTGGGCCGGGAATATGACATGGTCATCGGCGACCAGATGATCAGGACCAAAGAGAAAATTACTTCTACTAATCCGGCCAATCCGTCGCAGGTGGTAGGTGTTTTCCAGAGCGCCGGCCGCGAACATGTGGAACCGGCCATCCGGGCGGCGGCTGCCGCGTTTGAAACCTGGAAGCGGACTACGGACGAAGAGCGCGCCTCGCTCATTCATCACGTTGCAGGCATTCTGCGCGAGCGCAAATTCGAGTTTTCCGCCTGGATGGTTTATGAGGTGGGCAAAAACTGGGCTGAAGCAGACGCCGATATCGCGGAGACCATTGATTTTGCCGAGTTCTACTGCCGTGAGGCCCTACGACTGGCCAAGTCTGAAACTCCAGTGCAACTGCCGGGCGAGCATGACACGCTGATGTACATTCCTCTGGGCGTGGCTGCGGTAATCCCACCCTGGAACTTCCCCTGCGCCATTATGGCCGGCATGACCATGGCGGCCATCGTGACAGGAAATACCGTTGTGCTGAAGCCCTCGCATGACTCACCGGCCATTGCCGCCAAGTTTTTTGAAGTCCTGCAGGAAGTTGGGATTCCGGATGGGGTGGTGAACTTCTGCCCCGGTTCAGGCACTAGTTTCGGCGCCGGATTGATCGAGCATCCTCAGCTTCGTTTCATCGCTTTCACCGGTTCTAAGGAAGTGGGGCTTGATATCAACCAGCGTGCCGCAACGCCGCGTACCGGTCAGAAGTGGATCAAGCGCACCATTCTTGAGATGGGCGGCAAAGACTCGATCATCGTGGATGCGGACGCCAATCTAGATGCTGCTGTCGAGGGTGTGGCCCAGGCCGCCTTCGGCTTCCAGGGGCAGAAGTGCTCTGCGTGCTCGCGCGCGATTGTCGATGAGAAGGTCTACGAAGTGTTTCTGGAGCGCCTTAAAGATCGCGTGAGCAGGATCGCTGTGGGAGATCCGGTTGAAAACAAACCCATGGGGCCGGTTGTGAGTGAGAAGGCCTACAAGAGCATTCTCGAATACATTGAGGTCGGCAAGAAGGAAGGCCGCGTGATTAACGGGGGCGGTCCGGCCAAAGAGGCAGGCCACGGGTATTTCATTCAGCCTACCGTGATTGCAGATGTTCCTCCTACCGCCCGCATTGCTCAGGAAGAGATCTTTGGCCCCGTGCTGGCGGTGATCAAGGCGCGCAACTTTGATCATGCTCTGGAGATCGCCAACAATACTGAATTTGGCCTGACTGGGGCTGTTTACTCAACTTCACGCGAAAAGCTGGAGCGTGCCCGCAACGACTTCCACACTGGCAATCTTTATTTCAACCGCAAGTGCACTGGCGCCATTGTGGGAGCCCATCCCTTTGGAGGCTTCAACATGTCCGGCACGGATTCAAAGGCTGGCGGTCCTGACTACCTGCTGCTGTATACGCAGGCAAAGTCAGTGGCGGAGAAGATTGGCGATGCAGGTCCTGTCAGCCAGAAGATGATGTCGAAGACAGAGCCATCGCGGTAACCGAAACTTGTCCATCGATGCAGCAGCCTTGTCAGCCAGGCTGCTGTATTTTTTTGTTGGCGCATTCGATGGTTTACGTTCGCCTGCGGCCTTACAGCAGTGGTTTTCTGCCGCTGCAGCAAATCCAGTTTTTGTCGGGTGCAGTTGTGACTTGAACCTCTGAATATCCGCTCCGGGAAAACAGTTCGCGATGCTCATCGCTGGTCAGGAACTTCATGCCAGTTGCGGAGACGTATTGCTCCAGAATTTCTGCTGTCTTGCTCCCGGAGTTCTTGTAAATCTCCGCCACAATTACCAGTGTTCCACCCGGCTTCAACACTCGCAGAATTTCGCGCATGCCCGCAGGCAGATCAGGCCACCAGAAATGCGTTTCCACCGCGGTTACCGTGTCGAACGTGCTGTCAGGAAACGGCAACTGGGATACGGACGCCTCCTGAATCTCCACTCGGCCTGACCTGATCCATTCCTGATTGGTTTTGCGCGCGAAGGAGACGCTCTCCGCGGAATAGTCAATGCCGTAAACTTTTCCATCACTGGCGAGCGCAGCAAGCTTACTCACCGTCCTTCCACCGCCACAGCCGACGTCAAGCAGCATCTGGTCTTTCGCCATGGTGACGTGAGATAAGCCCCAATCCGTAACTTTGGAATGCCGGGCGTTCATCATCCTCAGGACCAATCGGCCCAGCCATCCCTTTGGCTTTTGACATTGCCTACTCCCGATGTTCACGTTGGCCATAACGTCCTGCGTTTATCTCTAACTCGTGATTTAGAACACGAACGGAACCAGCGCCCAGGTATCGCGCTGGTAATCTTCATATTCTTTGCTAAAGGTTTGCCCAAGTATCTGGTCTTCCAGCCGGCTTTTGCGCAGGTAAGCCAGGATTAGTATGGCCACTCCAAGCAGCGCGTGATACTGGCTGGACGCAATTGCAGTTCCCAGGAACATCCCCAGCATGGCAGTGTAAATGGGATGGCGTAGGAATCTGTATGGTCCACTGCGCACCAATTGATGACCTACTCCAATCCTCACTTCCGCACTCCAATTCCTGCCCAGATGACGGCGCGCCCAGACCGCGAGCAGAAGAAAGCCCGACTGAACAATTGCGCCTGCCGCGACCAGAAAATGGAAACTTTGAGGTAGAAACCATCCAGTCAATCCGGGCGCGGGAATGAAAAGCAGCAGCATGGCGCCGCCCAGCACAAGCTGGTGGAACCCGGTTGAAAGTGACGACTCCGAGTGGCTGGTTTGCGCGGAGTTCCGCGAGGCAATGGTCCAGTACAAGCTGAAGATGACCCAGAGCAGCATTGCGAACACGAGCCGATTGGATTCAAGGTCGTAATTTAGATGCTTGAGGTTGGTTGAGACGAGTTCAGGCGGATGCCAGCCCGATTTTGTGACCAGCAATCTTGCCACGGCTGCTCCCACAAGCAGCCCCGCATATACCTTGAGTTTGCTGCCGGAAGTTTTTCCACGTCGGGCCATATTGGTTCCTCTCTCGTTTGCAGGATCTTCACTTTGAAATCTTCCCAGTTGTTGCGCGTTGAATACTGCGGCTGGACGAAACGCCTGCGGCGTTCACGGCGTGCTGTGGCATGCCTTGATTCGCATCTTCGCTCCCGCCGGTCGTTGTTTGCGACGACGTTTCCGACGTGGTTCCCGACACGCAGGGTTGAGAGCCAGTGTTTCCGGTGACGGGAGCAACGGGCCGCGTGCCGGTGTTCAGCAGGCAGACGGCCGGAAGCAGCATGAGCAAAATGAAGACAAAGCTCTCCCATCTCGTTTTCATCGAGTTTCTCCTTAGCCGGTGGTGTCGGTGATTATTTCGCTAGTGGCCCATGCGGAGGATTGCAAACAGTGCAATCAATCCAGCCACATAGGCCGCGCCAAGTTGCGTGAGCCTATTGGCCAGGTTCAGTGCGTAGCCATGAACACCTTTGATCAGCAACATGGGAGTCGCGGGCTGATAGCACAGGAGCCGCCCTGAACTCTCTACGTGAGAAAACGCAGGCATCTTCATCGGCCGGACACGTAGATTGGCTTTTACCACGTCCAGCCTTCCTTTCTCATGCCACACTGCGAGTGCAAGCGCGCCGATGAACAGACTGATGCAATACCCTGTGACTACTTTCATGCGGAGTGCCGGCGCGAGCGTGAGCACGGTTGCGAACAAAGCGATTTCCACGGTGATGAGGATGCGGCACCAGTCGCATACTTTGAGATGAAGCTTTCTCGCCTCCTCGCGCGCAAGCAGATGCTCTTGTGCCTGCGCCCGAGGAATGGGTGTACGCCAGGCCACGACGCCGTATTTAACGAAGAGGAAGCCCAGTTGCTGGTAGAGCAACAGCACAGGAACACCAACTACCATACGTAAATTGAGTGCTCGAGTTGAGTGAAAGTGATACCGCAGGAGCCACGCGAAGGCAGCGAGAGAGACAACGATGATGAACGCTTCCACCAACCGATTGCTGTAATCGCGCAGACGCCGCGGTGTGAGCGAAAGAACTATTGCGTTGACAGGCGGCTCGGCTCCCCGCTCCGCGAACTTGTGCGCCTGCCGCTCCGCGCGGTCCACGTTGAAGAGATGGTTGAGGTGAATCGCCGCTGAGATTCCCAGGATCAGCCAGGCCAAATAAGCCAGATGGCCGAAAATTAAAATTCCACCACCGAGAACTGCTTCCAACACAACTGGCAGCATCATGCAAAGCCGATATCGCTGCAGAAGTCTTCGGCCGGGACCTGTGTAAAAACCCGGTTGCACTGGGACATTGAAAAACCACTCTGGTCCGCGGAGCAGAGGCTGCCGCCAGCGGCGGAAGCATCCGCGAATGCGACTCCCGGCGCAAAAGATGAAGAAAATAATCAGCATCTGGTTGGGCGACATTTATCTGCTTCCTTTCGTTACCAGGCGCAACTCCTGAACCACGATCTTCAGGATCCGGCTCGGCTTTAGCCCGGACAGCACCAATTCCGTCAGCGCGGCCCGTAAGGGACGCAGGAGCTCATTCTGGTCACGCTCGGCGGCCGTTCGAGAGGCAACAACCGAACCCGATCCGTGCCTGACCGTGATCAATCCATCTTTTTGCAGTTCGCGATAGCCGGCTGCGATGGTATTGAGATTCACGCCCAGGTCCGCAGCCAGTTGTCGCACCGGCGGCAAAGGCGTGCCCTCCGCCAGCTCTCCGCGGGCAATCAGTTCCTTGATGCCATCCACCACCTGCTGGTAAATGGGCCGATCGTCATTGGTGTGGATGGTCAGGAACATTCAATGGATTGTGTATGTATACTTCATACACTTTCACGCGTCAAGCAGAAAGGAGAGTTTTTAGCGATGTTGTACGCGCTTTGATGTGTGCGGCCGTAAGCAGCGATCGGTTCCCGGCTCTTATGCTCCGGCAACGCGTCCTTTTACCAGTTTCCTGATCAAGGCAGTGGGAATGGGTTTGTCCAAGGGGAACTGTATGGTCCCTTTTGAGATTGTGTAGCCCTTCAGGTCGCCCTTGAACTGTTCGATCACCGCCGCTGTGGGAAATAAACTCCAGTGATTTGCGAATGCCGCGTACCAGACCAGTACTCTCTTCTGCTTAAAGGCGGGAATACCGTAACTGAGGACTTCTGTTGTATCTGCGGGAACTACCGAGCGGATTAGCGCGCGAACCTGCTGCAGCTTGCCTTGCGCCGCTTCGGGTACGCCGGCCATGTATTCGTCCACGCTTTTGGGCGCGCCTGTGGTTGACGAGGATGAGAGCCTCTTGTGCGGCGAATCAAGCTTCGACCGTTTTGGCTTTGCTTTTGTCATATCGGGAACGCTCCAACATTTTCAATCAGTCTATGCTTACCTTCCATCAGGTTACAGAGCTGGTATGATTGCGCTTCCGCTTTGAGAGCAAGTGTCCTTTTCGGACCCGTTGGCCGAACGCTACAAAAGGCCAGAGGAGATTGTGTGAAAAAGATGATGGTTTGCCTTGTTCTTCTGTTAGCAGCGTTTGCCGGAAGCATGCATGCCCAGGATATCTCCGGAAACTGGCAGGGAACTCTCAAAGCAGGAATAGATTTACGAATCATCCTTGAGGTGTCGAAAGGGCCGAACGGGGCTTTGTCGGCAAGGTTGTACAGCATTGACCAGGGGCCGGACGCTATTCCCGTAAGCTCAATCGCATTGCAGGGCTCAGATCTCAAATTCACCGTTGAGGAGATCCGAGGAAGCTACACCGGCAAGATCAGTCCGGATGGGCAGACTATTACCGGGACGTGGACCCAGATGCTACCTTTGCCGCTTGTGCTCCATCGCGCCACTAAGGAGACGGAGTGGC
Organism: Terriglobia bacterium; assembly: GCA_963758275.1. Classification (GTDB taxonomy): domain Bacteria; phylum Acidobacteriota; class Terriglobia; order Terriglobales; family Acidobacteriaceae; genus Angelobacter. Next base: position 63,801 of record CAVWUW010000029.1, on the reverse strand, counting down.
AGCGCGATTCCTCTCCTCATAAAGTCTCGTTTGTCACTGTCGATCATAACGTCAAACTCGAGGTGCTCGATTGGGGAGGCTCGGGAAGGACGTTGGTGCTTCTGGCCGGTCTGGGCAACACCGCCCATGTATTTGACAAGTTCGCGCTCAAACTAACTCCCACATATCACGTTTACGGCATTACCCGCCGCGGCTTCGGCGAATCGAGCACTCCTGACACGGGATATTCAGCGGACCGTCTTGGAGATGATGTGCTTGCGGTGATTGACTCGCTCAAACTAGACCGTCCGGTGCTGGTGGGACACTCCATTGCGGGTGAAGAACTGAGCTCGATTGGGAGCCGGCATCCCGAAAAAGTGGCTGGGCTGGTCTATCTTGATGCTGGCTATCCTTACGCTTTCTATGACAAGACACGCGGAGACCTCAATATCGACTCACTCGATTTAGAAAAGAAGCTGCAGCAATTAGGCCCAGGAATGGCGCCCAAGGAGCAGAAGCAACTTGTCCAGGAGTTGCTGCAGACAGGCCTTCCGCAGATTGAGAAGGACCTGCAGGAGCGATACAAGGACCTGGAAACAGCCCCCAGCGATCAGCCCTCGGTGAAGCTTCCGGCTGCTGCCACGGCAATTCTTGCTGGCGAGCAGAAATATACCGACATTCACGTTCCGGTTTTAGCCATCTTTGCTGTTCCCCATTCAGGTGGTCCCGCTTCCAAGGATCCTGCGGTACGCGCAGCCGCTGAAGCCAGGGACCTGGCCAATACAACTGCGCAAGCAAAAGCTTTTGAGACTGGTATACCTTCTGCGCACGTAGTTCGACTGGCGCATGCAAATCACTATGTATTTCTGTCGAATGAGGCGGACGTTCTGCGCGAAATGAACAGTTTTCTCGCTGGCCTGCACTGAGGGCACGGGAAACTCAGCCAGCAATATCAAATACAAACGCGGCCCGCAGGCCGCGTTTGTACCTTCGAGATGCCGGGCGACCAGGAGAATCGCGCGTCTATGATTTTGGTGCTGTTTTTGCCTTCAGAACGTCAATGGCTTTCTTGAGCTGATCGTCATCTTTCGGCTTTTCTTTTTCGGGCTGGTCCGGCGTGGTCACGGTGTTGTCATCGTCAGTGATAATGGCAACGTCATCAGCGGAGGCCACCTTCACCGTGGGAGTGATTCCGGTGTCCTGAATCACACTGCCTTTGGGCGTGTAGTACTTCGCGACGGAAAGAATCAGGGCTGCTCCGTCTTCCATGGGAAGCGTCTTCTGCACGGATCCGTCCCCGAATGTCTTATTGCCGACGACATCTCCACGGCTGTCATCTTCCACGGCGCCGGCCACAATTTCCGCCGGCCCGGCCGTGCCACGGTTCACCAGTACAGCCAGAGGCAGGTCAGTGACTTTCTTCTGCGGATCAGCGTTGAAGGTCTGCGGCTCATACTTCTGACCCTTCAGGCTGGCGATCTGGCCGTTGCCAATAAAGAGGTTGGCTACAGCAACCCCCTCAGCTTCATCGCCGGAGGAATCATCGCGCAGATCAAGCACAACCTTCTTTGCACCTTTGGCCTGCAGGGACTTGATCTTGGATGCGATCTCCTGGGCTTTGCCCTTGTCGAGCGTGAGAGCCTTGATATATCCCACATCTCCCATGAGCTGTTCAGTAATAGCAGGCGCGCCCACCACCTCACGGACAATGGTGATCTTTTGCGGTTCAATTTTGCGGGTGCGGATAATGGTGGCTTCCAGTCGCGAGCCCTGGTCTCCCCGTAATTTGGCCCGGACTGCTGCCAATGAAAGGTCATGCGTGCTCTCACCATTGACCGTCTCAAGGATGTCACCGCTGTTGATACCGGCCTTATCCGCCGGACCGCCCGGAATCACAGAAACGACGGCGGCGTACCCAAAGCGCTTGGAGACAGTGGCTCCGATATCGGCCTTGCCGTTCACGGTGAGCGCCTGGTACTGCTTGTATTCACTGGGGCTCAGGTAGCTTGAGTTGGCATCCAGTGACTCCAGCAGACCGTGCAACGCACCATTTGTTACGTTGCGCATGTTGGGCTCTTCCACATATTCCGTGCGAATGCGGTGCAGCACCTCGCTATACACCTCCATGTGGGTGTAAGCGTTGTCAGCGCTGGAGTTGGTGCTGTCGGCGGCATGTACGCCCAGCCCGCCTACCAGAGCAAATACTATAACGAGCATTGAGCTCGAGAGAACAATCACTTGAACCTTTTTAGACATCTTTGAAAACCCGTTCCTTGGCTTTGGTCCGTCTGCTGATAGGAACGATGCTCCGTTCCCGTATTGCACGCTTTCTGCACCTGTTGCGTCGCTATGGAGAGACGATTGGGGGACAGAAATGTGAGTTGGTACCTCTTAATTATAACTACCTTCACTTTGGATGCAGCTCAGAAATCGTGCGAGGCAGGAAATCTGAAGCCAGAGAGAGGCTTGCCCCAATGAATACTGCCAAAAATGCCAGGATTGCCAAAAATTGCCAAGATTGAAAATCGGTTCCTATGGCTCTGATCGGGGGGAATAGCTTAATAAACCTCTGGAATGCTGCCATTCCCAAGACTACTGGTTTTCAATTTTCGCACTTTTGGCAATTAGGACGATTCTGGCAATAATCCTTCAGTTTCTTGCTGATGCCCCACGGTTGTTCAGCAGCCAGAGGATGTCACGCAGGCCCTGCCGAAGCTGTTTGAGCTCGGTCATACTGGCGTCTGACTGAACAAGGAAAGGAAGAGGCGCCTGCTTCTTCTTGCCTTCCGCTTTGAGCTGGGCACGGGCTCCCGCAATGGTGAAGCCCTCGTCGTAAAGCAGCTTCTTAATTCGGACTACGTTTTCCACGTCGGCCCTGCGATAGGTGCGTTGGCCGGTATTGCTTTTAGGTGGTTTGAGCTGCGGGAACTCCGTTTCCCAGAAACGCAGAACGTAGGTAGGCAGGCCGCAGAGGCGGCTAACCTCTCCAATCCGAAAGTAGAGCTTGTCGGGAATGATGATTTCGCCCGAAGTTTTGCGAGCCGAATTCTTGGCAGGTTTATGCATGAGCCACACGGACGAAGAGCGGCTGAGCGGATATTAAGTCGGTTGAAGATTAACGTCAATCGAAATAACAGCGAATTCGGCAACTTAGCGTCAATTTTTAGAGCATAAGGAGAATGAATTTCTGAAGATCGCAATGCAGAACTGAATATTTCAACTGAGAACTAATAAATAGCCGATCTGCTGCAATGAAGTCGCACTTGCAAGGGCGCCCGCGAGCGACTGACCTACACACCCTTCGGGTGGTTTCCGAAATGCTTGCAGGGTTTGTTCCGCTTTTTGGCCCAGCTTCCTGCCGCGTTCGATCAGGTCATGTGATCGGGCGACCTGCTGCCGTGCTTTCTGGATCAGTTTCTGCGCGACCAGCGCGTTGGGTCGATTGTTGAGAGCTTCACCAGCAGACATAGCCCTGGGCTCACCTGGGGTTGGAGGCAATCTCGGAAGTCTGGGTGCGAGTTTTGGCCATCAACCCGAGGTGCCGGTGGAAGGGTCTGTGATGAATCTCAAATGCAAAACGCGCCAGGAACCGTCAATGAGAGTTGCTGGAAGAGGGCTGAGTAAAAGCTACGTGCGGCCAGATTTTCGCCCAAGCTTGGCTATCATCTCCTGGCGAATTAGTTTCGCATCATGAGACAGGTTCCGTGCCCGTTCGATCGCTTGCTGAACCTTCTTTGCCAAGGCATGCGATTCCTGGATCAGAATCCTTGAGTTGTTGCGGATTTGCTCTACATCGACGCGCATCAGTCCCTCACTCTGATGACGAACGCCAAGGCAGCCAGACGCCGAGTCGTGCCGGCAGCTACTGTGGAGGCGGAGTCGGCGAAGGTTTGGTCTTATCTTCTACTTTGTTTGCGCCTTTGCTGGTGGCGTGTGCGCTCTTATGCACAACCTTCTTTGTGCCTTTCTTGATCTTGTGCCCGGTCTTTTTGCCGGCTTGACCGGTGGAATGAGCAGCATCTTTGGTGTCCTGTTTGATGCCGCTGTCGCTTTGGGCAAAGCCGACAGGAGCAAGACTGAAGGCCATCAGCAGTATGGTTGCGAGTCTCAGTTTCATATGTGCTCAATCAGATTCCCGCAAGCCGCAGGTGAGTTGCCAGATGAACAGGTTTGCGTGAATCCTATGGCAACTCCGTTAGCTTCAACTCCTTCTTAATTGAGAAGAGAGATTGGCGGGACGGATCAAACTTCACGAACTCTAGTTTCCAAGCTGGCCGGGTGCTCTCCCCTGAAGCATGATGCGGCTAAAGTCCCTTGCGCAATCAGGAGGAACTATGCAACGTATTCTTGCCGCGTTTCTGCCGCTCGCGGCCTTGGTGGCCGTGGGTTGTTCAACTCATCATGTATCCACAACCGCCAACGGAAAAACCGTTTACGGCGAACAGGCGCAGGTCATTGAACGCCTGCGCAATTCCGGCAACGACCTGAAACAATTGATGAACGCTCCGGATTCATCCATTCCCCAAAGCGTTCTGGCTGACGCGAAATGTGTTGCCGTGATACCGGACATGGTCAAAGGCGGTTTTGTGATCGGCGGCAATCATGGCCGTGGCGTTGCCACCTGCCGGCTGCCGAATGGCGGTTGGAGCCAGCCCGCATTTATGGCGATCACCGGTGGAAGCTGGGGAGCGCAGATTGGGCTTGAGTCCGTGGACCTTGTGATGGTCTTCCTGGGCGATGCCGGAGCGCAAGAGCTGCTTACTTCGCAATTCAAGCTGGGCGCAGACGCCGGCGTTGCTGCCGGACCGCTGGGCCGTGCAGCCGAGGCCAGTACAGACTGGAAGATGAAAAATAAGATTCTGGTCTATTCCCGTGCCAAGGGATTGTTTGCCGGGCTGGATCTCAGCGGCGCATCAGTAAAGCCGGATGATGATTCCACTCGCACCTATTATGGCAATCTGGTTCCATTTAACGAGATTCTTACCGGAAAAGCGCCGGCGAATTCGAACTCTAAGCTCTTCCTGGCCGACGTGCGGGAAGCTTTCCACCAGGCTAACGTCAACAAGCAGGAGAAGGCTGGACCCGGTTTCTAAGCTCTAAACTGCCACTCGTCGAGGCAATACGGCGCACCTCTTGTGGGTGCGCCGTTTTTATCAATCAGGAAGTTTTTTGCAATGCCTGCAACTGCTGGCGATAGCCGCGGCTCAAGGTGAGCTGCTTGCCTGAAACCAGCGTGACCAGGTAGTTCCCGGTAAACAGGCGCCGGAGTTCGTGGATCAGGTTACGGTTGACGATCACGGAGCGGTGAATGCGTACAAAATCGCTGCCGTGCAGCCTGTTTTCAAAATTGCTCAGTTTATCCCGAACTAAATATTGTTCGCCGCCTGCGTGGACGCGAACATAGTTTCCGGAAGCTTCAAAATACTCTACTTCGCCCAGCGGAACGAACACCGTTCTCCCTGTTTCTTTCAAAGGCAGCCGTCCGCTGGTTGTCATTACGTCGGCTGTACTCATACACCTTGCCCCTGGACACCATCTGTGCAGTTAGACGAAGTGCGGCAGAAACCGTCATCCTCAAAAGCAACGTCTCACAGGATGGCGGCAGATCGCTGCTGATTAGAGAATCATTATGTTTATCTAATGTGAGCGGCAGCGATTGTTGAGTTCCAGATTGTGTATCTTTTCTGAGCGTTTTCTTCCGAAAAACAGAGAATGGGCGCATGAGAGCCGAAGGGCGCTTCAATAAAGAGTCACGCTGCTGCGTACCACTCGTCACTTTTCTGAAACCACTCGTCACCTGATCGCGGCATGTTGTCACAACGCGGTTTTTCGTTCCGCCTGCGCTCATCACGCTGGAACAGTGATTGCTTTAGTGCTCCTCATCAAGGGCTTCCGCGCTGTTTTTCCGACTTGCACAAAGCGCAGCCCTGTTATGAGGAGATAGAGATGAACAGGTATCATGTTCCTCCAATCCATCGATTGGTGTTTACTCTTGCGCTCTTAATCACGTTCCTGTCACTGGCGTCTAATGCGCAGGTCCTGAAAGGATCCATATCAGGAACCGCCATGGATCCGCAGGGAGCCGTTGTGTCAGGCGCGCAAGTGAAGGCGACGAATCTTGCCACTAACACAACTCTTACCACCACAACAGACAGCTCCGGACTGTTTCACTTCAACCTTATTCCGGTAGGAGATTACAAAGTTGAAGTAGCCGCGCAGGGTTTCCGCACGGCTGTACAAAGCAACATTATTGTTGCGGCCGGCCGGGACAGTGGACTGGGAGCAATTCACCTGACCGTGGGCGAAATCAGCGCCGAGGTAGAAGTGAATGCGGCAACTCCGCTGATTGAGACCACGCAATCGCAGGTAACCAACACATTTTCCGGCACCCAGCTCACCACCTTTGCCGGCATCAATGAGAACGAGGGGCTCGACACTCTGGCGCTCTTCGTTCCCGGCGTGGTGGCCGCGCGTGATAACGGCTTCTCCAATACCAATGGCGGAACGGGATTTGCCGTCAACGGTCTGCGCGGGCGCAACAATGACCAGCAAATTGACGGGCAAAACAACAATGACAACAGCGTCGCCGGCCCGGGACTTTTTGTTTCAGACACTGAGTTCGTACAGCAGTACGTTCTCATCACCAACCAGTTCGGCCCGGAATATGGCCGCAATGCTGGCTCAGTGGTGAACATCATCACCAAGTCAGGCTCCAACGCATGGCATGGCAGCGTTTACGAGCATGAAAACAACACTGTCATGAATTCCATGACTAATTTTCAAAAGCGCTTCGGCACGGATGCCGCCGGAAATCCGCTCACATCCATTCCGCGCGCGAATGATGAATTTGGCGGGTTCACCATTGGCGGCCCGCTGGTGAAGAACAAACTCTTCTTCTTCGGCGGCTTCAACCAGCAGATCATTTCGCAGAACTCGCTGTATACCAGCGCCGGACTCACGCCTACGCCGGCGGGCATTGCTGCACTGTCGGCCTGCTTCCCGGGAAGCACAAGCATGACAGCTCTCTCCCAGTTTGGGCCTTACGCCATTTCCGCCGGTAACCCGACTCCCGTTGGAGCTGCTGTGGATGTTCCGTTCAGCAATCCAGCCTGTGGAACGTACCAGCTGGCCGGAGTTGAACGTACGCTGCCTACGCACACGCACAATTTCAACTGGGTTTCGCGCATGGATTGGCAACGCGGCAATGACACTCTCATGGCGCGCTATATTTTCAATCGCGGCAACAACTTCAACCTTGATTTTGGCGACGCAGCCGGAGGTCTTCCTGTCAGCGTGCCTGCACTCAGTCAGGCGATTCTTCTCGGCGATACACACAACTTCGGGACCCATATCGTCAATGAAGCGCGTGTTGGCTTCAATCGCTTGAACGTCGTCTTCGCCACCAACACTCTCGGCACGGTGCCGTCCGACGTTGGCGTGGACCAGGCCATCACCCGCGTGACTTTCAGTGATACCAGCCTCTATTCCTTCGGATTGAATGGCGCGTTTCCTGAAGGCCGCATTGTGAACACCTGGCAGGCGCAGGACAACCTGAACTGGGTGGTGGGCAAGCACACCTTCAAAGCCGGCGTGAACTACACCTACCAGCGCTCGCCCAACACGTTCCTGCCCAATTTGAACGGGGCTTTCCGCTTCAATGATTGGGAGGCTTTTGCCGCCAACACACCCAACCGTGTTCGCATTGCGGCAGGCACTCCAGTGCTTGATTTCCGCGAGCATGACACGTTCCTCTACGCCGGTGACGACTGGAAGATCGGGCAGAACCTGACGTTGAATCTGGGCCTGACCTGGACCTACTATGGCCAACCGGCAAATCTGTTCAACGAACTTACGACGAGCCGTGAAAGCGATCCTGCAACCGCATTCTGGCGCCAGGACATCCCTCTTTCCGCCCGGACGTCGCCGCAATTTGACGCGACCAAAACCAGCTTTGGCCCCAGCGTCGGCTTTGCCTACTCGCCGCGGTGGGGAAGCTTCCTCACCGGCAATGGCAAGACGGTCATCCGTGGCGGCTATCGCATGCTCTATGACCCGCCGTTCTACAACATTTATCTCAACGTAGCCAACTCTGCGCCGGTGGTCTTCCTGAACACGTTTACCGGGTCGCAGATCACTCCAAGCATGACCCTGCCCAGCCATCCTTTCGGTCCTGATGTGCGAGCGGCGCTCTCACCCCAACTGCAGAGGCTGGCGTTTGATCCGCGCAGCTTTGCCGCGGGTGAAACCACCATCTCGCCCAACTTTGGACCTGACAAGGTGCAAAGCTGGAACTTCGGGATTGAACGCCAACTCACAGCCAATTCGGCAGTCGAACTGCGTTACGTCGGCAACCACGCTTATGATCTGTTCCAGACCGTCAATGGCAATCCAATTGTCACCGGCAACTCGACAGCTCCAGCAGGCGTAACCGGTTGCACCAACCCGCAAGTCCTGCTCGGCCCCGGACAAACTGCCAATCCGGCTCTGGGCCGCGCAGATTGCTCCCAGGGCATCGTGCTGGAACGTAATAACGGCGGCTACTCCAACTACCACGGATTGCAGGCGGAGTTCCGCGCCAACAATCTTTTCAAGCAGCTCACGGTGCGCGGCGGCTATACCTACAGCCGCACGCTCGATAACGTCAGCGAAATCTTCAGCAGCTTCCTCGGCGGCTCCACGCTGGCTTTCGCGCAAAATCCCTGGAACACCGGGAGCGGTGAATACTCCTTCTCCGGTCTCGATATCCCGCACCAGTTCTCCTTCGCTGCCACGGAACAACTGCCGTTCTTCAGAGAGCAGCACGGATTCGTGGGACACGTGTTTGGCGGCTGGGCTCTTTCCGGCAATTACGTCTGGGCCACTGGCCAGCGCTACACACCGGTGCAGGGACTCGCGGAGGCAGCGCTGGGAGCTCCCAGTGACAACTTCGACCTCGGATTTATCGCCGGCGTCGTAGGTGTAGATACGGCGCGTCCGTTCGTCGGCAGCCTCAGCGCACCCGCCACCAGCGTTGGTATCTTTGCCGGGGATGCCTGCTCCAACTTCGGCAGTGCCTGCGCGCTGCCGGCCACTACGCTCATCTCCTTCAATAATGATGTGCTGAACGGCATTTCGCCCGGAACCAGCGTGCAGCCGAGCGCGGTTCGCTACATCATCAACTCCACTACGGCGCAGACCGTATTCGGAACTCCCTTTGGCGCGCGGCGCAACCTCTCGCAGGACGCGCCCAGCAACATCGCCAATGTGGCCATCTTTAAGAACATGAAGTTCAACGAGCGGGCCTCACTGGAGTTCAACACCGCGCTCATCAACGTTTTCAATCATGCCAATTTCCAGAGCGTTGATCCCTTCCTTGAGAATGCCGGAATCCCCCTGGACCAGCAGCAAGCATTGGTTGGCTTCGGCGATCCACGGGTCAGCAATACCGTGGTAGGCAATGCTCTGGGCAACCGCATTATCAAGGTTGGACTCACCTTCCGGTTCTAAACCGTTTTCGCGCAGTTTACGGTTCAGGACCACTTATGCAGCCGGCGCATTCCTTGTGGGTGCGCCGGATTTTTTGGGAGTTTTTTTCAAATCCTGCGATTGTCCGAAGCCCTCCGTTCTGTTGCGCCCCTTGCTCTCTTTTTGTCCGTTGCGGTGAAACTGTTTTCCGATCCGCGCAGATCAGCGTCAATCGGCGGCAAGGGGTTTGTTTTTCCGATCACCTGTGCTGAACAAGCCGAAAAGATACTAGGTAATGATTAGGTAATTAATTCAGCAGCACACGTGGCCACCCGGATCCAGCAGCAACTCATCTGATTCGGGAATGTTCCCCAAGAACAACCCGGAGGATCATTTCGTCTTATGAAAAGCCACAGAAAAGCTCTCTCTCTGCTCATGTGCGCCTTTTTCATCGCCGCCACAGCCACTGCTGCCTTCGCCCAGACTTCTGGATCAACGACGGGGAAATGCGCATTCCAAACATTGAATTTCCCGGCGCCGGCTAACCACCTTGGGGTCCCCACGGCGCTCAATGATGTGGGCGCCATTGTGGGTTCCTATCTGGATGCCAATGCGACAAGCCATGGATTCCTGCTGTACCAAGGCAAGGTCTCCAGTTTTATGTTTCCAGGTTCAATAAGAACGGAGGCCCTGGACATTAGCCGGACGGGAATCATTGTTGGCACCTACAACGTTAGCGGTGTTGTGGGCACGCGGGCTTTTATGGTCAAGTCCGGGGTCTTCCATCAAATTACAATTCCCGGGTTTCTCTCTACGAATACCTCGGCCTTCGGAGTGAATGCTAATGGTGACGTAGTTGGCGGGTTCGTTGCCAACGGCGCCGCCTTCGGCTACCTGCTACGCAATGGGAAACTGACCATCCTTTCATTTCCCGGAGCCAAGGCAGGGACAACGCCTACCAGCATCAACGATCAAGGTGTGGTTGTTGGAAACTATTCCCTTGCTCCATTCGATGGCGGACATGCCTTTATGTGGAAAGATGGGGTGTTCAGCAATATAAATCCGCCTGGCAGCACCTCTTCGCTCGCATCGAAGATTAGCAATACAGGAGTCGTCGTTGGCAGCTATGTATCTGATGGTCTGCGACATGGATACGCTTTCAAGAATGGAACGTACACAAAAATTGATCTATCGCCCACGGTGGGCTCATTGATTGATGCGGTGAATAAATTTGACAACGTAATCGCAGAAAAGGTAGAAGGGTCGGTGGATCCGCTGTTTAAGGGATTCTGCTCCGCAGCGTTCTAGATTAACAATCTTTTATCCTGGTGAAACAGCCAAATACCCCACCCTTTGCGTGTTCAGTTTTCATGAAGGGTGGGGATCAACGTCTAGGTATGAATTCAGCAGCACACGTGGGCACCCGGATCCAGCAGCAACTCATCTCAATCCGGAATGTTCCCCAAGAACAACCCGGAGGATCATTCGTTTTATGAAAAGCCACAGAAAAGCTCTCTCTCTGCTCATGTGCGCCGTTTTCATCGCCGCCACCGCCACGGCCGCATTCGCCCAGGCTGCTGGATCAACCACGGGAAAATGCTCGTTTAAAGCATTGAACTTTCCGGCCCCGGCTACGAATGGCCAGGCCGCCGCACTCAATGACTTGGGAGGCATTGCGGGAACTTTCCTTGACAGCAAAAACGTGGCCCACGGATTCCTGCTGTTTCAAGGCAGGCTCAGTACATTTATGTTTCCTGGTTCTATAGGTACAAGTGTCAGCGATATGAGCCGCAATGGAATTATCATTGGCGGATACACCAGTAAAGACGGGAAAGGGCATGCTTACATGGTCCACGCCGGCGGCTTCCGCACCATTACTCTTCCCGGCTTTCCCAACGCAGATTTCACGGTCGCGGGAGTGAATTCGAACGGCGATGTTGTTGGAACCATTAATTCTGACACCCTCCCTGTCAATGGCTTTCTGCTGCACAACGGGAAAGTGACCATCCTTTCGTTTCCTGGAGCGGATGTAACGCAGCCCACCAGCATCAACGATGAGGGCGTGGTTGTGGGAGGCTACTTGATTCAGGCTGTGAACAGCAACCCGGCCTTTATGTGGAAAGACGGGGTGTTCAGCAACATTAAACCTCCAGATAGCATTCCCGAGCCGTTCGTATTCCCGAGCAAAGTCAGCAACTCAGGCGTAGTGGTGGGAAGCTATCAGCCCGAATCTGGCGGTAGTGGATTTGCCCTCAAGAATGGAATTTATTCCAAATTTGATGGGCCTGCTGGCTTTGACGGTCCAACCGTCCTGGCTGTGAACAAATTTGACAACATACTCGCACAAGCTACCCAAATCAGTCAGCAAGTGCGGCAAGACTGTTTTGTTCAAAGGATTCTGCGCAGCAGCGTTCTAGATATCGCAGTGCAGGGGCTTAAAGCCCCTGCCACTCGTTACTGCCGCGAAAGCTCGCATCTTGAGCGACTCCGAGGAAGCGAACCGAGTTCGGCGGCAGTCGGCGGTGTCGCGTCTCCAGCTATTGCGGATGCTTTTTCAATCCGCGTTGATCAGCGTTAATCCAGATAAGGTTTTGCCTTTCCGATGTCGGCGATGTCGGCGATTGCTCCACAAGTCCCTAATCAACACGCCTGAACGCCAAAGAAGCCGGGCCATCCGCACCAACCCGGATGGCCCCTTGCTTCAGGGAACCTGGCCCACTGCTTTCCGATGACGGCGATGTCGGCGATGACGCGCGATGTCGGCGATTTCCTAAGCTGCTTTCCTGCGAGTTTTTTGCACCGAGTTCAGGAATTTCAACAGGTCGGCGTTGACTTCATCCTGGTGTGTGGCTGTGAGGCCGTGCGGCCTGCCGGGGTAGTAGATTTCCTGCGCCCCTTTGATCAGCCTGGCCGATTTTTTGGCCGAATCTTTCACCGGCACCACCTGGTCGTCTTCGCCGTGCATCATGAGCGTGGGCACGTCGAACTTCTTGAGGTCCTCAGTGAAATCCGTCTCGGAGAACGCCTTGATGCTTTCGTAGGCGTTCTTGAGCCCGGCTTGCATGCTCCACAGCCAGAATTGGTCCAGTATTCCCTGCGAGACCTTGGCGCCGGGCCGATTGGCGCCATAGAACATTGCGGCAAAGTCTTTGTAGTACTGTGAACGATCTTTGGCAAGACTGCTTCGTCCTTCGTCAAACACTTCAATCGGAATTCCTTCCGGGTTGGCAGTGGTTTTCACCAGGAGCGGCGGCACAGCCGCGATCAGAACGGCTGCGGCAACCCGCTTTGTGCCATGGCGTCCTATGTAGCGGGTGACTTCGCCCCCGCCAGTGGAGTGACCCACCAGCGTAACGTCATTCAGACCGAGCCCCTCAATGACGGCCGCCAGATCGTCGGCGTATCCATTCATGTCGTTCCCTTGCGAAGCCTGGCTGGAACGGCCATGGCCACGCCGGTCATGCGCCACCACGCGGAATCCATTCTGGGCGAGGAACAGCAGCTGACCGTCCCACATATCCGAATTCAGCGGCCATCCGTGCGAAAACGTGACGGCTGGGCCTTTGCCCCAGTCCTTGTAGTAAATTGTCGTGCCGTCTTTTACCGTAATTGTGCTCATAAAAATATTTCTCCTTAACTTTTTGCCAAAGAAACGCTCGCGGTTTTTGATTTACTTGGCCGGTACCAGCACCGGAGCGCCTTTCTCCTTCACCAGGAACACGACGAATTTCGCCGGCTCGGTCTTGCTTGCGTTTCGCCCAACGACGTGAACATCATCGGGACCTTCGTAAAAAGTCTGTCCTGGCTTGAGGACCGTTTCTTTTCCGCCTCTCAACTGCATCACGATCTCGCCTTCCAGCACATAAACAAACGCATGTGCGTTGTGGCGATGGATTGGGTCCGAACTGCCCGGCGGATATTCCACAGTGATCATCACACCCTCTTTGCCCGGAAGGTCTTTGAGGTCCTTCGACATGAGCTGAGTTACCTTGGCTTCCTGGGCCAGAAGCGTGCCGGACATCAGAAATGCCACGGCCAGGATTAGCTTTGTGAACGTCATAAATTCACCTTTCGCCTGAGTGGCGCATTCCATGCGACGTTTGGATCAGGCAGCAAGCAATGCGGACTGCTTGAGCCAGGCTTCGAAAGTCGTCTCGCCGAGCCTTGCGCTATTCCCCGGAAGCAGTGTTCTCTCGCTGATTTTCGCTCCGCCGTAGCGCGCGTTCGGATCAGCGATGACTTCGCGCGAATCTCTCATGGCGGCCAGTCGGCGTCGAACCAGATCGTCCACGCGAAACTGTTCCGGCCCTGCAATTTCCACAATCCCGTTTACCGGCTGACCTTCTGCAACTTTGGCCACGCCACTTGCGACATCGTCGGCCGACATGGGCTGGAAGAGTACATGGGGCAAGTGCACCTTGCCGTCAACCACGGAAATGTCTGCCAGACCCTTCAGGAACTCGAAGAACTGGGTCGCGTGAACAATAGAGAAGGGAATTGAGGATTGCTGGATCAGTTTCTCCTGAGCCATCTTGGCGCGCATGTAGCCGCTTTCTGGCATCCGGTCGGTTCCCACCACTGACAAAGCAACATGATGTCTTACGCCTGCGGTTGCTTCATGGGTGAGGAGATTACGAGTTGATGTTTCAAAGAACTTCAGTACTTCTGCGTCTTCCCACGAAGGAGAGTTTGATACGTCAACCACTACCGAAGCGCCTCTCAGCACTTCGGCCAATCCCTCGCCGGTGACAGTGTCGACACCCGAATCGGGTGATGCCGGTACCGCTTCGTGCCCGTGCACATGAAGCTTGTTCACAAGCTTTGATCCAATCAGTCCGGTACCGCCGATCACAACGATCTTCATAATTGCCTCCTTTCAGCCTTTGACCACAACTTCGAGAGCCGTCGGTCTGCTAGCTAAGACAGGGCTGGGGGCGATTTTGTGACAACACAAACCTCGTTCCCTCTGGGTGAATGCGTGAAGATTACTCAGCTATTTTCAGGAATTTCAAATGGATGGCTGTTGAGCGGCACTTGTGCACTCGTGAGTGTGCAGCGGCTGCTGGAAAAATTTTGAGAGAGAAATTGGGTTTAAGTGGAACGCTGTACTACATGCTGAGCGCTCTTGAGTATCAAGCTGCGGGATCGATGTATTTCTGCGACCACACGCGGCAACATGATTACGGCCGTTAACATGTCATCAGATGAGACATGACAATGCTTTGATTACCCTCGACGCAAGATTTTTGGTCACCGCTATCCTGCCGGATGCCCGGCTTCATTCATGAGCACGCGATTCCAGCCTGGGTTTTTGCGGATTCGTCGACGGCGTCTCGTCAACGCTCGTTACATTGGCAAGACCTTTTTCGATACGCCGGTCAGGAATCAGCCAGATCAGTGCGGCGATAACGAGAATCGCCTGGGCGATCGACGGAGAACGCAATGTGGCAAGGATGGCTACGATATACAGACCTGGCGATAGCTTGCCCTTCCAGTCGCGCCCAATCGCTTTCTTCAAGATTGAATTCTGCCCTTGCGCGCGGATAATCGTCTGCTGGAGCAGCACGTAGGCAACCGCGGCCATCAACAGCACCACTGCGTATAGCGCCGTGGGCACCGCGGTGAAATGGTTTTCGCCCATCCACCCGGTGGTGAACGGAAACAAAGAAAGCCAGAACAAGAGGTGCAGATTGGCCCAGAGCATTGCGCCTGTGACCCTCGTGCAGGCATGTAGTAAGTGGTGGTGGTTGTTCCAGTAAATGCCGACATAAAGGAAACTCAGGACATAGCTGAGAAAAGTCGGTACCAGCGGAGCAAGGTCTTGCATATGCCATCCGTGCGGCGCCTTCATCTCCAACACCATGATCGTGATGATGATCGCGATCACACCGTCGCTGAATGCTTCCAACCGCCCCTTCGACATTTTCGCCCCGTAACCTCAGAACCTCTCGTCTCTTACGACAGGACAGCCCTCCTAACTGTAACAAGAAATGCATTCACAAAAAGACTGCGGGCACACTGTCACAAATCGAGGCCTTGATTGGTCTAAATACGAGAGGCCGACGGGAAACATGAGAGCAGTTCGCGTTCACCGGTTTGGTCCGCCCGCTGTTATCGTGATTGACGATATCCAACGCCCCATTCTGGGACCGGGAGAAATCTTGGTTCGGGTTGCTGCCACCGGAGTAGGTCCATGGGATGCACTTATCCGGGAGGGTAAGAGCAAAGTGAGTCCACCGCCTCCTCTAACTCTCGGATCAGATTTGTCGGTCCGGGAGCTTCGAGAAATTCTTAGTCCAGTAGACGTGGTTATTGATACGGTTGGAGGAGAGACTCGGGAACTCTCCTTTCGCTTGGTAAAGCACGGGGGGATTGTTGTATCGGTCGTCTCAACCGATCCTATTCAACAGCGGCCAGATGTGCGATCAGTATTTTTTTACGTCGAAGTTACCAATGCGCGCCTGAACACAATTTCAAAACTGTTCGACGATGGCGTCTTGCTTCCGCAAATCGGTTCCGTTCTGCCCCTGGATCAGGCACGAACCGCTCACGAGATGCTCGCAGGTGCGCCGCACATGCGCGGAAAAATCCTGCTGCAAGCCAACTCCTGATTTAATCGCAACTCAATTCGCACAAATCCTTTTAGGTTTTCCTGAAAAAATTGCCCATTAAAAATTCAAGGTTCCTAAGAGCTGCGGCAAAGCAGAACAGAGGTGCCCCCTAGTCACCGTAACACTCTTCGAAAGAAATTTATTGACTCGTGAACGGTCTCTGAAAATCTAATACACCTGATCGGAAAGACCCAACACACAAGCGGACGTGCTCAGAAAGGAGATGCACTATGGCAACTGTGGGACAGCCTCTACCACAAACCGCTTCGTCCCTTCGCTTTGACATCGTGGCCAGTAATCACGACAACGGCATCTCAACTTTTGCCAACGTCCGCCCGCGTCTGCTCGGCATCGCGTACCACATCCTCGGAAGTGCGGCAGAAGCCGAGGACATTGTGCAGGACGTTTGGTTGCGCTGGCAATCTGGAAATCGGGGCGCGGTTGAGAATCCGCCGGCTTTCTTGGCGAAGGCAACCACACGACTGTGTATCAATCTCGCCCAGTCCGCCCACTCCCGCCGCGAAACCTGCATGGGCACTTGGGTTTCCGAACCTGTAGACACCGCGAGCGGTCCCGATTCATGTGCGGAGCGTTGCGAAGCATTGAGGCTTGCAGTCCTGCTACTCCTTGAGAGGCTTTCACCGACTGAACGCGCCGCATACATTCTGCACGAAGCGTTCGATTACCCGTATCCCCAGATCGCGGACGTCCTGCAAATGGAGGAGGCAAACACGCGCCAACTCGTCTCCCGTGCCCGTAAGCACATCACCGATGGCCGGCGCATACCCGCCAGTTTTGCCGAGCAGCGGCGGCTTCTGGAGGTCTTTATCGCTGCCGCGCACAAGGGAGACCTGGCCGTTTTGGAAGGGTTCCTCGCTGCGGATGTTGTCTCTTGTTCGGCCAGTGGATCTTGCGCTCGGCGCGGGTCCCGGTTTCTGGCCACGAGCGCGTCGCGAACTCCATTTCCACCGGCACATTGACAAACACCGGCCAGGAGTGTGCGCGTCGCTCAGTCACTCAGGGCAGGCTACGGAGCTGAAGTAAACAAAATGACCGCGGATTTACGCTGATCCGTGCAGGATAAGAATTGCATTTCTCATGGCGTTAATTCGCGGCCAATTCTTCTCTTCAATCACCGTTTATCCGCGCTCATCTGCGGCAAATATTTTTTTCTGCCCCCGTGTCTCCGTGGTGGATTTTTGCTTTTCCGATCACGTGCGATGTCGGCGATCACGTGCGATCACGGCGATCTGCTAATCCGGCGTTCATGAGTGATGGGATTTGCTTTTCTCGTCTGCATGGTAGATACTCCCATAAACAATTTATGGGAAACGATAAAAACAAATCAGGCGATCTGGTGCAAGGCACGCTGGACATGCTCGTTCTCAAGGCATTGGAGCGTGGCCCGATGCACGGCTATGGAGTGGCCGAGTGGATCCATGACAGCTCAGCCGACGTGCTGCGCGTGGAAGAAGGCGCTCTGTATCCCGCTCTGCACCGTCTGGAACTCAAGGGCTTGCTCAAGGCTGAGTGGGGAACTTCAGAGAACAATCGGCGTGCCAAGTACTATGCGTTGACTGCTGCTGGCCGCAAATACTCTGACGGCGGAAACAGAACACTGGGGAAGGATGACTTCCGCTATTGCCCGGGTTTTGCAGCGCGCATGAGCGCATAGAGCGCCTAGGGAGGGACTCCAAAGATGCCGAGTGGATTCTGGCTGCGCATCAAAGCGCTCTTCCGGCGACGCCGGTTTGAGCAGGACCTCCAGGACGAAATGGCGTTTCATCTGGCCATGCGGGAAGAAAAGCTTCGTGCCACGGCAGCCGATGGGAATGCCGCCACGTCCGCCAAAAAAGAATTCGGCAATCCCACACGAACGAGCGAGGAGTGCCGCGAAATGCGTTCCTTTGTCTTTCTTGAAACTTTATGGCAGGACGTTCGCTTCGCGGCACGATTGTTGCGCAAGAGTCTGGTCTTCACCGCCATTGCCATCGTTACGCTGGCACTGGGCATCGGCGCGAACACGGCAATTTTCTCGATTACCTATCAGGTATTGTTGCAGCTCCTTCCCGTTCCGCACCCGGAAGAGTTGGTTGTGCTGCGCTCGCCCGGACCCAAGCAAGGTCACGTCAGCAGTGATGGCGATGATGCCACGTCCTTTTCGTACCCGATCTACAAAGATATTCGCGATCGCAGCGGCCGCGTTTTTACCGGCGTCCTTGCCCGCCAGCCGGTTGCGCTCAGCGTTTCCGGCCTGGGAAATACGGAACGTGCCACGGGAGAACTCGTTTCCGGCAATTATTTTGAGGTGCTCGGCGTACGGCCAACGCTCGGACGCATTTTCAACTCGCAGGACGAAACCAGCCTCGGCGCCAATCGTGTTGCCATCCTCAGCTATGGATATTGGACGCGCCATTTTGGTAACGATCCATCTGTGCTCAACAAGCAGATCACGGTGAACGGCACTCTGCTTACTGTGGTCGGCGTGTCACAGCCGGGCTTTACCGGGATACAGATCGGGCAGCAGCCTGACATCTTCATCCCCATCACCATGAAACGGCAGATGGAGCCCAACTCGAACGCTCTCGACAGGACAGATCATTGGGCTGCGTTGCTGGCACGGCTGAGGCCCGGCGTGAGCCGCAAGGAAGCAGAAAGCGCTCTCCCGGTGATCTTCCGTCCGATTCTGGAAGAGGATATGCCGCTGGAGAAGATTTCGCCGCGCAGGAAGGACCAGTTCCTGGCTCGCAAGCTGCTACTGGACGAC
Source organism: Terriglobia bacterium (assembly GCA_963758275.1). Taxonomy (GTDB): domain Bacteria; phylum Acidobacteriota; class Terriglobia; order Terriglobales; family Acidobacteriaceae; genus Angelobacter. The sequence goes on along the minus strand of CAVWUW010000029.1, from coordinate 45,000 downwards.
GGCTCGCACGGGCGGCAGATTGTGCAAACGGGGACGCGCGGCCCCTTGATCATGCTCAGCGCTATGGTTGGCCTGGTGCTGATCATTGCCTGCGCCAACCTTGCCGGTCTGCTGATTGCCAGAGGAGAAGCTCGACAGCGCGAAATTGCCGTGCGGCTCTCGCTTGGAGCCAGCCGCGGGCGGGTCCTTCGTCTGCTGCTCACAGAAGGCTTTCTGCTGGCCGTGTGCGGGGCGGCTGCGGGCCTGGTCATAGCGCCACTGCTTTTGCGAACCATGCTGCACGCTATCCCAAGGAGCACCGGACTCAGCGGTCTTCACGCTGACCTCAATCTCAATTTGTTTTTCTTTGCACTGGGCGTCTCTCTTTTTTCTGTTCTCGTTTTTGCGCTCTTCCCCGCGTTGCGTCTGCTGCGGGTCAGCGCCCAGGACTCTCTGAAAAACCAGAGCAGTGCAGCGTCACCCGGAGCCGCCGGTGCAGCGTTGCGCAAATGGCTGATCGTCACGCAGGTGATCCTTACCACCGTGCTGCTGGCAGCCGCCGGATTGTTCACGCGCAGCCTGATCAACCTTCGATATGTGAAGCTCGGATTCAATCCGGACCACCTGGTTGAATTCTCCATTGCGCCTGAACTCAACGGTTACGCTCCTGCGCAGGAAGTTCAGTTGATGGAGCGCCTGAGCCAGAACGATTTCCGCGTTGCCGGGTGTCCGTTCTGTAAGCGCGGCGGAAATGCCAGTGATGGCCGATGACGAGGAAAGCGGCAATATCACGGTGGAAGGCTACACCACAGCAGAAAACGAAAACACTGACACGGGCAGGAATCAGGTGGGACCGGGGTATTTTTCCACCATGAACATACCTTTGCTGGCCGGGCGAGAGTTTCTTGAGAGCGACACCGCGACTTCACCGAAGGTGGCCATCATCAACCAGAAATTGGCGGAACGTTACTTTGCCGGCCGCGATCCTCTGGGACAGCAGTCTCATGCTTGGCGCGAGCAATATCCAGAAAGCCGGATATTGAAATTGTGGGAGTCGTGGCCAACAGTAAGAGCGGCGATCCTCGCGAACGCTTTGCACCGTTTATGTATCTTCCTTATACCCAGGACCCCAAAATGGGGCACGTCACGTTTTACGTGCGCACCAGCCAGGATCCTGCATCGGCGGCAACCTCGCTTCGGGCTGCGCTGGCGGCGGTGGACAGCGCCCTACCTGTTTATGGATTAATGACGGTGGGCGAGCGCCGGGATCAGTCAATCTTCACCCAGCGCTTCATGGCAGCGCTGTGCGTGATCATGGGCCTGCTCGCGGCGCTGCTGGCCGCGATCGGACTCTACGGGCTGATGGCTTACATTGTGGCGCGGCGCACGCGCGAGATCGGGATTCGCATGGCGTTGGGCGCATCTCGCAGCGGCGTGGCCTGGCTGGTGTTGAGTGAAGTTGTCAGGATGACTGCCATTGGTTTACTTGTAGGTCTGCTTTGCGCAGTTGTGGTTGGGCATGTGATTGCCTCGCAGTTGTATGAAGTCAGCGGCACAAATGCATTCGTCCTCATGCTGACTGCCTGTTTGCTTGGCATAATTGCACTGCTTGCCGGCAGTTTGCCTGCTCGTCGCGCGGCCAGAGTGGAACCAACCATCGCGTTGCGTTACGAATAGCGGATGGGAGTTTTGCGGCTATCCGGCACGAACGTGCCCTGCACCTGCGGAACAGCCGGCGCGATTTCTGGTGCTTCGATTTAGCCCAACCTGCGTTATGCTTCCAGCCTAGAAATGGCAATCAGCAAATCGCCAAACAGAGGATCGCCAATCACGGGATCAAAGACCCGGGGTGCGGCCGCCATGGCCGAATTGGAAGCTCTGCGGCAAACTTTTCGTGGATCGCTGACCGCGCATGTGCGCCCGAAGGAGTTCTCTTCGCGCGTGGGAGTCGTGCTCTCCGGCGGAGGCGCGCGCGGCGCCTATGAAGCTGGCGCGCTCATGGCATTTCAGGATGCCTCTGTGCCTACCCACATCATTACGGCTTCGTCCATAGGGAGCATCAACGCCGCTTCTTATGCTTCGCATTCTGAAGGCTTCGTGGGTAAAGCCGACAAGCTGGTGCAGGCCTGGATGGAACTTACTCCGGCCACGCTGGGTATTGACTGGTCGCGCTACATCTTTCTCCTTGCCGGGTTAATTGCTGCTTCCGCGGGCGTCGCAAATTTTACCTGGGAGTTTCTGAAAGAGCGCGGCATCTTTCTGCATGCACACCATCCCAAATCCACATGGCTGGCGCTGGCTGCCGCCGGAATTGCGATTCTATTTTTTGCCGATAAGCTTTCTTACATCGGATACGTGGTAATGAATTTCCTGCGCGGGCGTCGCTGGGATCCCGACGTGAGGAAGACGTGGGTGTCATTCGGCGCCAACGTGCTGGTGTGGGGATTTATTGTCGTGTTTCTGGCGTTCACCCACATCCATCTGCCCTTGCGCGGCGAGCACATAGTTGAACTCAGCGCGCCTTTGCCCGCCATTCTTGTGATCGCCGCCGCGATTGGCCTATATCGCATGTTCCAGCAGCCTCTAAGCCGCCTGAGCCATCGCTTCTTGCGCATGCCGCTGCGCACCGGGCTGTTCCCAAATTACGATCGCATCAAGTTTCTGCGCGAGCGTATTTCAGACGCGCGCCTGCGCCAGTCCGATATCCGCGTCGTGATGACTGCCACCGACATTCAGCACGGTTCAGCCCGCTTCTTCTCGAATGCCGCAGTGGATGTGTTGGCCGCTGATCCGGCTGTACAGGAAGATTTTGTCCGCCGCGAAATGGAAGAGCCCTCTGATCTGGTACAGGCTGCGGTTGCATCTTCTTCTTATACTTTTGCCTTTGAAGCCGTTCCCATGGATGGCCGGCTGTGGACCGATGGCGGCATCATCAGCAACCAACCGATCCTGCCCGCGCTGCGTTTGGGAGCAGATGTGCTTTTTCTGGTCTTGATCTCTCCGCTCAGAGGCGCCGAGAAATCAAGCGAGATCAAAACCTTCCTTGATGTGGGAGTTCATGCTGTGGATATCCTCATTGATAAAAACTTCAAATCGGATATCGCGCTGCTCAACAACTTCAACCGCCTTTGTTCTGCCTATGCACGCGAGCTTGGAGTCCGTCCCGAGCAACTGGAGCTGGAGATAGGACGCCAGCGCTATCGCTATGTGAAGTCGTTCAACATTGCTCCGGAAAAACCACTCCCCGCCGACCAGCTTGATTTTGACGGCGACGTCGTAGGGCCGCTCATCGTCCAGGGCTATAAGGATGCGACCCACGTAATACGCGAGTTTCTTGCCTATGAAGTTGAAAGGCCACCCCGCGATTCACGACGCGTGGTCCATCTTTCTGCGGAACGGCTGGAAGGCAATTTCCACACGGCAAGGCAACGCTGACGTTCTAGAAATCAAGGATTTACTTGTGCTGCTGCTGCTGTGGGACGAGTTTCGTCCGGCCTCGCATGAAAACGTAGCCTGCGCCGGCAATGATCGCGACGAAGGCGGCGCTCGACAGGAACAAGGGACGGATTCCCAGCCTTTCCGCGAGATAGCCAGAGAGCAGCAGCCCGAGTACCTGGGCGAGCGCAATCAGTGACATGAATGTGCTGCTCACCCGGCCCATCAGCGCCGGTGGAGTTTCCTGTTGCGACATAGTCTGTGCCGGGATCAGCACGAAGGAAATAGCAAAGCCCATCATGAAGGTGCTGGCGGCGGCCATGGGAATATTTTGGAATCCGCCCAGCAGTGCTGCCCCGATTCCCAGCGCAAAAAGCCCGCTCAGTACCACATTGGTGCGCGTGATCTTCTGGTGCACTCGGCCGAGTAACTGCGCGCCTGCAATCAGTCCAATGCCCACCATGGAGCTGATGAAACCAAAGATAAACGGACCGGCGTTCAGTGAGTCGCGGATGTAAATGGAAATCAGCGGGCTGAACGAACTCAGCACAAACATGGCCAGGCCCATGGATAGAAACACAAATGTGAGCCCTGCATGGGTAAAGATGAATTTGTTCCCCGCAAGAAAGTCTTCGGTCAAAGATGCCACAGTTTTTTCAGAATGCGAACGCACCTGCGGAATGGAAAGAGAAGTGATCATGCCGGCCGAGAAAAATGAAGCTTGCGGCATCCAGGTAGAAACAAGGCTTTTCATGCAGCCATGCGATCAAGGCTCCGGCGGCGAACGGTGAAAGCAGCCGTACCAGGTAAAAGGCCTGGCTTATCATGGTATTGGCGGCCAGCAGCCCTTCCTGGGGAACAACTGTGCGGATGGTCACCGACTGCGCCGGTGTAAAGAAGCTGGAAACAGTGCTCATGACGGCAAAGATCAGGCAGATCTGAGTGACGTCAGTTACGAACACCAGCAGCAGGATGAGCGCCGTTCGAATGAGGTCGCTTGAAATCATCACCCGTTTGATATTCCAATGGTCCACAAACGGGCTGATCAGGGCGAGTGGAAGCACGTAAGCAATGGTAATGGCCGTTACCTGCAGTTGCCCTTCAGGCGAAAGGTGATAAGGCTGATCACGCCGAACAACGCAAGGAAATCGCCGAAGATGCTGACAAACTGCGCCAGCCAAAGCGTGCGAAAAGGCTGGTACTTCAAAATAGTCTTTTGGGTGAACGCGGGAGTTGGATGGAGGCAGCCATTTGGGGATAGGGTTTGGGTTAGTAGCTTACCTCAAAAGAATATGCACCCAGGTTGTGAGTGGGTCGATTGGGAACATCGTTTAAGACTCTTTAATCTCGGTGCCCTTGCAATCGTGGCGATTTCTATTTCCCAGATTGGAAATCTTAATCCAAACACCTTTCAGAAACATTGTAAGCTGCTGAAAATACGAGATATAAACGTAGGGGATTGTCCTAAAGGGCGAACCAAGATTAGAATTAGAACAATCCCTTTGGAAGGGGCACAGAAGGTTTATGGACCCGGTTCCAGCAGCCTCCCTCCTGTTGGTCGTGGCCACGGAAGCCGCTTTGCGGCTTCGTGTGGAATGGCTGCAGCGGGCTGGCTACAAAGTAAATCCCGCCTTCAGCCTGAAGGACATTGAACAGGCTTGCCATGCCAGATCTTTCGACATGGTCCTGGTTGCGGATGCAGTTGAACCGAAGATGAAGAAGGCGATTGGGCTCACGGTGCGTCACTTCTTTCCTGAAGCGCCGATTCTGCAGATGGGCCGCATTCGTCCAGACATCGATGGGGATTGCTTCGTTACTGGGGAATCGCGCGAAGACCTGCTCTCTTCCGTGAAAAAGATTCTGCGCCGTGACGAGATCCGGCCGGCAGCAATCTAAGCTGCCACTCAAACCAAGAAAAAAGGGCCTGCTTGAGGCTCCTTTTCATTTGCCAGAATCAACGGCTATCGCGGTGAATTTGACCCTGTGCTATCAGGCATCGCCGCAGCCGTGTTCGCATTACCAGTACCGATGGCGTCGCCGGAAATTACCATTTCCACGCGCCGGTTCTGCTGGCGCCCTTCGGGTGTGTCGTTGCTCGCAACCGGGCTGCTCTTTCCCAAACCACGTGCCACGATGGCGGATTCAGGAATGCCCTGTTGTACCAAATAGCTGCGAACTGCTTCTGCTCTCTTTTCGGAAAGCTGCTGGTTGTAGTCGTCGCTGCCAATGCTGTCAGTGTGGCCTTCCACCTCCAGATGAAGCCCCGGATGAGCCAGCACGATGCCGGATACTTTGGCCAGGCGTTCGCGCGCTCCCGGCAACAGTTCAAAACTGCCGGTTTTGAAAAGAACGTCAGACATGTTGGCAATCAGGCCGCGCGCCGTATCGCGAGTGGATAGGACGGCATTGAGCTGGGCCAGCAACTGCGCACGTAGATCAGCCTTTTCTTTTTCTGCCTGCTGGCGAAGCTTGTCAGCTTCTTCCGCGGCCTTGCGGGCCTTGTCTGCTTCCTGCGCCAGTTCCTGCTGTTGCGCCACCGCCTGCGCCTTGGCCGCTTCAGCCTCCTGGCGTGCTTTTTCCGCTTCCTGCTGCAGGCGCAGCGCTTCGGCTTTGGCTGCTTCCGCCTGCTGGCGTGCCAGTTCGGCCTGCTTGCGTTCGTTCTCAGCTTCAGCGCGACGGCGGGCCTGTTCTTCAGCGTCTAATTTTGCTTGCGTCGCGCGATCTTCTGCCGCCTTTTTCTCCGCAGCGGCTTTTGCTTCCGCCTCTTCTTCAGCTTTCTTTTTCACTGCCATTACGCGGGCTTCTTCCGCTGTGACGACGGTATCGCGGGCGACAGTATCAATGGTCCCCTTGTCACGCTTGTGCTGAAAAGCTTCTTCGGCCGAACGCAACTCATCAGACGCCTTGGCGAGAATTGCAGGCGCGTACTTGTCTGCGTTGGCAATGCGGGCAATCCGGACAGCATTGCGCGCCTCGAAAAGTGAGCGAGGCGTTTTGTGGTCGATGCCGAAGATAGCATCCTGAATGTGGGTGTTGGTGGATGAATAGGTCCCCGCACCTAACAATTCGTATCGTGCCTCAATATTTTCCTGTTGCAGGCCGGCGGGGATCATGTTTTCCAGGACGACCATGTTTCCTGGCTGATTGACGGCGAAATACGGTTCCGCAGTCACAATCATTCCAAACGTCTGCATGTCCGTGATGGCTTTCACGTGGCTGTGATTGTGGTCAAACACCAGTTCGCCCAGGTTCACCGCGCGCCCTTCGGGCGAGACGGCCCACAGCACCAGGCTCAGGTATTCCAAGCCGAATTTGGTGGGATCATCCAAATTGTCAAAATGCGCGTCAATTTCCACGCTGCTCTTCTTGCCCTCCACCCGCGCTTCGCCGCTTGCGCCTGCCATCAGGTCCGTGCCGTGGAAACCAACCTTGATGCCGTCCCCGCGCAAACGGTAGTTCACCGCTTTGGTCGTGCGCGAGATATTGGTAGGTTGCGAAGATGCAGGTTGGCTCTGGCCAAAAGCCAACGATCCAACGCAAAGTAGTCCAAAAATAGCCAGGGATCTTTTCATCACTATTGCCTCTGCTCTCAAACTTGTGGGGTTGTGCATAACTTTAAGGTGAGCAGGAGGGAATGGAAAGGAACGCTTGGCGCAGAAGGGTTATAGTACTTTCGTGTTTGGGATCATCAGAACGAGCTAAGAGCAGGTGTGGTGCAAAGGCATCGTTTTTGTAAGCGATGCTCTGTCGCGAGATAATGGTCGGTTCCACTCAGGAGAGTCGCAAACTTATGACGCCGAAGAAACTCAGTATTGCAGTTTCCCTGTTGTTGATTTTCGTCACGCTCAGCCCGGCTCAGAATCAAAAAGAAGACAAGAGCAAACGCCCCAGTCCTCCGGCAACGGCGGAGGTAAGCCTCAAAGGGAAGACCATCACCATTGATTACAGCCGTCCTTTCATGAAAGGCCGCAAGATTATGGGCGGGTTGGTACCGTACGGCCAGGTCTGGCGTACCGGAGCCAATGAAGCCACTACTCTGACCACGCCGGTGGATCTGAATATCGGCGGAACGAAAGTACCGGCGGGAAAATATACGCTTTGGACGCTGCCGTCTGAGGGAACATGGAAGCTCATCATCAATAAGCAAACCGGGCAATGGGGCACAAACTACGATGAAAAGCAGGATTTTGCCCGCGTTGACATGCAGAAGTCAGATTTAAGCGCCCCGGTAGAGCAGTTCACAATTTCCTTCGACAAGAAAAGTGAAGACGCTGCTGGCCTGGTCATGAAGTGGGAAAAAACCAGCGTTTCCATTCCCATCAAGACAGAGTAGATTTTTCTTTTGAGTCCGGCCGATTGGGGAGGACGAACCAGGATCAGAGCATTAGAACGGATTAGTGGTCGCAGGCGCCGCTGCCTCCCAGTGAGAACTGGGAGCCGGCCGAGCTGCCATTCGCGATAATCTTAATTTCACCGCTCTGGTTGCTGCCGAAGGCGCAACGGCCGGAGATTCCGCCCATCTCTGGGGCGCCGGTCAAGGTGTATCCAAGCGATGGCCTTTGACCGTCACCGTTTAATTGAAATACATATCCGCTCTTAAAGCCGTTGGCCAGAGAGTCGTCCATGATCAGGCAGGCATGTGTGGCGGTGGGCGACGCACAATCGGTTCCACCCCTGCCCATATCTTGAAGCGTCCTGGCAAAACCCGCGTCGGAGTAACTCTGCGCGTACATAATCTCAGCCATATCTATGGTGTGTATAGAGTTGACGGCTGAGGCTTCATTGGCCCGCATGCGGGCCTGCACAAAGCTGGGTATGGCAATGGCAGCGATCACCAGGATCACCATTACGACCACCAAGGCTTCCACAAGCGAAAAACCAGAAACCCGGCTGTGGCCGCTCGGCATTTCAGGATGTTTTCCTGCCTGGGTCATAGATTCAGATATCCGCCAGTTACTATGGTAACCAGCATACCTCAGAAGTCAGTGTTTTAACCTAATTAATTTTTACTCAGAGCCGCATTCTATGCGGCTCCTGCGCACTTTGGAGTTTCTTAATCAGCGCAGGAAATCAGCGAACTGCGGTCGGCAAAATCCCCGGAATCAAAGAGGAATTTACGGAGCTATGGTAGCTAACTCGCAGTCCGATGTAATCCCTTTAGATTCTTGGGGAAAGCACCTCTAGGCCGCAGACAGATCATTCCCGGAAGCGGCTGCTTGTCGCGTAATCCCGCCACCACTGGCGCGAAGAGCCACGGAGGCACCAGCCGGCATGCTCTGCGCCGCCATCGGCAGGAAGATCACAAAACAGGTGCCATGATGTTGCGCGTGCTGGCTGCTTCGGACACGAATCTGTCCGCCGTGCTTTTGTACAATCCCCTGGCTTACCCAGAGACCCAGGCCCGTACCCTTGGAGTTCTTAGTGGTAAAAAATGGCTCAAAGATGTGAGGTATGTTCTCCGGCGCAATGCCTGCTCCAGTGTCTGCCACTGTGATCCGTATCCCCAGGCAGCTATCGCGATCATGAGCGAAGCGGGCTCGAACTGAGACATCCCCGTTTTCCTCCACGGCCTCAAGAGCGTTCATGGTCAAATTGGAGAATACCTGACGCAACTCGGCCGGAAATGCGGAAAGCGGGCCAACGTTTCCGTACCGCCGGTGAACCGTGACTTTATTGCTCTCAATTTTGCTGTCAAACGCCGCCAGAGCTTCATCAAGCAGCCTGGGAACGTGGACCATGACCGGCGAAGAGATTTCGCGATAGAACCCGAGCGTCTGCCGGGTAATGTGGACCACGCGTGAGAGTTCAAGCTCAGCGGTACGAACATAATCCACTGCGCTGGCGGGCATGCCGCTGGTGGTCCGCAGGATGTAAAGGGCGTTAGTGACTGCAGCCAATGGATTGTTGATCTCATGCGCAATGCTGGCAGCCAGATGGCCTGTAGCGGCCAGTTTTTCTGATCGCCGCAATGCCTCTTCCGCGGCCTTGCGGGAAGTGATGTCCATGGCAACGCCCAGCATTCGCACCGCTGCGCCGCCAATGACAATGGTGCGGCCGCGCGCTTCCAACCAGTGGATACTCTTATCCGGGAACACCACACGATACTGGACTTCGTACTCGCCGTTTTGGGCCAATGCATCCGTGATAGCCCGGTGAACCTGCTGGCGGTCTTCCGCCTGGATGCTTTCCATCCAGCTCTCATACTTGCCGTCAAATTCGTCGCCACTGAAGCCATGCAGCCGGCGAAGCTGTTCTGACCAGACCAGTGCTCCGGTCTGCAGCTCCCATTCCCAGATTCCAATTCCCACATATTGCTGGGCCAGTTGCATGTTTTCTTTGCTGCGTTCCAGGGCTTCCTGGGTGCGCTTGTTTTCCCCGATCTGCTCCTGCGCTTCACGGTAAAGCCGCACGTTGTCAATGGCGACGGATGCCATGTGAGCGAGCTGTACCAGGATGGCTTCGTCGTCCGACGAAAATTCACCATTGATCTTGCCTGAAAGTTGAATCAGGCCGAGATTTCTGCCGTCGCGCGTCAGCAATGGCGCCGCCAGCCAGCCGCTGCTGGTGGCCTCGCTCGCCTTGACCATCAGCGAGCGCCAGGGTCGGTCCTCCTTTGCGCTGGAGCCGAGGCGCAGCGGAGTATTGAGATTGCAGGCGAGCATGAAAATCTCTGAGGTCTCGCGCGGGAATTGCATGGCGGGCTGGCCTTCCGCGGCGGAAACACAGGTAAGACTCTTATGCCAGACGCCGCGAGGAAGAAGAGTAGTGAAGGCCTGGCGGGCGCCAACAATATTTCGCGCCTGGTCCGTGATGGCCTGCAACAGTGAATCGAGGGCGAGCGTGGAATTGATCTGCACCGCGGCTTCCGCCAATGAGCGCAGAAGAGCAGTCCGCTGCTGCTCAGCCGCCAGCGTGTCCAGCGAGTTGCGGTAGAGCCGGGCATTATCGAGTGCATTGGCAGCCTGCCGCGCATAGAGTTCCACCAGCCGCGACTGGCGATCACTGGGAGCATTCGGCTGCCGAAAGAACGTGGCTACAACTCCCAGAGGCTCGCCGCGAACGTTGATGATTGGCGTGCTGAAAACAGCCCGGAGTCCAACCTTTTCCGCGGCATCCATGAAAGGGAAATAAGTTCCCCGGCGCTCAATGTCTTCCACAAGTACACGATGCTCCAGGGAAAAGAAATCCGCGGGCAATTCTCCAAACAGCCGTATCTGATCTGCCGTGAATCCGATGAAAGTTTCCACGCGCAGCCGTTTGCTGGCAGGTTCGGGCAGGACCAGCAGCATGGCCAGGTCTGTTTTCTGCAGGCTGGCCACTGAAGTTAAAACATCGTTGAGAAGGCGCTGCAGTTCCAGACTGCTGGAGAGGCGCACGCTGAGATCGTGAAAGCGTTTGAGATCAGTGCGTTGCGATTCCAGTTCATCGCGCAGGCGAGCAAGATCTGAGCTCAGCCGGCCGGCAAGCATCTCAGCGGCCGACCACTTTTGACGCGCGTAACCGACGATGAACGTCACGCCCACAAGCAAAGCAGTCCACAGCGATGCATTCGCGTGTTGAGCCGGCTGGTGGAGATAAATAAATGCGTTCAGGGCCGCACCGTTCAGAACAATGGCAACGAGGGCCGCCGGAAGACCGCCGATGGCCGCCGCGAGGCATGCGGCAGCTACAAAGAATACGCCTACACCAGGATGAAAAAAGGTCCAGCTAAATCCGCTCGATATCCAGGCAGCTATAGGCAGAAGAATAGTTACGGCCCAAATGGCAGCACGAAGACGAGGAGTGGGGGAGGGAGCCAAATGAATACTTTCTCCTGCTGAAATTCACTTTTCTGCAACGAGTTGGCAACCGAAGAATAGCACGCTTACTTGAAAACTTGATCTCTCCCAATGGGCCTAGTTCGGCAGGACAATACAGATATGGCCATATTTCAGAGAAGAAGCTTGTCCGTAAAAGATCGCATCTGATCAGCGAATTTAGATGTGTAGTTGCAAGCCTCTGCTGCTCGAAATTCTTAGTTATTTCTCATGAATGCAATTCAAAGTGATATCAAACCGCGACGGAGTCCCTGGCTGACAGCCTCTGTTCGGCTGGAAGCCCCTAATTTCCCAAGGATTGAGCTGGCATGAAACTTGGCGGTGTGCTCGGAGATTCCCAAACGCAGCGCAATCTCGCGATTGCCGAGTCCCTCGCTCATCAGCCTGAGTACCTCTCGCTCGCGCGTGGTCAAGTGCTCGATTGTCTGGTAATCGTCGTCAAAATGCAATGCACCACTTCCCGGCTCCAACAACACACGAGCAGATGCGGGGTGAAGCAGCACGAAGCCTGCGCCGGCGGCTTCAATGGCCAGGCGCAAATCATCTTTACCTGAATCTGACTCGAGTATGCCATTTACGCCCGCTGCAACCGCACGACGCGCCCACGCAGGATCCGGATTATCCAGCAGAGCCACGGCGGAAGGAGCCGGCGACGCGGTTTCAAGAAACCGCAACAACGCGTCAGCTTGAGAGAATGAATCGAGGTCTGCCAGGAGAATTTCCGTTCCACTCTCCCGCATAGCTTCGATTGAGAGCGTGGCGCCCACGGTAATCAGCGAATCAGGCCAGCTGCTGGACAACAGTTTCTGCAATCCGGCGCGTCGCGCAACCGAAGCCGCGGAAATGAAAATTGCTGGCCGTCTCATTAACCGGATTGGCCTCTCCTTTATTACTCCGTGCACGACGAAACAGGTTGTTGTTATCAGCGTTCGCGACGCGCTTCCAATTTGATTTTCAGCGCAGTAACAGTTCCAGCGCGTATTAATTTGGTTTCAATTTCCTGGCCTGCTTTGACCGACCGCAAAACGTTCTGGACGCTTTCAATGTCCTGCAAGCCCTGGCCTCCAAGTTCAAGCAGAAGATCACCCAGCAATACACCGGCCTTGTCCGCCGGACCGCCTGCATCGACATGCGCAACCAGCAGACCATCGCTGGCAGTTAGATTCACCTTGCTGCGCAAGGATTCGGTCAGGGTCACCGGTTGCATACCAAGGCCGAGATACGGACGCTCAATGGCGCCTTTCTCAAGCAGCTCTGCGGCCACGCGCTGCACCGTGCCGGCCGGAATCGTAATGCCGCTGCGATGCAGGCCGGCGGTGTTGAGACCAAGAAATTCTCCGGAGCTGGCAATCAGTGGACCGCCGGAAAATCCTGGATACAGCGTAAGGTCAGGCCGGATGAACTGGTCCAGTTCACCGTTGCGCCACGTGCGCCATGGGCCGGGGACCAGCCCGGAGAGAATTCCCGAACTCGCGGCGATATTTCCTCGCCATGTGCGTCCTAAAGCCAGGACCAACTCTCCGACACGTAAATTTGAGGTCGAAGACCACGCAGCTGGAGGTGCATCAATGGAATGTTCAAGCCGAAGCACCGCCAGATCAGTGCCGGCATCACGGCCCGCCAGTTGCGCCTTGAGTTTCTGCCCGGGACCGGTGACCACCGCGATTTCGTCCTCCCGCCGAAGCGCATGGCTGGCCGTGACGATGGCGTCGGGACGAAAAAGTATGCCGCTGGAAGGATGCCGCCGTCCAAGAACGGCAACCACAGATTTGCCCGCAGTGGCAGTGGTGGCGGCCAGTTCGTTGGAAACTGCTGCCCAAATTTTGTCTGGCATTTTGTTGCTCCTTTTACTGCTTACACATCACTATGGGGCAGGCTGAAGAAACGCACATCGGCCATTTGGGTAGGCAGGCACATAACCCGGAAAGCTTTTTTGGGTAAGATAAAAAAGGAATTTGAAAGCAAGCAGCGGATGGCAGCCCTGCGCCGCGGAATCTAAACTGACGGCAGAAACTGAGATTTCGCGGAGATAAAAAATGCAAGATGCAACAATGATGGCGACCAAGAGAAACAGCGATCAACTCTGGGCGTTGGTATTGGGTAGAAGCGCGAATGCCGATGGCGACTTCGTGTACGCAGTCAAGTCAACCGGAGTTTTCTGCAGGCCGTCCTGCCCCAGCCGCAGACCGCGGCGCGACCAGGTGGAATTTTTTGACTCACCCGGTGACGCGCAACAGGCGGGCTATCGCGCATGCCGCCGCTGCCGTCCGCAGCAACGCAACGCGCAACTGGAGAAGGTGGAAGCTGCCTGCCGCTATATCGAGCAGAACCTTGAGGAGATGCTGAGCCTGGAACAGATTGCCTCGGCCGTGGGATTGAGCCCGTTTCATTTCCAAAGACTCTTCAAACGTGCTCTGGGCATCAGCCCGCGTGAGTACCAACAGGCACAGCGCGCGGGGAAATTTAAGCAAGCCTTGCAAAGCCAGCCGCGGATCACGGACGCTATCTACGAAGCGGGATACAGTTCCAGCAGCCGCGCGTATGAAAACAGCAATCAACATTTGGGCATGACTCCCACTGCGTTCCGCCGTCACGGGGAAGGAGTACAGATCAGTTACACGATTGTATCGTCGGAACTGGGCAAGCTTTTGATCGCCACTACTTCCAAAGGCGTATGTGCTGTGCGCTTTGGCGACAGTGAACGCAAGCTGGAGCAGGATTTGCGGCGCGAATTCAGCGCAGCAGAAATCTCACGCGAGGACCGGGAATTAAGGGGGACCGCAGGGACGGTGCAAAACCTGTTGACGCAGCCCGCGTCCGCAAGCGAAATCCCGCTGGATATTCAGGGGACTGCGTTTCAGCAACGTGTATGGACCGCGCTGCGTATGATCCCACGCGGCGAGACGCGCAGTTATACCGACGTGGCCTCGCAAATTGGGTCTCCACGCTCCGTCCGGGCGGTGGCGAACGCCTGCGGATCAAATCCAGTGGCGGTGGTGATTCCGTGCCACCGCGTGGTGCAGAAAAACGGCAGCCTGGCAGGATACCGGTGGGGCGTGGAGAGGAAGGCAGCTTTGCTGCGCGCGGAGCAAATTTCCACCCCGGAGACGCGGAGACACGGAGAAGACCAGGGTCACTGATTCACATGCAATATGAGTCAGGCTGGAACAGGATACCCCGCAGGGTTAGGATAATGAGTTATGCCAATGCTGACTCTGCTGGTGAATGGGACTGAACGCAAGGTTGAGGCCCAGGCAGGCGAACCGTTGCTGTGGGTATTGCGTGATCGCCTGGGTTTGACGGGAACAAAGTACGGTTGTGGTGAGGGCCAATGCGGCGCATGTACGGTGCTGCTGGATGGCAAGCCAGTACGCTCCTGCCGTACTCCTGCTGAATCAACGACGGGAAAAAAGATCCTGACCATTGAGAGCCTTATCGAGGACGGAAAGCTTACCGCCTTGCAACAGGCCTTTCTCGACGAGGGAGCCTTTCAGTGCGGCTACTGCACATCTGGCATGATCATCTCCGCGCACGCTCTGCTTGCTGCCACGCCGCAGCCAAACGAAGAAGAGATCATCCGCCACATGAACGGCAACGTTTGCCGCTGCGGGACCTATCAGCGCATCGTGGCTGCCATCCATCGGACGGCGGGAGGGAAGAAGGCATGAGCAGCCGTCCTCCCAATTACGAAAACGAACATGGAGAGTTGGAGCAGCATGAAGTCACGCGCCTGCAACATTTGTTTGAAGTTAATCGTCGCGATGTTTTCAAGTTGCTGGGAGCAGGGATTGTGATTGGCATCTGTGCCCCGGCTGCGCTGACGCAGGAATCAGGACGCTCTCAGGGTGAAAATGTCCCGCAGAACCTCGATGCCTGGCTGCACATTGGCGGCGATGGCAAGGTCACGGTATTCACCGGCAAGGCAGAAATGGGGCAGAACATTCGCACCTCACTGAGCCAGCAGGTGGCGGAAGAGCTTCACGTCCCCTTGTCATCCATCACGATGGTGATGGGCGATACCGATCTCACTCCCTTCGACATGGGTACGTTCGGCAGTCGCACCACTCCACAAATGGGACCGCAGCTTCGCCATGCGGCGGCGGCCGCAAGAGAGCTGCTGCTCGACATGGCGGCACAGCAATGGCAAACGCAACGGTCAGAACTTTCGGCTGAAAACGGTTCCATCACAAACAAGAAGACCGGACAGAGCATTTCGTACGCCGACCTCACACACGGGCAGAAGCTGGTGAAGGTGATTGGCGATGATCCGGCACTCACGCCCGCAACTGAGTGGCGCATTGCGGGAACTTCGCCAGCGAAGATGGATGGCAAAGAGTTTGTCACCGGGATACACCAATACACGTCTGACATCAGCCGACCGGGCATGATGCACGGCAAAGTGCTGCGCCCTTCAGCGTTTCACGGGACGCTGAGTTCACTGGAACTGAACGGCGCGGACAAGATGCCTGGCGTGAAGGTAATTCGCGACGGCGACTTCACCGCCATCGTGGCAGACAGTTTGTATTCGGCGGACAAGGCTTTGCGGCTACTCAAGCCGCAATGGAAGGCGCCACAACAGATAGGTGAGAAAGACCTTTTCGATTACCTGCGAAAGAATCCTGACACCGAATCGCGCGGCGGATTTGGGGGAAGGTCCAACCACGAAACCGGCTCAGTCGAAAAAGCAATGACTTCAGCCGCCAAAACCCTATCGCAAACCTACACGGTGGCGTACATCCAGCATGCACCGTTGGAGCCGCGAGCAGCGGTGGCCGAATGGAGTGAAGGCAAGCTTACGGTGTGGACTGGCACGCAAAGGCCATTCGCGGTCAAGCAGGAGCTTGCGGAGGCATTTCATCTTTCTGAAGACAAGGTCCGCGTGATTGTCCCCGATACCGGATCGGCTTACGGCGGCAAGCACACGGGTGAATGCGCGGTGGAAGCGGCGCGCCTCGCCAAAGGAGCAGGCAAGCCGGTGAAACTGATCTGGACCCGTGAAGAAGAGTTCACCTGGGCATACTTCCGGCCGGCAGGAGTAATTGATGTGAAGAGCGGAATTGCGCCGGATGGAACGCTGGTTGCATGGGAGTTCCACAACTACAACTCAGGTCCGGCGGCGATCGATACACCTTATAACGTGGCCAACAAGAAGATTGAGTTTCATCCCACGGCGAACCCACCGTTGCGCCAGGGATCTTATCGCGGGCTGGCGGCGACGGCAAATTTCTTTGCCCGCGAAAGCCACATGGACGAATTGGCTCACCAGATCGGCATGGACCCGCTGCAATTCCGGCTGAAGAACATTACTGATCCGCGGTTGCGGGCGGTGTTTGAGACCGCGGCGGAGAAGTTTGGCTGGGGAAAGCAGCCATCGAGTGCCGAGCGCGGGTTTGGCATCGCGGGGGGATTTGAAAAAGGCAGCTACGTGGCTGCGTGTGCCGAGATATCTTTCGATGGCGGTACCAGACAGGCAAAGATCACGCGAGTGGTGCAGGCATTCGACTGCGGAGCCGTGATCAATCCCCAAGGCCTCAAGAACCAGATTTCCGGCGCGATCGTAATGGGAATCGGAGGAGCGTTGTTTGAAGCCATCCACTTTGACAACGGGCGCGTGACCAACCCGCATTTCTATGAGTACCGTGTGCCGCGCTTTAAGGATGCGCCGAAAGTCGAGGTGGAGTTGATCGACCGCAAAGACCAAAAATCCATGGGCGCGGGCGAGACTCCGATCATGGCGCTTGCGCCCGCCGTGGCGAATGCCATCTTCAATGCCAACGGAAAGCGTCTGCGGAACTTGCCGCTCGGGCGTGGGCTGAGTTCAACCAAATTTGTTCTAGCTGTTGAGAAGAGTCCCACCGGAAGTGAGAATGGTGCGGTATATGCTTCGACTCTTCTCCACATATAATGTGGCAAGGAGAGTTCCTGCATGCGCAAGATCTTCCATTTTGAATCTCCACGTGAGCGTTACACGGCTGATGCTGCCGTGGTCTGGTGCTTTGACCATCGCTTTGACCTTGTGCTGCACAAGTTGTTGAAGAAGATTGATGTGGAGCGCTTTGACCCCATTCTGGTCGCGGGCGGCGCCAAAAACTTATCATCGCCCAGCAGTGAAAATGACCGGAAGTTCGTGCTGGATCAGATCCGGAGTTCTATGCGCCTGCATGGCACAAAAAATGTGATCCTGATGTTGCACTCGGATTGTGGCGCCTACGGCGGATTGGCTGCCTTCAATAATGACACTACCATCGAAGCGGAAAACCATCGCCGGGAGATGCACAAGGCTGTATCGTGTTTGAAGACGGAGATTCCAGAGGTTGAGGTCAGGAGCTTCTTTGTGGATTTTGATGGGGTGTGGGAAGCAGACATCACAGCGAGCGCCGAGAAGGCGAGTTGAAAACGCGCTTGCGCGCGGATCCTTGGACAAAGGCTCGCCTGAACTGATCGAGGTCTTGCAAGCTGGAAAAAAGCTGTTAAGATTTTCAGCAAATTTTGGAAGCAAAGAATTAATTCAGTCCGCTTCCTGCTAAAGGTTCAGGTATACGTTCTAAATGTTTCATGGAATTCATGGCGAGTTCAGGTGGTTGGAGTCTGCGCATCACAGCATCCCTGAAGTTCTGGAGAAGTGCCCCAATCTGGTCAATGGTAAAGGACTGGTGATCACAGCTTTTGCCGGGGGGCCGCCGCTGCCCAGCGAGGAAGATACGCAACGCGGATGGCGTTTGAAGGGCTCCGTCCTCTATCTCCCCAACACGGAAACGCAGGAGCAAATTCCGCGCGAAGCTTTCAAGGAGTGGTACATCTTCAATTCGCCGCCGCCGGAACGCGAATTTGCGGTCTTTGCCAACTACGATTGGTTCACTCTGGGGCCGGCGATTGCCACTAAGCCGCAGGCCAACAGTCGCTGGGACCTGCGGCGCATCCAGCGCATCTTCTGGCAGGTGCTGGAATCGGCTTCTCCCGAGTCATACCTCGCTTGCGGAAACCGGTTGATCTTTGCCACGCAAAATCAGGCATATTTCAGTTGCGTGCTGAAGGGCCTGAGCGCCCTGGCCAAGGTGAAGACCGGCAGCATGTAGAGGTTTCGGCCTATCCTGCCGCTTCTTTCTTTTACCATTTGGCTTGCCGGAATTTACAAGAGCTCCTAAATCTGGTCTCGAGGGTCAGGCAGGTTCGTCGGGCCCGGGGTTTTCCACATCATCCAGCAGGGCGCGAGCGATTTCAGCGTCTTTCCGGCTAACCCACAGAATCATGTTGGCGGGCAGGCCAGGGATGGTCTGGGCGCCGAGTTCGCAGGCGATGCCGTTAGCGCGGAGAAGACCGCAGTCGATTTCGGCTTCAGCACCAGTATCGGTTTCGTAACGTTCCAGTTCCACGCGGGTTTCCGGGTCTACGTATTCCAGCGCGGGATCGTTGTCAGAAAAGCCATTATCTTCCGGCCCGATTGTCATTTCTGCGCCGCACGATGCGCAGGTGGTTGCGCCGGGTTGATTTTCGCCGCCGCAGGCAGGGCATACTTCATCTTGTTCAGTCATCTTCACCACGCAAACTGTTCTCTTCAGAGGAGGAGATGCGCTGGTTTGGCAATGGGTTGCGGCAGAGACTTTTGAGTTTGAAGAGCGGTGATAGCGGAGTATTGAACGAGCCAATGAGTCTCTTTTCGCAAGGAATCACGGCCTCAGATGCAATAATGATTCCGCATGAAATTTCTGCTCTCCGCCGGTGAGGCATCCGGCGACAACTATGGCGCTCAGCTGATCACAGCCTTGCGCCAATTGGCTCCGGGTTCTGAATTCTTCGGCATGGGGGGAGAGAGCATGCGCGGCGTTGGCTTTGCTGCGCAGATTCATGCCAACGAAGTGGCGGTGGTGGGGCTTGTGGAGGTGATCACGCACTTGCCGGCGATTCGCCGCCGGTTCAAGGCGCTGGTGGCCGAAGCCGCGACCCGGCGTCCGGACGCGGCCGTCCTGATTGATTTCCCTGATTTCAATTTGCGTTTGGCGCGGGAACTGCATGCGCTGGGAATTCCGGTGTTCTATTTCGTGAGCCCGCAAATCTGGGCCTGGCGCACCGGACGCGTGGAGCAGATCAAAAAATATGTCCGCAAGATGATCGTCATCTTTCCTTTTGAGCAGGAGTTCTACCGCAGCCACGGAGTGGACGTGGCTTATGTAGGTCATCCGCTGGCGTTCCTTCCTTTGCCGCAGGTGTCAAGGATGGATTTTGCGGCGCAGTACAAGCTTGATCCAAACAAACAATGGGTGGCGCTGCTTCCGGGCAGCCGCCGAAGGGAAGTCCACCTCAATCTTCCTCCTTTGATGGATGCGGTTGAGTTATTGCAAAAGGAAGGCAGCGATTTTGAGTATCTGCTGCCGGTAGCCTCCACGCTGGATAAGGAGTGGGTGCGATATCAGCTTGGCCCGGCGTACAAGGCGGTGAAGCTGACGGAGAGCGCACAGGCAACGGTGATGCTGTCACGCGCGGCGGTGGTGGCCAGCGGCACGGCGACAGTGGAAACGGCGCTGACGGGAACACCGCTTGTAGTGGTTTATCGTTTGTTTCTGTTGACGTGGCTCCTCGGGCGCAGGCTGGTCAAGCTGGATACCTTTGCCATGCCCAACCTGATTGCCGGAAGGAAAATTGTGCCGGAGCTGATCCAGGGTGACTTCACGGGCGAGGCGGTGGTCAGGGAGTTGAAAAAGATTTTGCCGGATGGAACCGCGAGGCAGGAGATGCAGGAGGCGCTGGCGGAAGTGAAAAGAACGCTGGCGGTGGAGGAAGCGCCGGCGTTGCGGGCTGCAGAAGAGATTTTGGCCGCGATCAGCCGAGGCGGCTTGGCATTAGGCGGTGAACCGGGATGAAGCTTTCCTCGCATAGGTGCGAAACGCGCAAGTTTGGCTGGTGGTGGCGTTCTTACGTCAGTCCTCCTGTCGGGGGCTGCCTGAAGTGTTAATAAGGCAGCTTTTTTGAAAAAATAGACATCTAAGTTGATACTGTCAGCATCTCTGGAGATCTTCATGTCAATTGCACGACGGCCCCTACGACGTGCTCACGTTGCTTTTGTCCTTATATGTTTATCTGCTCTTCCGGCCTTCGCGCAGAAGGCCCGCATAAGGGCCGAAGATTACCAGATCAATGCTGACATTGTCCCCAAGACCCACCACCTGACGGCACAAGCCAAAGTTAAATTCCAGGTGCTGGAAGATACCAATTTCGCCAGTTTTGAATTGCACAACGGCCTGCGAGTCACCAAGGTGCTGGACAGCAATGGAAAGCCGCTTACGCCGGAGCGCATCACGCAGGACAACGCCGTCCGGGTAACATTTCCCAACGGCCTCACCAAAGGTTCCACAGAGACTCTGACCTTTGATTACGAAGGCGCGCTGGCCACGGCTGATGACAGTCCGGTGGAAGGGTTGAAGCTGGCGTACATCGGGGAAGATGTAACCTATCTGCTCTATCCCGGCCGCTGGTTTCCGGTGATCAACTACGGGATTGACCGCTTCACCTCGACCATTAACATCACAGCGCCGGCGGGAACAGTGATTGTGGGAAGCGGCAGCACAAAATCAGAAAAAGCGGCGCCGGCAGGGAAGACAGTGGCTTCTTTCATCTGGCAGAAGCCCAGCTTTCCCGGTTCGATCTTTGCGGGGCCGTTCCAGGAAGCCGTGTTTGGCGGCGGCAACATGCACGTCTATTTCTCCGTCGCCAAAAAACAGTTCGCGCCGATCTACGGCGATACAGCCATCAAGGAGCAGGAGTATTTCAGCTCTCTGTACGGTCCGGCGCCCACTCCGGTGCTGAAGCTGGTGGAACTGCCGGATGACACGGTCCCAGTGTGGTGGGCCCCGGAAATTGCCGCCATCTCCAGCCGCAATATCAGCGAGAAAATCAATTACCGGCTGCTGGCGGATTCGGTGGCGCACCAGTGGTGGGGCGGCATTGTGAGCCCGGCGAGCAAAGAAGACTGGTGGATTATGGATGGCGGCGCGCGGTCGGCGGAGATGGATTACGTCCAGCACAGCGCAGGAGAGACTGCGTTTGAAGATGCCACGCGTGACATGGCCGTGGGCGCTCTCGCCTATGACACGGTGCCCCTCGCCGATGTAGGCAAACTGGACACCTTCTCGCCGGAGTTCCAGGCGCTGGTCACCGACAAAGGTGGAATGATCTTCCACATGCTGCACTGGGTGATTGGCGATGGGCCGTATTACAAAACCATGAAAGATCTGATGGCCCAGTTTGCCTTCAAGCCGGTGACCATGTCAGATTTCGAAGATTTGGCGGAAAAAAATTACGGCGACAAGCTGACGTCGTTCTTCACGCAGTGGGTCAATGGAACGGGCGCGCCGGAATTCAAGATGAAGTACACGGTTTATCGTGTGAAAAAAGGTTTTCGCGTGGTGGGTGAGATTACCCAGGATCTGGACCTGTTCCGCATGCCTCTGGAACTCAAGGTCGATACGGATGGCCAGTCCGAGATGAAACGCATTGACGTAGTGGGAACCGAGTCACCGTTTTCGGTGGAGACTTTCGGCAAGCCGCGCAAACTCACGCTCGATCCCAACAACTGGGTGCTCAAGAATTCGCCCGATTTGAAGGTGCGGGTGGCGATTCGCCGCGGCCAGGAATTGACGGCGCAAGGCAGCCTCTCTGAGGCGCTCACGGAGTTCAATAAGGCCCTGGAGGTGAACAAGAACAGCTCGCTGGCCCACTACCGGATTGCTGAAGTCTTTTACCTGCAGAGGAACTACCAGTCGGCCGCGAACGAATATCGCGAGTCATTGAATGGTGACGGCGAACCGCGCTGGACCGAGGTCTGGAGCCACATCATGCTAGGCAAGATCTTTGACATTACCGGCCAGCGCTCACGCGCGGTCAACGAATACCGCCAGGCCATCCAGACGGGCGACAACACGCAGGGCGCTCTTGATGAAGCGCGCAAATACCTGGAGCAGCCGTACCAGAGAGAACGGGAGAAGCGGAACGGACTTTAAGGGGTTTGGTAAGTGGGTAAGGTAGTAACTGGGTAGTTGAAAATCGGAGACTATTTGAGGGGAGCACAGCTTTGTGCTCCCTTGCCGTCTTAAAGAACAGATGCAGTCCTTATGATTCTCATTGGATGTTGCCATCTGTGATTTGTTCAGGCGTATAATCCGCGTGGCTCACGATAATCATGGTTCAGTGAGCGGTCAGTTCTAGCGAGCAGTCCTGGTTTGGATAGGTGGGTAGAACTCCCTGAATCAGCATGGAGCAGGAGACTGAATGGGGATCCTTCGACTCCCGCTCACTTCGCAAGCTCGCTTGCGGTTGCTCAAGATGACAGAGGATAAGGGGATGGGTTTGCTGAAAGCTTATCGTGAAGGAAGGCGAATTTGGACACCTCTGTAGCATTGATTGTCATTATCATTATCGCGGCGCTGCTGCTGATTTTCTTGCTGCGGACGTATAACCGCCTGGTGCGGATGCGGAACAACCTGCGCAATGCATGGTCGGATATCGACGTACAACTCACCCGCAGGCACGACCTGGTTCCGAACCTGGTGGAGTCAGTGAAGGGCTACATGACGCATGAGCGCCAGACACTGGAGGCGGTTACGCAGGCGCGCAGCAATGCCCTGCAGTCCGGGGCGGATATTGCCACGCGGGGCATGGCGGAGATGGCGCTGACCGGAGCTGTGAACAATCTGCTCGCCACTGCCGAGCGATACCCTGATCTGAAGGCCTCACAAAATTTCATGCTGCTGCAGGAGCAGTTGACATCCACGGAGAACCGCATTGCTTTTGCGCGCCAGCACTACAACGAGACAGTGCGCCAGTTCAACACGACGATGGCCGAGTTTCCCAAAAACATGGTTGCGGGGATGTTCGGATTTGCAGGGGCGCCGATGTTTGCAGCGGAGGCGGGCGACCGGGCGAATGTGCAGGTACAGACGTAATTATCTTCTCAAGTCCCGAGCGAAGCGAGGGATCCCTATCAATTACAAGAATCTTAAATGAGCACTCTCTCGGTGTTGGGTCCAAAGAGCAATTCTGACCATAGGGATCCCTCACCGCTGCGCGGTTCGGGATTTCAGAAAGAAAATGCAAGATCAACTCTGTATCCACGTTCTCTGGAGTGAATACAAGCAGTAGTTATCGCGGATGTATCTCCAGGGAGACGCCATGGACGATCCAAGATGGCCCGGCAAACCAGCAAGATTCCTCATCCTCATCCTGACCACCCTTCTAATAGTTTTATTATCAATTGCTCTACAACCGTTCCCGGCGTCGGCCGGCGTTTCCACGACAGCAATCTATTCGCGCGGTTCACTGCATGTGAATATTCCATACGATACGCCCCGAGCCGGTGCGGGTCAGCTAACCATGGAACTTCTGGATCCTGAAGATAAAGTTCTGGGACGCACTGAGCAGCACATTGAAGTGAACAAAGGAAAAGCATGGTGGCGAGACGAGATCAAGCTGCAAAAGCCGCTGCCGCTGGAAGACATGGTCTGGCAGCGTGTCCGCTACCGTTTCCGATATGACGACGACAAAAGCACCGGCTTCGAAGGGACCGAGTCCGTGTCGCAGATCCTCCACCGGCCTGTAGTACACATTCTAGGACAGCAATCGTATGTGAGCGGCGGGCCGGCGGCTGTGCGAGTGATTGTCACAGACTCAAAAGATGAATTCATTGCAGGGCTGGGGACGCTGCGAATAGAGTTGCTCGCAACGGGCAAGGGGCCGCGCCTGTTGTTTGCAGGCCGCTTGAACCGGCGGGGAACGGCAGAGCCACAGTTACGCTTTCCGGCAGGCCTGATTGGCAACTACGAACTTCGATACCTGGTAGACACTCAGATCGGTGAAACTGAATTCACGCAGCCTGTGCGGCTGGAAGATAAAGTTTCCATTCTCCTCACCACAGAAAAGCCGATTTACCAGCCGGGACAAACCATCCACGTGCGAGCGCTGGCGCTGGACCGCTCCGATCACGAAGCAGCAGCCAAACACCAGCTAGTTTTCGAGGTTGAGGATGCACGAGGGAACAAAGTCTTCAAGAAGGCCACGGAAACAGATAACTTTGGCGTAGCCTCGGCTGAGTTTGCGCTGGCCAATGAAGTGAACCTGGGAACATATCACTTGCGCGCACTGATGGGCGATGCCGATGCTCCGACGAACACGGCAGAGATTGCGCTTAACGTCGATCGGTACGTGCTGCCGAAGTTCAAGGTGGCGGTGCAATTCAGCGACCAGGGAGGGAAGCAGACGCGGGGATACCGGCCCGGCGACCACGTAACCGGCACGGTGCGGGCGAACTACTTTTTTGGAAAACCGGTGGATGGCGCCGAGATCAGCATGAAAGCTTCAGCTATGGATGTCACTGTGTTTGAAGCGGCTTCAGCGAAGGGCAAGACCGATTCGGACGGGGTCTATCATTTTGACCTGACGTTGCCAAAGTATTTTGCCGGACGGCCGCTCAGCC
This sequence comes from Terriglobia bacterium, assembly GCA_963758275.1. Lineage (GTDB taxonomy): Bacteria > Acidobacteriota > Terriglobia > Terriglobales > Acidobacteriaceae > Angelobacter. The sequence continues at coordinate 20,307 of CAVWUW010000029.1, read as the reverse complement.
ACGGCGCTGCGCGCGTGCTGATTGAGGCATCGGTGAAGGATTCGGCCGGTCACCTTGAAAGTCGCGGCGAGCCGATCACGGTGAGTGAATCACCGCTGCTGATCACCGCAGTGCCTGAAGGCGGCACGCTCGCGCCGCATCTCGAGAATGAGGTCTTTATCCTGACTTCCTATCCTGATGGAAGCGCCGCGAAAGCGGACGTGGTGGTGCACGGCCCGGGAAGTTCGTATCAACGGTTAACCACGGATGATGGGGGCGTAGCCATCGCCCGGCTCCAGGCTGGATCCGGCAATTTAAACATCGAGATTGATGCGCGGGACAAGGACGGCAATCAGGCCTCCAGCACAATGGAATTGCAGGCCCGCCAGGGTGATGACCAGATTCTGCTTCGTCCGGAACGAGCCATCTATCGCGCTGGGGACCGCATTCACCTGAAGGTTTTTTCAACGAAGTCGCGAGGCGCGGCCTATGTGGACGTGGTGAAGGATGGGCAGACGGTACTGACCCGCGATTTGGAACTGGAGAACGGGCAGGCTGATTTGTCATTGATTGCCGGACCTGAGTTGGCGGGAACGGTGGACTTCAGCGTTTATCTGTTTGGCAGGAATGCACAACCGGTGGGCGATCATCGGATGGTGTTTGTACAACCCGCGGACGAACTGAAGATTGAGGCCGCTCCGGAGTTGGCTGTTTACAAACCCGGCGGCGATGCGCGCGTCCGCTTCCATGTAACCAACGCACGCGGGCAGGGTGTGCACGCCGCACTGGGACTGCAGGTGGTGGATGAAGCCGTGTTCGCATTGGCGGAGAAGCAGCCCGGGTTTGCCAAGGTCTTCTTTTACCTGGAGCAGCAGGTGATGAAGCCGCGGTATGAGATCCACTCAATCGGCATGCCGGAGATCGTCGAACCGCCGGAAAAGTCAGAAGTGGATCAGCGTGACCGGGCGGCACGGGCGTTGTTTTCAGCAATGGAAATTACAACCTCAAACAGATTTACGACCGAAATTGGCAAAGACCTGCCCATGGCGAAGTTCGCCGAGTACTCGCGCAGGTACCAGGAGCGATTCGCAGATAGGGCGGTGGTGCTGGCGGAGAAACTTTCGCACGCCTTTGAGCACGCCCCAAAAGGCACAGATCCGGTACGGATGTTTGACGCGCTGGCAAAGTCGGGCAGTCCGGAATTTCGTGATGCCTGGAACAACAGGCTGGTTCTTGAATCTACGAACTGGGGCAACAACAACGGCTATTATCTGCTGCGCAGCGCAGGTCCGGACGGACAATTGAAAACCGGGGATGATCTAGTGACATGGCTGTATTTCCAGCAAAAATGGACGGCTGAAGCGTCGCGAACACACTCCAGGATAAAAGTTGAGATCGAACATGACTGGGGCGCAGTGAATGGCTTGGCGGAAACTGTTGTGACCGTCATGGACCCTGCGGGCGCGGTGATCCAGGGCGCCACGGTTGAGTTGCAAAACGTTTCCACGAAGAAGAAGCGCATTGCAAGAACAAATGGCGCCGGGGAGGCTTCTTTTGCCGGGCTCCCCGCCGGTAAGTATGAAGTAAGAATCTCAGCGCCAGGATTCATGATGAGCGCGACGACAATCACTCTTCGCGCGCGCGATCGTGCAGTCGTGTCCGGAACCCTGCCAGTTGGAACAGTGTCCGAAACCGTTGAGGTCACGGCGGCAGCACCAATCGTTGAGGCGGAATTTGCCCAAGCTGCGCGCGCTCCTGGTGTCGCGATGGGAGGGACGATTGAACTCCGGAGAGACAAATCTGTGAACGGCGCGTTCGATCTGGCGGCGCCCAACAGCGCAGTTCTGCTGAAAAATGAATCTGGTGCGCCCGCCGCTCATGTGCGTTCGTATTTCCCAGAAGCTCTTTACATCAATCCGGAAATCATTACCGACAAGGACGGCCGAGCCAGCATTGAGATTCCGCTGGCAGATTCCATTACCACATGGCGCATGGCGATGATTGCGTCAACCCAACATGGAGCGCTCGGCTCTTCCAATGCGAGCTTGAAAGTCTTTCAGGACTTCTTCGTCGACTTGGACCTGCCGGTCACGCTTACGCAGGGCGACCGCGTATCAATTCCGGTAGCCATTTACAACTACTTGGATTCGGCGGGTCAGGTTAGCCTGCAGCTCAAGGCGGATGATTGGTATTCGCTGGTTGACGACGCGGCTGCCAAGTCTGTGAAGGTAGATGCTGCACGGGTCGGCAGCTCCCAGTTTACGGTCGAGGCCAAACGGATTGGGAAATTCAAACTTACGCTGTCCGCTCAAATGAGCGGCGGCGCCAACCGTGCGGATATCGTGGTGCGCGAGATTGAAGTGATCCCCAACGGCCGCGAGCAAAGTATTGTCTTCAACGGCCGGCTTGAGAGGACAGTGCAGCACAAACTCGAGTTCCCAGCTAACGCCATCCCGGAGGCGAGCAAAATTTTCGTGCGGCTCTATCCTGGGGCCATCAGCCAGGTGGTGGAAGGAATGGACAGCATTCTGCGCATGCCGGGCGGATGCTTTGAACAAACATCTTCAAGCACGTATCCCAACGTGCTGGCGCTTGATTACATGAAGCGCACGAAGAAACTGACTCCTGAAGTGCACGCGAAAGCCGAAGGGTATATCGCCAACGGGTACCAGCGGCTGCTGACGTTTGAAGTTCCCGGCGGCGGATTTTCATGGTTTGGGAACGCCCCGGCCAACAAGATACTCACGGCGTACGGATTGATGGAGTTCTACGACATGTCAAAGGTTTATGACGTAGACACGCGAGTGATTGCCCGAACCCAGCAGTGGTTGGCCAACCAGCAACAGCCGGATGGAAGCTGGAAACCTGATACGGCTTTCATCAACGAAGGAGCGACAACCCGCTATAACTCTGACGTATTGCGTATTACCGCGTATATCGCATGGTCGCTTAAGAACACAGGCTACGAAGGGCCCGGAGTCGAGAAGGCGGAGCAGTTTGTGGAAAAGCATCTGACACAGAAGCTGGACGCTTACACTCTGGCGGTGGTGGCGAACTTTGCCGCAGATTATAGAGACGATGAGAAATTCACGCATCAGGCAATCCAGCTGCTGCTTGATGCACGCACGGAGAAAGGAGAGCAGGTCTGGTGGACGGTAGACGAAACAGGCGTGTACAGCAGCGGCGAGAGCGCGTCGGTTGAAACTACCGGATTGGCGGTGCAGGCACTTCTGAAGGCCGGTGAGGCGCCAGGCATCGTCCGCAAGGCGCTCAGTTATGTTGCGTCAAAGAAAGACGCCTATGGAACATGGGGGACCACGCAGGCGACGATCATGGCCTTGCGCGCACTGCTTACATCGACAGAAAAGGGAACAGCGGACGTACGTGGCACTGCGGTGGTGTACGTGAACGGGAAGCCGGCGGCGAACCTTACACTGACGCCCGAGAATAATGATTTGCTCCACCAGTTCGTTTTCAACAGCATAGATTCTGAGAAAGCTGCTAACGTGGAAATCCGGTTCGAAGGAAAGGGCGGGCTTGCCTACCAGGTGGTGGGCAGCTACTTCCTCCCCTGGGATGAAACGGCAGCGCAGGAGCCACTCTCGATTGATGTGGCTTACGATCGCACTCGGCTTGCCCAGAATGACATTGCCACCGCCACCGCAACGGTGACAAATAACCTGCGCAAAACCGCAAAAATGGTCATGGTGGACCTGGGGATTCCGCCAGGGTTCGACCTTCTCAGCGAGGATCTGGATGCGTATAAGGCGAAGAGCGCTGGCCTGAAGAGCGGTACCCTGTCAAAGTTCAGCCTGACAGCTACACAGGCGATTCTCTATTTTGATTCGTTTGCGCCCGGAGAGACGGTGAAGTTGAAGTTCCGGCTGCGGGCGAAGTATCCCATCCGCGCCCGAACTTTTGAATCGCGAGTCTACGAGTACTACGATCCGGAGGTAAGCGCGGTGGCACGACCGGTGGAGTTGGAGGTGCGGCAGCGGTAGGTTGGCCGCAGATGAAAAGCTGATAGACGCAGATCAAAACCAGATTAAACGCGAATGAAAGCGAATATTGCGGATTCGACTATTGCTCTTTTCTGGTGGATTTGGCCTGAGGCAGCGGGTCTTGTTTGGAGTGCTTTTGAGCCTCGTTCCTTGCTTGTTGCCGAATTTCAATTTTGAGCAACACAGGAATTATCAGAGCAGACTCTCCGACGGCAATGAACACGAACATCACTAAGGGATCGCTGCTGTTGACAATAAGAAGTCCAAAGCCTATTTCAAATGCTATCTCCAAAGCTCTCTTAGATCTGGTGGTCACTAACCTCTTCCCCATTTTCACAGCTAAGTTCGTAAACTTCGCGCGATTCGCGGCTAGAGATTTTTCAACGCCTGCTCCAGATCTTCAATCAGATCATCCGGATGCTCAAGCCCAATGGATAAACGAAGCAGGTTTAGGGGGCTGCGAGTGTCCGGACCTTCGACGGAGGCGCGATGTTCGATGAGGCTGTGCGTTCCGCCCAGGCTGGTTGCGTGGGTAAAGATCTTTACGGCGGCAAGAATTTTGAATGCTTCCGCCTGGCCACCTCTTACCTGCATGGACATCAGGCCGCCGAAACCGCCTGACATCTGGGCTGCAGCAATGGAATGTTCGGGGTGTTTGGGCAGTCCGGGATAGTGCACGGCTTCAACTTTGGGGTGGGAGCTCAAAAACTCTGCGACACGTTGCGCGCTGGCACAGATTCCGCGCATGCGATAGGGAAAGCTCTGCAGGCCGCGCAGCGTGAGCCAGCACTCGAAAGGGGAAGGCACGCCGCCACTCTGCTGCTGAATGTGGCGAATGCGGTGGAGCAAGGGGCCGCTCTCGCGGAAGACGAGCGCACCACTCAGGACATCACTGTGCCCGGAGAGAAATTTAGTGACGGAGTGCATGGACATATCGGCGCCGAGTTCGAGCGGCCGCTGGAGCATGGGCGTGCCGACGGTGTTGTCACAGGCGACGATGGCGCCGGCCTTTTTTGCAAGGGTAATTACCGCGCGCAGATCGGTGACGGCCAGCATGGGGTTGGAGGGAGTTTCCACCCAGAAGAGGCGGGTTTTCGGCGTCATGGCACGCTCAACTGCCGCCAGGTCCTGCATGCGGACTTGAGTGAAAGTCGACGCCCCAGTTGGCCATGAGGGTCTTGAGCAGTACCAGCGTTCCGTAAAAAACATCTTCACCCACGATGACGTGGTCTCCCGGCGAGAGCGATTGCAGCACGGCGAAGGTAGCCGCGCTTCCGGATGAAAACGACAGAGCAGCCGCGCCCCCTTCCAGCAGGGCCAGAGCTGATTCCAGCGCTTCGCGGTTGGGATTGTTGGGCCGGGAATAAAGATAGCCGCCGGGAAGAGTACCGTCGTCAGCTTTTTGAAAAGTAGTTGCGAGATGAATGGCGGGAGTAACGTCGCGTGTGCCGCGTTCCGGCTTCTGGCCGGCGTGGACGGCGAGAGTTTCGATTTTCATGACGGACTAGACTACAGAAAGGCTCAGCACTCAGCAATCAGAAGTCTCCCATTAGCACCTTATTGCCGAAGAGCGACGATGTGCTGCCCGTTGCGGTAGATATCAAGGTGATCGACATCTCCTGCCAGGTTGGGACTGAATTTGAGGATAAATCCTTCGCCGGCGTACAAGGTATCTTCAGAGACCGGGACGAGTTCGAGCTTTTGCTGGCGGTCAATCTGCAAATAAATATTGTGGCCGTCCAGGGTGATGTCATAGGTCCGGTTCACTTGCTCGCTGAAGTAAGTGCCTTGGAGGGATTGAAGGATTGCCTGAGGCAGGGGAATGCGGGTGATGGTTTCTGTACTCGATTGTGGGACAGACATGCTCGAGGCATTGGAGGAAGCAGTGAGCTCTGAATTGGGTTCGGGAGTGGCATAGCTCCACAATGTTTCGTTGATTCCGTAGTTGAAGATGAATGTGACAAGCCCGAACGCAGCAACTGAGAGGAGGAGTCCAGAGAGCAATGCGTTTCCGCCCGGCCTGAAGCGAGGAACGGTATAAAAGCACGGCACCCCGTTTTCCGGTTGCAAGGTCATAGGAGTCCTCCGGAAATTTAGACACCAGAATTGTAGTCTGGGATTCGACTGGCAAGTTTGCAAAAACGATATGGGCTGGTTTTCAGCGGGTTTTCCACAGCGAACGGTATTTCCGCACAGGCAATTTGGGGAGAATTGCCCTTTTCACGATGTGCGGTTTCACTGAGAATAGAAGAGAGTAATGTCCACGCCGGTCGATCTCGCGCAAACGGTAAAGCAGCAGGCGGATATTGTCCGCGTGGTGGGCGACTACGTCCATTTGAAGAAGGCCGGCGCCCAGAACTTTTCCGGACTGTGTCCCTTCCACCAGGAGAAGACGGCTTCTTTCTCTGTGCATGCCACGCGACAGTTCTTTCACTGCTTTGGTTGTGGGGCGTCAGGCGACATCTTCACGTTTGTGCAGAAAATCGAAAACATTTCTTTTCCTGAAGCCATTCGCCTGGTGGCGCAGAAGTTTGACATCAAGCTGCCGAAAATGCAGTACAGCTCAGAGCATGAGGCTGCGGACGCGAAGTTGCGCGGGCAGTTGATTGAAATGCACGAGCGAGCGTCTGAGTTTTTTCAAGAGCAGTTGCGGCGACCCGAAGCGGCGCAGGCTCGGCAGTACCTGAGTAACCGGGGATTGAGCGAAGAGAGGATTCGCGAGTTCAAGATCGGCTTTGCTCCCGATTCCGGGTTTGTCCTGAAGGACAAATGGAAAGGCGAGTACAGCGATGAACTGATGCGCACCTGCGGCCTCTTCACGTGGAAGGAAGGCGCCGAGGGGAATATCTATTCCAAGTTTCGCAATCGCATCATGTTTCCGATCACCAACGAGCAGGGCAAGATCATTGCTTTTACCGGCAGGACACTGGCGACGGATGAAAAAGCCGGGCCGAAGTATTTGAATTCTCCGGAGACGGCGATTTATTCGAAGTCGCGGGTACTTTTCAATCTGGACAAGGCCAAAGATGCGATCCGCAAACTGGAGTACGCCGTTATTGTGGAAGGCCAGATGGACTGCATTTCAGTCTATGCGGCTGGGTTCAAAAACGTGATTGCCAGCTCAGGTACGGCATTTACGGAAACGCAGGTCCGGCTCATTGGACGGTTCAGCAAGAACATTGTGGTGAATTTTGATCCGGACACAGCGGGAGCGGCGGCGACAGATAAATCGCTGGGCATGCTGTTGGAAGAAGAATTCAATGTGAAAGTCCTCAGGCTGCCCGCGGGTTTTGATCCAGACTTGTTCATCCGCAAGAATGGCGCGCAGGCTTATGGGCAGGCGTTGAACGGGTCACTCAAGTTTTTTGATTACCTGGTGGAGCGTGTGATGGGGATGTTCCCGGTGCGCACGCCCGAGGGAAAGAAGAATGCGGTCAACTATCTGCTGCCGCACCTGCACCGGGTGCCGAACAGGATTGTTCGCGAGGCGCTGGCAAACGATATTGCGCAGAAGCTGGGAATTGATTCCGAAGTTTTGCGGCAGGAGTTCAGGTCGGCGGCGACGAATCGCGCGAGCAGGGAAGTGAAGGCTGCATTTGCTGTGGGAATGAAGCCGTCAGAAAAAATCCTGCTGCGGGCAGCAGCGGCGATTGCCGAAGACGAACGCCCTTTACGCGCGCAGGCCTTGCGCGCCATGGCTGAAGAGCGGTTGCATGAGGGGCTGAACAGCGAAGCGTTGCTGCAACAGATGCTGGAAGCAGGGGAAGACATGGATGATCCCATGCAGTTGACTATGAGTGACGCTGACCGGCAACTGCTGGCGGCAGCGGTGATGAAAGAGGATGAGCCGTTGACGCCGGAGTTGGTGGAAGGCGCGCTGGAAGATTTAAGGCATCGGATGCAGATCTATCGTCGCGAGCGGGAGATCAAGCGCGGGATTGTTGAGGCCGAGCGGAGGAACGACGTGGCGGCGCTGGTCCGGCTGAAGCAGGAAAAGCTGGAATTGGATCGTAAGCTGGCGGCAGCACTAGGATAACGCCAGGCGGAGCCGCAGAACTTTGCTCCGCCTGGGAAAGCACAGACGCCCGCGAAGGCACCGATGAAATCAGGAGAGCAGCAGCTCAAGGTCCTCTGATCGCAGATTCCGGATGACAGAGTTGTCCTGGCTGATGATGGCATCGGCCAGATCTCGTTTGCTCTGCTGCAGTTCGAGCACCTTCTCCTCGACGGTATCACGAGTGATCAGCCGGTAGGCAAAGACCTGGCGTGTTTGGCCAATGCGGTGGGCCCGATCCACGGCCTGCGCTTCAACTGCCGGATTCCACCATGGGTCCAGGATAAATACGTATTCGGCAGCAGTAAGATTCAAGCCGAGACCGCCTGCCTTCAAGCTGATGAGGAAGAGACCGCATGCGGGATCGTTCTGGAAGGAATCAACACGCGACTGCCGGTCACGAGTTTTCCCGTCCAGATATTCGTATTGCAGTCCCGCGCTTTCGAGGCGCTGGCGAAGGATGGCCAAGAGACTGGTGAATTGCGAAAAGACCAGGGCCTTATGTCCTTCGCCCAATACTTCGCGCAGTTGTTCCAAAAGCACGTCCAGTTTGGCGCTGGGTTCGTGGGCGCGTTTTTTGTCGAGCAGGCCGGGGTGGCACGCGGCCTGGCGCAGGCGGAGCAGGGCTTCAAGTACGTGAATTTTCGACTTGGCCATACCCGCGCGTTCAACCTGCGCGAGCAGAGAGTTGCGATAGTGCTGACGGAGATCGGCGTAGAGTTTTCGCTGTCCCGGCTCCATTTCGCAAAAAATGGTTTGTTCCGTCTTCGGTGGCAGTTCGCGGGCCACCTGGCGCTTTGTGCGGCGAAGAATGAAGGGGCGCAACGCATGCGCGAGCTGCCGGCGGGTCTCTTCACTGGGGTTGCGCATGGCTCCGCCCGCGAGTTGGAAGGCGCTGGCGGCGCCGAGCATTCCGGGGTTAAGGAATTCAAAGAGCGTCCAGAGTTCGCCGAGATGGTTTTCAACCGGGGTGCCGCTCAAAGCCAGCCGCTGCCGGGCCCGCAACAGGCGCACCGCTTTGGATGATTCAGTGCCTGCGTTTTTGACCGCCTGCGCCTCATCCAGGACCACGTAATCGAATTCGACATCCTTTAGACGAGCCGCATCACGCCGGACCGTTCCATAGGTGGTAAGGACGACATCATAACCGCTGAAGTCGCTCCCATTGCGCGCTACACCAGTATAATCAAGCACTCGCAGACGGGGCACAAAGCGGGCTGCCTCCTGCTTCCAGTTGAACACCAGAGATCGCGGTACCACGATCAGCGAGGGAGCCTGCACCTCTCCGGCTGCGCGTGCTTCGCGCCGCATTTCCAGCAACGCAAGCACCTGGGCGGTCTTGCCGAGCCCCATGTCATCGGCCAGGCAGCCGCCAAAAGAGAAGCGCTCAAGAAACTGGAACCAGCCAAGGCCTTCCGCCTGGTAATTTCGCAGTTGACCGCAAAAGCCTTGGGGCTGGGCCGCCGGTTCCACCCCGCGGAAGCCGGCGAGTTCGCGGCGCACGCGGTCGAAGATCTCATCGCAGCGCGCCTCCGGCTGAGTGGCCAGCAGAGCATCCAGCAGCCCGGCCTGGCTGCGGCGAAAGCGAATGTGACCATTCTCCGTCGCGCCCATTGCCGCCAGCGGGGCAATGCGGTGCAGCCAGTCGTCCGGCAGCATACCGTATGTGCCGTCGTCCAGGCGTACCATGTTGTCGCCCCGGCGTACTGCTTCCAGCAAAGCAGGAAGTTTGGCGGTACACTCGCCGTACTCGACCTGGCCCTGCAACTCAAACCAATCCACGCCGCTCGATACTCCCAGATGCGAGGCGCCCGGACGACGGAAGATCTTGCCTTCAGCCTCAATGTGCCACCCGGCCTGAACCAGAGAAGTCACAACGCGCGGCAGCCTGGTGCGGCGCAAGCGGTAAACCGGCTGAGAGTTCCAGAAGAATTTTTGCGGAGGCTTAATCCCAAGTTCTTCCAGCGTGGCGCGAGCGCTATCCTCGGCCTCGAAGTCGCGTTGGAGAAAACGGCGAGAGCCTGAGTCATAGGAGCCGCGGGAAGGATCGTTTGCGGTCGCGGCAAACACGCCGTAATCAAACGATAATTCACACTCCAACTCATCTTTAGATGAATGTGCGTTGCTGGAGATCCGCAGCCGAGCGCGAGCCTGGCCGGTGACTTCTTCCAGGCGCAACTCTTCCGGGAGATGGAGCGGCGGCAAGCGGCGGGAAGCGAGGAGGGAGGCAAGCAAGAGTTCGTGCTGCCCCGCCGGAACCTTGATGGAACCGGCGCTGCGAAGTTGAGAAATCCACTCAAAGGCGCTCTCTTCGTGCCAGGGAGTAACGCGCTCGCGCGTGAACAGCAGGCCGCCTTTGAAGATGAGCAGCGGCTCGGTCACTTGCATGCGGTCATCTCCCCGCCGGAAGACACCGTCCAGTTCGTAGCCTCCAACCTGTGAAGCTCGAAGTTCCAGAGCAAAGTTCCAGGGGCCGGTATCATCCCACGCCAGAGGAGAGCCTTGATCCTGGTGGTCTAAACGGAGGCGGAGGCGTCCCGTGCCTGCCAGCAACGGCATCATTTTGCGGGCCAGGATCTGGTCCAGTTGAAACGAATCTGGCAAGCGCGTATAGGAGTCAACATAGCCGAAGCCATAGTGGCCAATGCTTCCAGCGACCATGGAGATGATTTCGCGATCGGTTGGATCCGGGATCTGGGCGATCTGAGCCCGCTTGATCGCCAAGGATTTGTAAATTCCCGGCTGGCCGTTAGCGCGAACGTCGCGGCATTGCACAGAGACAACCAGATAGCTGCCATATCCCGTGCTGGGAACGTCCACGACGTAGTAGATTTCGCGCCTGCGAGGCCATTGATCATCCGGAGCGGCCTGGGGCACAGCATTCAGAACCTGACGTAGCCGCTCTTGCCATGAAGACTGCCGGGTGCGACGAGTTGTCGGCGCGCGCATGGCTTGTGCGCCGCGCAGCGTAAGGATTTCATCCAGATCAGGCTCATAAGGATTCGACTGATCCATTCCCAGCTTGTCGAAGTCGGGCTCCGGGAAGACATCGGGGGCATCTTGAGCTGCTGACAAATATTGGGTGGAGTCAATCTTCAAGATGGTGGCCCATATGTGCTTGCACAGTGCTCCCTGATCGACAAAATGAAGACAGGTGCAGGAGACCGAGAGCTCGGGGTGGCTGTATCGAATCAGCACCTTGTAAAGGATGGAACCATCAACTCTGGCCGTTACCTGCGTGGGAGAGCCTTGCGTGATACGGACCCGGCCCTGCTCGTAATAGTGGGTGCCCCGTTTCCGAACATTGTTTAAGAAATCCTGCGCCAGCGCAAAGGCAAGACTCATGCTTAAGTGTCCGCTACTGTTTTGCATTTTAACTGGAGGGGACGAATCGCAGAAATGTGGAAAAGCGGCGGCAGTGATGGTGCGGCAGTCTGGAGGTGCTTGCGCGAAGAAACAAAGCTGGGCAATCAATGAAAAGGAATAATGAGAGGGGAATAAAAATCAGTAACCAGCTTTGTTTTGTGTGGGTTGGAGAGATAGGAGAGCTGCGAGACGGGGTTGGATGTGCCTCATTCCGAGCTTAGTCCCACGGTTCTACGAAAAGAATGTGCGTCAAGAAGCGTCAAGGGGCTGCGAAACCATCTAAGGTGCAGAGCATCTATATATTACGGGCGCTGATATCTCTTTGATTCTCTGCGGACTGGCTGCTTCAGGTGGTTTCGCCGCTTGGCTTGGTTATGGTAGGCTAAGTAACTTCGGGACTTGCGCGCATTCCAGCCTACATCCGGCACGCAGAAACGCTTAAGGGAGTCAAGCGTCAGGCCCGTTTTTGTCTTGTGAAACGGAACGCGGCTCGGCAACACACTGAACAAAAGGAATGGTGGTTTGGCTCTAGAAGATAAATTCGAAGATATCAAAAAACTGATCGAAGCAGGGAAAGAAAAGGGATATCTCACCTACGATCAAGTGAATGATCTCATACCCGGTGATGTCCACTCTCCAGACGATCTGGACGACCTGCTCACCACGATTGGTACCCAGGGCATTGATGTCCTGGACGCAAAAGGACTGCCTTCAGAACAGAAGTTTGAAGACCTGGAAGAAGGCGAAGAGGTTGAACTTGATCTAACCCCGGGCGCTCTGGAAAAGACGAACGACCCGGTACGCATGTACCTGCGGGAGATGGGCACGGTTCCGCTGCTCACCCGCGAAGGCGAAGTGGAAATTGCCAAGCGTATTGAGCGCGGGCAATTGCGCGTGCTCAAAGCGCTGTCACGCTCGCCCATTGTGATCCGCGAAATCCTCGCCCTCGGCGAGGACCTCAAGAAAAGCGTACGCTCCATCAAAGAGCTGGTCGCCTTCGAAGAAGAGGAAATCACGGACGAAATCGTGCAGGCGCGCCTGAAAGATTTCGTAGGCAAGATTGACGACGTCGGCAAGCACCACAAGAAACAGCTCCAGCTGATGGAAAAGCTGGAGAGCATTCCGCAGAAGAAGAAGCCGAAGGAATACCGCCGCTGCCGCTGGCATCTCGGACGCGCGCAGGTGCAGGTCTCCGTCGGCATCCGCAACCTCAAGTTCACGAATCCCGAGCGCAAGCGCCTCATCGAGCGCGTGAACAAGAGCGTCGACTCCATGCGCCAGCTCGATCGCCAGATCAACAATCTGGAGAAGAAGATCGAAGCTACGCGCGTTGAGGAGACCAAGCGCGAGTACCGGCGCATCCAGCGCCAGCACAAGCTGGAGCAGGAAAAGCTCGAGCAGGACGCCGGCGTCACGTACCAGGAACTCAGGCGCACGCAGCGTGAGATCATCCAGGGCGACGTTGACGCTGAAGCCGCCAAGCGCGAGCTCATTGAAGCCAACCTGCGTCTTGTGGTCTCCATCGCCAAGAAGTACACCAATCGCGGACTCCAGTTCCTTGACCTGATCCAGGAAGGGAACATTGGCCTCATGAAAGCGGTCGACAAGTTCGAGTATCGCCGCGGCTACAAATTCTCCACGTACGCCACGTGGTGGATCCGCCAGGCCATCACTCGCGCCATCGCCGACCAGGCCCGCACCATCCGCATTCCGGTGCACATGATTGAAACCATCAACAAGCTGATCCGCACCTCGCGCCAGCTCGTGCAGGAACTCGGCCGCGAGCCCACGTCGGAAGAGATCGCCAAGCGCATGGACATACCGGTCGCCAAGGTCCGCAAGGTCCTCAAGATCGCGCAGGAGCCCATCTCGCTGGAAACGCCCATCGGTGAAGAGGAAGATTCGCACCTGGGCGACTTCATCGAAGATCGCTCCATGGTCTCGCCCGCAGAGGCCGTGATCAACGTCAACCTCAAAGACCAGACCGCACAGGTCCTCCGCACGCTCACCCCGCGCGAAGAAAAAGTCATCAAGATGCGCTTCGGCCTGGAAGACGGCTCCGAGCACACGCTCGAAGAGGTCGGCCAGTCCTTCGCGGTCACCCGCGAACGCATTCGCCAGATCGAAGCCAAGGCGCTGCGCAAGCTCCGCCATCCATCCCGCTCGCGCAAGCTCAAGGCGTTCATGGACGGCATCCGCGAAGCGTAAACCCTTACCGCATCTTCGCTGCTCGTGTGTGTTCATCGAGCAGGCCGGCGGGCGTTCCTTCGGACGCGGTACAGGCGTTCCGTGAAGCCGCCTTCGCGCTCAAAGGTGGCCGCTAAAGAGGCCAGTTGGCGGTCAAGCAGGCTGCACGCCACTGCAATCAGAACCAGGGCGGCGTTGGCGGCCAGTTCCGGGTAGTCTGGGCCAGTGGACAAGCTGGACTTTGTGGACGGAGTGGACTTTGTGGACGGACCGGACTGGCTTAAATTCTTGTTGGGTCCACCCAGTCCATTCAGTCCACTGTGCTGCTCTTTCACCCACCGGGCCACGCCGTCCGCCGTGCTGCAGCGGGCGTCAATCAGGCTCTGCCGGCGCGGGTCTTTGCGGTCCCACAGCGCAAGGCTGCGCTGGCGCAGAAAATCTTCATAGTCCAGCCGCAGCTCTTCCAGACTTGCCCGGGCTACGTTGGTCAGTTTGAGTTCGGTCTTTTTTGAGGTGCCTGCAGCCTGGCTGCCTTCAGCTATGTTTTGCACTCCGCTGCGTGCTGCCTGAACCATCTGGTCATGGGTGCGGCTGCGCTTCTCAATGTAGCGGTCACAGAAACGGACGGTTACGTCATAGACCAGTTGCGCCACCTGAAAGCTCTTGAGCTTGCGGTAGCCACCGTGTTTCGGAATGAGAGGTTCTTGCTCAGGCATTTCTCGGAATGGCCCAGTGTATGTGAGCTGCGGGAAATTGCAAGCGCGATAGATCAGATTCAGGTGCTCGCTCTGCCGCGGCCACCTCGTCCACTCCGGTCTGCCACCGCCACTCCATCCAGTCCGTCCACCGCGTCCACTCTGTCCAGCGCGCGTCCATTGTGTCCACCGCCCCACCTCAAATTCGGGAACTGCCGCAGGTTATGTGGAAACTTAACTGGATTCCTTGGCCATCCAATTACACACGCACGCTTAGGTCAAGGTAAGTCAAGAAGTTCGCGTTCAAAGGGGCCTTGCCGATGAAATCCATATTGGTCCGAGTACTTTGTCTCTGTCTGGCAGCAATTCTGCCAACATTTGCGCAGCAAAGCGCGCCTGCCTCAAACGATTCTCAATCCAGCGCGCAGCAGAGCACTGCCGTACCCGATCAGTCGTCTCCTGATTCCAGGCAGCAGCCGCAGGACACTTCGCAGCAGCCGGACACTTCAACGCAGACGCCAACCTATCGCGTCACTGTCGTCGAGCGTACTACCCAGGCTGTGAATTATCGCGATCGTGGCGGCACAACCCAGGTTGACATGCGCGGAACCAGCCTGGCGCCTCAAGTCACCGGCGATGCCAGGGTAACCGGCCATACCGGGAGGCTTGCAATTGATAACAACTTGCATCATCTCCCGCCGGCAAACGCGTTTGGCCCTGAATACCTGACGTACGTTCTGTGGGCAATCACCGCGGAAGGCCGTCCCGTGAACCTGGGGGAAATTATTCGTAATGGCGACGGCAATTCCCGCGTGCAAGTTACAACAGGGCTGCAGGAGTTCGGATTGATTGTCACTGCCGAGCCGTACTTCGCGGTATCGCGCCCAAGCGATCTTGTGGTGGCGGAAAACATCGTGCGCAATGAGACCCTGGGCGGAGTCCATCCCATCAGCGCCAAATTCGATCTTGTACGCAAGGGGCAGTACACCCTGAACGTCACGCCTGACCAGCTCCCCGCCACCAAGGCTGACCCGCGCACTCCTTTGCAGTTGCTGGAGGCGGAGAACGCCATCGCCATAGCGGAAGCCGACGGGGCGGACCAGTATGCCGGCGATACCATTCAGAAAGCCAAAGCCTTTCTGGCCCAGGGTCAGGACTATTACCGGCGCAAGCAGGGCATCACCCCCATTGGGGCCGTTGCACGCGCAGCCACCCAGTCCGCCGAGGATGCGCGCCTGTTGACGCTCGAAAAAAAGCAGCAGGAACAGGCTGCCGCCGAACGTCAGCGCGCCCAGGACCGCATTGCCCAGGCGCAATCGCAGGCAGAGCAGGAAGCAGCCAAAGCACAGGAAGCCCGCGATCAGGCCCAGCGTGAAGCTGAACAGCGCGCCACCGCGGAACAGGAGCGCCAGGCTGCGGAACAGGCCCGGTTACAGGCTGAGCAGGCGGCACAACAGGCCGCACAGGACCGTGCCGCTGCTCAGCAGCAGCTCGCACAATCCGAGCAGGCGCGCCAGAACGCAATCCAGCAGCAACAAGCTTTGGCTCAACAGGCTGAGCAAGCGCGATTGCAGGCGCAACAAGCCAACCAGGCGCGGCTCCAGACTGAGCAGCAGGCCGAACAGCAGCGGCAGCGGCTCCTTACTCAGCTCAATTCGGTGTTACAAACCCGGGACAGCGCTCGCGGACTGATCGTCAGCATGTCAGACGTGCTGTTCGATCTCAACAAAGCAACCCTGCGCAGCGGAGCGCAGTTGCGCCTGGCCAAAGTGGCGGGAATCATTCTTGCCTATCCTGACCTCAAGCTGGAAATTGACGGATTTACGGATAACACCGGAACACCGCAGTACAACCAAACGCTTTCTGATAAACGCGCAGAGTCGGTGAAGAACTTTCTGGTAAGCCAGGGAGTTGCGCCTGATGCAGTCAGCACCAGAGGCTACGGTGAATCCAATCCCGTGGCTTCCAACCCCACTGCCTCTGGTAGGCAGATGAATCGTCGCGTGGAGCTGGTGGTAAGTGGCGCTGCTATCGGAGGAAGTGCCGCACCCGGAGCACCCGGCTCACAGCAACCAGGTGGCTCCGCCGCACCGATCACTGGTTCAGGGTCAGCGCAGGGAAACGGATCAGTGCAAGGAACTGGATCAGCGCAAGGAAATGGCTCACCGCAGGGAGTTGGGCCAACGCCGGGAACGCAGGGAAGCGCGCCTGCCCCGGCCGCTCCTGCAGCTTCCAATACCACGGCAACTCCGGCGGAGACTGGCTCTCAGCCTGGAAACGTTCCCGCGTCGTCCAATTCCACTGTCGCTCCTGCTCTGCCTTCCAATCAACAACCCGCAAATCAGCAGCCCGCTAATCAACGGCCCGCTAATCAACAGCCCGGACAGAGCACGCCGGCCACTCCTAATCCCACTCCGCCCCCTGAGTAGCCGGTACGATGCTGGGCACGCCGTTACGCGTATCACCTGGAGGTTTTTGGTCCAGCGCTGAGCCATTTTCGTTTGGCTCTCAACCCGCAGCGTGAGTGCGCCTTTGGCTAGTGTAGTGTCCCTAACGCTTGTTTGCATTTGACGATTTTTGCCAAAATGGTGTCAGCATCTTTGGTCCAGGTGAAGATTTTTGGGGCATCATTGTGGGCTTCCAGATACTTGTGGATGGCTTGAATGAGAGATTGAACGCTGTTGAAGATTCCCCGTCGGATAGCCTTGTCGGTGATGTCGCGGAACCACCGTTCGATCATGTTGAGCCACGAAGAACCGGTAGGAATAAAGTGGAGGTGAAAGCGTTTGTGGAGTTTGAGCCAGCGTTGCAACCGTCGGGCTTTTGTGGGTGGAGTAGTTGTCCACGATCAGGTGAAGGGCGAGTTCGGGCGGCGTGTTCTTAGCGATGGTTTTGAGAAACTTCACAAACTCTTGGGAGCGATGACGCGGCAAGCATTCGCCGATGACCTTGCCGTCGAGCATGTTGAGGGCGGCAAAGAGTGTGGTGGTGCCGTGGCGCTTGTAGTCATGGGTCATGGTGGCGACGCGGCCCTTTTTCATGGGCAGACCAGGCTGAGAGCGGTCTAACGCCTGGATCTGGCTCTTTTCGTCGACCGATAGTACCAGCGCCCTCTCCGGAGGATTCAAGTAAGTCCTACCACGTCCCGCAGTTTGGCGACAAAATTCTTGTCGCGAGAAAGTTTGAAGGTTTCTATGCGATGTGGCTGGAGGTTGTGCTGCCGCCAGATACGCTGCACCGCCATGCGGGAAAGGACCTGTGCTTGGGCCATGTCACGGATACTCCAATGGGTCTTGCCCGAGGGGCGGCTATGCAGGGTAGCCTCAACCACGGCCTCTACTTTTTCCGCAGACAGGGCTTTCTTGCGTCCGGGCCGAGGGGCATCAGCTAGGATTCCAGGCACGCCAGCATGGGCAAAGCGCTCCCGCCAGAGCAACACTGTCGGACGGCTGACCTTCAACTCTTGGGCAATGGCGCTGTTGCCCTCCCCCTGTGCTGCCTTCAGAATGATCCGAGCCCGTAGCGCAATCTTCTGCGGCGTCTTCCCGCTGGACTCCAGACGTTCCAACTGAGCCCTTTGTATCTTATCGCAAGACAATGCTGCTGCCGTGTGGTTTGCCATCTCCGTTAGGCATAGCGCAGCGCGATCTTAAATGCAAAACTATTTGTGGGACAGTACACTAAGCAGGCAGCAATGACGAGGCTGAAACGGAATTGTAGAAAGGCAAACAGATTCTTCTCGAGATTGCGCACCAGGCCCATCGCACCATGAATCCAGCGCAGGCTGACGAGATCGCGCCCGATCACAACATCCTGACGGAAGCGCGCTTTCTTGATGGCCTCCCCTAGTTTGAGATCATCCACAATTTCAAGGCGCAAAGCAGCGAACGTGCCGATGCGTTCATATGTTTGGCGGCGCACCAGGTTGAAGGCTCCGGCGCCCATGAAGTCGCGTGCCTCCTGATCGCGGACCTTCCACGGCCGCATGACAAAGCCAGCAGCAATCTGAGGAAAAGAGATCATCATGCGTTCACCCCAGGAATGCATGTGAACGGTGGGAATCAGAACAAGGTGGTCGAGCGAGT
This sequence comes from Terriglobia bacterium, assembly GCA_963758275.1. Lineage (GTDB taxonomy): Bacteria > Acidobacteriota > Terriglobia > Terriglobales > Acidobacteriaceae > Angelobacter. Next base: position 1,940 of record CAVWUW010000029.1, on the reverse strand, counting down.
TCTTCGTGGCATAAAACATGGCGCGCCGCATGGCGTCGGCGCGGAAAACGCAGTCGGCATCCGTGAACAGAATCCACTCGCCTGCTCCCTGCTGCGCACCCAGGCACATGGCGTGGGTCTTGCCCAGCCAGCGCGGCGGGAGCTCGCGAACATGGATAACGCGCAAGCGCGACTGCGATGTGGGCGCGGCGGCCAGGCGGTCGATGATGGCTCCGGTTGAATCGGTGGAACGATCATTAATGGCGATAATTTCAAGTTGTGGGTATTCAAGCGCCAGCAGAGAACGCAACGCCTCTTCAATCTCTGCTTCTTCGTTCCGCGCAGGAACCACGATGCTGAGCGAAGGGAAATTCATTTCGGCAGAAGGATTCCACTCCGGCCTGGTAATGTCAGCAATGAGATGCCGGTGCAGCGCGGTATCGATGACCGGTACGAGCCAGATCAATGCAAGAGCGACGCCGGAAATCCAGCAGAACCAAATCATGCTTCCTGGGGTAATGCGCGGGACTGGAGACGCGGAGCGAAGCGAGCGCCATAGAGAAAGAACACGGCCAAAGCGCCGCAGCCACAAATGCGGCGGTAAAAGCAATGCGCAGCGAGCCGGTGCGGTCAGAGATCCAGCCGATCATGGAAGGTGAGAATGCGTCACCCAGGGCGTGAATGACAAACGTGTTAACCGCAAGAGCGGTGGAGCGAATACCCGCGTTCACGGAGTTGACAACGGCAGTGTTGGACGGGCCGGTGCCGATCAGTAGCATGAACACAGCAGCAAAAATGGCGATAAAGAGAAATCTTCCTTCCGCGTAGATGGCGGCAATTATGAGAGGCACGGCGACGAGCATGGCCATGCCGGAAAATTTGTAATAGGCGCCGACATCGCGCACCAGCATGCGGTCTCCAATCCAGCCGCCAAGGGCGGTGGCAACCACGCCGTTTACAGCAGCGATCAGGCCGAACATGATGGCGGCCTTAGAGAGCGACATGTGGTGGACACGAACGAGAAATGTGGGCATCCAGACCTGGAGGCCGCCAACAGCGAAGGTGTACATGGCCATGCCGAGACTGGCGGTGATGAACGCAGGATTGCGGAAGAGTCCGGTAAAGGTGGAGCGCTGCGGCGATGGATCAGCAGCTTCAGTGCGGCCACGCTCGGGCTCGGGCAAAAACCAGAAGACCAGCGCGAGAAGAAACCCCGGAATGCCGGCCAGCATGAATGGCACGCGCCAGCCATGATGCTCGCCCAAAGGGCCACTGAGCGCAATTCCCAGAGCGCTGCCAACGGGCAGGCCAAGATAGAAGATGGAGAGCATGCGGCCACGGCGTTCAACGGGAAATGAATCCGCCACCAGCGCAGGCGCAATGGTGGCATAGCTGGCTTCACCGATGCCCACGATGGTGTGACGAACCAGGAGTTCGGTGTAGCTATGGACAAGCCAGGTGAGCAGGGTAAAGCCACTCCAGATCACGATGCCAAACAGCACGATGTTCTTTCGGGGGAATCTGTCACCGAACCAGCCGACCAGCGGCGCAGCAAACATGTAGCAGAAGAAAAAAGCGCTGGTGAGAATGCCGGTTTGCACGTCATTGATGTGGAATTCCTTCTGGATCAGAGGCTGGACGCCTAATAACGCATTGCGATCAATGTAATTGAGCAGATTGAGTCCGGTGAGGACCGCCAGCAAGGCATAAGGATACGTTTTGCGCGGCATTCGGTTGCGCCATTATACCGGGAGACGAAAACCTTACCGCTGATTACACTGATTCAACTGATTCACAATGATCTGGCTTGCTCGATTCGGACCTGCGGCTTTCTTCGGCACTCCATTTCTGTTCGCGTCCTTTCAGGTGAACTCGCAGAATACCCGGGTCGCATAGTCCATTGACCCGCAAAAAAGGCGGCCGAATAAAGGCCGCCTCAGTGAGCAATTGCAGCAGTCGGA
>CAVWUW010000028.1:0-21714 GCA_963758275.1 Terriglobia bacterium | reverse complement strand
CTGGTCTGGAATTTCAGCCTGCGCAGCCTGCCCTCAGATTCCATCCACCGTGCGAGGGTCACCCAGCAATTCGCGCATTAACAGCACAAGACTTTCCGGAGCGTGGCTGGAGATCATATGATCTGCTCCCGCGATTTTAAATCCATCCAGAGGCGACAAGACGACCACCGGCAGATCGGGAATGTTTTTCCGGATTGACTCTACGATCTGCTCACAAGCGAGGGAATCTTCGGCAACCAGGACGGCGGCCGACATTGCTGGAAATTTGTCTATTTCTTCCAGCGCCTCGCTCGTGCTATGCGCCGTGAGCACGTTGAATTTGGCGGTTTCCAGCACCAGTTTGCGAACAGAGAGGGCCTGCAGTGGCTCAGGTTCTGCTACCAGGATGGTGGGCCTCATGCCTGTTCAGATGCACTGCCAGGTGGCGAATGTTTGATCTCAAATCTGATTTCACCCAATCGCAGGAGTTGGTCACTCAATCGTGGGTTGGGGCAACGCCAAAGCGCTGCCCCTTACGCTCACTCACTTTCACAACCCCAGAGCACCAAGGATCTGATTAATCAAGCAGATTGGTGATGCTGGTCAGAGCTCCACCGTTGGAGTTCAGCAGATTCGCCACATCGCACAGCAGGTTGCCCAGCAGGTTCCCGGGTCCGGGCTGCGCCGTAATATTGAGATTGATCTGGTTGAGGTCAATCACGAGGCCGAGCAGATCCAGATGCAAGGGCCGAAGTGTCAGAGATAGGATTGGGCATGAGGCTGTAGCCGCTGTCACCGGTGCAGTTACATTGGGGAGGACCACGCTTTGAGTCTGGCCCGCACCATTCGTCAGGGTTCCTATCAGAGTTCCGACTGCCGTCAGGTTCCCGCCCTGGTTGACGAATCGTTGAATGTTGAAGGTTCCGGCAAAGGTCCCCGAGCCGAGAGAGGTGAGGGTTCCACTGGTGGTAGAGGGAGCAAAGCTTCCCGATACCGGAACGGCGAGGGCGCTTTTCGCAGCCGAACCGGCAGTCTGCGCGGGTGAGATGGTGGTGAAGGCCAGCAGACTTCGGCCAGGCTGTCATAAGGATTCCAGGCATTCGGATATTCCTGGACGTTGCGTTCGAATACCTTGATGGCCTCATCAGTCTTCTTCTGCATCAGCAGGTGATAGCGTGGCTGGGTGGTCTTTGGCAGGAACCTTGAGTGGGGACTGTGCAACTAAAACCAAAGCAACAACACACGGCAGCAGACTGGCAAGAATCTCGGAGCCTTCGAGAGAAGCACTGTACCAAGACGCGTAGGCGCAACGGGTACAACATTCCTCAGCTAATCACCCACAGATCCCGCTTTACCAGCGCGCGTTTTGGTGATGGCCGCGAGTAGGGCATCAGGATTCACAGGCTTGGCCAGTACTTCAAGGAAATGTCCATCTGCCCGCGCTTTTGAAATCATGTCAGTACTCTCCGCCTGTCCTGAAAAAAGAATAATCCGGCAATTGGGGACCACTTTCAACATCGCCTTTGCCGTTTCAATGCCGTCCATCCCCGGCATCAGCACGTCCGTGACCAGCAGGTCCGGTTGCATGATGTCCGCCAGGCGGATGCGGATTCACTCTGGGAGAACGACAAAGCGTTATGTCCTTCGCCGTTCAAAACATCCACCAGCGTATCGGCGATGATTGGTTCGTCGTCTACCACCATGATTTTCATCAGGTTCGATCCAGGTATTATGCCGTCAGTCGTCGCGGTTTTTTTACTTCGCTTGTGTTTTCCGGATTTTCCGGCGCACTTTGCGCGGGTAAATAGATTGAAAAAGCAGTTCCGTGGTCGTTCGGCGCAGTGCGGCTCAGAAAGCGGATACTGCCGTGGTGCTTCTCAACAATATTTTTTGTAATCCACAGTCCCAGTCCGGTGCCGACATCTGCTTTGGTGGTGAAGAATGGCTCGAACAGTTTCTTCCGGGCAGGCAAAGGAATGCCGCTGCCGCTATCGAGGATGGTGATCCGCACTCCCGGCTGAAGGGACTTGTTCCATTCATGCGATTTCGAGATGCGGATACAGAGGCTTCCTCCGGTTGGCATCGCATCAACCGCATTGCTGATCAGGTTTGATAAGACCTGGCGGACCTCTCCGGCAAGAGCTGTAATCTCACCGTCATATTTATACTGCCGGACCACGCGAATGCCTCGCACCTCAAGCCGTTTCTCATAAAGGAAGAGCAAATCTTCCAGAGTCTTGACTACGCTGAATTTTGTAGGCGCGGAAGTATCACGGTAAAAGCCGAGCGTTTGCCGGGCAATATGCGCCACGCGATCCAATTCCCGCTGCGCCATTTGCAGGTATTCCGCAACTCTCTCGCTATTTGTCACGTCCCTCTTGGCCAGGAAAACCAGGTTGTGGACGGCTTCAAGAGGGTTATTGATTTCATGGGCGACCGTTGCTGCAAGGCGACCGGCGGCAGCCAGCTTTTCCGTCGTCCTTAGTGCGCGCTCAATTTTCTTGTTCTGCGTAATGTCGCGCACCACCTTGGCCGCCCCCACAATGTTTCCCTCCGCGTCTCTGACCGGCGAAATGGAAAGCGACACTTCAACTCTTTCGCCCGATTTGGTGACGCGTATAGTTTCAAAATGTTCAATCTTCTCGCCCTTCCGGATTTTGCCCAGAATCATCGTTTCATCGGCGAGAAGCTCAGGGGGAATGATGGTGGTGATTGGTTTCCCTATGATTTCGCTTGCCGTGTAGCCGAATAACCGTTCGGCGCTCTTGTTCCAGCTGGTGACGATTCCATTTAAGTCCTTGCTGGCGATAGCATCATCAGAGGATTCAACGATCGCGGCGAGACGTTGCGCTGCAATCAGCGCGGTTCGCATCTCCCCTTGGCTCTGCTGCAACTGCTTCTCATTCGCGCGTCTCAGCTCTTCCGCTTCCTGCCTCATCCTTCTCAGCTTGAGCTGGGACCCGACACGCGCTATCAGCTCACGGGCACTGAATGGCTTGATGAGGTAATCGTCGGCCCCGGCATCTCTGCCTTCCATCTTGGCTTCTTCACCCGCACGGGCAGAAAGAAAGATTACCGGTGTGGATGCAATCGCGGGCCTCTCGCGAACAGCTCGCAGCAATCCAAAGCCATCGAGGCCTGGCATCATTACGTCGCTCAGGATCAGGTCTGGGGACGTTTTTTTCAGTACCTTCAGGGCCTCAAGTCCGTTGTTCACCGCGATCACACGATAGCGTTCTTCCAGAAGCTTCTTCACGTAATCGCGCATGTCACTGTTATCGTCGGCCAGCAGGATGGTCGGTCTTTCACCCGTGCGTTCCAGCGTCCCAACAGACGTTTCCGGCTGTGCAGGCGCCACTTCGTCGGTTGGCGATTCAGTCGGCTGCTCCAGGCCGATTGGAATCCACTTTGAAGCCTCCGTCACATAGCTGTCAATCCGGCGCTCCGTGGAATCGGCAGACGTTCCGTCAGCGCCATAGTCAATGCGTCCCTGCGGGAGATGTGCCCTCCCTTTAGGCATGGAAACTCTGAACGTGCTCCCCTTGCCCACGCCGCTTTCCACGGTGACCGTTCCGCCGTGCAGCTTCACCAATTCCTGCACCAGCGCCAGACCAATCCCGGATCCCTCAAATGTCCTCCCTTGCGCGCCTTCAACACGGTAAAAGCGCTCGAACAGATGAGACAATTCCGCTTCAGGGATTCCTGTGCCGGTATCGCTGACAGCGAGTTCCACGTGATCGCCCTTATCCTCCAGCCGGACCTGAAGACCGCCGTCAAAGGTGAACTTGAAAGCGTTGGACAACAGATTCAGGACGATCTTCTCCCACATGTCTCGGTCGACATACATGGGTTGCTGCACCGGCTGGCATTGGACCGTCAGGGACAAACCAGCCCGTTCTATGGTGGCGCGGAACATGGCGGCAAGATCGCTGGTCATAGTGCACAGGTCGAGAGGCTGGTAATTGGCGTGAAGGCGTCCCGCTTCAATCCGGGAGAAATCCAGCAGCGCATTCACCAGCTTGAGCAGCCGCATGCCATTGCGATGTGCCATCTGCAGGTGCTCGCGTTCGTCCTCGCCGAGTTTGGCATTGGGCTTTGCCAATGTCTCTTCAATTGGAGTGAGCAGCAGTGTCAGCGGAGTTCGAAATTCATGGCTGATATTGGTGAAGAATGCAGTCTTGGCGCGGTCGATCTCCGCCAGGGCCTCAGCCCGTTTTCTTTCTTCCTCATAGGCCCGCGCGTTTGCCACTGCTGTGGCGATCTGGGAAGATGTGAGGTCCAGAAATCCGCGATAGAAGTCGTCATACTTCAGGCGCGAACTCAGCCCCGCCACCATAAACCCTGCAAGCTGATGGGCAATATTGGAATGGATCGGCACTACAGCCGCACAGCTTGGCGGGTCTGCCCACGGACCTGCCGGAATGGGGATTCCCCGCTTGCTCAGATCATCCACTAGCTCAATTTGGCCGCTCTCCATTGTCGTGAACAGCGGCCACACAGCCGGATCGTCCGGCTGAAGAGTAATGAATGCCGGGCTGATGCGCTGATCTGCGTTTACGCCACTGCTGCCGGCCAGATGCGCAACTTTGCGGTCCGGATCCAGCAGGTAGAGCAGGCTGAAGGGGATGTCCTTGGGATAGTTGGCCAGAATTTCCGCCGCTCGCGCACAGCCTTCCTCTGCGCTTCGCTCCTCCATCACGCCGGCGCTGAGGTCCCGCAGGGCCATGGTGCGGCGATCCCCCACCACTTTTTCACTGATCTCATGCACCGTGGCCAGCACCCCGCCGATCCCTCGCGGCGCCCTTTCATCGGGTACGGGGCTGTACGCGATGGTGAAGTGCGTTTCTTCCAGGAAACCGTAACGCTTGAGTTCAAGGAGAATGTCTTCCATCCACGTGGCCGGACCACCTTCAAATGGAGTACGGATCAGCGGCTCCAGAATGTGCCAAATCTCGTTCCAGCACTCACGTACCGGCTGTCCTAAGAATTGCGGATGTTTGGTGCCCAGAATTGGCCGGTAGGCGTCGTTGTAAAGTTGGCAAAAATCCGGCCCCCACCAGAGAAGCATGGGAAAGCGGTTGGCAAGAAGAATCTTCACCATCATCCGCAGCGCGGGAGACCACCTATCAAGCGGACCCAGGCGGGTGGCCGCCCAGTCCGTGCGCCGCATCAGAGCACCCATTTCTCCGCCGCCGGCAAACAACTCCTGGGGATCAACCTGGGACTGGGCCGACGTTTTTAGGGCGCTCTTGTGGATCACAATTGACAGGACTCGTTAAGTATGTTCGCTGAATTTCGGGTGAATGAACCCCAAATTGGATGATGCCCAGATTGGAGACACACCATTACATTGTTTTGATGCCGCGAACCTCGGATTGCGCTGCTTGGCTTGAGCTGATTTGCATTGATCGCCCAGATCGGATTAGCGCGTCGAAGCCTAGCGATTTAATCCGAGCCCCCAGGCGAGTCGTAGCGCGAGATGACCAGCGCTCACTAGACAAACGCCTTTCCCTGGATGACAGTTGCAAACAAATGCGGACCGTCTAGGGCCTTCAACTTCCGGGTGTTGCCGCTGCCAGCCGCCAGCGTACGCAGCTTATGCGGCTTGGATAAGGGCCTTCCTTTTTGCGAAAGGCATGGTTTTCGTGGAAAGGCTGCGCGCTTTGGGCATTCGACGTGACTCTTATACATCATGGATCACCCCGAGGGCTGGTGAAGGATGACGGCGGCATTATAATCGGCCGCAACAAATCGGACCAATCAGCAAAAATGGGGCGAAAACCACTTGTGAGCACACGGTTTTCTCCCCGTTTCTTTATTCGCTTTAAGAAGCCCGCTGAAGCGCCACCACCTTACGCGGGCTTGGCGTACGTTCCCGGGCTGGCGTCCGTGGCGCGCCACTCCGGCTTGCGTTGCTGACTGGCCTGCGCCAGTGCGCGGCGGACGCCCTCAACGTCATGGTCAGTGGTGTATACCGGCGTGTCCGGCTGCTGTCTCCATGAGTCATCCAACCCACCGGCGTCCACCGGATCAAAGCCCAGTTCGTCCACAATCTTCATTACCAGCGATTTGGCTTTTTCATCATCGCCCGCAAGCGGCAACGCGATCCGTCCCCCGGCTCCCGCCGGCTTACCCAGCTTCATCAGGTGCTCGGCATAAATGTTGTTGAAGGCTTTTATCACCGGACGTCCAAGCTGCTGCTCGACATAACGGCTTTCCGGCAAGCCCTCTTCAATGGCCTGAATGCGACCGTCTCTTTGCCGTGGATAGTAGTTGTTGGTGTCAACGACCACAACATTCTCAAATGTGCCTTGAAACAGGTTGCGAGGAAGTTTGCTCAAGTTCTTCATCGGAATGGTCACGATGACCAGCTCTCCCGCTCGCGCCGCCTCCGTGACTGTAACCGGTTTGGCTCCAGTCTCGCGCGCCAGGTCCTTGAGTGTTTCCGGACCACGTGAGTTCGCTACTGAAACCGTGTGGCCCAAAGCGGTAAGGCGGCGAGTAAGAGTGCCGCCGATGTTTCCTGCGCCTATGATGCCGATTCTCATCTTCTACTCCTTAATAAATCATGTGCATGAGTAGATTCATCAGCGACAGGAAGGGTTTTGATGCTTTTCCGGCTCTGCCGGTTCAACTAACTAAATGGAAGTCGCGACACAGCCGGAAGCGAGCGCCGTCTGTGTTCGTTTAAGGAAAATCTTTTGCTTCTTTACCGCACTGCCAGCGCTCCAAGCAATTGCTTGCTGATGCCATCAAGGCTGGTGAATTCCATTCCGTACTGCAAATTGTGCACCCGGCGCACTACGGCGTGCACCGTAATCTCCCGGCTCGAACCGGGAAGCGTAAATTGCAGCTCAAGCTTTTCGTGAATGGGAATTTCAGCGGGCATGAACACAGCAATGCCGTCCTGGCAGATATTTTTGGAATAGCCCGGTACAAGCGTCTTTCTGCCTTTTACGCGACGCCAGACTTTCACATGCATGCTGATCTTGGCCCGCGGCGATCGCCGGAAGTCGCGAGCCCTCCTGGAAGTCGCGCTCGCGCTTTGAACCTCCATTAACATCTCACTTTCTCCTTGCTGAACTACATTGGGCCGCTTCTTACCGGTCTTTCGTCCGCCACTGCCTGGCGACCCATCTGTTAATTGCAGTTTGCACCAAAAGGTCATTGCACCAAAGTTACTCCGGTAACTTCTTCCAGAATCAGTGACTTACTTCAATAACGTTCATCTCCGCAGAGTTGCTAAATGGCGGGTTATCGGCTGCCCGATGGCCCACGCAGCGGCATTACACGGCTCGACATCAAATGATAGCCCCGAGCATGATGGAGAGTCCGCGTTGTAGAAAGTCTTGCCACAAAAGAATGGGTGCCATTCAGCAAAGTCCTTCCAGAGCTGCTCCAGCCGGGGACGGTGGCAGGAAAGCAATAAAAAAAACCGCAGACATGCGTCTATGCGCAATCTGCGGCTGAAAGTTTTCTGTTCTCCGCGTCTCCACAGTGAAAGATTCTTCACCCCTTTAACGATGCAATATCAATCACGAACCGATACTTAACATCGCTCTTGAGCATGCGCTCGTAAGCCTGGTTAATCTGCTGGATGGGGATGATCTCAATATCAGATGTGATGCCGTGCTTGCCGCAAAAATCCAGCATCTCCTGCGTTTCCGCAATACCGCCAATCAGCGAGCCTGCGAACTGGCGTCGCTTCATGATCAGGCTGAATACCGGCACCGGCAGCGGCTCCGGAGAGGCGCCCACCATGCACAGCGTGCCATCGCGATTGAGCAACTGCAGGAAAGCATCAACATTATGCGGCGCGGAAACGGTGTCCAGGATGAAATCAAAGCGGTTGAGCTGGCGGTCCATTTCGTTCTGATTTTTTGAAACCACAACCTCGTTTGCGCCAAGGCGCTGCGCGTCTTCTTTCTTATTGGCAGACGTGGTGAACAGCACTACCTCAGCACCCATGGCGTGCGCCAGCTTGAGGCCCATGTGCCCGAGTCCCCCCAGTCCCACCACGCCCACGCGCTGCCCTTTGCTTACCTTCCAGTGACGCAGCGGCGAGTAGGTGGTAATGCCTGCGCAGAGCAGCGGGGCCGTCGCAGCCAGGTCAAGATTGGCGGGAACGCGCAAAACGAAATCCTGATCAACAACAATTTTGTCCGAGTATCCGCCGTAGGTCACCCCGCCAAGATGCTTGTCTTCGCCGTTGTATGTGCCCACAAAGCCCACTTCGCAGTACTGCTCCAGTCCGTCTCGACAGCTTGCGCAGGTGCGGCATGAATCCACCATGCAGCCCACGGCCGCAACATCGCCTGGCTTGAAGGTCTTCACCTGGTTTCCCGCGGCCGTTACACGCCCAACAATTTCATGTCCGGGCACGCAGGGATAAATGGTGCCCTGCCACTCATTGCGCACGGTATGCAGGTCAGAGTGGCAGACCCCACAGTAAAGAATTTCAATCTGGATGTCGCGCGGGCCGGGCTCGCGGCGCTCAAACGAAAACGGCGCCAGCGACGATTGCGCGGAATTGGCAGCATAACCGATGGTCTTGAGGGTGGCGGGAGCAGCGACACTGGATTTGCTCAATGGAATCTCCTTCTGAAGCCTTAAGGCTATATCGCCGTTGGATGAACAGTATCAGATGACGGATTCAGCAGAACCTGAAGTTTGCCGGGCCCAGACTAGCCAATCGAGCCTTAGTCCCGGCCTAGACGAATCTTATCCACGCAATCTGGAAAAGCTGCGGCAACTCTCACCCAAGCTGCTCCATCTTATCCATCCTGCTCCCCTCTGCGCACCATTTCATGTCCCGGAGGATTTTGTGCCCACATCTCTCAAGACTTTGTTCATCACTGTTCTTGCCGTTTTTATTGCTATCCCCAGCATTTCAGCCCAGCAGCAATCCGCTAAGCAACCCGGACCTGTTGTTTTAAACGCGAAGACCCAACTTTATTTTGAGCCTGCAGCGCCATCACCGGCTGCTCCTGCCCGATTCATCTCTCGCAGCGGCGGCTACGACATCTTCCTGGCGGACGACGCCATCGTCATCGAACTGACCTTGCGAAGAAATTTTTCTGCGCTCCACACCGTCAGCGCCACCGAACCTGAAAAGGCCGTGGCGCTGCGCATGCGCTTCAAAGGCGCGAATCCTCATCCGAAGATCGAGGCAGAACAGCCTCTGCAGGGTATGAGCAATTATCTGATTGGGCGCGATTCCACGGCCTGGCGCGTGGGAGTCCATCACTTTGCGCGAGTGCGTTATCACAACCTTTATCCCGGAGTGGATCTGCTGCTGTACGGCTCCGCAGGCCGGCTTGAATACGACCTGGTGGTCCGTCCCGGAGCAGACACCGGCAAGATTGCTTTTCTCATTGATGGCGCAAAGAGCACGAGCATTGATCACAAAGGCAATCTCGTAATACACACCGATCTCGGCGATCTCGAGCAAGCGCCCGCTATTGCGTATTCTGTCGTAGGCGGAAAGAAGAGGCCGGTCAAGGTCGAGTACGCCAAAATCAGCACGAACGAAATTGGTTTCCGTGCCAACAAGCCCGACTCCAGCAGCACACTGGTAATCGATCCGGTGCTGCGCTTCTCCACCATGATTGGTGGGTCCGGTTTTGATGCAGGTGAAGCCATCGCCGTCGACTCTACCAATCACGCGTATATTACCGGCGTGGCGGGAGCGTCGGACTTCCCCACCACCACGGGAGTATTTCAGCGTACCTCCAGCAGCCCTGTAGCTTTCGTATCCAAGTTCGCGTTTGATGGCAGCAGTCTGATCTATTCCACTTTCATCGGCGGCACTTCTGGCCGCACCGTCGGATTCGGCATCAAGGTGAATTCTGCCGGGAATGCCTTCATCACCGGCGTCACGGAAGCAAGTGACTTCCCTACTACGCCGGGCGCGTTTCAATCAGGACTGCGGGGAAGCAACGACGCGTTTGTTACCGAGCTCAGCCCTGCGGGCGCGCATTTGGTCTACTCCACGCTTCTGGGTGGCAGTGCAGGCGACCTGGCCCAGGGGCTGGCGCTTGACAGCGCCGGGAATGCCTACCTGACCGGTTCAACTCAATCGACGGACTTCCCCACAACACCGGCGGCGATCAGCAGAACACTCAACGGCTTGAGCGACGTTTTCATTACCAAACTGAACTCGACCGGCACAAACGTTGTCTACTCCAGCTACCTTGGCGGGAGCAAGGATGAAATTGGCGATGGCATTGCTCTCGATTCAGCCAACAACGCCTATATCACCGGGAACACCACTTCCCCGGATTTCCCGGTAACAGCCGGCGCGCCGCAAACCAAGTTCGGAGGTGGTACGGAGGGCGGAGACTATTTCGCAACCAAAGTCAACGCAGGCGGAACCGCGATTGTCTATTCGAGTTACATAGGTGGCGCCAGCGATGAAGGCACCGAAGGCCGTGGCGGAATTGCGGTGGATGGGAGTGGCAACGCTTACATCACCGGTGATACCTTCTCCGCGGATTTTCCCACTACGCCGGGGGCTTTCCAGCCGAGCGGCGCATGCGGGCCGTTCGTCACCAAGATCAACGCCGCAGGTACGGCCTTTGCCTATTCCACCCGGCTCACCGGATCTGATGGTGACTGCCAGGCCGGACACGGCATCGCGGTAGATGGTTCGGGAAATGCGTATGTGATCGGCACAACCGGTTCCACTGACTTCCCTGTCCGCGAGCCATTCGACGCGCAGTTGACCGGGCCATTCATTGACCAGGGCGCGCACGATGCATTTGTCAGCAAATTGAACCCGAGCGGCGCCGCCCTTTTGTGGTCCAGTTATTTTGGAGGGACAGGCTCGTTCGATGAGGGCACGGCCATCACACTGGATAGCGACCGCAACGTTTACGTGACGGGAACGGCCTCCTCCAGTGACTTCCCTACAACGCAGAATGCGTTTCAGAAAACGGCGCATGATGCGGCCGAGGCATTCGCAGCCAAGATCATTCCACTGTGCGCCCTCAGCACTGTGAATCCATCTGCCACCGTATGCTCTCCAGCTGGCGGAAGCACGGTAACATCGCCGGTCAAGATTGTTGCCGGAACAACTGACTCCATTCCCGTCAAGTTGTTGCAGATTTACGTGGACGGCGCCAAGAAATACGAAGCAGCACTGGCCGCCGCTTATGTGACCTTGAGCCTGCCTGCGGGCAGCCATCGCATTACCGCCCAGGCGATTGACGCCAGTAACCGCATCTTTAAGAAGTCAGTCACCGTGACGGTGCACTGAGTTCGCCCGGCAAGATCAACGGAAACCCGGGCATTGCGAACGAGCACTGCCCGGGCTTCAACCCTGCACCCGTTCCAGAAGCTTCTGCTTCACCTGTGGCCACTCCTCTGCCAGGATGGAGTATCGTGCAGAATCGCGTGGAATGAAGTCGGCAGACATGCGGTGGGAGCGCAGAATGCCTTCGAACTTTCCGCCAATGCGCTCAATCGCAGCGCGCGAGCGTTGGTTGCGCACGTCGGTATGCAGGCACACACGGAGCATGTTCCAGGTTTCAAAAGCATGCGTCAGCATCAGAAACTTGGCTTCTGTGTTGACCGGCGTGCGGATCGCAGCGCCCGTCAGCCAGGTGTAGCCGATCTCGCCCGCATCCGGAGTCGTGCGTCCGTGCAAGGCATGACCTGCGGGCCATTCCCAGCGCTCCAGATTAAAGAAGCGCGTAGATCCCCGAACCACGCCGGAGTTTGTATCTACAATTGCGAACGGGAGCGCCGTGCCAGCATCTTGCCACGCTAATGCTGTCTCAATGTATTTGGTAACGGAAGCTTCGCCCTGCGGGACGGGACTCCAGCGGTACAGTTCAGGATCTCCAGCAGAAGCTGTTGCCAGTCCCGACGTGTGCCGCAGCTCCAGCGGTTCCAGACGAATGTGTTTGCCTTGCAGAACTGGTGACTGCATGAGAGGTATGTTATCGCAGACGAGAGTCGCGATACTTTCTGCGAATTCTGGTGCACTCAGTTCGGGGACGCAACGTTGAGCTTAGGCTCGTCCGCGGAGCAGCACTGCAACCAAAAACCCTGCAAGGCACCATTCTCGGTATAGCAATCCGAGTTGTGCGGAGTACCGCAACCGGCGCAAACCGTTTGTTCCCTTTCCGCCACTTCCACGGGGCAGCGGCTGTAGGGACATAGCGCAGGCGTCATGAGTTGAGCCTCTCTCTCAAGGGGAGTAACTCATCTTGTCGGGATATGTAATTCAGTCAGGTAAAAAAATTTCTAGTTCGCTTCGATGTGTCCCAGCGTAAGTGAGCCATTATCGGTCCCAAGGAACAGAACACGTGTTCCATCCACTGCATAAGCCGCAAGGTCCTGCTGTCCGATTCCGCTTTGCAGGGTGATGGTACCGTGACCGGTGCTGTCAAGTACGTAGGCGCCGGTCATGGGCGTAGCAGTGGAGAGCGAGCCGAGATCGTTGATGTCTGTCAGCCCGTTCAGCCGGCCGATACCATCAAACGACTCAGCCGCATTCGCCGTCACCAGGCCAAAGCTGGTGCTCTGGGCTTCGGTCAGAGCGTAGGTCCCGTGCAAAACGGCATTGGTAAACGGAACTGTCTGGGCAAAAGCCGCACCGGTCATCGCCAGCCCGCTGTCCACGTTCAGCATCTCCACTTCATTCAGCGTGGGATAGATCACAAAATGAAATGTGCCTGCGCTCGCACTGGTGAGCGTTGCCGTGCCGCGCCCGCTGGCATCGAGCGCGTAAGTGCCGGTGACAGCAATTTTCGTCGTGACTGCGCCGCCGTTGTTGAAATCAGCCGAGCCTGATGTGATATTGCCCGCGCCGTCGGAAGTTAAAACCGCGCCAAAGGCAGAAGACCCATGCGCGGCGTCAGCGCCGGAGGTGGTGAAGGCAAACGGGCCAGTAAAGGAGGCATTGCTGATGGGGCCATTCTGGCGGAAGGCTTCACCGGAGATCGCGGGCAGATTATCTGTCTCAATCAGCTTGATGTGGTTGGCATCCACAACATAGAAGGCAAAATTCAGCGGCCCACTGGAGGTGGTAATGGCCGCCGTGCCGCGGCCGTTGTTAGTCACCTGAAGCGACCCTCCGGTAATCGGCTGACTGGTGAGGACGGAGCCGTTGTCAGAAACGTCCTGCACGCCGCTGGTCAGGTTGCCTGAAGCATCGGTGGTGATGGATCCCACAGTCGCCAACGGGTTCTTCGCAGAATCCACTCCATGCAGGTTGAATACCAGTGTTCCGGCCAGGGCCGCGGCGGAGAAAGCGGAAGAATTCATCTTGTCCATGGTGCCGGAGCCGTTGGCTGCGGTTTCAAAACGCGTGATCAGAGCGCGGGAAGTGGAGACCATGGCAAAGTCAATCGTAAAATTCCCGGCTGCGCTGTTCAGGGTTGCCGTGCCCCGGCCGTCGGCTGCAATGGTGTAGGTTCCGGTCAGTCCGGTATTGGGGGCCGGATTGGGCCTCTGATTCACATCCAGAGCACCGCTATTGATAGTGCCTCCGCCATCGGCCACCAGCGTGCCAGCCACGGCAAACGGGCCGTTGGCGTCATTGCCGGAGAAGACAAACGCATACGCGCCGCTGAGGCTGGAAATGCTGAAGTTTCCCACCGGCGTTGCTCCCTTGTGGGAACTGCCGCACCCGGTTGCGAAAACAAGAAGAGCAAAAACCACCAATACTAAGGATGAGAACGTGCGCCTTATTGTCATCAGTTGACCCTGTTAGGAATTCCTGCGTAACGTTGTAAAGTAAACGACGAGAGGGCCGCTTCATGCGAAAAAAATTGGCGGGCTCCTGTAAAGGATTGTAACCGCTCAGGGCTATCCTGAGGGGGCGCAACGTTCACACAACCAACGTCACCGCAACGGACGCAAAAACAAAAGCCACAACTACAAAGGAAATCAATAAAACGAACCCTCAGCAGACGGCCCAGTCAGCGCAGCTTGATGTGCAGCTACGCACGCGGCACGCGTTAGAATTCCTCCGACGATCATGCCGATGAATATTCCAACGCTGAGAACGTGTGGCTTGAAAATATTGCTGGCAGTACTGGTTTGCTGTCCGCCGCGACCATGTGGGGATAGCTGACTTCATACTCCAAGGAGTTGCAGATATTGCAATACGCGTCGAGCGGGTTGCCTGTTCCCGACTCATTAAGCCCGTTGCCGTGATATTTCCACGGAATGTTGTGGGCGCTGAGCACGTCGCCGATGCTGCATCGTCGGCGGAACGATCAGGCCCCTGTGCGGCAGTTACGTGCGATCTCGGTGATTCCACAATAACCAGATCCGCCTGTGGCTCCGCTCCGGCCCACGGAAGGGGCTGGTCTGATATTTCGCTTATTTATATTTCAGCGCGCAAGCGCGCCTCGGAATGCCACCTGAGCTAATTTCTGCCGTGCCTGACGGCGCTGGAGCCTCGCGCTTGAAAGACCTTCGTGGCTCCCGGTTATTTTCGATATGAGGCGCGAAGGTCACAACGGACGAACTGCTGAGCCCTGGGAAAGAAGTGTTATCAACAGCATACGTCCGGCGTTCCATTTTGGAACTGCGCAATCTCTGGAATGAATGGCCTGGGTACAACCAAAAGCAGCAACTTACAATCCGAATGTCACGAACCTGTGCTGCCCAGAGCCGGACGGAGTTTTGCGAGGAAGAAATTCATCGCTAGACGAACCCGGTTGGAGCAATGCGGACAACATATGCGAATTAAGAGGCGCTATCGCCGAGGTGTCAGCGGTACTGGCAATAACTTGGACAGGCAGCTCAAGGGCTTTCGGTCAAGTGATTTTTCAAGTGATTTTGCTCAAATGATTTTTTCGCCTTGCACCGGGGGAAGATGAAGTATGGAAGTCCATCAGTTGCGGTACTTTTGCGCCATCGTGAGCCACGGAACCTTTACGCGCGCTGCCAGAGCAGAGCATGTGTCGCAGCCCTCGTTGTCCCAGCAGATCCTCAAGCTGGAAGATGAGCTTGGGGGCAAGCTGTTCTATCGCTTGCCCAGGTCAGCCAGACTTACTCCTCTGGGCGAATTCTTTTTACCTCATTCCCTCGCCATTCTCCAGGAGATCCGCACGAGCAAGGCCGGGGCTCGCAAGATAATCGCGGCCGGCTGGCCACAGCTTGATGGGAACACTATTGTGATCGCCATCAATGAACCTCCTGCTGGCGTGGAGCTCAGCCCTTCCGCTGAGAGCAAAACTGGACTGCGAGCCTTCCGAAAGGGTGCGTAATCCCGACCTGAACCGGGCGCCACCGCTTCCCTGGTAGCCGAACCTGTATTGGATAAACGATATCTGCGCCGGCCGTGACCACAATAAAAGACGCAGCAGTCAGATACATTTCTGACTGCTGCTGTTCTCATGACACGTGCGAGATCACTTAAGCGGCGCAAGTCGTCGTGATGTTGTTCTTGCCGTTGTTAAACACACCCGGTGTACTGTTGGTAAACGTTTGTGTTGTGCCGTCGAACTTCGTAATGCTTATGCTGAAAGGCTCGTTATAGCCTGGGGTCCGGTCATTGAGCACGCTGATCCCTACCTGCTCGCCAAGCAGAATGGAAGCGCGGGTGGAACTGCGGAAGTGAATGCCGGCGTGGATGCCGTGCCCAAAGGAGATGTTGAAGGCGAGTTTCGATAGCTCTCCATTGATGGTGAGACTGGCGGCATCGGCGCCAGTGTAAGGTACCAGTGAAAGGCCGTCCTCGCTGGTCTGCATCACGTCAGTGCCCGCAGCGCGCAGCAAGGGCTGGATTGGCCGGCTGCCGTCAAAGAAATACTTGAGCACCGTGATGCATGCGCCCGCCACGGTTCCGTGTCCCGTGGGATAACACGGGTGAGTGGGCGCACCCTCCGGGAAAGCCTGCGGCAGCAGCCGGGTGCCAAACTGCGCGAAAGTTTTGGCGACTGCTTGCGAGTTGAGGGCGTCGGCATGCAAATGGGCTGCGGCCTGCGGCATGGGAACCTGGTTCGTAAAATGTGCCTGCAGCAGGGCGCCGTAATCCTCCGGACGTGGGCGCAGGTTGACGATCCACTTGTGGAACCATGCGCCTTTGAGCGCGCGCGTTGCCACTTCCGGCAGTGTTGCGGAGCAATCAGCCGGGTCCTGCGTGCCAAACCCGTGCTCGGTCCTGGAGCCGTTATACGGATTGCCGGGATTCAGCGGTGCATTCAGCGAGAGCAGCAGCAGGAATGCAAGGAAGTACGTTTCGTGGAGCACATCCACGTGGGTGTAGGAAGCCATGTCCCGGCCATTGCGCAGGAACCGGAGCGTCGGGTCAAATTGCAGCTGGCCGGTCGGCGGAAAGCCACTTACCACGTTCAGGTACTCTGTTGGGGTAGTCATGAAGTTCTGGTTGGGAGCGAAGACTTTGAACATCATGTTAATCGGCAGAGCGCCAAATGTCCTCGGGTGCAGCAGGAATTGCGAGAGATACGGCCCCTGAACATTGCTATCGCCGGGTACGATTTGGCCGCGGAACAGGTTCTGCGGCGTCACTGGGAACGGGTATTCGTTCTGGGAGGCGCTTTTGATGTAGGTCAGGCCATTCAGCTCGTTTGCGGCCGCAATTGCGGTTGCGTTGTTGGGATAATCAGTAAAGTTCACGTCGCGCAGCATGGCCGCCCAATAATGCTCCACCTCTTCATCAGCGGTTTGCGCGCTGGCGATGGCGGGTGAGGGATCAAGCACCGTGGCGTGTGAATCAAGGCCTTCCAAATCAAAAGCCAGCTCCGTCTGAGGCCCGTTGAGTTGTGCGTTGACATTGGTCCCGCCGGGGTTGCCGACGAGAATGTTCTGGAAATCTGCAAAGTCCCCATTCGTAAGAGCGGTGATCAGGCTGTTGAAGGATGTTGGATTGACGATCCCGAGATTGGTATGCTGCAGGGTTTTGCTCCAGGCGCCGCTGTGATCTGTGTACAGCGCGAAATCGCCGTTGTCGGCTGCCACGGGGGGGCTCACCTTCTCCGCCTGCGCCTCCTTGTCGCGATAGTTGAAGGAAAGATTCGCGCGGTTGCTCTCCGAATACGTGATGTCCGAAGCCGCTGCCTCAGTCTCTTTTCCGCCCACCAAAGGCTCGAATGGAACCATGGCTGCGGCAACAGCCATGGCGGTAAGGCCACCGGCCTTTCCCATAAACGAACGGCGGCTGTTATCGGCCGGTCGGTCAGAATTGCGAATTTTGCGAATGCTGTTTTGATGGCGGTTAGTTTCTGTGCGGGGAATGGTTTGTTGTTGGGTTTCAGTGAGGTCTACTGGGGACTGCACCTTTCCGTCACTCATGAATTCCTCCGGGGCTGTGCACATACTCACAGTGCAAAGCTGGGCAGAGTTCATCATTCTGGATGAAGGAATTCCAATACTTAGTAGTTATGGATTGTAGCTGGATAGAATCGATGTTCAGGTGTCTTGTTTTGATACCAGCTTATTGATTCTGAGCCATTCAGTTGGATTGAAGATCTATTCTATGAACCTATGTCACATTTGGCCCACGAAATGATCTATAGGTATCAACTATGGATGGGTAATGAGGACATCTCTTCCGATCACCTTCCGTTTTACATTTAACCGATCGTCTTGAACGAATGCCGCGGGCCTGACGCTCTGTCACAGACAGCGCCCTCCAGCTACTGCTTTTGGCCCCCAATGTTGAGTTGAAATTGACCATAAAACGGTGAAGTTGGGAGTTCGGTCAAAGCGCCGATCGTGGGGTTAATAGTGAATTCCGATACTCCATCAAAGAGCAGGCTTACGTAACGGGTTCCCGTTTAAGGTTCCCGGCCCGGATAACTTCATGGACATTGATCCCACTGGGAAGTTTCTGTATACAGCAAACGGGAACACCCTTAGCGGCTTCCACATCAACTCCACAACGGGGTATTGACTGCCGTGCCGGGGGTCGCCGTATTCAGCTCCCGGAAACACGGGAATTCCAGTTGTGCCCTGATACGATCCGGTGCGGGCCGCACCAGGCTTTCCACAGGAGATGTGAAGTGGAGTGCGGCCCAGCGTTGTCATCAACCAAAAATTATCGGAGATACTGGTTGAAATGGATCCGGGATGAGATGAAGATCTCCGCGTGGGCCGATTTTTCCATGTTCCCCAATGCCATTTTTGTCTCCCGCGGCGTATTAGACGCCACGCAATCAGGCGGCACAATGATCTTGTAATCTCTCAAATGGGCATCGTGCGCTGTAAAGAGGATGCAGACATCCGCCGCCATGCCGGTGAGGACTAGCGTCTCGACTCCAAGATGCTGAAGCAGCGTGTGCAATGTGGTGCCAAAGAATGCGGAGGACTTCGGCTTGAGCACAAAGTAATCAGAACCGTCTGGAACCAACAGCCGGGCTATCGGCTCACCGCGAACGCCGTCCATTAGACAATGGGATATTTGTTTCTTGAGGTCGGAGCGCCAATGGCCGAAGTTGTCATTAACGTAGATGATTGGAACGCTGGCGGCTTTGGCGCGGCGCTTCAAGATGGCAATCCTTCGGGCCATCGGCAACGCTTGCTTTAAAAGCTGTTTGCCCTCCTCAAACTCCATGTCATTGATGACATCGATAATGAGAAGGGCAATCGAGTGCTTGCCGGAGTCTTTCGTGACGTTGTGTCCGGACTTCGCCTTTCGCAGGACAGACCTCGCTACGATGCCCGCCGTACCGGGGTGCGTCCAGGCTTTTGTACCCTCTCACTCGACAAAGAGCTCGGAGCATTGACGTGTGCGCCTTCGTCCACTCCAACTCCGAGCCGGTCTACCAGCTCACCACCAAACCAACCGGCAACCACGGCGATAACCACGGCAGCAAAAGAGAGAGCAAGAGCCAGTCCGGTTGGAGTGGCAGGATCGGGACGCCGCAGCATCCAGCTTCCGGCGAAGAGCAGCACAACTAAAACATTCAAGCCGCCGTGCCACAATCCTACCGCCTTGGCGCGGGTGTTACTGGGAATACCCATCCAGTCAATAAGCCCAAACACCGCCGCTAAAAGCCCGCCAAGGATTCCGGCGCCGATCATGTACCACGCCATTGTGGACCATTTTCCGTCAGACGTGCTTAGCGTAATGATGTCAAAGATCACTGAAGTTGCGAGCAAGCCCAAAGGAAATACGATGAGCATTGGATGTACAGGATGTCCTGCAATTTTCATTTGCCCCCCAAAGCAATACCCCGAATGTGACAACTCTCAATGTAGATGGGTGAATGATGTCCCAATGTTGGCTCAGGGCGATTCATTCGACACTGATCGGATGGCAAAGCCCGAAGAAATGTCTGAACTGATGGGCTGGCCGCGCAGTATAAGGAGCGGTAAAAGCGAGTGGAGGTGAAAATTTCATCGCTGGCTGATTCGAGTTTCAGCCGCTCCGTTAGAAGGCGGCACGCCTTTAAGATGAAACAATTGTCACGATTTATATTACAGAATTCTCATCCTTCCGGCTCATTCGCTCCCCAACCAGCAGCTTAGTTGTACTACGTGCGTTTTGGCTCAGGTGAGTTCTGCAACTGAGGTGAGCTGCTGCCGCATCCGACGCGAATGAAAACTGCTCGCCGGAGCAGCAGCATTTGCTTCATTTCAGGAGTACACCTATGAAGACCCTGTGTGTTGCACTCTCCCTCACCGTGTTCTCAGTCCTGGCGCTTGCGCAAGCCATTACCAAGTTCGACCCGCCTGGCTCAATCCAATGGGCGCAGTACGGATTCCTTTCCACCCACACAAGCTTCAATAGCCGCGAGACTACCCTCACTCGCGCCAATGTTGCCAGTCTGACCTTTCAGTGGGCTGGCGAGGTAGGACTGGGGATCGCTTCGGCGCCAATTGTGGGCCATGGCATTGTCTACGTCGCAGCAGATGGGATGATCTTCGCGTTCCGGGCCAGTGATGGCACGCCACTTTGGTCGCACCTCTCGTGCTCGGGGGTGGACACGGTGCAAGCGGCGTTGGGTCCGCATGCGCTCCCTGGTTCGGCGATGGGGGCGGCGACCTGGCCGCATACGATCCAGTTACAGGCGACCAGATCTGGTGTGACGATGAGAGCGGATCAATCACCTCCGCGCCGGCGGTGGATGAGAAGACAGTCTATATCACCAATGGTAGCGACGTGGTGGCGGTGGACCAGTTAACCGGAATAGGGCGATGGCGCTTTACACCCTCTGATTTCAGCCCCGTAACTAACACGCCCGCGGTCTTTCGCGACATGGTGTTCGTGACTGGCGGCAACTCGGTGTTCGCGCTGGATACGACGACCGGCCACGAACTCTGGCGCACCGACGTCGGCCCGCAATTCAACAACATTTCGGCTCCCTCGGTTGCGGGAAATACCGTTTATGTGGGGGGCACCGGCCTGTTCGCGTTGAGCGCCTCCGACGGACACCTCCGCTGGAGCCAGAGCATGGTGGGTGTAAACGTCACCATGCCGGCGATTGCCAACAACAAAGTCTTCGTCAACTCCTCGGATCCGCATTTTGGTTTGTGGGCCTTCGACGCCAACACTGGTGCTTTCCTATGGCAAAATGAGTTGCCGGACGAACCCGAGTCTACTGTGACGGTGGCCAACGGCGTGATCTTTGACATCGACGACACGGGCGGACTGATGATGTTTAACTCAGCCACGGGAGCCTTCCTTGGGTCGATTGGCGATCCCGATGGACATCAGTTCGGCCTATTCTTTGGATCGCAGCCTGCAGTCGTGAACGGGGCCGTTTACCTCGCGACCTCCGGCTTCTCTGGGCAGAACCGGGTGGATGCCTTTAGGTTGCCTTTAGCTCAGGGCGGCGTTCCAACCGGAACGTGTGCTTACCAGAAACTCCCACTCGACACTTCAAGCGGGGCGTTGGCTATTAATGACGTCGGCGCGATCGTGGGCACCACCTCTAGCCCTGTGGACGGCGCCGAAGTTGGTTTCCTTCTTTTCAACGGCAAAAAGACTGCATTCCGATTCCCTGGTTCGTCTTTAACCGTTGCTGCCTCCATCAATAACCACGCTCAGATCGTGGGCATTCTGGCGTTCCCCGGGGCCACAAATCATTTGGGCTTTGTCGTACGTGACGGCACGTTTCACCTGATTGTTGTGCCCAATTCCGAGTCTAATGGCGCGATTGACATAAATGACAAGGGCGATATCGTTGGCAATGTAATTACGAACGACGGCGTAGCAAAGGGTTACCTCCTGCACAACGGGACCTTTCACATCTTCAGGTTTCCCGGTTCCGAACAAACGGACGTGACCGGAATCAACCGGGATGGCATAATCGTCGGGACCTATAGATCCTCCGCGGTACCCGGTTCCCCCTGATCACGGTTTCATGGTCAAGAACGGAATCTTTACCACCGTTGATTTCCCCGGGGCGCACTCGACCTTTCCCGAGAAGGTCAACGACGAAGGAGAGATCATCGGCTTCTACGTAGGCTCTAATGGCCTTGCCCACGGATTTTCGTTTGATAAGGGAAAGTTTTCGGAAACTTAATGATCCACCCAACACGCAGGAAAATACGCCACTTGGCCTAAACAATCATGACCAGATCGTGACCGGGGGAAACTTTATAGGGGATTGCCACGCGGCGTTTTAAGGACGCGGCCAACTCTGCGGAAGCAACGGCGCTGCGCGGGGCCCATTCGAGTCCATGGCTGCGCTGGCGCTCCGCGTTGGCCTTCGGCAGAGCGGAAGAAGCTCGTTTTCTGCATTCCCGGCACTTGCCCGTCGGCTCGCGTTGCTAATCAAGTTTACCGTTCCAAGCTATTTTCAGTCG
>CAVWUW010000027.1:0-197905 GCA_963758275.1 Terriglobia bacterium | reverse complement strand
CGTACGGACCGCTGGAATTGATCGGAACTAACAGCCAATTAATCGAAGGCCAACAGCCGGTTCTCTCAGAAAGCCGGCCTTCCGTGTCACCAGCGCGTCACCAATAAATGCCCAACGCGGATTGGTTTGTCGCTATGTTGTTGAGGGTGTTTGGCGTCCCCGACGGGATTTGAACCCGTGTTACCGCCGTGAAAGGGCGATGTCCTAGGCCGGGCTAGACGACGGGGACGCGTGCTGGTGCGGTTGATCGTTCACAGTTCGTGCCAACCCGGTGGGCTTCGCACGCAAATTGAACTGCGCAGCCATTTATCCGCTGCGCGGCACTGAACGGCCTGGAATCGATACTAACAGAAGCCCTTAGAACTCAGCAACGGAGTGGGCCTTGGATAGTGGCCGCGAATGTGCAGAACTGCCCATTTGCGGGACGGTTGCGCAGTTAGTCATTTACAGTTCTGATTTTAATTCTTAGCGCAGATGCAGATCACTTTTTGCGCGAATTCAAAGCGTCAAGAGCCTTCTTCAGTTCTTCAAGTTTTTGGCCCGCTTCGCCGAGTTTGCCTTCGGCGGTGAGGCGCTGATAGTCAGCGAGATCTTTTGCGGCCGCGGAAACCAACGCCTGGAACTCCCCCGCAGACTGGCCGGAAGCAACGGGAGCAGTTCGTTGCGCCGGTTGTGGCGTTTCTGTACTCATGGAAGGCGCTTCATTGCCAAAGAGGGATGTAAGTGCCGCCTCAAAAGTGGGCCCGTATGCCAGTCGGTCCTGCAACGCCAGCACAACCAGCCGCAGTTCCGGCATGGGGCTGCGTTCAGCCTGCAAATAAATTGGCTCCGCATACAGGAGTGCTCGTCCGCAGGGGATGACCAGCAGCGTTCCGCGGCGCACGTGCGATCCCTGCTGGTTCCACAAAGTCATCTGTCCGGAGAGTTGCGCGTTTTGATCGATGCGCGCTTCCACCTGAAGAGGGCCATCCACCAGCCTGGTTTTAGGGAAGTTGTAGACGATGGAAGTGCCGTAATGCTCCCCGTCACTGCGCCCGGCAATCCACCCGATCATGTTGTTCCGGTTGGACGGCGTGAAGGGAAGAATTTCCACAAACTCCAGGCCGGTTTCGCCCGGCAAATTCATCAACACAAAGTTCGGTTCCATCATCTGCGAGGTCTGCTCGCCACGCCGGTTCAAGCTGACCTCACTGGCAACGGTCCAGAGATCTTCACGGTTGTAGAACATTTGCGGATCAGTCATGTGATATAGCCCGTACACCTCGGCCTGCACAGCCAGCAGCAATTCGGGATAACGAATGTGTTTGCGAAGACCCGCAGGCATAGTGGCGCTATCCTTGAACAGGCCGGGGAAGATTCTGCGATATGCGGCAAGGATCGGATCCGCGCTGTCGAAAACGTAAAACGTGGTGGTCCCATCGTAAGCGTCAATTACCACCTTGACGCTGTTGCGGATGTAATTTACCGCATCACCAAGCTGGTAGTGGCTCGAATATGGATAGCTGTCAGAAGTGGTGAAGGCGTCCATGATCCAGTAAAGGCGCCCATCTTCGCCAATCACAATGTACGGATCCCGATCGTACGTAAGAAACGGCGCCAGGGCCTCCACGCGGGAACGCACGTTGCGTCGCATGAGCAGCAGACTGTCATTATTTACGTCATCACTGAAGGGAAGTTTATCCAGGTCACCTCGGGCAATTGCAATGAGGATGCGCCGAAAAAATCCCTTCAGGGAAATGCCGGTGTTCGCCGCGTAGGAGGTGAAGCTGTTGCTCTGACCCTGAGGATAATTAAATTCTTTCTGGCGTGTTTTTACGTAAACATCACTATTGGTCAGCTCACCGTAATAGATTTCCGGACGCGTAACGTTCAGTCCTGCCACCGAGCTTTGAACAGGCATGTTGCTCAGATACAGATTGGGCAGGCC
The DNA here is from genome assembly GCA_963758275.1 of Terriglobia bacterium. Classification (GTDB taxonomy): domain Bacteria; phylum Acidobacteriota; class Terriglobia; order Terriglobales; family Acidobacteriaceae; genus Angelobacter. The sequence goes on along the minus strand of CAVWUW010000027.1, from coordinate 195,978 downwards.
TTCCGGAGTAAAGCCGTTCACGGAGTTCATGGTCACGCCGTAGCCGTGCGTATAGATCAATCTTTCATTGATCCAGTTGCGGCTGCTCTCGGGCAGTTTGTTCACGTTCAACTCACGCGCGGCCAGCATTACTTCGCTCAACTTGCCATTGATCTCATACCGATCTATGTCGACGTCAGGAAAATCATAGTAGGTCCGGATCTCCTGGATCTGGCGAAGAGTGTCCTGAAGAGCATGCCAGTCCCAGAGGCGGATGTTCTCCAGTGTGTCCTGATTGTGTTCAGGATCAGCCGCTGCGGCGCCAGTCTCGGCGGGGAATTCGCGCTGAGACACGTTGTCCAGTTCAAAAGCCTGGCGCGTGGCCGCAATGTTGTACTTGATAAAAGGCTGCTCTTTTACCAACTCGTTGGGTTTGACAATAAAACTTCTTACATAGCCGCCCATCACCTGAAACAAAAAGTAGCAGAGAATGGCAGGAAGCACGGCAGCAGCCAGCCATTTGCCGCGTTGCAAGCGGACCGCATTGGTGAGCGCGATTACTGCGCCGATTACCAGCGTGATGGAGATCACCACCAGGCCCGGGAGAATGATGTGCGCGTCAGTGTAAGTGACTCCCCCGAATATCGTGTGATCTTCAAAGATGGCGTCATAGCGGCTGAGATACACGCGCCATGCAACTGCCAAAAGAAGAAATGCAAACGCGGTGGAAACTGCGCTCCATGACAGGACGCTGTAGTCGCCAAATGGGCCTTGCAGAGCACGGCCGGCGCGTTTGATGAGGAAGAAAACAACGGCAATCGCAAGAGTGACAAGCGCCAAAAAAAGCAGCCAGCCGGAAATGAGGTCCAGCGCGGGAAGCGTAAACATGTAAAAGCTGGTGGGTTTGCTGAAAATGGGATCGACCGCACTGTTGGAAGAACCGGGCGAAAACCAGTACAGTGCAAGCGTCGACCACTCTGAAAGCATTACGGCGCCGGTCAAGAGCGCGATCAGAATGGATCCGGCAATGGAGATGAATCGCAAAACCGGCTCAACCGGAAGCTTTATTGGCTGGCCACCAATAAATATGGTGTGCGAACCAGGCAGGGAACTGAGTTGCGTTTTCTTGATGACCAGGTAGGTTCCGTAAACAACCACATAGGTCGCCACTGTGAAGAGGAGAAAGACAGTGGACTGAAGCCGCAGGGTCTTCCAGAACACGCTTGAGTAGCCGAGGGAACCGAACCACAGCGCGTCAATGTAGTAGGAAAGCCATGTGCGGCCGCCGATGCTGATCAACAGGATGGCGGCAATGATGATGAGCAGGCGTCGCAAGCGCTGCGTTGGGCGTTGTGGAGGGCGGCTTGGCACACGCGTTGGCCGCCGAAACGGCGGCCAATCAGGTTCAGACATTATGTAAAGTTTCCGCTACCAGCATACGCCTTCAGCGCGCATTAGAGAGCAACATCTTTCATGTGCTTGCTGGCGGAAGGTTCTTGTGTGTTGGCGCAATGCGTCGCCGGTCGCCCTCAGGCGGCCTGCAACGTCTTCTGCAGCAGTTCCAGCGTGAGCCGGTTGAGCCGGACTGGATCGGCAATTTCAGATCCTTCCGCCACCAGCGCCAACTCAAAGAGAAGTTCCATGGAGTCAGCGACTGACGGATCTTCGTTGTTACCTTTGTAGCGTTCATAAAGCTGGGTAACTATCGGATGTCCGGCATTCAATTCCATGATGCGGCGTTGCTTTGGTCCGCCTCCTTTTCCTTTTTGCAACAATCTTTCCAGGTGCGGACTGTATTCATGCTCTTCCGTGACCAGGCATGCCGGCGAATCCACCAGGCGCGTTGACAGCCGGATCTGTTTCACATGTTCGTCCAGCTTTTTCTGCGAGGCTTCAAGGAAGGTTGCGTACTCTTCCTGCTTTTTCTTGATTTCTTCTTCGAGTTGCTTTTTCTCTTCTTCGGTTCCCAGATGAACGGTTCCCTTGGTCACCGATTTCAAACGCTTGCCTTCATACTCATGCACATGCTGCACCAGCAGCTCGTCCACCGCATCGCTCAGGTAGAGGACCTCATACCCTTTTTGCTTTGAAGCTTCAAGGTGCGGAGAGTTCTCAATCACCTTGCGCGATTCGCCGGTCAGGTACAGGATTTCCGTCTGCTCCGGCTTCATGCGTTCTACGTATGCTTTGAGCGTGGTGAGCTCTTTGGGATCATTCGACGATTCGAACAGCATCAGTGGGAGCAGCTTTTCTTTGTTTTCGTAATCGGAACCGACGCCTTCTTTCAGCGCGCGCCCAAATTCCGCCCACACCTTTTGATACTGTTGGGCCTCTTTCTCACGCATTTCTGTGAATGAATCAAGCACCTTGCGGGTAACCCACTTCCGAATCTGCGTGATGTGCCGGTCCTGCTGCAGACGCTGGCGTGAAATATTGAGCGGAAGATCGCTGGAATCCACAACGCCCTTGATGAACCGAAGATATCGAGGCAGCAGGTCTTCGCACTTTTCCATCACCATCACTCGCCGGGCATACAAACGCAGGCCGGACTCGCTGCCGTGATAGAAGAGGTCATAGGGCGCATGTGACGGGATAAAGAGCAGCGCCTCGTACTCCACGGTTCCTTCCGCTTTCAAGGGCAGCACCTTCAGCGGCTCAGTCCAGTCGTTGGAGATGTGTTTGTAAAACTCGTTGTAGTCACTCTCGCTTACCTCTGACCGGCTCCGGGTCCAGATGGGCTTCATTGAGTTCAGCGTCTTGGTCTCAATCTTGCCTTCTTCATCTTTTTCGCCCGGCTCCTGGCGGGGCCCTTCATAAATGATGGGATAAGCGATAAAGTCAGAGTGCTTGTGCACAATCATTGAGAGCTTCCAGCGATCTGTGTAATCCTCAATTCCGCTTTCCGGATCTTGCTCTTTGAGGTGAAGAACAATATCTGTTCCGCAGCCGGCTCTTTCTGCTTCCGCCAGAGTGTAAGAGCCATCTCCGCTGGACTCCCATTGCGTGGCGCTCTGCTCGCCCGCACGGCGGGAGATGATGATTACTTTGTCTGCCACCATGAACGCAGAATAGAAGCCCACCCCAAACTGCCCAATCAAATCTGCCATCGCCTGATCGGATTGAGACTCCTGAATCTTTTTGCGCAGCTCTCGCGTGCCGGATCGCGCAATGGTGCCGATGTGTTCCATCAACTCCTGCCGGCTCATTCCGATTCCGGTATCGCTGATGGTCAAGGTGCGGGCGGCGACATCCGGCTTGAGCCGGATCTCATATGTGTGGCCATCTTCCACCAGCCCGGGATTGGTAAGCGCCTCAAACCGCAGCCGGTCCAGCGCGTCAGACGCATTTGAGATCAGCTCGCGCAGAAAGATCTCCTTCTGCGTATAGAGCGAGTGAATCATCAGATTCAGAAGTTGTGCGGTTTCCGCCTGAAACTGGAAAGATTCAACAGTAGGTGCTGTTGACATAAATGTGCTCCATGAAAACCAGGTGTTGAGGTATCGCGCAGCCGCAGGACCGCTGAGCTCTGCGATAGATTAATTTTATAACAATGTAATTTCCTCAGGAAAGCCATTAAGAATCCCTGAAAATCAAGCTGTTCCATTTTGGAATTGCATGTTTTCGCTTCGCAGTCAGGGTAACAAGACTGCCTTTCAACTCCGTCTCCACCCTCCTGGGGGCATGTTCCGGGCCGCCGCCAGGCACGGAGGAACTATCACTTGCTCGCTCTTCACTTTGCCCGCAAGCCAAACATGACTGTTACTGTCAACTTCAGCGTGCCCGCTGTGGCACTGCTCCACAGGTGAGACCTCCTTCAACGGAACTGACACCAACAATCAGAACACACATTCACCGTAACTTTGAACGCAAGATAATACGTCGAGGGAATCGCCGCGAAGCAGGGAACGCTCCCGGCGTTTTTTCTTCTGTCGCACGCAGCTTCCGATCATCCAATTCCCCATTGGCCAAACCTCGGATGACCCCTGGTTGGAATGGAATGGCCAAGGATAAAGAGGTCAAAGCCGCGACTCTCGCAGTGCTCAAGCGCAGCCGTGAATCCAAGTGCCGATGTGACTTTATAGCCTTTCTGTTCAAGCATGATTTGGCGTGTTGCCAGAAGACTCTGGTCATAAGATACGGAAAGTATTTGTCCAGACATATCTTTCAGCCCTGCACAGGCATATTTTGAGATGGCAGAACAATGCTGTCACGAGAGTGTCTATTCGCTCCATTTTCGCGTCCGCGATTCGCCGCTCCACTGTCCGCCAACCAATTCGATCACGCCGTCATGGCCCTTGCGCCCAACGGCGTCTCCGGACGGGTCTGCCACAGCGTCCACAGCGTCTGGATAAATTCGTCTTCATACATGGAATTCAATTCCGTCGTCAGGATCTCAACTTCCATCCCCAGGACAATCGCCAGTTTGGCGACGAAAGCGGAATTCGGCCGGTTGTTTTCCGGGGCTTCCTGGGCCAGTTCCACTGCGCTTATGTTCACCCCTGCGGCCCGCATTTTGTCTGTTTTGTCGCCGAAGCGGCAGATCACAATCGCTTGATCGATCCAGTCAATCAACGTCCTCACGTTGTAATGGGTTTTTACCGCCAGCTCAATCACGTCCGCGGTGGCCAGGTTCTGGATTTCCTCTATGCCTTCCTCTTCCAGCCGGTATTCTTTCCAGATGTTGATTCCGCTCACTTGTTGCAGGCCAGACCCGCTCGGGCTGACGGTGCTGATGTTGAACAGGGTTCCCAACTGGGTTGTCGCCGCCCGCAGTATGCCTACCAGCACCTTGTTCAGGATGAAAGGTATGGCAAAAAACACAATCAGGGTGCCATGCAAGTCGCCGTCGTGCGACTTCAAAGCCAGATCCAGCGCAATGCCAATCCCCACGCTCAGCAGCAGGCGGTTGATCGCACCCCAGAACAGGTTGTCATTGAGGTCATAGACATATAAACGCCGTATGATCATTCCCAGGTTGAAAAGATAGGCGCCAATGAACACCATACACACGGGCAGCGTAAACGAAACATTTTGCGGGAAGAACCACTTGCTGTCGCCAAAGAACAGGAACGCCACTTCGCCATACGCCACTGCGAACATGATCAGGTACATGAATGAGAGCAGGCCGGAAGGCACCCACAAGGCCAGCCTGCTGTAGTAATGCTCAATTTCCTGGCTCACGCCCTGCTGTCCTCCCCAACTCTTCACCAGGCTGCTCTCGGTAGCGCGAAGCTTTTTCAAATCGTCGTCCAGGGACCGTTGCTTGTAGCGGACAAAATGGTTGCGCAAGGTTACCGTCAGAATGAGCGGCAACATGGCACATATCACGAAGGCGACATATACGGCCAACTCGGGCCAGGGTATGGATGCCAGGAAAATCATTGAGATAACTCCGTCGCCGGTTCCGTGAGGGAGGAACAGTGCGCGCGACCCTTGCAATGTGGGGGGGTATTCAAGAACTTACCTCAGCTCGCTCACCTAAAGCAAACGAAATCTGGCCATCATTGGCTTTTTCTCTGGGCTGGCAGCAGGCCGGCATTCCCAAACTTCCCGCGCCCCGTTCCTTTTTTAGAACGTAGTCAAGATGGCTGAAGACATCTCTGTTTCGCCAAAGCAATTCATATTGAGGTGCAATGAGAGTTCTCTGTCTGAGTGCCAATCTGGAACTGGCTCAGCTTCGCCGCGCCGTTCTCGCTCTGCACGGCGTGGAGGTGGACATCGCCCGTTCAAAGAAGGAAGCCGAGGCCCTGCTGGAAAAGCCCTACGACGCGGCGCTGCTCTGCCATACGATTTCTGAAAAAACCGCCGAACGGGTGGTTGCTCTTTTTCGAGGAAAAAACCCCGGACGTTGCCTCATCTTTCTCGCCCGGAGTCCCTGGCAGGATAGCCCAGTGAAGGCGGAGATTACACATTGTGCTCTTGACGGCCCCGATGGGCTGATTGAAGCGGTGCTTGCATGTCAATCCCGATCGTCGTCCGCAAGCCCGGCCCGCCACTAACCAAGCCACGCGCCAACCAGCCAGCCTGAATCTTAATTTCGAAATCGATGTTCCTGAAGACAACTCAATAGCGGCGCGGCAATTCTCATACATGTTGTGTCCATCCCTCCCTGGAAAGCTCATGAAAATTTCAAAGGACGTTGACGATCTCAGATTTGTCGCAGACTGTGATCCGGAACTTGGCTTCACGCCGCTGGATATTGAGTGCCGCCATTGCGGCGGGCGGATTGACCCTCATTCCAGCGGGGCTTCTCTAACATCTTCATGCGGCCATGCCGCAAGGGCGTTTTGGTCGGAAGCGCAGATGCACGTGTTTATCGCCGAGGCCTGGGACGCGCTGCGCCAAAGCTGCGCCCATGCCCGCAGCACCGCGGTGAAGATTTGCTGAAGTCTCGCCTGCCGCAGATCACCTGGCTACTTCGCCTGTATGATGTCGTTGGCCGGTAATAAAGCGCATTTTCTCCATTTCTTATGACACTCCTATCCATTGTTCGGCACGGCGATTCTCCAATACCCCAGGCTGAATACGCAGTCGAAGCGAATGACGGGCCGGATGCTCTTGTAAAAGCTGTTAACAATGTTTTAGGGCATCCTCAGGATTGAGCCGAAATTGATTCTTCAGGAATCAGCCGTATTAGGAGTAATCCCGTTCAACGAAGTCGCAGAGCGGGTGCAGGAATCAGTTATCTGCCTTCTTCTTAGGGTGATCCGTCCGCACACGGCGCCCGGATTTTTTCCCTTGTTGCGCAATCCAGGACGCAAGCTCTTCAGACCTGCGAACATTGGCCGGCCTCCACGCGGACTTGGGCGCAGGTCCCACATAATCTTCATCGTAGTCCACTTTGATGACTTCCTTTTTCGCCTGTTCCGCTTTCTCCATGTGCTACCGTGTCAATGTTTGCTTGATCTCGTCTTTTACGCTGTCCACTTTCAAAGTTTCACGGCTTTCACTCCTGTCCGCAAAACTTCTCCACCAGATATTCGCCAGCTTGCTTCAAGTGGCTGTCAGCCTCTAGTCTCAATCTAAGCAGCAAAAGTATCACGGGCCCGAATCTGCTGCGCCCATAGAGGAGAAAAGTCAAAATGAGCGAACATTATCATGATCCCGCAGATCTGAGATTCCTGAAGGAGATGGGCAAACTTGCGCCTACAGAATTCAACGCGTGGCTCAACCTGGACAAAATTGTTGGACGTGAAGACGGAACGATTCCAAGAAAATATCGCGAGCTGATCGCATTGGCGGTCGCCTGCACCACGCAATGCCCTTACTGTATTGAAGTTCACACCAAAGCAGCAAAAGGCGCAGGTGCTTCACGCGAGGAGATAGTAGAGAGCTCGCTGCTGGCCGCCGCCTTGCGCGCCGGCGGCGCAGCCACCCACGGTGCTATGGCGTTGAAGTTTTACGACCAGGCCGCCGCCGCGGCCGGCTCATAGAATCTGCGGTTACATTTCGAGCCGCGGAGCGAAGCTGATCGTCGGCAGGCCGGGAGTACGCGACAGTACTGCCAGCCAGATCATTGCAGCGGTTCTGACCTGTTCTGCCTCTGGCCTCTGAAAGGTCAACCGTGGACAGCAGCAGAACTGCAATTGAGCTGTGTTTTCTTCTATTCCAAGAAATGAAGGACCGGAAAGCACATCATGCTCCCGGTCCTTCATTTGGACTTGGTTCAGGAGAGGATTTTTGATTCATCGTTTTTGCTGCAAGACACCTCCTGTCCTTTGAAGTTCGCTGAACGGAGTCCGGGCCGGGGCTCCGTTCCGTATAGCCAGCAGGGGAAGCGAGGAGCAACTCTGCGCTGGCCATCTCTTTTTATGTCCAGCAGTGCCTGGTCGGCCTTAAGTTATTGAGTTTTAAGCAGTAATGGTCGAGATGTTTCTACCGAATTTTGAATTCCAAGCGAGTTTGCTGGCGCGCGCCAAGCGCCTCAGCCACTTCCAGTGGATGGTCCACCAGAACATCAGGGGGAGCCTCTTCCAGCGTGTGTGGCGCCAAGCCGTAGGTTACGCCCACAGAGTAGATTCCGGAATTTCGTGCGGTCACAATATCCACATCAGAATCCCCGATGATGACCGTCTCTTCCGGCGCCACACCAGCCTCCGACAATAAAGCTTGCACGCCGGCTGGATCGGGCTTTTTGGTATGGAAACTGTTGCCGCCATACACTTGAAAGAAATATTTTTGCAGCCCGAGCGCCTCGACAATACTGCGTGTTGGCCCCACTGGTTTGTTGCTGAGCACCGCCATCTTTACGGCGCCTGATCCGTTCCGGCTGGCGAGAATAGCATCTAGAGCAGGGAAAATGCCCTCATATACATAGGTGGTGTCCAGTTTGTGGGCGCGGTAATAATTCATGAAGAAGAGCAGCGCTTCCTGCACAAACTGTTCGTCGTCAGGATCGCCCAGGCAACTACGCACCAGCATGGGCGCACCGTTGCCGATAAAGCTGCCAATCACGTCATTGGGCGAGCTCCGGTTTTCCGTAATGCCGCAGCATGGCATTTACTGAATTAGCCAGATCCAGGCGGGAGTCCACCAGGGTTCCATCAAGGTCGAAAATGAGAAGATTAAGTTCATGCGCCGGAATGGCGCGGTTTTTTCGAATCATCCATTTTCAGTATATCCCGGCCCTAGCCCAAGGATTTAGAATGGAAGGTACTCCAAAGTAGCGCCAACCCACCTTGCCCGAAAGTTATCAAAGGAGATTCATGGTCGTAACCAAGGCGGATTCCCGGAAAAACTCGACTGCAGTTGAAGATGCCCCAGCAACCCGAACCGAGAAGACATATGAGGGTCTGACACGCCAGCAACTGGTCGAGATGTATCGGCTCATGTACCTCTCGCGCCGGCTGGATGATCGCGAAATCCTTTTGAAGCGTCAGCAGAAAATCTTCTTCCAGATTTCCGGCGCAGGGCATGAGGCTTTGACTGCGGCAGCCGGCTTGACTCTGAAATCGGCTTACGACTGGTTCTATCCCTATTATCGTGACCGCGCTCTCTGTCTGGCTCTGGGTGTTACCCCGTACGAGATGCTGTGCGAGGCCGTAGGTTCGGCCGATGATCCCGCCTCCGGTGGCCGCCAGATGCCTTCCCATTGGGGACATAAGAAGTTCAACATCGTCAGCCAGTCATCACCCACCGGAACCCAGTTGCTGCAGGCAGTTGGATGCGCTGAAGCCGGCAAATACTTCAGCCGGCATCCCGGTGCGGCGGAGAAAAGGGAGGGTGACTATCGCCAGTTCAAGAACGTGGAATTCCACGGTGACGAAGTGGTTTATGTCTCCTGCGGAGATGGGACAACCAGCGAAGGCGAATTCTGGGAAGCCATGAATACCGCTTGCAATCAAAAACTGCCGGTGATGTTTGTGGTCGAAGATAACGGTTACGCCATCTCCGTTCCGGTGGAAGTACAAACAGCGGGCGGCAGTATCTCCCAAATCTTGCGCAGCTTTCCCAACCTGCTGATTGAAGAATGCGATGGTACGGATCCTATCGCCAGCTATGCAGCGTGCAAGCGCGCCGTTGATTACTGCCGTGCCGGGAAGGGGCCAGCTCTGGTTCACGGGCACGTGATTCGTCCGTACTCCCACTCTCTTTCGGACGACGAAAAGCTCTATCGCCCTGAAAGCGAACGCCAGGCCGATGCCAAACGCGATCCCATCACCAGGATGCAAATGTTCCTGGTTCGGGAAAACATCCTGAATGAAGACGAGATCAACAAGCTGGAAAAATCGGTAGATGAAGAAGTCCAGGCCGCATCCGACAGGGCCGAGCGCGCGACTCTTCCGTCAACCGATTCTGTGTACAACCACGTTTACTCGGCAAATCTTGATCCGCACAGCATGAACTCCGAGCCCCGGTTTGAAGGCGGCGATAAAACCATGGCAGACCTGATCAACGCTGCGCTGAAAGATGAAATGAAGCGGGATGAGCGCATCGTTATCTTTGGCGAAGACGTGGCTGATTGCAGCCGCGAAGAGTATCTGAAGCAGAAGCAGATCAAGGGAAAAGGCGGCGTCTTTAAGCTTACGGCCGGCCTGCAGTGCGAGTACGGCGGAGATCGTGTTTTCAATTCGCCTCTTGCCGAAGCGAATATTCTGGGGCGAGCGGTTGGCATGGCAACTCGCGGACTAAAGCCGGTTGCCGAGATCCAGTTTTTTGATTACATCTGGCCTGCTTACCATCAGATCCGCAGTGAACTCGCTACTATGCGCTGGCGCTCGAATGGCAATTTCTCCTGCCCTGCGGTGATTCGCGTTGCCATTGGCGGCTATCTCACGGGTGGCGCTCTCTACCACTCTCAGTGCGGCGAAGTGTTATTCACTCACAATCCCGGGCTGCACGTCTGCTTTCCCTCCAACGCGCTAGATGCTTGCGGGCTGCTGCATACCGCCATCCGTTGCGATGATCCTGTGATGTTCCTCGAACACAAGCGGCTTTACCGCGAGACCTTTGGCCGCTCGCCTTATCCCGGACCGGATTACATGATCCCGTTCGGAAAGGCCAAAACTGTCAAAGAAGGCAACGACCTCAGCGTCATTACTTACGGCGCGGTGGTACCGCGCGCTCTGCAGGCGGCGCAGAAGATCGAGCGCGAACAAGGCGTGAGCGTTGAGCTGATCGACTTGCGAACGCTGAATCCTTACGACTGGGAAGCGATTGCGAATTCCGTGCGCAAAACCAGCCGTGTCATTGTCGCGTATGAAGATACTTTGAGCTGGGGCTACGGAGCTGAAATCGCCGCTCGCATTGCGGACGAGCTGTTTGAAGACCTCGACGCTCCGGTGAAACGCGTGGCTGCCACCGATACGTTCGTCGCCTATCAACCGATTCTGGAGGATGTGATCCTGCCCCAGGCAGATGATTTGTATAAGGCGATGGATAGGCTTGCGAAGTTTTAAGCTTCTAACCACAAAGGACACAAAGGAGCACGAAGGTGGGTTTTTGACGAATTCCTTCGTGAGCCTTCGTGTGCTTTGTGGTTATGTGTTCTTGGTTCGTTCCAGCATCCAGCGGTCAAACGCTAATAGCAGCTCTTCCCGATTGGAATATGGCCCGGGCTGGTATCCCTTTGAACTGATCCCCTGCTGGGCCATGTCAGATAATTGCCAGTCCTGCTTGTTCGTGATGTCCCAGAACTCGATCGCATCCTGTGGATTAAAACCAGACTTCTTTATCTCATCCGGATGAAAGTGCCACTCGCAAACAATCTCCGTCCGGTCGACCGCTTTGGGCCACAGGGTGAATGTCAGCATGTAGTCCGGATGCAGGTTGAGGAAAAAGTTCGGCAGAATGCAGTAATAGTAAACGTGCCGCTGATCATCTTTGCTCAGACCTGGCAATGCGCAACGCGAGGTTGTGCCATCCATCGTCAGGGTCTGCACCCCGTCGCGCAGGTCCATCCGACCGCCCAGGTAGGTCGGCTGCGGCGGCTCATTGTCGCCGCTCATGTAATGCGAGTGCTTCTGCAGCAGCGGATGCACAATAGGACAGTGCAGGCATTCCGAATAATTCTGGATGATCAACTTCCAGTTGGCCTTGAGTTGGTACACGCGCCGCTCCACCATCTGCAGTTCTCCCATGTGCCAGGGCCGGAATTTCTGGTCCAGTCCTGCCAGATGCTCAGAGAAGGGAACTGGCCGGGCTGAAAGATTGATAAAGATGTGGCCATCCCAGACCGCCGTTGCTACTGCGTTGAGCGGATATTCTGATTCGCAGAAGCCCTGCACCTTCTCCATGTGCGGCGCGTTAGCCAGCGTGCCGTCGAGCCTGTATGTCCATGCATGATACTGGCATTGAATGCGGCCGTTGAATTTGCCTTCCTTCTCTGTGCATAGCAGCGTGCCGCGATGCCGGCATACGTTGTGAAATGCCCGGACCTGGCCCTCACCATCACGGGTGATGATCACACTTGCATTGGCAATCTGCCGCACAAAGTAATCTCCCGCATTCGGGATCTGGCTTGTACGCCCCGCGCATAACCACATAGCAAAGTGGATGGCTTCCATCTCGCGCTGAAACCATTCCGGATCAGTGTAGTAACGCTGCGGGAGAGTGAGAGCCTCAGAAATAGCGAGGTCCGGACGGGTGTTGGAGTATGATGCAGACATTTACGGCCTCAGAATCTGGCGATCTGGCGTGCAGCAACATTCTAGAAGATCGCAATTCTAAAGACGATTTGTCCTGCTTTGGCACTGTTTAAGATGGTAGTGTTCCCTCGCTGAGCTCGGGATTTCAGAAAAAAGCCTCTTCTCCGTGTCTTCGTGGCGAGCAAGGAAGTTTTGCGTTCGTCGCCTTTTGCGGTGAATGTCTTAACGCCGTAGCTCTTTCACAATCTCCCGCGCCGCATTCCATCCGGAACCACCCGTCAGCCCGGCGCCGGGATGCGTTCCTGATCCGCACAAATACAAATTCCTGATGGGCGTGCGATATCTTGCCCAGTCAATCAATGGGCGCATGGTGAAGAACTGGTCCAGCGCCAGTTCTCCATGGAAGATGTGGCCACCGGTAAGTCCGTAAGTCTCTTCGAGGTCTTTAGGCGTGATGATCTGGCCATCTTCAATCAGTTCCGGCAGATTTGGCGCGTACTCCGCCAGCGTTTTCACCACGGTATTGCCGAGCGCATCCCGCTGACCGTCCCAATCACCTGATTTGAGTTTGAATGGCGCATACTGCACGTAAATTGACATTACATGTTTGCCCGCAGGCGCGAGCGTTGGATCCGTCAAAGAGGGAATTACCACTTCAAGGTATGGATGTTGGGAGAAGCCGCCGTACTTTGAATCGTCAAACGCGCGTTCCAGGTAATCAATCTCCGGCCCAATGTGGATGCGCCCCCGCAGTGCCTCCATGTTCCCATTCAGTGCTGTGAATTTCGGCAGCCCCGACAGTGCCAGATTCATCTTGGCCACGGTTCCCGGCATGCGGTAATGCTGGAGCTTCATCACGAAGTCTGGCGTGAGGTGGATGGGATCCACCAGCTTTAGCAATGTGCGCCGCGGATCAGCGTTGGAAACCAGTGCCTTCGCGCTGACCTCTTCTCCGTTTGCCAGCACTACACCAGTCGCCGCTCCGTCCTTTACTCTGACTTCGCGGACTTCTGCGTCGGTGCGAACCTCCACTCCCGCTTCTTTCGCCGCCGCAGTCAAAGCCTGCGTAACCGCTCCAATCCCGCCTGCTGCAAAGCCCGCCGATCCTGCTGGATGTGGGTCTCCCGCGGCACGAATCAGCAGCACCAGGCTGCTGCCGGCAGACCACGGACCGAATGCAGTGCCGAAGATGCCGCGGGCTGCAATCATCGCGCGCAGAAGCTCGGTCTCAAAAAATTCTGCCGCCAGGTCTGCAACAGCCATTGGTCCCCAGCGCAGCACGCGATACATGTCCTTCTTGCCCAGCTTGCGCAGAGCGCGTCCGGTCGCGAGCATCCCCCATAAATCGCCACGGCTGGGATCATCAATGTCCGGAGGCGGCAGCCTCAGTACCTGTCCTATCACACCGCCAATCTTGGTCAAGGATTGCTGGAATTCAAGGTATTGCGCCGCGTCTTTCGCCGAAAACTTCTTGATCTCTTCCCCTGCCCGCTTTACATCGTTGTACAGTGGCAGGGCGCGACCATCCGGCGAGAGCGCCGTGACGGCAACATCGGGATTGATTAGTTTCAGCCCGTGCCGCTCCAATTGCATGTCACGGACAATTTCCGGAAGAATCGGACCCGCCGAGTGCGCCAGAGTGGAACAGCGGAAGCCGGGATGAAATTCCTCAGTAATTGCAGCGCCGCCGGTCTGTTTCCGGCGCTCCAAAACCAAAGGTTTGAACCCGGCTTTGGCCAGATAAAACGCAGTTACCAGCCCGTTATGGCCTCCGCCAATAATGACCACATCGCGGGCCTCAGCCATTCTGGCTCCCGACCTGCGCCGGTTTCGTGCGCGCGGACGCCGACCCGACATCCTTCAGGATCTCCAATGCTGCCAGCCGTCCCGGCGCACCCATAATGCCGCCGCCCGGATGCGTGGCTGAACCGCACATATACAGGTTCTTGATTGGCGTGCGGAACTGCGCATAGCCGGGGACAGGGCGCAGGAAGAAAAGCTGCTCCAGTGAGAGTTCTCCCTGGAATATATTGCCCTCGCTCAACCCGAACTCGCGCTCCAGGTCCAGGGGCGTCAACACCTGTTTATTGATGATGATGTTCTTCAAGTTCGGCGCATACTCGGCAATAGTATCCACAACGTTGTTGCCGAACGCCTCGCGCTGCTCGTCCCAGTTCAGCCCGGGCCGCAGCTTGTACGGCGCATATTGCACAAAGCATGACATCACGTGTTTGCCCGGTGGCGCCACCGACGGGTCCGTCAGCGACGGAATCACCATGTCAATATAAGGACGCTGCGAGAAGTTGCCGTACTTGGCATCGTCGTACGCGCGTTCCATGTACTCCACGCTGGGAGAGATGGAAAGGGCGCCACGCAGGTGTAATCCCGGTCCAGGCAGGCATTTGAAGTCGGGCAGGGCATCAAGCGCCATGTTCACCTTGCCTGACGACCCCCGGAATTTGTATCGCCGCACGTCTTCCAGAAACTCGCCCGGCAGCTGCTTTTCTTCGATGAACTTGAGGAACGTGAGCCGCGGATCAACGCTCGAAGAAATCACATCAGCGTATATCTCCGTGCCATTCTGCAACGCGACGCCGACCGCGAGGCCTCTCTTTACGATGATCTGCGCAATCGGCGACTCTGTGCGGATCTCTGCTCCCGCTTCCCGCGCCGCGTCGGCAATCGCGTTTGAAATCGCCCCCGTCCCGCCGCGGGCAAAGCCCCACGACCGGAACGCGCCGTCAATCTCTCCCATGTAGTGGTGTAGAAGCACATAGGCCGTTCCCGGGGAGCGCACGCCAAGGAACGTGCCGATAATCCCCGAGGCGGACATCGTCGCCTTGAGCACATCCGTCTCAAACCACTGGTCGAGAAAGTCGACGGCGCTCATCGTCATCAACTGCACCTGGTTGTACTTGTCGTCACTGGAGAGTCCCTGGAACCGTCTGCCGATGAACAGCAGTTTCATCAGCTCGCGCGGATTCAACGTGGTAGGTTCTGGTGGCACCATGCCCAGGATCGGCTTCACAAACCGGCACATTGCCTGCATCGCCTTGCCAAATTCCTCGTAGGCTTCTGCATCCAGCTTGGAATGGCGGGCGATCTCCCGCCGCGTCTTGCCGTGATCATTTACACGCCAGAGGTAATCGCCATTCGGCATGGGCGTAAACGTCCCGTCCAGGGGCAGGATCTCAAGCCCATGGCGGGGAAGATCGAGATCGCGGATGATCTCCGGACGCAGTAGAGAGACGACATAAGAGCACACGGAAAACTTGAATCCGGGGAAGACTTCTTCCGTGACCGCGGCCCCACCGAGCACGTGCCGCCGCTCCAGCACCAGCACTTTTTTCCCCGCGCGCGCCAGGTATGCGGCATTGGTCAGGCCGTTGTGCCCGCCACCAATCACAATCACGTCGTATTTTGAATTTTTGCCGTTGGAAACAGAAGCCATGGAATCAACGCCGTATGTCAGTGAATCTGGAAAGCGAACCCAGGGAAGTGACTTGCTATTTTAGCGGAGCGTGTCAGCTCTTGTCTCTGCGCGAGATGGCATTTCACCGCGGAGCGCTGAGACGCGGAGAGCAAAGCAGTGTTCATCTTGCCCCCGATTGCTACCAGCTTTCTCTTTCCAACGAGTTCGCCTGCGCAACTCGGAATGCTGGATTAAGATCGAACGAATGGTTTGAGTAAACCTTGTTCAACCGCGCGCGTGATTTTGTTAGCTCGGCGACGTCTGGAAAATCCCCAGATTGCAGCCGCAAGACGCCTCAATGTACGTTTCACACCCGAAGTTTAGAGCGAACAAGGAGAAATCGGAACCTCTGCGTCTCAGTGCCTCCGCGGTGAAACAAACAGCTCCGTGCCACCAGCGGTAAGGTTTCGTATAATCGCAGCGAGGTTAACCTGCTTGCCTGTCGGCACCGCATTTCATGAGCGCACCTTCGCCCTGTGTACCAGCCTGAACTACCGCGAGTGGTCCGGATATTACACGGTTTCGAGCTACGAGGTGCATCACGAGCACGAGTACAACGCCATTCGCAACGCGTCTGCGCTGATCGATATCACGCCGCTGTACAAGTACATCGTGCAAGGGAAGGATGCCACGAGGCTGGTGAACCGCGTGATCACACGCGACATCAACAAGGTCAAGCCCGGCCAGGTCATCTATTGTTGCTGGTGCGATGAGCAGGGAAAAGTCATTGACGACGGCACCATTACCCGCCTGGAAGAAAACAAATATCGCTGGACGGCCGCCGATCCCAGCTTGCGCTGGTTTCGCCAGAACGGCCTCAACATGGATGTGCAGATCGAAGACATTTCAGAGAAAGTAGCTGCCCTGGCGCTTCAAGGCCCAACCTCAGGAAAGCTTCTTAAGTCCGTCGCGGAAGCGGATATCGCCAACCTCAAATATTTCCGCATGACCAGCGGCAAAATTGCCGGTGTTCCTGTCGACATTTCCCGCACCGGCTATACCGGCGACCTTGGTTATGAAATCTGGGTGCCATGGAATGATGCCGTCAAAGTCTGGGACACGCTGATGGAAAAGGGCCGTCAGTTTGACATTCATGCTGCCGGCATGCTGGCTCTCGATGTCGCCCGCATTGAAGCCGGACTGCTGCTGATCGAAGTGGATTACATCAGCAGCAAGAAAGCACTCATTCCGTCACAGGCATACTCCCCTTACGAACTCGGCTTCGGCCGCATGATCCATCTCGACAAGGAAAACTTCGTGGGCAAGAGCGCGTTGGCGCAGCAGAGCAAACGCGGTGTTCCCCGGCAATTGGTTGGGTTAGAGATGGACTGGGTGGAAATTGAAGAGCGGTATGAAAAGTTCGGCCTCACTCCGGCTGCTCCTGCCCAGGCTTCACGAGTACACGTGCCTGTTTATCTTGGCAGTCGGCAAGTTGGCAAGGCCACCTCCACCACATGGTCGCCGCTGCTCAAGAAAATGATCGCTCTTGCCAGCATAGATACAGCGCATGCCCAGTCCGGAACCAGGCTGCAGATGGAGATTACTATTGAAGCGGTACGCCAGAAGGTAACTGCAAGCGTTGCGAAGCTGCCTTTCTTCAATCCCGAGCGAAAAACGAAGACGCCCGTCTAAGCTGTTTCTCGCGCATCACTGCGCAACATCCGCTAGCTATCCCATTCCCAGATCAGCGGCGGATTCCAGCGGTGTTCCGCAGACGCGGCAGATCACAGCCGAGCAGTCGCCGCAGATCAGCGGATCCGTCACCTCACGCGCGCATCTGGGACAGTAAAGCGCGTCAGAAGATGTTTCACGAGATGGCGATGTTTCGGCCATGTTGTAGTGGGCCTGCATTGAGCGAACTAAAGTTCTCAATGTAGCATAGATGTATGGACACCAACGCAGACGTGCTTTCCTCCCAGGCTGATCGCAAACTGCAACAGGAATTCAATGAATGGGCCGCCGCAGGCCGTGGCGACGCCATGGAAGACCACCATTCCGACATCACCGACCAGACGCTTGCGCTGATGGAGTTGAAGCCCGCGGACCGCGTGCTGGATCTTGGCTGTGGCACCGGCTGGGCTTCGCGCCGCATGGCCCGCGTTGTTCCTCAAGGCGAGGTCGTGGGCATTGACGTGGCGGACGAGATGCTGCGTCGTGCTGAACAGGCATCTTCAGGCGTTCCCAACGTGCGTTATTTATGGGGATCAGCGGAGAGCATTCCTGCACCGGACGATTCATTCAATAAAGTTCTGTCTGTAGAATCCTTCTACTATTATGCGAATCAGGGCCAGGCTCTGGATGAACTGCGGCGTGTCATTGCGCCCGGTGGACGCCTTTTTATCCTGATCAATCTTTATCGCGATAATCATTATTCTCTCCTCTGGGTAGATGAACTGAAAGTACCGGTTCAGGTCCATTCAGAAGCGGAATATCTCGAGATGCTGCGCCGGCACGGCTTTACCCATGTCGAGGCCCGCCGCATTCCCGACCGCAGCCCCACTCCGGACAACTACTTTGGCAAGTGGTTCAAGAACGCAGATGAGTTGAGAGACTTCAAGAGGATTGGCGCTTTGTTGCTGATGGGGACTAAAGCCAGGTGAGCAGCAAACGTCTGAGAGCTCCCTCGCAATGAGAGTCTTCGCCACTTCCGATCTGCACGTTGATCACAGCGAAAATCGGGCGTGGCTCACGCGGCTTTCGTTGCAGGAGTTCGCCGCCGATCTATTGATCTGCGCTGGTGACATCTCTCACTCAATGGACGATCTGGGGAGGACTCTTGCAGACCTGCGCAGGCGGTTTAGCACAGTCTGTTATGTTCCCGGCAACCATGAACTCTGGGTGAAGGGATCATCCGGCCTTACTTCGCTGCAGAAAGTAGAGAAGATTGAGCAGCTTGCCATGAACGAAGGAATTTCAACAGATCCGGTTCATTTGCCGGACGTTTCCGTAGTGCCCCTGTATGGCTGGTATGATTTTTCCTTCGGCCAGCCGTCGCCAGACCTCATGGGAAGGTGGGCTGATTTCCAATTCTGTGCCTGGCCGGAAGGTTTAACCCAGGTAGAAATCACGCAGTCTTTTCTTTCCCGGAATGAACGCTTTCTTGATTGCAATCAGAAAGACTTGAATCAGAAGCCAGTGATTTCGTTTTCTCACTTTGTGCCACGGAGTGACTTGCTGCCGGAAAATTCTGCGGGAGCCAATTTCCTTCGGCCGGTGCTGGGTTCTCAGTTGATTGAGAGCCAAATCCGCAAACTCGGATCCTGCATGCACATCTACGGTCACTATCACGTGAACAATCGCCGGGAGCTGGATGGCGTTACTTACATCAACAATGCTCTGGGATATCCGCGGGAAACTGCCATTTCGGCAAAACGCTTGCTCTGCATCTTCGAGACTTGATGCGCCCGGAAGTGATACTCTAATTCATGCAAGCCCTCTGCGCGCCCGTAGCTCAGCTGGATAGAGCGATTGCCTCCGAAGCAATAGGCCGGGAGTTCGAATCTCTCCGGGCGCACCATATTTAATATTTCCAATCATTGAATGACCTCGGCATTGTGAGCCATCCGCCAAAGGTGCTCAGCGCAAAGTCTCGTCTTTTTACGTCCAAAACAAAGGCGCATTGAAACAGGTCGATTCGACAATACTCTTTGCGCTGTGCAGCAAACTACTCGCTGAACGAAACATCACGTTGCCATAAACCAGAGTTAAAATAGACCTAACGGTGAAAACGCTGCGTCATCGCGTGGTTCAAGGATTTGGACGGGTAACATTTGTCGTACTGGAAGCGGCTTAAGCAATTACACGCTATTCGCACAACGACAACTATTAATCGATGGCGACTAAACGCGGCTGGTCAGCCATTTCCAAGGAGAAAGCTGTGGGACTCTCCTGGCAACAAAGTCCACTCTCAACGGGAGCAATTGGCCGGTTTCTCGTGCCTGACCGTCTGCCCGAAAGATTGTTATATGTAGAACCATTGCGGAGGCGCATGCGCGTGCGCTTCGGCGGAAGCTGGATCGCCGAAAGTGACCACGTTCTCCTGCTCTTTGAACCCGGGCGATATCGATCGTCTCCGTAAACCTTGATGGTGTCCTGCTCCATCTTGAGCCGGGCCAAAGCGTCATTCCGCAAGGCCCGGATCGCGAACTCACCGTTGCCGAGATGCGCACCCGGGCAAACGGCCATAAACAAGTGTCCGAGGGGAGGCCTCGACGAGGTTAACCTGTTCCGGCTAATTAGAATGGCGGCAAACCATTCATCGCAACAGATTCAATTGATCTGCGCAACAAGCAGTCCTTTCACAAAGGAATCCACGGTGAGTCAACCCGAACCATCAAAGGAGCCCTTCAATGATCAGCTATAAGCATGCAGTCGCAGACGGGAAAACGATCTTCTATCGCGAAGCGGGGCCGGCCAACGCGCCAACAATTCTTTTGCTGCATGGCTTCCCGACTTCCTCTCACATGTTTCGCAATCTCATTCCGGCGTTGGCCGACAGCTACCATGTGGTCGCGCCGGATCTGCCCGGCTTTGGCTTTTCCGATTCGCCTGACCGCAAGAATTTCCCTACACCTTTGAGAACCTGGCCAGAGTGATTGACACCTTTACCCAAGCCATCGGTCTGCAGCGCTTCGTGATGTACATTTTCGATTACGGCGCTCCGGTGGGACTCCGGCTTGCGCTGGCTCATCCTGAACGCATCACAGCCATCATTTCGCAGAATGGGAACGCCTATGAGGAGGGTTTGAGTGACGGCTGGAATCCGATCCAGAAATACTGGAGGGAGCCAACGCCTCAGAACCGTGCCGCGTTGCGTGAATTCCTGAAGCCGGAAACCACTAAGTGGCAATACGTTCACGGCGTGCGAGATGAATCGCAAGTCGCTCCTGAAGCCTACACACTCGATTCCTTACTTCTGGCGCGTCCTGGTAACGATGAGATTCAACTCGATCTATTCCTCGATTACGCGAGCAACGTTGCCCTCTATCCCAAGTTCCAGGAATATTTCCGCAGCAAACGGCCTCCGCTACTCGCGGTCTGGGGCAAGAACGATCCGTTCTTTCTGCCGCCGGGCGCGGAAGCCTTCAAGCGGGATAACGCAAATGCCGAGGTTCACTTCTACGACACCGGTCACTTTGCACTGGAGACTCATCATCGCGAAATTGCCGCAGCCATTCGCGATTTTCTCAGTCGTCAGCTGGTATCCAAAGCGGCATGACTTAAATGGCGCAACTGCTCTCAGTGAACGTCGGACTTCCCCGCGATATCGAGTGGAAGGGTCGTATTGTCCACACGGCGATCTGGAAGAATCCCGTGCGCGGGCGCTGCCGGGCGGGCAGGTTGAATCTGGACGGAGACGGTCAGGGCGATCTGGCCGGGCACGGAGGCGAGCAGCGGGCCGTCTTCGTCTACCAGATCGAATCCTATCGCTATTGGCAGGAGCAACTGAAGAGGACAGACTTCGTCCACGGACAGTTCGGCGAGAACTTCACGATCGAAGGATTGCCCGACGATGCCGTGTGCATTGGCGACCGTTATCAGATCGGCAGCGCGATATTCGAGGTCACTCAACCTCGCGTAACATGCTATCGCGTTGGTATTCGGATGGACGAACCTCGCATGCCGGCGTTGCTCACATCCAGCGGGCGGCCCGGCTTCTACTTCCGCGTCTTGCAGGAAGGAGAAGTTGGCGCCGGCGATGAGATCGTCAAGGTGGGAGAGGCGGACGAGCGGATGACCGTGACAGAGATCAACGCGCTCCTCTATTCGCCCAACCATCCGCGCCATCAACTGGAGCGCGCTTTGCGGATCAAAGCGCTTTCGCCCGGATGGCGCGCATCGTTTGAAGCGTTACTGCAGAGCCAAACAACGGGCTCAGTAAGTGGAAATGCGGGCCTCGCGCCGGCAGCAGCAGCGCATCCGGTTGCAGCAGGCTTCCGGTCGCTTCTGGTCACCGAGATCACTCGCGAATCCACAGACGTCCTCTCGTTGACAATGCAGAGTCCGAACGGGCAGCCGCTGCAAGCGCCTCTGCCTGGCCAATACATTGTCGTGCGCCTTCAGCAAGTCACTGGCGGCCGTCCACTTTTTCGCAGTTACTCGCTTTCCGGTCCCATCTCAACTGAGCACTATCGAATCAGCGTGAAGATCGAGCCGAATGGAGCGGCAGGAGCCTACCTGCGGGACCATGTTCGGATCGGCGATGCTCTTGACGTCAGCTCGCCGCGCGGAAGCTTCATTCTCCAGTCCGGAGAGCGGCCGTTGGTGTTGCTTAGCGCGGGAATCGGGGCAACGCCGGTCCTGGCAATGCTCTATGCGCTGGCTGCAGCCCGCTCGCCGCGGCAGGTCTTGTGGCTGCATGCCGCTCGCGACCAGCAGCATCACCCATTCGCTGCCGAAGTTCGCCGTCTTATGCTCACACTCCCGCACGGCCGCAGCTATGTTTGTTACAGCATGCCGGGGCCTCGTGACAAGGTGGGAGAGGACTTTGATGCTAGCGGTCACTTGTCGCAATCGATCTTCAAACAGATCGGCATCCCACAAGATTCGGACGTCTACCTCTGCGGGCCCACTCGCTTCATGGCGGACATGAAAGAGGCGCTGGCAACCCTCGTCTCGCCCGAGCGGATTCACGTCGAGATCTTCATCGGCAGCGAACCGATCACGCCTGGAATCGTGCGCGCAACCACGCGAGCTCCGCATCTGCCCAAAGATGACGCCAACACCGGTCCGCTGGTATCGTTTGCGCGCAGTGGCATCGCAGCACATTGGAATCCTTCCACGTACCAGAGCATTTTGGAACTGGCTGAGGCGTGTGATGTCCCGGTGCGTTGGTCGTGCCGGACCGGAGTCTGCCACACCTGTGAGAGCGGTTTGGTTTCCGGCGCAGTCGTCTATGGACCAGAGCCACTCGACAAGCCCGCTGAAGGCAACATCCTGGTCTGCTGCTCGCAACCGGCTCGCGACGCTGTCATCGACTTGTAAACCTGGACTGAGCTTTCGGTTCCTGGGTGAACTCTATCCTTCAAAGGAGCGTTGGAAATCCTTATGGTCGACTTCCAGTGACGTCAGGCCGCAAGTGGAGAAGCAGGGCGAAGCATATCAGGCCAAAACCGAGGCGCGGCGCAACAAATGCAACCAGCATCGCGGTAGTAAAGCTTGCCAGGACAACCAGTGACCGGCGTCTGGCTATACGCCGCATACGCGCGGACACCTGCTTGACTCCGGCGCGCGCCAATATTTCATGCTCGAAGACGTTGTAGGCAATGTCGATGCATACGAACAGCCCTGCGTAAAACACTACTGCGGATGAGGCCAGCCGGGTACGCGCAATCCATGCGGTGGCAAAGGGCAGGAGCGACACCATGAAGAGATGGAGGAAGTTGATCCATATCAACCGCAGCTTCGGAGGACCTGCCCACCGCATAAGGTAATGGTGGTTTATCCAGATAATGGCGATGAACAGATAACTCACCACATAACTGATGGCCGTGGGCCACAGAGGCCTGAGAGCCGAGAAAGCCGGCTGATCGGGCGCCTTCAGCTCCAATACCATGATGGTCACTATCACCGCGAAGACCGCATCTGAAAATGTAGCCAGCCGGTCTGCGGTTATCTTTTCTTCATGCATAGTGGTCCCCCTCAGCAAAGCACACGCGTCCATCCATATTAATAGTGTGAAATGGCGTTAAATGGGACACTCCGCCCGCAGGGGGAAGCGAACAGGGCCGAAGCAAAGCTCAACCAATTCTGCGTCCTTCTGTGACCGGTTTATACCATTCAGTGAACCAGATGAGATCGGGCGTTTCCAGAACGTTACCGATTCATTGAAGGATCCAACATTCCGCAGCACCCGGATGCCTCGGCATCGAACCAGAATTCGAGAATCGAGTGACAGGGAGCAGTGCTGTCAACGCTGGTTCCAGGTAACTTTCGTAATTACCGGCTGCTTTTCTTGTCATGCGACGATCTTCAGGACAACTAAGCAACATATTCCCCCGCCCAGTGCGCCCCATCGCACTTCAAAACCTTGATCCGGTTCACCAGCAATGCAGCACAGCGAATATTTGTCAGGGGTAGAAGCTGGACGTGATTGCGGAGTGCTACGGGTTAACTGTGTAGAGTTTGTCAGGTGAGACGAGGAACATAGAGTGGACGCGGCCGGTTCAATTTCGGAAAAAATCGCATGGGGATACTGGATCATCCTCGTCTTCGGAGTCTTGCTGTTTGTTGCCGGCGCCCTGCGCTTCGCCCTTAAGCATCAGTTTGGTTCTGTTGACGCACTTTATTGTTGTATTGCCATTGTCCCTGCTGGACTGTTTCTACTCATTTTTTCTTATGTCCTTCAGCACGCGAGACTGGCATCGGTTATTCCTCTTTTCCTGTGCGGAATTCTGGTTTTCTCGTTTCCCGTGGTGGATGTCGCCCTCGGATTGACCATGATGGGGTTCATAGCAGTTCCTGCATTAACGGAATGGAAGAACAAGAAGGGCCAGCCGCAATCCACGGAAGCCCATGGTGGCGGGAATGCGCAAGGCAGGTAACGTGATGCGCATCATCGATGATTGTGAACTGTCTACCCTGGGATGGATTCACTTTCGGCCGCTTCCAGGGAATGGAGATAGCCAGTGATTGCCGGCCGGTCAATGCCGATTCAGCGCTCCTGGTTGAGGACTGCGGGGTGGATGCTCATTATGCTCGTCCTGCTGGGGCTGGCCACCTTCACGGGCCTGTTGGGGAATTATTTTTTGGCGGGAGTCTTCGCCTTTTTCGGATTGTTGTCACTGGCTGGGGTTGGCTCAGGCTCTTACATAACAGCCTGCCCGGTATGCGGCACACAGTTGCGCGGGTTGTTGGGACTCAAGCGCTGCCCGCAATGTCTTTCTTACGGACAAGTGTCGGAAGGTCAGTATTACGAACTGACGCCGGATTTCGTGGCCAAGGTCCCGCTGCTCGCGCTGCCCCTGGGGGAGCACCGAAAGATGCCGCCGCTCTGCTGTGCTTGTGGCGCACCGGCGGATCGCACAGAAAGATTACGCATCATCCGGTTGGAATTTGCCTTCGACCTCAATGTCCCGCACTGCGGTTTACACACCGGCGGTGCGGACCTGGATGCCGCAACTGTCGCAGGAAAGAGCAAAGCCCAGACGCCGGTGCTGAAGGTGAGGTCGTATGCCTTTTACCTCGCTTGCATAAAAGCGAATTACCCGTCCCTGGCCAACATGCACACCAACGGTAACGCTTCGAATCACACGGTCTTTGCCAGCACCACATAAATTTTAGGGAGGCTCAGCCATGCCGAGCAATGTCAACGGATTTGGAACCAAGTACTACGGTCAGCGCGATTTCCGCCCTGACGGTTCTTATCTCACCACAAATTTCTTTTGCCTGGGATTTTTTCCAGTCATTCCCCTTCATTCGGTCCGCGTAATCCCTGATCCCAGGAACAGCGCGATGCCATTTTCAAAGAACTACTACTCCATTCTGGAGAAGCGCTGGCCCCACCCGTTGCAGGTGCTCTCCATTTATGTATGGGCGGCGGCGGCGGCCGCCATGGGGATCCTGTTCCTTTGGAAAATCGAACCTCTTCTCAAGGAACGCGGTCTGTGGGTGGCGCAGGGCTGGGTGGAAGCTTCCCTTTGCGGCGTTTGCGTTACAGCGCCGATCTTAATCGGAGCATTATTGCGGACTGTGTTGCGGAAGCGCGGGCAATTGAAAAGCGCGCAGGCCCTGTAGCCATCCCTTGAGATAAGAAAAGAGGCTAAGGCATGCCCGATCCATCCGGCAATCTCCTGGCTCAAAACGATCCGCGTACAGCAAGGTTTGACCACCGCCCTGCCCGTGTGTCTGGGCTGGCGGCGCTCGCCGTAATTTTTGCCTGCGCCGGCTATTCACGCGAACTTGGGTTCATGGTTTATGCCGTCCTTTTCGCCATTCCCCATGCGGTCTTTGTGGGTGCCCGGAGTTCCAGAAAGTGGCAGGCCTGGGGATTGGCAATCGGGTGGGTAACCTCCACTGTCGCGTTGTTTCTGGCAGCATTTACCGTGGTCAAAATTATGCGAAATGCCCAGGGCTCCCAGATCGCGATGCTGGGTTTCCTTCTGGCGCTGTTGCTCAGTCAAGCCGCGCAAATCATTTTTGTCCGGCGCGCTTTCCCGGGCAAAATCGCGTTTGGCACACCCTTGTTCCGGGTTGCTCTCTATTACGTATGCGTATTGCTGGTCGTGGGCGCCACTTTGCCAAATTGGTATGTCCCGCCTGCTGTGCGCCGCGAAAACAAATCGCTTAAAAGCCCGCGCGAAAATTCCAGCACTCTCGAATTGCCTGCGAGAGATCGGCGAGCTAGGACAAGATTTTCCGCCTAAGATCCCGGAGCCGGAGCAGGCTTTTCAAATCGAAGGACAGTTTCCAAGCTGATTCAGGAATGGTTACACGCGTGCCACTTAAAAGGAAGGCAGCACTGTTACCACAGTAAGTGCTCCGTAGTCGTACTTCCGGGATAAACTCTCCCCCATACAACCCGGCCTGCCGGTGATAGTGTTTGCGCCATCGTGTTCTTGGCGCTTATCACCCTGCATCGAAGGCGCGAGGGGCTACGGCATTAGCTTAGAGCGGCTTCCAATGAGCAGTTTCGTCGCAAGCTGCGCAGAGGATGCCTGCACGCCCTTCGGCCCGAATGGAGGAAGATGAAGATTTGGAGTGGACCGAACCGGCGCAAGCCGGCTGCTCACGGCTATGCTCGCTTCTGCGGCGCGATGGTTGTAGCGATGCTGTTCGCCCTTTCTGCGCCTGCGTGGGGACAATCCCAAAGGGATGCGGTTTGCCAAGGGTCGTGCGGTGGCGGTTGTGGTCCATGCTCTGCCCCGCCCACCAGAGTAGCCAGAGAGCCGCGTGGACCGACCGAGGCGGAGGTCGCTGCCGAGGCCAAACGCGAACAGGCCATGGCGATAAACGACAACGCGGTCGCTGCTTTTTATCGTGAAGACTATACCGCGGCCAAACAACTCTACCTGCGATATCTTGAGCTCTATCCGAAGAACGAGATCATTCGGAACAACGTCGCTTTAGTTGAGAACGCAATCGGATGGGGTTTCTACAAACGCGGGGATTATGTTAGCGCGCTGGCCTGCTTCCAAAGAGCGGCAGAGATTCAGAAGCACTTAAAGCAACCGTCCCACACCGACGGCGTCCAGGAAAACCTTGCCCTTGCCTTGAAGGCCCTGAGCCTGGAACAACAGAATGAGGACAACAAGAACGCATCGAGCAAGATACAGGGGATCGTGGATAATTTTTCCAAGTCGGATGGGCAACTCTCGACCCCTAACAAGCTTACTTTTGACGATTTCGGCGGCAGCGCACCAGCGAACACCAGCAAGAGCGCATTCGGTAGCAATGTCGCGAACCCGAAACTAGAGGCTAGCCCCACACCGCCAGCCAAGGTTGGATCCAACACCAAGAGCGGAGACCAACTGATGAGTGCTGCAAATACGGCAAAGCACGATGGCGACCTGACGGCAAATTACGATGCAGGGACTGCCACCACTGCAGGGTCGCTGGTGTTTCAAAAGTCCTCCATCGATCTCTCCACTTATTCGGAACGTGCAAGAAAAGATCCACAGGTGATCGCTGCACTGATGGAACTGGAATCGCTGCAGGCCAAGCGCAGCCAGTTGGAGCGCGAACGCGATGAACTGGTGAAGCAGAGGAACGCCGCCATGGATAAGACGGCGATGGATAAAGCTACAGCCGAACTGGATAGGAAGGAAAAAGAGTATCAGGACAACGTGGCGGTAATTTCGCAAAAGAGCAAAGACCTGGAAAAACGTCATCGGGAGATAGATGCGGAAGTCCAGTCTACGAAAGCGAATGAGAAACGGCCGTCCGGAGAACGGTGAGTACGTGAGGAGATAGAGTTGCGGAATCTTTTGGGTGTGCTGATGGCCATTTTCCTTGTTTGCGCTGTTGTGCCGGCGGTCGCGCAGCTGTCGCCTGAGGCGCAGTTGGTAATTCAGGTTGGCAAGGATGCCGCGCAACGGAAAGACTACCTTGCGGCCATCCGCTATTTCGAACAGGCTCGAGTACTGGCGCCGAATGCGCCTGAGATCTACGGCTATCTTGGGCTAGCGGAATCGAAGGTCAGTGGGCGCGAACTGCGGGCTGTTGCTTGGTATGCCGCCTACCTGGCTGCGAATCCGAAGGGCGGCAATGCGGCGGCCGTGAAAACGGCGATCGTCGAACTGCTGAAGACGAGCGAAAACAATATTTCCATACTGATGAGGACTTGGGAGACTGCAGCGGCGAATATGCCGGATTCCGCGGATCGCGGTCCACATACGAATGGATGGCGGCGCGATTCTTGCCGTGAAGAGGTGGGTGAGTGGTATGCGCGGTACGGCAGTATCGAAGATGCCCGAAGGATTGCGAAGTCGATTCCGAACCCTTACATGGCGGACGGGGTTTTGGTCCAGATCATTTCCACGCAGTTAAGGTCAGGCGATAGGGATGGCGCAAAACGCACTTTCAAATTGATTCACGATGCAACTTCCAAAGAGAGTGCGAAGGAGAAATTCGATCACGCGGAGAAGTTTCGAAAGGAGGACGAGGTGACATCCGGAGCAGCCGTTGACGACTGGACGCAATTGTTTCAGGGAGGCCTGAGGGGAGAGATGTTCACTGACCTCTCTGCTTCCCTGCACCCAAGCTCCACCGACCGCTCCGACTTGCTGGAGAGTGGTTACAGCGAACCTTGGATAATGGTGGGCCAGCTCAGCTATGTTGCCAATAACCTCGGGTCAATGCAAAGGAAGATCACACGCATGTTGAAAGTGCAAGCTGCTCAGCAAGGCACTCCATGAAGAAGCATTCAACTGCATGGCGAATCGCAGTTTGCGTCCTGCTCCTCTCAACAGCGCTGGCGCAGACGGCGGCCATACCTGCTCTGGCCAAGATCTCTGACGGCATTAGCCAGAAGCAAACGGATGGACTGAATCAGCGGAAGCAAGTTCTGGAAACGGAGTTGAAGAATTTTCAGGCAGCGGCGGCGGCCTTCAACGCGAAATCGGCCGACAACCAGTCGGACCAGGAATTCAGTGCATTGCAAACTCAGAGGTCGAGCTACGTTGAAGCAGCGCAGGCCTTCAATGAAGAGGTGGAGTCGATACGCACCACGGTGTCGATCAACGCGTATGCAAGGCGGATGCGATGGGGAGGCAAAAAGCGAGCACGGCTGGAGACTGCATTGAACGCGCTACGCGGGGATGGCGATCCTGACGCAACGGCTGAGGACATTCGCCAAGCCTGGCGCGACATCTCGAGTCGCGAAGAAGACGCGGACCTTTTGCGTGCAGCCTCGCAAGGCGAAGGTCCGAAGATCGTGTGGTCCGGGAGGCAGAGCCATCAGGATTGCGCAGTATTCGCCCTGGCAACCGCCGCGGGATTGCCCTATAGCGTGGCAGCGACACGAGCGGCCGAACTGATTAGCGAAGGGGGATGGCACAGTGCTGAAGAACGCGCACATCCTCAACAAGTGATCGAAAGCAAGGGACTGATCGGCGGAGAAATTGTGCTGTTGGTAGAAGATTTCGGCGGCGCGGAGGTTGTGCCGAGCACCGACTTCGCGAAGACGCTGAAGAGTGGACGTCCGGTGCTGATCGGAGTTGTGCCGGCGGACGGAGATTTGTCGGGGGGGCACGTGGTTGTCCTCTCAAAAACCTTCCAGCAGGGTGGGAAGACCTGGTTTGAAATGATGGATTCGAACCACGTCCATCCGCTGTACCTGAGCACGAAGGAGTTGAGCACGATCCTGCTGGAGCGCGGCATTGCATACCGTCCGGCAAAAGGAACAGTTCCGAAGATCTAAAAGATGAAGGGACGCTAGACGGGCCAGGTGAAATACTTCTACAACGCGCGGTTACCTAGATCTCCGGTTGCTCGCCTCAATAATTCACCCCTGCACCTTGAAACTGTTCTCGCAACGCGACAATGATCGGTCGGTCAGCCTTCGCACTAGAGGGTCTCAAGTTCCGGATCGTGTGGCCTACATTGCGGTCCTTGCAAAGATTGGATCAATGCAGCAGTAATCGGCAACGGCATAGCCGAAATCTGCCATGGGAGATGGATGGGAGATGTGGTGTGGCGGGCAGCACAGGGCGTGCTACTCCGAGTTCGACAAGATAATCGAGGCGCGAAAGAATGCCGGCGATGTCATCCATCAAAGGAGCTTTGGAAATCGTTAGGGTCGACTACCAGTGACGTCAGGACGAAAGTGGAGAAGCAGAGCGCAGCATATCAGACCAAAACCGAGGCGTGGCGCGACGAATGCAACCAGCATGGCAGTACGGCCACTCTAGATTTGGATGATAACGCCTACCGCAAATCGATTGCCAAGTCAGCCAATATCGCAGTTCAAGTATTGCAAACGTCAAATTGAAGCCAATTGGAGCGTAGCTCAAGCGCGGGAGCTCCTCGCAATTGCAAGCACCGACTCTGAGGCGCGGGATTCCGTCGCGGTGCTCCGGACAGAACGGCTGTGGCAAGTGGGACCGCAGCTCGGGGCCGTAGTAGAGCCGGCCTCGAAGGTCACATGCATCATGTCAACTTGCCGCAACTCCACCATTTGGCAAGCTCTCGGTCTGTTGCGATCAAGTGCCCAAAATAGGTGGACACGCTTCCTCAGCTCCCGATAACTGAATATCGCCAGCAACTCCCGCGGAACGACCAGTAGCGGATAACCCCCCGGCGGCGTTCGATACTCCAGAGTAAAGAGCAAGCGCGGCGCGGGGGGCGAGGTCGGCGATGGCCTGCCGCCTTAAAAATAATAGATGTGTGAAAGTTAAGGTAAGCAATCGCCAACTTGCGTCAGTGGTGTTGTGGGCGGGGATTGGCAGCCACTCACTTCTGCTTCTTCCGCCGGGCTTGTTGCTGCACCGCTTGCCCAGGCTTACGCGGTGAACGTGCCTCGTAATGTCCGTGTACCGGACAGGTGTGGATGCTCTCCATAATCGTCAATACCCAGTCCCATGGGCTGGCGGCAATCAGCAGTCCGCAGGCTCTGCAATAAGACTCCATCAGCCTGGGCGCAAACGGATTTGCGCGACGATAACAGCTTTGCCGTGCCGCCATATGGTTTGTGAGATGCTGGGAGTCGGCCTAATCTTACACCTTAAGGGCTAGGGTGTCATTGTTAATGAGTCGGTTAACTATGGCGCAAAAATTTGCCACCTCAGAGTTCATGCCGCTTCGTCCCTTTCTGGTTAGAATCGCCCCGCGATATGAAACAGTACCGCACGGGCGATACCGTTCCAGAGACCGGCATTTACACGGTGACCATAATCCGGACCGGCTCGCTCATGAGGCTGTTCTGCACAAGGATGAAAGGATGAGAAGTTCCCCTCGTTGTGCGAAATGCAGCGGTGGTGTTCTGTTCAGATCAAATTCGCCCGGCTGCTCACCTGGGTTGTCGTCCCCAGTATCGGATTTACGAATTGTCCGTGATCGAAGACGAACCGGCATCTGCATAAGCCCCCAGTTGTTTCGAATTTCCTCAGCATTGGTTGCAAAGTAGACTTACTTTTTGGCGAGGTCAGTAACCACTTCCGCCAGTTTCTCTGGCGAATCGTTCGGCATGACAAGCCACGCATCCGCCCTGTCCAGCGTCCGCTCGGAAAATGGCCGGTGCAATTCCAGTATCTTCGCTTCCTTGCAGTGTTCTTGTACCGTTTGGAAATGTCGCAGCTTGACCGCGGGCGACGTATTTTGTCCGATGACCACCACAGTGGGATGTTGTGTGGTGCAGGCTTTCTCGATATTGCGGTCATCTGACGCGAGTACCACCGTATGGCCGGCACGCTCAAGAATGAGCTGTCTGGTCTGCATGACGGCATCGTCAGTACCGGTACATAGAACTAGGGCCATAAGAGAGTCTGTGACTGGATTTCCCGGGGGTGGCGAGATTCTACCACGGATTAAGAATCTGCCTTCCGGCTCAGGCGGCGTGGGCGAAGCGAGTCCAATACCAAGTAAAAGTCTCTTTACTGCTCAAACGCGATCTGTTCTTCCCCGGAGAGCCTGAATACAAGCCATGAATGAGTGACAGCAATAGGAAGAAGAAACGTCTTTAATCCAGTTGAATCTTCACCGAGCCGGATAGCCTTCCACCAGAGTTGACTTTTCGCCATGTATTCGCCTATCCTTCCGCCATGTCGTGTCCATGGGTCGTGATGTGCAAAGGCTGTGGTTGTGTGATCGTGTGCTTTGCCACCGATCCTCAAGTCGAGCACATGAACCCGGCAGAGAAGCCACCCGGAGAGTCAGCCCAGGTGACGTGCTCGTGCTGCTGGAAGACCTTCCGGTACGCTGGAAACGACATCGCCCGGGGAACGCCGAAACAGAACGCGGCGTGTGTGCGAAGACGGATGCCGGCAAAATCCGATGGTGCTCTGCTCGTGGCGGCCTCCGTCGTTGCGGCGATCCGTCTCCGAGGGCAGGACATTAAGCCCTCTCCTAAACTCACAATAGTTGTGAAAGATTCGGTCGCGCTGGCCCGGACAGTTCTGGCGCAGATCGAAAGATCATAACCTGGGCGCAATCGGATTTGCGCCCCGATAACAGCTTTGCCGTGCCGCCATATGGTTTGTGAGATGCTGGGAGTTGGCCTGATCTTACGACCGTAAGGGCCTAAGGTGTCATTGGGAGAAGGAGTCGGTTGCCCATGGCGCAAAAATTTGCACTCAGAGTTCATGCCGATTGTCGCATTCTGATACAATCGCACCGCGATATGAAACAGTACCGCACGGGCGAAACGGTTCCAGAGACCGGCATTTACACGGTGATCCATAGCCCGCACCGCCTCGCTCCTGAGGCGGTTCTGCACAAAGATGAGAAGTTCCCGCGTTGCGCGAAGTGCAGCAGTGAGGTTCTATTCGAATTAAGTCGTCCGGCTGCCGGCCTGTCTCCCCGTCTTCAGTATCGGATTTTCGAGTTGTCTGAAATGGAAGACGAAGCCGCAACCGCATAAGCAATCGTCGCGAATTTCTCAACTCACTTTTGATTTCAGGGGCGACTTGATAAGTGCGATTAGTGTCTCTGCACAGATGTTCGATAGCCGGCGAAGCATCCTCCTCTGGGTTCGCCCGTTATGGAGAAAACGGTCCGGCAACGCCGAAATCCAGTACGGCACTCGGACCAACGCGGCATTGTGACCGATTGATCGCATTACAAATCACTTGTTGAATCTCAAAACTCCGGCAATTCACATCGGGCAGCAAACGGCATCATCCCTGTCGCAGCCCCCTTCTCGGGGCGTGCCGGTAGTGGCCGCGCCCCCAATGCTTTGGGCTAACTGGTTGCTTTCTTAGCTGCTGCAATGGATTGCACGGTCACGGTATCACCGCTGACGGTTCCTTTTACCGTGGCGCGCTCACCCGCAAGTTTGTCGATTGCGGCTTTGTCGCCCTTAAGGACATACATTTTCGTGCCGACCACCAGAGCGTAGTCTGAACCGGACTGCACGCACTCGCGGGTACACTGCGCAGCTGTCTTGTCCTTGGCCATATGCTTCGCGCCACACATGCTGTCGCTGACCACTCCGGTAAGAGTTTTCGTGTCCGATGTGCCCTGGCGAGAGCTCTGGGATTGAGCCGATTGGCCGAAGATTGGCGCTGCACTCAGGCTCATCCCCAGAATCATGGTTGCTGTGAGTTTCTTAAACATTTTACGTAGCTCCTTTTGTGTGATTAGCCTTGCAATTGAATTGTTTTCCATCCACCCTGAACGATTTCCGCGGCCATCGCTAACTCGCCGCTAGATATCCAGTTTCTGCTCTCGCGGCTGTAGTGTTCCGTGCCTCAGGGCCCGTTCTTTCATCAGCACGAAGAACACGGGCACCAGGATCAGAACGTTAATCGTTGACGTAATCATTCCTCCCACGATCGGCGCTGCAATCGGCTTCATCACATCGGAGCCGATGCCGGTTTCCCAAAGAATCGGAATCAGGCTGGCCAGCACCGCACACACAGTCATCAGTTTGGGACGAAGCCGCTGGACGGCCCCTTCAATGGCCGCCTCTTCAACGTCGGCATTGACAATTTTCCGGCCGGAAGCCATGCGGCGATCCAGGGCCTCGTGCAGATATACCACCATGACCACGCCGGTTTCCACAGCAATTCCAAAAAGAGCGATGTAGCCGACCCAGACCGCCACGCTGAAGTTGTAGCCCAGCAGCCATTGCAGAATGAGTCCTCCGGTCAAAGCGTAGACGGTTGGAACGATTAAGATGAACGCCTCCATAACCGAGTGGAACACCATGTACAGCAGCAGGAAAATGATGAAGAACACCAGGGGCAGGATGAGCTTGAGCCGCTGCCTGGCCCGCAGTTCAAACTCATATTCTCCGGACCACTGGTAGGCATAACCGGCAGGAAGCTTCAGCTTCTGCGCCAAAGTTTGTGAAGCCTGCTGGACAAAGCCGCCGTAATCTTTGGTGTTCAGGTCGATATAAACATAGCCGGTCAACTCTCCGTCTTCATCGCGGATCATGGCAGGCCCGCGAGAAAAAGAGATCTTTGCGACCTGCTCAATCGGGATCTGCGCGCCCGACGGAGTGGCGATGAGAACACGCCGCAACTCATCGACGTTGTCGCGGAAATCGCGCAGATAGCGGACGTTCATGGGATAACGTTCGCGTCCTTCCACGTTTTCGGCCACGTTCATTCCGCCGATGCCGGAAGACACCGCCTGTTGGACATCGGCAATGGTTAATCCATACTTCGCCGCTTCAGGCCGATTCACGTCCACATTTACGTAAAAGCCTTGCGCTACCCGTTCGGCGAAGACCGACCGCACTTGTGACAGACCCGAAAGTGCCTGCTGGATTTGCGATCCCAATTGCTGAATTCCATCCAGGGATGGTCCCTGAATTTTCATCCCCACCGGTGTCTTAATCCCGGTCAGGGCCATGTCCAGGCGATTCTCTACGGGCATGGTCCAGGTATTGGTCAGGCCGGGGAATTGAAGCTTCTCATCCATTTCCCGGACGAGCTTCTCGTAAGTCATTCCCGCCCGCCATTGCTCACGCGGCTTCAACGTGATGGTAGTGTCATACATATCGAGCGGCGCATTATCGGTGGCGCTATCAGAACGGCCCACCGCGCCGAATACGCTCTCCACCTCTGGAAACGACCGGAGGACCCGGTCCTGCTCCTGCAAAAGCTGTGAAGCCTGAGAGATACCGATGCCCGGCAGCGAGGTTGGCATATAGAGCGACGATCCTTCGAACAACGGCGGCATGAACTGGCTGCCCAGCCGGAACATCAGCGGAAACGTGACCAGCAGGAAAAGCAAATTCAGCAGAAGTGTTGTTTTCCTGTATTTAAGACACAACTTCAACACCGGCAGATATATGGCTTGAGTGAACCGGGAAATCGGGTTCTTCGTCTCCGGCCGTAACTTGCCCTTGATGAAAATAAGCATTAAGACCGGAACCAGCGTGATAGCTAATAAGGAAGAAAACCCCACGGCGAGAGTTTTCGTCCACGCCAGTGGCTTAAACATTCGTCCTTCCTGGGCCTCCAGCAGGAAAACTGGGATGAATGAAACCACGATGATAAGCAGAGAGAAGAACAGCGCCGGCCCAACCTGTTTGGCGGCATCAATCAGAATGCGGCGTCGGCTTTTTTCAGTGACTTCCCCTTTTTGTGTGATCTCAGCTGGCTCCTGGTAGGTGATGTTTTCCGCCCCTACAGTGCTGATTGGGCTTGGGCCATTTGCGGGCAGCTCGGACAAATGGCGATAGCCGTTCTCTACCATTACGATTGCGGCATCCACAAGAACTCCAATCGCCAAAGCCAGCCCGCCCAAAGACATGATGTTGGAGCTGACGTGGAGGTAATACATGGGAATGAACGAGGCGATCACGGCAATCGGCAGGGTGATAATGGGAATCAATGCCGAACGGAAGTGGAACAGAAACACAATAATGACGAGACTGACAATGATTGCCTCCTCAATCAGGTCTCGTTGCAGTGTGTTGATGGATTCCTGAATCAGAGCCGAACGGTCATAGCCCGCGACTACTTCCACTCCGGGCGGGAGAGAGCCTTTGATCTCCGCCAGCTTCTTCTTAACCCCTTCGATTACATTGAGCGCGTTCAGGCCATAGCGCATCACCACTATCCCGCCGACTGTCTCACCCTGCCCCTGCCATTCCGCCACACCCTCGCGGATGTCCGGCCCGAATGAAACCATGCCCAGATCGCGAATCAAAATGGGCGTGCCGTTTTTGGCGCTTACAGGCACGTTCTCCAGATCTGCCAGAGACTTCAGGTAACCAAGACCGCGGATGTAATAACGCGTTCCGCTCAGTTCCAGCACGCGCCCTCCGACCTCATTAGTGCTGGACTTTACCCGATCAATTACAGTTGAGAGCGGAATGCCATAGGCCAGCAGCTTGTTGGGATCAAGCTGAATCTGATATTGCTTTACGAAGCCGCCAATGCTGGCGACTTCAGCCACACCCGGAACCGTTTCCAACTGATAACGCAAATGCCAGTCTTGCAGGCTGCGCAGATCGGCCAGGCTGTATTGATGTGTGTGATCAACCAGCGCGTACTCGTACACCCAGCCGGCGCCGGTGGCGTCGGGCCCAATCGCGGGATGAACGTTGGCAGGCAGCCGGCCTTGAATGGTCTGCAAATATTCGAGCACGCGTGAGCGCGCCCAGTACATGTCAGTGCCATCCTCGAAGACCACGAATACATAGGAATCAGTAAACATCGTCTGCGCGCGCACGGCTTTTACCTGCGGAGCAGCCAATAACGCGGTGACGATTGGGTAGGTGACCTGGTCCTCAATGATGTTGGGCGGCTCGCCCTCCCAGCTGGTATGAATAATTACCTGAACGTCGGAAATGTCAGGCAGGGCATCGAGCGGAATGCGGTGCATGGACCAGATGCCCGCCATCACGAGCAGGAAAGTCGCCGTGAAAACCAGGAAGCGGTTATGAGCGCACCACTCGATGATCCAATTGATCACGCTACATTCCTCCTGTGGCGTTCACAGTGAGATGTTTGCTTGCAATCACAGTCCCGTTTTGGCGCGCGACAATCGTTACCTGCCAGGTGCCGCCTGATCCCAGATCGCCTTTGCCTTCGTATAAGCCGTTTCCTTGGTCGGACAGATTGACCTCTGTCTTCATGGCTGCCATTCCCATGGCTGGCATCGCGGGCATAAAGAACGTGACGCTTACCTGAGCGCCACTGACCGGAGCGCCGTTCGCGCCGGTGAGCTTCACCCGGAAGACATTGCTGCCTTTATGCGGAGGCGATGGATCGCTGGTGAGTTCGGCGTTCGCCTGCGGAGCGCCTGTCGGCCGGTTCATGGCCGCAGCGGCGCCCGCGCCCGGCGGCGGTGGAGCAAATGCGCCGGCAGCCGCCTGCAACTGCGCCTCAGAATCAATGAGAAAGTTCGCGGAAGTCACGATAGAGTCGCCCTTTTTTAATCCCTTCAGAACAACGTAATCTTCGTCAACGCGTGGCCCGAGTTCGACCTGGCGCGGCTCAAGATTGCCTTCTCCCTTGTTGACGAACACCAGGGCACGCGTTCCTGAATGGAAAACCGCAGATGCGGGCACCGTAAGGGCCCTGCCCATTGGGGTCTTAAGCGTGATGTTCACGTACATCCCGGGCTTTAGCTTCAACTCCGGGTTAGGAAATACCAGGCGAACGCGGACCGTGCGCGTGTTCATGTCCACCTGCGGCAGGATGAAATCCAGGCGGCCCCTGAAAGTCCTTCCGGGATAGGCATCCACAGTGACTTCAGCGGGGTCACCCGGCTTTATCCTCCCAAGATCGGGTTGAAACACCTGGGCGTAAACCCAAACGGTCGAGAGATCGGCAACCGTGTAGAGCTTTGTTTCCGGCTGGACGTAGCTATTGGGCAGCGCGTTGCGTTCGGTGATGTAACCGCTCACAGGAGAGTTGATCGTGAGGTCGGTAATGACCTTGCCCGTAGATTCCAGCTTGGTGATCTCGCTTTGCGGCACTTCCCATTGTTCAAGGCGCTCTCTTGCCGCCGCAACCAGCGTGTCAGCTCCGGACGCGACTCCATCGATCGAGCTGGTTTTCATTTGCTGCTGGTTCTTCCGCGCCAGGAGATATTCCTGCTCCGTGGTCACCAGCTCAGGACTGTAAATGGTGAACATCGGCTGGCCCTTGTGGACCAGATCGTACGTCGCGTCCACAAAGACTTTGTGAATCCAGCCCGGGAAACGTAATTGCACATTGGCAAGCTGTCTTTCATTGACATCAACGTTACCCGTGACTCGGATTTCACCATCCACTTTCTTCATTGCCACCGTGCCCAGCCGCACTCCAATGCTCTGCATCCGTTGCGGCGTGAGTTGCAGCGGAGCCAGGGGCGCTTCTCTATTTTCAGGAGCGCTTATGGGACCAGGATCGCCGCCGGTTGACGAGGCGCTCATCTGTGTATTGCCATTCTCCATGTGCATGGATGATGAAGCCGCTGAATCACCTTTTGCAGTTGCAAGGCGCCGATCATGCCACCACAATGCCAATAGGCCGGCCACCAGTAGAACGTTCAAGCTGATCGCCACCATCATGCCCCGCCTGTAATCGTTTCTCTTCTCAAATCGCTCCATTTAGAAATTCACCCCCGTGAGTGCTTCCAGCTGAGCAAGAGCGGATTCGTGGTCCGCCAATTCGCGCTGATATTCCATTTGGAGATTCAGCGCATCCTGGAATGAAGAGAGCAGGGTTTGGAAATCCTGCCGGTTGGCCTGGTAAGCAGCCAATGCTGACTGAAAGGCCGCTTCGGATTGGGGGATGAGCCCTTCTTTGTAGATTTTCAGTTGTTCAACCGA
The DNA here is from genome assembly GCA_963758275.1 of Terriglobia bacterium. GTDB lineage: Bacteria > Acidobacteriota > Terriglobia > Terriglobales > Acidobacteriaceae > Angelobacter. Next base: position 157,568 of record CAVWUW010000027.1, on the reverse strand, counting down.
GGTCTGAACCAGGACATATTGGGTTTGGACATCAGCCAGCCGTTGTTGCAACTCAGCCTCAAGCTTTCTATTTGCCTCTTCACGACCCGCTTCAGCTTCGGCCAGCTCGGCCTTGCGTCGTCCGCGGTTGGGCAAGGTAACGCTGAACGTGGCCATGTAGTAATCGCGGAACTTGCGGTCCGTGTTCTCATACATGTACTGAATACCGAAATCGGGGTGGAATTCTTTTTTCGCCAGCGCCACTTGCGATTCTGTCTTTTTCACCATCTGCTGCTGCTGCTGAATATCCGGGTTCTGTTGCTTGACGAAATTCAGGAGGTCTGGCGCGCTATAGCGAAGTTGGCGCAATGCCAGCGGTTCGGTCTGAATGTCCGGGGTGTCCTGCGCGCGGTTCAGAAGCTGCTTCAATGTAGCTTCCAATTGGCCCACCTGCCGGTGGTGCAGGGTGATTTTTTGGAGAATTTTGGTGTGCTGAAGCTGGGCCTTGAGCGCCTCCTGCTGGTTGCCCTGGCCTACGCGGTATCGCGACTCGACGATCTGCTCGACATCGCGAAGCAGTTGATCATTCCGCTCAAGGACCGCCAGGGTGTGTTGCAGATAGGAAAGTTGAAAATACGTTGTCTTCAGCTTTGCTATGACTTCCCGCCGTACCGATTCAATCTGACTCCTGCGGGCGTCCGCTTCCCGGTTTGCCACCTCCGCACGAAGGCGCCGTTTGCCTGGGTATGGAATCCCCTGGGACGCGCCGACGCCCACATACCCGAAATTGCTGTTGGTATATCCGGCGAATGGCCGCGGGCTGCCCACGCTGAACTGTTGCAGCATGAGCTGCGTTTCTGGAAAAGCGGAGACCTGGCCTGCAACATGGGTCGCCGCTTCATATCCGCTCAGTGCCGCCGCAATCTCAGGATTGTTGCGCTCGGCTTCGCCGACCAGATCTTGCACGCTGACCACTCGGCCAGTGTCGCGCGAAACTACATCAGATTGGCCGGGCACCGATACGTTCTGTTGTTGCGCCCCGGTGAATGACACCAGCGCAACCGGCAAGACGGCGAGCAAGAGACAAAAGCAGCCATTGCTGCCGATTCGGGAGTTGCGCGCAAATGCGCGAAGAACTTCCATCTTTCCTCCAGATGTATGGACAAGTGCGCACACGAATATGCGTGCGCTACCGGGGAAAACGGAAGCTCTGCTAGATTCTCAGGATGTCTGTAGAAGAGGGCGGGCTCTCAGGTGGCGAATGATCGAGGAGAGCGAAAGTCGCAAGGCCCTGCTGCGGAAGCCCAGCCAGCTGAGTTGCCGGCTGAGTCAGCCCAAGAAGCTGAACATGATGGACAAATTTGTAAGGCGTTTGCGCCACCGCAATCTGATCGGGGGGGCTAACTGTCTTGCAGCAGGAATGCGATGCCGGCATATTTTGCTGGCCGCCGCACTGCCGCGCCATCCGGCGGCAACATGCCTTCTCTGCTGTCGTAAGCGCTCCTGACGGGACAGCGCAGGCCATTACCGGCGCTCCTCCGACGAGCAACGCAAGCAGCAAAACACCGAATTTGGCGCCGTGCCTCATTAGGGAATATTCAGGCAGTTTACCGAATTTAAACGATTAGACGCAAGGTAGCCACGTCACTCGTTCGGAGACCGACTCGCCAAAGCAAGAGCAATTATCAAGAGCAATTATGACGATGTGCTGCGAAACGCATTCCATACGCTCGCGTGAACAACCGCGCGGCGAGCGTTGACTTCACCATACCTGGATGAGATTAGCCGTACGTAAGTCGTCGCAGCTTGGTTGATCCCTGGATAGCTTTCGCAAGTGGCGAACGGCGCCGGTTCGCGGGCTTGGGGGCAGCAAATGTTCGTGACGAGATATGTTCGTGATACGACATTTTATCGGAGAGCCATCATCCAGGAAACCGGGATAAAACACGTATGACTTCATGAGTTAGTTCCGGTTATCGAACGTCTGCATCGCACAATAAAAAAAATGCAGAGCTGCTGCTAACGTCGTTGCGCACTGCCGAAGGCCTCTCCACCCTGCTCGAGGCCGGACAAAGAATTTTGTATCGCGGCAGCGCTAGCTTGCTCAACACACAAGAGAATCGTCCACCCAACCCATGCGGCGGCGAGTCGTGTCTTTGTCCTTCGCCAAAGGAGCCGAAAAGAAATGCGGCGGTACATCCTTCTAACCGTTGTTTGCCTTTTGACGATAGCCTGCTCGGTGATGCTCGTGGAAGCGGCTAGTACACCCACAAGCGCCATTACTTCTACAGCGCTCAGCCCCAATGTTCCGCCTGTCGATGGCGGTCCCGGAACCCAGGGCAGCGGCGGGTTTTCCAATGCACCTAACGGGCTGATCTCGCAAAGCCAGTTCAATTCAGACCTCAGCTTTTTCGATCAGGTCTTCAAAGTGGCGAACGGGCTGGGGCCGGTTTACAACGCCCAGGCCTGCCGCGAATGCCACCAGAACCCAGTCACCGGAGCAGCCAGCCAGGTGACGGAACAGCGTTTTGGGCACACAGACGCAGCGGGCAATTTCGTTGCGCCTACGGTGCAGATACGCGACAACAATGGCGCTACATTTACCATTGCCAACCGCTCACTCATCAACGACCGCGCCATCTGCGCGCCGGCCCAGGAGCGCGTGAATGAATCCCTGGAAACTATCCACACCTTCCGCATCTCGTTGAACGTGCTCGGGGACGGGTTTGTGGAAGTCATCCCCGATCAGGCCATTCTCAACCTGGTGAATACGGAACCCAGCCAGCCGGCCGGCGGCGGAATGATTCAGCCAAAGGCTGTAATGGTTGGAACCACAGAGAGCGCCGACAATCCGTCGGTCGGGGAAGTGAAACGGGTAGGCCGCTTCGGCTGGAAGAGCCAGATGTCCAGTCTGTTGAGCTTTGCCAGCAACGCTTTCCGCAACGAGATGGGAATCACCAGCCGTTTGACGCCGAATAACCACGACGTGGTAGCGGCCTGCGACACCATCGCTGACCCGGAAGACAGTCCCAACAAAAGCGTCGGGACCCAGGGCATTGACACGCAGGCGGAGTTCATGCGGGCCACGCAAGTGCCTCCGCAGGACACCAATCCACCCAGTCTGGCAGCGGTGCAGGACGGGCGCAACTTGTTTGGCCAGATTGGCTGCGCAATCTGCCATCAGCCGGCATTCACCACCGCCGCGGCAGGCACCTTTATTGCGGGGTTGGGAGTGGACGGAAGCGGCGTGACCGTTCCCGCGGCGCTGGGAGGGAAGAGCATTCAGCCCTATAGCGATTTCCTGCTGCACTCCTTGGACACCGGAGATGGGGTGGTGGACGGCGGTGATCTGGGCGATATCACGGTCACGGACGGCACCTCTCTTCAAACCACAGCCAAGTACCTGCGCACCCCGCCGCTGTGGGGTGTGCGCGTGCGTTCGCGGCTGATGCACGACGGCGAATCGGTCACCTTCAATGACGCAATTCAGCGCCATGCCGGCGAAGCCACCGCTGTCAGGAACCAGTTCAACGCGCTTACAACGCAGCAGAAGAGCGACGTCGTCGCCTTTCTGAAATCGCTGTAATAGTTTATGAAAGCTGAAGCAGGCAGGGAGAAGGCGATAAGCACTCTCCCTGCTGTTCAGGATTTGCCGGATGAGGAGAACCCATGAGAACCGATTTCAGCCGTGTCTTCAGGATCGCGTCTGCCATATTTGCCGCCGGCTTGTGCATTTGTGTGGCGGCCTGCAAGGCTAGTCCAAAGCAGCAGTTACGGCAGCAGCAGACCAGGGAGCGAAAGGTGGAGGCGCCGCTTCCCCCGCCGACGCTCGATGGCGTGCGCGCAAAAGTGGACAGCATCTATCACGGCGCATTGTTGGTTGATGAAGGGCGCACGCCGGCATTTCTCGCCGGCGACTTCAATGCCGATAGCTCCCAGGACGTGCTGGTGGCCGTGCGGCCGAACGCGAGCCGGCTTGTCGACCTCAACAGCGATCTGGCGGCCTGGATTGTGGAAGATCCGCGCCTGATCTGGGTGCCAGACCCCAGCAAGGTGGCGCAGAAAATGCCGCCGCCCAGCAAACACCGGGTTCGCGTGCGCGCCGGCGACCGGCTCTGGGTCATCATTCACGGATTCCGTGAAAAAGGCTGGCGCGATCCCATGGCTACGCAGAGTTATCTGCTGGTGAACGTGGGGCCGAACGGACTGCGGCAAGAGTCCGCGCACGAGGCCAGCACGGAGATGCAGCAGAATCCGCTGCCATTGGGAATCCAGTACCTGCTGCGTTATCACGGAGACGTTTTGCGAGAGACAGTCGCTCGGAGGGGCTACCTGCTCTACTGGACCGGTGGTCACTACGTGCGAACGAAGATTGAGCCGCCCGAAGCTGTGCCGCAAAAAGTAGCTGCAAAACCGGAAAAAGCAAGAGCAGCGATGTGAAATGGGTGCACGCTCAATTATGCCTAGTGCCGCCTGGTTTCAGCTTGAACACATGAGGCGCTGGGCATACTGTTCCTTCAGACGCGGTGCGAATTAGCCGGCATTTGCTGCCGTCCCAACCGCAAAAAGCTGGATATCAAGCAAAGCCCCACAAAAAATGCAATCCGCCTGCTTCGGCGGCGTTGCGCCTTCACATACGTCAATTGGAAAAGAACGCAGACATTTCGTGCATGTCAGCATTACGGGAGCATCGCCGGTGGGAGTCCAGACAGGCGAATTGGCCGGATGCTCCGGCATGGTTCTGTGCGGAGTCGCGAGGAGTTCGGAAATTTTGTCGAGAAAGTCCTTTACCGCGTAATTGCCCTTCTGGAAAAAAGCATCCGCCAGAGGTCCTTGCTGCGCACTGACAGTGAGGAATTCGCCACTGATCGCGATGGTGGGAAGTTCGGGAAATCTCGTCCGGATTACGAACAGCAGCTCAAAGCCATTCATGTTAGGCATCCGCAGGTCTGTGATCACAAGATCCGGGCTTTTTTGCTGGATTTTGCGCAGAGCAATAAAACCATCTTCTGCCAGATCAACCGCATAGCCGGACTGTTCGAGGACCGCGCTTAAGACGAAACGAATACCGGGCTCATCATCGACGAGCAGGATTCTCCTCTGATTCACAAAATCCCTCTTAGCTCAGGGGCACAGGCCCGAGTTTGAAAAATCAATATTGTTAAGTAGCTTATAACGGGAGCTGCCGGCGAGCAATATTCCGCAGCTGAACATTTAGCCTTAGTTCGCATGAATCAAGATCTCTTCTGTTAAGATTCCCAACTGTTTCACGCGGTCCTCATGCCAGTTAACATCTCGGGCAAAAGTAAGAAGGGCACTTTTTTAGGTGTCCAGGGTACCGATTCTTCGGGGTGTAATTGCTTTGGATCGGTGGCCATCCTTTAGCGGTTTGTAGTTTTCGGTTTTCCAGTCTGAATAATCAGGAGTGATCCGAAGCAACGGGTCAAGGTCGAAACCAGGGTAGGTGCGATCTTGGAACAAAATGCCAATTGCGCAATTCTCGCGGAGTCGAAACTTCAATCCGCTCAACCATCTTGCCTTTGACCTCAGGGAATGCGTCTCTTTTTACGTCTTCTGCGGGAACGTGTAACTTTGTCGTCAGCCATATTGCCTGCCTCGCAGGTGATCTGGTTAGGGCGCGTCCGGTGTTCGCGCATCGGCGCTGCCCGCTTGTTAACGTTGGGTTTTCGGAGGTGACTCCTTGAGGGAATGAAACCTGATTACCGCGACGTTTACGATGCCGGTGCCTGGAAAGCGTATAATGGCTTGGAGTGAATCAAGACAACCTCCTGCCGTTGCCTCCCGTACGTACCCTCCTTTTGAAAAGAATGAAGCCGATACCGAGGGAAGCTTTATTGCTCGAAGTGCCGGAGAAACTTCCGAACTGCAGATCCTGCAGTGGGAATGGCACAATTTAAACAGCACAACTGCGAAACCGTGAGAAAGCAGAACTCTGGCATGGATAATTTCGATAAATACGACGAGATCGATTACAGCGGAAAGTCAGACCCCGACATTTGGGAGACCCATCTCGAGTTTTTCTTTTCCAGGCAGACAGCTCTGCGCCGTTACGCGGAGATTAAACGGCTCCATCCTGAAGCTGCGAAAAAGACTGCGGTTCGTCCATTCTTCCGTCCGACTGGCGAAATAGAGATTCACCCTGACATGATCAAGGACTTTACTTCCGAGAACCCTGAAACGGCGAAAGGTGTTTGGCAGTTCGAATACTGGCTGCCCTCGACCGAAAAGCAGGCGACGGAATATGAGGATAGGATGTCAGCGAAGGACCCGAAAGGTTGGGCAGAACATCGCCAGCGGGAGAAGCGACAGACGCCTGAACCCACAGCAGAGTCGTAAATTTCAGCGGAATTCGATACATCTACACTACTCTGCAAAAGGGCCCCAACCAGTCAGTGGGCAAACCGTAAGCGCTCTTGTTCTACCGCGTAGCGGACTATCTGCTTATCACGCCGGTCCCAGTCTTTAGCGTGACGTCTGACGGGCGAACTAAAACGGACCGCTTCAGTTTGGCTATCTGTTTCAGACGTGTCGAAATCGGCGTAAGACTGGGCATTTGCCACTTTGAGCATCGGATACTCATGCTGATGCAGATCCGTAATTGTTTCCTTATGCAGGAGGGTGGCGCTCAGTTCACCATTATCGTTCAAGACGAACTGTGCCACAAATGTGTCCAGCTCCCGGACACTCACGACCTCGCTTGCGGCGAGCGGCTCCACGCTTTTCCGGGCATGGTCTTCATTGGAGGCACTAGCCACGATGCAATTGCCGTCTCGCAAGCGCAACACGTAGATGGACATTTCGAATCTCTCCTCATCGGGCTCGGGGCACAGCCCTATTTATTCTACAGGCGGCGAATCATCCGCCCGGAGCTTGATGATTTTAGAAGGTCTGTGGAGCAGTTTGCGGTAAATACGTAACCCGAGAAAGGCTACGGGGGGAGGTTGCTGCCGCCCCCGACTCACCCGGGACTCCCAAAACAGAATTCTGTCCGCTCCGTTGATGCTGCGTTCAGCTCAACGTGGAAATCTCAGGTTTTATCAGGTTCGGAAGTCTACGGGCCAGGCGAAGATTTTCAATTTTTTGTGAGATGCCGCATTAAGGTCCGCCTCGATATTTATTTTCGGATGCAATCATTCTGGGCAAGGCGATCGCTTGTATACGCTGCAAACAATACAGCGGAGCGGAAATCTCGCGGAAGGTCCTATTGCTAATGACGGTTCGAGATCCATGGCATCTAATCACCTTAAACGTGCGTGATAAACACAGGAGGTTCTGTGGGCAAGAAGAAACTGCTGTTTGTCGATGATGAAGCAGCTATCAGAATGACGCTTCCGGCGATCTTGGAACAGAAGGGTTTCGAGGTTAAGACGGCAGCATCTGTGCCAGAGGCGGTCGAAATTATCAATAAGGAAAGATTTGATGTTTTGATCTCCGATTTGAACATAGGGCAGCCGAGCGATGGCTTTACTGTTGTGAGTGTTATGCGTCGCGTGCAGCCGGAGGCTGTGACATTCATTCTCACCGGCTTCCCCGACTTTGAATCTGCACTCAAAGCCATTCGCAACCAAGTAGACGATTTCCTGACCAAACCCGCAGATATCCCTATGCTGGTTGCGGCCTTGGAACGCAAGCTGGCAAACCGGCGTCCTTCGCGTTCCATTCCCACGCAACGCGCTCCCGAGCTTTTGCTGGAGCATCTCAATGAGGTGCTGCAACATTGGCTCCTGGAAGTCAACGGCCATTCAGAGCTAAAAGAGTTGCGCATATCAACAGATGCCTGCCTTGGTTCCGTTCCGAATATCCTCAGTGGAATCTGCGGACAAGTTCTGAAAGGCCAGGAGGTTCTTGGTGTCACTACTTTGGCATACGCGACGGAGCATGGGATCTCACGCCTTAGGCAGGGGTATCGGGCCGAATGGATCCTCACCGAGTCACGGCTTTTGCAGCGCACTATTATTCGCTTTTTTCAGGAGCACATGTTGGCTCTGGATCTCAGCACGTTGATTTCTGACCTGATGCACATCTCCGACCTGATTGCCACCGCATCAGAACTGTCTCTCCGCTCCTTTCACGCTCAAGTGTGAGCCTTCATTCAAATTATGCCGATCCATGGCAGCTCTTTGACCGCGGAATGCTGTGATCAATCTTTCGCCTGGGAACCACTCGTGAATGCAAAAATCGGTCTGTTCGCCATACTCTGGCAAGTGGAACATGCCGGGGCAATTCCAGCATTTTCCCTTGCTGCACTGGTCAGAGGTTAAGACCGTTGGCTCTTGCCCAGGCGGGAACTGATGCCACTCCATGCGCTTTCACCCCTTACTTTCATGCCGCCGGCTGGACGCCTCGTGCAAGCTGGCCAACCCGCTCCGCAAGACCGCTGGGGATGTCAGCGGGAACCTCCAGCCATGAATCGGCATTTTCGAGCGCTTTCCCCACGTGCGGCTGATACAGTTCCAGAACCTTGACCTTAGGGCAATGCTCTTTGACGAATGAGAAAACGAGCCGCTTCATGCGCTTCGACACGACTTGGCCGATCACCGCAACTTCAAACTGGTGTTGCTCGCAGGCCGACACTACTTCACCCTGGGTCCTGGCCTGATGCACCTCGTGCCCCGCTGATTTCAGTAGGAGGGTGCATGTCTCCAAAAGACCCCGGTCCCATCCAGTACAGAGAACCATTGCCATGCCTGTTTTAGATGTTGGAGATTTGCCCGGGATTTTAGCTTATTCCTAACCGCTGGCCTGCATCGTCAAGAACCGGACCATTTGCAGCATCGCCTCGGGAGAGTCCAGGTTGTGTAACGAACCGTCAACCTTTGCTGCGGTCGGATCGTATCCGTTGTACAACATCAGGACTGGTAACTTCGGGTTTACTTCTTTGATCTCATTCACAAGCAAGAGCCTGCTTGTCTCCGGAACGCTATGACACAACAAAACCAGCGCAAATGAATTTGGCGCTTTGACGAAGGCCATGGCCTCGTTGTCATTCAAGGCAGAGCTGACCTGAAAGCCCTCTTGCTTGAGTATGAGAGCACGTAGCCTTCTGCAGTTCTGGATTTCGGCTGATAGTTAAAATAGACTTTTTCACGGCGCGCGCCCGTTTCTCTGGGTGGACTGCGAAAGCCCACTGAGGGAAGGTGCAGGGGATGCTGAAAGATTGCAGCAGACGGTGTGTCTTCGGTTTTGGCCTGCGTCTATTCTAATCAGTGTTCCTGTGGTGGCTGAAAAATGGGCATATCTTGACGCTTTGAATTTGGAAAGCTGGCAACGGCTGAAACCCCTTCTTACCACCCAAAGTTTCCCCAATTGAGCGTGCGACCATGCCACCGAAATTGAGGCGTCTGGGGAGGTTGCTGCCGCCCCGGCCCACGCGGGACTCCAGAGAAAGAATTCTTTTCGCTCCGTTGATTCGTCAGGATCTATGAATACCGCGCACAAAACATGTTCGCATTGAGTGTTCCAATCGCGAATGCTTTTTCTCGCTGAAGGGGCGTTGATCTGTGAAAAGCGTATGGTGCGTGGGGGCATACCCTGGCATCTCTGGATTTTGGCACCATCGTGCCAACCCTGCCACTGGGTTCTGAGTTCTTATATTGAAGATTATTTGATGGCACCGATTGTTGGCCAAGCCTTCACCCGATTTTGCTCAGACAGCCCGGAGAAGATGAGTCATGCAGCTCTGCCATCGGAATGAGCCCAAGAATGCCAGCCTCCAGGAGATTCTTGATCGAATTCTCGGTGGAATCATTGTGTTCGCACCTTCCGCCCGCCTTCAATTAGGCACAACTGATCTTACACGCGATGCCGTCCACGTCGTCCTCGCTCCCGAACGCCGACGCAAGGCTTTCATCATTCCCGCACCTAGGCCCAAGCACGCTAAACCTCTCCGTATTGCTCATTGATCGGCTATTTCTGAAATGCGGACCAAAGCAAGAAATTGGTTGGGAAATGGCGTAACCTAATCGCAGAGCATCCTCAGCTGGCGCGGGTACTCGCAGAGGCTCGATGGGTGCCGAGGCAACGGGGGAGGTTGCTACCGCCGGGTCAATGCGGGACTCCAAGGAAAGAATTCTTTTCGCTCCGTTGATCCTGTGTTCATGAGCCGCAAACCCAAGCACCCGGAAAATACCCCGCAGGCTGGAAATGCATCCTACTGAACAGATGCCGCTCACTGCTCTCCGGAGGATAAGTCAATTCTCCAACAAGCTAATCGAGTCCCGCTGTGCTGGCTGCGGATTGTTGATCGGTGCGAGCCCTCACACAAAGCTGCTGGCTGCACTGGAATCCATCCACACCTGCCCGGTATATTTCCGGTACGGAGAAGAGGCGGAACCCGAAAATCCCGCCGCCAGAATCTTACGACGCACATATAAGCCACCGCGCGGGAAAAAGCAACATTAGGCGCGACATAGTGCTGACGTGTGAAACGTGAAACCCTCGAAGGAACTGAAGGCCGAACACGACCGGCTCATTAAGAACGCTAAGAGAAATTGGGGAGCTTTCACCCGAAAACAGACGATCCGAAAACCCGCTGCGCTGACCACCACAAAAAATAGCGATTCGTCAGGCTCTATGAATACCTCGGTTCCACTAGACCCGTTTTCACGTGCAAAGAATCCAAAATTCTTGCAGATTCCGCCCCGGCGAGTTCTTCACTGCCACCAGCTTGGTGGTTAGGATCACCGCAAAGACAACGTCTGAAAATGTAGCCAGCCGATCTGCGGTTGTAGTTTCTTCATGCGTAGGCCGCCCCTTAGCAAAGCAACAGCGTCCCTCCAGATTAATCGTGTCAAGTATTAAAGGGCGATGTCGGACACTCGGCTGGATTCTTTTTTGGGGAAGTAGTTCCCGGCGAGTTACTGGTGTACAGCTGCGTTCCAGCCTGGCTTCTCGAATAATTGCGCAGCACACTGCCCGGTGCTTACATACAGGGCAGACCGCTCACGGCATTTCAGGAACACTCCTGAGATGCGGACCCTCGATAATGAATAACGAAGCGCGGAGCGCACGATGCAGCGGCATGGGATTTGGCGCCTGACTCAGGGTTTTTGTAATCGAACTTTCTGAGCGCGTCATTGCATCTCAGCAAAGTGCTCCTTTCTTGTCATCCAACATGGAATCAGCTTGCGGCGTTAGAAGGCATGACCAGGAGCGCTTCTCTGTGACGATTACTGAATACCTCGGGACGTTGTCTAAACCTGTGCTGATTGCGCTCGGAATGCTCTGGTTGATCTCTGTCTCGGTGGCTGACTACTTCACTCATTCCACGTATCTTCTGGAATTCTCTCCATTTTATCTGGTGCCGGTTTCGTTCTTCAGTTGGTTCATCGGCAAGCGTTCTGGTATTGCGGTGGCAATATCGAGCGTGGCAATTGGTTTTATGGTCCGGTTCAGAGACGCTCACCGCGCGGTGGCGTATTGGGATGCGCTGATTTTGTCTGCGCTCTACATCACCGCGACCTTCATGATCGTTCAACTCAAACGGCTATATGAGCGTGAGAAGGACCTCTCGAGAATTGACCCCTTAACCAGGATCCCGAACAGGAGGGCGTTTTACGAAGCCGCTTCACAGGCGAAAAGCGTAGCCGAGCGCACGCAGCTTCCACTCAGCATCTGCTACATTGACGTGGACAACTTCAAATCCATCAACGACCGCTTTGGCCACAATATGGGGGACCAGGTTCTTATGTTGGCTGCGGCCACAATCGCCGGGGCATTACGGCCCAGCGACGTTGTGGCCCGTATGGGTGGTGACGAATTCGCTGTCTTGCTGCCTGGCGCAAATGGGAATGATGCTGCCGGCATTATGCGCCGTGTGGAAGACCAGCTTCAGCATGCATTGAGGCAGCACCGGTGGCCGGTAAAATTCAGCATTGGAATAGCCAGCTTTTATCCGCCGCTCGCCTCTATCTCGGAAATGCTAGCGCACGCCGATGAGGCGATGTATGCCAAGAAGAGGGGCCATGAGCCCCTTGATCAATGCGGTGTGGTTACTTGACGGGATATGGCGCGGGACAGCCGCAGTTCTTCGTTTCCAATGGTTTGAGGCGAATTCATCGTTCTATTTTGAATTGTTGTAACGGCTCGCCAGGTCGGAGTGCGCCGCCTATCCGAAAAGCTGCCTGCAGACATCAGACTCTTCCACGCAGCACGCGGGCAGGCAGAAAGATGACTGCTTTCACCAGTTCCAGCACTCCGCCCACGGCGATGCCGACAATCCGGAAAGGCAGCAGGAGTAGCCAGATCAACGGGTAAAGCACCAGTGCGAGCAAAGCCAGCGGCCAGCAGACCACGAAAAGAATGCACCACAAAAGGAATGTAATCATAGCGCCTCTTTTTCTGATACGAACAACAGCGGCCCTCGGTTCCTTTTGCAAAGCTACATCTATTGCGCTAGCTTGCAGCGTACGACGATTCCGGCGGGTTTCTCAAGGGCGAGCCCGAAACACGCGCCGAACCCACCGCTTCGGGGGGAAGTGAGGATCCAACTCAAGGCTAGAGTCTCCAGCGGTTTGCAGAACTAGAAGCTGACTTCGGATGAGCCCAGGACCTTAAACGGGAGAGAACCGAACGCCATGTCAATGGCTTCGCAACTGTAAGAGATGCGGAAGGGAATTGGGCCCTGGATGCTGCGAGTATTGGAAACCAGGCTGGCCGAAGTACCGCTGGCCTGAAGCATGAGGGCGCCATTAATAGAGCCAGTTCCGGTGGAACCAACTTTGAATTGGGCGTTGCCACCCTGTACCAGAACAATCCCAGTCCACTGGAATTGGGCGTTAATTTCGAAATCATTGGTTACTAAAAGAATCCCGTATCCACTCAAATTCTGATTGAGCACCAGGCCGCTCGTGTCAGTGATAACTACGATAGCCGGATTGCCGTTGCTGCCATAACTTGCCGCGATGTTTGCCGAAGAAACCTGGACGTAATTTGGTTGATTTATGCTGGCGGTTATCAGCTTGTTCAGCGCTGAGACCTCATCCGGCAAAGTTGTAGTCAGAGGCGATTGGTACATTGAGCCCGATCCCTGGTTTCCGGGGCCGCCGGTCATTAGGGATGTGTTGAGTGGCGCGGTGACAGCAGGAACTGGAGAACCCATTGTGGCGTCGGTCGCGAACAGTTCCGGAGCTGAGAGATCCAGGTTTGTATAGCAACTCGGGCTGGAAGGTGAACAAAGTGACTTGGTGGTGGTTGTCACCACTTGACGGTCATCGCTGTTACCTTGTCCACTATTGTCGTTCGATCCAGAGACCACAGTTGTGGTGGTTGTGGTTATGGAAGTAATAAACCGGGGGTTTCCATTGGTTCCGCGCACCCACCACAGAGCTGGCGTGCATACATTGGAATTCAGGCCAGAGCCGTCCCACTTACAAGATGCATTAGCTGTATCAACGATTCCTTTACGCACGCTATCCAGAGACTGCGACAGTTGCGAACTGGCGGAAGGGCTGTCAGTTGCCAGAGCAGCCACCGCTGAGCAGGCATTGCTGCCGGAGAGGGTGCCATCGAGTTTATGCGGCCTGCCATCCACAGCCGTTCCCGGGATGCTTGAGCCATCACTCAGTGAAGCTGAGATACCGGCGGCATCCATGGTGATTGCGCCGGGTGGCCGAATGGAGGGCGCCACAACTTCAGAGCGCAGAAGGCGGCGCGCTGAGTTATCTCTCAATCCAGGTGTAACCGCGAGCGACGTCAGCATATAGACGTTCTGCATGCCGTTGGCGTCGCAGGCGGAAAGCGTGCCTCCGGGTAAAACCTGCTCAGTCAGGCCATCCCAGCACACGGGAGTATCTAATGGGGCGCTATTACAAGCCTGGTTCACGCAGTAGTTCGGCAGCACCACGCGGTTGGTTTTCATGTTGATGCGGACCCACTTCAAAGCGGGTTCAGTTCCTGCCGGCGCGAGTGAAGCCTGAAATGGAAGGGCCCAATTCGATGAGGCCGGTGAATTTGTGCACCTGCCCCCAGGAACCACACCAGAATTGTAGTCATGACACAACTGATCATCGAAATACCGGTTGCTGGTATCAGTGGGATCCACAGTCTCGCCGGGACCTGGGTTTACTACGTACAGAACTCCCCCCGAATTTCCTGCGATGTCTTTGGGCAAAAGATCAGCCAGGCCGCCTGCGGGCGGAGTCGGAACAGTCGCAGTGGGAGTGGAGGAATAGCTCACCCGGTCACGGACTTCTTCAAGGCCGGATTTTGCAGAGTAATAAGCGTCCAGATTGTTGCCGTAATTAGCCGCAATGCGGGCCTCAGTTCCGGTGGAGACATAGAGGAATATGCCGATGCTGGAGAGCAGGAGGAGAGCAAACAGACAGAGCAACAGAGCGGCGCCGCTCTGGGAAACTCTCTTCGTCTTTGCTGTTTTCAATCTCACTGATTCAGCCTCGCTGTTGCAGAAAGAGATGTGCGCGCCGTCTGGCCTGCGCCCGCGCTGGTTAACAGGCTGAAGTTGATTTTCACCGTGGCAAGTGAAGCGAGCTTGGTCGGATTCGTATTGATGTTCGGACTGTCGCTTACGTCAACCTGGTTCCCGTTCTGATCGTAGAAGGTAAAGAGGTCTGCTCCAGCCTGGCCCGGTCCTGAACCCGGCGGCACAACGCCACTTGTTTCCGTGTAATTGGCCGAAACCGGTTGGGCCAACGGACTGCCTGTAATTTTCTCTACAGAGCTGCGGCGTATGCACGGACAACCAGGGTCGTCTGGCGGCGTTCCCACATAGCCGACATTCACGCTTTCGACAAACCCATCACTGTTCACATCACCTTCAAGGATGATCTGCGTGGGCGATACGCTCACCACTCCGGCAGCAACCAGCGGGCTGGTGTTGTCCAATGTCGCCGACGAGTACATCTCTGCTTTCGGATATCCGGCCATGTGAAGGTCACGAACCATCTGGTCCACAAACGCCCGCGCCTGCTGATCTGTGTCTGTTTTCGCTCCAGTTCCAGCAGCGCTCTTCTGCATCACCATGATCTGTTCCAGGACGGCGCCTGTGATCACCACCAGCAGAGACACACTGATGAGCATTTCCAACAGGGAAAATCCCTTGGCAAAGCGGCGACAGCGCCGGGCGCGTGCTGCCTTGACCGAGATTGTGCCGGTAAACGTCAACTAACTCCTCGCATTGAGTGCAGCGTCAGCTTGCGCGCGAACGATGCTGCCGGATTGGCAGCGTTGCGCAGGCTCTTCACACTTACGGTAATCAACTGCGTAGATGGGGTTGGCCCTGCCTCAACCCTCCAGCGGACGTCAAACATAAACCCCGAGCACGTAACGTACGTCATTGAATAATTGGGTGTCTGAGGCTGGGTGTAATCGATACCGGGAAAAAGTCCATTGCTCACAGGCGAGCCGCCTGGAACTGTGCTCATCGCAAAAGCATTGCCGCTGCAATCGCTGATGGCGGTTACCGCCGCGGCTCCCGTAGCTTTTGGTGGAACGGCCATAATTGTTTCCATGGTGCTCTCAGCCAGCGTGGCAGCCGCAGTATTGATTTTTGAGCTGCCATTGCTGGCCGTCGCCGCGCAAATCACGCCCATGCCACCCAGAATTCCAATTGCCAGCACGCATACTGCAATCATGAGTTCCAGCAGGCTGAAACCACCCTGCTGGGAACTGTTACGTCGAATTGGCAATTGCGTCGTCATCTTTTAAAACCAGTTCCTGCCGCCGCCTCCGCGGTAATGCCAGATCTTCACGCTGCCGGATGAGTTCACGGTAACGGCTACGTACAGAATGCCGCCTGCTGAACGTCTGAGTTGCAAATATTGGATCCACGACACCGGGCCAGAGCACGGTGAGGTGGACGAGACCCTCTGGCAAGGCAATCCTACTGAGTTCCATGCCAGCCCTGGTTCCAGAACTCCTTGTGCGCTAAAGCCGGCCGACGTTTCTGTTTTGGTGAATGCTCCAAATCCAAAAGTGGCAGCATCCATTTCCACCGGGATACCGCGATTGCTCAAAGTTACCGCTCCAGGTAATTGCGCCTGAGGCTCAGTACCAGAGCAGATTCCGTCTCCATCCAGATCCAGGCAAATATTTGAAGGCTGGTTCACTGTCCTGAAAAGCGGCAGAATGTAATAGTTGTTGTCTTGCGTGGCGCGGATTCTTCCCTGGGCATAGAAGCCGGCCAGTTGTTCTGCCGCCGAATTCAGTTTGGCCTCGTCAATGGTACGAGAAATGCTGGGGAAGGAAAGACCACTCACCACCAGCATGATCGCGAGTACCACCACAAGTTCGGTCAAACTGAACCCCGCCCTCGACTTCACTTTTTCACCTTTCATTCGTGCGATTGGGAACGTCTTGGGAAGCCTCTGGCGCTTCTGAGTTACCGGGCAAAGGGGGGTGGATGCCGGTAGCCTCGTAAGGCGTCAGTAATACTCTTAATTTGGGATTACTTTAGTACCCAAACATACTAACCCAGCGGCAACTCTGGCCAGCAGAAATGGATTGTAAGCTGCTGAATTTAAATCGATTATTTTTATTTTCATGGGTCGAAAAAAATGCTCCCGAAATGGGAAAAGATAGCTGACACCGGTGAGGTGAACTGAAGGCCCTGTACCAGGGTACAAGGCCCTCGGGGGAGAGCATTAAAGTTTTTAATCTCTGCAAGATCTCTTGACGACCCACGAAGGGTAACAACACCAGAAAGTTCGCTGGCTGTTTCTCTTTCCAGCAAAACCTTGACGAAAAATTTGGTACTACATTGAGTCTTCAAATTTTCGGCGCATCACGGGCGTGCGATAGCGTTCCAGAAGCTGTATGGTTCAATCGCTTGATGAATTTTGACAAAGCAGCAGTAGCTCTGTCTTGTATAATCAAGTTGCTTCCCCCTTTTCCTTAAAAAACAGGAGGCTCTACCCATGTTCCTGCGTTTCTTATGCTCCGCAATCATTCTTGCAATGCTATCTTCAGCAGCAATTGCGCAAGGCCTTAAATGCAAATCTGAAGTGCCGGTTGGGATTGTGAACGGCAAGGGCGAACCATTCCACGGCCTTTCCTCTGCGGATTTTTTTGGGCGCGCAGGCAAAGCCTCATTATCTGTAAAAAATATGACTTTTGATGATGGCCCGCGGCGCATTGTTCTGGTTGTTGATACCAGCAAAAAGCTGAACGGAGACACGCGCCAGGCGGAACGCACCATGATTGACACCTTATTGGGCTCCGCACGTTCACAGGACAGCTTTGCCATGGTTACGGCACGCGGCCCGGAGCACGTGGTGAAATTTGGCGAGCAGCATTCAGCATTCATTGAAGCGTTGCCTGCAGAAGGTGAATCCAGGCACGGAAAAGAACAGAGCGTTCTTGACGGAGTCATGAAGGCCATTGAACTTTTGGGTGATGCCAGGCCGGGAGATTCCATCATTGTGATGGCGGCCGATGTTGCTGGCAGCCATACGGCGAACGCAAAGATGGTGGCCAGGGCGCTGGATCAGCACCATATTCGGATGTTCGGTTTGGCGCTGGGTCTGGTGCAAGTGAGGAATTCCACCATCTCAGGTCAAAGCACAACGGCATGGGGTCTTGCTACTGCAACTCCGGGTGTTGGCGATTTTGTCTACGATACCGGCGACGCAGATTTCTATCCCCTCACCAGGAACAGCGGCGGAATGGTGATGGCCGTGATGAACTATGACACGCGCGCCACCTACAGCATGAAAGACCCCAAGTTCGTGAACAGGGCCAAACAGCAGACGATGGCGGTATACAACATGATTGCGAGCTATTACGAGGTGGAATTGGAAGGCGGCCAGGTGGGAGAGTGGAGTTTCGAGCCAACTCCTGATGTACGCAAAGCGGCGCCAAACATGTTCCTGTTGTACCCCCACGAGATTTCGTCCTGCGCAACCGATGCAAAGGTAGCCAACAAGTAACCATCAGTCTGCTCGAAGAATCCAAGCCGGTTGTCTTCCTGGACACCGGCTTTGTCTTTGCGGCACACCGGCTCGCCTGACAAAAATTCCAACTCCTTATAAAGACATCAGGCACGACCGCAAGGATATTCATGGCGATCGCCGCGGCAGCTAAGTGCCATAACGGAACTGGAACGCTCCGGCGCAGGCCGGGGTATTCTTGTGGGCCACAACCTAAGTTGTTCTTGATGTATTCTGGGCAGGTCACTTTCAATGGATTAGGCCCATGGTGAGATCTCTTTCTTTTTTGTTCCTGTCAGGTATTCTCCTGGCGCAACAGTTTGCACCTATTACACCTGAACTGCAGCGCCGCATTGAACGCCAGGTGCGTGCTTACACTGAACTCCCGCCTGACGCGCACATTTCCCTGGACACACGCACCCCCAGCAACTTCAATGGCTATGACAACCTCCCCGTGACCATCGAAGGCAATGGGACAAAGAAATCACTGAATTTTCTTCTGGCCAAAGACGGAAGCAAGCTCCTCTACATGACCGAAATCGATTTGAATGAGGACCCTTATGCCCGCAACGTGCGCCGCATTGATCTCTCCGGTCGGCCGTGGCGCGGGGCGCAGGAGCCAAAGGTTTCCGTGGTGGTGTATGACGATTTCGAGTGCCCATTTTGCGCCAAGATGTATGTGACGCTGATGAATGAAGTCATGGCCCACTACCGAGATCGGGTAAGAATTGTGATGAAAGATTTCCCGATCACTGACGCTCATCCCTGGGCCATGCGCGCGGCCATTGACGCTCATTGCCTGGCCGCCGAAAATCTGCGCGCCTACTGGGATTTTTCGGACTACGTGCATACCCACCAGTCAGAGGTCAGCGCCAAAGTGAAAGCTGGCGGCAACGACTTGACGGCGATGGATGCCCTCACACGCGAAATCGGCCAGAAGGACGGACTCAAATCAGATGCATTGCAGGCTTGTCTGGCGCTGCAGGACCCCGGCCAAGTGGAAAGTTCCATGGCCGAGGGCAAAACCCTTGGCGTGAGCGCAACCCCCACCATGTTCATCAACGGCCAGGAAGTAGAAGGCGGACTTACTGATGAGCAGCTACGCCTGATGCTGGACCGTGCGCTGAGTGAAGCGGCTGCGCCCGAGCATGGACAATAACGCTTATTTAAAACACATTCATATCAACAGCTGTGGCTGACTTTCCAGGATAGGTGTGAATTCCCATCGCATCCAGAACGGTACGCAGTACATTCTGGTGCTGATCAAACTGGCTGGACCTGAAATTCTTTTTAATTTTCGGGCCCACGATCACCGTAGCGGTGTGGCCCCCTCCATGAGCAGTGTCAGTTTCCTTGCCTTCATCAAAGACGATAATCAAAATTCCATCCTGCTGAAACGCGGTCGTGTTAAGCAGCGGGCCAATATTATTCTTGAGCCAAGCGTCGAGCGTGCGCAGAATCAGGGAATCGCTGCAGGGCGAAGTTCCCGGTGGGCAGTTGTGTCCATTGTGTTGCTGGTTGGGAACAATGAATGAGTAATTGTGCAGAGCATGATTTGTGAGGTCTTTGGAGAACTGGGTAAAGGGGACCAGGTTAAGCCTTTGCACGCTGCTGTTCGCCACGTCACCGAGATAGGAGATAGGATTGTGGCCGCGCGTATAAGGGAACTTGTCCGGCCCCAGATAGCCAACCGACGGCACACTTTCCAGATAACTTTTCCAGGTCTTGCCTGCCTTGAGAATGCGCCTCACGATGTTGTCCGCCGTGACGATAGGCACGTGGCCTGCATCATTGGTGATGATCTGGCCTGTGGTCAGCATGAAATAGTTGCCGACGGAGGGATGCACGTTGGCGTAGTACTGCGTGGCCAGGGAGTATTTTGAGGCCAGGCTGTTCAGGAACGGCAGGCTGGAGTTGCCGATGATCTGCGAATAGCTGTGGTTCTCTTCCACCACGATGATGACGTGGCTGGATGACGCCACCTGGGCTGCAACGGGTAGGCTGAAGCATAACAACACCAGAACGGAAAATCGTTTCAAAGCATCCTCCCAATTGGAAAGCGGGCGTGAGCCCGCCAATTTACTTACGGAAGAAAAATGTCTGTCATGGAAGAAGCACTGCCCGCGGCCCCTGGAAATGTAGTGGCTCCCAGCGCCTTGAGCACTGTATGCAACACGCTCTGGTGTTGGTAGAAGACTTTGGATTTGAATCCCTTCTTCACGCGCGGCCCAACGATTATCGCAGCCACATGTCCTCCCCCGTGTGTCGAGTCATTACTTGAAGATTCATCAAACACGATGACAAGGATTCCGTCTTTCTGGAAGGCAGTGTTCGCAAGCAAAGGCGCAATGTTGGTCTTCAACCATGAATCGGCAGCAGCAAGTTTCTGCGCATCGGTACAAGTGCTCAGGCCGGCGGGGCAATCATGAGCATCGTGATGCACGTTGGGGACCACAAACGAGAACTGTGGCAGATGATGGTTCGCAAGGTCGCCCGCAAAATGGGAGAAGGGAACCAGGTTCAGTCTCTGAACGCTGCTGTTTCTTACGTCAGAAAAATATGTAAACGGGTTGTGATGTCGAAGGTACGGATAAGCATCTGCGCCAACGTAGCCGACCGAGGGTAGTGACTCCGCGTAACTGCGCCAGGTTTTGGCGGCTGTGAGCATGTGCCGTACCATGTTGTCTGCCGTCACGGTTGAACTGAAGCTGTCATTGTTCGTAATAATCTGGCCGGTCGTCAGCTCAAAATAGTTGCCAATAGAAGGATGCGTGTCCGCATAAAACTGGGTTGCCACAGCGTACTTTGACGCCAGGCTGTTCAGATACGGCATGCTTCGACTTCCGATTACGCCTGCGTAATTGTGGTTTTCTTCGAGTACTACCACCACGTGGTTTGAACTGGGAATCTGTGCGTGAAGCTGCAACGAAAAAAGAAACACAACAGGGAGGAAACACACAATGCGTTGTCTCAACGAGGGGAACTCCTGTGATTGGTTTTTAACTGCTGAGTACCAGGTCTCCCCCACCTGAGTAACCTGTAATCTGAATCCAGCACCATGATGCAAGTTGCCTCGGGCCTTGGAACCGCCGCATGGGTGGATTAAGGCGATTCATCTGCTCCTGTCAAAAGATATTTTTCTCTTTGTTTGATTTTGGGAAACGCTGAGCCTTTTGACAACACTAATGAGCGCAGGGAAGAAGGCGCGCCAATTCGACCTTTAGGCGCGCTGCTGCCAACAGGAGTTCAATTGTGGGAAATTTTTTTAACGACGTGATTCGGACGGATGCGCGATTTCATTCTGAGAATCGGATTGCCGATCCCGCGTTGCTGGAGCCCGTTACGCGCGCTGCCATCGAAAGAGTGATTGCAGACGCAGCTACGCGCGGCATCAAACTCATGATTTTTGAAACCTATCGTAGCCAGGAGAGGCAACAGGTGCTGTTCGAGCAGGGCGCTACGCAGCTTCGCACCGTGGGGGTACATCACTATGGGCTGGCGTGCGACCTTGTGAAGGACATTAATGGCGATCCTTCATGGAAAGGCGACTTCAGCTTCCTCGGAGTGATCGGTCCTGCACACGGCCTGGTTTGGGGTGGGGATTGGGGTCGCCCGGAGATACCACACAGCTTTCGCGACAATGACCACGTGCAGCGCTGCAGTCTGGTAATGCAAGCGGGGCTGTTCCGCGGGGATTTTTATCCTGATGCCGACTACGACCCGTTCAGAACCCTGGTTGCAGCTGCCAAGCCTGCTGCTGCCAAGCCGGCGGGCGCGGCAGTCTGATCTATTCGTTCCGTAGCGCAAGCAAAGGATCCACGCGCGTGGCTCGCCTGGCAGGAAGATAATTTGCGATAAGTACCGCCAAGACGAGCAACAGGGCTGCGGCGACGAAAGCAATCCCATCGGTTGGTTTTACATTAAACAGCAGTGTCGCCAACACACGGCCAGCGGCAAGAGCCAGAATCAGACCCAGTGCAACCCCCATCAGTGCGACTTTGAATCCCTGACGCAGGAAAAGCTGTAGAACGTCAAAGCGGCGCGCTCCCAAGGCCATGCGCACACCAATCTCCTGCGTGCGTTGCGATACCGCGTGAGACATGGCTCCGTAGACACCTATCGCTGCGAGCAACAAAGCCAATCCGGCAAACAAGCCCATCAGCAATGTGTAAAACCGCGGCTCGCTAACAGCGTTGTCCATCTGCTCAACCAGCGTCCGGTGGCCAACCGGCTGTTCCGGATCAATTTCAGCCACGGCCCGCCGCATGGTCGGTATCAACGCGGCAGGATCACCCGCGGTGCGAACCAGCACGTACATATAGCTCATTTCGCTTTGTTCATAGTTGGTGAAGATCTCAGCGCTGGGCGGGGACGTGATGTCGAATTGGCGGCTGCTGCTCACCACTCCCACCACGGTGAACGGTTGGTCGCCCTGTCCAGTTAGAAAGAGGTTTTCGCCCAGAGGGTCGGCGCCGGCGAAGAACTTCCTGGCCGCCACATCATTAATGATGGCGACTTTGGCTGCCTGCTGGTTATCGCCATCAGAGAAGATGCGGCCTCTTTCAAGCGGAATTTGCATGGTGCTGAAATAGCCGGGTGATACCACATTCAGTACAGCGGCGAACAGTTTTCCGTCCGGCCCCACAGGTCGCCCCTGAATGCGAAACGGGATAAAGAAACTGTTGCCCTGGAGTGGAAGGGAAGTAATGCCGCCCACCCCCTCCACTCCCGGAAGTGCGCGTGTCCGCTCCATAAGCGACTTGAAAAACTGGATCCGCTGATAATTTTGCGGATATTTGTAAGAGGGAAGAACTAACTGCGTGTTCACCAACACGCCATCGCTGCGGAATCCGGGATCTACTTTTAGCATTCCGACAAAACTTCTCACTAGCAAGCCAGCCACCACGAGCGACACCAGTGACAGGCCAACCTCACACACCACCAGCCCTGTCTGGAATACGCGTTGGCTGCGGCTTCCACTGGCGCCACGCCCGCCCTCGCGCAAGCCATCCACAGGATTGGAATGAGCTCCGCGCCACGCCGGAACAATCCCGAACAGAACACCACAGACAATCGACAATGCGAGCGTGAACAGGAGAACGTGACCATCCAGGCCAATTTGCTCACTGCCTGGCAGACTGAACGGTGGCAGGAAATGCAGAAGCAACCGCAAACCGCCAATCGCCAGCAGCACGCCCAAAAATCCGCCGGCACATCCGAGCAAGATGCTCTCGGTCAGAAACTGCCGGACCAGACGGCTGCGTGTGGCGCCAAGCGATGACCGCAAAGCCATTTCGTGTTGCCGTCCCATGGAGCGGACCGAAAGAAGTCCCGCTATATTCACGCATGCTATGAGCAGCACCGTGAGCACAGCACTGAATAGAACCCACACCAGCGTTTGTGCGCCGCCGGTAAAAGCCTCATGCAGGTCCCGCAGGCTGACCGAAACGCCCGCATTGCTGTCCGGGTAATCGTGTTCCAGTCGGCGCGAGATGGATTCCATCTCCGACCGCGCCTGCGCAATCGCAACACCATCGCGTAGTCGTCCGTAGACGCTCAGGCGATATTCGGAACGGCTTGCCAGATCGGCGTTGGTAAAGGCCAGCGGCTTCCATATGTCAGTACCCGGAAAAGGAAAATGAAACCACGCAGGGATGACGCCGATGATGCTGAAACGCTTGCCGCTCATGGTCACAGCCTGATTCAAAACGTGCGGATCGCCGCCAAATTGTCTGCGCCACAGCGATTCGCTGATGAGGACCGCATTGTCCCGCCCTGGCTCTCCCTCTTGTTGCTGAAAGCTGCGGCCGAGAAGCGGTGGCACTCTCAGCAGTTCAAACATGTTGGTTGAAACCTGGGCGCCCTCGACGCGGATTGCTCCGCTGTTGCCGGTGTAGCTGAAAGCCATCCACTGGGCAGCCGCCATGGAGTTGAAACTTGTGGCTTGATGCTGCCAATCCACAAAGTTGGCCGGTGAAACAGCCGTTATTGGCAAACCCCGGCGCGGATTGCTCTCAAGGATGGAAACCAGTTGCTCCGGATGGTCATAAGGAAGCGGCCGGATCAAGACGGCATTCACGATGCTGAAAATTGCGGTGTTCGCCCCAATGCCCAACGCGAGTGTAAGCACAGCAATCAGGAAGAACCCGGGAGCTTTGCGCATGCCACGCAATGAATAGCGGAGATCCTGGAAAAGTCCCGTCATTGGAGCAGCCTCCCTGGCAGTGGTTGTTGAGACGCATAAGCGGATGAAGAGTTAGCTATGGCACGAAAACGTCTGGTCTGGGCCTCATCAGGGGTGAGCAACAACCGAGAAGTAGAGAACGGCTTCTGCTTGGGCGCGAACCGCGGAAGTAAACACCAGATGCTGTGTCTCGCTTTGGGTGGTCGCACAATCGGCAGATCGGCGTCTGCGGCAACGACCGTCACAAATTTTTCTTTCCCAAGAACCTTGAAAATAACTATTGACACACAACCATTTAGGCGTAGGATGTGGTCAAAAGTGGTAGAAAGTGGATGGCAATGGTTCGATCAATAGGGAAGTGGTCCAAAGTAGAGCAAAGGGTGCAATGAACCAGAAAACGCCCCAAGTTGCGGTGACCGAGCCAGAGAAACTTCAAGAAAGCACCATTTTCACCTCTTTAATGCCGGCAATCGCCGGAGCAGTAGCAAGAAAACAATATGTTCCGCGGAAATCACCCAACTCGCGTGGACGAGAAAGGGCGACTCAAAGTCCCTGCGGAATTCAAGCGTCTGATCGACGAGAAGTACGGCAACGAATTTTACATCACTTCGCTGGATGGGAAGGTTGCACAAATATATCCCTTCGAGGAGTGGCAGCGGATAGAGCAGAAGCTGGCCAACCTTTCGAACTTCAATCCGACGAAGAAAAAGTTTTTGAACCGCACCAACTATTATGGCCAGCTTGTGGAGATCGACGGGCAGGGACGAGTGCTGATCCCCAGCCTGTTGCGCGACTCGGCCGCCATCAAGGGCGAAGTTGCCGTAGTCGGCAATCTGACTTACCTCGAAGTGCAGAGCATCGAGGCGTACCGCAGAGACATAGAAGAGAACCCATTCACGGCTGAGGATGAGAAGACTCTCGACGAACTGGGCATCTAGTGGCGGACGAGGATTTGGAAAAAGCTCCCCAGGGGGCGCATGGCAGTGGAAATGTTGGCCATGTATCAGTTCTTTTAAAAGAAGCGATCGATTTTTTGGCAATCCGTCGCGGCGGGACTTATATCGACGCCACCGTGGGACTTGGCGGCCACAGTTACGAAATCGCAAGTCGCCTCGGCCCACAGGGGCATTTGATTGGCTTCGATAAGGACACCAACGCGCTGAAGTTGGCAGAGCAGAAGTTATCGCGGATCGGAGGTGATAGCCGTCCGAAGATTACGCTGCTCCATGCCAGTTACGCCGAACTCCCCCAGAGCGTTCCCCCGGCCAGCGCCGATGGGCTCCTGGCCGATCTGGGTGTGAGTTCTTTGCAGTTCGGTGACCCGGTGCGCGGATTCAGTTTTCAGGCGGAAGGGCCGCTCGATATGCGGATGGACCCGCAGGGCGACCTTGCTGCCGATCAAGTGGTAAACCGCATGCGCGAAGAAGACCTCGCGAATGTGATTTACGAATTCGGTGAGGAAAGGAGGTCGCGGAGAATCGCCAGAGCCATTGTCCGGGCGCGGCCGGTAAGAACAACCGCTCATCTGGCACAAGTTATATCGGCTGCGCTCCGGTCAATGAATAGACCAGGAGCTCGGGACAAGATTCATCCGGCGACCAGAACTTTCCAGGCAATCCGAATTTTCGTAAACCGCGAACTGGACGATCTGAAGGCGCTGCTGCAAGCAGCGCCTCAAGTCCTTCGGCCGGGCGGAAGGCTGGTAATGATCAGCTTCCACTCGCTGGAAGACAGAATCGTCAAAGATGCTCTTCGCGATGGCGGTAAGGGCGGCATCTACAACGTGCTGACGAAAAAGCCGGTGGAGGCCAGCGAAGAAGAGATCGATCGCAATCCAAGGTCGCGTAGCGCGAAGCTGCGGGCCGCGGAAAAAGTTTAAGTTTTGCTCTTCCTCTTGGTAGGCGGAAGAGAACAAGATTCCGGGGCGGAAGCTGCCTTCCTCCTTACTTGGGCGAATAAATTCAGGTCCTTCCATTACTAACAGCGGCCGCCCCGGGATAAAAGTTCCCTCGAGAAAAAGAGGACAAAAGCATGCTTCAAGGAACGATGATTGACGAACTGATTCAGAGCGTGGAACGCGCAGAAGAGCGCGTCCGTGAACAGCAGCAAACAGAAGCTGCACAGATGGACATGCGGCGGTTTCCGCTGCACATGGCGAACTGGCGTCAGGTGATTGAGGTAGCGTAAATGGCCGCAGGAGCAATGCACATCACGGGAATGATTACACCGGTCGACGACCGCACTCCGGTGCGGCGCTGCGTGGCCGGCATCACACCCGAATTTTATTTCCATAAAACCATCGACAACTCGCGGGTAGTGAAGATTTCTGATCCGCGCCGCCGGCGAGAGATCAGGGTCTTTTCCGCTACTTTGGCCGCGATCTTCCTGATGGTGTTGTTCTACGCCTGGCAGCATTTCAGCGCCGTCCAGTACGGCTACGAAATTGAGACCCAGAAAACCCAGCGCGATCAGCTCGTGGAGCAGAACCGCGCCCTCAAGCTTGAGGAAGCAGGATTGCGCGATCCCGGGCGGATCGACACTCTGGCGCGACAGATGGGACTGGAGTCGCCGCTGCCAGGACAGGTGATGCGACTGGAGAACCAGGATAGCCAGGGCGCGAGCGGGATGGCGATGGCAAGCGTCAGCACGATCGCAGTGGTTTCGGCACAATAGGGTTGAAGCGCCAGGAACGTTCCTGGTACATAGCAAGAATGCAAGTTTGGACTGGCTGAATGTTAGTTCAAGTCGATGGCGGACTCTGGAAAACCTGCTGGATCCGTCGTCAATTTTTTGTCGCTGCGCTCCAAACCGCCTCAGAGCGTCGTGACCTGAACAGTCTGGAGGCGCTTGTAGCAGCGGGCTTAGCGCGCAAGTCGGCTTCGCCCGCTTCGGTTCAAAAATGTCGCTGCGCTCCAAACCGCCTCAGAGCGTCGTGACCTGAACAGTCCGGAGGCGCTTGTAGCAGCGGGCTTAGCGCGCAAGTCGGCTTCGCCCGCAAGAAGCCATACCAGAAGTGGCCAAGAATACCTCCAATACACGCCTCTATTGTCTCGCTGCATTCTTCGTTTTCTGGTCGGTTGTAATCATCATCCGCCTGGCATGGCTGCAGTTAGTGGACTACGGCGAGTACACGCAGCGTGCGGCGCGGCAGCAGCAACGCAGCATTGAAGTCTCCGCTGTTCGCGGCAACATTTATGACCGCAATGGTAATGACCTGGCCATGACGGTCAACGTGGACTCCATCTTCGCCGTCCCGTCTGAAATACCTGATATCCCGGGAACAGCGCGCCTGCTGGGCCGCATTCTTAAGTCGGATCCTTCGGAAATCGAGGGCCGCATGCGAGCGTCACACGCGTTTGCGTGGGTGGCCCGCAAAGTGGACAACAATCTCAGCACTCGCGTTCACGCTCTCAATCTGAAAGGGATTTATTTCCAGAAAGAATCCAAGCGCTTTTACCCCAAACATGAACTTGCCGCGCAAGTGCTCGGATACGTTGGCATGGACGACGAAGGTCTTGGCGGGGTGGAGCGGCAGTTCGAGTCACATCTGGCGGGTAAGCCGGGCAAGATGTTAATCAGCATGGACGCGAAGCGGCGCTGGTTTGGCCGCGTAGAAAAGAATCCTGACCCCGGTGAGAACCTGGTGCTCACGTTGGATGAAAAAATCCAATACATTGCCGAGCGCGAGTTGGAGAAGGCGATGTCAGAAATCCACGCACAGGCGGGAACTGTCGTTGTCGAAAACCCGCATACAGGTGAGATTCTTGCTCTGGCAAACAGCCCGAACTTCGACCCCAATTTTCTAAAGAACGCAGCCCCGCGTGCGCTCAACGACCGCGCGGTCAGTGATGTCTACGAGCCGGGCTCCACGTTTAAGCTTGTCACCCTGGCAGCGGCCATGGAAGAAAACCTGGTCCGCCCGGACTCCGTAATTGACTGCCAGGGCGGGTCGATCGTGGTGAACGGGCTGCGAATTCACGACCATAAAGCTTTTGGCGACCTTACCGTCGCGCAGATCCTGCAGCATTCGAGCGATGTGGGCGCCATTAAAGTTGCGCTGCGGCTGGGAGAAGACCGTTTTGATCGTTATATCCGGGCCTTCGGTTTCGGGTCTCAGACCGGGATTGAATTGCCGGGAGAGACCCGCGGTCTAACCAAGCCGGTGAGCCGCTGGTCCAAAGTAAGCATTGGGGCGATTTCCATGGGCCAGGAAATTGGTGTCTCGCCCATACAGCTGATCTCCATGGTTTCGACGATTGCCAACGACGGCGTCTATCTTCCAGCACGAATTGTCGCGGCAACTACGCCTCCTAGAAGCACGCCCCAATTAATTGCGTTCCACCCCGCTCTGGGCCGCCGCGTAATCTCGCCCCTTACAGCCGCACGCATGAAAAGCATGATGGAAGGTGTGGTTTTGGGTGGGACCGGCAGGAAGGCGATTCTGGATGGCTACAGTTCGGCGGGGAAGACCGGCACGGCACAAAAAGTCGATCCGGCTACGGGCAGATATTCGCACAGGCAGCACATTGCCTCTTTCGGTGGGTTCGCGCCGGTGAACAATCCCGCCGTCAGTATTCTGGTAGTGTTTGATGCTCCGGCAACCTTTCCGCGGGATGAAGGAGGCGACGTGGCGGCTCCGGTTTTTTCCCGCGTGGCACAACAAGTGCTTGCCTACCTTAACGTGCCGCACGACGTGGAGCTTCAGGATTCGCATCGCTTGCAGTTGCTCGCCAAAGCCAGCAAGGAAGATGTGACTGAAGCTGCTCCGGACCATATTGGAGAAGAGGTGGAATCCTCCGGCCCGTCTGATGTTGTTACTCCACAACCGGAGTCAGCTAACGTGGTACAGCCAGAGACCGCTCCGGCCATCGCGAAGGATGCGGTCTCGACTACAGGAACACCCGCTGCATCGCTGATACAAGCGTCAGTTCCAGCCTCCGCCAAAGGCACAGTGGTCCTGGATGTGGCTGGAGGTGTTGAGGTTCCTGATTTCCGTGGCAAACCGTTGCGGACAGCGCTGGAACAGGCAGAGAGTGCAGGCCTTGAACTGGAGGTCAGCGGAAGCGGAGTAGCGATTGAACAATCACCGGTCGCGGGATCGAGGATTCCTCCCGGGGGACACGTTGTGGTGACGTTTGGAAGATAAAGAGCAGTCTACGGTTCCCACTCCGTTACTTTGGGATGATTCTTCACCCATGCCAAAGCTTCGGTTTCAGCCCTTATGACCTCATCCGGACGCAGCGTGTTTATTTTTCGATAACACCCCGGATAATTACCATACACGAGATCGTATTGCGCGTGGCAATCGCCCGCTTCAGCTTCTTTTTCGAGCTGCGCGACGAGCCTATCAGTCGCGAATTCCTGCAACGGTTTTGGAACCGGGACATGGATGGAGTGCAACACGTGGACGATCGGCTGTGGAGCTGCGTAAATCACGAGGGCAATTGTGATGAGAATAGAATCCCTAGCGCCAAGGCACGTTTGCCAGATAGCTTCAGCATTTGCGAACAGGCCCTTTTCTGATTTAACCCCACCGGAGGGTGATTCCGCGGCGATTACCGCAAATCCTCAAATGAACATTTCTTCGTCCTGCTCAGCACCGGCGTGAGCGGCTTTGCGTTTGGGACGGGTGGAGCGGAGAACTCCCAGCCCGGCGTTCACGGCCGCAATGATGCCCTGGACACGACGAACTGGACTTAGGACTTTTGTTTCCAGGATTTCGCTGGCCGTTTCGATCTTGCCCATGGTGCTGCCGACAAATTCATCAACGCGGATGGCGTGAAGGCGGGCGCGTTCCACAATTTCTCCTGTGGCATCCGCCATTTGCGACACGTGGGTGCGTACAGTTGTGCTGGACTCAGCCAGATTGCTGGTGATTTCGGCGATTTTAGGCTGCGCGTCTTCAAGAATCGCGCTGGCAGTGGCAAGCAGCGGCCCGGTCTGCTGTTCCAAACGGCCGGCGATTCCCTCCATGCGGGATGCAGCCTGCCGCATTCCGACATAAAGAGCAATTAGGATTCCCATCTGCACCACAATGGCAACGGCCGCGACAATCACGAAGATAGCGACAGTAGTATTCACTGGAAAACTCGTCTACTTAGGAGCCCTTTTTGCCTTCGGTTGCTTCTCGATAGGCCTGGCGCGTGGCATCCACGGCTGATCCAAACTGCTCTTTGCCACGTGACACAGCTTCTTTGCCGCGATCTGCCCACTGATTCACGGTTTCGCGGGCTTCCTGGCCGCGCGTCCTTAAATAATCCCGGCCCTCCTGAGCGCTGTTCATCAGAGATTCACGGGTTTCGCGCCCGGAGCGAGGAGCATACAGAACCCCGAGGAGCGCGCCGAAGCCCAAGCCTGCAAGAAACCACATGAAACCGTTGCCGCCGTCACGATCAGACATTGCACAACCTCCAGAAAGTGCGATGGTACCATCCGCCACTCCGCAATTCAAATAGCGGACGTATGCATTGGCACGGGAATGCCTGATCTACGGGCCGGTGCTGCACGGGCTGGAACTGTTACTGCCAAATGACTGGATAGGATTGCCTTGAAGGTCAGTGTTCTGGTAACGGCAATCTGAATTGAAACTGGGATCCTGGGAGAAATCTACAAGCAGGGACTTGTCTATCTTATTCTGTTCAAAAGCGTTCTCCGGACTTGCAAATCCGTTCGCGATTTCGTAACTGAAGATGGCAAATGCCTGGTGCACATCGTGCTCGGCTCTAATAGTGTTGCCGGAGAATGTGGAGTTACGAACATGTCCTCGCAGAACGATGCCGGCTGTACGGGAATCGCCCAGGATAATGCTATTGTCGGCGACGGTCCAGCCGGAAAACACGTTGTCCGGCTGGCCTCCTCCTATGACGACGCCATAGAAAGCTGGGTGAATGAACTGGTTCGAGCGCAGCGTTACCGCGGTGTTGGTGAAACTATCCGCATTGAATCCATAGCCGACGTTCTTGGCGACGTTATCGTGAAAATTCACGCCTCGCATCAGCCAACCACCGTATCCAATAATGGTGTTTTCCACATTGTTGCTGCGTACCTCGGCTGATGCGTTGCTTATCACAATTCCGTCCATTTTTCCGCCGGCAGACTCCCCGCTGAGTACCGCTTTACCAGGCTTATGAACGTTAACGTGTTCGATCAGATTGCCTCCGTTTTCTGAGGCGCCGTCCTTGGCCGCTTCTCCCCAGATTTGAATAGCGAAGGATTCATACACGATGTTCAAAAATCCAAGATCGCCGGAAGCGCCTTTTATCTCCACATTGTGGATCCAGTTGCCTCCCTGGACCGATCGTAAGATGATGGCCGAGAGATTCAGTGGCACTCCATTATGATTTGTCATTCCGTCATGATTGGCATCAATGGTGAGATCAGACACTTCAATTCCGGATGTTTGAAACGAATGGTTACTTATGACTGTGTTGCTGCCGCCGGTGACTATGGATCCACTGTCCGTGGTGAATTCCTGGCGCATGTAGCTGACGAGTTTCAGCGTCGTTTGCCCCGATCCCTGGCCATGGATCTTCCATCTCGTGCCCACGGAGAAGCCGACGTCTGGCCCGAGCTGGTTTACGGGCTGAAGATCCCCAGCGAAGGTATGGCTGAACCCGTTGGTTTCAAAAGTGCCGTTCATGACACACACCACCAGGTTCTCTGGCTCGATGTTCTTCTGGGCTCCCCAGGTGGGAAGCTGTCCTTCAGAAATCGTGCGCAGGATGGCATCGAACTTGTCGGCCGTGGTCCCATCCAACGGATCGTCGGCGCTAATTCCCGAGTGAGATCCTTGAGACGCCGGTTTGCCGACAAAAATCCGTGTAAAGGCAGCAGGAGCTGTCCCCTGGCAATCAGGCGAGGGGAAAGCGTGGAAGGGGACGCAACCTGTACACAGCAGAGCTAATAGAACCGCAAACGGGAACCATTTCATTGATGTACTCACACCCGTCTCAGCAGGCACACCACTACTTGGCTGAGGGTACAAGCCACAGACATCTTTCAGCGGACCTGGGAAAACGGTGCACAACTATGCACACTTGCGAGATATCGCAATCCTCTCTTCAAATATTAATGCAAAACATTGCTATTTTGAATGATCCGCAAGTGGAAGCGCTCCTATTCTCGGATGGTCTCCACGGCGCCGCCGACCATGCGCCAGATCACGCCATGGGGGACCGGCAAGGACAGGCGCTCATGGCGCGAGAGGCCGAGGTATTCTCCGCGAATCATGCGCGTAGTAATCCCATGCGAGACTGCAATTACGATCCCGCTCTGTTCTGCCAGCCAGGAGCGAACCCGCTCCTGAAAATGGTCGTAAGACTCGCCGCCCGGCGCCCGGAACCACCATTCAGCATTGGCATCGCCACCCACCACGCCCTTGCACCGCTCGTTCACTTCTTTGCGCGTGAGGCCTTCCCAACTGCCCAGCGTCATTTCCTGCAAGCGCGGATCTATGATCGGCTCCGGCCCGGGAACGTGCTGCCGGATGATCGCTGCTGTCTCGAGCGCGCGTCCGAGAGGGCTTGCTTTCATCAGCGGCTGTCGCAGGCCAAGTAGGCGCCCAAGAAGGCGGCCGAGTTGCTTTGCCTGCTCGCGTCCAAGTGCGGTCAGAGAGGAATTTTGCTGGCCTTGAAGACGGCCATCACGGTTCCATTCCGTTTCTCCGTGACGGACAAGGTAGATCTCAGTACCAGCATCAATCGGCTTCATTGCACCTCTTTCAAGTGACATGCTTACACCAATACATGCGCAGCCGAATCGAGGTCAATATGAAGAAATGCTTTGAGCCGGCAACGGCGCAGGAGTAAGAGCTGCTTGAGAGGGGGAAGTGGTGTGCTAAAGGCCCAGTGTGATGTAGTGCTGCCTGAGAGATGACACATTGCGCAGGCTCAATTCAATCCAATGATTTCTGCGGTCCAGAAATTGCGAATATGCGAGTTGAAAGCGCACTACAGACTTAAGCACAAAATCTGCCAGCCGTGAGCGCGACGCGCAGCTTGAGACAGCCGGTTTGGGGTCACAGCAAAACCACAGATCGTGGGCGGAGGGGTCCAGTCCGAGTCGTTCAATCGTGTTGCATATCTCGCACTGCATATTCAACCTGCCTATGCTCGATTAGACCCTGGCGCGCCCAAAAAGTTGCAGCTTACATGTGAGATGCTGCCCAACCTTAAGGCGTTATCTCTTAATGCAATCTCCATTAATGCAATCTCCATCACGAAGCCGCGATCCTGCCACATCTATTCAGAGCCTCAAGTACGAAAACCGTTACAGAGTTTCTCTCCAAAAGGCAGGTATTCTAAAGAGGAATGGATCAGGGCCGCGACCCCTTGTCGTGTGATCGGGAACCTTGCCGCTGAACTTTGCTTGCACTCTTTTTACGGCCGGATGCCTTTTCTTGCTGCTCATGCCCGGCGCCGCTCTGGAGTCGCGGCTCCGCTCCGGTGCGCCGGCGGGGATTGCCGCCGCCCATGGACTCTGCTCCGGGCGGATGTGTGGTTGCTTGGACATAATCCTGGGATGGGAGTGCGCAGCCTGCGTTGTTTATTGTGAGCACAATTGGTCTAAACTGATTTATGTGGATGGCCCCCGCTATGCCGGCGCACTGCGGCGCGAATTGTGTGCGCGCAATGCTGAACTTGCCAGATTGAACGGGTGCGCGCATGTGCCCAGCTACGGAGAAGTCCCGGTTACGGTGTACGCGCCCGAGCCGCAAGGCAACAGGCACGGCAACTTCCATATTGCCAGCTACCGTGCAATTCTTAACTGCGAACAGTGGGCGGTGCGCCTGGATAAAGTGCATGCGCAGGCGCGCACCACGCTCCCGCGAGCGGAAAGGCGCTGGCGCGAACTTGACTCCTGCGTCAGTTCCGATGCTCTTCTGATGAACATCTTCTGCTGTCCTGGAGTGTGCAAGCGACTAACCGCGTTGCTGGGGACAGATTCTGGAGATCTCCCCGAATTCGGATATCGCGCCCGCGTGCCGTTCAGGCCTTCGTCCTCCGGCAAGGAGCGCTTTGATCGCACAGAAGTGGATATGAAGCTCGGCAATTTGCTGGTGGAAGCCAAGCTGACGGAAAGCGATTTTCAAATGGCGCCGTTGGAGCGAGTAAAAACCTACCGCGATCTGGAAGAGGTGTTTGACGTCACGGTTCTTCCACGTTCAGGCGATCGTTTTGTCTCCTACTAACTCCTCCGTAATGTGCTGGCTGCGCACGTTGGGCAGTTTGATTTTTGTGTGATGCTGGATGCTCGCCGTCCGGACCTGCTGGAAGCGTGGCACGCAATCATGCGGGCGGTAAAGCTCGTTGATCTGCGGACGCGATGCAAAGTGCTGACGTGGCAGGAACTGAGCTGCGCTCTGCCTCCCCGCCTGCATGGATTTCTGCGGGTAAAGTATGGAATCCTTGCGTCGCTGTTACCTTAATTGAAATCTCTCATCTGCATATCCAACTCGGCAGCGTTCCTCGTACTGAAAGTGTCATTTGACCAAAAACTTCTGCCATTTTTTGTCAGTTGAGAACGGCAGAACAATTTTTGTCATCGGAGAATTTCGAAACAAATGAAACGATCACGTGTCTAAGTAGCACTATAGAAGTAACGAAAGTATTAGGCGAAAAAGCCTGCTGTAGAAGCAAAGTACGGCAGTTGTCGAGTGTCGTGATCCTTGTGCCGCTCGCGACCGTAATTTCGATCTCTGGTGTGGAGGATTTGTGAAGATTTTCGACGCGTTATTCGGATGTTGGCACAAAAACATCAGCTTTCCCCAAACGCAGAAGGCAGGCAAGCGGCGTTCAGCTGCTGCTGCCACAGAGATGGGAACCTACGTAGTGTGCCTGGATTGCGGGCAGGAATTCGCATACGACTGGCAGCAGATGCGTGTGATCTCCTCAGGAGAGGTCACAGGCTGCGCTCAGTCACATGTTGAGATGGAAGCGAAAGCGAGTTAAGCGGGTTATTATTCGACGGGAGAAGTCATGCAGACACAAAAGTTTAACTTCTGGGTTGCAAACGTCGCGGTGACAGCACTGTGTTTTGTCTTTTACAACCCGCCTGTGCACGTTGCAATGGTCAGGATGTTTTCCTGATCACCTTTGCAGGGCGGCACGGTTCGGTGGTGGTAGTGAATGAAGGACGTGGTTTCCGGCCGCGTCCTTTCTCTTTGATACGCGTTGCTGATCTGCAGCTTCCGCTTACTGGGTGAGCTCATGACGGAATGCGAATGAGGCGGACGGTTCCATCTCAATAATCTCCACCCATTCAGCCTTGTTCCTCGCCAAGTACACAACTTTGCCTCCGAGCAGTTGCGCTGCGCTTTCCGGCGAGAGATCGCGATGGTAATCAAAGTAGCGCTCGTTGAGCCGGTCCCAGAATTCAGAATGGAACCAACCTGATCCCTCATACTTGGTGGAGAACAGGTACGCTACCCGGTATTTCGACTTCAGGGTGCGTGCCCGCAACGTTTCTTCCAGAGTAAAGTCAGGGATCTGAACGATCGGGAACGGTTGCTTGACATAGCCAAGATAGGGCTTCGTGAGCTCATCCGTTGCCGGCCACGCGGTAAGCACAACTTGATCGCGCTCATGTTGCTCCAGGAAGTGGGCCGCGGTGGCATGGAGTTGAATGAAATCGCGATAAGTAAGGTTATCTTCCGGTGCGATGCGGTACGGCGGATCAAAAAACAGTCCCAGAACAAAAAAGATCACCATAACTGCAGCCGGCCACTCCCAGCTTGCAATACGGCGGTGAAGTGTCGACATCCCCAGAATGATGACGAGAGGGTAAGCCGGTAGCAGATACCGGGTGAGCAAAGCTCCTCCCACCAGCGAGAAAGTAATGAGGTGCGCCAGCATGATGAGCGCAAACTGGAGTTGCACCGGTATGGCGATTCGCTGGCGCTCGCCTGTGGGACCGACCACTGGAGGGAACATCATTGCCGCTCCGGTTGCCGCGGTCAGAGCCAGCATGTTCATGGTTCCGAAGAGATGCCAGAATCGCAATGCAAGGGCGAGAACAAAACGCACCGGGGTGATTGCCTGGGTCACGTTGTACTGGTAGAAACTGGCGTTGCCAAAAAACCTGCCGGTTACGTGATGGTGGTATTCAAGCCAGAGACACAAAGGAAGTAGCGGAAGCAGATAAATGCCCGCGTTTGCGAACCGGTGTCTGGCCGAACGATGACTCCGGTTCAACAGTTCCCAGAGTGCCAGAGCAAGCGGAGTAATAATGGCTGTTTCCTTGCTCAGCACAGCCAGTGAAAACGCGAATCGGCTGCGCCACACATGTTTCTCCACGCTGACGCGAATTCCCCACAAGGTGAATGCAGCGGCAGCCAGGTCAGCATGTGCCAGAGAGCTTTGGACAAAAAATATCGGGTACAAAGCTGTGCCAATGGTGGACGCAACGGCAACGCCGGTCCCGACCAGACCGCGCGCGAGAAAAAATACATTGGTGAGCGCAAACGCCGCCAACAGAAGCTGGCCGGCTCGGGCCACTGCCGGTTTCCAGCCGCTCAGACTGAACCAGAATGCCAGATACGCGGCCGGTAGCGGCGGATGGCCGGTATCCATGGTTGTTGTTGGAACCAGGGTGTGCGAGTGAGCCAGATCGTAAGCCGCTGGAACATAAAAGCCCGCTTCATCCCAGAAGAACGGAAGCCTCAGAAGCGGCGCATGCAGCAAAAAGATGATGACAAAAATAACGGGGAAGATGTGCAGCGGCGAGAGTTGTCTCGGCTCAGCGGCGCGCGATCTCATGCGAAGATTGGCATTTCTGGCTTACGTTTAGTGAACCTGGCCGGTCGGGTGTGAAACAGCAACGTCCAGCTTGATTTCCCCAAATGCCTTTTCATATTGCGAAACGTTTTGCTGCAGAATCGCCAGCAATGCTTTGGCCTGCTGCGGGCTTAGATAGATGCCCTGAAAATTCTGCACTTCCACTTCATCAGCGCCAACCGGTTGCAGCCGGCCAAAGGTGAGGAGAAAATCCCACACGCTGACCCGCACTTGTACTGAGTTGGCATATCCATCACGATATTCGGGAGAGTTGATCAAGCGAACGTTGGGCTGCGGTGCAACTGACATTTCCGAATCTCCTCAGATGATTCTGCTGTGAAACAATGAACATAACAGAAGAAGGCTTCGGGAGAAACTTGTGCATCTCTCGGGCCGGTTTGGAGAAGAGAAGAGGCTTCTCTCCAGGGAGTGATGTTTGCGTTTGAAGTCTCATGGAAAATCACCAGTTCGGCTGAAGGTATTCATGATTAGATTGCGCTTTGCTTGTGCGATCCTCGTAATCGCATCGGTTTTTACCGCGTTTTGTGTTCTCCAATCATCGGCTGCGGCCCAGGGCGGCAAGAATGCTCCGCGAGAGCGTTCTCTCGTGGGACACGTCTTCGACAAAAACAACCAGCCTGTCTCAAGAGCGGTGGTCTACCTGAAAAATACCCGGACAAAGGTTGCGGGGACGTACATCACTGAGCAGGACGGCAGTTACCGCTTTCCCTGGCTCGCTTCGAATGTCGATTACGAACTCCATGCTGAGTTTCATGGCGACACCAGTGACACCAAAACCATCAGCTCATTTGATACGCGCAAACAATTTGATATCGTGCTCAGGCTTCGCTGAAATTAATTTTCAAAGTCTGTGTCTCGCGCTGGGTGTTGCAAGCGCCTCCTGATCCCGCCCCACGGTTGTGAACATTTATAATGCTCCGTTCTGCACTGCAGTTTATGAGGCCAGTTATGGACTTGACTATTGTTGACATTCACGCTCGCCAGATTCTGGATTCCCGCGGAAATCCCACAGTAGAAGCCGAGGTCACTCTGGGCGATGGCTCAATCGGCCGTGCTGCTGTTCCCAGTGGAGCTTCCACCGGTGAACATGAAGCGGTAGAACTTCGCGATGGCGACTCTGAGCGCTACATGGGGAAGAGCGTGCTCACGGCGGTGGGGAATGTGAATCTTCCCATTGCGGATGCGCTGCAAGGTATGGACGTGACTGACCAGCGCGGGATTGATGACATTATGCTGGAACTCGACGGTACTCCCAATAAAGGCAAGCTGGGGGCCAACGCGATTCTGGCGGTGTCCATGGCGTGTGCTCGAGCGGGTGCGAATGCTCTCAAGTTGCCCCTATATCGCTATCTCGGTGGCATTGGCGCCAATGTTCTGCCGGTTCCCATGATGAACATCCTGAACGGCGGCGCTCATGCCGACAGCAATGTAGATTTCCAGGAATTCATGGCCATACCCGTGGGCGCGGAAACATTTTCTGATGCGTTGCAGTGGGGCGCGGAAGTGTTCCACACGCTGAAATCGGTGTTGAAAAAGCGCGGCTACAACACTGCGGTGGGGGACGAAGGCGGATTTGCTCCCTCGCTCAAGGCTAACGGCGAAGCTATCGATCTCATATTAGACGCGATTCACCAGGCGGGTTATGAGCCGGGGCAGGACGTTGCTATTGCGCTTGATCCCGCGGCCAGCGAGTTTTTTGACAAAGATCGCGGCAAATATATCTTCAAAAAGTCCGACAAATCCGTGAAGTCCTCTCAGGATATGGTGGCTTTTTGGGCAGACTGGGTACGGCAATATCCAATCGTTTCTCTTGAAGACGCGCTTGCCGAAGATGACTGGACCGGTTGGCGCACTCTCACGGAAGAACTGGGGGACAAAATTCAGCTTGTGGGCGATGACCTGTTCGTCACCAACACTGAGCGCCTCAGCCGTGGCATTGAAGAAGGAGTTGCGAATTCGATCCTGATCAAGGTCAATCAGATTGGCAGCGTGAGTGAGACTCTTGACGCCATTGACCTGGCGCGGCGTAACGGCTACACCGCTGTCATCTCTCACCGCTCGGGCGAAACTGAAGACACTTTCATTGCTGATCTCGCCGTGGCCACTGGAGTTGGCCAGATCAAGACCGGCTCCGCCTCGCGCACGGACCGCATTGCCAAATACAACCAGCTCCTTCGCATTGAAGAAGAATTGGATGAGTCCGCGCGCTTTCTGGGTCTGGAAGCGCTCAACTACAACGGCGCTGAAGGCGGCAAGGCGGTGGCGTAAGCAGGAGAATTTCGAAAATGAATTCCATACTCGATCACTGAAAAAAAAAGGACCCGGCTCTCCGGGTCCTTGATGTTCGAATTTTCAGCTGCTACTGATCATCGTTGTTGTCATCCTGCTCGTCACCTGAACCTGCTCCCGCCGCTCCTGCTCCTGCCTTAATCTGTACGGGCGCGCCGGCAAACAGAGTGCTGGATCCATGTTCCGTGGCAGTTTTGTTAAACGCAGCCACTTCAGTATTCAGGAAGCTGTTGAACTGCTGGAGATGCGCTTCCAACTCCTGGTGGACTTCGTTTGCTTCCTGCACCACAAGCGGACCCGGAGCTTCGCCATAGGGCCCCAGTACTGCGCGCATGGCTCCCTGCAGACGGCTGTTGAAGCGCTGCAGGTAATGGACATCGTCGGAAGCTCCCGGCTGGATCTCAGGGTTATAGAGAGGATCCTGGATAGACAAGATTTTCTTGTCCAGGGCACGCGCCTGTTCGAGCACAGGTTTGTAGGACGCGTTTACCACGCCGCCTTCTTCATCTGAACTCAACAGCTCTTCCAGGTTGCTGATTTGTTTATGCAGGCTGTTCAACCGGTTCAAAGCTTCGTTGAGGGCAGACATTTCGTCCCGCAGCTCAAGGCCGAGCTTTAACTGCGCCCGCAGAGCTTCAGGATCGAGCTTGAAGCGCGGATCGTACTGTACTTCAGCCGTCTGTGTTTCTGTCTTGCCGTTCGCCATCACTGAGACTTTATAACTGCCTGGCAGTACGGTTGGGCCCTGATTGGTGTCAAAGAAGAACTCTTCTTCGTCCTCGCGTGGAGGCAAAAAGCTCAGCTTTTTTGGACCGTCATAGCGCAGGTTCCACGCAGCTTCGTTCAGTCCGGCCTTGGACGGGCCGTACATGGTATGGATCACATGGCCGCTGCTGTCGGCCACTGTGATCTTCACCGGCGTCTCATGCTTCTTGCGCATCTCCGGCGTGATCTTTAGTTCGGCAGGTAGATAGTACGAGATCACAGCTCCGGTGGGTGGATTGGGCGCGACATAACCGCCTGATGCGAATCCGTGCTTGTTCCACATATGCCAGTTCGTTGCTTCCAGGATGGGGAAGACGTGGAAATTGCTTTTGGCAAACTCACCCCCAGTTTCTTCCAGCGGAGTGATGTTGTCGAGCACAAACAGCCCCCGACCGTGGGTCGCCACTACCAGATCATGATGCTGTTTGATGAACTTCACGTCGTAAATTGGAACCGTGGGGAAGTTCGCTTTGAGGGCAGTCCAATGCCCGCCATCATCGGCCGAGTAAAAGAGGCCGGTATCAGTTCCTGCAACCAGGAAGCCTTTGCGATTGGGGTCTTCACGCACCACGCGCGCAGGATCGTCGGCGGGAAGTCCGGCGGAGATGGAGGCCCACGTTTTGCCTCCATCGTGCGTTTTGAATGCATAGGGCTTGTTGTTGTCCATTTCATGCAGATCAACCGCCACATAGGCGCTTTTGACGTCGTGCGGCGAAGCGTCAATCTGCTGAATTTTTCCCCATTCCGGCAGACCTTGCATTCCTGATGTCACGTTGTGCCAGCTCTGGCCGCCATCGTGCGTTACCTGGACCAGTCCATCATCGGTTCCAACCCAGATGGTTTTGGGATCCACCGGGGAGATGGAAATGGAGAGGATTGCATCAAATGTTTCCGCGCCGCTCAGATCAAGAAACACCGGTCCGCCGCTGGAAACCTGCTTGCTCTTGTCATTGTGGGTGAGGTCCGGGCTGATGGGCGTCCAGTTTGCGCCGCCATCGGTGGAGCGGAACAGGACGTTGCCGCCCAGGTACACCTCATTCGGATCTGTCGCCGAAACGGCGATGGGTGAAGTCCAGTTAAAACGGTACTTCAAGTCCGATGGCTTTTTTGAGGACACGCCTTCAAGATATGGCCGAATGAAGCTGGAGCGGCCATTTTCAAGGCTGACGCGCTGAATGAAGCCGTTCTGCGAGTCGGCATAGACCATGTGTGTGTCTTTGCCGTGGGCGGGGACAACATATTCACCATCACCGCCGACCACCGTGAACCAGTCGAAGGCAGTGCTGCCACCGCGGCTCAGGCTGTTGGAAGGCCCGCACCAGCCATTGTTATCCTGCAGGCCGCCGCACAGGTTATATGGCGTGGATTCATCATTGGCGACCATGTAGAACTGCTCGATGGGCAGGTTATCAAGATAACGCCAGGTACGCGCACCA
The DNA here is from genome assembly GCA_963758275.1 of Terriglobia bacterium. Lineage (GTDB taxonomy): Bacteria > Acidobacteriota > Terriglobia > Terriglobales > Acidobacteriaceae > Angelobacter. The sequence continues at coordinate 116,218 of CAVWUW010000027.1, read as the reverse complement.
TCCGTGCTCACATACACTCCACCATCATTGCCGTTGATCATGCGGTTGGGATCTTCAGGATCAATCCACATTGCATGATGGTCCACGTGTACGCGCTGAGATACCACACGCGCTGTCTTGCCGCCATCCTCTGAAAGCATGATGTTGAAGGACAGGAAATACACCCGGCTCTCATCATTGGGCGCAACCAGCAACTCGCTGAAGTAGAAGCCGCGCGCGGCCAGCTGGTGATTGTTGCTCACCATCTTCCAGTGGTCGCCCATGTCGACCGAGTCATACAGCACGCCCTTGGTGTTTTCTACCAACGCATAAATATGGCGAGGATTGCTGGGCGCCGCTGCCAGACCAATTCGACCTGTCGGTTCCTGCGGCAGGCCATCTTTCAGCTTGCTCCATGTGCTTCCGCCATCAACGGAACGGAAGATCCCGCCGCTGGTGCCGCCGTCTTCCAGAGTCCAGGGATAACGGCGCACACGCCAAAGGCCAGCGAACAACACCATGGGATTGCTGGGATCCATCACAAGGGAACTGACGCCTGTCTCGTCGTCCACGAACAGCACTTTTTGCCAAGTCTTGCCACCGTCTGTGGTGCGGAAGACGCCGCGCTCTGCGTTGGGCGCCCATGCGTGTCCAAGCACGCCTACCAGCACAATGTTCGGATCGCGCGGGTCGATCACGATGTTCGCAATCTGTCCCGCGTCGCGCAGACCCATGAATTTCCAGGTGGCTCCGGCATCGGAAGAAAAGAAGACGCCTTTGCCGGTTATCACATCATTGCGGATGTTCTTTTCTCCCGTACCAACCCAGACCAGGTTCGGGTTGGAAGGAGCCAGGGCAATGGCGCCGATTGAAGCCGTGGATTCCTTTTCGAAGATCGGTTTCCAGGTCAAGCCGCCATCGTGGGTGGCCCATACGCCTCCTCCTGCCGCGCCGACATAATAAATGTTGGGCTTGCCGGGAACTCCCACCACCGAGGTTACGCGTCCGCCGCCGGCTGCGGGCCCCAGGTTGCGGAACTTGATATTGGCCAGCGGGTCCTTGCTGGTTTCATCGTTTGCGTTTTCCTTGTTCACGGTTGCGGCAGCTTCCACCGGCTTCTGAGCGTTCTTGTCGGCGCTCTTGGTTTTACTTCCTTTTGAATCGCGCAGTTTATTTCCTTGCGCCAGGGCCAGAGTGCCGCCAACGGCCAGCATCAGGCTGAGTACAAAGATGTATTTGAAGAGTGTCTTCATAAGATTCTCCAGTGCAGGAGGAGGTAGGCTGACCGCGAATCATACAGCAAATACGCGTGTTTTGCACACCACCACGGGGCTATTCCGGCATTGTCTGCCTGCGAAGAAACCTTCGCAACGTAGATTGGTGTCCAAAGTTGCTGATGGTTTCGGTTCCAGAAAGAGGAAAGAGGAAGCCAAAAAGAAACCCATTCAATGGATTGCCGACGGTGCTGCTTGCAAGTCCTGTGATTGGTGTGAGGCTGCTAGTGCAGGCGACGACCTTGACGTGGTGGCTGATTACGGTGGGCGGCCAATTGAAGATCTCACGGCCCAGCTGGTCTTTTCTCCGCAAAGGCTGGCCAATGCTTATGCCCAATCTGCCAAGAACGCGCCTGTGCGGGAAGGTCATACTTACGGTTTACTCATCAATAAGTTCGATTCGCGGCTTCTCCCGGGTTCGCGTGGCATACGAAAAGCTACCAGTGATCATTGGTGGCGAAACGATGGCCAATTCTTCTTCTGCTCTGGGATCAAGCGCATGAAAGACGGCTTCATGGAGCTGGCTTGGCGAGGCGCACTTACGAAACATCGGGTGCAATGTAGCAAAGTTCTTGTTGCGACCCTTTGCTGAAAATATAGCCGTCTGGATGATGACACGGCTGAAATTTTGGGTGATCGGTGGAAATCTTAACCCGGCCGGCCGCGCCAAAAAAGGTGGTTTTGTCTTCACAAAGGGCCTTAGTTGCCGGAGGGCCATTTTGGTACAAGGGCAGCGGTGAGCACGTCTCGCAGATCACTTTTTGAGCGGAGCATCATCGCATTTATGAGATGTCAACGGTGTACGGTGAAGAATTTTTGAACTCAAGGAGTAACACCATGACGATGAGAGTATTGAGTCGTAATTAACGGTCGTGACCTGACGCCCGAAGAAGTTGATCAAGTTATCGGCGGCTGGGGGACCGGGTGCAAGGGGTGTTCTTAGCCTTTTCCCGCAAAAATAGATGGCCTAGTCTGTAGCGACGCTTTGTAAGAAAACAATTCCAACGAGCACCAACTATTTCGCGGTACTCGTTGGATTTTGTCAGGCACACATGGCCTGGATCGCGTTTAAAGATTAGATCGTTTGCCGTTATGTGCGCTCAAAAACAGCGACTTGCGCTTGCGGAAGGGCTCCGGCTTGCGCACGCCGAGAGCTACATCTGCAAGTTCCAGCAGGCGCGCGTCGCGGGGCGTCCTGGAATGAATGCTCCATGATGCGACTTCATCATCATGGCGGGTGAGACTGGTTTTGGGAGCAATCCAGAGGTCATTCTTGCTGCGCGAGGGAGCGGAGCGAAGGCCTCCGGCATGGGTTGCAGCCGGATGACTGCTCGCCGCATGGGATCTCTTTCTCCGGCGAGTGCTGCGGCTTTCGGAGGGCTGCTGACTGCCCCGCGATGCTGTGCGAGACTTTTTCTTGGCTGGCATTTGGACTCGGGCCTTACTGTTTGAACCTGGAATTCGAGGGTTAAGTTATTGGCAGTGTATTCCGCTTTGGATCAAAGCGGATATTGTAAAGTTCCGAGTTGAACCACTTTTTTGCCGTAATCAAAGGCCTAAGAAGCAACTCTGGATCGCACTTACCACTCGGCACTCAGCCCTCAACACTTTTCCCAGAAATAACGAACGGTGACCTTCAGCCCGGGAAGGCTATGGACTGAAGGCTGAGTGGTGTTTGCTGAGTGCTCGTAGTTCTGCTAAACTTGCGATTTATAACCACTTATCCCACCACAGAAGAAGGTTTTTCAAACGTGCAAGGTTACACCCGCCGTCAGTTGAAGGAAGACAAGTTTGTTGATTCCGCGCAGAGCGCAGCGGAATGGACAGCAAACCATCGCCAGCCGGTGATTTATACCTCGGTGGCTTTGATCGTGATTGTTCTTGCCGGTCTCGGCATTTACACGTGGCGCAACAAGCAGAACGATGCGGCTAATCTGGCCCTGGGCGCAGCGATGCGCGTATCGAGCGCCACCATTCGTCCCGCCGGCACGCCCGCCACTCCGGAAGATAAAGACACTTTTGCCAGCGCAGCTGATCGCGGCAAAGCCGCGGAAAAGCAATTTAAGGCAGTAGCAGATCAGTACTCCCACACCGATGCGGGTCATATTGCTGGTTACCTGGCGGGTGTATCTGCCATTGAAGCTGGTGATAAAACCGGTGGTGAGGAGCAACTGAAAAAGGCCGCCGCCTCGAGTGATAAGAATGTTGCCGCATTGGCAAAGCTGGCGCTGGCCAATTTCTATCAGGCAAACAATCGCCTGGCCGATGCTACCAGGCTTTATAAAGATTTGGCGGACCATCCTACCGATACGGTCTCCAAGTCAGCTGCCCAGTTGGCTATGGCAGAGATGTATGAGGCCACAGACCCACAGCAGGCCGCTACTATCTATCAGCAGATACAAAAAGAGAACAAACCTGATAGCGCCGCCGCGCAGTCAGCAACTGCAAAGCTGAACAGTGCAAAAGGCGGCCCCGGAGGCATGACCCCGTAATCACGGGTCATCTGCAAAAGCCGAGCGAGCAAAAATTTTTCCACAGTTCCAGGCTTGATATTTCCCGCATCCTAACTCTTGAGAGCCGCTGCTCAGCGGCTCTTGTGCGCTTCAAACCTGCTGAAGCCATGGGTTTAGCGCCAAACCTTAGCCATTGGTTTGGCATCTTTATCATCTGGCAACAAAATAAAATTTGTGCCGACAATCGGAGGAGCACACTCGTATGAAATCTTTTTTGGCTGGATTAGGGATTGGCATTGGCTTAGGCATTCTATTTGCACCCATGAGCGGCGAAGAAACGCGAAATAATCTGCAAGAACGCGCCGGCGATTTGGCAGACTCAGCTCGTGATCTGGTGGATCAGGGAAAAGACCGGGTGCGCACCACGGTTTCCGCCATTCGCGGACAGGCTGACCGTGTGGCCAACCAGGTCTCCACCGGAACTGAAGGGATTTCCCGGAACCTGTAGTCTTCGGCTGCTTTCGCAGGACAGGGCGGCTTGAGCTTGGCCGCCCGTCTTAATCTTGACACTCTCTCCTTAACGCCTTTATTCTCATAGGTGTCTTCCTGTTCCTTGTCAGGTCAGTTCCAGGCGAGTACATATCTCCGGAGTAGCTGTATGTTAATAAAAACAAAGGATCTTGAGCTCCGGAAATTGGAATTTGATGAAACCATGCAGCCCGGAGCCATTCAATTTGGCGAGGATCTCACGCAAACCGCCCCGCTCAAGAGCAGCGGAAGAGCTGAGCTGCTGCGTGAGAACCGTGGCGGGCGTGAGATTGTGGAAGATATCCGGATCGTCGGCCGGTTCTCCACGGAGATTGAAACCCACTGCGCCCGCTGTCTTGAGCCAGTGGACAATAAGGTCGCGGAAGAATTTGATCTCGTGTACCGTCCGCAGGGTGTGGACGCCCGCGGCGACGAAGCTTCAATCAACCAGGCCGAAACTGAGATCGGATACTATCAGGGCGAAGGCATGCTGCTGGAGGATGTGCTGAAAGAGCAGATCCTTTTGGCGCTGCCGGTAAAGCAGGTTTGCAACACGGCCTGCAAAGGATTGTGTGCGCAGTGCGGCACCAACCTGAATACAGGAAGCTGCCATTGCGGCGTGAACACCATGGCGGATCCGCGTTGGTCGGCGCTGGAAGATATTCGCAAGAAGCTGGAAAGATAAAAGATATTAGAATTTCCAGGCGCGCTGATGCTTGGCATTGCGTGCTGATCTGAAAGGGAACCTGACATGCCAAATCCAAAACGGCGACACTCGAAAGCGCGGACGTCACGGCGTCGTGCGCACGATTTTCTCGTGTCCACTTCTGTTTCTGAGTGCCCCAACTGCCATGAGCGCAAGCTCCCGCATCGCGTCTGCCCCAAGTGCGGCTACTACAAAGGTCGCGAGGTGGTGGAAGTAAAAGAAAGCTGATAAGCGCGCAAATTGGTGGAAACGGTAATTGCTGTCGATGCAATGGGATCGGATCGGGCCCCCAAGCCTGAGATCGAAGGAGCATTGTTGGCTGCACGCCACTATCCCGGCGTGCGCGTGCTCCTGGTTGGGCCGGAGGAGCAGCTCAGGCGTGAGCTGGCCGCGAACCCTGTAGCTTCGCGGACGGCCGTGGAGATTGTGAATGCCACTCAGGTGATTGGCATGCATGAAAAACCGGTCCAGGCCGTGCGCAGCAAAAAAGATTCCAGCATGCACGTGGGCTTGCGGTTGGTGAAAGATAAGAAGGCGCTCGGCTTCGTAACCGCGGGCAACACCGGAGCCGCCATGACTGCGGCCAAGATGGTCCTGGGCACCCTCCCCGGCGTTGACCGTCCTGCCCTTGCCAACGTATTCCCGACTTCTGCGGGCAAGCACAAGCCCTCGATTCTGGTGGATGTTGGCGCCAACGTGGATTCCAAGCCGCAGAACTTGGCGCAGTTCGCCATCATGGGCGAAATCTATTTCCGGTCGATTTTCGGCGTAGCCAAGCCCACTGTCGGGCTGCTTTCTGTGGGCGAGGAAGAGACCAAGGGCAATGAAGTCACGCGCAAGGCGTTCGCGATGATGAAGGAGTTGCCGTTCAACTTCATCGGCAATGTGGAAGGTCGAGACCTTTATAACGGCCGTGTCGACGTGATCGCCTGCGATGGTTTCGTCGGCAACGTAGCCTTGAAGATCTCAGAAGGCCTGGTCGAGGCCGTGCGCTTCCTCCTTCGCGACTCTCTGACATCGACTGTTACTTCGCAGGTGGGCGCTCTGCTGGCGCGCAAAGCGTTTACTGATTTCGGCCGCAAGCTTGACTACTCCGAATACGGAGGCGCTCCGCTGCTGGGTCTGAAAGGCGTTGCCATCGTCGGCCACGGCCGGTCGAACGCAAACGCAATCAAGAACGCCATCCGGGTGGCCAAGCAATTTTACGAATCGGGCGTAAACGGACGCATCGAAGAAGAGCTTGCAAACGGCCCCAGTAAACCTAAGCCTTCCAGAGAACAATTCGCATGAACGCGCCAAAACTTGCTTTCCTTTTTCCCGGACAGGGATCACAAGCTGTAGGGATGGGCAAAGAACTGGCTGCTCTTTATCCTGTCGCGCGCCATACTTTTCAGGAAGCTGACGAGGCGCTTGGGTTTGCTATTTCAAAGCTGTGCATTGAAGGCCCGGAAGATCAGCTCAAAATGACCGAGATCACCCAGCCTGCCATGCTTACCGCCAGCGTTGCCGCTTTCCGCGTGCTGCAGGAGAAGGGTATCGCGCCGCAATACGTTGCCGGCCACAGCCTGGGTGAATACTCGGCTCACGTGGCTGCAGGAACCATTGGATTTGCTGGTGCTGTGCGCGCAGTCAACAAGCGCGGCCGCTACATGCAGGAAGCAGTTCCTGCCGGACAGGGCGCCATGGCAGCCATTCTTGCCATGTCCCTGGATGACCTGCAGAAGGTCTGCGCTGATGCCGCGGAGGGCGAAGTGGTCTCGGCGGCCAACATCAACTCTCCTGATCAGATCGTCATATCCGGCGCCACCGCCGCGGTGCAGCGCGCGGCAGACCTGGCCAAAGAGCGCGGAGCTAAACGCGCCATCATGCTTCCCGTCAGCGCGCCCTTCCATTGCGCTCTTATGCAGCCTGCGCAGGACCGGCTCGGCAAAGACCTCCAATCCGCCGAGTTCAGCACTCCTGAAGTTCCGGTCATCAGCAACATTGACGCTGAGCCCAAAACAGAAGCGGCGGCTTCACGCGATGCGCTCATCTCTCAGGTCACCGGCGCAGTGCAGTGGCTGGGCTGCGTGCGCAAGCTGATTGAACTTGGCGCGAACACTTTTGTTGAAGTCGGCCCCGGTAAAGTTCTTACCGGCCTTATGCGCCAGATCGACCGCAGCCAGACAGCCATGAACGTGGAAGACGAAGCTTCGCTGCAGAAAGTTACAGGCCTGTTCGCTGCCGCAGCCAAAGATTAGAGCAATTTTTCTCTTGCTGAATGCTGTTACCCTTAATAGCTGAACCATGGCTTCAGTCCTGTGCGGAGTCGGTCGATGGTAATGGTATCTAGAGGGGGGAGCAGGCCGTCAGGCGTGCGGTGGGCCGATCAAGCAAGCGGCTTTAGCCGCCGAGCTACCGGTTTCAAATGGCAGTTTCAAACTAGGGAATCACTGTACTGTAGGATCCATGGAACCCTCCACACTCCGCAAACTTCTCGAGCAGGTTCGCGACGGCAGCGTTTCTCCTGATGACGCCTTGTCCCGCCTTCGTCACATGCCCTTTGAAGACCTGGGTTTCGCCAAGGTTGATCATCACAGAAAGTTGCGCTCCGGCATGCCGGAGGTCATCTTCTCACTTGGCAAAACACCCAAACAGGTGGCGGACATCTTCAAAAAGCTGGCAGCCCATGGTGGCAATGTTCTGGCCACCAAAGCTGATCGAGCCCATTTTCAGGTTGTCCAGAAACTTGTGCGCAAGGCTGAGTACCGCGAAGCAGCTCACGCCATCTTCCTCCGCCAGGACCACACCGTTCGAGGGAAGGGAACCATCGTGGTGGTTTCGGCCGGAACCAGTGATATCCCGGTGGCAGAAGAAGCCCTGATCACAGCCGATATCATGGGTAACAAAGTGACACATCTTTATGACGTTGGAGTCGCCGGCATTCACCGCCTGCTCTCCAACCACAACGTTTTCGACGAGGCCCGTGTCGTGATTGTGTGTGCTGGAATGGAAGGTGCTTTGCCCAGCGTTGTCGGGGGCCTGGTCCGAGTCCCGGTGATCGCCGTGCCCACCAGCATCGGCTACGGTGCGTCTTTCAACGGACTGGCAGCTCTGCTGGGCATGCTGAATTCCTGTGCCTCCAACGTGAGCGTAGTCAACATTGATAATGGATTTGGCGCGGGCTACGTGGCATCCATGATCAACCAGTTGTAGAGCGCAATCAGCGCTGAAGCAGTTTTTTCCTGCGGCAAGTTCTTATGGCAGGCCTCCTTTTTCATCTGTACATCAGAATAAGAAAAAGCAAGCTCTTTCCATACCTAGCGGAATATTTTTCGAGTGCAACATTCAAGCCCGTGAACGCGTCTCATTGGCAGGTGTACAATCTGCGATAAGTAATGAGGGCCTGCGGACCTTCTGTTGGGAATCTTCTCCCGAGCCGAGGCACACATGAACGTTCACGTCAGCTACAAAGCAGGCAAGACGCCCGAGGTAGAACGCGAATTCCAAAATCAAACCCAGAAACTTGAACGCAGGCTGCAGGTCTTCAATCCTGATCTGGTGCATCTCCATGCCACACTGGATGAGCAAGTTGGTCAGGGCCTGAGCTTCGCGCTGAACCTGCGCTTGCCCACGGGACAGATGGCGGTACAAAAGCTGGGCGATTCCGGAGTTGCCGCCGTAAAGGCAGGCTTTACTGATCTTCTATCGCAAGTTACCCGGCACAAGGAACTTCTTCGCGGGGACTGGAGCAGTCGCCGTCGCCAGGGCGGACGCGGGCAGATCATGGAGCCCACCGTCCCATTTGAGCAGACGCTTGCCTCTGTTCCGCCGCAGGACCGGCCCACGAACGGTGCTCCTCCCAACGTGGGAAACGATCTGGAGACCTGGCTCAATGCGAACCTGCCCAAGCTGCGCCAGTTCATTGAAGGTGAACTCCAGTACCGGACTAACATCGGCCAACTTCGTGAAGACCAGGTCACCAGTGAAGAAGTTTTGGGGGAAGTGATGGTGAGCGCCCTGTCTGAGGAAAGCCCAGCATCGCTTTTTTTGAATGAAGAAAGCAGGCTCCAGGGTCTTGCCTTGCAAGCCATCCGCCGCATAGCTGAGGCCAATTCTGACTCCGGCGACGTCTCTCTGGACGTTCCTGCCCGCATGCAAAACGTTACCGGCAGTGATGAGAGCGTGCTGCAGTACCACCAGCCGGACGATCAGCCCCAGGGAGAAGGTGTGATAAGCGACGTGAGCATCCGCACTCCGGAAGAGATTTTTGCCAGCGAAGAGATGGTGGCCCAGCTTGACATTGTTTTGCGTGAGCTCAGCGCTCCCGACCGCGAGGCATTCGTGCTCTACACGCTGGAAGGGTTCACCATTGAAGAGATTTCGCGATTGTCGGACCGCCCCCCTGACCAGGTCCGCAAGTCTATTGAAAAGGCGCGCGCCCGGGTACAGCAGAAATTGCCAGAGCGGAATGACTTCCGCAGCAGTCTGCTCAACCGTTCCCGCGTGGCCTGAAGCGCAGCTCAACCCAACAGGAGGAAAGGCATGATCACGCGTGAAGAAATTCGCCAGCTTGCGCAATATGAATCTCCCAAAGCGTCTGCCATTTCTTTTTATTTTCAGCCGCAGACGCCGCAGGATAGGTCCCATCGGCAGGAAGCCATTCTCATCAAAGACCTGGTACGGGAGACGCTGCGGCGAGCTGAGCGCAATGGCAATCACCCCCCTTTGCGTGAAGACCTCCAGCGCATCCTGCAGATTGCCGAGGGCCTGCATGGCAATCACTCGCGTGGCAAGGCCATCTTTGCTTGTCATGGGCTCGGAGTTTGGCGTGAACTGGATCTTCCACCGCGGCTCGGAGAGTCGCAGATCATCGTGAATTCCCGCTTTCATCTGAAGCCGCTGGTGGCAGCGCGCAGCGGCGTGCCCTCCACCGGCATTGCTCTTTTTGACCGGAAGAAATCCAGAATCTTTGAGCTGGTGGATGACACCCTGGTGCAAAAGCCTGATCTCGAATTCGGGCCTCTTCCCAAGATTGGCAAAAGCGACGGCTACTCCGGATATGACGCCGGCCATCGTGAGCGGCACATTGAGAATGAAGTCACGGTCCATTACAAGATGTTTGCGGAGTCACTGCAATTGCTGATGAATTCCCACAACTGGGAAATGCTGGTTATCGGCTGCCGCGATGAAGCATGGGCAGGTCTTGAGCCGCACCTGCACACATATGTCAGGCAAAAGCTGGTCGGACGGTTTCTGCTTGATCCCATCGCTGCAACGCCCGAAGAGGTGCGTGAGTCTGCCGCCAGAATTGTTCACAAACACTTGCTGCAGGAACAGCAGGAACTGCTGCGCGAAGCGATTGGCCAGTCACAGCGGAATGGCCGTGGGGCCGTGGGATTGCGTCACGTGCTGAACGCGCTTGAGCGCCAGGAAGTGCAGGTTTTGCTGGTTTCACGCGACTTCAAATCAGAAGCCGTGGAATGCAGCAACTGCGGCCATCTGGACACGCGAATGGTCTCCAACTGCGCCGTCTGCGGTCAGAAGACGCGCGAAATGACTGACGTTTCTGACGCTCTGGTGGATCTGGCGTTACGCAACGGAGCAGAAATTCGATTCGTTGATAACGATCCAGAGCTGGAGAAGGCGGGACGCGTGAGCGCGCTGCTGCGCTTTCGCGCTGATCAGAACACGGCAGAGAAAGTCGCCGTCTGAGATCTTTTACCGCCAAGGACACGAAGGTGCAAAGGAACAAAAATTCCTTTGCGCCCGTAGTGCCTTTTGCAGTAAATCAAATGAGTGAGTTCAATGCCTAAGAATGCACTTGAGGATTTTCGCATGTTCCCCGGCATCGCTGAAGCTTGGGAGCTTGTCCGCACCGGCCTGGTGGTGATCAAGGAAGAGCTCTACAAGCTTGAGCTCTGGCACTCATACGCCAACCCTGACGTTCCCTACTACGTTGCCATTCACATCCAGGAAAAGGGCGTTTGGAAGCGCATCTCCGATCCGCCATTCGCCAGCGGCCGCAATGGTGATGAAGCTCTCCGGGATGCGATGGTTTTTCTCTCAGAGAGACTTGCGGCGTAGAATCTCCTCCCGGAGATTTGCTGGATGCTTTACCTCAAGAGTGTGCTCGCTGGATTTGCAGCCATGATCCTTGGCGAGTTGATTGTCATCGCCAGTGGAATCACGTTGCTGTTTGTAATTGCGTCCATACAGCCTGCCGGCGAGGAAGGTGGAATCGGCTGGGACCCGTGTCCTTCACCAGCACCGCGGCTGGCTTAATCATTCTTGTTCTTGCTTTCATTGTTGGATTTTTATGGCAATATCGCAGACTTGCTGCTCGCGAACAGATTTCTCGAGAGCCAGCCGCCAGGAGCTAGAAGCGAGCGGCTCCGAATGTTATTCTTCTCAGTTTTCATTTACCGCAAAGTGAGGTCCTCATGAAGCGTAGAGATTTCCTCGCCGGACTGGCCGTAACTTCCGCCACTCTCGCCACCGGACAGAACACTAACCCAGGTAAGATGAACTCGCCGTACAAACCAGTACCCCGAGGGCCCAATCCCAAGAACATTATTATTTGTGCCGCGAATGGTTATAACTACATCGATCGGGGGTTTGAAAAGCTGCGCTCAGGCGCCGATACGCTCGACGCCGCTCTTGCCGTGGTCTCCGGTCCTGAAGATGATCCCAATGATGACAGCGTAGGTCTGGGCGGGCTGCCGAATGAGGAAGGCGTAGTCGAGTTGGATTCGTGCCTGATGCATGGGCCCACGCGCCGCGCCGGGTCTGTGGGCGCGTTGCATGACATAAGAAGCGCTGCCGCCGTGGCCAAGGCTGTGATGGAACATACCGGGCACGTGATGCTCGTCGGCGAAGGCGCGACCCGCTTCGGTCTCGATATGGGATTTCAAAAGGAGAACCTTCTCACCGAGCATTCGCGCAAAATCTGGATGCTATGGAAAGAGACCCACTCCAATCAGGACTGGTGGGGACCTGGCATGGCAGATCCTGGTTGGAAACCTCCCGCGCCGCTGACCAGTGCTCTCGAGGACCAGCCGCAAGGCATCCAGAAAATGTATGCCATGGCAGCGGATCTGGGGATCGCGGAAGAGGACCGCATGGAGGCGATCTATAAAGTCCTTCATCCGCCCACGGGCACCATCAACTGCTCGGTGCTGAATGAAAAGGGCGAGATGTCGAGCGTGACCACCACCAGCGGTCTCGCCTGGAAGATCCCTGGACGCTGCGGTGACTCGCCCATCATCGGCGCGGGCTGCTATTGCGATCAGGACGTGGGCGCCGCCGGCGCAACCGGCAACGGGGAAGAAAATATCAAGGTTGCCGGCGCGCATACCATTGTGGAAAACATGCGGCGCGGTATGTCAGCGGAAGAAGCGGGGATGGACGCGCTGCGCCGCGTGGCCCACATCTACAACAACGATATGACCAAATTGGCTTACGTCAGCATGTTCTACTACGTTCTGCGCCGCGACGGGACCTATGCCGGTGTGAGTCTGTGGGGAGAAGCCGGACCGGGCCAGCATCAACGACGTTTTGCCGTACATGACGGCGCCAAACGCCTCGAGCAGGCAAAGTTTCTGTTCGAGGGTGCGGCAAAAGACTGGCCGCCGATGCCGCAAATAAGCAAATAGCAATTAGCAATTAGCCAGAGGCAAGAATGAAAGACTTCGGTCGCTCTGACTCACAAAGTCGGGTCAGAGCGAAATAATTAACGCGCGCGGTTTGGCTAATTGCCAGCTGCTAATTGCCAATTGATGCGTTTAGGCGAAACGCACTTTCACATCCGGCCTCTTCGCCAGATGGATGCTCTCCACAAAGCGCACCTTGCCGCTTTTCCGCGTCATGACAATGGATGACGTCCGCGTACCTTCACCAAAGAATCGAACCCCTTTCATGAGCGCCCCGTCCGTTACACCGGTTGCGGCAAAGACCAGATGCTTGCCGGGGGCAAGGTCTTTGGCCGTGTAGATTTTGTTCTTGTCCGCGATGCCCATTTTTTTAATGCGTTCTTCCAGTTCGGGCGTGTCGATTATCAGTCGAGCATGGATTTCACCGTTCAGGCAGCGCATGGCCGCGGCTGTGATCACCCCCTCAGGAGCGCCACCGCTTCCCATCACGCAATGAACACCTGTGCCGATCACGGCTGCTGCGATTCCGGCGGAAAGATCGCCATCACTGATCAGGCGAATGCGGGCCCCGGCTTTGCGAATGTCTTCGATCAGTTTCTCGTGCCGAGGACGCTCAAGAACAACCACCACCAGATCGGCAACATCACGACTCAGCGCGCGAGCAATGGCCTTCAAGTTGTCAGCGACCGGAGCGTCCAGATCGACTACGTTTTTGCAAGAAGGCCCGACGACGAGCTTTTCCATATAGCAATCGGGCGCATTGAGCAAACCGCCTTTTTCAGCGGCAGCCAGAACGGTAATTGCACCGGGCGAACCGGTCGCACAAAGATTTGTGCCTTCCAGCGGATCAACAGCGATGTCCACCTCGCGGAACTTGGCCCCATCCTGCCACCCAGATCCCACCTGCTCGCCAATGTAGAGCATGGGTGCTTCGTCGCGTTCGCCCTCGCCGATCACGATGGTTCCTCGCATGGGCACCGTATCCATGGTCGCCCGCATTGCTTCCGTTGCCACCTGATCAGCCTTGTGGCGGTCTCCCTGACCCATGGTGTGAGCTGAGGCAATAGCCGCTTCTTCCACTACGCGCACGAATTCCAAAGCCAGCTCGAACTCCAGAATGTCGGCAATCCGTTTGGTATCTTCTCTCTTGTTCACCACCTGGGTCGCCATGGAACCCTCCCTTGTTTGAATAGCCTCTGGACTACTGCCGCTTCAGGAGCAAAACACAATCGACTTTCGAACTGCTTGGAACCTGCTAACTCACGCCATATTAAAACGCGCTTGATCCAGTGATGCTTTCGCCGATAATCAGCGCGTGAATGTCATGGGTCCCTTCGTACGTCTTTACCGATTCCAGATTCATCATGTGGCGCATCACCGGGTAATCGTCGGCGATGCCGTTGCCGCCCAAAATGTCCCGGGCCTTGCGAGCGCACTCCAGGGCCATCCACACGTTGTTTCGCTTGGCCATCGAGATGTGCTGGTGCTGCACCTTGCCCGCATCCTTAAGTCTTCCCACCTGCAGCGCCAAAAGCTGGGCTTTGGTGATCTCGCTGATCATCCAGACCAGCTTCTCCTGGACCAGTTGGTGAGATGCAATCGGCTGGTCACGGAACTGCTTGCGGATTTTTGCATAATTCAGCGCCGTGTCATAGCACGACATCGCCGCGCCAATCGTTCCCCACGCAATGCCGTAGCGTGCCTGGTTCAGGCAGCCCAGAGGTCCCTTTAGGCCGTCCGCTCCGGGTAGCATGTTGTCTTCGGGGATGTGTACGTCCTGTAGAGACAGGCCGGAGGTCACCGATGCGCGCAGCGACCACTTGCCATGCACGTCGTCAGCCTTAAAGCCAGGTCGGTCGGTCTCCACCAGAAAGCCGCGAATCCGGTTGTTGTGCTCTTCTGATTTCGCCCAGATCACCGCGACATCCGCAATGGTGCCGGAGGTAATCCACATCTTTTCGCCATTGAGGACGTATTCTTTCCCGACTTTCTTGGCCCGCGTGCGCATGCCGCTTGGGTTTGATCCGAAATCCGGTTCGGTGAGGCCAAAACAGCCAATTTTCTCGCCGCGCGCCATCTGGGGCAGCCACTTCTGCTTCTGTTCTTCGCTGCCATAGGCGTAAATGGGATACATCACCAGCGATGACTGAACGCTGCAGAAAGATCGAATGCCGCTGTCACCGCGCTCCAATTCCTGCATGATCAGCCCGTAGTCGATGTTCGACATTCCGGCGCAGCCATAGCCCTTGAGGTTGGGCCCGAAAAAGCCGAGTTCGGCAATCGTTTTGACCAGCTCGCGCGGGAAGCGTCCCTCGCGGTTGCAATGCTCAATGATGGGCACGACGTTCTCTTCCACGAACCGGCGCGTGGTCTCGCGCACCAGCTGTTCCTCTTCGCTGAGCAGACCGTCGAACTCGATGAAGTCCACTCCCTTGAATTTAAAAACGGGCATAAAGGCTCTCTTCCTTATGAGGACTTGGGGGTTCACGCGGAGCGGCAGCACTAGCGGAGGGAACCGCCGACTCGAGCCAAACCTAACAAGGTATCAGGGCAGGCAATTGGGGTCAATTGTGCACGGCGAAACTGCCATGAGCTGATTGAAAATAGTAGGCTTCAACGCGAAAGTCTTCTGGCCGAAGGGAAAGCTCGACAAGAAAGTTTCCAAAGATGATCTGCAGACTGTAGTCGTCCCCCTTGACGGCGGTCACAACCCGATTGATCAATGCGACTAGACCAGAGCAGAAAAGGCCTTCTGGAAAAACATGCGATCCCTCGGCTCCTTGAATGGACGTTTGGGTTGTAACGTTCAAGCGAGAGCCGTTAGCAAATTGGAGCTGAAAATAATCCAGGATGAATGTAACTGCCACGAGGTTTTGGCCAACCAATTCGCCAATCCTACCCTTACTTTCAGCTGCCACGAGCAAACGGTAGCAGGCAAGCCGCCGCTGGTCAATGCAAAATCATCTCGTCAAGGGGATCAGCGGTAAAGGGCAACGTCCATTCACGCCACGGTTCGCTCCTCTGCAGCAGACAACGGAGCCGTAATCTGCTCAAGTTCCTTGCGTTCAGCTTTCACTCCGATCGTTGCTTCCACCACGGCTGCGCCGATCATCAATGCCGCACCGGTAAGGTAGCCATAGAGCAACGCTGTGCGCGATCCTGTTTGGATCAACAGTCCAAAAATGTACGGCGCTGCCACTCCACCGACAAAAGTTCCGGCAGCGTAGAACACAGCAATCGCCAGCCCGCGGATTTCAAGAGGGAAAATCTCACTCACGGTGAGATAGGCAGAACTGGCGGCGGCTGATGCTACAAAAAAGATCACCGTCCAGCAGACAGCTTGCGTGGCGGCGGTGAGCAGGCCCTGCTGGAACATCCATCCGCTGATCGCGAGCAAAATTCCGGAAACCGCGTACGTGAGCGTGATCATCTGTTTGCGCCCGAAGCTATCAAACCAGTGCCCCAGCAGCAACGGCCCAAAAAAGTTACCGATAGCGAAAGGGAACAGATACAGGCCGACCTTCTGCGCCGGCAGGTCATAAAACTTGACCAGCACCAGCGCGTAGGTAAAAAAGATTGCGTTGTAAAAAAAAGCCTGCGAACCCATCAGTGCCAGACCCAGCAGCGACCTGCTGCGATGGTCGATAAAAATGGCCTGCCAGATTTCGTGTAATGGAGTATGGCGGCGCGGCCTGATGCGAATCTTTATGCCTGGTGGGGGCAGTGTATGCGAGGTAATCCTGGTTTCAATCTGTGCCACCACGGCTTCGGCTTCGTTCTCGCGGCCATGAATCATCAACCAGCGCGGGCTCTCAGGAATGGCGTGACGCAGAAAAATGATGACCAGTCCGAGCACTGCGCCGATGCCAAACGCCAGCCGCCAGGCGATGCTGATCGGCAATACTCCTGTATCGAGCAGCAGGATTGACGCTGCTGCGCCGATGGCTGCCCCGATCCAGAAGCTGCCATTGATGATCAAGTCAACGCGTCCGCGTACGCGCGCCGGAATTAACTCATCAATGGCTGAATTGATGGCCGAATATTCGCCGCCGATACCGGCCCCGGTAAGTGCCCTGAATAGCGCATAGGAAAAGAAATTCCAGGAAAGGGCTGTCAACGCGGTGGCAGTGAGATAGAGCAGGAGGGTGACGGTGAAAAGCTTCTTCCGGCCAAGACGGTCAGTTGCATATCCAAATCCGAGCGCGCCAATTACGGCCCCCAGCAGATAAAATGTCGCACTGGCCCCCACCTGGGCATCACTGAGGCCGAGCGCCTCGGGCCGTTTTAAGATCGCGCCGAGCGCGCCTGCCAGCGTCACTTCAAGCCCGTCCAGCACCCAGGTGATTCCAAGCGCAATTACCACTAGCCAGTGAAAACGGCTCCAGGGCAGGCGATCCAACCGTGCCGGAATGTCGCTTTCAATGACCCGGGACATTGGCTTAAAGATGAAGGACGAACGTTATGGGGATGTCTCTTTCTGGCCCTCATCTGCGTTCCGATGACGGCTCGATGACTTGCCCCAAGCGCTCCACAATCTCGTGACTAATCGACAAAAGCAAAGGCCACGCAAAGTGCGCGGCCTCAAAATACAGCTATGGCCTGTTACGGTTGCAGCTCAATCTTGCTTACGCTCATTGTGTCGCCCTTTACGTTACCGGTTACATTCACCCGGATGTCCTTGGGCTTTTTTTCATCAGCGATGAATTTCTTGGCCTGCTCATTGCCGGCCGCGTCAAATTTCACCACTTTCTTGTCCGAGGTCAGAACGCCATACCCGCTCTTTACGCAGTCAGGCATTTGCAGGCACTCTTTGGTGTGCTTGGCGCCGAAACCCGCTTTGCTGCCTTCTTCTTTTGCGCAGGACAGATCCACCAGATATCCCTTGACGGTGCTGTCAGCAGCAAAAGCGCTGATGGACATGACAGCGAACAGGATCATGATAAATTGTTTCATCGAGCTCCTCTCAGGTTTGGAGTTCCTTTTTGTATTGATTATGTTCCGGGACGAAAGTTACAACAGCCTAGCTTTTTCCTCAACAAAAACCACTCACGCGCATATTACCTGCGAAGCTACTAGAGCTTTTCGTAAAATTCGCAGGCCGAGCACGATATAAATATGCCGCCGGGCACATTGCGCTCTCTGTCTTTCACTCTTTTGACAATGCGCGTCGGCTTGCCGCATTTGGGGCAATCCGTGCTCTTTGAGGTGTCCATCATCTTCTTGCGATCCGCCGTTTTGGCGATCTTAGCCATGTGTGTAATACTCTCCTGTTAAATCATTCCCTCACATGTGCTGCCTGGCACACTGCGCCCAAAGCTGGGCGCAAGGGGTAAAGTGCGGTATGGAACGTAAAAGGGCAGAAAATCCGGGTAGGCTTGCTGCCGAACCGCAACTTCTTTATTTTACAACGGTTCCCGCCGCCACGGAAACCACCGGTAAAACTGCAGAGCGGCGTTGAATTTCCCTTCGTTCAACCCTCGCTATTGCGGAGCGACCCTCTCACCCCACAAGAATTACTTCTTCTTCGTTAGCCGCCCTTCCGGATTGGTTGGTTGGGGCTGAGCCTGCCCCTGCTGTACCGCCGGCGCAGTCGGTTGCTGCTGCAGTGCGACCAAAGCGGACGGCGGAAGCTTGTCCGCATGAGCCAGCATCTCGCTCACCTGCCATATCTCATTGTCTGAGAGCATTTCGCCGAAACCCGGCATTCCCGTCATGCGGATCCCATTTTTCACCTTCCAGTAAGTGACTCCCACGGGATCGTCGGTGACCATTTCATCTTTCGTCAGCAACTGAGGCGGCAGAGGAAACATACCCTTGGCTGCTTTGGTGGCAGTCTGATTGAGGAAGCCATGGCAGAAGGCGCAATTGTCCGTGTAAGTCTTCGCCCCTGCAGTCAGGTTGTCCTCCGTGGGTTGCATGGGAGCGTTCTTCGGCGCCTCCTTACTGATGCGTGCTTTGAGCGCCATGCGTGCCATGGTTTTCTCAAAGGGCATTGGCGCTGACGATGTCGCCACAGGTGCATATCCGTAACGGAAATAACAGTAGCCAATTGCAGCAGGAATTAATAAGCCGATAATCAGGCCGAAGATAAATTTTCCCACGTGTCACGCTCCTTAAGAGTTCGCCGAACAGCTTACACGATCTTCAAACAGAACAATGGATTTAAAAGGAGTGAAATCAGTTCGTCTATTAGGCAAATCAATATACCGCGCGCACTTGCACATTTTGCTTGCTCGCCAGCAGGAAGCGCTTTTCAGGAGTTGCCCCTCGGAGCACCAGATCCATCACATACGCGCCCACGGCCGGTCCGTGCTTGAATCCATGTCCAGATCCACCGCCAACCAGCCACACGTTTTCAAAGGCAGGGTGTCGGTCAATGAGAAAGTCACCATTCCAGGTATTTTCATACTGGCATACCCGTGTCTCCAGAATAGGCGCGTGCGCAAGCCGGGGAACGTGTTTGCTGAGGAAGGACCGCAAGCTGGCGATCGAGTCTCCGGAGACAACCCGCTCCTCGCTGTCAGGATCAATCGCCGGCCCATGCCGGTCAAAGGCGATTTTATAGCCGTGGCCTTCAATGTCAGGCAGGGCATAGGGAATTTCCGGGTGCTGATGATTCAGCCACACCGGCATCGCAGGAGGTCGGAAGCTATTGTCCCCGGGAGGGGGACCCAGAAAAAATATTTCCTGGCGCGTGGGGAAAATGAGTTTGTTGAGCAGTTCGGGAAATACCTTTGGCAGCCAGGGGCCACATGAAAAAATGAAAGTACTGCCGGAGATGATTTCCCCTGTAGACGTCTTGATTTCGCGCAGTTGTCCCGTTCCCTGCGGCGACAACGTATGACCGTGAACGCAAGGGACTCCTGATTTTTCCAGTTGAAAAACCAGCAACTGGACCGCGCGACGCGCCATTAACAGCCCGCTTTCCGGTTCGCACAAGCCCCAGTTCACGTCGTCAAACTTCAGATCCGGATAGCGCCGTCGCAGCGCATCACCATCAAGCTGCTGAAAGCGGATGTGATTGCGCCGGAACACCTCCAGCATGCTCTTGGTGTACTCATCTGAATCAGTGCTCAGCCACAGCACGCCCGTACGATGCAGCAGCTCAGAATCTACCTGCAATTCCAGTTCTTCCCACATCGGCAGCGACTGCTGTGCCCATCGGGTGTAGAGTTCGTCAGGGCCATAGCCCAAGCGGATGACGCGTGTCTCGCCTCCGGAACTGGAGCGGCTGTTGCCCGGACCGTATGCGTCCACCAGTGCCACTTCTTCACCCGCATGGTGCAACGATCGAGCAATCCAGGCTCCGAAGACGCCTGCACCAATCACCACGAAATCGTAGGTTTTCTTCATGCCTGCGCACGCATGGCGCGTTCGTACACCAGTTTGGCTGTCACCAGATCTTCCAGAGCACAGCCGACACTCTTAAACAGAGTAATGTCATCGGGTACGGTCCGTACCCGTTTTTTACCACTGAGCAGCTCATGCAAGTCTGCCAAGATGTGACTTTTCTGAATGCAGGCTTCTCTTAGTGGAATCAGCAGGTCCCCCGCCTCGGCCCACGCTCCAGCGTATGTATCTACGACCACTCGCGATCGCCGTACCGTTTCCTCATCAACTTCATGTGAGTCCGGTTGAAAGGCGCCGATCAGGTTTAAATGCACCCCGGGCTTGAGCCAGTGGCCATCAAAAACAGGAACCCGCGATGTGGTGCAGGTGCAGACCACGTCAGATTGGCGAATACAGCTTTCCGCGTCGGCTGGATCAACTTGCACGCGGTAGCGATCACTCATGATCTGGCAGAATTTCTGCACATCATTCCTGCCTGATCCGCAGACGCGAACACGCGTGAACTTTCTTACATGCTGGAGGATTGCGATATGCGCCTCTGCCTGCCTCCCTGTACCAAACATCCCGAGCGTCCGCGCATCCGAGCGCGCCAGCACGCCGGTGACCACCGCTGACGTGGCGGCCGTGCGCAGATCTGTAAGCCAGTTTGCCTCCATGCGCGCCAGTGGCATGCCATTCCAGGGATCCAGCAGTTCATAGCTCGCATTTACGCCTGTCGTGCGTGTAACAGTTACCTTCTTAATTCCTGCCAGGCCGAGACAACTGTCATACGCAGGCATCAACAGAAGCACGCCATTGTTGGGCAGGTAAAGGGAAGAGCGGACAGGCATTTCCAGCGTTTGAGAGAAGTCGCGAGCAAAGGCCGTTCGCAGCGCTTCAATCACCACGTCCACGTTGGCCAGTTGTCTTACCTGATCTTCAGTGAGCGATAGCATTACGTTCTGTGGCAGGCGTGCTGGATGCGCCAAACTCCGCGCGGTACCACTCCGCCGTGCGGCGCAACCCTTCCGTGAAATTAACCAGTACTTTGTAGCCCATAGCGGATTCCGCACGGGAAATATTAGCCAGTGAGTCGCGTACATCGCCAGCCCGCGAACCAGCAAATAATGGCGGCTGGCTGAAACCGGTGAGGTCCTTGAGTAGTTCGTACATTTCCAGCAGGCTGAATTTTTCTCCTGCGGCAACATTGAAGGCTTTGCCGTTCACGCGTTCAGCAGGCGCCGCGCACGCCAGCAGATTGGCTGAAACTACATTTTCAATGTAAGTGAAGTCCCGGCTCTGCCGGCCGTCGCCGAAAATAGTCGGCTGTTCGTTATGGATCATGGCGCGGATGAATTTGGGAACGACGGCCGCATACTCTGAGGTGGGATGCTGGCGTGGCCCAAACACATTGAAATACCGCAGCGACACTGTTTCCAGTCCCAGTACCCGGGAAAAACTCTGAGCATAGAGTTCCCCGGTGTATTTGGAAACGGAGTAAGGCGAGATCGGATTTGCCGCCATCTCTTCATGCTTGGGCAGGGTGGGTGTATCACCATAGATTGAAGAGGAGCTTGCGTACACCACACGCTTGACTCCGGATCGCCGCGCGGCTTCGAGTACATTCAATGTACCCACCACGTTCGCATGATTGCTGGCCAGCGGATTTGCAATGGACCGGGGTACGGAACCCAACGCAGCCTGATGCAGCACGTAGTCCACTCCCTGGCATGCAGACAGCATCATATCGCTGTCAGTGGTATCTGCTTCCATGAATTCAATTTTTCCTGTGATCCCGGCCAGATTCTCGCGGCGTCCGTGGCTGAAATTATCGACGCCGCGGACCTGCTCTCCTCGCGCAACCAGCGCGTGCATCAGATTTGATCCGATAAAGCCTGCGGCTCCGGTGACAAGATACTTGGCCATGAACATAAGAGAATAACAGGCGCTTCTGCTGCTGAGAATTTGTATTCGGGATCCCCAAGAAATCGATTAAACCCGAATCCAGTGAGTCTCCAGGTCATTTTTTGGACTTGCCCGCTTTCGCCAACACCCTTCGTACCTTCTTGGGAGACACTTTCAACACCTTCGCCACTCGCGAGACTTTCTTGCCTTCTTTTTCCCACACTCGCGGGATCACCAGCTCGGCGAACTCTTCACTAAGTTTTTGGAAGGTTTTGCCATCCGTAACGCCCTGGGTCCATGCGCGCAGGCGAGGATCCACACTACCGCGGGAGGTGACTTTCTGTTTTAGCACTTGCAGTTCATGAGCCATGTCTTCATCCTGCGCCAGGCTCATGAACGCTGTCGCTTTGTCGAGGCAATGGCGGGCATCTTCAAGATCATTAATTGCAGGATGGCAGGCGATGAGCCCGCGCCAGATATATGCGCGCGCCAGGAGCCGCTGGTTCTGTGTGTGGATGGACGCTTCTACAGCCTCGCGCACATAATCTCGTGCTGCCTGCACGTGTTCCCAAGTCCGTGTGCTGCCCTCGATTTCTTCTTCCAGTTGTGCATGCTCTACCTTGCATTGCAGCAGCCGCGCACGCGCCATGATAATGGCGTCGTTTTCTTCCTTGCCCACGGCATAGGCGCGCGCGCCCTCCTGGGCCGCCAGGTCCAGTTCACCGCTATCCAGGTGCAGGAGCCCGCGATTTTCCAGTACGTTGCCGAGGCCATGATGATGATGGTGATGCCGGTAAATTCCCTCCGCCTGTTCCAAATTAGCGAAGGCGCTGGCACGAAGCTCTTCATATTGGCGGCGAGCATCCGCATTGCGCCTGGGGTTTGCCGCAGCATCTTTTTGATTGCCGCGCCGCCGGCGGCTTCTCTCCGCCGCCGTATCCATCTGCCTGATGATTTGTGCCGCAATCAGTCGCTGCACATATGCAATATTGGCTAACGATCGCGCCAAATTACGGTGGTGTGGGCTGCGCTTGCGGAAATGCTCGATCGCGCGAGTAAAAAAGGTGAGAGCCTGCTTGTATTGCCCTTGTCGACGGATCATGCGGCCATGCGCGGAGTAAATGTTGCCCAGGGTAATATCATCATCGGTGTTGCGCAGCACAGATTCCGCCTGGTCCAGGATGCGCGTTGCTTCCCGCAGATGGCCTTTTTGAAAAAGCAACCAGCTTTCCAGCACCCGCATGACCGCCGCCATCCCATGGAACCCGAGCGCCATGGCCAACTCGCGGCCCACTCCTGCCCGCTTGAGAGCTTCATCGTATTCACCTTTTTTGCGGTGACAACGGGCATTCCAGAAATGAGCGATGGCTACAACTTCTTTGTCTTCAATCTCTTCCTGCAGCGTCAACACCAGATCAAAGTGCCGCAGGGCTTCGTCAGAATGGTCACCAAGCAGGGCCAGCAGCCCCTCCGCCATGCGCAGGTGGACGAAGTCCGCGACTGAAAATTTTCCCCGTTGCTTACGAGGGAATCTTTGCAATAGCTGTTCCAGCAACTCCGGCCCGCTGTAGCCGATATCAATCCACTGGGCCACGGCTCCCACCAGTGCGGCTGCATTGCGCTGTGCCGGATCCAGGAGTGCAAAAATATGCGCGTTTGCATCGAGCAGGGCTATTCCGTTGGAAACCTGACGGGTGACCAGAAATCCTCGAAGCTCTTGCAGGAGCGAATCCGGAACCTCATTTGCCGGACGTATTCGGGGAGTGACCGCCACGGGGGAATCATAGCCGGAATGATAAAAAGGGACAATATGGACGTGTCGTTCCGGATAAGCTTGCTCGAGTCCCTTGGGGTCGAAACGGTGCGCCAGGCCGAGAAATGGCATGATAGCGTGAAAATCGCACTACGACGCATAAGCGCCGGCTTGCGGTGCAAAGGAAGCAAGATGCTGCCGTTTTGTCCAAGTAGTCCGAATCGGACCACATTGTTTGTGCTGTTCCGTTCCATTGACATCTAATGACTCCGGCGAACAAGGAAATTGTTCCGCCTACTAAACAGCAGGAGAAGGCCCGTGCAGCAGATGAATCAACAGCAACTGGAAATGTTTTGGAACAACGACGCACGCTGGAAAGCCATAGCCCGCCCTTATACAGCTAAGGATGTGGTGCGGCTGCGTGGCACCGTACAAATTGAATATACGCTGGCTCGCCTTGGTGCTGAGCGCCTGTGGAAGCTGTTCCATCAGGACGAATACGTTTCCGCACTGGGCGCCTTGACCGGCAACCAGGCCCTTCAACAGGTGCAGGCGGGACTAAAGTCGATCTACTTGAGCGGCTGGCAAGTGGCGGGCGACGCTAACCTCGCAGGTCAGATGTATCCCGACCAGAGCCTTTACCCATCTAACAGCGTTCCTGCCGTAGTGAAAGAAATCAACAACGCATTCCTTCGCGCTGACCAGATTAATTGCGCTGAGGGGAAGAACGGAACTTATTGGTTCGCTCCAATTGTGGCCGACGCAGAAGCGGGGTTCGGCGGATCACTCAACGCTTTTGAGCTGATGAAAGCCATGATCGAGGCCGGCGCGGCGGGTGTCCATTTTGAGGACCAGTTGGCCTCGGCGAAGAAGTGCGGCCATCTCGGCGGCAAGGTCCTGGTTCCGGCACATGAGTTCGTGCAGAAACTGGTTGCGGCGCGCCTTGCGGCTGACATCCTAAACGTGCCAACAGTTTTGATCGCGCGTACTGACGCCAATGGCGCACGCCTGCTGACTACAGACAGCGATCCGCGCGATGCAGACTTTGTGACCGGGGAACGCACGCCGGACGGCTTCCTGGTTTATAAAGGCGGCCTCGAAGCTGCGATCAGCCGCGGCCTGATCTATGCGCCCTATGTTGACATGCTCTGGTGTGAAACTGCGGAGCCTAATCTTGAAGAGGCGCGCATCTTTGCTGAAGGTATCCGTTCCAAATTCCCGGGCAAGATGCTGGCATACAACTGCTCGCCTTCATTCCACTGGAAGCGCAAGCTGGATGATGCCACCATCGCGAAGTTTCAGCGCGAGCTGGCAGCCATGGGCTACAAGTTCCAGTTCGTAACGCTGGCCGGGTTCCATGCCCTGAACAACAGCATGTTTGAACTGGCGCACAGTTTTGCCAGGGAAGGCATGACCGCTTACTCCCGTCTCCAGGAAAAGGAATTCGCCAACGCTGAGGCTGGTTACACCGCCATCCGCCACCAGCGGTTTGTGGGCACTGGCTACTTTGATGAGATCGCTCAAACGCTGGGCCAGTCCTCCATCGTTGCGTTGGAAGGGTCCACAGAGAACGAGCAGTTCGACGTTGAAAACGCGGCGACTCTGCACCAGACAAACGGCCACGGGAAACTGCAACAAGCCATCTAGTTTGGACGGACAACCTGCTGTCCAGGGGTGAAGGCCTTCGCGATGTACGGCGCGAGGGCCTTCATTTATTTGCAAAAACCGCTTAACGGCACATCTTCGAGTAAGAAGTCTTCATGCTCCTGAAGCGCTCTGCTGGGGCGCGCAACCCGGCCTCGCTGAGGGAGAATGCCTCCAGTCGCTTGCAACTCGATAAGCGGGCAAAGGAAATCGTCGGCTGTCTCATGGATGTGCGATCTGAGCCTGAGCGATGACTATAAATCGATAACAGCAGCCCGCAACTTCAGCACTCATGCGAAGGATTTATTCCGCAGGGTTCTGCCAAGCAGCAAAGGATCATCAGAGATGATAGCGTCCACGCCCATTTCAGCGGCATGCACCATTTCACGCGGATCGTTTACCGTCCACGTGACCACCTTTTTGTTCTGAGCGTGGATCTTTTCCACCAATCTGCGTGTTAGCAACCGGTAATGCGGAACGACATAGCGGACGGGAAGAATGCGCCAGCGACGTAATTGCCAGCGCGTTTGCGCCAGCGCGCCCAGCACAAGCGATCCATCTAGTTCGTGCAACCGGCGCACAACTCCGGGCAGAAAGGAAGAAATGAAATAGTGCTTCGGTTGAGCTTGCCGAATAGCGTGGACGATGATTGGCTCAATTCCGCGGACCTTCACCTCAATATTTAGAAATGTATGGCGATAACGGTCCAGGACCTCTTCCAGGCAGGGCGGCGCCGGCGTATTTCCATCATAGCTTTCCCGTAGTCGCTTAAGCGTATGGCGGCGCAGGACCAACCGGTTCAGTTTGGGATCGTGACAAAGAATGGTCTGGCGATCGCGGGTACAGCGGACGTCAAATTCAAAACCGTCGGCGCCGTGTTGCAGCGCAAGGTCAAAGCCGGCAAGAGTATTCTCAGGCGCGTAGCGGCGCGCGCCGCGATGCCCGAGAAGCAGTACTCGTGAGGGCAAGCTGCCTTTAGTCGAGTTCAAAATCACGGAGGCGCGGACCTTCGTCGGGCGTCTCTTTGGCCTTCTTCACCGCTTCCTGAAATTTCTTCTCCAACAGGCTGGCTTTGTTCTTCTCAGCATCCACAGCTTGGCGGAAAAGGGACTCCTTGCGGCCCTCCTGCTCACGCATGGCTTTGGCCGCGGCGTCGAAGTCATTGAACATCTTAGGCTTGATGGGAGCAACGTGAGAGATTACCGCCCGCGTGGCCGGATCCACTTTCAAAATAGCGCCGCAGCAAGGGCAGGCAACTTCAAAGAGTTCTGGAGACTGCTTTGCCATAGTCAGATTGTAAGCCTGTTTCAATGATTGCCAAAATCGCCGAAAGTGCCAAAATGGAGGAGAATCGGCCCGAAACCCACTCTGTTGGTCCGTTGACTAACTGCTCTTTGTTAGAATTTGGCGAGGGCCTATGACCTCTTTCTCAGCATTCACTGATGTCCCCACAGCAATTGAAGAAATCCGCGCCGGTCGGATGATTGTTGTGGTTGACGACGAAGACCGTGAGAACGAGGGCGACCTGACCTTGGCTGCTGAAAAGGTTACGCCTGAGGCGATCAACTTTATGGCGAAGTTCGGCCGCGGCCTCATCTGCCTGGCCATGACCAGTGAGCGGCTGGAATACCTGCGCATTGGACCGATGACGCGGGAGAATACTTCGCCTTACGGCACCGCTTTCTATGAAAGCGTTGAAGCCCGCGAAGGAGTGACCACCGGCATTTCTGCGCATGATCGCGCGCGTACGATTCAGGTAGCCATTGATCCGGGCAGCCGCGCTGCTGATCTTGTTCGCCCAGGACACGTCTTCCCGCTGTGTGCCCGCAAGGGTGGCGTTCTGGTACGTGCCGGACAAACCGAAGCTTCTGTGGACCTTGCTCGTATGGCTGGCCTGGTTCCCGCTGGAGTAATTTGCGAAATCATGAATGAGGACGGCACCATGGCCCGCGTGCCGGACTTAATTGAATTTTGCCGGCAACACGAACTCAAGATGCTTACTGTGGCGGAGTTGATCCGCTACCGCATGGAGAACGAGCGTTACGTGGGGCGCGCCGGCGAGGCGATGCTTCCTACACGCCATGGCGAATTCCGCATGATTGCTTTTGAGAGCCAGTTGGACGGCGAATCGCACGTGGCCCTGGTGCGTGGCGACGTGGAACGGGCAACCGGGCCAGTCCTGGTTCGTATGCACGCGCACTGCCTTGCGGGTGATGTATTCGGAGGAGCACTCTGCGATTGCCAGGAAGTGCTTGATCGATCTCTTGAACGAATTGCGCACGAAGGCACAGGCGCCCTGATTTACCTGCACCAGACTTCCAAGGGATTCAGTGTGGATGAAAAGAAGAGGCTGGTGTTTCATCGTGAGGCTCCGAAGACCCGTTCGGCGCACCAGCGCAAAACGCAGCGGGAGATTGGCGTTGGCGCGCAGATTCTCTCTGATCTAAATATTCGGTACATTCGCCTGCTTACCAATCATCCCAAGCGTGTGGCGGCATTGGAGGGCTTCGGGATAAGGATTGCGGAACAAATTCCCATTGCCACCCAACGATCCGTGCAATCGTAAGCCTTCGTCGCACCAGGAAAGCAAAACTGAGGCTGGCTCAGCAAATTGGAAAAAGCACACCGGAGAAGGTCGTGCTGAATTCCAGCTTGCCGCATGTTGAGCTAATTTCAGGCCGTTGTTATAATCACAAAGCTTCAACACTCGAGAGTCTTCACGGTCCCACCTCAGAAGCTTTGCGTGTGTAGCCATAAACCCTGGCCAGGTAGCTCAGTTGGTAGAGCGCAGCCCTGAAAAGGCTGGCGTCGGCGGTTCGATTCCGTCCCTGGCCACCATTTTAACGACTCTGAAATCAATAGGTTAGCGATGCCCCTTCGGCTGTGTACCTCCTATGTACCACCGAGCCGGTTTTCATCTCCGAAAAATTGCCCTTCCGCGAAGCCGATGTGCGCGAATTTTCGTTCGCCTCTACGCTCGGCGCTAATTCAGAAACGCTGAAGGAAGCGGCAAAATGCTCCACGTTTATACCCGCCATCTTGCGCAATGCGATCACTCCGAAGATACTCACTGGCGTCGCTGTCACTGTCCGAAATGGATTCGCGGGGTTCTCCTCAATGGACAAAACGTCCGTCGCTCGGCGCAGACCAACAGCTGGGAGAACGCGGAAAAGCTGGCGAGGAAACTCGAGGCCGATGTTGATCCGGAGCGCGACAAGATTGAATCGCGCCGCGAGTTCACGCTGCGCGAAGCGGTAGAGACATTCCTGGGTGATCAGAAGGCCCGCGGCTTGGGCAAGGAAACGCAAAAGAAGTATCGCGGCTTTCTCGAACGTCAGTTTCTGATGTGGGCCGATTCCCGAAAAATCAAGTTTCTGGCCCGAGCTACGTGGGGTTAGTTGCCGCTGCATGCTTGGCGGAGTGGGGCATGATGTCATTTGTGTCGACACTGACTTGGAATTGTTGAGCCAAGAGGCAGACTCGGAGAAATAGGCTGATGAGAGTTGATCATGCCAGATACTTGGCCCACCTCGGGGGCAATGGAAAGCAGCAAAATCAAAAGCGGCCTTGCGAGTTCCTTATATCAAAACCGAAACCTGCCAAGAATCAGCGTGCGCAAACCTATGTTTTATGACTCGGGTTTCGTGGAAGCGCTTTAGCGCCCCACTCAGATCCTAGCTTTCCTGCGCGTCCACCCGCCGCGGCGCCACCAGTGGCTTCTCTAGCCCCGGAGTGAACTTCGTCGCGGGCGCGGTACATAAACCGGTAGTGCGTCCACAGATTGATGATTCCTCGCGTCGCTGCAGTTTTCGTCCTGATTTCCACAAGCAAGGAGGCAGCCCTGCGCTACATACCCAAAAAATAACAAGCTGGCCAGAAAATTTCTGCCTCATTTAGGGTAGTCTTGCAGCTTAGCGTTCATCTACATTGACGTGGGCAAGCCGGAATTTTTTGCACTTACCTTAGGTGGGAATCCCGACACCACCCTGCAGCCCGACAAAGGGCAACATGTTTTGTAGTGAGCGCATGCGCCGCCGTCCTAGCACGGATGTAGGAGGAGGCTGATGGCCCCGAAGATACTCATCATTGAACAGGACCGCAGCACTCTGTCGCATGGGTGCCTGCGTTCGCTCGGCAGATACGGGCATTGTGAAACCAGGACATGGGAAAGCCCTGGTCCAGACCGGCTGGGATTGAAGACAGCGGATCTGATTCTTGCCCGCCCCGCGGATGAAGTGGAAAAAGCATTAGTTTTTTTTCACTGGCTGGGCCGGTTGGTGGATCGCGTTCCCGTGCTGGCGGTATTGCCTCAATCCTTCCATCATGAGGTCTTGGTCGCCGCTTCTGAAATAGCCGACGATTTTCTGTTCTCGCCGCTGTGCGAGGAGGAACTCCATTTGCGCGTGACCAGGATGCTTTCCCCGCACGCTGATGCGCGCAAGCTCCTGCGGAAATCTCTGGAGGAGGAGATCGGCCTGGCGCAGTTGGTGGGTCGCCACCCGGCGTTTTTGCAGGCCATTGAAAAGACGCGATTGTTCAGCTCCAGCGTCGCACCTGTACTGATCTCCGGTGAGACAGGAACGGGAAAAGAACTATTTGCGCATGCCATTCATTCCCTGAGCGTGCGGCGCGGTGGCCCTTTCATTCCGGCAGATTGTGGAACCCTGCCGGAATCGCTGGCTGAAAATGAACTGTTCGGACACTCCCGCGGCGCCTTCACGGATGCTCACGTTGAGCAGAAAGGCCTGGCTGGGATGGCAGCGCACGGTACGCTTTTTCTGGATGAAATTGACACGCTCTCTCTGCCCGCGCAAGCCAAACTCCTGCGATTCCTCCAGGAGGGCAATTATCGCTCACTGGGTGCCGACCGCTTCACCCGTGCGGATGTTCGCATCATCGCGGCCACCAATCGTCCCATTGAGGAATGCGTGCGCCTGAAGCAATTTCGCAGCGATTTGTACTTCCGCTTGAACGTACTGCGCCTTGAACTTCCTCCGTTGCGGGAACGTTCGGGTGACGTTTCGCTGCTGGCGCGGCATTTTGCCGCCAGCCCCAATTCCATCTCCGACGGCCAGAGCAAGACAATATCGCCATCCGCCTTGCGCAAACTGGAAGCACATTCCTGGCCGGGGAACGTGCGTGAACTTTTTAACACGATCCAGA
Source organism: Terriglobia bacterium (assembly GCA_963758275.1). Lineage (GTDB taxonomy): Bacteria > Acidobacteriota > Terriglobia > Terriglobales > Acidobacteriaceae > Angelobacter. The sequence goes on along the minus strand of CAVWUW010000027.1, from coordinate 85,853 downwards.
GGGCCCTGGTGTACTGTCCCGGACCCGAGATTCATGCCAGCCATCTCCAGCTTGAAAGTGAGACAGAACAGAGATCGTTTTCAGACGGTGCCGGCGGTAATTTCCAATCGGCAAAAAAATGGGTCCTGGAAAAATTTGAGCGCGAATATACCCTGCAGCTCCTGGCTCGCCACGGCGGCAATATCACCCACGCCGCAGTTGAGGCAGGCAAGGAACGCCGGGCTTTTGGCCGCATGGTCAAAAAATACGGCATCCGCAACGGACACGGCAACCCGTAGGCCACGAGTGGGTCGTCGATGACCCACCGCCGGGCCAGTAATGTCCCGCCACGTTTCGTTGTTATCCCGAGAAACATCCTGTCTGACCCTTAGGCCCGGGCGAACTTCCACCCGCTGCATGACGCGGTAAAGATATTGCCGAAGCGAGTTACCCTTTCCCGCCATGCATTTGCGGTCGCGAGCCCTTGGCAATGGAGTTGCACTGTAAAACTTTTCGAGGACAGCAAAATTGTCACACGCCGGGGCGGGGGTGGAATCCAAGGTCGTGAAACAAGTGCTCAGCTATTTCCTGCGTAATCCCAGGGCGGCCGACAATCTGGAAGGCATTGCCCGGTGGCGGCTGTTGGAGGAACAAATAGAAAACAGCTTGCGCAAGACGGAAGCCGCGCTGGATTGGCTGGTGCACCAAGGCTACCTGGAAGAGTTCAAGGCCGGAGCTTCAGAACGTAGTTTTCGCCTGAATCCGGCACGCAGCTCCGAGGCGATTCGTTTTTTGGAACACAAGGAAAAAGCGCAAGAGCGCAAGAAATCCTGAAGAGTTCTGCATATTGCAAGGGCATGTCACAGGCTCCTGTAAGTGACGGGGCGGAGCTACGGCATCGCGCGCCAATCGATGGAGATCATGGAAAAAAAATCGACGTTGCATGTTGCCGCGGAGTTTACGCCGCATCGCGATGGCGCCATGTGGTACGTGCTGTTTGTCCGCTCCAACCAGGAGAAGCGCGTGGCACTGGGACTCTCGGACCGGGGCATTGAGCACCTTCTTCCTTGTTATACCTCGCTGCGACAATGGAAGGACAGGCGCGTCCCGCTTAACATTCCATTGTTTCCCGGCTATCTGTTTGTCCATCTGCCGTTCTCAGAACGCATGCAGGCGCTCACCATTCCCAGCGTGGTCTCATTGATCGGGAAGAAAGACGCGCCCACTCCCGTTTCAGACGAAGAGATTGCCTGGATACGCAAAGGCGCGGAGCACGGCCACGCTGCACCTCATCCCCGGCTGGAAGCAGGCCAGCGGGTGCTGATCACCTCCGGTCCGATGACTGGCCTGCAGGGAATTCTTTTGCGTGAACAGAACCAGTCACGCGTGGTGATCTCCATTGACTCCATATGGCGCGCCTTTGTCGTTGACGTGGATGCGGCCTGCGTTGAACCGGTGCGGAACTTCGCGGATACAAATTCCTTACCGTGCTACCGGAAAGCGATGGCGGGGCCGGTTACCAAACTTGCCGGCTGATCCATCCATCTGAAGAAAAAACTGGCCGCGTTCATTGCATCTGTGTTCGGCCGCAGGATGCAAGGCTGGCAACAAAAATCGAAAAGGAGGCTGCATGCCTGTAATCCCGACCTATCCTGGCGTCTACGTTGAGGAAATTCCCAGCGGAGTACGCACCATCACCGGCGTGGCTACGTCGATCGCTGCGTTCGTCGGACGCGCTGCGCGCGGGCCGGTGAACACGCCGGTTACCATCACCAGCTACGGCGACTTTGAGCGCATCTTTGGCGGCCTCTGGAACCTGAGCTTGCTGGGATATGCAGTCAGCCATTTCTATCAGAACGGTGGCACCACAGCCGTGATCGTACGCGTCATACACAGCAGTGATACGCATGCGGCAACCATTGTTTTACCCGGCGGTCCGCCCACCCTGCTTGCCGCCAATGAAGGTGATTGGGGTAATGCGCTGCATGCCGTGGTGGATTCGAATATTTCTGCCGACATGGCCGCAGCCTTCGGATTGACTTCTGCCGATCTCTTTAACCTTTCCGTGCGCGACTTTAATACCGGCGTCACCGAGGTCTATCGAAACCTCACCGTGAAGAATAGCCCGCGCCGCATAGATCTGGTCCTGGCCCTCGAATCAACGCTGGTTCAGTCAACTGGCGCTCTCACATCTGTGCCTACCAGCAATGCGGCTCCGGCCGCCGGGAAAACCGTATGGACTGATCCAGCTGCAAATACGGCGGCCACCGCTGCTTCTGGTACTGATGGTAGCTTCCTGGTTGAGAATGATTTTGTCGGGCCGGGATTAGATACGGCAAAACAGGGACTCTACGCCCTCTCCAACGCGGATCTCTTCAACCTGCTGGTGATTCCGCCTTACCTGGCCGGCGTGGATGACGTGGACCCGGACCTGGTGGCCAAGGCGGCCACCTTCTGTGAAGACCGGCGTGCCTTCTACCTGATTGACTCGCCAACCAGTTGGGGAACCGTGGCCCAGGCGGTCGCCGGTATCGGCGCCATGCTGACCAAAAGCAAGAACGCGGCCGTGTTTTTCCCCCGCATCATGGAAGCAGATCCTTTGCACAATAACACCTTGGGAACGTTCGTACCGAGCGGCGCCATCGCGGGAATATGTGCCCGGACGGACAGCCAGCGCGGAGTGTGGAAAGCTCCTGCCGGGCTCGACGCCTCACTCAACGGCGTTGCCCAGCTCACCGTCAGCCTCACGGACCTGGAGAATGGCGAATTGAATCCGCTGGGTATTAACTGCCTGCGCAATTTCCCGGCATCCGGCCGCGTCGTATGGGGCTCGCGGACGCTGCAAGGCGATGATCGTCTGGCGTCGGAGTGGAAATATCTTCCCGTGCGGCGCTTTACTCTCTTTTTGGAAGAGAGTCTTTATCGCGGCACGCAGTGGGTGGTGTTTGAGCCCAATGATGAGCCGTTATGGGCGCAGATTCGCCTGAACCTGGGTGCCTTCATGCAGAGTCTATTCCGGCAGGGCGCGTTCCAGGGCACGTCATCGCGGGACGCTTATTTCGTGAAATGCGACAGTGAGACCACAACACAAACTGACATCAACAACGGGATCGTGAACATTGTGGTGGGTTTTGCCCCGCTGAAGCCGGCGGAATTCGTGATTCTCAAAATTCAGCAAATGGCCGGGCAGATTCCCACCTAAAGGAGAGGCAAATACATGGCGCAGTTTAGTGTTAATCCGCAAAGATTTGACCCTTACAAGAACTTCAAATTCCGGGTGAAGTGGGACGGCCGTTATGTGGCCGGCATCAGCAAGTGCGGCTCGCTCAAGCGGACGACTGACCTGGTGGAGCACCGTGAGGGCGGTGATCCCAGCACCAGCCGAAAATCACCCGGGCGCACCAAGTATGACGCCATTACGCTGGAGCGGGGCGTAACCCATGACACTGAATTTGAAAAATGGGCTAACAAAGTGTGGGATTTCGGCAGCGGCCCGGGATCGGAAATCTCCCTGGCTGATTTTCGCAAGGACGTGATCATTGATCTGTTCAATGAAGCCGGCCAGAAGGTGATCTCCTATAAGGTCTATCGCTGCTGGGTTTCTGAGTACCAGGCCTTGCCGGACCTGGACGCCAACGCTGGCGCCGTGGCCATCCAGCACATCAAGCTCGAGAATGAAGGCTGGGAACGCGACCTTGACGTAGCCGAACCGAAAGAGCCCACCTTCACCGTACCCGCTCAGTGACCCTTATGGCTGTTGCCGAAGTGACTCTGCCGAATGGCTACTGGTATGAAGGCTCTTGCCTTCGCCATGCGCGGGTGAAGGCCATGGACGAGCGCGCGGCGACGCTGGATGAACTTTTTGCTCCAGCGGCTCTGCCGGTGGAGCGCGTCTCCACGATTCTTGCGCGCTGTATCACTCATCTGGAAGGTCGCGCATGTGAAGGTCTGGAACAGCTGCGCGAACTCACACTCGGCGATCGTGAAGCATTGCTGCTTCACATCCATCGGCTGACCTTTGGCGACGATATGGCCTGTACGCTGCCGTGCCCGTCCTGTTCCAAGGTCATGGACTTTCAGCTTCAATCGCATCGCTTGATCCTGCATGTGCCCGAACCGCAGCAGGAATATTTCGAGGAGAGTTTTCTTCTGGACGCAACGCGCTTGCAAGTCCGTTTTCGCCTTCCGCGCGGGTCTGATATAGAAACGGCGCTTCACCAGTGCTCCCGCACCACGGAGGATGCAGCCATCGCTCTACTCCGGCGCTGCATTGATTGGGTGCGGCAGGACGGCGCTCAAAACGGGGAAGAGAATATTTCAATGGCCCACTGTCCTGCGCAACTATCAGCACGGATTTCAGAACGCATGGCGGAGCTTGACCCTCAGGCAGAGACAATGCTGCAAATGGAGTGTCCATCCTGCGGCCATGGCTTCAAGGCGCCGTTTGATGCAGCGGATTATTTGGTTCGCGAACTGGCTGCCCGCGAACGCCAGCTTTTCTGTGATGTGCATACGCTGGCCCTGGCCTATCACTGGAGTGAGTCTGAAATCCTGAACATGACTCCTCGCAAGCGCAAGTTGTATCTCGAACTGCTCGATGGAGGCGCCAGTGGCGGATAACTACCTGCTTCGCATGGTGGAACGCGCCGCAGGGCGCTCTGCGCAGCCCACGCCGCAACCGCCACAACAGTTCTACTGGCCTCTGCCGTGGGAAGAGCCCGCGCGATTCTCAGGCACGGCTCCGTTTCCTTCCGCAAGAGTGAAGGCTCCAAGTCAGTCAGCCACTTCGCTGTCCCTCAACGATCGCGAAACGGAAGCCCAGACCTCGGTTGCGCCAGCCATCGTTCAGCCGGTTCACGACCTGGCTCCCCCGATCCCGCCGGCTGCAAACGAGAAACCGGATTTTGAAATAGCCAGCCGGCCGCCCTGGCCCGCAGATGAAAACGCCAGTGCGCAGCTCAATCCGCAACTCACGCGTCCGGCTTTGATCCAACCATCGGTTCCTCAGCCAACCAACATTTTCCACGAGAATATCCATGGCGAAAAACACCAGCCTGCATCCTTGCAGGACCAGGGTTTAATGGTCGAGAACCATGCGACGCAAGATGCGTTTCACCTCAACGGCCAGGAACATTCACACGGACGCCGTCAGCCGGCAGCGCAGCAAAACGCAGAGCCCATCGTCGAAGTCCATATTGGCCGTGTTGAAGTCCGACTGGACACGCCGCGGCAACCGGAGGCCCGCGCGGTCCCCAAAGCAAGCGGCTTTGCCGAGTTCGAATCCATGCGCCGCTATACAGCCGGCCCCTGGCTCTTGCGGAAGAGATGAGCAGCTACAAAGGAATCCGTGCGGTAAGTTCAACGCTGAAGAATCTGCTGACGGCTGAAATGGAGAATCAGCCGGTCAACATTACTCTTCTACCGCCTGATGTGCCACCGGCAGACACCAGCAGCAGGCGAATCAATCTTTATCTTTACCTGGTTACCGAGAACGGTAACCTGAAGAACCAGGAAATCCCGGGACATGGGCATCCAGGCACGTATGGCCTTCCCCCGCTGAGCCTCAATCTGCATTATCTGATGACCGCCTTCGATTCGGAAACCGGTGACGACCGCGATCTTAAAGCCCAGGAAGTTCTGGGCGACGGCATGCGCGTGATGCACGACTTTTCCATCATCACCGGCGGCTCCTCTTTCGCCGCGCCCGAATTGCAGAATGAATTTGAAAGTGTGCGCATTTCGCTGCAACCGGCCAGCTTGGAAGAATTCGCAAAGATCTGGACGGCGCTGCCGTCCGCCAACTTTCGCTGTTCCGTGGCTTACCAGGTAACTGTGGTCCAGATCGAGAGCCGGCAACCGCGGCGACTGGCCGCGCCGGTGGAGAAACGTCGTCTGCTTATGTCCGTGGAAACGCGTCCGCAAATTGAAAGCGTTTATCGCACGCCCCTGGTGCCGGGTGATCCCATTGGCGATGGGCGCGCATCGGTCGGGCAGCTTATCACCATTACCGGTTCAGGTTTTCGGGTCGCCAAGACATGGGTGAGGATCGGCGGCCTTGACCTCATCGGAGTAGTGCCGTTGCCGAACGGAGACATTCAGCTCGCCGTTCCTGACGATCAATATCCAGTCGATTTTGACCACCCAACTCCCCAGCCCATTCCGGCCGCTGACCAATTGCAGCCTGGCCCGCAGATCGTGCAGGTGCTGGTGCAACGGCCGGGAGAAGGCGTGGAAGGCGCGTTGGATCGCGGCACTTCCATCACTGATAACATGATGCAGGTTTCCAACCAGGCTGTTTTCATGCTGGTGCCGGGTATTACCAGCATCTCTCCAGCCAGCGGCAACGCGGCGGCCACTCTCACCGTAAATGGCACGCGCCTGTATCAGCCGGGCTTGAAGAGTTTTGTCTACGTGAATGATGTTGCCATGGAAGTTGTTTCGGATCCATCCGATCCGCCGCTGCCAACCGGGACCACGGTTCATGTTTATTACTGGCGGTCAATAAGGTCACGCCGCCGCTGCAGCCGAGCCCGCCGGATTATTTCGTGCGCATGCAGGTTAATGGCGCTCTGAGTGTAGACAAACAAAAATTCACGCTTCTTCCCTGAGTATGAGCACAGCCACCACAACCGAGCCGGTCAGCACCGTCGGCCAGACATGGCAGGCCGCCAACATGGCCTACCTTGGTGCGGAGTTTTCCCGGCTTCGCCTGCTGCTGCAACTGCGTGTGCTCTGGCTTCGCCGCGTATGGAAGCGTGACTTGGCCCCGGAATTCAACAACTTTCCGGGACAGGTAATTACGGACGCTGACGCTGACCATGCAATGCAGCATCCTTCCGCCGACGAAGAATCCCGCTTCTACGAACACGACGAATCAGCGCAGAACATCCTGCACGTTCTTGCAGAGCAACAAGCCCGCATTCAGGAAGCACAACAAAACGTGCTTGCCTGTGGAGGACCTTCAGCGTTGGACATTCTGGCGCGACTGTTCCGGCTGGAAGCCTTTGAGCAGGACGTACTCTTGATGGCTTTGGCGCCATCGGTGGATCCCTCGTTTGAACGCCTCTACGGATACGTTCTGGATGACGCAACGCAGAAACACGCCACCATCGGATTGGCCATGCAGGTTATCGGCAATCATCACGGAGGTGGCGCGCCCGTCTGGCATCACTGGCCGCATTTCGCTCCCGACGCTCCTTTGCAACGCTTCCGCCTGCTGCACACGGATGCGTCATCAACTTCGCATCTCGCCGGCCAGCCGCTGCGGATCACGCGCCGCATTGCCGACTATCTGCTGGGAGTCAACCATCTGGATGAGCAGCTAAGCTTTCTCGTCCGCCAGCTTTCCAGCCAGGGAGCTCTGGGACGCGAACAGAAGGCGACGACCGATCTGCTGGAACGCCGGTTGCAAAACTGGAATGATCGCGGACACATGCCAGCCATTCAACTGACCGGTGAAGCTAACGCTGGACACAAGGCCATCGCCCGCGAACTTTGCGAGCGCGTGGGGATTTCGCTGTACGCCATCGATACAGCGATGTTGTCAGCCATGGGTCCGGACCGTCAGGCGTATTTTCGCCTTCTCGAGCGCGAATCACTTCTCTTGCCATGTGCCTATTTTCTCGATTGCATGGAATATGACACGGCCAACCGCGTGGAGTTGTCGCGCCTGCTTGAGTTTCTGAACCATGTGCAGGCTTTCATCATCATGGCGGCGCGTGAACCTGTGCAAAGTGAACGACGCCTGATCAGCATCCATCTTTCCGGCAGTGACGCCGCCACGCAACTTTCCGTGTGGAAGGACGATCTTGCCGCACTGAGCAACGCGCAGCATTTACTCAGCCAGGATGAAATCATCGACTCCACGCTCGCCCGGTTGGTGCAGCAATTTCACTTCAGTCCGCAGCAGATTCATCGTGTTGTCCAGGAAGCCTGTGATGCGGCAGGCCTGCGCAATCCGGAAATGCCTGCGCTGGAATCGCGTGATCTCTGGCATACCGCGCGTGCACAGGCGGCGCGTTCCATGGACGGACTGGCGGAAAAGATCATGGCCCGCCGGTCATTCCATGAACTGGTGCTCCCGGCTGAACAGCTGCAGCAGATTCAGGAGCTGGCGTCGCAGGTTGAACAGCGCAACCGTGTCTATGAGCAGTGGGGATTCGGAGCAAAGCTGAATCGTGGTAAAGGAATTGCAGCGTTGTTTGCCGGCCCCAGCGGTACCGGTAAAACCATGGCCGCTGAAGTGCTTGCCAATCATCTGGATCTCGATCTCTATCGCATTGACCTGGCCAGCGTGATCAGCAAATACATTGGCGAGACGGAAAAGAACCTGCGCCGGCTGTTTGAAGCGGCGGAAGCAGGCGGAGCCATTCTGTTTTTTGACGAAGCGGATGCGCTCTTCGGCAAGCGCAGTGAAGTCCGCGACAGCCATGACCGCTACGCCAACATTGAGATCAACTACCTGCTGCAGCGCATGGAAGACTATCGTGGCCTGGCCATTCTTGCCACCAACAGAAAATCTCTGCTGGACCAGGCTTTTCTCCGTCGTCTACGGTTTCTGGTTGATTTCCCATTTCCTTCACCAGCGGACCGCAGCCGCATATGGCAGGGTGCATTCCCCGCGCAGGCTGAAGTCGATACCCTGGACTACACTGCGCTGGGCAAGCTTGAAATTTCCGGAGGAAACATCAGCAACATCGTTCTCAATGCTGCCTTCCTTGCCGCCGCACAAAACTCCCGCATCAACATGGATCATGTGTTGACCGCGGCTCGCCGCGAGTACGTGAAGATCGACAAGCTGATCATGGAAGGCGAGCTAGGCCGGGGCTTCCCGGCAAATAAGTACTCTGGCAAATAAATAAGATGAAACAGATTCGTGTCAAAATCGGGGAGATGGTTTTGCGCAACACAGAACTGTCGCCGCGTGAAGGCGCCATGCTGGGCCGCATGGTGGAGAACCACCTGGCCCGGCTGATGTCTACCAGCAACACGCCCGTAGCAAAGAACGCGGCGGCCGTAAGCGTGAAGGCGCCGCTCAATTCCCAGAAGGCATCGGCAAGCAATGAAACGGCCATGGCCATTGCCCGCGGAATCCATCAGAGTCTGAACGCCAAGGCCTGATGAAGACAAGCCAAGAGGAACGACCACAAGAAGTGCGAAATAAACCTCGATGTTAAAAATAGCCCAGACCGGCAACCAGCAGAATGCTCAAGCGGCGCAGGCATCACAAGCGGCGCTGCTTCATTCCCCTCGGCCGGTGCATGTGGAAAGCCCGCTGGCACGCATGCAACATGTATTCGGAAACCAGAGATTGCTTCGTCTGGCAAACGGCGGCATGTTGCAGCGCAAGCTCACCATCAATCAGCCGGGTGACGCTTTTGAACAGGAAGCTGACCGCGTGGCGGACACCGTAATGCGCATGCCGGACCCAGCGGTTGCAACAGCGTCATCAACTTTGCAGCATGAAACTTCGGTGAGTCGGTCCAGCTCAGTTCTGCAGCGGTGCTCCTGTGGCGCCTCGTCAAGCTCAGGCGGCGAGTGCGAAGAATGCAAAGCCACAAGACTTCAGCGCAGCTCAAATGCATCTTCTGCCAACACGGAAGCTCCGCCCATTGTTCATGACGTGCTGCGCTCTCCCGGACAGCCACTTGATTCCGCCACTCGCGCCTTCATGGAGCCACGCTTCGGCGCTGACTTCAGCAACGTATGGGTGCATACAGACGCGAAAGCCGCCGCGTCTGCAAAAGCAGTGAACGCCTTGGCTTATACGGTCGGGAACAACGTGGTTTTTGGGAAGAGTCGTTATGCGCCTTCAAGCCGTGATGGAAGCCGTCTTTTAGCCCACGAGCTGACGCATGTGAGGCAGCAAGGAGCGGCGCCGGCAACAACCATGACGGCGTCATCGGAACATAGACATGAAAGTCCGTCTGCGGCTGAAGCAAACCCTGTTGTCTTGCGCCGCTCTCCATCACCTGCTTTACAGAGGACCGTACATCTCAACGTTCTTGATTGGGACGCCACAAAACTCAACGAACCGGCCATCACCAACAGTGATGATGGAGAGTCATTCCTGGTACCGCCCAAGCCTGATCAGATACAGGTGAGTGGACTTGTTGAGGTGGATGGTGACGCCACCGATGACTGCGCGGGTTGGCAAATCGGTACCACACAAACCGCATGGATCGCATGGGCCATCCAGTACTACCGGGGACGTCATCCAGGGGAAGGCGCCGTGACGATCCTCCGTCGCCATACACTACCGATACGTGATCCCGGTACCGACGGGAATATCTGGTATGACGAAAGCAGAGTTCGCTCTCCCGGTGACTGTGGTGATTCTGCTGGCATATTCCACATTGACGGGCCATGGGAATGGATTCCCAAGATGGTGACAAACGATTCGGCTGGGGGAGTCACCAATTATCTGCGTGGCTACACGCGCGGACTGCACCTGGTCACTTATCTCACTGCCCGGGATCCCGAAGGTAATTTCCTGGCCACACCCTTGCGCTTTGTATACTGGAACTCGCTCCACAATTTTACATTCACGCCGGATTTTGATCAGCCGCATAACCTGTGGGCTACTGTCGGCCAAGTTAAGGTGAACATCGGAACAAAAGGCCGGGGTAGCACAACGGATGCCCCTTACTTCACCACTTCGGGGCCAACTTTTAACGATCAGTTCAATGACCAAGCTAACCTCGTTCGACACGAGAGTGCGTAAAAAGCACGTTGTAGACTTGGCGAAATTGAATGACACAATGACTAGGACTACCCAATCCGCTTCGCGGCAAACCCACAAGGACTCCTCTAGCCAGGGCAATCGCAAAAGCTGGGTCTTGTCCCCTCATCCTGCAGCCAGCTCGCAGTCGGGCTATGGCAACCAAAGATTGTTGCGTCTCGCCGATGGCGGACTGCTCCAACGCAAGCTCACCATCAATCAGCCCGGTGACGCTTTTGAACAGGAAGCAGACCGCGTGGCAGACACAGTGATGCGCATGCCGGACGCAGCGGTTGTAACAGCGTCATCGGCACAGCCGAGCGAGAGTTTTTCTTGCGGTCCAAGAGCGGTTCTGCAACGCTGCTCCTGCGGTTCATCTTCCAGCTCTGGTGGCGAGTGCGAAGAATGTAGTGCCGAAGCCCACAACGAAGAAAAGACGCTTCAGCGCAGTTCCAATACAGCCTCTGCCAGCTCCGAAGCTCCACCTATCGTTCATGATGTGCTGCACTCGACCGGCCAGCCGCTGAATTCGATCCACTCGTGACTTTATGGAACGGCGCTTCGGTGCAGACTTCAGCAATGTACGCGTGCATACCGACGCAAAAGCGGCTGAGTCGGCCAAAGCAGTGAACGCTTTGTCATATACAGTGGGCAACAACGTGGTATTCGGCCACGGCAAGTTCTCACCGCAGACACAGTCGGGTCAGAAATTGATCGCGCACGAACTCGCACACACCGTACAGCAAGGGACGGCCAACGAATCAGCTCCCCTTCAACGCAAATGCGGCCCGTCAGAATTCAGCTCCGTGCCGGTCGATTGTGATCTCACGCAGGTCGCTGCAGGTGACAAGGCTAAAGGGCCGCGTTTCCTGTTCAACATTAATTGTGATGATTTTGCGCCTGGCGAACGTGCCAAGCTGGAAGCTCTGGCAGATCCTGCCAACATTCCCTCCAATGCTGAGATTGCAGTTCTTGGCCTGGCCAGCTCTGACGGTGATGCGTCATTCAATGCCAGTCTCTCCTGTGGTCGCGCCGCAGCCGGAGCGGACGTGCTGAAAGCCAAGAACTTCGGCACAAACATCAAGTCAGTGAAGGCGTCGGGCGGCATAACCGGAACAACTAACAATCCCAACTTCCGCGCTGTAGAGATCGCGATTACTAAAAAGGCCACGCCGGCGCAGGACCCCACGTTTTCCATTGTCGGAAAGCCCAAAGTGAGTGCACAGAAGAGTCAAAATCCGCCATTGCTTTCAACCTTGCAAGTCAGCCAGGCCATCGGAGATTTTGACCTCAGCGCCCAGGTCGGAATGCAGGCGGCGCAACCTTCTGATTTTGACGATTGGAATATCGGGGCGATGCAAACGGTAGCTGCTCCGGCTCACCAAACCTGCTTTCGTTTTCCGCAGGGGGTGGCGCCGCCTCCCACCCACAAACACCCTACGGAAGTGTTTGTGGGCCATATCAAGCAATTGCCAGGGCTGCTGTTGTCAGATAGAGATGACAGTGACCCTAACTTCATGAGCGTTAGCTTTAAGGACGATCTGGCTTCTCTCCACCATGGGCGTACTTCTTTTACATTTCCTGTTACGGCGCATGATACTCCCAGAATTGGAGCGAAGAATGCCCTTTTTAACATCACTCAGGACCCGGATGATTCGCGGTCGCTGCTCTTTCGGCAACATAAGTTTGGGTTTTTCCTTACGTATGTCGTGGCCCGGCAGAAATCTACCAGCCGTGTAATCCCGCTTTATGTCGCGGAATGGTTTGCCTTCATCGATATAGCTTATGATCCATCCCCGGGAACTGGTATCCCGCCCACAGATCATATACGGGCCCACGATTGTCAGCCCATTACGGACCATCTGTTTTCCACTGCGGATGTGCCTCCCGTTGCGTCTGGCCCATCCATTCGCTCCCTCGACATACAGCAAGGGAATTTTCAGGCATCGTGCCCTCCATTTTGATCGGCAAAGAACCACATGCGTCAATTTACTCGACGATCGAATAACACGACCCGAATGGCATGCAGACGCGGTGGTATCGGTAAGGCTTCGTTCGGAAGAGCTGTCTCGCACTTCCACTCCAGCGCTCAGCAACCAGATGATGCAGAGATTCGTGGCTGCTGGCGGTCGTCCAACGTCTGGTACTCTGCAACGGACTCCCATCGGGAACAGTCAGGCTGGTTCAGGAAGCAATCAACCAGGAAGCAATCAAGCCGGTTCGGGAAGCGGCCCTGGTTCAGGAAAAGCGCCTGCACCGCCGGTCAAATCATCGCCTCCGGCGACAAAGCCCGTTACTGTCACCATACCGACAGATATACGCGCTGATTCAACTCCAAAAGAGATGAAGAAAAACCATATTCCGCCAAGGCTCAATACGCCGGTAGATGTTCAATTGAACGGCACGCTCGACCCTTCCATGCCTGTAACCTTGTCGATTGATGGGCAGGGCGGCGGTAACGGCGAGGCAACGATTGATGGAAAGGTGACTCAAAACCTCACCAGCTCTGGTACTACCACGGTGAATTTGAAAGGAAAAACTCAGACGGAGCCGAATCAAGACAGCCGGCTCACCCTGGTAGCTACCCAGAATGGAAAGCAGCTGGCGTCCAGCCACGGGTTTTCCGTTTCTGCGATTCCCGAGGACTTGTCTTTCACCCTCGACGGGCTGGCGAAAGGCGCTTTCCGAGGACTCCATATCACGTATGACGTGGGTTCAGACAGTGGCGTGCGAGGAGATCTGGACAAAGCTGGTGGCGCAGAACGCGTTGAATATCCCAGCAAAAAGCCGGAGGCCCTGAACCACTGCTACGGCATTCTTAGCAAAACCACGAAAGATGACCACATGCTCCCCACTTCATCACTTACTTCTCCCATGAGCATCACAGCAAAACAGACGTTCATGTTCTTTGACCACCGCACGCAGTCGGAAGGTATTCCCATGAAGAACTCCGGGTTTTTGATCAAACATGTTGTGAAAGCAAAAAGGCCCGGGCCCGGGCTGGAAATGACAACCAGCAAAGAGGGCGCAGCGGAAACAGCGCAGGACCGCGACACCATCTGCAAATCCGGTCCGATTAAATCGGACGCGGGAAAGGGCTCTGAAAGCCAAACGCAGGACGTCTGATCGCACCAATGCCGCACAAATTCACCAGCCAGCTTTGAACACCGCGTACAACTATCGTCGTATCACGTCGTGAAAAACAGGAACAACCATGGCCTCTGAATCTCCTCGTAGTCCAAAATTATTGAAAGGCGGGCTGGTGGTTTATCCCTCACAGAACCCGGGACCCCAGCCGCAGGTGATTGTCTTCCAGTACAACCCGGAGCAGATGACGCGCAACCTGGCCATGCGCGCGGCGCCACGTGATCCCAGCAACGTGGGCGCGGCCCGTGAAGATGTTCTGCGTGTGGAAGGTCCGCCGGTGGAGACCATTAACATCTCGGTTGAACTGGACGCCACCGACCAATTGGCCGAGCCGGCGCAAAACCAGACCACGGTTGAAAACGGACTGCATCCCGTGCTGGCCACCATGGAAATGCTGCTCTATCCCAACACGGAAAAAGCGCAGAAGATGATGGAGCTGGCGGATGCAGGGCAGGTACAGGTATGCCCCGCGGATGTGCCCTTGGTTTTGCTTGCGTGGGGCAAGTCGCGTGTGCTTCCGATTTTGCTTACCAGCTTTGCCATTACGGAGCAGGCTTTTGACGCCAATCTCAATCCCATTCAGGCCAAGGTGGATTTAGGCATGCGCGTGCTCACCTACATGGAACTCAAGCAGGGTACCGTAGGCTTCATGGCCTTTCTGGCCTATCAGAGGCAAAAAGAAATGCTGGCGGGGAAATATCACCCGCTGGGCGATACCAGCCGCTTTCGCGGCCTGATCCCCATGTAGGCTGGCCCGCCGATTGTGAGGAAAGAAGATTGTGAGGAAAAAAGATGTTCTTCAAAGGCAGTCGCTATGAAAAAGTTGATACCAGTCAGATCAAGGATGCCAGGGGCCGTCCGGTCAATTACAAAAAGATCCGCTTCATTCCGGCGACCGGCGGTGTGATCGGTTACAGCATCCATCAGGGTGACCGGCTTGATCAAATTGCCAATCTCTCCTTTCGTGACCCACAAAGGTTCTGGCGAATCTGTGACGCCAATGGTGCCATGTGGCCGGACGATGAGCTGATCGTGGGTGACACCCTGGAGATTCCACCTTCGGAAGGCTGACGCAATGGGCCAGATCGCCTACACCTTATATATAGATGATAAGCCGGCGACGCCTGAGCTGATCGCCGTGATCCAGCACCTGGAAGTGGAGGACCATGCGGAGATGGCGGACATGGTGCGCCTCAGCGTGGCCATCAGCATCCGGGACGGCTGCGGCTCGTGGAATGTGGTGGACGAGAAAATTTTCCAGCGCCTGACCAAGCTCCGTATCAACGTGAATGTGGGCAGCGGCAAAACGGAACCGCTGATTGAAGCCTACGTCATCGAGACCAATGCCAGCTTTGCCAACCAGCCCGGACAATCCATTCTGAATGTGGTGGCCATGGAACCCACGGTCAGGATGAACCTGAACCATACCGTGCAGCCCTGGCCCAACATGACGGACAGCGGCGTCGCCGAAAAGATTTTCAGCACCTATGACTTTGAACCGGTGATCGATGATACCCAGCCCACCCGCGATGAAGATGATTACACGCAGATGCAGCGCGGGACCGACATCCAGTTCATGCAGGCGCTGGCCGAGAGAAATGGATTCGAGTGCTATGTGGAGTTGAATCCTGAGACCGGGAAGGTCGAAGGGCATTTTCATAAGCCCAGGCTGCAGCTATCGCCGCAGGGTGTTCTCTCCGTGAATATGGGCGATGCCACGAATGTCAATTCATTCCAGGCGCGCTTTGACATGCTGAAGCCGGCAACCGCGAAGGCAGCCAATGTGGATGTTCATTCCAAGGAACAACAAACGGCCAATCCCACCGATCTTGAGGACAAGGCCCTGGGCAGTGCGCCCACAGTCGCCGGTGACAATCCGCGGCAGGTGCTGATCAGCGGTACCGGACTTTCGCAGACAGGGGACCTGCAAACCGCCACGCAATCGGTGGTTGACCGTTCTTCGTGGGCCATAACTGCGGAAGGTGAGGTCAACACCGTGGCATATGGAGACGTGATTCGGGCCAAGCGGCCCATCATGGTGCGCGGCGCGGGACTGCAGTTCAGCGGCACCTACTATGTTGAGCAGGTCCTGCACAGCTTCAGTGGAGATGGCTATACGCAGCACTTCAGCCTGAAGCGCAACGCCAGCGGTGTGCAGGGCAATGACAATTTTCAGCCCAATGACGCTGCCAGCGCCTGAGACCGACCCTCTACCAAGCGACAAAAAATATGTCAGCCTTACCCTCACCCATCACGTCAGCAACGCTGGAAAAGCATTACGGCAAGTATCGCGGTATTGTCACGGACAATCAGGATCCGAAAAACCTTGGCCGCATTCGCGCCAGGGTAGCGGAAATCCTGCAGGACGTGGATTCGGGATGGGCCTTGCCCAGCCTTCCCTACGCCGGCAAGGGAAGCGGGTTCTTCCGCGTGCCGCCGGTGGATGCAGGCGTATGGATTGAATTTGAATCCGGCGACGTCTCCCTCCCCGTGTGGACAGGTTGCTGGTGGGCTGACGGACAGCTGCCCGCGGACCAGGACGGCAACTCTGCCACTCCGGATTATTCCATCCTGCGCAGTGAGGCCGGACTGATGGTGGTGTTGAATGATTCGGCTAACACCATCGCCATCAGTGACCAGAATGGCACGAACCTGGTGAAAATTGACGTGGGCCAGAACCAGATCAATATCAACGCTTCACTCAAAGTCGTGGTGAACGCAGCCCAGATTGAGCTGGTGGACGGCGCGCCCCATCCCCTTGTTTTTGGTGACAACCTGTTGCTCTATCTCAATCAGCTCGTCAACATGTTCAACCTGCACATGCATCCCGGGGAACTGGCAGCCGGCGTGATTCCAGTAACGCCTGCGCCACCGGTCCCGCCCTTTCCTCCGGCCACGCCGGATCTACTTTCTGTGCAGGTCAAAACCGGCTAAGGAGAAAAACATGGGCACGGAACTGTATGGAGGCACGCCCTTTGACTTTGATTCCACCAGCAACATGGCCAGGGAAATTGAGAATGCCTATATCGCCATGCGCCAGGACGTAGGAATCACTGAGCCGCTGCCGTCTGGCGCCAACGCGCAGGACAGGCGGCTTCTGTTCCTGGCGATTGCCCGCGGCGTGATCCAGCATCTTGCCAACAACCCAAACGCGTTGCTGGTAACCGTGACGGATGGCGTTGATACCTTTACCGGCGACGTAACCTCCATCTCCGTTCATCCCTGAGTTTTCTCATGAGCACCTATTTCGATTATCCATTTGATCTTGACGGCGGCGGCCGCGTCGCCGGCACGGATTCTAATGATCACCTGCAGGACATGATTTACCAGTTGCTGTTCACCAGTCCTGGGGAACGGGTGGAACTGCCGGACTTCGGTTGCGGGTTGCTGCAAATGGTGTTCCGCCCTAACAGCGAGGCGCTTGCCGCGGCCACGCAACTGCTCATTCAGGGCGCGTTGCAGCAGTGGCTGGGTGACGTGATTGCCGTCCAGCAGCTTGACGTGACCAGCGTGGATGAGCGCCTGCAAATCAACCTGGTCTATGTTCGTCGCGATACCGGCCAGCAGGTGCAAACGACCTTTGTTTCGCCTTCCGGCGGACAGTGATGCAAGCATGACTCCTTTCCAGACAACCATCTGTGATGAAGCGCAGCGACGCGTTCTCATTGAAAAAGACCCGCTGATCAACGGCGTTGACTACGTTGAGGTGGTCACCTCGCCGGCCGCCGACAATGAACGCCTGCTGCAGGTGTTCTTCATTCCCAAGGATCCAGCCAATATAGTGGGGCAGGGAAATCTGATCGCCCTGATGAACAAGCTGGCAACCGCCCCACAGGAAATCACTATTTCCGGCGGCGCGCGCATCCAGAACATCCAGGTGCAGGGCGTCACTTTTGTAACTGACCATATTGAAGTTAGCGTGAGCGAGCCGGGAGACTTTTCCGATTACACGCTCACCATCACTGACCCCGCGGTTGATATTTTCTATTCGCAACTCCAGTTCAATTTCAAAGCCGGATGCCCAACCCATTTTGACTGTCGCTTATCAGCCACCTGCCCGCCTGCGGTATTCCAGCAGCCGGACATCGACTACATGGCCAAGGACTACGCCAGCTTCCGCCAGGCTCTTCTCGATCTCATTCCATCGTTGAAGCCTTCTTGGACGGAGCGACATGAAGCGGATATCGGCATGGCGCTGATCGAACTGTTGGCCTACGTGGGTGACCAGATCAGCTATTACCAGGACGCGGTCAGCAATGAAATCTTCCTGGGGTCCGCGCGGCAACGCATTTCTGTGCGCCGCCTGGCGCGCCTGGTGGATTACCAGATGAATGACGGAGCCAGTGCGCGATCATTCATTCATTTTCGGCTCAACAGTCCCGGCACGGGAACATTACCGGCAGGAAGCCAGGTGCTGGCAAGGGTAATCGTGCCCATCCACGGGAAAATGCCGCCCTTTGGCCCGGTGTTCACCAGCGCTCAAGCCGACGATGCTCGCCTGGCGTCCGGCACCATATATGAAACGCTGACCGATCAAGATTTGAGTGACCAGCTCAACAGTATCTCCATTTATGCCTGGGGCAATGAGCAATGCTGTCTTCCGTGTGGCGCCACGTCGGTTTATCTGCGCGGAGATCTATCGGCCAGTGCGGGTCCGGAGCCATGGCGCCTGCGCCCGGGTGACTTTCTGTTGTTCGAGGAAGTGTTGGGACCAGTCACTGGCCACGCTGCTGACGCCGATCCCAGGCATCGCCAGGTGGTGCGGCTCACCCAGGTGCAGAATGCCAGCGATCCGCTCACCAGCGGCGTACCCATTCCGCTTACCCTGGTGACCTGGGCCCGTGAAGACCGTCTTAATTTTCCGTTATGTCTCTCCGTGCGCCTTCCGGATAACAGCGTGGTGAACGATGTTTCGCTCGCGCGTGGAAACATGGTTCTGGCAGACCACGGTCAAACCGTCACGGAGTGGTTTCCCGGAGATCCTGCCGATCCCACGGCTCCCGGAATCATCACCGGTCCACGCGCTTTCCGCTTCCGACTGCGGCAAGGCCCGCTGAGCTGGCGCATTCCGTATAGCAAATCTGAAAGCTCGCGGACCACGGTCGCCAGTCTACTGCAGACAGAGCCGCATCAGGCCAAACCGCAAGTCACCAATCTCGACGTTCATCATGGCGCGCAGGTGTTGCCGAACTGGCAGCCGGTACTTGATCTGCTCAGCAGCCATCCACTGGAACATGTGTTCGCCGTGGAAACAGAAAATGATGGCTCCGCGCTTCTGCGCTTTGGCGACGGAGAATATGGACTGGCGCCACCCTCCGGTTCGCACATGCTGGCGCAGTACCGCATCGGCGTTGGCACGGCCGGGAATGTAGGCGCGGATAGTCTTGTTCACGTCATCAATCCCGGCACAGTGGTCAATTTCCCTCCGCTTGATGCAGTGCGTAACCCCTTGCCCGCGTGGGGCGGCATCGAACCGGAATCGCTGGAGCAGGTGAAGCTGCTGGCGCCCACGGCATTTCGTGCGGTGCAGCATCGCGCGGTAACGGAAGATGACTATGCTCACGCCGCGGAGCTGTGGCCTGAAGTCTCCCAGGCAGTAGCCACATTCCGATGGACAGGAAGCTGGTACACAGTTTTCATCACGATTGATCCGATGGGGACTAACACCGTTTCACCTGACATGGCGCAGCGTGTGCTTGACTGGGTCACGTCTTACACGCAGGCCGGTTACGATCTTGAGATCAATGCGCCGGTTTATGTGGCGCTGGATATCGCGATTGATATCTGCGTGGCGCCCTACCACTTCCGGGGCGATGTGGAGCAGGCGTTGTTGATCGCCCTGAGCAACCGCCAGTTGCCGGACGGAAGCAAAGGCTTCTTCCATCCTGATCATTTCTCTTTCGGACAGCCACTATATCTCAGCCAGCTTTATGCCGCCGTGATGGCCGTGGAGGGCGTGGACTCCGCATTGGTTACGAAGTTCCAGAGGTTCGGCAACGTTGCGAACCATGAACTTGAGCAGGGCTACATAGCCATGGACCGTCTGGAAATTGCCCGGCTGGATAACGACCCCAATTTTCGCGAGAACGGAGTGTTGAGCTTGAACATAGGCGGCGGAAAATGAGCGCGGACCAGACACAGGCCATGGGTACCTGCGGTTGTTGCCAGGATGATGTGCCACCGGCGCCTCAGGGGATCGACAATCGTCCCGGCCTCTCTGCAATTCAGTATCGCCTCGGCACCTATGCCACGTTGCTGCAGGCGATGTGTGAACAGATCTCGCGAACTCCGGAATTGCGCGACCGCCTGCTCACGCGCTCGACGGATGATTTCGGGATCGCCCTGCTCGCCATGTGGGCTTACATTGGCGACATCCTTACTTTTTATCAGGAGCGCATTGCGAATGAATCGTACTTGCGCACCGCATTGTTCCAGGAATCCATTGCCGCTCTGGCAGCGCTGCTGGGATATACACCGGCTCCCGGCGCCGCTGCGGAGGCAGATCTGGCTTTCTTCCTTGAAGCAGGCAAGCAGGTCAACGTGCCCGTGGGTTTGCTGGTGCAAAGCGTTCCCCGACAAAACGAAAAGCCACAGAAGTTTGAGACCGTTGCAAGCATCACTGCGGACGCCGCGCTCAACCAGCTCCAGATTTTTCCCCAGCCGGAAATCTATGCTCCGTTCGCCCTGGGAAGCATGCAGGCGGTGCTGATTTCTGATCCAAAAGGACTGGCTCCACGCATCAAGATGGCGATCTTCAATCAGTCGCGTGCCGAGCTGAAAGATGTGAGCGGTCTTTCCGTGCATAACACGGAACAATTTCTGTCCTGGACCCCGGCCATTCAGTCGAGTGATTTCCAGCAGTTCTCCACACAGGCAGCCGTCTATGCGCGTGAGTTTCGCTTGTTCGGCTTCAACGCACCCAGCAGTTATGTTCACCCGGTTGCGGATGCAACTGCTCCGGGCGGGATCCGCATGCAACTGGAGACTGGCCCCAATTACACCAACGCCAACCTTGCGCCTCCTCCGCAAAATCAACTTTCGTTAGACGCGCGTTACAGTGACCTGAAACCAGGAAGCAAGCTTCTGATCGCGCAGGATGCCGCCGCGCCACCCCCTGGCTCCTTTGCCCGGCTCGCGACGGTTACAGACGTGTCCACCGGCCCGGCTGAGTTCGGCCCGCTCAACGGCAATGTGACCTGGCTGACTCTCGGTTTGGGAATCACCGCGACGCCGGTGGTGAAGCTCGATTCCCTGGGACAGCTCAACGCGTTTTGCATTGGTGATGACGCCGCGCTCTGGACCAGAAGCCAGGTCGGCCCCGGTGGAATCTGGGGTACGTGGAAATCACTAGGAGGGCAGATTGATCTGCTCGACGTAGGCGTCAATCAGGACGGCAGGCTTGAAGTCTTCGCCTGCGGAATCAACAGGGCGTTGTGGCACATCTGGCAAATCTCTCCGGCAGGGAATTGGAGCGCATGGGATTCGCTTCACGGGCAGATTGATCTGCTCGCTGTGGGCTCCAATCTGGATGGACGCCTTGAGGTATTTGTCCGTGGACTGGCGGACCAGGCGCTGTGGCACATCTGGCAGGTTGCCCCCAATAGCTTCTGGAGCGGATGGGCGTCCCTGGGCGGGATCATTGATCTGCTGGCGGTGGGCCAGAACCTGGATGGTCGTCTGGAAATCTTTGCCCGCGGTACGGACCGGGCGGTGTGGCACATCTGGCAGACGGCGCCGAACAATGGCTGGAGCGGATGGGCTTCTCTGGGTGGAATTATTGACCTGCTTGCCGTAAGCCAGAACCAGGATGGTCGGCTGGAAATTTTTGCGCGCGGCGCTGATCAGGGATTATGGCACATCTGGCAAACCGCTCCCAACAATGGCTGGAGCGGATGGGCTTCCCTGGGCGGCATCATTGACATGCTGATAGTGGGACAGAACCAGGACGGGCGCATGGAAGTTTTCGCCCGAGGCGGAGACCATGCCTTGTGGCACATCTGGCAGACGGCGCCGAACAATGGCTGGAGCGCATGGGCTTCCCTGGGCGGAATCATCGAATTGCTATCTCTGAGTGAAAACCTTGACGGCCGCATGGAAGTGTTCGTTCGCGGCACCGACCAGGCACTGTGGCATATCTGGCAGATCGCTCCCAACAATGGCTGGAGCGCCTGGGATTCGCTGGGCCTGCCAACCTGGACCATCTCTGACCGTGCACGCGTGACGGTTTACGAAGTCTCGCAGCTCCTGGCGTTTTCTCCATTCCGTTACGGTGACTCCATCAGCGGCAGCAGCGTATACGTTCCCTTGCCGCAGATGCGTTCGATTGACGACAAGCGCAAGCTCATCCTGGATGATGCGTCAGCACTTCCTCAATCGGTGCTGGTGCAGTCAGCTGTTGCCACGGACACAGACGATGACGGCCTCCCCGATCACTGGCTCGTCTCTTTCACTCCCGATCTTGCGCGCACGCTGACCACGGGGTCGGCCAGACTTTTCGGCAACGTATGCGGCGCAACCCATGGGCAGACGATTGCCGGCGAAGTGCTGGGCGACGGGGACAATTCTTCAACCTTCCAGACATTCCGTTTGCAGAAGTCGCCGGTCACGTTCATTCACCAGGCGGGCGCGCCGCACGGAGTTGCTGACACCCTGCAGATCCAGATTGCCGGCGTGATCTGGAAGGAGGCCAGTGAATTTTTCGGCCACACCAGTGACGAACGCATCTTTGTCACCACCCAGGACACCAAGGGGATGACCGTGCATTTTGGTGACGGAGTCACTGGAAGCCGCCTGCCTTCCGGGCGCGTCAACGTGACCGGAACGTACCGCCAGGGCATCGGCGTGGTCGGCAATGTGAGCGCGGGTGCGCTGCGAACGCTGCTCAGCCGCCCAGTTGGATTGAAGAGTGTCAGCAATCCCGGCCCTGCGACGGGCGGCGCTGAACCTGAATCACTGGACCAGACGCGCCAGAACGCGCCGAACACCGTGCGCACCTTCGGTCGCATTGTCTCTCTTCAGGATTTTGAGGATGCCGCCCGCGAATTTGCCGGAGTCGCCAAGGCCCGTGCTTCATGGGCATGGAGTGGTGAAGAACAGGTTGTCTATCTAACTGTCGCAGGCGGCGGAGGCGCAGCCATCATCGGACAGACTTACGCCGATCTGGTCGCTGATCTCGATGCGCGCCGTGATCCCAACCGCGCCCTGGTGGTGCGCAGTTACAAATCAATCCCGCTCCGGATGAGTGCCTTGATCTTTGTCAGCGCCGACCACGTTCGTGACACGGTGCTGGCCGCGGTGAACGCCGCAGTGGCCGTTTACTTCTCCTTCGATCAACAAGCGTTCGGCCGGCCGGTGCATCTCAGCGGCGTCTATGCCGTTTTGCAGTCTGTGGATGGCGTGGTGGGTGCTGACATCATTTCTCTCGGCTACAAGAACGCCGCAGACGCTATGAGCCACGGCGCAACTTCATCCGCGGTGCAGGTACATCTCCGTATCAATGACGATGAACTGGCCACGCTGGAAAATCCCGCGGACGCGCTGATCACTCTGGGACAGGTGCAACCGTGAGCACAACCAACTTACTCACCACCAATTCACTGGACCTTTATTCCTTACTTCCGGCCATCTATCGCATACGTGATGCAGAGCGCGGTTACCCGCTGCGAGCCTTCCTTGGGCTCATCAGCAATCAGGCCGGCCAGCTCAAGGCCAACGTGGACGGCCTATGGGATGACCTTTTTATTGAAACCTGCGCCAACTGGGTTGTGCCTTACATCGGTGATCTGGTTGGTAACAATCCCATTCCGGAAGGTTTTGCCCGCCGGCGCGCTGACGTTGCGCGCACCATCTTTTATCGCCGGCGCAAAGGCACGCTCACCATGCTGGAACAGCTTGCCCGAGACGTGACGGGATGGGACGCGCACGCCGTTGCCTTCTTTGCCGAGCTGGGCTGGACGCAAAATCTCAATCACCTCAGGTTTCATGAGGACACGCGCACTGCCTCCACTGATCCGTTTGTGGTAGACCGCGTCGGCACTGTGCTGGTGCGCGATCTTGACGCGCTGGACCGCATCAACGGCGCCTTTGATACCACCACCCATACCGTGGACGTACGTCCCATGTGCCAGCTCACCGGCTGGTACAACATTCAGAAGATCGGATTTTTCCTGTGGCGGCTGGAGAGTTTCTTCACCCAGGCCGTTACTGCCCGACGATCGGGAAGCTATTTCGGTGGTTTCCATTTCAGCCCTATCGGGAACCCAGCGCCTCTTTTCACCAACCCTGAACCAGTGGCCGAGGACACGCTTCAAGTGAGTGAACTTCAGGTGCAGACACCCATCCGGAAAATTGCCTTCTTTTTTGATCCCGGAAACTATTACATGAACCCGGCGGTCCCTGTGCCCAGCATGGCCATTTATCGCGGCCCGGCTGCGCTACCCGCGGACCTGGTTCCATGGTCCAGCATTGTTTGTGGCGATCTCAGCCACTGGACTCCGCCTTCCACAGGTAAGGTCGCCATTGACGTTGCTCTTGGCCGCATTGCATTTGCGCCGGGTGAAGCGCCGCGTGAAGGCATCACTGTCTCTTACACCTACGGCTTCAGTGGAGACATGGGCGCCGGCCCTTATGACCGCACATCCACACAGCTGGTTGCTGGTGATCCCGGCCCTGCCGTCCAGGCAAGCGTGGACAATCCGGCGTCAGCTGGTTTTGTGATTCATGTGCCTTCCACTGGCATCGACACCATCAGTCAGGCCGTGGCCAGTTGGAATGCCACGGCCAACCCACATGCCGTGATCCAGATTGAAGATAACGGCACGTATGAGGAAGATGTAACCATTGCATTTCCTACAGTGGCAGTTCCGCCTGGCCAGCCCAGCCCGGTCCTCATTCTGCAATCCGCGAACCTGCAGCGTCCGGCGCTGATCGGCAACATCACGCTCACGGGCGGTACCGGCAATGAAGACTTCATCATGAACGGGCTGCTAGTTGCTGGGCAACTTCACGTTCAAGGCAATCTGCAGCTGCTGGAGGTTGTTCACACCACGCTGGTTCCCGGCCTTGGCCTGGATGAGCAGGGCCAACCGCTGCAGCCGGGCCTGGCCAGCATTATTGCCGACACGCCCGCAGACAATCTTCAACTGCTGATCGACCACAGCATCACCGGGCCTCTCCTCCTGCCGGAGGAAGTGGTTAGTCTCACGGTCCGTGACAGCATCATCGATTCTGCAGGTTCGGCAGCTCAGGGTTCGTTCATGCCGGCGCTCGTGTCCGGCAGTCTTTCTCCGTTTCCGGCTCTCAGTTCGGTATCACCTGAGATTAACGTCACCATTGGCGATGCGGGTCCGTACACCGCGATCCTCTCCAGCGCTCCTGCGAACCTGGCAGATGTCCAGGTGGCGTTGCAGAAAGCAATTCGCGCGGCGCATCCGTCATTGGCCTTTACGGCCGCTCGCGTAGTTGTTGCGGACGATCGCCTCATCGTTCTTCCCGGCGATGATGAACTCGTCATCATCGAAAACGCCGCTGCAGATACAACCGCTACGGAGTTGCTGCTGGATGCTGAATCAGCGCGCCAGACTTCAGCCGTCATCAGCGGAACACTGGCGCCATTCCCAACCATCACCTCGGCCAGCCCCGCAGTCACCGTAATGTCAGGTGCAAGCGGAGCACATGTGGCCACGTTCGCCGGCGTCCCAACTTCATTGGGAGCAGCCGCCAGCCAGTTGCAGTCTGCCATACGTGCGGCAGCCGCTGGTCCGGGTTTTGCCGGCGCCTTGGTTGGCGTGGCTGACGACCAGTTGGTGATTGTCTCCGGTGATGGCGGCGATCCCGTCACTTTCAGCACGGCGCCACCCGACACCACAACCCTAAGCCAACTTGCATTAGATACAACGCGTCCGGCCATTGCCGCTGACGATGGCGGCGATGTTCCCGGTCCTCCGGCGAGTTTGGTGCGCACTACCATCTTTGGTGAAGTCCATGTACAGGAACTGCAACTGGCATCCGAGGTCATTTTCACTGGCCGTGTAAATTCCAAACGACGCCAGAACGGATGCGTGCGTTTCAGCTTTGTTCCGGAAGGCTCGCAGACTCCGCGTCGCTATCGATGCCAGCCCGATCTGGAAATAGCACAGAGGACAGACGCCGCGGAAAGGGCAGCAGCCCTGATGGGAAGCACTCTTTCATTGTCAGACATCGACTCCATCCGGGATGACGTGTATAGCTGGTTGCTGCCTTCATTCACTGACATTCATTATGGCGCGCCGGGCTACGCACAGCTTCTTGTTTCGTGCCCACAGCAGATTCAGACCGGAGCAGAAGACGGCTCTGAGATGGGCGCATATGATTTCTTGAAGCAGCCGCAGCGCGCCACCAGCTTGCGCGTACGCCTGCAGGAATATCTCCCATTCGGGCTGGAGCCCGCCTTGATCTATGTGACTTAGCCCCAGGAGGGAACATGAGCGGCGATTACACACGTTGGAGTTTTGATCCAACAAAAAACTATTCGGAAGTGTTCAAGCAGCAGGGCCGCGTCGACCTGGATGCTGACTGGAACGAGTCTGCCGAAATCATGGACCGGCGCTGGCGCGCGGAGACCATCGATATCATCGGCCCCGCCGTTTATCCCGTGTCCACGCCGGACGCTTTTCTCATCAAGCCCGCCGGCCCAGGACAATTCACCATCGGCGTGGGACGCATGTACGTGGATGGCTTGCTGGCGGAATGTCACGGCCTCCCTCCCAACGAATATGACGCTTCCCTGGGCGAGCTTGTGGGTACGCTGCCCGTGCCCTTCGCCCAACAGCCGTATTATCCTTCACCCGTTCCCCTGCCTTCCGCTCCGCCCGCAACTGATCTTATTTATCTCGATGTATGGCACAGGGAAGTCACGGCGTTTGAAGATCCTTCCATCCGGGAAAAAGCCCTGGGGGGGCCGGACACAACCACGCGCACGCAAACTGTGTGGCAGGTAAAGATTCTTCCCAACGTCGGCGCGCACGCATGCGGTGACGACATTCCCGCGTGGAATGATCTCATCGCGCCATCCGCTGGACGTCTGACCACCTCCACCGTCGCACCCACGCCGAGTCCCGATCCCTGCGTGCTCTCGCCCGCCGGCGGCTATCGTGGACTGGAGAATCGTTTGTATCGCGTGGAGGTGCACGTGGCTGGCACCGTGGGCGGCGCCAGTCCGGCAAAGTTCAAGTGGTCGCGGGACAACGGGTCCGTGGTCTCCGCCGCGGATTCCATCTCCGCACCCGGAGGGCCGAACTCGGTGATCAAGCTGAAAAGCCTGGGCCGTGACCGGGTATTGCGATTCTCCGCCGATGATTGGGTGGAATTCCTTGATGACAATCTTGAACTGGGCGACCAGCCGCGATTTCTCACCAAAATAGTCGGGCCGCCCGATGAAGCCAATCGCACTATTACTGTGAATCCGCCCGTGCCGGCTGGCCTGTTTGATCCCACCAATCTCCTGCGCCACACGCGGGTCCGCCGCTGGGATCAGAAGTTCAACGGCGCGGGCAGTGATGTGGACGCCGCCTCCGGATTGATCAACGTGGCCGCCGGCCCGCTCGATATTGAAGACGGCATACAGGTTTCCTTCAGTGATGATCCCGCGGGCAAGACCCTGCGCGTGGGCGATTACTGGTTGTTCGCCGCGCGCACTGCCGATGGAAGCGTGGAGCCGCTTCAAAAAGCGCCACCCCTGGGCATTCTGCATCACTATGCGCGCCTTGGATTCATGACGTGGACTGCTGGCGGGGCCACGGGCGGAGGCGGCGGAACATTCAGCGATTGCCGCATCCCCTGGCCGCCACCTTTGGGGGCCAGTGAGGAAAGTTGCGACTGTACGGTATGTGTCACCGCGGACGCTCACAACGCTGGAACGGCAACCATCCAGCAGGCGGTACAGACAACGATTGCTAAAGACGGGGGCAAGATCTGTCTGTCTCCGGGACTTTACTTCATCAATGACACAGTGGAAATTAATCAGGCGGAAGCCATTGAACTGGTCGGGCACGGCCTCGCCTTCCTCACTCCGGGCCCTAACCACGGTGCGTCCACGCCCCTCGTGCAGATTGAGAACTCCGTGGACATCACCTTGCGGAACCTGGGATTTCTCGCTCTGGAAGGCACCTTTGCGCCGGCGCAGTCTGTGCCGGGCATGGTCATCCGGGACGCGGCTTTTATCGACGTGACGCATTGCTCATTCCTTGGCTTTCCCACGGGGGCCACGCTGGCCCCGGCGATTGCCATGGGGGGTACGGTCCTTGATTCCAATATTCGTGAAAATCTCTTCGGCAATGTGGATGTGGCAGTGGGCGCGGCGGAAAGTGACAAGCAGCGCTTCCTTGCCTTCATCTCCGTGCGGGACAATCAGATGTTCTGCAATACGGGCGGCGTTGAAATGGTATCGCGGGCCAATGCGCTCTCATTGGGCATGACCGTCTCCGGCAATCTTATCCAGAGCCCGGCAGGAATTGCCATCGCTGGTATGGGGCTGGACCTGACGGTGGAGGAAAATACCATCATCGTGGTGACCGATCCAAACGCTGCCGGCGCTTCTGACGGAGTGGGCGTTTTCAGTACGATAGCCCAGACAAGCATCGCGAACAATCAGATTTTCGGCACTTCCGCTGCCGGCGGCGACGGAATTCTTCTCTCCACCGCAAATATGTACGGTACTCAGGTCGTCGGTAACCGCGTCAGCGGACTGGGCGGGACAGGGATCCTGGTGAATGAGAGCACTCTCCTGCTGGAGAGCCTGATTGCGCAGAACCAGCTGCTCAATCTGGGCAAGGGCGGCATTATCCTGGCCAACACCTCCGCTGCCGTAGACCTGAACATCTGCGACAACTCGCTGGCGTTTGTCGCGCAAAACCTGGACGCAAACGATCCTGACCAGCCGATTATGGTTGGCATCCTGGTGGCTGCGGCCACCAACCTGAACCTCAGTGGAAACAGCATTGAGAATGTGGGACTCGATCCCAAGGTCCCTGGCTCTCGCATTGCTATCCTGGGTGACCTCCTTTCCGGCGTGCGAATTGCCGGCAATCGGATTCAGAACATTGGACTGGCGGGCGCAAACCCCCCGTCCGGCGGAGTGCTCCTCGTCTTCACAGGGGGGCGGGTGGATGTGGCGGATAATGAAATCCGCCGCGCCGTTGCTGCACCGGCCAGCGCGGACAATACCCAGTGGTTCACTCTCGGGATTGCCTTTTCATTGGGGGATGCGAGTATCCGCGGCAATATGATGGAAGCCTATGGCCCGGGATCAGTGGTGCTTATCGGCTCGGCGGCCACACTCGGCGCCAGCCCCAATTCCTGCATCTTCAGTGACAACCAATGCGTGCTGGATGGCGCTCCGCCTTTGTCCGGCTCCGCCATCGTGGTGGCGGAAATCGCGGCGCGGGCGATCATTGCCTCCAACAATTACGCCACGGGTCCCCTGGCGGAAAATGCACGCTCCCTTGACCTGCACGTGCCCACGACGGCAAAAAACCCGCCTGTGACCGTGCTGGGCAACATTACTTCAGGAAATATCTTTGTGAACAACGCAATCCTGACCGCTCCCTGGGCGCCTCTCAACGTTAAACTATAGTGGAAAGTCGACTCGCGCACCAGCGGGGCTGCCGATAATTTTAAGAATGGAGTAACCATCATGAGCTTTGCCATCTTCAAAGGTGAAAAGAGTGTGACCGAACTGGCAGCCCGGCTGTTTGCCCTGCAGGGAAAAGGCGCACAGCCCGCAGCGAAACAGGCGGGTGATCTGTTGCTGAAGGCAAATCCACAGCTCAAGGAAATCAGCAAGGTCCCTATCGGCTCGGTAATCTTGGTCCCCGCCGAAGCGCCTGCGCTCAAAGACAGCGCGAGTCCCGCCCCGGGTGACGTGCTGCGCGCCTTCGCCGCCGAACGGGCACATCAACTGCTGGTCAGCCTGGATGATCGAATGGCCGGCATCGAATCGTTAGCGACGGAAGCCAATCGCAGCATCCTTGCGCAGGCCAAATCGAAAGAGGCCAGGACCGCCAGCGCAAAAGATCCAATCCTCAGGACTAACCTGCCGGTCATCATCAAATCCGCTGAATCCCGATCGTCTGATCTCAAGAGCAGCCAATCCGCCCGGACCAAAGCCATCGCGGAATTGCGTACCAGCCTCAGCGACTTCCTGGGAAAATAGCCCCGCCTCTACCTAGCAGGCTGCTGAAAAACAGCTGCTTTCGTTGATTTCCCTTCCACTGGTATGGAGGAATCGGAAAGGAGGTCTGTTGGTTCTGAGTTGCCGCAGGCTTTTAAACATTTTTTGCGCGACGGACAGACTACTCCCTCAGCTTAAGCCGGCTGAACTGCCAGATTTCGTAGCCGCACCAGGTTATAGGCGGCGCAGGCGAAAGCAAAGATCCAATCCACCTTGGCCAGTCCGCGATGCCGTACCTTGCGCAGTAGAGCAATGGTTTTCAACCAGCCAAAGCATTCTTCGATTCGTTTTCGTTTTCGCTGACTGATGCGATAGCCCGCATGCCGCGTGGTCCGATGATCAATCGCGCTGCCGCCCGGACGACCTCCATTTTGCGCCACATGCGGTGTGACCCACATGTGGCGACATTCACTCACGAATTCCCGGGTATCAAATCCTTTGTCCCCGCCCACGGTGACAGCATGATCGCCGCCAATCTGCTCCAACATCAGCAAGGCCGTGTCCCGCTCGGCTCTGCCATTGGCCTCCCATGCCATGGCATCCACAATCAGTCCGTTGCGATTCTCGATCAGCAGATTGCCGCTATAACTCAGCTTGGCTTCCTTGCCCTTTCCCTTGCGCGCCAACTGGGCCTCCGGATCGGTCGTCGATTCGTGCGTCTGGTTGCTCCGTTTCTCCCCATGAAAGTTCACCGTCGGATTGCCGGGATCGCCCGGAGGCGACCGCTTGCCCTCTTTTCTCTGATAACTCTTCAGACTGGCCCAGGCTTCCAGCAGCGTGCCGTCCACGCTGAAGTGTTCGTCGGAAACCAGTCCCCGCGCCCGCGCCAACTCCACCACCTCAGCCAAAAACTGTTTGGCCACATCTGCCTCCAGCAGCCGGTCCCGGTTCTTGGTGAAGGTGGTCGCATCCCATACCTCTTCATCCAGATTCAGACCGATAAACCAGCGAAACAGAATGCTGTAGTCGATCTCTTCCATCAGCAATCGTTCGCTGCGCACCGAATAAAGCATCTGCAGCATCTGCGCTCGCAGCAGCTTCTCCGGATCCGGACGATGGTGGACGAAGTACTGCGGGCGTTATCGCCGAGTTACTCCCAATCCACAGCTGAGATGTGGTAACAGAAAGCATGCGAGGAAGCGACCAGCAGCAGGGCGAGGTGTTCAGCTATTTATCACCGGAGAGCCGGGTGCGGAGAGATCACCCGCTGCGGGCGAAGCCTCTGCTGCAGGAACCGGCTGGAGACTCCGCGCCAATTGCAGTTGCGAATCGCTTGGGCGCTAGACCAGAATGCGGGAACGGATCGCGGCGCGGAAGAGAACGCCTGCTGGCCCATGTGTGTCAGAATCCTGATGCTCAGCATGGGGTGGTTCTGCACACAATGCCTGCTGACTCATGTATGTGTGCGAGAGCCAGTGGTCCGATCTAATGACGAGAGGTTTCATCTCACAGGGATGATGGTCGAATCACGTGCGAACTGGGGACTTGATTTTATTTTCTTGCCTGTTATGCTTCGCCAAGTGCTGGTGAGTAGAGACGAGTTTCGCGATTTTTCGTGTACCTCGTATGTACCGCCAAACCGGCTTTTGTAGGTTTTTGGGTTTTTTCGGTCTTTGGAAAATCAATAACTTACCTGTTTTCAGCGCCCCTTGGCCGTTCGATTCCGTCCCTGGCCACCATTCTTTACCTCTTTATTTTCAGCAGCTTTCAGCTTATTTGCGGGCAATTCGTACAATAGACGTACAGTTGGGCGCCGGAACGGTCGATATTTCTGACCGAAAATAGGAGTTCGAAATGCTTTCGGTTTACACCCGCCACTATCCTCCCTGCGATCACACCGACAACCATCATCGCCGCTGTCGCTGCCCCAAGTGGATCCAGGGATTTGCTTGAGGGAAAATTTGTTCGTGTCAGTGCTGGAGCACATTCCTGAATCCAGAATGGTATCTTCTGTTGTCCCCCGGCGTCATCGTGATTCGAAACGGCCATTGGTAAATCCAGTCCGATCCGACTCCTGTTCGAAAAACTCCCTTGATGTAGGATGGCTGTTGCTCCAATCGAGCAGACAACGCACTGAGGTGTGCAATGAGCGATGCCCAAAAGCCTGATTTGAAGAGCGGACTTCCGCTGGCCAGTATTCCGGATGGCGGAAAGGTACTGGGAACGGTGGATGGAGAAGAAGTATTGCTGGTTCGGCGAGGAATGGAGTTCTTTGCTGTGGGCGCTTGCTGCACGCACTACCATGGGCCGCTTGCGGATGGTCTAGTGATTGGCGATGAGGTGCGTTGTCCCTGGCATCACGCATGTTTCAGCCTGAGCACCGGCGAGGCGCTGAGGGCCCCGGCGCTGGATGCTATCCAGTGCTGGCTAGTTGAGCGGCAAGGGGACACAGTCTTCGTCAGGGAAAAGATTGCGCCAGCTGGTACCGCAAAGACCGCAAGCAAGGAGCATCCCACATCAGTGGTTATTGTCGGAGGAGGCGCCGCTGGGCTAGCGGCTGCTGATATGCTCCGTCGTCGGGGGTACAGCGGGCCGCTTACCATGATCAGCGCTGACGGTGATCCTCCGTGCGACCGCCCCAATCTCTCAAAAGATTTTCTTGCCGGGACGGCGCAGGATGAGTGGATTCCATTGCGCGTCGCCAGAGTGGTATTCGGAACGGAAGATCAATCTGGTTCTCAATTCGCGGGTCACTTCATTGGATACGAAGCAAAAGAAAGTGGTCACGGCAGATGACAAATCCTATGAATACGGCGTGCTGTTACTTGCCACAGGAGCAGATCCGGTAAAGCTGCCGGTCGAAGGCGCCAATCCTTCGCAGATCCTCTATTTGCGTTCCTTTGCCGACAGCAAGGCAATTGTGGCGAGAGCAGGGTCATCGGAGCAGGTTGTTGTTGTGGGCGCCAGCTTTATTGGCCTGGAGGTGGCGGCCTCCCTGCGAGCCAGAGGAGTTGCCGTTCACATGGTTGCGCCAGAACAGGTACCAATGGAGAAGATCCTTGGCTCCAGGGTGGGTGCGTTTGTTCGCACCCTGCATGAAGAGCACGGAGTTGCATTCCATCTCGGTCAGACTGTGAAGAGAGTCGATGGGAAGAAAGTCACGCTCTCCGGTGGAGAGACGATTGAGGCTGATTTCATTGTTCTCGGTGTTGGAGTGCGGCCATCACTCGCGCTGGCGGAACAAGCTGGACTTACGATGGATCGCGGAGTTGTAGTGGACGAGTATCTCCAGACCAGCGCGCCGGGAGTGTTTGCCGCCGGAGACATAGCGCGCTGGCCTGATCCTCACACTGGTGAGCGCATTCGCGTGGAGCATTGGGTGGTGGCGGAGCGTCAGGGACAAACTGCCGCAAAGAACATGCTCGGCGCGCGCGAGCGATTTGATGCAGTGCCGTTCTTCTGGAGCCAGCACTATGATGTGCCGATTAACTACGTAGGTCACGCGGAAAAGTGGGACACAATCGATGTTGATGGCGACGTTGAAATCAAAGACTGCACGGTTCGCTACAAGCGTGATGGGCGAACCTTGGCAGTGGTGACTATTTACCGCGATCTTGAAAGCCTGTCTGCCGAAGCGGAAATGGAGAAATTGCTGCGGCAGTAGAGGTTCTCATCCGGTTTCCCACTTACTCCCCACGCTGGGATACTTTTTCAGCATCTCGCGGAATATGTTCTCAATCTCGGGAAGCTTCTCTTGAGTTCGAGCCTCAAACCGAAGCACCAGTTGCGGAAGGTTTGAAGAAGCCCTGACCAATCCCCAGCCGCCGTCAAAGGTTACGCGCGCGCCGCTCAGATCAAAAACTTTGTACCCCTTCTTCTTGAACTCAGCCGCCAATTCGTCCGCAATCTTGTATTTCTCTTCGTCGGCGCAATACGCGTTGTAAACGGGAGAGGAATACCACTTGGGAACCGTTGAGAGGAACTCGGACAACTTCTGTGAACGCTCTGACAAAGCTTCAATGACTTTCAGCCCAGCGAACAGGGCATCATCAAAGCCGTAATAATCCTGCACCATAAAGATATGGCCACTCAGCTCGACGCCCAGGGCGGCCTTGTCTTCTGAAATTTTCTCTTTGATAAACGAGTGGCCGGTCTTCCACATCACCGGAACACCGCCGTGTTCACGGATCTCATCT
Organism: Terriglobia bacterium; assembly: GCA_963758275.1. Taxonomy (GTDB): domain Bacteria; phylum Acidobacteriota; class Terriglobia; order Terriglobales; family Acidobacteriaceae; genus Angelobacter. The sequence continues at coordinate 51,664 of CAVWUW010000027.1, read as the reverse complement.
TCAAGAGCGGCCGAGCACTTCACGTCAAAGATGATTTTTGATCCCGGCTTCTTCTGCAACAATTGCCGGATCAGCGGAATCATGAACAGGTCCGGCCAGATTGTGTTGCCGTTCTCGTCCGTGATGCCGAGGCGGTCGCCGTCGGCGTCAATCGCTATGCCCAAGTCTGCCTTTAGGTCTCTCACGTGCTTCCCGGTGTCTTCCATCATTTCCACCGAGGATGGATTGGCGGTGTAATGAGGGAAAGTCGGATCGATTCTTGTATGAAGCTCCAGAACCTCAATGCCGGCTTCTTTGAGCAAACGTGGGCCAATATTTCCGGCTGTACCGTTTCCTGTGTTCAACAGCACCCGCGGACGTCCTTTGATTTTCACCCTCTTGACCAGATCGGCGATATATTCATTATCAATAGGTGCAGGTGTGACGCTGCCATGCCCTTTGGCAAAATCTTCTCGCTCGATGAGCTGATAAATCTCTTTAAGCTGTTCAGAGTTGGTCGTCAGCGAGTAACCAACCGCGAGCTTCACACCATTCCAGCCCGCTGGATTGTGGCTGGCGGTAACCATTGCGCCGCCGAGTGTCTTGTGATGAAACTGCGCCCAATACAGCATGGGTGTGGTCACCATGCCCAGATCCAGCACTTCGAGGCCCGTTGAAAGCAGCCCTTCTATCAGGGATTTCTGAAAAAGCTCTGATGTGCCTCTGCAATCCCTTCCTACCACCAGCCGGTCAATGGATCTCCGCTTCAGGAATGTGCCGTAACCGCAGCCAATCAGGTACAGCACCTGTTCGTTGAGTTCATCCGGGGTTTCTCTCCCGCGAATGTCATATTCACGGAAAATAGATGGCTTCAATTTTGTGGTCTTGGTTGTCATCGGGAATGGCTCCTGGGCATTGCTAAGGGACTGTCAGCTCACATATCCTAGGTCGTCCGAGGGACTTAGATTCATAGCCTTGCGGCAGGTGTTGTATGAATCAGCCCACGTCAGAAATGCTGCATCTTATCTCACAAAAGCGGAACCTGTGACAGCACGCACCGATCAGGCAACAACCATGATAGTGGTGCGTTTCAGCGTCTGGCAAGACGCGAGGCTTTGCCGCATGGAGCATGAGAGATGAGCATGAGGGAGCATCCCTTTGAACGTGTGATCTGGATTGTGCTTGACAGTGTTGGTATTGGTGAACTGCCCGATGCGGCAGATTACGGAGACATTGGCCGGGATACGCTGGGGCACATCGCTCGTTTCCAGGCACTGCGCGTCCCGAATCTTGTCCGGTTGGGCCTGGCTAATATTAAACCGCTTGATCATCTCCCTCCTGTGCCGACTCCTGAAGGCAGCTATGGCAAGGGAGCGACGAAATCTCCAGGCAAAGACACAACTACCGGTCATTGGGAGATGGCGGGAGTGTGGCTCAATCAGGCATTTCCGGTTTACCCCAACGGCTTTCCCCAATCTTTGATTGAAGAATTTGAAAGGCGCATTGGCCGGAAAACACTTTGCAACAAGCCCGCTTCCGGAACTGAAATTATCAACGCGCTGGGAGAAGAACACCTGCGCACCGGATATCCGATTGTGTATACATCCGGAGACAGCGTCTTCCAGATCGCCGCACATGAGGACGTGATACCCGTGCCTGAGCTTTACCGCATGTGTGAAGTTGCTCGCAAGCTGCTGGATGGACCGCATCGTGTGGGACGCGTGATTGCGCGCCCGTTTACCGGATCGACGGGAAATTTCCGCCGTACGGAGCGACGGCATGATTATGCTGTTGATCCACCGCGTCCCATGTTGCTCGATGCTTTGAACGACGCGGGTGTGCCGGTGTTCGGCATCGGCAAAATTCATGATATCTACAACGGGCGGGGTGTAGGGGAGTACGTTACCACCAAGAGTAATGCCGACGGCATGAACAAACTCGAGCAAACTTTAGCCAAGTGGCCAAAGGGGCTGATTTTTGCCAATCTGGTGGACTTTGACATGCTTTACGGACATCGCAAAGATATTGAGGGCTTTGCCCGGTCACTGGAGGAATTTGACCAGCAACTTGCCACTCTACTGGACCATCTTGGGCATGGTGACCTGCTCATGATCACCGCTGACCATGGCTGCGATCCGGACCCGGTCAATCCCACAACAGACCACTCTCGTGAATATGTTCCCATTCTCGCGTTCAGTTCGGGACACAAGTCCGCGAATTTAGGAACGCGGAGCACGCTTGCAGATATGGGGCAAACGGTGGCGCAAAATTTCGGGCTTGCGATTCCACATGGAATCAGCTTCCTGCACGAGATCTCAAAATAAGTGCAAACCCAAACCGAGAGACGGAGCTGCATCTCTTTGGTGCAACTCAAAGGGCTGGAGAAGAGATCAATGTTCATGAGCTTTTCACGATAGGCAGGCCTGCTGCACTGGACTGTACCGCCATTGATATAGTGAAAGACTGGGAAGGTGAGGACTGAACTTTCAATGTTCGAGTTCCATGTTTCACGTCAGGCGCGCGACCGTTATGGCTTTGAGGACACGCTGTTCTCTCTGAACGGCAATGTGATCTTTGCCAACCTGGCAGCCGGTCGCGAGTTTGCTGAACGCATGAACCGGGTCCGCGACGCCGCGCATCATCCGGAACGGGCCATTCACCCCGGGGCCCTGAATGCCATGGGATTGATTGATGAGGCCCTGCACGCCATCATGGCGCAGTACCGGCTCCGCTATCCAAATCTCATGAACGATGCGCTGTCCTGGCTTGGCGCGCGGCTTGGAACGGACGGACTGGAAAGTACCCTGCTTTCATTTGTGCAGCATTTTCCACCGCTTTCAGTTTATCGCCACCATCAGACTGCTACTGAATGGCTGGCAGGATCCACTCAGGGCGTCGCGCATCGAGCGGTTGCGCTGGAAGAAATGCTCATGTTGTGGCTGGAAAATATCAATCCGGCGTTCCAGCCCTTCAAGGAGCTTTTTGATGACGCGCCGCTCGTTCAGGCCAGTTCCTACTACCAGCTCACCGAATCCGTACGTGAGTATTTTGATACTCAGCCGGCATTTGGAACGCGCAGTCAGAACCTGATTGACATGCTGCGCGCCCCGGCGCTGGCCTCACCGGACTCCCTGGAAGGCCAGATCGCGTTCATTCGTGAGCAATGGACGCCTTTGCTGGGCGAAATCTTCCGCCGTATGCTGATAGCTCTGGACATCCTCAAGGAAGAAGAGATGGCCGTGTGGATGAGGTTCCATCCGCCCATGCAGCATTTCGGCGCCGCGCAGACATGGGGAGATTCGAGCGCCGCGGCTGTTCCGCAGTTTACTGCCGCCGAACCCGAATACGAGCGTTTCAGCCCGGATCAGGACTGGATGCCACGCACCGTGATGATGGCTAAAAGCGTTTATGTCTGGCTGCACCAGCTCTCGGTCGCTTACAAACGCGAGGTCACCCGGCTTGACCAGGTGCCGGATGAAGAACTGGATTTGCTGGCACGCCGTGGCTTCAATGGCTTGTGGCTGATCGGATTGTGGGAACGGAGCCGCGCGTCACAACAGATCAAGCAGATGTGCGGCAATCCTGAAGCAGCAGCATCCGCTTATTCTTTGCTGGATTACAACATCGCGCAGGATCTGGGCGGCAATGAAGCCTACCAGAGCCTGCGTGATCGCGCCTGGGCGCGCCATATTCGGCTGGCCAGTGACATGGTGCCCAACCATATGGGCATTGATTCACGCTGGGTGATCGAGCATCCAGACTGGTTTATCTCGCTGCCGTATTCTCCATTTCCAGCCTACAGTTTTAGCGGGCCAGACGTTTCCAATGACGGGCGAGTTGAGATCAAGATTGAAGACCACTATTTTGATCGCACGGACGCAGCAGTGGTGTTTCGCCGAATGGATCGCTGGACCGGCGACACGCGTTATGTCTATCACGGAAACGACGGAACCAGTTTTCCCTGGAATGACACGGCGCAGCTCAACTACCTGAAGGCTGAAGTTCGCGAAGCTGTGATTCAAACCATCCTGCAGGTCGCGCGCATGTTCCCGATTATTCGCTTTGACGCCGCCATGACTCTGACCAAGCGGCACTACCAGCGGCTGTGGTTTCCGGAGCCGGGCACGGGCGGCGCGATACCATCCCGGGCCGAGCATGGGCTGACCAAAGCTGAGTTTGATGCTGCTATGCCGAATGAGTTCTGGCGCGAGGTGGTAGACCGCGTAGCTGCGGAAGCCCCGAACACCCTGCTGCTGGCTGAGGCCTTCTGGCTCATGGAAGGCTATTTCGTGCGCACGCTCGGCATGCATCGCGTATACAACAGCGCGTTTATGAACATGCTGCGCGATGAGGAGAACGCGAACTATCGGACTGTAATCAAGAACACTCTGACCTTTGATCCTGATGTGCTCAAGCGCTACGTGAATTTCATGAACAACCCGGACGAGCGCACCGCGGTGGACCAGTTCGGCAAAGGTGATAAGTATTTTGGCGTTTGCACACTGATGGCGACCTTGCCGGGTCTGCCGATGTTTGGTCACGGCCAGATTGAGGGCTTTACCGAGCGTTACGGGATGGAGTATCGCCGGGCCTATTATGACGAGCAGCCGGACAGCTGGCTTGTGGCGCGGCACGAACGGCAGATTTCTCCGTTGCTGCACCGGCGGCACGTCTTTGCCGAAGTGCGCAATTTCCTGCTGTTCGATTTTTTCACTGACCATGGCCATGTGAATGAAGATGTGTTCGCCTACTCGAACCGCAGCGGCAAGGAACGGGTTCTGGTGGTCTACAACAATCGTTTTGCCAGCACTCATGGGTGGGTGCGCGCTTCCTGCGCGTATGTAGAGAAGACGCCTGATGGCGACAAGCATCTGCGCCACCACACTCTCGCTGAATCTTTTGGGCTCTCGCATGACTCGGACATGTTTGCCGCCTGCCGTGATGCTGTAAGCGGAATGGAGTTTCTCCATCGCTCGCGCGATCTGGCGGAGAAAGGCCTCAAACTTGAACTGCACGCCTATCAGTGTCAGGTTTTTCTCGAGTGGCGTGATCTGCGCGAGGATGAGGCGCACCCGTGGGGTCTGCTCTGCGACGAGTTAGCGGGCAATGGCGTGAGCAGTTTGGAAGATGCATTGTTTGGCTTGCGGCTCCGGCCTGTTCATCAGGCATTGCGCGCCCTCGCCCGCCCGCAGCTGACAGAGCAACTCTCCATGGTGGCGTGCATTGCAGATGGTCCCGTGAAGGCCAGGGAAGTGAATGCCGTGCTGCAGGAAGTGGACAAAACTGCGGTTCTCCTGCTGGAAACGGTGCAAACGTACCTTGGCAGCGCAGCAGCGAACGTGGCCGGAATAGCTCCACCTGAGGACTGGACTCCTCATCGGCGTGTTTCTCAGCACGCGCTGGTCGAGCGTATGAGAGCAGCGCTCATGCTGCCTGCACTCAGCAGAAAGGCGGGAATGAGGTGGCCTTCCGAACTCAAATCAGTTTTGCCAATTGAAAAACCAGGTGCTGAGTCTCAGGCCGTGTGGACTGCGGTGCTGGGCTGGTGCGGCGTGGAAGCTTTGGGATGTCTGCTGGATCCCCACCATCGTGATGCGGCTGCCGCCAGAGTTTTTGATGCGCTTCGTTTGCGCGGCCCGCTGGCTGAGCTGCTGGCGCAATCCGGCCTTGAAGGCAAGGGTTTGGAACAGGAAAAGTGGCGTGCCTTGGCCCGGATACGGGCCAGTTTTGCTCATTCGTCGCGTTCCAGTGCTCCTTACAGCTGGATTCATGATCCAGATGTTGCCTGGGCCATGGGCGTGCATCAACATGACGGCGTGACTTACGTCGTAAAAGAACATTTTGAGCGGCTGCTGGGATGGATGGCTTTCCGTGGAATGCTTGACGCTGCCGCCGCGCAGCCCGCGGATATAGAGCGGATTTCCACCGTTGCGGAAGAGATCCATGCCCGCGCAGCCAGCATGGAAACAGGCGGCTACATTGTGGAAGCGCTGGCAGAGTCAGACACTCTGGACGTATTGCAGGAGTCAGAGCAGAAGAAGCCGGAAAGAACCTGATTTGCAGGACTCTTTGCTGCTGCGCTCGGCTAGGCGCTCATCCGGTCGATCACTCGATCATGGCGCGCGCTTTCTCTGAAAGATTTCCACCACAAATGATGATGCCCACCTTCTTATCCTGATATCTCGCTCCTTCTTTAACGAACGCAGCAACTGCCACTCCCGCAGCTCCTTCAATCACCCAGCCTCTGGTGTTGCGCACCAGTTGCATGGCAGCGACAATCTCATCCTCGCTCACCAGCACAGAGTGATCGATAACGCGGCGACAGACGTCGAGCGTAACTGAATCCTGCTCCAGCCCTCCCGCTGTGCTTTCAGAAACTGTGGGCTGTTCCGGCACATCGAATATACGGCCAGCTTTGATTGACTCGTAAAGCACAGGAGAATTCTGCGGCCAGCATCCCACAACCTCTGTATGCGGCGATGCGGATTTCAAGTAGGAGCCGATACCACCAATCAGGCCGCCGCCACCGACAGCTACAAAAACAGCGTCCAACTGCCCAACCTGCTGTAACAGCTCTACAGCAATGGTTCCCTGGCCAGACATGACCTCAAAATCGTTATAAGGAGAAATGAATACTTTGCCGGATGCCTCAGCCGCCGCTCTCGCCGCCAATTCTGCTTCCAGCGGGTCCGTGCCGGCGCGGCGGATGCTTGCTCCCAGTTGCTCAATGCGCCGGGCCTTGGCCGGCGAGACCTGTTCTGACACAAATACTTCAGCGGGAATGCTGGCACTCCTGGCAGCTTCTGCTACTCCGAGCCCATGATTCCCGTTGGAAGCCGCAATAACGCCGCCCTCGGCCTGCAATTTCGAAAGCCCAAGGATTCGGTTGGTCGCGCCGCGCAATTTGAAGGACCCCGTATGTTGCAGGTTTTCCATCTTGAAGTAGACCCTGGCGCGTGTCTGCAAAAAAAGATCAGAAACGTCCTCCAAGGGGGTTTCCACGATGGATGCCCGGATTCTTTCATGTGCTGCTGAAATGGCATCTTTTGTAAGAACCGGGCCGACGGATGTGAGTTTTTGGGCCATGGTCTTATTGTGACATGTTGATCGCGGAAAGCATCCGAATGAGTAGAATGTGGGCTTTTGCTTCGAATCGGGTTGAGTCTCTGGCCGTTCTCGCGGATAATTTAGCCGTCAAAAGCGGCGGACGCCAATTTAACTGCCAAGGCTTGCTCTCCAATCCGGAACAAGGGGGAACGGATGCCTCTTCCCTGGTTTGATCGTGTTTTGCTGGCTGCTTTACAACGAGCCACAGCTCCAGCACCTGTGCGTCTTGCGATGGGGAAGCCCGACCACAGTTTGATAACCTTGCCCTCCACTGTGCCCACAGTCTGGATAAAAGACCGGTCCACGCTCCTGGCTTTGGCGCGCAATCCACAAATTAATTTTGGTGATCTGTATAGCGAAGGCCGCATTGAGGTGGAGGGTGATCTGGTAGATGTGGTTAAAAGGCTTTATGAGGTCCCGGTGTCGCCGTCCGCGCGGATTTTTTCCCGCTCCCTGGGCTGGCTCGAATCGAATACTCCTGGCGGTTCCCGCAGGAACATTCACCATCACTACGACATCTCCAACGATTTTTACCGGCTCTGGCTTGATCCGCAAATGGTTTATACCTGCGCCTATTTTCCTGAGCCTACAGCAACGCTGGAGGAAGCCCAGCGGGCCAAGATGGACCTGGTCTGCCGCAAGGTTTGGCTGAAACCCGGTGAAACCGTGGTGGAGGCAGGATGTGGATGGGGCGCACTGGCACTGCATATGGCAGAACATTTTGGTGTGAAGGTAAGGGCCTTCAACATCTCAACGGAGCAGATTGCCTTTGCGCGCGAACGTGCTCAGCGGGAGGGGCTGGCATCCAGAGTGGAATTTATCCAGGACGACTATCGCAATATAGCCGGCCGCGCAGATGCATTCGTATCAGTAGGCATGCTGGAGCATGTTGGCAAGGCCCATCACTCAGAGTTGGTACGAACCATCTGGCGCACGATTGGAGACAGCGGGCGAGGGCTGCTGCATTTTATTGGGCGCAATCGACCGCGGCCAATGAATGCGTGGATCCGGCGCCGAATTTTTCCCGGCGCTTATCCTCCTGCATTGCGCGAAGTGATGCAGATCCTGGAGCCGCATGATTTCAGCGTGCTCGACGTGGAAAATCTCCGTATGCACTACGCGCGCACCTGTGAGTGCTGGCTGAAGGGATTCGAACACCAGTTTGAGGCGGTGAAGGCGCAGCTTGGGGAACAATTTGCGCGAATGTGGCGTCTCTATCTGGCTGGCTCTGTTGCCGCTTTCCGTTTCGGCAGCCTGCAGTTGTTCCAGGTGGTTTTTGCCGGGAAACAGTGTTCCTCGCAGCCGTTGACCCGCGCGCATCTGTACTTGCCTTCTATTCAGGAAAAGGAACAAGAATGCGTTCGTGCGACGTCTTAATCGTGGGCGCAGGGCCCGCAGGATCTTCCTGCGCCTGGGGACTGCGTTCTTCAGGGCTTGACATCGTTGTGCTCGATAAAGCCTCCTTTCCGCGTGACAAGATATGCGGCGGTTGGGTTACACCATTTGTCTTGCAAGCCCTTCAGATCGATTCTGTTGAATATGCACAAGGGCGGACTCTGCAGCCGATTTCATCATTCCGCATCAGCTCTCTTGGACAGGAGCAAAAGACCATCTGCTATGACCAGCCGGTTAGTTTTGGCATCCGGCGCTGCGAGTTTGATGAGTACCTGATGAGGCGCTGCGGCGCCGAGGTGCGGGAGAACGTCGCGATCAAGAGTATCGAGCGCTCTAAAGATGGCTGGATCATCAATGGGGAGTTCCGGGCGCGGATGCTGATTGGGGCCGGAGGGCACTTTTGCCCGGTGGCGCGCTTCCTCAATGGGCGAATCGCAGAGGTTCCCGTCATAGCGCAGGAACTTGAATTTTCCATGGACGCAGCGCAAGCAGCATCCTGCCAAATCTCGGGGGAAAGGCCGGAGCTGTTCTTCTGCCGCGACCTTCAGGGGTACGGATGGTGCTTCCGTAAAGGCAATTTTCTTAATATCGGTCTGGGCCGCATTGACCAGCACAAACTGAGTGAGCACGTAAACGCATTCGCCGAATTTCTGCAGGATAGCGGCAAGATAGGCTTTTCACTGCCGTGCCGCTTTGCCGGTCACGCTTATCTTCTGCATGGATACTCACCGCGCAAACTAGTTGCTGACGGCGTCTTACTGATTGGCGATTCGGCGGGCCTCGCGTATGAGCAGAGCGGTGAGGGAATCCGCCCCGCGGTGGAGTCGGGATTGATCGCCGCTGCTGTATTGCAGACGGCTGGAGACGATTATCCTGCGGCGCGGCTTGCACAATATACGGCATTGCTGCAGCAGCGTTTTGGAGATACTAGCAGGGCCGAGCGCGCAGCCAAACGTTTGCCTCGCGTCTTTCGCAATTTGGCGGCTCGGATTCTGCTACGCAATGCACACTTCTGCCGAACTATGGTGGTAGAGAACTGGTTCTTGCGCATGAATGATCCACCGCTGGTTCCACCTTCCGTACAGGAACCAGAGCCCGCGCGCCTCGCCGTCTAACTTTCGCAGTGTTACTTCTGGTGAATTTGATTCGAGGTATCCGTCGAAAGCTGCTGCTGGAGCACTGCCGCTCCGCGGATTCCATCATGCTTGAGGGCATTAAGGGCTTGATTGGCCTGATTAAACGCAAAAATCTGTACTTCAGTATGGATGGGGATCTCAGCGGCAACACGGAGAAAATCGCGGCCGTCCTCACGAGTGTTGTTGGCGACGCTCTTGATGGAACGCTCCTTGTACAGCAGGCCATAATCGAAGCTGGGAATCGGAGTCATGTAGATTCCGCCAAGGATCAGAGATCCGCCTTTTCGCAACGCCTGTAGCGCCGGTGGAACCAATTCGCCCGCGGGTGCAAAGATGATGGAGGCATCAAGCTTCTCCGGCGGCTCTTCTGCTGCGGCGCCCGCCCATGCGGCGCCCAGTTCCATGGCAAGGCGCCGGTGCTTTTCTTCTCGCGTGCACACAAAGACCTTCGCACCCCAGTGCCGCGCAACCTGAATACAGACGTGCCCTGCGGCCCCAAAGCCGTAAATTCCCAGATTGCCACCACGTCCGATGCCGGAAAGCCGCAGGCAGCGGAAACCAATGATCCCAGCGCACAGAAGCGGCGCGGCCTGGAGGTCAGCAAAGCCTTGCGGGAGGGGATAAACAAAATCTTCATGGGCGACCGTGTATTCGGCAAAGCCGCCATCATTTGTGTATCCAGTGAACTCCGGACTATCGCAGAGGTTTTCCTGTCCACTGCGGCAATACGGACAGACACCGCACGTCTTATGCAGCCAGGGAATTCCAACCCGAGTGCCATGCGGGTATTTGCGGGCGTTACTTCCGACACGTTCAATGACTCCGACCACCTGATGCCCGGGAATAACCGGGCTCTTGCGGGGCGGCAACTCGCCTTCTACGACGTGCAGGTCAGTACGGCAGATTCCGCAGGCAGTCACGCGCACCAGAACCTCGTCGGCTGCAGGAACAGGGTCAGCGACCCTCTCGAGCGACAAAGGATTGTTCTCCACCGGAGCGGGCTTGTTCAGCAGCCAGGCTTGCATGAATGCAATAGTAATGAATTCTTGTGTAAATCGTGAGACGAAGAATGAACGCTGGCCTGGAGGAGCAGGGAACTGAGAATCAGCAGGGGAGACAGATGTGGTTAGCAGGATTCATTCACTGCCGTGTGAAGAATCGAAGCCGGGAATGTGTATGGTGTGCTTGTTGAGGAATCGCCTTAGTTGCCGGTCAGCTTTAGGGAAACGCTCGCGCAAGCGAACGATCCAGCGCCTTGCCCAATGATGACGGGCGGAAAGAATAACCAGCCCAAGTAGAAGAAATAAGAGTCCCGGCAGAATAGGAAGGAAAAGACCCAGTAGTCCCAGGACAATCAACGTCCAACCGCCAATCTCCAGAAAAATACCCTTCATGTGAGACCGCCCAATTGGATGCGGGAGTAAAGATTTTTGATACAAAATCTTCAGGTACTTGAGTCTTGAGAAGCCATGCGCTTCAGTTCACGCTCAAGTGGCATCACTGAACGGCTTGCACGGGTTCGCCAAGCAACAATTCCAACGCCCGCTGGTAAGTTGTTCCGGGGGCAACAGATTCAAAGTTGCTGTCCTGCTCGTTTCTCAGCAGGCGAGAGGTATCCAGGAAAACTCGCATCTTCAAATCCAGATCAAGCCTTGTCACTGCCCAAATCCCCGGTTCAACTTCGGCTTGCTCAATGAGATAGTGTCCGCCTTTATAGAGCTTGCCAAAAATTCCCCACCCGAAAGAAACGTTTCTGGTAACGAGGCCGTCAATCCGGATGAGTCTCTCCTGCCCGGGATCAACCCACACTGTGCCCTGCAAGGCGCGATAGATCTGCGTTTCGCCGTCATGAGAAGAAAACAAGCCCGTCGGTCGAAAGCTGAACTTCAGCTTGCCGTCTTCTTCTCCGTCGGGGGTAAAGATGAATGCAGCGGGGAAAGCCTTCATCAAGGTGATGCGGCGCTTCAACTCGGCTTTCTGGTCTTCCAACTCATGTTTCGCCGCTCCCGGGTCACTCGCTAATTTCGTGAGGCGTTGTACCTGCTTCTTTTCCTGGTCGGGTGCAAGAGGTTCATCGTTGAATTTCACGATCCGGTTTGCGCTGCCTTGGGGTGTTTCGATAATCTCACGCGTTTCCGTTCCCCATTTCCATTCGAGAACCTGTCGGTAACGCAAGAGGGGGGATTTCTGCAGCGCGCTAACCTCGTTTGCTGCTGCGCGCGTAATCAGAGCCACGGTGGATTGTTCCTGGGGTGCATCTGATTTCGCGCTCTGCTGGCCATTCAGCAGACACACCCCGATGAGAGTCATAACAGCGCCGAAGGAACCGGCAAGTACGAGCTTGGAGAAGAATCTGGCTGGCATCACAGAAGAACTTGATCTGCAAACCCCATTTTAAAAGAAGCCAGAGAAGCTATGCCTTCAGGGCTGCAGGGCCTGCCTGAGAGTCGTATCCACGTGAATGGACTGAAGGCTGGATGCATCCCAACCGCCGCCCAATGCTTTGATGAGACCGACCGATGTAACTAGTCTCTGGCCGAGAAGCTGAGCAGCGAGGCGTTGATTGTCGAGCAGTGTTTGCTCTGCGGTGACCACGTCAAGATAAGTAACCAGCCCACCCACATAGCGATCATTGGCGATTTTCAGAGCCCTCTGAGCGGCGTCCACAGCTTGGTTTTGTGTGCCGGCAGCCTGGGACAGAATGTTGAGCCCGGAAAGGCCGTCCTCAACTTCCTGAAAAGCGGTGAGAACACTCTGGCGATAGTTTGCTATGGAGGCTCCATAAGCCGAAGTGGCAAAATCCATCTGCGCTTTGCGGCGACCACCTGAAAGCAAAGCTTCTGCCACATCAGCCCCCAAAGCCCAAAACGTACTGGGAGCATTGGCCAGAGTGCCGATAGATTTGCTGTTCAGACCGACGCCGCCGGAGATACCGATGCTGGGGAAGAAGGCGCTTTTGGCAACACCGATCTGCGCGTTCTGGGCGGCCATCAGGCGCTCAGCCTCCGCCACATCAGGGCGGCGCTCCAGCACATCAGAAGGTACTCCGGTGGGAAAAGCCGGAGGCTCAATGGCCAGCGGCCGGGAAGGGACGCTAAAGGTGGAAGCAGGAACACCGGCGAGTGCGGCGATGGCATGCTCAAACTGAGCGCGCTGATTGCGAAGCAGAGTCGCCTGGGTTCGGGTAGCGTTGAGCTGTGTTTCTTGTTGGGCCACATCCAGACCTGAAGCAATTCCGCCGGCGTGGCGGTAGTTGACCAGGTCAAGGGCCTTCTGCTGATATTGCACCGCGGAATCCACCACGGCGATCTCGGCATCCAGCTCGCGCAAATTGAAGTAATCTGCGGCCAGATCTGAGGTGACCAGAAGCCGCACATTTTCCAATGCCGCGGCAGAAGACTGATATGCCGCGTTAGATGATTCCACGCTACGACGCAGCCCGCCAAAAAGATCCGCTTCCCAGGTCACGTTGAACGGCACGATAAAGCTGTTCTGGGTTGCCGCAGAGGTGAGCGGCGTACCGGAAGCAGTGGCTTCATTGGCGGAAGTGCGCGCTCTCTGCGTGTTGATACCGGTGGAGAGCTGAGGAAAAAGGCCGGACTGTGTGATGCCGGCTGAAGCACGCGCCTGCTCCAACTGGTAGCGGGCAGCTTCAATGGTCTGATTGGCTTTGACGGCCGCCGCCTCATACTGGTTCAGTTCGTTATCATGAAAAATTGCCCACCAGTCACCTTTGGGGAGATTGTCTTGCGGGCTGGCTAGGCGCCATGGCGCCTGCTCTTTCCAGGCAGGGGCTACGGGTACCGACGGGCGCGTGTAATTGGGCCCGACCTTGCATCCAGCGATGGTTGACAACAGGAAACCAGTTGTAAGGAGCCGAAGGAAGATGCGGGTCACGAGCGGGTGTCGCCTCCTGCTTTTATGTTGACCTGCTGTCCCTCTTCCAGAGAATCGGCGGGGTTCACGACGATCTGATCATTCTGGTCCAGACCACCAAGGATTTCCAGCTTGGTGCCGAAATCACGGCCGATTGAGACAGGTTTGAGATGAACCTTCTGGTCAGGCCCAACCACCGCTACGCGCGGTCCCTCGGCGCGAAAGAGCAACGTATTCACCGGAACGGTAATGCGGGTACTGTGCAGCGGGACGGCAAAAGAGACCTGCGCGTAGGAGCCGGGCAAGAGGTGGCCGCCCTTGTTGGGCACGTCAATTTCCGTCAGCAAAGTACGGGTGGCAGGATCAATAGCATCCGCAGTACGAACTACTTTGCCGGCAAATTTCTGATTGGGGAATTCCTGGAGTTCAGCAAAAGCCGACAAACCGGTTTTGATGGAGGGAGCGTCCGACTGGGGCACGTTCACATAAACGCGAAGAGGATCAACCTGGGCGATGTCGAACAATTCACGCTGGCCTGTGCTGCCGGCAGAAATGAGAGCGCCGCGGTCCACGTTGCGGCGAGTGATCACACCGGAAAATGGCGCATAAATGTGTTTAAAGGATTCAAGCTGCTCCAGCCTGCGCACGTTGGCGTCTGCCGCCGCCAGATTGGCCTGTGCCTGCGTGTAAGCGCTGGTCTGCTGATCGGCTTCCTGTTGCGATACGGAATCGGTTTTGCGCAGATTGGTCCAGCGTTCAGCGGAACTCTTTGCCAACTGCAATTGTGCTTCAATCTGCTGGCGCGCCGCCTTTGCCTGTGACAGCTCCTGGTCAACTTCGGGGGTATCGATTTCGGCCAGCAATTGGCCTTTTTGCACGTGGCTGCCGATGTCATGCGACCAGTTGAGAAGGTAACCATTGGTGCGGGCGTAGATTGCAGACTGGATGTACGCCTGAAGCTGCCCCGGTAAAACCATGCTTTCATCTGCTGGTTCAGTACCCGGCTTGGTGAGAGACACTGTGGGAACAGCCAGTTTTTCGGTTTCCTTGGCCAGCGCCTGGCGTTCAGAAAGGCGACGAACAATTGCAAAAGCGCCTGCCAGAAGGAGCACCACCACAGCAAGGACCGCCAGGCGGGCGCTATGAGTCTTCTTGCGGGTTTTTGAAACCGTCCTGGTTTCAAAAGGTTGTTGGGTCAACTGAGTCATACGTTGGGTTCCTCAGGCTGAGTCGCCGCCCTGCGGCCATGAAGCACGCTGAAAATTGCCGGAACAAAGAACAATGTTGCCACGGTGGCGAATATCAAACCGCCAATAACCGCACGCCCGAGCGGAGCATTCTGTTCGCCGCCTTCACCCAGCCCCAGCGCCATGGGTATCATGCCGATGATCATGGCCAGGGCTGTCATCACCACGGGACGCATGCGCGTGTAACCTGCTTCCAGCGCGGCGTCCCATGCGCTCAGTCCCTGGTCCATGCGCTCACGGGCGAAAGAGATGACCAGAATACTGTTAGCTGTGGCAACGCCCATGCACATGACTGCACCAGTCAGCGAAGGGACACTCAGAGTAGTGTGCGTGAGCAGAAGAATCCAGACAATCCCCGCCAGTGCGCCGGGTAATGCGGTAATGATGATGAACGGATCCAGCCAGGATTGAAAATTGACCACAATCAGCAGATAGACCAGAACAATGGACATCATCAATCCAAACCCCAAGCCCGCGAAAGAAGTGGACATGGTATCCACCTGGCCACGCATAACAATCTCTGAACCGCGTGGAAGCTGCTTTTCAAATTCGCTCACAATCCGGCGGGTATCCCGGGCCACTCCTCCCAGGTCGCGTCCCTGCACGCTGGCATAGACGTCCACTACTGGTTGGATGTTGTAGTGAGACACCAGGGCAGGAGTGCTGGTGAGAGAGACTGTGGCCAGATTGGCAAGCACCTGCTGAGCTGGGGCACCGGGAGCATCCACAGGAGTATTCATTAGCGATTGCAGGGAATCGAGCTTGTATTCCGGCGTCTGCACTGCAACGTTATAGGTAACACCGTTTTCCGGATTCAGCCAGAAGGTGGGCGAAGTCTGGAAGCTTCCGCTCAAAGAGACCAGCAGGTTCTGCGCGACGTCACGCTGCTGCAGGCCCACCTGCTGAGCGCGGCTTCGATCGACGTTGAGCCTGATGGCAGGCGAATTCCTGAGCTGTTGCACGTGCACGTCCACCGCACCGGGAACCTGACGCAGCCGGTTGGATAAACTTTCCGCCAGTTCGTAATTCTTGCTCTGGTTTTTTCCTACGATCTGAATGTCGATCGGCGAGGGCAGGCCGAAATTCAGGATCTGGCTGACGATATCGGATGGCTGGAAAAAGAACTCCACGCCGGGAAAGAGCCGAGGCAACTCCTGGCGAAGCTGCTTCACGTATTCATCGGTGGGCCGGTGCTTGTCCTGGTTCAAAGAAACCAGAATTTCGGCGTCTGAAGTCCCGATGGCTCCGGCCGTACTGTAGGTGTTGTTAATGGAGCTGTAGGGCAGACCGATGTTATCCAGAATCGTGACCAGTTCGTTCTTTGGGATCTCCTGGCGCAAGACATTTTCCACTTCGTCGCACAGCCGGGCCGTTTCCTCAATTCTGAGGCCGGCAGGACCACGTACATGCAGGCGGAAGGTGCCGGCATCCACAGTGGGAAAGAAGTCCTGGCCCAGGAACACAACCAGACCGACAGAAAAGATACAGAAGATCAGAAATGACGAAATAAAGAGTCGCCGATGTTCCAGACAGGCAGCGAGAGTTGAGTGATAGGCGTCACGCAGTTGCGCAAAGCTCTTCTCAAACCAGCGCTGGAAACGCTGCAACGGCGCGAAGATGCCGCCTGGCTCGCGATGCTCTTCGTGTTCATGTCCGCGCAGCAGGTACATGAGAAGCGTAGGCACCAGGGTTCGCGAAAGCAGGTAGGACGCCAGCATGGCGAATACGACGGCTTCGGCCAGGGGAACAAACAGGAACTTCGCCACGCCCGTGAGGAAAAACATGGGAACAAAAACGATGCAGATGCACAGCGTGGAAACAAACGCAGGAACCGCGATCTGTGCAGCGCCTTCAAGAATTGAGGGAATGAGCGGCTTGCCGGTAGCCAGATAGCGATCAATGTTTTCTATTGTGACTGTGGCATCGTCCACCAATATGCCTACGGCGAGCGCCAATCCTCCCAAGGTCATGATGTTCAGACTCTGTCCCAGAGCGCTGAGCAGGATGATGGAACAAAGAATGGATAGCGGAATGGAAATGGCAATGATGAGCGTGCTGCGCCAGTTCCCCAGGAAGAGCAAAATCATGGCGGCTGTGAGGCAGGCGGCAATGAGCGCTTCTTTGATTACACCTTCAATGGATGCGCGCACAAACAGAGACTGGTCAAACATGGGCTTCATGACCAGATCTTCCGGCAGCGTTGGGGCAAGGCGCTTCAGGGTGGCTTTGATGTTGGCCACGATATCCAGGGTGGAAGCACCGCCGTTTTTCATTACGCTGATCAAGGTGCCGCGTAGTCCGTTCTGGCGAACAATGTTGGTTTGCGGGGTATAACCGTCACGCACATGGGCCACGTCGCGCAGGTAGGTGGTGGCGCCATTTTGGGTCCTGATCGGCAAATCATTTAGACCCGCCACGCTGCTCGGGCTGCCGTTCATTTCTACCTGATACTGCATCGGGCCGATTTTGGCGCTTCCGGAAGGCAGAATCAGGTTCTGCGCGCTGACTGCGCTAACCACGTCCACCGGTGTGAGCCCCTTGGATTGAAGGGCCGCAGTATCCAGGTCCACGGCGATTACGCGCTGCTTCCCGCCGTAAGGAAATGGAATTGCCGCGCCGGGGACAATCGTCATCTGCGGACGGATGAAGTTCACCGAAAGATCGAATAGCTGCTGCTCAGAGAGGTTGTTGCTGCTGATGCCCACCTGAACGATGGGAACGCTGGACGCGGAATAAACAATGATGAGGGGCGGCTGCGTTCCTGGCGGCAGGCTGCGCACCGCCGTCTGCGAAATCGCGGTCACCTGGGCGAGAGCAGTTTGGAGGTTCGCCGTCGGCTGGAAGAAAATCTTGGTGATGGCACGGCCATCCATCGCTTGCGTTTCAACATGTTCGATATCGTTGACGATGGTGGTGAGGCCGCGCTCTGTGTTGCTAACGATCCTGTCGGTCATTTCCTGGGCGTTCATCCCACTGAACTGCCAGATCACGCTGATGACCGGAATGTTAATGTCTGGGAAGATGTCGACGGGCGTCCGTTGGATCACAATGGGACTGAGAATCAAAATGAGCAGCGCCATGACGATGAACGTGTAAGGACGGTTCAGCGCCAGTTTGACAATCCACATTTCTCAGATCCCTCAGGAGGTTAATGATTTTCGGCGCATCCCTTCGGTTGTGGGGAAAAATCCGGAGCGGATTGTGCCTGCCCGTTCACTTTCAGAAGCAAGTGCGAACGCTTCTGTTCGACCAACCGGAGAGAGTGAAAAATTCATTTTAGCAGTGCAGGCTCATGCCAGAGACGGTTATCTTCTTGTTTTAACAGTTCTTAACCGCTCTTAACTCCCGGAGGGTGGCCGAGAGATGGCGCGTGCTCCTTGCGCCGTAAACTGCTCAGAATTTGACGCGTCGGACTGCCCGCGGCCCACGACTTGATCAGGTCTGTCCGTAGACGGGAATAGCCCCGCCATGGATGAGTTTGGCCTCCTCGGTACACAGAAACAGAATGACGCGAGCGATCTCCTCCGGCTTGGGCCATTTGGAGAAATCGGCATCAGGCATGGCTCGCCGGTTCGCTTCCGTGTCAATGATGCTGGGCAGAATGGAGTTTGCGCGCACGCCAGTGCCTTTGAGGTCCTGGGCCAGGCAATCCATCATGGCGAGGGCAGCCGATTTTGAAGCGGCATACGCGGCAGCGCCGCCGGCGTGATCAAACGCGGCTTTTGCAGCCACGTTAACAATGGAGCCGTTCTTCTGCTTCAACATGGCGGGTACCGCAGCGTGGCTGAGAGCGTAGCCAGCGTTCAGGTTGATGTCCACTAAAAGACGCCAAGTCTTCGGTTCGGTTTCCCAGAGGGCTTTGCCTCCAACGTAGCCGCCAACGGTGTTTACCAGGATATCCAGATGGCCGTGCCGCGCGGTGATGCCATCCACAAGGGCGCGGCAGGCGGTTTCATCCGTGGCATCGAGAGGGAGCAGTTCAAGTTGGGCTGATGAGCCGACCGCGTCGCGCAAAGCGTCAGCTTCTTCCTTAATGATGTAAGTGGCGATGACCGAAGCGCCTTCATGCAGGAAAGCGAGCGTAACGGCTTTCCCCAAGCCGCCAGAACCGCCGGCAATCAGAGCCACCCGAGAGGAGAACCTGTTGTTCACGTGCGAATGCTCCTTAACGGCACTAGTGTACGCGTGTCACCATAGTTTTGCGGAATCTAGCTGGCTCTGGGAGCTCATAGTGCCGCAGTTTTGATTAGACTTTCCCTTTTCATGCTTCTATAAAGCAAAGATATGACGAGCGTCGGCATGCAAGCCGAAATACGGCCAAATAAACCCATTGCTTCTGCCGGGCATTTCGTCTTTATGCTGCTGATCCAGGCTGCACTCACCGCTTACGGATTTTATCTGCAGCATCGTGCAGAAGTCGGAGGCTCTGTGCTGCCCCAGAACCGCAACATCCTGCCGCTATATCTTTCCATTTTGGCTCTTGAGTGGGGCTGGGTGGCTACAGTGCGCGGCGCGGTGCAGAACAAAGGGCTCACATTATGGGACGTGATCGGTGGCCGCTGGCGCAATTGGAAGGACGCATTCCTTGATGCAGCGATCTGCGTTCCATTCCTTGCCGTCTGGGAAGGCAGTGCATGGCTCATGCATTGGATTCTGGGGCCGGACGGCGCCAAATCTGTGGGAACCATGCTGCCCCGAGGTTGGCTGGAAACCGGGTTGTGGATTGCGGTCTCGATTTCAGCGGGTATCTGCGAAGAGATTGTATTTCGCGGGTATTTCCAGAAGCAGCTTGCCGCTTATACCAGGAGTGTGACCGTCGCAGTGGTCTTGCAGGGAATTCTGTTTGGCGTGGGGCACTCTTATCAGGGTCTAAAACAGATGACTCTCATCAGCGTTCTGGGAATTCTGTACGGAGCGTTTGCCGTTTGGAGAGGAAACCTGCGCGCCAATATGATTGCGCATGCCTGGACTGACATCTGGAGCGGATGGTTGAGCGGCCTGTTGAGATAGAGAGCGGGTGACGGCCCACATGGCCGGAAAGACTGGAAGCGCTGCATCCTGCCTTCATTTAGAATTTTCGGTTTGGTTGTGACCTAAATATGAACCGACCTTTAGTCCTGATTATTCTCGATGGATGGGGCTACGCCCCTCCTTCCAAGGCCAATGCAATATCTCTGGCGCGCAAGCCGAATTACGACCGGCTGCTGAAGGAATTTCCCAACACACTCATACACACCAGTGGCCGCTATGTGGGGCTGCCCCAGGGACAAATGGGCAACAGCGAAGTGGGGCATCTGAACATCGGGGCCGGCCGGATCGTTTACATGGACATCACCAAAATCGATCTTATGATCGAAAAAGGTGATCTTTATTCCAATCCGGTGCTATTGGAAGCGATGAAGAACGCGCGCAGCGTCGGGCGGCAGTTGCACTTCCTGGGGCTGCTCTCCGATGGTGGAGTGCACTCGCATCAGAACCATCTTTATGCGCTGCTGCGGATGGCCAAGCAGAACGGAATTGACCGCACCTATGTCCACTGCTTCATGGATGGGCGCGATACTTTGCCGACCAACGGCGCCGGATATATTGAAAAGCTGCAACAAAAAATGCGTGAGCTGGGCGTGGGCAAAGTGGCGACGGTGAGCGGGCGCTACTATGCCATGGACCGGGACAAGAAGTGGGACCGTGAGCTGAAGGCGTTCGATGCGATGGTGGCAGGCAAGGCAGAAGGCGGCGAGTACATTGATCCCGTGCAGGGAATGAAGGACTCCTACCACCGGGACGTTACGGATGAATTCGTGGTCCCCTTTGTGTGTATTGGCCCTGAGGGCAAACCGGTTGCGACCATTCGCAACGATGATTCGGTCATCAACTTCAACTTCCGCGCCGACCGCGCGCGGCAGATCACACGTTGCCTGGCGCGTGAGAGTGGGCTTTCATCGCAGGATGGAAGCGACCTGCCGGATGCCGAAGCGTTGGATGCGACCATCGCGCGCAGCCGGGTACCGAAGAACCTGAAATACGTTTGCATGACACACTATGACAAGCAGTTCACACTGCCTTTCGTGGTGCAGCCGGATTCTATCAAGAACATTCTGGCCAACGTGATGGCCGACCATGAGCTGCGGAACCTGCGCGTCGCCGAGACGGAGAAGTATGCGCACGTCACTTACTTCTTCAACGGTGGCATAGAGAAGCCTTATCCGGGCGAAGACCGTGTGCTGGTGCCATCGCCCAAAGTGGCGACCTACGATTTGAAGCCGGAGATGTCGGCGCGCGGCATTGCCGACTCAGTCATCAAAGCAGCCAATGATTCCGCTTTCGATATGGTGATTGTGAACTTTGCCAATGCTGACATGGTAGGACATTCCGGCAAAATTCCGCCGACCATCCAGGCCGTGGAGACGGTGGACGCATGCCTGGGAGATATTTACAACGCTGTACGGCAGCGGGGTGGGGCCATGCTGATTACGGCTGATCATGGCAACGCGGAGCAGATGATTGATCCTGCTACGGGCGGTCCGCACACCGCGCATACCACCAACCCGGTACCTTTGATTTTGGTGAGCGAAGAAGCGCAGAAATTTTCTTTGCGGCCAGATGGCTCCTTGCAGGATATCTCTCCTACGGTGTTGGGCTTGCTTGGCTTTCGGCAGCCACAGGAGATGACGGGAAAGGATTTACGGATCGCCAAGTCATCTTAAAACCGCTGTCGCGGCGAGGCCGACTTGCGCGCGAGCCGCGTGTATCAGGTGCTGAAGAACTTTTTATTCGCGAGGCTCCATGGCGGTTTGGAGCAAAACGACAAGAATAATGAGAATCCTAATCGTCCACTATCATCGCTTTGAATTGTGGCATGCGCCGACGTGGCTGCGCCAGAAACTGCAACAGGCCTACCCTGAGTTTATTGTCGATCAGCTGCAGAGCTATGACCGCGTGCCGGAAGAAATTATCGATACAGATGTCTTTATCGGCTGGTCGTTGCGGGCGGAGCAGTTCAAAATAGCCAGTCGCCTCAAATGGATCCATTCGCCCGCAGCAGCCGTACATCAACTCATGTATCCCGAGCTGATCAACAGCAAGGTGATCCTCACCAACTCCAGCGGCGTGCACGGGCCCGTGGTGGCCGAGCATGCCATCACTGTCCTGCTCGCAATGGCCAAGCGCCTGCCTCAGGCCATGCATTATCAGGCACGCAAAATCTGGGCACAGGAATTGATGTGGAATGAGTATCCGCGCCCGCGTGAGGTGGCAGGCGCGACGGTGCTCGTGGTTGGCCTGGGTGGAATTGGCCGCGAGTTTGCCACGCGCGCCAAAGCGCTGGGGTTGAAAGTGATTGCCGTGCGCGAGAATCCGAGTAAGGGTGCCGGGCCTGCGGATGAAGTCCACAGTCCGGACAAGATTGACGAACTCCTGCCCCGAGCAGATTATGTGCTGCTGTGTACTCCGATCACGCCCGCGACCAATGCCATCATTAATAAAGACCGGCTGAACAGGATGAAGCACAGCAGTTACCTGATCAATGTTGCTCGTGGCCCGCTAATTGATGATGCAGCTCTGGTCGAGGCCTTGCAACAAGATCGAATTGCCGGCGCGGCGCTGGACGTCTTTGTGGAGGAACCATTGCCACCGGAGTCGCCGTTCTGGTCATTGAATAATGTGCTGATCACGCCACACACAGCCGCAGTGACAGAAAGACTCTGGGAACGGCACTATGATCTGATCGTCGAAAACCTGAACCGGTTTATTGCAGGCAAGCCTCTGCTAAATGAGGTGGATAAAAGCAGAGGATACTAAAATCAGCCGTTAGCCGTTAGCACTTAACTCTTAGTTTCTGCGTCAAAGGTTGCAGCGGCGGTACTAAGGGCCAACTTTTATCATGCTGAGCTTTTGGCTAACGGCTAAGTGCTTCTTTTATGAAACTGACCATCAACGGCGAATCCCGCGACTTTCCTGACGGCCTCACCCTGGCTGCGCTTGTAACTCGATTGGGCATGAAGGAGGACCGGGTGGCCGTGGAGTTGAACCTGGAAATCGCGCCGCGCGGCAACTGGGAAGCCACTGTGCTCAAAGAGGGCGACAAACTGGAGATTGTCCATTTTGTCGGCGGAGGCAGCCCTCACTAGGTTTGTTCATCCCGATTGGAGAGCTGATCGCCAATTCAGCTCTCATCTCCTGTGTACTCTTCCTGAATCATTCAAAGAGAATCGATTTGTATTGACTTCTGTGATACCTCCCATAAAATGATCCAAACATTTGGCACAAGAAATGTTTAAAACATTTCTCAGCAGAAATGGAAAAGCAGTTTACATCGGCGGAGGTGGTCAAGCTTACGGGGATTACTCCGCGGCAGTTGCAGTGGTGGGACGAGCGTGGCATTGTTGCACCAGCCAGGGAAGGCCGGCGACGGCTGTACTCGCAGGGCGATCTGGCGGAAGTGGCGGTGATTTGTGCTCTCCGGCGAAAAGGCTTTCCCCTGCAGCGAGTGCGGCGCATCATGCGCTTCCTGCAGAAAGAGCTTGGCGGACGGCTCGCAGATACAGTGAGCTCAGGTTCTGACTACCATCTGCTGACTGATGGCAAACGGATTTACCTTGAGAATTCGCAAAGGCAGGTGATCGACATTCTCAAGAACTCGCGGCAGCCGTTGCTCGGCATTTGCCTGAGCGATGCAGTCCGGGAAGTGAGGGCGGAAACTTTTAATCGTCGCCCGGCGCAGCCACAGTCGCTCCGCCGGAACGGCAAACGCAAAAGTTCATGAAGGCAACGCATGAATTTTTGCTTCCAACGATCAAAAGGGAGAACGAACTGGCAGCAAACGTTGACGGAGGTGATGCATGGTGGCACAACTGAGCATTGTTACAGATTGGCTTCCTGAAGAGATGGGGCCGGGGAGCATTTTCGTTCTGGAGAACGCGGGAGAGGTGGGCGATCAGGACGATCCTTACTGGGCTGTTTTGGCTTGTCCTGAATGCGGCACGCTGGGCCTGATTACCCGTAAACAGATGCGCGGGAGTATTCCGGTTATCTGCGGTTCTGAGAAGTGTTCGGCACAGTTCCTCATCCAGGATGAAGAGGTGGTCCCTAAGAAGCCAAATTAAACGCAGGCTCTGCACAATCGATCTGCGGCTGGCGCGCTGAATTCATCCGGAGTGGCTGTTGCGTCCGTTTACGTTCTGGTTGAGCTACCTGGATGGATGCGCCTGCATCTACAACTGCATGCCGCGCGCCTCAAACCAGGCCGATGTCAGTGCCGGAGCGCTTCCTGCAGATGCTCTGGGCCATGTCTTTCCTCAGCTCAATCTCCCCATTAAGCCTCCGTATCCCCCAGCCGAAGCTAAAGCTGTAAAGAAAATACCGGATGAAGCGGGCTGGCTTTACGAGCCCAAGTGGGACGGCTTTCGTTGTATCGCCTTTCGCGACGGAAACGAAATAGTCCTGCAATCAAAAGCAGGCCAGCCTCTGGCGCGATATTTCCCTGAGCTGGTGGAACAACTTCTGCGCTTGCCTGCGCGCAAATTCATACTTGATGGCGAAATTATCATCCGCAGCGCGACAGGTCTTGATTTTGATGCGCTTCTGCAACGCATTCATCCTGCCGCCAGCCGAATCAGGAAGCTCTCTCAGGAAACTCCATCTTCATATCTGGTTTTTGATATTTTGTTGAGTGAGCGCGGGAAGGTGCTTACCAATTTGCCACTTTCGGCGCGGCGAATGGCGCTGCAGGAATTCGCCCCGAATTTCAAAAGCGCTGAACGTATGCATCTCTCTCCAGCCAATTCAGATTTTTCCGTCGCGGAACGCTGGATGGAAGAAGGCGCCAGGCAGGGGCTTGATGGCGTGGTCGCCAAAAGGCTTGATTGTGAATACATGACGGGCGAGCGCACGGGAATGGTAAAGATCAAGCGGCTGCGCACGGCCGATTGCGTCGTCGGGGGTTTCCGATGGGCTCACAGCAAGGGCAAAAAACCGGGTGATGAAGTTGGGTCGCTATTGCTTGGGCTCTATAACGCCAGCAAGCAATTGGACCACATCGGCTTCAGCTCCAGTTTTGCAGCTCCGCAGCGCAAGAAACTGAAAGCAATCTTAAAGCCGCTCATCGCCAAAGAAAGCGACAAATCCGCGGGATTCAGCGGCAAGTCTCCCGGTGGCCCAAGCCGATGGACTCGCGACGCATCTGCGGTTGAATGGATTCCGCTGCAACATAAGCTTGTGGCGGAATTTCAATTCGATCACTTTTCCGGCGAACGGTTTCGTCACGGAACCAAATTCCTGCGCTGGCGTCCCGACAAAGATCCGCACCAATGCACGATGGACCAGGTTCGGCCGGGAAAAGGGAAGAATGGACTGAGCGAGTTCGGACTCCAGGCTCTAGTCCCGAAAACGTCTTCGTAACCCAGAGATAATTCAATCATCAGAATCGGCTCAGCATCCAATCATTGAACGGTGACAGATGCTTAACGAGGGTAGCGAAATGATGCAGCGTACATTGAGCGTGCCTGAAATTGCTCTTATTGCTGGAACACGGGTTGCTTTAGGAGTGGGAATTGGATTGTTGCTGTCAGGGCGGCTGAGCCGTGATCAGTGTAAGGCTGCGGGAGTGGCGCTAACACTGGTAGGCGCCCTAACCACGGTTCCTCTCGCTGTGCAGGTCATCAATTCTGGCCACACTGCTGAAAAGAGAGTTCTGCCTGCGGCCTAAACAGAACTCATTGTTGGCGGGAATTTTGACTCTAAATATTTGTAAAAGCGGCGTTGCAGCCCAGTGATCAGCGCTGTTCTGCGATCAGTTCCTGGCAGGTGATGCAATAGCGGCTCCAGGGAACGGCATTCAGCCGTTTGATGTTGATTTCCTGTCCGCAACTCAGGCAATCACCAAATGTGCCGCTCTCAATGCGTGAGAGCGCACCTTCTACCAGAACGAGCAACCCTCGCTCCTGCGCTTTCTGCAGAAACGCCATCTCCTTCGACTGCGAGAAGTTGGCGCGGTCGCCTTCGTCACGGCCAAAATCGTGCGCGTCTTGCGCCTCTTCTTTGTTGAGGCCGCGACGCAATTCTTCACGCTTCTTGGTGAGAATGTCCTGAAAACGTGCTACCTGAGCTTTTTCCATAACAGTTCGGTCAGAGGCAATGATAACTGATGCAGCAGTTTAGGGCTAACCGTCAGGTGCCTTTCGGAATGGTCTGGTGGGCAGAGCAAAGCAAGAGAGCTCAAGTCTTGTGCACCTAGCAAAAACCAGGCCAAAATGCCTGGTGTTTACTTAACGCACCACCCAGCTTGAGTTCTAACGGTGGTCGTGATCGTGGTCGTGGTCGTGTCATCGCCGTGGCAGCGCTCTCTGGCTTCTTCCAGTTGGTGGCGCTTCTGCTCCGCCTGCCGGCTGTGCTCGCCATGTTTGCGAACTGCCTTTTGCAGGTTGTCCTCAGCTTTGTGGATTCGCTGTTCGCATTTACTGTCCCGGTCGACTGCCGAAGCAATAGCCGAACTGCCAAGAATCATCGCTGCCGTGATCAGTACAGCCAAAAATCTTGAAAGACGAAACATCCTTCACCTCCGTGGGCTGGAAGTGTAACACGGGGTTCGCGTGGTTCTCCCTGACAGCATAAAATTGACCTCCGCCAGATTATGCCTGGCAATCGTTTGTGCATCAGGAGGGAGCATGGACCAGAAGGAATTCTTTTTGAAGCATTGGCAAAAGGAAGCGGCAGCCACGCGCAAGGTGATTAGCCGCGTCCCAGAGGGTTCTACCTACAAGCCAGATCCCAAGTCGCGCACTGGGCATGAGATCGCGTGGCTCATCGTGCGCGAGGAAGCGGCGCTGGTGGAAGGGTTGGAACGTGGAGTGTTTGAATGGACGGAAGTCCCGGCTCCGGCCAGCATGAAAGATGTGATTGCGCAGTACGAACGAGAGCACGACGCGCTTACCAAACGGCTCCAGGCAATTCCATCATCGCGCTGGGAGGAGCAGTTGCCGTTTATGTGGGGCGGGCAGGAAGTGATGAAAGATGCCGGGTACGAGATGGCGTGGGGCTTCCTGCTGGATCAGATCCACCATCGCGGCCAGCTCTCGACTTATCTGCGGCCCATGGGAGCAAAGGTGCCGCAGATTTACGGCCCCAGCGCGGACGAGGGGATGTAGCGCAGGTCTCACAGTTTTATCTGGAATTTCTCCGAGAAGCCGGAGCACGCGATTTATCAGCGTTTCTTCTTGACAGCGCTTCCGCGGTATACATAACTGTATTGTTATGTAACAGTTATTAAATGGCCTTTGAATCCAACCTCGATGCAACGTTCGCTGCTTTGGCAGACCCGACGCGCCGCGCCATCCTGGCACGGCTTGCGTCGGGTGAAGCCTCAGTGATGGAACTGGCCAAGCCGTTTGCGATGAGCCAGCCGGCGATCTCGAGACACCTTCGTGTGCTGGAGCGTGCCGGACTGATTTCCAGCGACCGTGACGCGCAACGCCGTCCGCGGCGTCTGGAGGCCAGGCCTCTTGCCGCAGCCACTGAGTGGCTGGAGAACTACCGGCAATTCTGGGAAAGGCGCTTTCAGCAGCTTGATGCCTTGCTGGACGAAATGAAAAAGGTGGACAAGAAAACTGTGCGGAAGAAATCAAGGAGCAGAAGCAAATGAAGAAAATCACTCCGTTTTTATGGTTTGACACCCAGGCTGAAGAGGCCATGAATCATTACGTCTCCATCTTCAAAAACTCACAAGTGCTGAATGTAAACCGCGCCGGAGGCAAGGTAATGACGGTGACGTTTGAGCTGGATGGCCAGCAATTCATCGGGTTCAATGCCGGACCCATGTTCAAATTCACGGAGGCGGTCTCTTTCCTGGTAAATTGCGAGAGCCAGGAAGAGGTAGATGAGTTCTGGGAGAAGCTGTCACAAGGCGGAGAAAAGGGAAGATGTGGCTGGCTTAAGGACAAATTCGGGCTGTCGTGGCAGATTGTTCCCTCCGCGCTCAGCAGGTTGATGAGCGATCCAAACCCCAAGAAATCTAAAGCAGTGTTCGATGCCATGATGAAGATGAACAAAATTGAAATCGGCGACCTGCAGCGCGCTTACGATCAGAACTAGGGAGAAGTTTTCTGCACCCGCTGCGCGGAGCCACGCGAGGTAGGACAAAAGGGCGGAGACGGAAGGGCTGAAAATCACAGCGCACGGCGAGCGTGAGATTGTGATGACGCGGGTCTTCAACGCGCCGCGCAGACTGGTCTTTGAGGCCTTTACCCGGCCGGAACTGCTCAAGTGCTGGCTGGGCGTTTTTGGCGGCTGGTCCCTGGCGGTGTGCGAGATTGATCTGAGAGCCGGTGGCCGTTATCGCTGGGTCTGGCGCAACGTGGACGGCTCAGAGATGGGAGTGAGAGGCGTCTACCGCGAAGTGGTACCGGATGAACGCATTGTGACCACGGAACGTTTCGATCAGCCGTGGTATCCAGGCGAGGCGGTGGGCGCCGTGGAGTTCACAGAAGAAGGTGGCAAGACAACCCTCAGGCAGACGTTGTTCTATGAATCGCGCGAAGCTCGCGACAGCGTACTCAAGTCGCCTATGGAGCATGGGCTGGAGGCGGGATACAAGATGCTTGATGGGGTGTTGTCATCTCTTGCCCAGGCAGGTTGAGAATGGCTTTTGCCTGAAGGACAAAACAAAGCCCCCTGGATCGAAGGAGTGTAAACGCCAGGGGGCTCCGTGCTTCAGTAAGGGGCATGGTTCCATGAAGAACCAGGGCGATAATATCGCAGTGCGATATTAAAGGCAATCGTTTTTATTTGCGATCGGGGTCCGGCGTTAGGGTACAATTCCCGCCCATGAATTCCCGCTCGCCAGCGCCACCGCCTGCGCCTCCGACGCCCGCCAACTACGCTCCTGCGCCGCAGTTCAGCGGAATTCAGGGCGCACCCCTACGAAAACGCCGCACTTGGGTGATTGTGCTTTCCATCATCGTCGGCGTGGTATTGCTGTTCGTTCTCTTCGTGGCCGGGTTGGCGTTTGTTCTGATTAGCTCGATGAAGTCCAGCGATCCCTATCAACACGCCGTGAATGTTGTACGTCGCAATCCTCAAGTGGTTGCTGCTCTGGGTACGCCGGTGGCTCCTTCCTGGTATCTTCTGGGGAGTATCAACCTTTCCGGCAACTCAGGGAATGCAGATCTGACAATTCCAGTCTCAGGGATCCGCCAAAAAGGCTCAGTGCATGTAGTCGCTCGGAAATCGTCAGGACACTGGACGTACCAAACCCTCGAGTTTACAGTGGACGGCCAGGAAGAGCCTGTCAATTTGTTACCGGAGTCCACTACTCAACCTTCGGAGAAATAAAGTGCAAGAGCCGCGCTTTAACACCTACGATGAATTTTTCACTTTCTACCTACGGGAGCACGCAGATCCTCGCAATCGCTGGATGCATGCAGTTGGCACTGTTCTCGGAGTGTGTACCGTAATCGTGCCTTTTGTAGTTGGCCATCCCTGGTATGCGTTGCTGTGGCCAGTGGTGGCGTATGGGTTTGCATGGACCGGGCATTTCGTGATTGAAGGCAACAAACCTGCCACATTTGGTCACCCGTTCTGGTCATTGATCAGCGATTTCAGAATGCTCGGCCTGATGCTCACGGGAAGGCTGGAAGCACGCATGAGGCAGGGCACGGAAGTTGTTCAGAGGCGCTCAGTATAGCCCGTGGTTTTCCAAGCACTACGGAGCTGTGGCATACCCGCTCGGCCTGGTTTCAAACGACTTTACATCCGCCATGGCGCTGGTGCCTGTGCCCTGGGCTTTGCTGGATTCTGCCTGAAAGAAATACTTGGTTCCGGGGTGCAGGTTCTTGAGGTACACGCGGTGGGTAAAGCCGCCCCAAGGCATGCCTGCGCCCTGATCGAGGTGGTTGGGCTCCGTGCCGTAATGCAGAGTGGTTCCAGAGTTCACATTGGTGGACCATGCAATAGTGGCCGTTGTATCCGTCACATTTTCCACCACGGGGCCGTGGGTAATGCGGACAGCCGGCAGGGAGTCTGCCTCCTCAGGCGCTTGAGCGCGTGCGCCTGACAGGCCGATCGCGCCAAACAGGATGATGGCAATCCCAAATTTTGCAATTCCCGGTCCCATATTCACGTGAACACCCGGTGATTGGATGAGTTGCGGCTGGGGGAAGGTTTCAACCACCAAGGACACGAAGAGACACAGACATCCTTTTGCTTTGTGGTTGTAGTTTTCTTGTTCTTGCAGGCAGAATAGCCAACCATGAAAATTGCCCGGATTCTGGTTTGGCTTGGAGTAGCAGGCTTGGGTGCGGTGGCTTTCGCCGCCATCGCGTGGCATCGTGGCGAGTCCATCAGTGCCATGTGGCTGCTGGTGGCCGCGGTTTGCACATATGCCCTCGGTTATCGTTTCTATAGCAAATTTGTCGCCGCCAAAGTCCTCACGCTGGATGCGATGCGGGCAACACCTGCTGAGCGGCTGGAAAACGGCCGTGATTTTATTCCCACGAACAAGTGGGTCGTGTTCGGCCACCATTTCGCGGCCATTGCCGGACCTGGGCCGCTGGTGGGACCGGTGCTGGCGGCGCAGTTTGGATATTTGCCAGGAACGTTGTGGATCCTTGCCGGAGCCGTGTTCGCCGGCTGCGTTCAGGACTTTGTGATCCTGCTTTTTTCCGTGCGACGCGATGGAAAATCGCTGGGCCAGATGGCACGCGAAGAGATCGGCAAAGTCGCCGGCACGGTATCTTTCATTGCGGTGCTCAGCATCCTGGTAATCCTTCTGGCTGTGGTGGCATTGATCATTGTCAATGCGCTCAAGGCAAGCCCATGGGGAACGGTAACGATTGGATTGACCATCCCGATTGCGCTGCTCATGGGGCTTTATCTGCGTTATCTGAGACCGGGCAGAGTGCTGGAAGCATCTCTACTTGGATTCCTGTTCGTGGTTCTGGCCATTTTTGCCGGACAATGGGTTTCGCATTCGGCTTCACTTTCGGCTGTGTTCACGTTGAGCGGAAGTGCGTTGGCGATCATGATCATCGCCTATGGCTTTGCGGCTTCGGCTCTCCCAGTGTGGCTCTTGCTTGCGCCGCGCGATTACCTGAGCACCTTTGTGAAGCTGGGCACGGTGGCGATTCTTGCTGCCGGAATCCTCGCGGTGCGCCCAACTTTGCAGATGCCGGCATTCACCCGCTTTATGGATGGCAGCGGCCCGGTGTTTGCGGGAAAGCTCTTTCCGTTTGCCTTCATCACCATTGCCTGCGGAGCCATCAGCGGATTCCATTCCTTGATTTCCAGCGGCACCACGCCCAAGCTCATCGCGCGCGAGACGCAAACACGAATGGTGGGTTACGGCGCGATGATGTGTGAATCATTTGTCGGGATCATGGCCATCATTGCTGCCTGCACGCTCCAGCCCGGAGCTTACTTTGCCGTGAACAGCGGCCCGGGCATGGTAGGCGGAACACCTGCGGCTGCCGTGGCAACCATCAGCAATTGGGGATTCCCGGTTACGGCTAATCAGATGAACACACTGGCGACCGCAGTGGGGGAAAAGACGCTCTTCTTCCGCACCGGCGGGGCGCCGGCTTTTGCGCTGGGAATGGCGAAGATCTTTTCTGATTCCCTGGGCGGGGAGCGCGTGATGGCGCTGTGGTATCACTTCGCCATCATGTTTGAAGCGCTGTTCATACTGACGGTGCTTGACGCGGGAACGCGTGTGGCGCGTTTTATGCTGCAGGATGCGCTTGGCCATTTGTGGCCTGCGATGGGTCGCACCAGTTGGTATCCGAGCATTGTTACCACCAGCGCCTTGGTGGTAGCGGCATGGGGGTGGTTTCTGTGGCAGGGAATTCACGACCCGCTGGGAGGAATCAACTCATTGTGGCCGCTGTTCGGCATCTGCAATCAATTGCTGGCGGCAGTGGCGCTGTGTGTCGCCACCACGATCATCGTCAAGCTGGGGCGGGCGCGCTACATCTGGGTTACGCTGGCGCCGCTGGCCTGGCTGGTTTCCGTGACGTTTTCCGCCGCGTGGGCAAAGATGTTTGATCCCAATCCACTGATCGGACTGCTGTCACACGCGCGCCAGATTGCCGCAGGTCCGGTGACAGCAGACCTGGCCCGCCGCATCCTGAATGACCGTCTCGATGCAGCCGTATGCGGGCTTTTGATGGCGCTCGTAAGCATGATCGTGATTGAGTCGGCGCTGGTGTGGATCAGCGTGATTTCCGGAAGGAAGCAGGCGGTGATTATGGAGACGCCGTTTGTCCCAACCAAGTACGCGCTGGAGGAGACGTTATGAGCAATTTCACCGCGGAGGCGCGGAGACGCGGAGAAGATCGGGCCATCTGGCCGTCGGGGTTGGATTGGGACACCGGACCATCGGGATATCGGTGCCTCGGGATATCGGGTCGTGGGAAGAGCGCAGGTATTCCCGAAGCGTGTGATGACCGGCCGGAAGTCCCGCAGCCCGGAGCCAGTACGAGTCGTAGTATTTATGAAGTTATCTGCGGCGTATATCGCGTGCTGAAAACAACCTTGCGCGAGATATTTGACGAATCCGCTTACGATCGTTTTCTTGCCCGCACACATTCCGAGCGCTCTGTCAGCAGCTATCGCGATTTTATGCGTGAGCGAGAGAATGCAATGGCTCGCAAGCAAAGGTGCTGCTGATTTTGGTCACTCGATCGAACCACCACGAGATCACCCGATCTAAGGTACACTGCCATCATGCGCATCCTGGGCATTGACTGCGGCAGTGAGTACACCGGCTACGGGGTGGTGGAAGAAGCGCCGGCGCACAGGCTGTTCTGCATTGCTGCCGGAGCCATCCGGTTGCGGCCAAGGGATGCCATGGCGGTGAAGCTGCAGCATATCTATTCCCAGCTTTCGCAACTCATTATTGACCATCAGCCGGAGATGGTCGCGATTGAAGAAGTGTTTTACGCCGTGAACGTGAAGTCTGCTCTTAAATTGGGCCAGGTACGGGGAGTTGCCATGCTTGCGGCATCGGCGGCAGGGCTGGAAGTGGCGGAGTACTCGCCGCTCTCGATCAAATCAGCGGTGGTGGGTTACGGAAGGGCAGAGAAGCATCAGGTGCAGGACATGGTGATGCGGCTGCTTAACCTTCCGGAGCCGCCTGAGCCCGCGGATGCAGCCGATGCGCTGGCCCTTGCCATCTGTCATATACATACCGCCTCCACTCTCAAGCGCTACAAAAAGACGAAGCCGCAGGAAATCACTTCATGAAGAAGCTTTGTGTGGCGGTTCTGCTGATGGCGTTGGCAGCCACAGGACTCAGTTTGCGGGCTGCGGGTTTGCAGACTGCGGACCAGCAACTTCATCCGCTCGTGCCCACCGTCACATTTGATCTTGTCTGGGAGCAGGCCACACCGCAGGAATTCACGATTCGCACACAGGCTGACGGCCCGTCCAGCTATCTTTCCCGCAATCCGTTGAAGCCAGTTCCTGAGGGCGAAGAAAAAGATCCCGATTACACAATCGATTTCAGCATGTCCGCCAAAGATGCGGCCAGAATTTTTAAGCTGGCGCAGCATGCCAACTACTTCAACGGAGACTTTGAATACCGGGCTCACCGGATTGCAAATACAGGCAAGAAGACGCTTACATACGCGGACGAGACACGGCATTTTCAGACCGTCTACAACCACTCCGAAAACAACGCCATTCAGGAACTGACTTCCATTTTTCAGGGTATCTCCTCAACCATTGAGTTTGGACGCAAGCTACAGTTCAAGCACAAATATGACAAGCTGGGGCTTGAGTCAGAATTGAAAGCCATGGAAGACGCGGCTGACAATCACAACCTGGCGGAGATTCAGGTCGTGTCGTCAACACTCAAAGATATCGCTGACGATAGCTCGGTTATGAATATAGCTCGCCAGCGCGCGAGAAGGTTGCTGGCGAAAATCAGGAAATAGAAAACTGCAATTAGCAATTGGCAATTGGCAGCTAGCAATTAGCCGGCCCCAAATCCGCTCACTAAGGGCCTGCGTCCATTCTGCTTACCTCTGCACTTACCTTATGGTGGGATATTTGCAACAATCCGTTTCGCTTTCCACTCTTTGATCCTTCAGAGGCTAATGGCAAATGCGGAGCGATGACTGCCTGGATGTAAAGCTCGATCAATTTAGGTCAAGTTCCTGGAAATATGCACCTTAATCCTGCCGAGTGTGTCTAATATATGTGGGGTCCAAGGAGTGATTTATGCTTCACAGAAAAGGCATGCTCCTGGCGTTTGTATTCGCTCTCAGCATATTGCTCGTGCCACTCTCTCGAGCGCAGGATCAAGACGAGTATCAGGACCAGAGTGACCAGGCAATCGCAACATCACAGGCCCGCATTGTGCGTCTGAGCTATGCCGAGGGCAGCGTTCAACTGGCAACAGATCAAGGTGTGGAGAACGCAACCATCAACGTACCATTGACCGAAGGAGCGCGGCTCTCAACCAGTTCGAACGGCTGGGCTGAGGTGCAACTTGAAGATGGCAGCACGGTCCGTCTTGCGCCCTCAACCGCGCTGAATTTTACTGAGCTGGGGCGGTCATCTTCAGGCAGCACTCTCACCACCGTGGACCTTGATCAAGGAGAGGCCGAATTCAATGTGTCCCGCCGGAATGACAATGAGTTCGCGGTGACCGTGCGCAACAAAACCATTCTTCTTGATCACTCCGGAAATTTCCGCATCACCAGCACAGTCCAGGATCCGCTGGAAGTGGTGGTCTTTAAGGGAGAGGTGAAGGTAAAGGACCCTGATTCTGGTGATCAGGTTGCGGTGAAGAAAGGCGAGACATTCACTCTGGATCCGGATGATCCGGCGCATTACGCCCTGGACAAAGAAGCGGAAGCCGACGAGCTTGATAGCTGGGGCCAGCAGCGCGATGAGACGCTGAGCTCTTATGCAGCGCGCAGCAATGGCGATTATGCGCAATCGCCCTACGAGTACGGCGTGAACGATCTGAGCTACTACGGAAATTACTATGATGTCCCGGGATACGGCTATCTCTGGCAGCCTTATGGAGCCGGACCGGGCTGGGACCCATTCATGAACGGCTATTGGACGTGGTCTCCGGTGGGATATTGCTGGGTGTCGGCGTACCCATGGGGATGGATGCCGTATCGCTTTGGACATTGGGTTTTTGTAAACGGATCGGGATGGATGTGGCAGCCGGGTGGCTGGCATGGTTGGTGGAGAGAACCGCGAATCGTCAACGCGCCTCCGGGATTCCATCCTCCGGCTCCGCCAAAGGCTCCCATCGGGATTGTTGCGAGGAACCCAAGATTCCCGAATGTGCCGAACAAGTTGCAGCCGGGGCCTCGTCCACGGCGCGTCTTTAACAATGAAAATGTGGAGAGAACTCCACCGGCGGAGTTAAACCGCCACAATGATTCCGGCAATGGAGTTGTTCACGCGGAACGGCAGCCTGCCATTGTTCCTCGGCGCGTGCCGGACGCACAGAATGCCGATCGGCAGCCTGCGATTGTCCCGCGGCGTGAACCGGACTCGCAGAGCACCGCGACGCACTCTCGGAATGGAGGTAACAGGGGCAGCATAGGAGAGGTTCGTCGAGGTCCAGACCGGGCTCCAGCCGCTCCTCCAAGAAGCGAGCGGCCAATGCCTGAGACTCACATGCGGACTGCCCCAGCGGTTGTGCCACGGGCATCCACGCCTCCTCCCGCGCCTCATGTTTCAACGCCGCCTCCGGCGTCCAGATCGTACAATCCGCCTCCGGCTCCGCACTTTAGCGGAGGTAGTGGCGGAGGAGGCGCGTCACGCTCTTCGCACCCGTCTTCTTCTCCGGGAAGGCCGAAGTAGGAGTTTCAACCACAAAGGGCACGAAAATTGCTTCGTGTTCCTTTGTGGTTATGGATTCTTCCTGAGGTTACGAAATAACGCCGCCATTTTGTCGAGACTTACCGCCTCAGCCCTGACGTCCGCTCGCAACGCTGCACTGGCCAGGGCGGATTTGATCTTCTCCTGCGGATAGTTCTCCTTCAAATTGTTGATCAGTGTTTTTCGCTTCATGGCGAATGCGTTTTTCAAAAATGAAATGAAATCTGCGGGCGTCACCGCAAGCTCCTCAAAGCGCGGTGCAACCGTAAGGCGCAGAACGCTGGAATGCACTTTGGGAGGCGGCGCAAATGCCCCCGGAGGCAAGGTGAACAGGTTTTCCACTTTGCAGTAAAGCTGGGCGGTGGCAGAGAGCAGTCCGAAATCGCGGGAACCCGGTTCGGCCGCAATGCGATCTGCTACCTCGCGCTGCACCATGATCACAATCAAATCAAAGTGCTGGTGGAAGTCAAAAAGGTGCAGCAAAATGTCAGAGGTGATGTAGTAGGGAAGATTCCCGACTACATGGGCGAGCGACGGCTTGACTGGGCGAAGATCATTCAATGGGCCAATGGTCCGGTTCAGAACTGTACTGAAATCGATGGTGAGGACATCGCCCTCAAGTACCTCAACATTGAGTTGGCGTGAGTAGTTGTAGCGCAGTTCGGTCGCGAACATGCGGTCCAGTTCAATGGCGATCAGCCTGCCAGCCCGCTGGGCGAGAGTTTCCGTCAGGGCGCCCTTGCCTGGTCCAATCTCAACCACCAGCCTGTCAGAGATGTCGCCCAGCGCATCTACTATTTTGGCGGCTGCGTGCCGGTCAGCAAGGAAGTTTTGCCCCAGCCGGGGTTTTTTGGTTTTCGGCAAGTTTGACCCTCGCTCCTTCCGCCCTTTAGACTTTTCAGCGCGTGGCCGCGCCCACGTGCTGATTGCTGTTTACTGCCGGAGGCCCCATGAATATTGTGTTCGCTGCTTCTGAGTGCGTGCCTTTTTCCAAGACCGGCGGACTTGCCGACGTGGTCGGGGCCCTGCCGCAAGCGCTGGCTGCACTGGGGCACAAAGTTTCTGTGTATCTCCCCAAATACCGGCAGACGCGCCAATCTCAAGCCAATGTAGTGCTGCGCAGCGTGACCGTTCCTTTTGACGACCAGTACCGCTTCTGCTCGGTGCTGGATGGCGGCAAAAGTTCCGGCGTGCAATTTTACTTCATTGACTACCCACCATTTTTTGATCGCGATGCGCTCTATGGCACGCCTGCCGGTGATTACCCGGATAATGCGGAGCGCTATGCATTGTTTTCCCGTGCGGTGCTGGAAGCTTCAAAGATTCTGGGTGTCCCGGATATTTTCCATTGCCATGACTGGCAGACGGCGCTGATCCCCGTGCTTCTGCGTACCAGCTATGCCGATGATCCGGTGTTCGAATCAACCGCGACGGTGTTCACGATTCACAACATGGGATATCAGGGCCTGTTCCCACCGGACACGCTGCCGCTGTTGATGCTTCCATGGGACCTCTTCACCATGGACAAGATGGAGTTCTGGGGCAAGGCGAATTTCCTGAAAGGGGCCCTGGTATTTTCTGACTTCATCACAACCGTGAGCAGAAAGTACAGCCAGGAAATTCAGACGGCGGAATTTGGCTTTGGCCTGGACGGCGTGTTGCGTGCTCGCTCCGGAACAGTAAGCGGAATCCTGAATGGTGTGGACTACAACGAGTGGAGCCCGGAGAAGGACAAGCTCATTGTCCGGCAGTATTCGGCTGATAATCTCGCCGGTAAAAAAGAATGCAAGTATGACCTTCTGCGGCAGTTTGGAATTGAAAATCCGCAGACGGTCGAGCTGCCAGTGATCGGTATTGTGTCGCGCTTCGCCGCCCAGAAAGGCTTTGATCTGATTGCAGAGGTTGCGGAAGACCTGGTGCGGCTGCCGGTAATCTTCGCTATCCTTGGCAGCGGCGACAAGCAGTATCAGGACCTGTTCATCAAATTGAATCGCCAGTATCCGGAAAAATTCGCGCTCAAAGTGGCATATGACAATGTGGTGGCGCACAAGATCGAGGCCGGAGCAGACCTGTTTCTCATGCCTTCGCGTTACGAGCCCAGCGGCCTGAACCAGATGTACAGCCTGAAGTACGGTACTGTGCCCATTGTTCGCGCGACGGGTGGACTCGACGACAGCATTGAACCATGGGATTCCGCGACCGGAAAAGGAACGGGATTCAAGTTTGCGCCGTATTCCGGTGCGGTGCTGCTGGCGACGGTCCACGAAGCAATCAAGTCGTTCAAAGATCAAGACGCGTGGCGCAAGCTCATGCTGAATGGGATGAAAAAAGATTTTTCCTGGACGGCGTCAGCCCGGGAATACGTGAAGATTTATGAAAAGCTGGTGGCGCCGAGGTTGACTCCTTCAGAAAAAGTGCTGGAGTTCAGCAGGGCTTAAAGACAAACCACAAAGGACACAAAGGAACACAAAGGAGGAATTGCAGACACCTTTGTGCTTCTTCGTGTCCTTTGTGGTTTATGCTGTTCTTTTCTTTTTCGCAAAGTACAGATACACCGGAATTCCAGCCAGCAGGACCAGCGTCATTACCAGAGTGCCCTTCGGTGAGGTGTGCAGTTTGTCCATGAATGTGTAATAGAGCAGGACGGCTGCACTCACAACGAACAGCGCCGGAACCAGCGGATATCCCCAGGTGCGGTAAGGGCGATGTGCGTTGGGTTCTCGGACGCGAAACACGAAAATAGTGCTGGCGGCAAGCATGTAAAACAGCCATTCAGCGAAGATGGCCAGTTCAATGAAATCTTTAAATCCTCCTCCGCCCAGCAACAAAAGAATTGCCAGCATTGCCTGTACGATGAGTGCGAGCGACGGGGTATGGAAACGTGGATGAACTTCCGCCAGCGCTTTGAAGAAGTAGCCATCACGCGCGACCGCGAACGGAATCCGCCCGCCGCTCATGATGGTGCCGTTTAATGTGACCAGCAGTGAGAGCGCCATGCCGGCTGAGACAAGGAGCGCGCCCATGTGTCCGAGAGCAATTTCTGTTGCAGTTGAAGCCGGCACAGGCGAACCCGCGACAGCAGTGGCGGGCATAACGTACTGGACCGCGCCGTTCACGCCGATATACAGCACTGCCACCATTGCGACGCCGATGATCAGCGCCGTCGGAATGGTTCGCTCAGGATTGCGAATTTCGCCGCTCACCATATTGAGATCGTTCCAACCGTCATAAGCCCAGAGCGCGGCTACCAGCGCAAGCATGAAGCCCGCCATGCCGCCCGTAGCGCCAGTGAATGATGTGCTGAAATTTCCCCAACTCCCGCTCGCCGCGCTGAACGCGGCGCCAATGATCACGATGATCATGAGAACTTTGAGGAAGGTGAATACGAGCTGGAAATTGCCCGCTTTTCGCACGCCAAGGTAATTCACGCCGGAAATCAGCACGGTTGCGCCGATGGCCACGAGCTGTCCCCACGTGACGGCATATGTTCCAATGGCGAAAATGTGGTGGGGCAGGAAACTGAACGTCTCAAAATTTTCCAGGATGCGTACCAGTCCTGCCGTGACGCTGGCGATGGACGCCGGCTTGGCGATGAGGAACCAGCTCCAGGCATACAGAAAACCGGGAAGCGGACCATAGCCGTCACGGATGTAGACGTACTCGCCGCCCGCATACGGACGAAGAGCGCCCAGCTCCGCATAGGTGAGAGCGCCGAAGAAGGAGAGAGCTCCGCCTACAAACCATGCCAGATAAACCAGCCTGGCCGAGCCAACCGCCTGCATCATCTCCTTGGGAACCAGGAAGATTCCGCTGCCGATGATGGTGCCGGCCACGATGGCCGTAGCGTGCCAGACATTCAGTTCGCGGACGAGTTCCGGGTGTTTCCCGTTGGTGGCTCTTGCCGGCGACGCCATGGTTGTTTCTCTACTTGTCACTCGGATTCGCTCCACCCTGCATTGTAGAGCCCTTGCCCGAAACTGCGCTGCTCAGCTGGGGAAGATGCCATTTCTTTTTGAGCTTCTGATACTCCGCTGCGGGCAATTGCACCAGCAGAGGTTTGCGCTCAGGATCGAGCCAGCCGATTAAAATTTCTAGATCGTTCTGCGGCATAGCGGTGCAGCCCACGGTCGGCTGTCCCGGTCCGCGCCAGATGTGCATGAAGATGCATGAGCCTTTTCCCGCGACCGGAGGATTGCTGTTGTGGTCCACCAGAATGCCCCAATGATAAAGATCGTCGGGGCGACGCATCTTTTCGTTCTCGTGCTGTCCCCAGTCGGGCGAAATTTTTGAGGTGTCCACAAGAGTGTTGTAAAACTTTGAATCCGTATCGTCCACGCATTGAATGGACGAAGTCAGCGGCAGGTAAGGCATCTTCCAGCCGGGCTGCTTCTGCGGCGCGTAACCAAAAGCTTTGCTGAGAAGGAACACACCGGCAGGAGCTTTGCCATCGCCTTCTTTCTTTACCGGATCGTTTTTAGCACTGAATGATCCGGTCATTTGCACCACTCCGGATCCCCATCCCAGACCCGTCTTACCGACCATGACTGAAATCGGCTCGCCAACAGGTTGCCAGGCATTACCGGGTCTCTCCCGTTCGTAGCGTTGCAGCGTGCCGCTGGGAGCATTCCAATCAGCGGTGGTGACGACGACCATTTCCGTGGAGTGTGAGAACGCCGGCAGTTCTTTGGCCCCTGCATGAACGGGGAGCAGGCAGACACTGATTGCGATCAACAAACAAAGAAAAGTTTTCACTTAACGCCCCTCACTGCGCACCAGCTCTTCTGCGCGTTGTTGCTGAGTTGGCAAGAGCATGCTCGCCAGATACCCCACAATGAACGTAGCGCACGCGCCAAAAGTGACGTACCAGGTCCACGCAATGTGCGTCCAGTGCCAGATGTAGACGTTCACCGCCAGCCCGCAAAGCATGCCTGCGATGGCGCCATTCTGGGAGGCGCGCTTGGTCAGCAAACCGAGCAGGAAAACGCCGAGCAATCCGCCGTAGGCCACGGAGGCGATGCTGAGGCCGGTTTCCAGCACTGTGCGGCTCTGCCGTGATAGCAGAGCCAGCCCGAACAGCACCACGCCCCAAATGATGGTAGCCGCGCGCGAAAATGCCAGGCGCGTGCGCTCCGGAGTGTCCGGCCGGTAACGCAGATAAAAATCAATCATGGTGGTGGAAGAAAGGGAATTGAGGGCGGCGCTCAAGTTGGACATCGCTGCTGCCAGAATCGCGGCAATCAAAAGGCCTGAAATTCCGCGCGGCATGTAGTCTACGATAAAGCTGGGAAAAACCCGGTCCAGCGAACTGAAGGCCGATGCCGGCGGATAAGCGCGATAAAAGACCCACAATCCAGCGCCCACCAGCAGAAACAGTGTGAACTGGGCGAGAATCACAAGGCCGCTGGAGAGCAGCGCGGTTTGTGACTCGCGCTTGTTGCGCGCGGCCAGCAAACGCTGAACCATCAGTTGGTCTGTACCGTGCGTGGCGGTGGTGAGAAACATGCCGCCGATGAGTCCGGCCCAGAAGGTATACGTCTGGAAGAAGCTGAAACCAAAATCAAAGACCTGCATTTTACCGGCAGCAGCCGCAGCCTGATGGACGGCTGGCCAGCCTCCCGGGATGAGATGCATGAGCGTGAACAGGCCCACGAGAGTTCCGCTGACGTAAATGATGAGCTGAACCACGTCAGTCCAGATCACCGCGGCCATTCCGCCTTCAAAGGTATAGATCAGGGTGAGAAGCAGAACAATGGCAATAGATCCCAACTGGCTTGTCCCCAGGGCGATACCAACCACAATGGCAACCGCCCACACGCGGACGCCTTCCGCGGCGGCGCGCGTAATCAGGAAAACGCCGGCAGTGATTTTGTGTAATGCTTTGCCGAAACGTTTGTCTATCAACTGGTAGGCCGTGAACATCTCGCCGCGAAAGTAGTGCGGGATGAAAATAATGCTGATCACGACGCGCCCGGCCAGATAGCCCAGCACCACCTGGAGAAAGCCGAAGTTGCCGCCGTAAGCAATGCCCGGAGTGCCGATGACGGTAAGAGTGCTGGTTTCCGCGGCCACAATGGAGAGCGCAATGGCCCACCATGGAATGCTGCGGTCGGCCAGAAAATAATCGCGCAGTGACCTTTGGGATTTGCGGAACCTGAGCCCGAAAAATGTTATGCCGATCAGGTAAACGACGATAATGATGGCGTCAAGAAGATGGAGTCGCATGCGTGAGCTGACGTTTATTATTGGTGAGGAATGCCCCAAAGCAACACTAAATTTTGTGGGAAGATGTAGTACCCCCTATGGCACTCTACCTCGGGATTGATGCCGGAGGCACGAAAACCGATTGCGCCGTAAGCAACGGCGCGGAACTCCTTGGGCAGGCCAGCGGGGCAAGCTGCAAGCTGGCGCGTGTGGGCCGCCTGAAGGCGCATGAGAACCTGCAGTCTGTGGTCCAGCGCACCTGCGATGGCGCGCACGTCCAGGCCTCTGAGGTCCAGCATGTCTGCATCGGAATGGCCGGCGCGTCTCTGCCGGACGCGGTGATCTGGGCGCAGGAAACCATTCGCGAAATCACTCCTGCGGCAACCATCTACGTGGCCGGAGACCACGTGATCGCGCACCGCGCCGCCTTTGGCACTTCCCACGGTGTTCTTGTGATTTCCGGGACAGGGTCCATTGCCTTTGGCCGCAACCAGAAAGGTGAAACGGCGCGCGCCGGAGGCTGGGGACCGGGAATTTCTGATGAAGGCTCGGCTTACTGGGTAGGACGCGAGGCAGTAATCGCCGCCTTGCACGCGTATGACCGCGGCGCCAGTGATGGATTGCTCCACACCATCGCGCAGTGCTGGAAGATCGCTCCGGAAGAAGTGGTCCGGATGGCCAATGCATCTGAACCGCGTTTTGCTGAACTCGCGGCCCCGGTGGCTGCCGCCGCGCAAGATGGCGACCTTATGGCGCGAGAAATCATCAGGCGCGCAGGCATGTCTCTGGCGCAGCTTGCTAGTGCGGTCATTGGCCGGCTGTGGCCGGAAGGCGGTGTCGTTCCGGTGGCCCTTGCCGGAGGCGTGCTCCAGGGCTCCGCGATTGTCCGCCAGTCGTTCCGCGACAGCATGAACGCGGAACGGCCGGAAGCCGCGGTCAGCTTTGCTTACGTGCGTCCCGTGCTGGGGGCGCTGGAAATTGCCGCGCAGCGCAGCCGCCGGTAACACGCCCCCATGAGTGACTCGCCTGAAACTTCCGCAGCCAGGCCGCCTAGCCAGAAAGTCACTCTGCCTGCCGATGCCGCGCTGGAAAAGCTGATTCATGATCCTGATCCGCAAATCCTGATTGCTGTCGCCAGCGATCCGCGGCTCACCGAAGACCTTGCGCTGGCCATGCTGGAGCGTCGCGATCTTCCCGCGCAGGCCCTCGAACAGGTGATGCGCAACAGCTCCGTAGCCAAGGTGCGCAAAGTTCGTTTGGCGGTGGTGACTCACCAGCACACGCCGCGCCATGTTTCTGTTCCCAACATTCGTCATCTGTATGTCTTTGAGCTGATGCAGATCGCGCTGATGCCTGCGCTGGCGGCTGACCTCAAGCGCGCCGCTGAAGAAGCGCTGCTCAGCCGGTTGGCCACCATCTCTTCCGGTGAGCGCTTCACCCTGGCCAAACGCGCTTCCAGTCGCGTGGCCGCTGCGCTGCTGCTGGATAAGGAAGAGCGCATTCTGCAGGCCGCATTGCTCAATCCGCAAATGACAGAAATGTGGATTGTGAAAGCGCTCCGCGCCGGAAGAGGGACTGAACTGCTCGCTCCCGCTGTGTGCAAGCATGCCAAGTGGGTGCATCGGCAGGAGATCAAGTCCGCATTGCTGGGCAACCGGCATACGCCATTCACGTTTGTGGTGCAGATTGCGGGCGAGTTGCCGGTGCGCGCGCTTCGCGAGATCTTGCGCAGTGTGCAACTGGCGCCGGAAGCGAAGAGGTATTTGAGTGGCATGGTGGAGAAACGCGGTAGTTGGTAATTAGTAGTTGGCCAAACATCAAAACCAAGTTCCAAGTACCAAGTTCCAAATACCAATTATCAAATTACCAACTTACCCAATTATGGCTGAGGTCTTACCTCGCCTTCACCGTATCCTCCATCTCCTCCCGGCACTCTCAGCTCATCCAGTTCAAGGAACTGGCGGATGACCTCATCCGGGCACTGTTCCATCTCCGGCATTGAGCCCACGAAAATAGCCCGGCCTTCGTGCAGAAAGACGATGCGGTCGGCCAGTTTTTTGGCCAGTCGCATGTCATGCGTCACGACAATGCTGGTGAGCTTGAGTTGGAGCTTGAGTTTCTGGATCAAATCGCCCAGCAGGCTGGCCATCAGCGGATCCACCATGGTGGTGGGCTCGTCATACAGAATGCATTCCGGTTGCGCTGATAGCGCGCGCGCAATGGCCACACTGCGCTTCATGCCCGTCGAGAGGTCCGAGGGCAGCTGGTCGCGCATGGCTTTCACGCCCACCATGTCCAGCAGGCCGTCCACGATCTGGTAAATCTGTTCTTCATCCAGGTCGCGGCGCTCGCGCAGCGGGAAAGCCACGTTCTCACCCACCGTGAGCGAATCAAACAGCGCACCGTTCTGGAAGACCATGGTGACTTTTTTGCGAATGCGTTCCAGATCGGCCTCACCGTAATCCGTGATGTCTTCAAACGCAACGATCACCCGGCCGGAGTCCGGCTTGAGAAAACCCATGATGTGATGCAGTGACACTGACTTGCCCACGCCGCTGCGGCCCAGAATGCAGAGCGTCTCGCCGGGAAACACGCGGAAGCTCACGTCATTGAGCACGCGGTTTTCA
The DNA here is from genome assembly GCA_963758275.1 of Terriglobia bacterium. Lineage (GTDB taxonomy): Bacteria > Acidobacteriota > Terriglobia > Terriglobales > Acidobacteriaceae > Angelobacter. The sequence goes on along the minus strand of CAVWUW010000027.1, from coordinate 7,264 downwards.
CCAAAGGCCTTGGAGACGTGCTTGAACTCGATGTAGGGATGCGTCTCGGGATCGTGGTGCTCGTGATGTGGGTGGTCGGTCATGTTTATGCGATTGCAAGTATCTCAGGGGCTAAAGCCCAATGCTTGTGTGCTCTTTGTGTCACGACTAAAGTTGTGCCCTGATAAAAACCGCATGCGCGACACGGTTTTGGTTTGTATCAGGGCACGGCTTTAGCCGTGCCGGTAAGGGGTTAAAAGTCATTGGGCTTTAGCCCCTGCGGCTTTCTGCCGTTTCAAATACAGCGAGCCATACGGATATTTCTCTGCTGTACCCACCAATCCTGCCTCAACAGGATTGCTATAAATGTAATCGCGATGCGGCAGAAAATTTGCGCGATCGTCTACCCGAACCTCAGAGTACCCGCGCTGCCAAATCTCTCCACCATAATGGAGCTCTTTTTTCAGGCGATATGAAAACCCGCCCTTGATCAACTGCATGGCTCTTTCAATGCTCATGGAGCCATCAAGCGTCATGAGCAAATGTACGTGGTTGGGCATCACCACGAAATCGTGAATCGTGAATTTTTTGGCAGCCATATAGGAACGTAAGACGTCAACGATGCGCTCGGGATGCACGTTGTCTGAAAACCAATAAAGCACCATATCAGGGCAAATTCGTTCGGACTGCAATAAGATAGCGCATTTAATCCATCTGGGCTTTAGCCCCTGTTCAACTGCTCCCTTTTGCGCGCGCGCTCCAGGTCGTCGGGCGTGTTTAGATTCTCAAACATCTCCGCGGTGAAGGCAAACCGCCGCATCTCGTCTTCTGTGATGACCAAAGTGCAGCCCTCGGGAAAGAGGGGGACAATTTTGTAGTCGCGAGACTTGGTTGCCGTACTTGGCTCTGCTGTCGTCGCGCTCGACTTTTCCGCGCTCGGCTCCTGCATCCCTGATTTGCTTTTCTCCGTGTCTCCGTGTCTCCGTGGTGAGTGTGTGTCTGTGCCCCCGCAAGGCCGCCTCAGCGATCGTCAGGAAATCCTGTCCGTACACCGAGCACAGCGGCTGGCGGTAGCCGGCGATTTCCGGCGTGGTCACCACCGCCGCGGACTCAACCGCGCGCTCCACCATAAAGCGCAGAAAATCGGCGGAGAGAAACGGAGTATCCACGGCAATGATCAGGTTGAACCTTGTCTTGCTATGCGAGAGAGCCGCGTGGATTCCGCCCAGCGGCCCGCATCCGGGATAGATGTCTTCCACCACCTCAGCGCCGTAGTCGCCGTAGAGCTCCCGCGAGCCCAGAATCCCGGCGCTGCCACAAGCCTCACGCACAACCTGGAGAGCGTGCTCCAGCAGGGTGCGTCCGTCAAGCAGCAGCCCAGCTTTGTCGCGACCCATGCGCGTGCTCTTGCCCCCGGCAAGGACAAAACCTGTGACTAATGGGTGGTGCATTGTCAGTCAGTATAACCGCGAGGAACCAGACCTTTTAACCACAACGGAGACGAAGAAACACGAAGAGTTGAGTTCACCACGGAGTCACCCACCCCAGCAAGCCAACATCGGGAGTTGCCGGGGACCCCGGCAGTGAGACATGGAAAAAAAGCAGCTTTTACCGCGGATCTACGCAAATTTCGCGCGGATAGTCCCAAATCTTAGAAACGCGAAGGAACAGAGGAAGCTGAAGAGAGCAGTAAATTCCGGTTTGCCGGCCATCAGCTCGGGAATCCGTGTGCAACCGGCTACGAGAACAAAGAAAAGTGGGACAATTGTGAGGGTAGATGATTTCGGGGCCCCGTGGCGGGGGAGAAGAACCAGGCGCAAGTCGCGAACCGCTGAAACATGACAGAAAGCTTCAAATATCGGATTCTGCTGGTGGACGATGATGAGGGACTGCTTCAAAGGACTGCAGACGTCCTCACACGACAAGGATATTTGGTTCAGATGGCGCGGGATGGCTTTGAGGCCCTGGCAGTCCTTCGAGGTGGTCAACCGGAAATCTTGATCTCTGATCTGAACATCCCGAATATGTCAGGATTCGAGTTGCTCGCGGTCGTCCGCAAGCGATTCCCGGGAGTCGGCGTCATCGCCTACAGCGGCGACTTCTCCCCTGTCGGGCCAGACGGTGTACTTGCTGACCGGTTCTTGCGCAAGGGTGATAACTCCAGCTTCGAACTGGTGGAGGAGATTCGGGATCTTCTGGAAGAGCTGCCGCTCCGGTCGCAACAAGCAAGACCGGACATCGCACCGGCCTGGCTCCCGCGCTCCGCCACGGGATACGTCGTGGTAACTTGTCCGTCTTGTCTACGTTCGTTTTCAATTTCGACCCATAATTTCGAATTTGGGGTAGTGCACAAGGACCCATGTCTTCATTGCGGAGCAGAGGTCGCATTTCGCCTTGACAGTACCACGGCTGCTGAAGCTCCAACCCTCCAGGAACGGCTAAAAGCGCGAATCGAAACGAGCAGGCGGACGATAGATGAATCCCAGGGATTAATAAGAAAAGATACGAGTGGAAAAAAGCCGCCAAACAGGCCGGGAAAGACTTGAAGCGCTGCCGGCGGGCATTCTGGCACGTATTACGGACTGATCGGAAGTTATTGGATTGAGAAATGTAACCGGATCGCACCGGCTGGCGATGAACCCGAATAATTGAATAACCGGGACCGACCGAATCGTTTCTATCTGCGGAAACATTCCATCTGAGCTCGGTTTTCTCCGCATCGTAATATGTGAGATGGTGGGGCACATGGAGAGCCCAGAAAGCGAAGAGCACGAGCGACTGCGACTGGCTCGTCGGGTCGCCCGCCTTTGGTCGTGGGATTATCTTGTAAACACGAATACGGTCTTGTGGACCGTCCCTGAGGCGCAATCAGACCGCACCGTTCAAGTCACGTTTGAGCAGGTATTGTCGGCGGTCCCATCCGAGGATCGCGAGCGAGTCAGCAACGCAATTCAGAAGACCCTCCACACGGGAGTGGAGTATGCGATTGAGCACCGTGCATTCGGGCGGTCGGGAAAGATTCATTGGCTTGCCGCCCGAGGGGCGCTCGTCTCGCGCGAGCCATTGCGAGTCATCGGCGTTACTGTGGACATCTGCCCGCTTAAAGAGCTTCAAGAACTGCAACAAATTCAGCGGGATGCCACCATGGCGGCAGAAATCGCACACTCAATCAACAATCCGCTCCAAGTGGTTGTAGGTGCTTTGCATCTCGCCAAAGCAGATATTGAGGGGGTATCGTTGGAACACCTCAAGGCTGCGAACGATGCGGCGCGTAAAGTGGCTGACGCAGTTCGAGAACTGACCCGTCGCCTGGATAAGCTCTCGAAATAGCGTTCCCCAACTCCGTATCGCGCTGGCACATCCCGTTTCCGAATGTCTGCATAGCATCCCTCGTTGACCGGTTTTGAGGTGATCACCCAGGGGTTCTTACGCGGATAAACCCAAAACCTTTGCAACACGCAGGAACGGAGAAATCAGAGTCAGCGGGTGTCACGAATGGTGATTTCTCAACAGCCACATTAGTATGCCTTTAGTCGAAACCAGCCTTCTGGATTACAATCCATGCGCCCATGCGCCGCCTCTTTGCTTTTCTTCGTTTCGTGCTCTTTGTGGTTCTGTTCCTCGCCATCGGCGAAGGACTCAATCGTGTTCTGCCGCTGATTCACTTTCCTGACCGCTCCTTTACCTGGCACAGTATTCTCGCCAACGACCTCCTCGATTTTGTGCTCGTCCTCTTCATCGCATGGATACTCTCGCTTTTCTTCCGCGAACGCTTTTCCAGCTATGGACTGCCGCTGGCGCCGGATGCCGGACGCCTTCTGATGGAAGGGGCAGTCTGGGGATTCATTCCTTCCGCCCTCATTCTGATCCCGATTTTCGCCGCAAGAGGATGCTCCTTCCACGGATTCGCTTTACCGGTGGGACAACTTATCTTCTATGCAGTTGCCTGGGCTGTCGCCATGCTCGCCCTTGGCTTTGCGGAAGAGTTCATGTTCCGCGGCTACTCGCTGAAGACGCTGTCCGAAGCGATCGGCTTCTGGCCTGCTGCAATTTTCCTCTCGTCAATTTTTGGCCTCGTCCACTTCTTCTTCAAACCACAGGAAGACTGGATCGACCCCCTCAGCATCGCTCTTTATGGCGTCTTCTGGTCGCTCACTCTCAGACGCACCGGCAGCTTGTGGTTTGCCGTGGGATTTCACGCTGCCTCCGACTACGCTGACATGATCGTTTTCGCGGAACCCAACACAGGCAATCATGGCCTCCCCATACCAGGCCATCTGCTCGACATTCGCTACCACGGCCCTGATTGGCTGACGGGAGGCCCTCGGGGCACCGAAGCCAGCCTGCTTGTCTTCGTCGTTCTTGCGGGATTGTTCTATTTCTTCAACCGCAAATATCCCTCCGCGCAGCGCCAGTCCCGTGCAGCCGCCAAAATCCAGGCTGGCTAAGGGGTCAATGGAACCGGTGACCCGGCAACCCGGCAACGACGACAGGCGCAATCCCTTCGCAGCTTAAAGCTTTGGGCTGGGCTGCGGAACATTTCTGGTGGCTTCACACTCCTCGCGCAATATGCCCTGGACAATTTTCGGCGGAGGGCCCCAATTAGGGACGGCACTGGTGCTCAGGACTGGAAAATGAGAGCTGGAGCCACCCACGGTGTTGACGGGCGCTCCGAATACAACAGTACTGATTCTGCAGGCGCGAATGGCATAGGAGCACATGAAACAGGGTTCGGCGCTCGAGTAAAGCGTGCATCCGGAGAGGTCAAGTGTTTGCAGAATCTGGCAGGCCCGGCGAATGGCTTCCATCTCCGCGTGATTGGCAATATCGTATTGCGCCCGGACGGCTTCAATTCCCTCGGCGATCACGGCGCTGTCGCGCACAACCACAGAGCCCACTGGGACTTCACCGCGTTCGCGAGCCATTCCGGCCAGTTTCAGACACAGACGCATATACCGCTCATGCAGAGAGTCAGCCATCTTTTCCATGGTATCGAGCCGGATCGAATACGGATAGTTGGCATGACGAAAAACGTCAATTAGCAACTGGCAATTAGCACTTGGCGAAGGGGTACGCCTACCGGCAAACCGGAAACACCGCAGATGAGGTGGCATTGGCTTCCCAACTTCCATCACATCGACTCTTTAGCGTTGGCGAGGGAGTCCCTTTCCCGAGACCTCGGATCCAGGTGGTTCACGGAACGGTTCCACAGAAATGTGCTGGTAACACACTTCCAGCACGGTCAGGTATTCTGTACCGCCCGGCGCCTGGAGAACTACGCTGTCGCCCGCTGCCGACTTCATCAACGCGCGCCCCAGAGGCGACACCCAACTGATGTGGTTGCGGTTAAGATCGACCTCGTCGGCGCCCACAATGCTCACCACTCGCTCCGCTCCCGCGGCATTGGCATAGCGCACGGTCGCTCCGAAGAATGCCCTCGTCTTCGCCCCGCCTGCCCCGCTCTCGGAGCTTCCGGGTCCACCACTTCCGCGGCTTCGATTCGCTTGGTGAGAAAGCGAATCCGCCCATCGATCTGCCGCAGCCGCCGCTTGCCGTACTGATAGTCGGCGTTTTCACTGCGATCGCCGTTGCCGGCAGCCCACGCCACCACTTCCGTCACCGCCGGGCGTTCCCTGGTGAGCAGAAACTGGCGCTCATCTTTCAGGCGCTGCAGCCCGCTCGGCGTTATGTAGTTTTTGACTCGCGTCGCGGGCTCGTCCGCTTGTGGTTTTCTCGTAAACCCTTTCCGCATCTCGTAATCCTTCCAGCGCGAATGACGGCGATTTCGTGCGATGACGTCGCTGTCGGCGATTCCTGTTGCCTGTTTTTCAATGGCCAATCTTTGGCAATGTTGGCAATTTCCTTCGCCCTACGGTGCTTTCGATAAAAATGGTTGCTATGAGTTCGATTGCATACCCATTGCTGCGGCCGGTTGTTTCCGCCTGTGCCAGTAATCCAGGGCCGCAAAAAGAAGGACGGCAGGCACGCCGGTCAGTCCGCAAGCGATAAAGAAAATGCCATAGGCATGAATCAGGCCGTGCGTGGTGCTCAGGCTTTCCACCTCAGCGCCGGAAAACCCCTTCAAGATCTTTCCCAGCCAGGCATAGGTTGAACTCAACAGCGCATACTGCGTGGCGGTGTATCCAATGTTGGTGAGACTCGACATGTAGGCTATAAGCGTAACGCCCGCAAAGCTGATGCCGAAGTTATCACCTGCCATGATCAGCGCAAACAGAGGTATCGTGGCGCCCGCAAATGCGAGCGCCGCATATGCGGCAATCGCGGCAGACTGCAATATACCCCCGATGATGAGCGCGCGCATGTAGCCAAGCTTCAGTGAGCAGAATCCGCCGGCTGCAATGCCGGCAAAGGTCGCGATGAGTCCAATGGACCCGCGCACCGCTCCCACGGTTGCCTTCGAAAGACCAATGTCGTGGTAGTAGGGATTCGCCATGGGACCCATGATGAAGTCCGGCACCCGGTACAGGCTGATTGCCGCCAGCATCACCAGCGCAAGCCAGCCATGGGCACGAAAAAAAGCGATGAACGGTCCCACCACAGCATCCAGGAAGCCGCGCCACGTCCAAAGCGGCGCTTCACGCTCTTTTTCATGCATCACCGCATCCGCGCGCTCCGGTTCCCGGGCAAACAAGGTGGCGATGATTCCAATTCCCATCGCCGCACCGTAAATACCATAGGACATGCGCCAGCCCACGCTCGCGGCCAGGATGAGGATCAGGGAATCTGTAGCCAGGAGCGCCAGGCGATAGCTGAACTGATAAGCAGAAGCGAGAAGCCCTTGTTCATCTCCATCGTCTGCGGATTCAATTCGCCAGGCGTCGACCACGATGTCTTGCGTCGATGAGGCAAATGCGACGACCAGCGCAAGAGCTCCGAGCCGGCCGAGCCCGGCTTTGGTGCCAGTTCCGCCCATCGCGCACAGCGCCAGCCCAACAACAATCTGCGAGAACATCAGCCATCCGCGCCGATGTCCCAGCCGCTTAAATAGCGGCAAATCCACGCGATCTATGACGGGCGCCCACAGGAATTTCAGCGAATAGGCAATGCCCACCCAGGAAAGAAACCCGATGGCCGTCAGGGAGGTGTGTTCATCGCGCAGCCAGTAGCCGAATGTATTGCCCACCAGCAGAAAAGGAAGCCCTGAAGAAAACCCGAGCAACAACATCGCCAGCGTTTTGGGCCGCAGGTATTCGGTGATCCGGTGCTTGTGCGGACTCACGCGTCCATTGTCTACCGGAGCCTCATGAAACACAACCATTGTGCT
>CAVWUW010000026.1:0-140462 GCA_963758275.1 Terriglobia bacterium | reverse complement strand
CCAGCCTTGGCGTCTCAATGCGCGGCTGCAGGCTGAATGAAATTGGTGCGCTCGGCTACGATCATCAGCTCTTTCACCACCTGTGTCATTTCATCTCTTCCTTGTCAGGTGGACTCATCCGGTGGCTGAGCCCCAACTGTCTCGCAAGACCGTTCGCGCTACACTGGATCGGATGAAGCTTCTGCTCGCAGTCCTGCTTGCTTTTCCTTTTTTCCATTCTTCGCATGCGCCCGCTGTCTTCCGAACCCGGATCGACACAACCGCCGGAAGCTTCGTCATCGAGACACACCGCGATTGGTCACCCAAAGGCGCTGACCGCTTTTACGAGCTGGTCCGCGAGCATTATTACGACAACTCGCGCTTCTTCCGGGTCGTTCCCGGGCGTTGGGTCCAGTTTGGTATCGCCGGCGATCCGAAGGTCGCGCAAGCCTGGCGTCATAAAACCATTCCGGACGATACCCTCAAGGTCCACAACAAACCCGGCTACGTCGCCTTTTCCAACACCGGTCCGGGAACGCGCTCCACACAGGTTTACATCAACCTCCGCGACAACTCCGCTCGCAATGATTCCGAGCCCGCTTTTGCTCCCTTCGGCAAGGTTGTTGAAGGCTGGGATGTTGTGGAGAAGCTCTACGGCGGCTACGGAGAAAACTCCGGCAGCGGGATGCGCGCCGGACATCAGGACAAACTATTCGAAGGTGGCAACGCCTATATGGACAAAGAGTTTCCTAAACTGGACCGCCTCATTCGCGCGGCGATTATCAAATAGAGATATCGAAAGGGTGCACCACCCGCGAACAATTGAGTTCATCACGGAGGCAAGGAGACAGGGAGAAAAAGCAGTTCTTACCGCGGATCTGCGCGGATCCACGCGGATAAACCCAAAGTCTTTGAAACGCAGAGGAACAGAGGAAGCGGAGGGGCAGAAATTACCAAAGAGGCGCCGGCGATCCCGCCCGCTTAATGACGACCATCCCGAACAGGCATAGAGTTACCACACGGCGATCCACCGAATCATGGCCTCTCTCTGGTCGTCAGATCACAGCTATCGGCGGCAGCTGGATAGGTTACGACATAGCCGATGCCGTAACCCATCCCGGTTGCTCTGGATGGCCCCGGTGCTTAGGCCGGGCGGCCCGCCAGCTCTTGCACCATCTGCGCCCGCTTATTGCACGTTCACGTGCTCCACGGCGCTTGCATGGCCGACATGTTTGTCCACCGCCACAACCACCAGCCGGTGCTGCCCCGGACTCAGCGAGATCCGCTTGTTCAACTGGTCTCCAAGTTTCTGGGAAACCTTCTTACCATCTACCCAGATTTCCAGGCGTTGGACGCCGATGGAAGAATTTCCGGCAGCCGTGACGAGAAATGGGGAACTGACGGTAGCGCCATCGGCGGGCGCACAGATTTTGGCGCGTAGAGCGCCCGAATTGACTCCCGGGCAGTTCCTCGGTCCAGTGGTGGCGAGCGTCACGTGCACTTCTCCGTCCGGGAAAAATATGGGAACGATGACGTCAGTGCGCGAGTCGAGATTTAAGTCACGGAAACCGACTTCAAATGCGGAAGGGCTGTCGATTACCTGTTCGGCTCCAAAGGTATTGTTGCCGTGTCCCGGACGGAAACTAAGTTCCCCGCTGGACACGCCCGCTGCCTCAAAAAGATTCACCACGTCCTGATTCAGATCGCTGTTCAGATCCGCCGTGAAAAGAATCCCTGAACCGGCAGGGCCCATGGTGAAAGAAGAAATGAGGCTGAACTTCCTGCCGCCCAGGTTTTTGTAGATGTGCGCCGTGGTCGAGCCGCAGAACGGCGCATTTTCCGGAGGACAGTTGGGGTCTGGGTGGTCGCTGCTGATTGCCAGATCTTCCAGGATGCCGTCATTATTGAAATCGGCGGCCGCGAGCGAAGAGAAACCGTCGGTTGATGGTGGTATGATGATGGCAGGCGCGGCGAAGGCGCCGTTCCCCTTGCCCCACCAGACCAGTGCCTTGTTGCCTTCGGAATTCGCGATGTCGGCGAAACCATCGCCGTCGAAATCCCCAACCACTCCGCTCCCCGAGCTCCCGGACATTTTGAGGATCTGGACAGGGGCGACCATCCCGGAGCCCTGGTTGATGAGGATTTCAATCTGCTTCCCCTCAAACGCCGCCAGATCCACTTTGCCATCGCGGTTGAAGTCGCCTGCAGCAAAAGAGGATACCGGCAATGACGTCAACGGCGCAGTTCCGGTTCGGAAGGTTCCGTCGCGATTGTTGAGGAGGAGGGTTTTGGCGCTTCCGGTGCCGCGAGCGATCAGGATATCCGGCCAGCCATCGCCATTGATATCTACCGCAAGCGCCGGCCCAGTGCTTGGGATGGAATATATCGTGAAGTTGCCAAAACCGCCGTGATGGTCGTTGAAGAAGATATCGAGCCCCGCCGGCTCTTCGGTAACAACCGCCATGTCGGGGAATCCATCGCGATTGAAATCGGCAAGCGCGACATGATCGGCGAAACCGCTCGTAGGAAATGACTGGCCAGGCAACAGTGATGACAACGCCAGCAGAAGGGCAGCTAGCAGGGAAGCTAAGCGCAGTGAAGCTAAGCGCATAGAGATTCTCCATTTCGGGGAACAGACTGCTAGAGATGGGAGTTCCGAACTGCTGGTTGCCAGCCGAACTGCTGCTCGTCAGAATGAAAGGAGATTTTCTAAGGTCATTAGAATCTATTAACGCACAAGAATTATCGACAAAAGGACTTACTTCCGTTCTCAGTCGATGGCAGGATATTAGACGGGACAGGTTTTTGCCTTGGCTGAATGCTGACTGCTGAATGCTGTTTGCTAAGGTTGAAGGCTTCTCCGCTGAAAGGCTCATGCACTTCCTCAATAATGTTCTGGCCACGATGTGGAGATCAGGATTCGCCGCAAACCGCGCCTCAAGCGTGCTGCTGGAATCTCCGGTGACGGGGGCGGCCCTCGCCATTCCCGCCGTCGTGGCCTCCCGCCGCAAAACCAGAGACGAGCGCCATCAGCCGGTTTGTTCGCACCCATTGGCTCGAAACGAACGTCGACCGCTGTCACCGGCAATAGGGTAGCGGCGGCTCCATGACACCGCCTTTGCCGGGAAGCGAGGTTCCGGGCACCGTCTTGCCTGACGGTCGGGCCAAACAGCCTCTGTCTCTCTTGTACACCACCATATCGTGACAATCCAGCGTGGGATAGCCTTTGCCGCACGAGAACGTATGGACGGCGATCCTTGGGCTGGTCTCGTTAATGATTCTCTTCAGAGCGTCAGGGTTGAAAAGTGCCGCTTGTTGGGGAAAATTCAGGAAAAGGTCGCCAAGGGCCAGAGAAAAAGGTGGCACTGGATCGTTCTGGTTGACGTAGATCTGCAGGGACTTCACATAGCCGGAGCGCACCAACTCGTTCCACAACTGCAGGCTCTCCCGCGTGATTTGCGGTCCATAGAGCACCACCCGGTCTGCTCTGACATCCTGATTTTCCAGAGCGGCCAAACAAATCATTGCGCCGTTGCTATGGCATGCCAACTCGCCAAATTGGCGATCTTTGAGCGAGCTATAAAGCGCTTGTTCTCTGGCTGAGAACTGCCCGTTCCTGAACTCATCGAAAACCACACGATTTTTTAGATCGAGAAGAATATTAGTAGAAGCGCCGATACCCAGCACGAAGTTGTAACGTTGAAAATCGATCCCGTCATATTCCTTGCCCGAAAGTTCCATCTGCTTTTGCAACATCTGTTTCTCTTTGGCGACGATACGTGGATCTGTATTTTGCACGTTGTAACCCATAAGCCAGGAGGTGCCTCCGATGAACCCATTCCCTGACAGCCGGTATTCTCGCCAGGCGTGGCCACGTAAATCTTTGGAAATCGCCGCCAACTGTTGCGCGGTCACTTCATCTTCCAATTGTTCCCGCATTGCTTGTATATCTGCGGCCGCAGTCACATCCTCAATTTCCTGGCGCAATGCCAGAAGCTCTGCGGCAGACCGAGCATCGTCCAATTCATCGTGGAGTGCCTTGTTCGCTTTGTCCAGGTGGGCGCGGATTTCAGGATTTTGGGGATCAAATTCGAGTGCCGCCAGCAAGTGATTCACCGCGGCTCTGTGGTCCCCGCGCTTTAGGGCTTCCATGCCCATCTGATCGGCTTCGCTGGCCTTGCGTTTGCGCTCTGCTTCTTCGGCCTGTCGCCGCTCTAATTCCTGCTGATGTTGGAGTTGCTGCCGCTGGATTTCCTGCTGTCGTCGGTCGGGTGCTGAAGAGATATTGCCGCCGCGCCGGTAGCACCGGGGAACATAGTTGGCACTACAACTATATGTCTCGCTCATGGAGCCGTCAGGGCAACGAGCAGAGCAAGTACCCTGGGCGGCCGCCGGTGTCGAGAACACGAATAGTACTAAAAAAAGAGCAACCAGCAGCGACAAGCCGCGGCGCAACCATAGTCTCCTACCGACAACGGACATCTGCTTTTGATGTGGATTCCCAGTGCTCATGGGTTCTGCTTGACACTCGCTGCGAGCTTACGGAAAGATTCGAGCTCGTCGTCCACGAAACGAATCAGGTCGCCGTACATGGCGTAGGACCTGGAGAATTGAGGATACTGACGTTGACACTCCTGGATATCATTCTGGCTCGGAAGGTCATACTGCTCTGAAATCGCAGCCACCATAGCAAGGATCTGCGCGCCGTCAAACTCTCGCGGGCCACCCTGCTCAGAGGGCAGATCAACCCGAACGACGTCTTTGGGATGGGAGAGCCGTGCATTCGCCGCGCGTAGAGCTTGCGCTATTGGGTCGTCCTTGTAGGCTCTGATCTTTTGCTTCACTTCATCCCGATTTGGAGCCGACGGGACGTCCGCAGGACAGGCTTTGTTAGATTGGGCGGCGGGCGATGCGGGCATAATGCTGCTATTTTCCCAGGCATCCGGGATTGACAGATACAGCTGCCTGGGCTTCCCTGGCTCAACCTCAACGTCCCAGCCAGCCGAAATTACAAATGGGAAGGAACTTTTGTAAAAAGGCCCGGGCAAAAGGACTGCAAGATCAATTGTGTATTTGCCTGCGGAAAGTGGAAGGTCGACGAGTTGGAAAAGATGCAGCGCTTCCCTCGATTCATCGTCGAGGGCATACGGGCTGAAGTCGCGGTCCCAGCCGTCGTCGTGAATCTCTCTCAGGATGAGGCCATGCCGGTTCAAAATCTCCCATCCTTTCTTACTCTTCACGGCAATGAAACCAGAAGCTGGGTCCAACGGGGGGTGTGGGGGCGCACTCACGATATGCCCGTTCACGTAGATCCAATAATTGTTCCCGACCACGCCGGAAGGCACCCAAACTGTCAGCCGGGCAGGAGCCGGCTTCGGCGCATGTTCGGCGTTCGTGTGAGGAGGAATTCCAACCAGTACCAGGAACAAAATCAGCCGGATGAAATAACGCATCAGGGCAACTGGACTTGCCGGCCTGTTTCGCAACGCCGTTGTTTGCAGAAAGCTGATTCCTTGCATCATCCTATTGTGGTTGTATTGTCGTTCAATTCAAGTGTGAGCACGGGTGACGAAAGTCACACGAAACACCAGTCAGTTGCGACCCCTTCCGCAATAACAATTCGATCGCAAAACCTGCAGCACATTCCGCAGCATGCGCCCGCGTTGTTTTACGGAACCCGTGGCCTTTCCGGCACTGCGGGCTTGCGATGGTGATCCCCCAGCTCAAAAACCTGCGGAAGGGCGCCCTCGAAGGCTCGCGCCAACGCAACGGGAAGCTGAGGGACCGACTGGCCGGCTGCTATTTGCTGATGCGGCTTCTCCGCCGAAAGGCTCATGCATTTCCTCAATGCGCAGGGCCATGACGTGGAAATCAGGATCTGGCTAATCGCTAATTGCCAAGTGCTAATTGCTTCATCGGCGACCGCCATCAGCCGGTTTAGCGAAAACGTTACGCCTAGTCGGCAGGGTGCGTCCGTCAAGCTGGAGCACGGGCTGAAGCGATTACGCGCCCGTCGTGTCTTCTGGAGCTTGTTGATCGCCAGCGACGCCACCGGCTGAAGCTCCGCCGCTCGCGCCTGCGGCTTTGGCCTTGAGGTAGCGGTTCATGGCGCGATTTACTTTCTTGCGCGCCTCATCTGCTTTATCGCCTTCGATTACATCGCCTTTCAGGACTTCCTGCGTAAGTACCGATTCAATCTGTTCCGTATCACTCACGGCCAGGCTGACGGTTAACCCGAGGACCGGATTTCAGTTCACGGCTGTCAATCCCGCCCAGGTGTTATCCAATACTATTACCTGCTACGATGGCAGTGTTCATTCCGCGCCAAGCCCGCCATCGCCAGGGTCAGTCGAGGGATTTTCTTGCGCTGATATGGCCTATAGCTTTCAATTTGCGACGGTCTCAGACAACGGACCGAATAATGGGTATGAGTACGTGACCAGCGCATCCAATGTCAGCGGAAGCCAGCCGACGAAGTACGAATATATCGTGGTCTCTGATCTACTTAGCGCCTCTGATTTCTTCGTACATCAGTGCGGCACATTCTCGGCGTCAAACACATCCGGGTTTATCGCTGGATCCCAATTGAAACAGAATGTATTCGATCACGAGCAAGGATCAGTTCTGAGCCACTGGACTGAGTACCGGGATGCCCAGAACAGCAGCGCGAATAACATTGGGACGGTCCTTGAAGCCGCCGTTGGTTCTCCAGGATCAACTGGTAATTCGTTTGCGAAAACCACGGGCGATGCCGCCCTGGCCAGGATTGCACAAGCAGTGGCGGTCGAGCCTTGCGGTGGCCTGGTAGACAAGGACTCCAGCCAGGGATGCAAGGTCTGTGGAGCGTTTAATTACAGTCCGTACCAGTCGTGCGGTTCTGCTCAGCCGGTGCCATTTTGTCAATGAGGCCTGGAATGATGGGGCGGAAGCGAATCCTGATGGTTGCCTTATCGGCGCTCATTTCGATGACGCTGTGGGCCCAGACTGTCATAGACGCGACCGTCCCAATTCACAAACGGCTTAGAAACCCTACCGCCGGACAATCAGGCAGCATAGGACGCAAGCTGCCAATTCAAGTCGCGCTGGAATTCCCGTCGGAGAGGTCCAACTCGGATGGTGATGTGAAGGTTACATTTGTTTTGACGAATGCCGGGCGGAAGGATCTCACCGTTCCGATATCGCCTCATCCAGGCGACTTCGAACCGCCGGATCAGAATCAGCCCTATACGATGCAGCATCTGCATTTGTACCTGACTTCGAACAAAGTTCAGGACTCAGCTTTGCCAGGAGGGGCTGACCTTTACGGCAACCAGACCCATCCCAGGACGCTGTTAACACTCTCGCCGGGAGAATCAGTTCGGGTACTTGCTTGGGTAAAAGCGACAAAAGAGCTTGCGCCAGAACCGCGGACGGCAGCCTCGGTCGTGGCGCATGCTGTTTTGGATCTGGAGGCGCTAAAGACCGTTCACGGCCAAACGTTAATAAGCAGCGACGAGATCGGGAGCTCCAGTTCAGCCGAATACAAGTTGGAATTGCCGTGAGGACCTCCGGAAGGAGGTGAAGCGGCGCGGTTGTGATTGGCGGTTAGGCTGCGCCCGCAGGCTGCGCGCGAGCCGGACGGCAGGGTGGCAGGAAATCGTTTCTCTGTTACGGGAGCACTTGCCCCTTCATCCCCGCTACGCCGGGACTCGAGCCGTGCTGGGCTAATCTCTTTCGCGCTTAACGGCGCTCGCGTATCGAATGTTCCAGAGCTTCGTCGCGGATGCGGTTTCAGGTCAGTGGAGATTGGCGCAAAATGGAGGTCGTCCGGGCGGCAGCGCGATTGATCAACGGACCACGCGGCATGCGGGCTATCGGTTTAGTCAGCGAAAACGGAAACGAATCGAAGGATGTTTTGGCTGGTTGAAAACCATTGCACTACCGCGCAAGCTGCGGCATCGCGGTCTGGCCAAAGTGGATTGGATCTTTGCTTTAGGCTCTGCCGCCTACAACCTGGTCGGCTACGCAATCTGGCAGTTCAGCCGACATAAGCTGAGGGAGTAGTGTGTCCGCTGGGCACAAAAAGTTTAAAAGCCTGCGGCAACTCAGAACCAACAGACCTCCCTCCCGATTACTCGATACGAGCGGAAGAGAGATCAACGAAAGCAGCTGTTTTTCAGCAGCCTGCGAGTCAGCAGGGTGCGTCCCTCAAGCTGGGCTCAGCCTCGTCACGGCGCATGCGCGTGCTCTTGCCCCCGGCAAGGACAAAGCCTATGACGTTCGGGTGGTGCATTGTCGTCGGTATAACCTCTCTTTTCGATCGCCGCCGTTCCTTTTACTCCGACAGGCTCCTGAACTAAGCGATTTTTTAGCAGCCCACGCCGTCGCACATTCTTCGCGACTCGCCTTCCATCGCGAATCGTGGGATTTTCCGGCACATTGCGGAAATCGCGCAGCTCTCTTTGGTTCTGCTCAGCCCGCCTCTCAACAGTCACAAACATCTCATGCTGTTGCCGCTTCCTCGGCCGAATCGTTTGTGCCATGGAGCTTTGCTGGCAACCTGCCGCTGACCAGGATCAGCCAGGCGAATCCGACGAATCTGGTTACCGGGATGGCGAAGTTTGCTGGGTAGGCGATCAGGCTCAAAGAAGAGAGCTCGCCGGCCACGGCCACGATCATTCCCAGTACGATCAGCCAACGCGGCAAGAAGCGGGCAAAGTGGCTGGTAACCGAGATCCCAGCGGCGAGAAGCCCGAAGGCTACCGCGAAACCAACGCCCCCGAACAGGAAGGAGATAAAGTGCAGGACGCGCGTACCTACGAGCGATGCCGATACCTCCGGCACCCAAAGCACCCACATGCACAAGCCGGAGACTGCGGTCGCTCCCGACGCGGCAACGCCGCCGACGAGCGCGATGTTCGTCCCCGCGGCGCGTACCCCGAGATAACGTAGCCGGCTCACCACCGTAGCGGTGTAGATGGCAAGTGGTACTGCTGAACCGAACAGGAAGAAGGCGCTCACTTTAACTGCCAGTGGGTTCGCGGCAAAAAAGGCACGTGCCGCCTCGGCATCGGCGAAGGGGCTGATGAACGGGACGCCTTTTCGCAGGAGAGCCGCAGCAGCAAGATTAGCGAGAAACAGCAACGTGTAAACAAGAGCCAGCGGCAGGAGCGGAGGTCCGGCAAATCGGGTTGCGAAATTTGGTTTCATAATAAAATCATTTATAGACTAAATGATTTTTAAATGCAATCATATAATTTATGCAAAAGACAAAATCCCCATTGGCCTTCCTGCTGGCCCAGGTTGGCTCGCACGCAGCCATGCGATTCGGCGAACGGATCTCCCGCCTTAATCTCACGCCGCCTGACGCTGGCATCCTGCGCATGCTGGGCGCCTCGGGCGGGCTCAGTCAGCAGGAGCTGTCAAGGAGACTCGGCATCCATCCCAGTCGTTTGGTAGCAATCCTCGACGTGCTCGAGGAACAAAGGCTTGTGGAACGCCGGCCCCATGCGGATGATCGCCGTCAATACGCGCTGCATTTGACCGGGAAGGGTCAGGCGATGCTCAGCGAAATAGGCCGCATCGGCCGCGAGCACATCGAATCTCTATGCGCTTCGTTGACCGCTGCCGAACGTGAACAGCTCGGCGAGCTCCTTCAGAAGATCGCGGCCGAGCAGGGACTTTCTCCCGGCATTCACCCCGGATACCGCCGCTTGAGACCCGGCCCCAAGGAGACCAAAGCCTGATGCTTAGATCTTGCTCGGGAGAATTGGCGCCCGAGTGATGGGCAATCCGGAAGTCAATTCAGCCAAAGAGAACTTAGCTCCCGTTCTCAGTCACAGGATCATCTGTGATTGAATCCAAGGAGACAATTCTCCTCCCAATTGGGAACCCCAACCCGTCCCAAGGGCCCCAAAGCGGGACAGGTTTTTGCCTTGGCTGAATGCTGACTGCTGAGTGCTGTTTGCTGAGGTTCGATGCTTCTCCGCTGAAAGGCTCATGTATTTCCACAACGCTCGGGCCACGATGTGGCGATCAGCGCCATCCGCCAGTTCAGCGATAAGTTTCGCCTGGTCAGCAGATGCGATTCCGTTAATTGCTGGAGCATCAGGCTAAACCAATTACGCGCCTGTCGTGTCTTCTGAAGATTGCTGATCGCCAGCGACGTCAGCAACTGAAACTCCGCCGTTCGCGCCTGCGGCTTTGGCCTTGAGGTAGCGGTTCATTGCGCGGTTTACTTTTTTGCGCGCCTCATCGGCTTTTCGCCTTCGATCACGTCCCGTTTCAAGACTTCCTGCGTAAGCACAGATTTGATCTGCTCGGTGTCAATCTTCACGTCGGGCGAGACGTGCCGCAATTCCCGGCGAATCACGTCCAGCACATGGTCGGTCAGCAGCGTGGCCGCAATGTAGAAGCGGTTCAGCGCCTGCCGCTGGGCGCTGAAGTCGCCAAGCGCCGACTTGATGAAACCTTCCTTCGTCAGCAGGAAAAGCGATTCAATGTCGTCCGCGCGCTTTGCGTTCAGCGTGAGTATATCGAGGTCCAGAACCAGGTCCTGGCCCACCGGTTTGGTGAACAGCACGTTGTAAACCTTCCATTGCGAGCCGTTGGTGAGCACAACCCAGTCCACGCCCTGGTTCGCGGCGTAGTCCACGGCCTGCTTGGTGTGGCTCTCCTTCAGCTCTGTGCCGGCGGCTTTGATTTCGATCAGGCACTGCACATGGCCATCGAGCTTGGTGGCCAGATCGCAATAGGTGCCGCGAATGGCAATTTCAGAAGTTATCTCGCTGTATTTCTCGTAGCCGAACAGATCGGAAAGCATCTCGGTGACGATGATGACCGTGTCGGACTCATTTACGTCTCGCTGCTTGGCCGATTGGACAACAGGTTGGAATTTTTTAAGATTTGCCGCAATCCGATCAGCGGCACGGCTGGGAACAGTGGCCATACGGTCCTCGATCAATGAAGGTGGTGCCAAGGGTGGGCGGATTATACATCGAAATACGATATTGTCAGCCGTTACTTTCGGAAGTGGCGGAAACTCTTGCCGCAACCGGCGGTTGGTCCGCGCCGCTCAATCGCTAACTAACCAACAAAGAACTTCGTCTTTGTCCAGTCCGTGATCCACACTCCGCGACCGTCCTGGTTGGGTTGAACGGACTCCTCGTCCTGATGCCCCTTCATCATGTGGCGTAGCTCTCCTGCAGTGAGTGTCCCTTTGACAGCGCCAAACCGGATAGCGACATCCGTGTCGTCTGGGATATTCGCGATGATTTCCTTCGCTTCGTACAGCCTCATGGACGGATTGTACCTCAGCTCGTTTGGATCAGCGACTCGAATTTTAAGTCGAAACTTTTCCATTTGCCGTATCATCTATTTGGCCAATTTCTGAGACAACAGTGTGCGGCAAAAGAAAGCTGGAGGTTTTAGGTGATTCAACCAATAATTCGCAAGTTCCTCGCGCACGGAGGACAAGCCGACGTTTACCTTGTCAGCTCCACGCAAACGGAGAGACTGTTGTTTTGAAATTTCTGCGTGACTTCCAAGACCCAGTAAAACGCAAGGATTTTAGCGGCCGAGTTGCGGTTTTATCGTGGCCCCGCCGGGGAGTCGTTCCGGTGATCGCTTCCGACACCGCGTGCCCGAAGCCTTGGTACGCTATGCCGTATTATCCGGGAGGCGAGCTGAGCCGATATGCTGGCAAACTTAGCCACCAGCAACTCCTTGCCGTCGCAGACCGCCTAGCCCGAATTCTTTCTGAGTTTCATGCCTCCGCTGGCGCGTTTGGAGATTTCAAGCCTGCGAACATTTTGGTTTCTCCCAGGGGTGCCCCGATGCTGGCTGATCCCATGGGAAATGGCAAGTTCGGGCTCCTTGGTTCCTATTTCCTCAACGGCAAGGTGGCACTCCAGGCTATATGGCACCTGAAGTGAAAGCTGGGGGCCCAATGTCAATCCAGGCAGACGTCTATTCGTTCGCGGCGACCCTACCCATCTTGTCACCGGTCGCGCACCGCAAGATGGGCAACAGCTTGATGTCGGGTTACATTGCCCAGGAGTTATCAGAGAACTCATCATCGCGTGCTCGCATACCGATCCTAACGTACGCGCCACAATGAAAGAGGTACGGCAAATGATGAAGGGTAGCACATGGAAAGGCATTCAGAATGCCAGGCAGCATGCCAAGGAACAAATGCAAGAACAACTTCAAGGTTTGGTCACTTTGGGCCTGATTTTGGGAGTCGGAGCTCTTGCACTGAGCGCACTAGGGGGAAGTGGAGCGTGAAGGGCCCGGTGTTCGATAGACCGTACCGGAGCTACCGTGACTGGCGGGAGCGAACCGGGCCGCTGCTTGCTCGAGCTGGCGACGGCGGAATCCGCTTTTTCGCTGTTTCGTCCTCCAGCAGTTCGGCTACAGTGAACATAACAATCTCGCGCCCCGTGCGGTCCTTAAAGCGCCGCACCTCTTGTACCGCATCAAGCGTGTAGCTGAAAGCTACAAAAAAGCCCTTTTCGCGATTCTCCCGCATCATTGCTGCTTCAAAACTGTCAATCTCTGGACGGCCGACCTTGTCTTTCTGCTTAACTTGTATTGGGTACCATTCATCCATGAAGGCAAACTGATCGTGGCGTGCTCTTGACTGTGGCAAAGCCGACATCGGGTAGAGACGCCCATCGATTCCCATGTCCCCAACCCGCGCTTTATTTGGGGTGCCTCCGACAGCAATGACAGCCCAATTTTCGAACTCGAACGGGGGGATTTTACGTAACTGTTCTTCAGTCCAGGGAAGGTCGCGAACTACAAAGCCACGACCAATATGCCAGAGTCTCTCATTTTCTGTTAAACCGCAGCAGTCGCGAAGCCGTTTCGCCATGACTCTGCAGGCGGTTGGAGAGATGTCAATTCCGATCCAGTGTCGGTGTGAGTTTTGGGCAGCCACAAGTGCAGTCCCACAACCACAGAATGCGTCCAGGACTATGTCGCCCGGTTCCGTGGATATCTCGATTATTCTTTCAAGTAGCCTGAGGGGTTTCTGAGTCGGGAATCCAACGTGCTCTTCCGCTGCGCCTTGCACAGGACCAATATCATCCCATACCGAACCTAGTGGCACCCCCTTCCCTTCGTCGAGATAGCGTTTCAATCTCGGTACTGCCCTTGGACTAGTTTGTACATTCTGCCCTCCTCGTAGAGCTTCTGCATGTTTTCTTTGCTGTAGCGCCAATATCTTGTTACGCCGAGAAATTCGTAGTGAGGATTTCCCTTGGACGGTGAAGCCCCTCCGGGTGCTCCCAGGTCGCCGAGTTGGTAACGACGCCCAGTGTCCGGTTCCGTGTGCCGGTAAAACTTGCTCACATACTCGGGGTCGTAGGGACGGTAGAGATGACGAAACTTGTAATCCCTCGCTGCTGCGTACATGAAGATCGTGTCATGTACCCGTCCGAGATGCCGGGAGCCTTGTTTCGCGTCGTTGTGGGAGGACTGTCTCTTCCAGATAATCTCATTGACAAAATTTTCCTCACCAAGAACCTGGTCAAGCATGACTTTCACATAGTGACTCGCATGCCAATCGCAGTGATAGTAGAAGACACCGGAAGGTTTCAGTACCCGGGCAAGTTCAGCGCATCTTGGGCGCATAAACTCGATATATGCCTGCGTCGATGCGTGCCGATCTTCAAACGAACGCATTTCGCGTCGCTCTCCCCAAAACGCCTCGTAGTTTCGGTTTGAGTTGAACGGCGGATCGATATAGATCAAGTCAACAGAGGATTGTGGAAGCTTCGCGAGCTGCTCAAGATTGTCCCCGCAGTAGACGACTTCTGTATCTACTAGCCGTGGAGCTTTAGGCGTGATAGGGCGTCCGCGTGCCATATGGGAGGATAAGTGCTGTGGAGTGTAGCACTAGAAAGAAGGCACAGATGCAGGCTAGAAAGTTACGGACGTGTACCTGTATTTACCCTGTTCCTCCGGTTTTTGTGCGATAAGGACCCGACATCATCCGAAGTAGGAGCAAGGCATTAACTATGTGGATTCTCGAAGGAGCCAACTTTAAGGCAAGCAGGAATTTCGAAACCGGAGATTTCCTCGGTTTTCCGAGTGTTACCACATCAGTTGAACCACTGATTCCATTCGGATCACAGTCGCTGCTATATTCAAGACTCCTCTCCCGCGTTGCTTCCCACCCAGGAGCAATGAAAATTTCCAAGCCCCTCCCCCAGAATGAAGGTTGATCAATGTCAGCCAATGATCTGAATCACTATGTGGGCATCGCAGAGATGACCGTCTGGCAGCTTGTTTTGTTCTTCTATGCGCTGCGAGACTTCGTGCGAAAGAATCGTTGAACACAACCCGCCACGCGATCCCCGCGCGTGGCGTTCAAATTCCGACGCTCGGCGCATCGTCGCTATTTTATCTGGACACGACATTCCGTCTTAAGTATTATCTGCACACCCCCCTCAATTCATCGCCGGAGTACGTCAAGACCATGGGCTGGCGCTTTCGGAAGTCCTTTAGAGTCATACCTGGAGTATGTTTAAACCTTTCCCGCAGCGGCTTGAGTGCAAGCATCGGCGGTGCGCCGTTCACGGTCAACATTGGCCCGCGCGGCGTGATGAACACGCTATCGATTCCGGGAACAGGTATTTCCTACCGTGGGCATGTAGGGGTTCCGCAGCCTTCTCATGCGGAGCAGCCTGCGCCACCATCGCCTTTGCCGAGCAGCCATGTTGTCCCTTCTGTGCCGTATCCGACGCCATCCTTTCCGCCTGCAGCGGTTCGGCCCGCGGCGGCAATCGAGGAGGTTCGAAGCGCAAGCACCGAGTTGCTTACCAGTGAGAGCCTCAAACAACTGAAAGAGTTGATGCTTATGACGTTCCAAGAACGCGAGGACATAACGCGGCACCTCAATCTAGCGCTTCCGGAGAAAGGGCGTGCCGTGAAGCACTATACCTCGTGGGAGCGCGGCTTTTTATTCCGGCGGCTGTTTAAGAAGTCGTTCGCAAAACGAAAAGCCGAATGCGAAACGGCAACAGCGAAGGTCGCCGAGTTTGAGGAGCAGTTGCTGCTTACCACGGTGGCGACGCATGTTGAGATCGAAAAGGAACAGGCCGAACCATATTTTCGAATGCGAGATGATTTTGCCCGACTGTGTGAATGCGCTGCAATTTGGGACGTCAAGAGCCATCAGGCGACGGATCGATTTCACGAGCGCACCACCGCGATGATGAGGGTAAATCGTCAACGAGTAACTTTCTCGCTGGATGGGTCTGACCTGATTCAGTGGGAACAGAAAGTGCCGCACCTGAGAAATTCCAAAGGGGGCGATCTGTTTTTGTATCCGGGATTTATCCTCTACCGCGCCGCCCGGGAGGCGTTCTCAGTCATTGACTACCACGATGCGAACGGCGAAGCTGCTTCGGTATCCTTCCAGGAGGAGGAGGCCGTTCCGGCTGATTCCAAGGTGATTGGGCAGACCTGGGCAAAAGCAAACAAAGATGGCAGCCGGGATCGCCGGTTCACCAACAACTATCAGATCCCAATTGCGCTATATGCATGTCTTACCTTGAAGAGCGAGAGTGGACTTTGGGAAGAGTTCCAGTTCTCAATTCCCGAGCGCCTGGTCCGATTTTTGGAATCGTTCAATGGGTTTGAAAATTCATTCGGGAAAAACGGGGCAAATGCAGCAGGGATGAGCTGAAGCGTGGGACACAACAGTTCTCTATTATTCAGGTCGCGATCGCTCGATGACTTTAAAGGCAATGGGACCATTAAGACTCTTGAGCCATTCTCCTTTGCTGAAGGTTGATTTGGTTAGATGAGAACCTGAACATCGTTACTTGATTGAAAATGACAGGGAGCCGACACAACGGCGCAATCCGCCAGTCGCTGCAGGCCCTGAAAGAGAAGCGGAGAAACTATGGAAACTAGCACCACGCCCAGTGGATCCAGATTATGGAGCGAAAAGCCTCTTCCCCCGGAAGACCGGCGGTCGCCACTTAAGGAAGTAACTTTTGGGGATCTGTATGTCTTTCTGTGGAAACTGGCGGTTTGTTTTCGCGCTGCCATTTCTGTTGCTCTACTTAGTCATGAACAAATGAAACTGCGCAGAAAACAGACTGCTTCGGCCAACTTCCCGGCTCGTGTCGTGCCCATTTTAGTATCGCTCGGCAGGACGGTGATGAGGAGGACTAATTAACCAGCGAAGCGTTGTGTGCGGTGGTAGTCCAAGCAAGCGGGCGCGGGCAGGAACTTGCTTGGTAAGTTGATTCTCTTCCCGTCGAGCTCAAGAAAGGCGACCTTATGGAGTAAAACAGGGTTTTTCTTTTTTAGACTCGCTGAGATTACAAGCCGATGATCCGCGTCAACTGTGACCAGGCCCCGGTCGAATGCGCGATCATGGAGCGCGCATAAGCAGAACCCATTACGCGGGTCTGCACGAAGTTCCTGCGAGATGTTCCAGGGAATTATGTGGCTCGCATTGAGCAACTCGCGAATGCCCAGATCGCAAAACGAGCATTTGTACCCATAACTCGCCAGCACCGAGCGCCGGAAGAAGCTTTGAACGAGGCGCATTGGACGGGTCAGTTCCTTTTCGGTTGGACCTTGGGGCAACTGGGGCTCCTGTGCGACTGCTGCCGCAATCGGCAGTGACAACTGATTGAATGCTTCTTCGCTCTGCTGCGCGATTCCATTCGGCGCGGCCTCAAACTCCTCCCAAATTGCGCGATCAAGGCTACTGGCGTTCGATAAGCCTCTAACGTTCCGCTTCTTGTGCGCGGGATCAAAGCTGGCGAAGTTGACCAGCTTCATGGCTACGGCGCTCGGCGTTCGGCCGATGGCCTCGGCAAAAGCGACAATTTCCGGATTTCTGCTGTGCAGTTTGCCGAAGGGGATGCGGCAATAGAGATTGAAACAGGCAAGGGCTTGTTCTCTGGTCCAGTTTGGATTCTTCAATTCATCTCTCAGTCAGGTGGTGACTATTTGTATGGCCCGTAGTTTAACTCCCTGTTCATGAACCAACGAGACATTTAGTGTTGCTGCGTGCTCATTTGTTCAACACATTGAACAGCATTCCTGTTAAAAATTCGCGAATGGAAATAGCGGATGAAGAAGAAGACGCCGGCCTGTACCAACTGTGGACAGACATTAAACACAATCAGCTACACCATCTGGGGCACGAAGCGATTCGATCCAAAAAGCAACAGCTATACCGAGGACGAATCACTGGGCAACACGGACATGGAGTTCACCTGCCCGACTTGTTCGGCAAACATCGATCCGGAAGGAATCATTTTTTAACGGGTAGCGATCAGGAAGGGAACAGCACGGATGAGCCAAGGAAAGGGAAGCGCCGGAAAAGGCGGACGAGCGCCCGCCGCATCCCTACGAACCAGATTGATTTCCCTGAGCTGAGAGGCCGCGTGGTGGAAACGGTTGAGTTCTACAGCTCTGACGAGTACCACTACGTTTCCGTCCGCTTTGACGACCAGACCGAGTTCTTTTTTGACATTGAGATCGAGAACCGGCTCAAGGTGAGCCGGAGCTGGTGAAGTGGAAAAAGGGCAACTCGCGGGTGCTGAAGCGCTGGCCCACGTTCCGTGGAAGCTAAACCCGACTCACCACAGAGGACGCAGAGGAAAGGCAAAGGGCAAACCTTACCGCTGACTGCTTCACCGCAAAGATCGCAGAGAAACCCACCCGAATCAGTGCAAATCAGTGTTATCCGTGTCGTCAGCGGTAAGGTTTTGCTGTTCGCGGAAGCTAATTCACCGTGACCGACTTGCTCGCCTTGTAGACGCTCCCTTTGGTGTCCCAGGCCTGGAAGACCACGTGGTGCGTGCCTTTGGCCATGCTCACGGACGCGCTTACCGAGCTGGCCTTGACCGAATAGCGGCTCACGTTGTCCACGTAGATCCGCATAAAGGTGATGGGATTGGGCCCGGAAGCGGATGCGGCCAGATGGACCGGCGATCCGCTCACGGTGGAAGTGGTGGGCGCGGTGATTCTTACCCCTCCGGCGGCGGTGTCAGTGGTGGTGGTGCTGGATTTGAAGAACTCAGCCATGGCCGGGGCTGTTTGGGCGGCTGAGGGGAAGCTGGTTTCTTCGCCCAGCAGTTCCAGCACTGTCTTGAGCACGCTGGGGTGGTGATAGGTCCGGGTGGATTTGTATCCGGCTTTGATCTGCGGGCCAATCATGGCCACCAGAATGTGTCCGCCACAACCACTGGTGACGGTGGCGCTGCAGCGGTTATCGGTGGTGAGGTCGGCTTCATCCGCCCAGATGATGAGGACGCCATCGCCGCCAGGCTGGAATTCCGGACTCGCCAGCAGCGGAGCAATGTGCGTCTTGAGCCAGCTATCGGCCTTCTGCAGGCAGGCGTTGAGGCCGTTGGGGCAGTTGTGCATGTCATCCAGCACGTTGGGCGTGATAAAGCCGAAATTGGGCAGCGTGCCGTTGCTGATGTCCGTGGACAGGTGGGCCGATGACTGGTGATCGTTGATGAGGCTGCTCTTGGCCATGTCAGTATAGTAGGGCAGCGGCGCGTGGCGCTTCAGGTAGTAGCCGGAGTTCAGCCCGGTGTAGCCGGTCCACGGGAGTGATTCCGCATAAGACTTGAATGTCTTGCCGTGCGTGAGCAGGTGGCGCTCAAGGTTGTCCACGTCAAAAACTGTGGTGGTTTCGTTGTTATGCGTGAGGTACTGGCCGGACGTGAGGATGAGATAGTTCTCAAGTGAGCCGTGCATGTTGGCGTAAAACTGGGTGGCGGTTGCGCCTTTGGCCAACAGGCTGTTCAGGTAAGGCATGTACTGGCTGCCCACAAGATGTTCATAGCTCTTGTTTTCTTCTGCCACGATGTACACGTGCCTGGATCGCGGCACCTGCGCCGATGCCTGGAGCGCGCCGAAACTCAGGGAAGCTCCGGCAAGCAGCAGCATCAGCCCGTGAAAGGGGAGTTTCTTAAACCAATGTGGACTGTTCATGCGACGCAATATCGCTGAACATCTACTCTGGATGTATCAGAGAGGTTCCTTAACGTGAGTTGGGCGATTCAAGTCTCTGAATTTTCTAATTTTCGCGTAAGCCGATGATAAAAACAGAGTTATGCAATCCAGAGTTGAAGTACTAAGGCCCTCTAAAAATTGTGGAAATTCTAATAATATCAGGTTGCGATGGATCGGAAGCCAGCCATCAGTCAATTCCCAAAATGGGAAAATCTTGGACGTGGAGTAAGCGGAGGACGCGCGAAAAAAACAAAGGAATTGGGGAGAGCGAAAAAAGATGAGGGTGGAAGGAAACCGATGGTCGAACGAA
This sequence comes from Terriglobia bacterium, assembly GCA_963758275.1. Lineage (GTDB taxonomy): Bacteria > Acidobacteriota > Terriglobia > Terriglobales > Acidobacteriaceae > Angelobacter. Next base: position 121,195 of record CAVWUW010000026.1, on the reverse strand, counting down.
AAAAAGAGCAGAGTTCACCTGCCGCCGCTTTGGCTAATGGCCAAGTGCTAATTGCTAATTGCTGGTTTTCACGTTATTTCGACACCGATAATTTTTCCGGCTCCGTCCAGTTCGAGGATCCCATCTGCGGAGAGGACAGAGTCGCCGTTGAGGCCGGGAACGGTGACGAACACGCGGTCGCCGACGATGGTTACGGAGTGGGTGCGCGACACGTACTCAAGGCATCGGCGGTCCTGGCACGGAGTTGGAAGGGAAAAGGACATATCCGCCAGTTCCCCAAGCTCAGTGATGGAAACCGCGACTTCCACCTGATATGACGATTCCACGCCGCGCTCCTCCGCCGTGGGATCCAGCGTGGGCTTGAACGATACATAAAAGTAGAAGCGTTCTTTTTCCGGGTTGAATACTCCGCGCGCGACTCGCAGGGTCATAAGGACTGGAAGTTTTACCACAATGAGAGGATTTTCACCACAAAGGCGATTCTTTTACCACAGAGGACACAGAGGAACACAGAGGCGGTTTGCGGTTGAACCAGAAAGACGACAAGAGAACGGCATGCACCAGTGGAAGGTAGCAACGAAGATGGATAGGAATTTCCTCTGTGCTCTCTGTGTCCTCTGTGGTAAGACCGGAATTCGGTTTCCTTCGTGTCCATTGTGGTTAGAATTTGCGCATGCGAATCTTCCTCACCGGAGCGACAGGCTTTGTGGGGCGCAACATGCGGAAGCGCCTGATGGATGAAGGTCATGGCGTGCGCGCGCTGCTGCGCGGGTTACCCGGGCAGAAAACTCGTCTGGTGCAAGGCTTCCACAAGGAAGGCGACTTCGCATACGTCCCCGGCGATGTCGCGTCGGGCGCAGGTCTGGACAAGGGAATGGAAGATTGTGATGCGGTGATCCACCTGGTGGGAATCATCGCGGAGAAGGGAAGCAACACGTTTGCAGCCGTCCATCACATCGGCACGCGCAATGTGGTGGAAGCAGCAAAGCGCTCTGGCATCAAGCGGTTCGTGCATATGTCCGCGTTGGGCGTGCGCGCGGAAGGCGTGGCCGAATACCAGAGATCGAAGTGGCGCGGTGAAGAGGAAGTTCGGCGCAGTGGAATCCCGCACTGCATTTTGCGGCCGTCGCTGATCTTTGGACAGGGAGATGGATTTGTAACTCAGATGATGGACATGATGAAGCAAGCGCCCCTCTTCCGTCCCGTTCCCGGTGATGGCAGCCCAAAGTTCCGGCCCATCTTTGTGGATGACGTGACTTTCTGTTTTGCCCGGGCGCTTACGGAAGGGGCAGCGACCAACCAGACCATTGACCTCGGCGGAGCGGACGAGTTGACGCTGAATGAAGTGCTCACGGAAATCGCCCGCTGCGCCCGGATCAACAAGCCGGCGATTCACATTCCCATGCCGCTGATGTTTGTTGGAGCTGCGCTGGCCCGGCTGCTCCCGAATCCGCCGGTCACTCCAGACCAGTTGCGCATGTTGCAGGAGGGCTCAACGTGCGACATCGGCCCCATGAAGCGGATTTTCAACTTCGAACCGAGAGGATTTGAGGGTTGTGGAAGACACTGAAACACAGAGGTTGAGTAACATCGGTGTTGAGAAAGTGGCGGTGGCACAGCCGCCTCGGCTGTGTTGAAGAGCGTACAAACCGGGCACATGGTTTACAGATCCGACCGGGGACATAGTTGACAGATTGATCGAGCACCGGACAGGCATGTAGAAGAATTCACGCCTTGGAAGGTGAGCGGTGTGGTGGAACAGCAGTTCTCGATTTTGAAAATTATGACAACGGTGGGTACAAAGCTATGACACTCTATCGACGAAACTTACCTCATCTGGAAGAGCCGGGAAGAACGTATTTCATCACTTTCCACACGATGGATGATTTCATGCTGCCCGATCCGGCAAAGTCGCTGGTGTTGAATCATTGCTTGTACGACGATGGCAAGAGATACACGCTACATGCCGTAGTGGTCCTGAGAACCCACGTTCACCTGCTTTTGACGCCGCTGTCGGATGGGTCTGGCGAGTTTTCGTTTGGCCAAAATCATGGGTGGCATCAAAGGCGCTTCAGTGCATAGTGTGAACAAACGTCTGCGAAGAGAAGGTTCTTTATGGCAGGACGAATCCTTTGATCATATGATTCGGTCGGAGGAGGATTTTGCAGACAAGCTGCTTTACATACAGATGAATGCGGTTGAAACCGGAGTCAAGCGGCCAGAAGACTACCCCTGGTATTGGCGTGAAGGGATGCCACAATCAAAACCCAGGAAAAGGATCCGAGATCCGTGGCTAAGCGGAGAGTAGGTTTTCCTTGAGTTGCTTCCAAGCCACAGCCGAGGCGGCTGTGCCACAAGGGGGGCTCAACTTGCAACATCGAGCTGATGAAGCGGATTTTCAATTCGAACCGAGAGGATTTGAGGGTTGTGGGAGGCGTTGACTCATTTGTTACCTCGGAGGCACAGAGGGGTTGCTGTTATAGCGAAAAAGCGACAATGAATCGAATCCGCCGTTTGGGATGGATCGAAAAAGAAGTAGCCTCCGTGCCCGGTGTGCCCTCTCTGGTTAAACAAGTGCCTTCGAACGAGTGTTAAGGCTGTTACCCAAGTCAATTTAAGGCTTGTTTTGCGCAACTGCCGCGTAATTGAGGGGTTAGAATTTGAGTGAGTGGCCGCCCCAAAGTTGAGCCGCTGCATCGGTACTGCTGATAAGACTTAAGTTATTGGCCAGCAGACATTTACAAAACGATACAGTCTGAGTCCAGCAGCTCTGCATCTAAACAATAACGCCACCGAATCACAGGAGATGAATGAAGTATATGAGGAGATATCTCGGGCTGACTCTCGCTTCTCTGGTGCTGCTTGTCGCCGGTTGCAACCATACGCCCGCCGCTCGGACGGATGCGCAGATTGCTTCCGACGTGCAGAACAAGATCAATACAGACAATAACCTTCCTGAAAAACAGCTCACCATCAACGCCAACAATGGCGTGGTGACGCTCAGCGGTAACGTGAGCAGTGACCAGGCGCGCAATTCAGCCGCCACTGACGCGGCGCAAGTAGACGGCGTGAAGACGGTTGTGAACAACCTGCAGGTTGCACCTGCCACGGCCAGCAACACCGAACCCGAAGCGCAGCAGCCGGAGCAGAGCAATCCTGAGCCGCAGCGTCCGGAAAAGAGCCGCGCTACCACGCGCAAGGGTTCGCCTTCGCGTCATGCGATGGCAAGCAAGAGCAACGATAATGGAGATAACGGCCTCCGCACCACGGTTCCGTCCACCAGCAGCAACAGCAGCGAGTCTGCGGCCAACGGTACTTCGGGCAACAGCTATGATTCGGCTGCCAATACTCCTCCTCCGGCGCCGACTCCGCTTCCAAAAATCACGGTGCCTGCCGGGACGCAGCTCAGCGTCCGCATCAATGATGAGTTGAACTCGGAAACTTCTCAGGTTGGCGATGTTTTCCACGGCTCGGTCTCATCGCCCGTCACGGTTGACGGAAAGACAGTGATCCCGACCACAGCTGACGTGGAAGGCCGCGTGGTGGACGTGAAATCTGCCGGACGTTTCAAAGGACAATCAGATCTGGTGATTGAACTCACCAGTCTCAAGATGAACGGCAAGAGCTATCAGATCAGCAGTGATCGCTGGTCCAAGCAGGGCAACGGACGCGGCAAGGCTACCGCAGCCAAAGTAGGTGGTGGTGCAGCCCTGGGCGCGATTCTGGGAGGCGTCTTTGGTGGCGGCAAGGGTGCTGCAATCGGCGCTGCTGCCGGCGCGGGTGCTGGAACCGGAGTATCCGCAGCCACCAAGGGACAGCAGATCGACCTCAAGCCTGAGACAGTGCTCAACTTCCAGTTGCAGAGCCCCATAACGGTGCAACCGGGAGCTTCTCGCCAAGCCATGAACGAGTAAGAAATTTTAAAATCGAAAATTGCAGGAGCCACGGATTGAGAAATTTGTGGCTCTTGCTTTTTAACTCATCTTCCACTCGCATCTGCATCCAAATAGGTAGATGGCGAAGACCAACATCACCGCTCTGATTCACACCAGGAACGATGCTCAGCAGCTTGGCCGTGCGCTTGATTCATTGCGACCCTGTGACGAGGTGGTTGTGGTGGACCACGGCTCCAGTGACGACACGGTAAAGGTCGCGCGCGAGCACGGGGCCAAAGTGGTGCAGGGTGTAAACGGCGTTGACCGCGGCGCTTACGTTCAGGATTCAGGCAATGACTGGATTCTGTGTTTGCTTCCCTCGGAAGCGCTGGCGGAAGAACTGGAAGCGGCACTGTTTGACTGGCGTGCAAATGAGCATGCGGAAAATGTCATCGGATTCAATATCGCCATCCGCGAACAGAACGGCACTGGCTGGAAGTTTCTCCCCGCAGAAATGCGCCTGGCTAATCGCCGGCAGGTTAACTGGATTGGAGACCTTCCACCCGAAGATCCCAACGCTCCCAGCCTGCAAGGGCAAATTGTGAGAATTCCAGTGAGCGAGTAAACGGCGGCGATCGCTGAAATAAGTCCTCGATCCCGATCTGCAATTGAGAAAATCAGTTTCTGCGTAGCGATTACTTCGGTGAGCTGCCACCAAGTTACGCAATTCTCAAAATCACCTTTGAGCCATTAGTATTATCTGGGTTGTTAAATCCGCTCTGGGGAGCAAGTTCTGGATTCCGCAATCTTCACCAATCTGCCGGCCACGTTTTACATGGCAGCCTTTTTCCTCTTCGGGCTGGCGTTTGGCAGTTTTCTGAACGTATGTATTTATCGCATGCCGCGCGAGCTCTCCGTGGTGAGCCCGCGTTCCATGTGCCCCAATTGCGGCGAGGCTATCTCTTTCTATGACAATATTCCCGTCCTGAGCTGGATCATTCTCCGGGGACGCTGCCGCAACTGCAACGCACCCATCTCGCCGCGCTACGCCCTGGTTGAACTCCTGACGGGTATTCTGTTTGTCCTGTCATGGCTGGCGCCTCGAACATCCTGGTTTGAGACAGGTTCCAGCAACGTTCTGCTGAGCAGTTACCGAATGGCGCCTGCGCCCTATGAGACGAACGGGATCGGATTCCAACTCTGCGCGCTATCGTTCCTTTTGGTTGGGCTGATCTTCACTGATGCCGAGACCAAATTGCTGCCGGACTTACTTACGAAACCTGGAATCGCCCTGGGGCTCGCATTCAGCCTCATCGTCCCGGTTGAGGGCCCGGCCACGTTGATTCTGCGCGGGGTCGATAACTGGCGCATCCTGTCTTTGTTCAACTCCATATGCGGTGCGGTATTGGGTTCAGCTTTTATCCTGGGAATTGCGCTTGCTTATGAGGCTGTCCGCAAAGTGGAAGGCATGGGCCGGGGTGACGTGAAGCTCATGGCGCTGATTGGAGCGTTTCTGGGGGTGAAACTCACGCTGCTGGTACTGCTTCTGGGATCACTGGTAGGAAGCTGCTTTGGCCTGCTGCTGATTGTGTTTGTCTGGCGTAAACGTCTGGCGCGGCGAAGAAGGACTCATCCCACTGAGGCTGCCACCGCCGCCAGCGGCAGATCATGGCAGTCTGCGCGGCTTATTTACCGCAATTTTGAGATCCCTTTTGGGGTTTTTCTGGGAGTGGCCGCGCTTCTGGCAGCCTTCTGGGGAAGCCAGATGATTCACTGGTATATGGCGTTTTTCTGACCTCAAAACACTGATTACTTACGACCGATACGGCGTTTACCCTATCGTTTCCGGCGGCGCGAATGCGTAAGAATGGCGGCAGCAATCGGCAGTAAAATGAACTCACACAAGGCGATCAGGTAAATTCTATGAAATCATTTTTTGCCATTTTGATTACCATGCTGCTGGGCGCCAGCGCTTTCGGTCAGCAATCACTGGGTGAAATTGCGCGGCAAAACCGCAACAAAAAGAAGCCCAGTTCCGTCGTGAACCTGAGTGATGACAATATGAGCAGGACGACCGCGCCTGACAGTCAGGACGCAAAGGGTGACGATTCTTCCGCCGCGCCTGCTGACAAAGATAAAGACGCTGCTGCCAAAAACGTAAAAGACGACAAAGACAAGAAAGCAAATCCCGCGGAAGCAGAAAAAGACAAAAAAGATCAGATCCAGAAGAACATAGATGCGCAGAAGAAGGAAATTGCTGATCTGCAGCGGGAACTCGATATCATGCAACGCGAGCAGAAGCTGCGCGCTGCTGCCTATTATGGTGACGCCGGAACCATGCTGCGCGACTCCGCCAAATACACGGAAGACAGCAAAAAACAGCAGGAAGAGATGGACACCAAGAAGCAGGCCATTGATGCAGCCCAGCAGAAGCTGTCTGACTTGCAGGAGCAGGCGCGAAAAGCCGGCATGGAAGCCAGCGCAACCGAATAAGCCTTTATCTGAATTTCCAAAGCACGGCCTTTTGCGGCTGTGCTTTTGTTTTGTCCGGAAAAAGCAGAATGCGTTGCTCTTGCAAGATCAGCCTTTTTTCAGTTCGACCAGAACCTGCCGGGCCACTTCCTTCAAAGTTTCAAAAACGCCCGTGCCCTGGAAGGCCACAGCTTCAAACACCGGCTCGCTCTTCTTGACTAATTCACCGGTTAGCTCCGGTACCGGCAGGGCGCTGGGCAGATCACGCTTGTTCAGTTGAAGTACGTAAGGAATCTTCTTGAAATCGTACCCGTGTTCTTTGAGATTTTCCTGAAGATTATCCAGCGCCTCCAGGTTCGCATCCATGCGCTCTCCCTGCGAATCGGCCACAAAAACCACTCCATCCACGCCTCGCAGGATGAGCTTTCGGCTCGCGTCATAGAACACCTGTCCGGGCACCGTATAGAGGTGAAAACGAGTTTTAAACCCACGTACTGTGCCCAGATCAAGGGGCAAAAAATCGAAGAACAGGGTACGGTCGGTCTCCGTGGCCAGGGAAATCATCTTGCTTTTTTGCTTGTCCGTAGTTTTATCGAAAATAACCTGCAGGTTCGTGGTTTTACCGCCCAAACCGGCGCCGTAGTAGACGATCTTGCAGTTGATTTCCCGAGCCGCAAAGTTGATAAAACTCAAGACTCTCCCTCGGATGCGCTGCCGCGCCAAGACACACTGGCGCGCTGGCAGGTGCTGGCCTAAATCCCTGAAAAGATTGTTTATACCATATCAGAGTTGGGCCTGGATTGGCTTAAATAGCGGCGTCATCAGCGGCGGCAACAGGGGCAAGGCGCCTTGCCCCTGGCTGCTCTTAAGTCTTCATCAGTGCGCCTGTCCCTGCGGTTGCGGCATGGGGCCCGGTGGCAACGGGAAGTATCCCTGCTTCGCGATCACGCTAAGATTCGGCCGGAGCACCCGCACTTCAATGGCTCGATAGGCACTGGAGGCAGTTGCCCGTGTGTTGTAGCCGAGCGTGTACTGGTTGCGCGCTACATCGGTAATTTTGGAATATGCCTCTTCAATGCTCGACCGGTCAAACGCGGCATAGGTCTGGCCTGCGGTATCACTGGCATATCTGGGCAGGATGTTGCCGTAACCAAAGCCGGGGAAGCGAATGCGGTTCAGACGGTCATAAATCGGAATGGCCGCAGTATCCACACCCAGCGCGTAGACCTGGATGTTTTGTGTGAGAAGGATCTTTCTCACCTCGTCATACCGCGCCTTACTGCCAATTTCGCGGCCGTCGCTGATCACGAAGATAATCTTGCGTCGCGTCCTGTCGCGCTTGGCAAGGTCCTGGGCAGCGCGGAGAATTGCGTCGTTCAGCACGTACGACTCTTGCACCGGCGCTGGCACAGCCGAAGGTTGAACGCTGGGATCTGCCTCATGTCCGTTGATCATGGGCCCGGAGTGAGAGAACGGGCCACCTCCCACCATGGGAGGGCCGCCTTCCCGTCCTGGACGCTTCACCTTGTTCAGGGTTGCGGTAGTAACGTTGTCTGAGCCAGAGAAGTTGGTGACCTGCTGCACCGTATGGCCATAGCGATAAAGCGCTACTTCATCAAACTGGCTGAATGCGCCAATCAATGCCGGCAAGGTTTCATTCACTTTTTTCATGGTTGTGGACGGCAAATCTGTATCCACCACCACAGCAGCCGACAGAGGAAAAGGGTCGCTGGTCAACAGCGTAAGCTGCTGGCGCTTGCCATCTTCGTAAACAGCAAAATCCTTCGGCCCCAGACCCGGAACCAAACGGCCTGAGCTGTCCTTAACGGTTACAGGCACTTGCACAAAGTTGACGCGGACCGAGTAGGTGTAAAGATCGTTACGGCTGGTTGCTATGCCGCCCTCTTCCTGAGGCTGCGCGGGCTCCGGTGTGGACATCGCAGCAGCGGGAGGAAGCTCCTGATGCTGATTCTTGGGCGTCGCGGGCGCATTGTCAGGGAACTGTGAAGGTTGGGTAGTTTTGGGCTGAGGCGCGTCTGGAACATTCTGCTGCGCCAGGCCGGGCGAAACCAGCAAACTCACGAGCAACAGGAACTTGCTTGCACCTGACTCGAAGCCAATCATGGTCCCTCTCCTACAGATAAGACGACAAAATAAGCACAAGAAGCGCAACTTAAATTATTGGATTATTGAACCCTGCCCTAAGATCGAGCGTTTTACCTGTTTTTGCGGGCTTTCTGAACCCTCAACCCCTGGCTCTTGTACATTGTAAAGGGTTCAGGCATTCAGAAACAGGGTTGCCCGCATCTAATACAATGTCCCTAATAGCCCAATTTAACTGAGAGGCAGCCTCATGCGGACCGTTTTTATCGGGATCGTAGCCGTGTTGCTTTCTATTGCGCCGTCGGTCGCGCAGCAAAATCCGCCCCCCTCCAACCAGAAGGACCAGACGCCGGTTTTCCGCAAAAACGTAAACGTGGTAAACGTCTTTTTTACGGTAAAGGGCAAGCACGGAGCGCTGGTTCCCGACCTGACGAAAGACCAGTTTGAAATATCTGAGGACGGCAAGCCGCAGACCATCAAATATTTCTCTGCAGAGACAAACCAGCCGCTGACCCTGGGAATTCTGATCGATTCCAGCGGCAGCATGCAGAACATGTTGCCGGAAGAAAAAATTGTGGGCGGTGATTTCCTGCGCCAGGTGATTACAGACAAGGATCTGGCGTTTGTCATCAGCTTTGATATCAATGTGGACCTGTTGCAGGACTTGACCAGTGATGTGCATATTTTGCGGCAGGGGCTCGAAAGAGCGCGGATCAACGTAGGCGCGGGCAGCAGCGGGATTCCCGGAATAGGCCAGGGCCCAATTCCAGTGTCACGCCCCAAAGGCACGCTGCTGTATGACGGCGTTTATTTGGCATCCAATGACGTTCTCAGCAAGCAGGTGGGGCGCAAGGCGATGGTGGTGCTGACGGACGGTGTTGACCAGGGCAGCCGGCTTCGGTTGAAGGACGCCATTGAAGCAGCACAAAAAGCTGATGCTATTTGCTATGTCCTACTGATCAGCGATCCTCACTGGGGTTCTGATCCTCACGAGATGAGTGAGATGGCTGAGCAGACTGGCGGGCGTGTGATTACTGTGAACAAGCCTGACAAGCTCCCACAGGCATTTAAGGAAATTTCTGACGAACTCCGCAGCCAATACAGCATTGGTTACACGCCCACGAACGAGAAGCACGATGGCAGCTTCCGCAAAATTGAATTGAAGTCAAAAGACGGATACAAAATTCAGGCGAGGAAAGGCTATTACGCGCCCATTGATTAAGTTGATAAGCCATCTGCTGCGAGCCAGCTTTCATGTCCGGTCAAAAACGCGTGCTTCCGATTTCGTGATCCGCCCCTGACCGCTTGATGTGAAAACATCAAGCCTGCTTATATCCAGAGCAGTTGCTACTGGAGATTTCCTGAGCGGCAGTTCTCCAACTTGCGCGGTTTTGAACGCATCCAAACATCGTGACGACGCAGAGATGCGCCACAACCGGCGACCTGCCATGCCGGCGGAGAAGCAGAAACACGGGTTATTCTACTGCCTGCAACCGAGTGTTTCTGCCGCAAATCCATTGAGGAGAAGCGGCGGATCGAGCCGCACTGACTCATGCGACAACGCCATGTAAGCTATGACCAATCTGATTGCACCCTTATTCCGGGAGAGCCTGTAGCGGAATCGGGTATCTACGAGATCTGCCACTCGGATGAGCCGCGAACATCACTGCTCTTGCTGCGAAGCTCTTTTTTTCCATTTTGCCGAAGATGTGGCGACTCAGTGCGCTTCAAACTTCTTCAGGCAGCGCCGCACATCTCAGAAGACCCCGACTTCAATGAAGAGGTTCTCGAAACAGACAACTCATTGTTGAATCGCGGGACTCCAATCAACTTGTTCCCAACGCAACTCGGAATGGCTCATGGCTTTCGATTCCTCCAAGAAGTTGCACCAGCCTGGGGAACAGGTACCGACAACGGGGATTTATAAAGTCCTGCACCAGGCACATCGCGAACCACACGACGTGGTGCTCAGAAAGCTGGATACATTTCCATCCTGCCAGCAGTGCGGCGCCGGCGTTCGCTTTGAGTTGGTCCAGGGGGTGGATGAGCCTGTGACGTGAGAGATTGCGAAAGAATCTGATTGTTCAGACAGCAAGCGTTGAACTCACCAGCTCAGTGTCCAGGTATTCCGTGACTTCTTTCAGCTTGCCATCGCTCACCCGGAACACGAAGCAGTAACGGTTATTGTAGGGCTTGCCGGATTTCGTGGTGTTGCTGCCGTGGGCTTCCACTACCACATGATCGTCTTCCGCGATAAACCGATCCGGGATGGTTTTGATTCGGCCATTCATGCGGGATGAGAGCGTCCCGAACAGCTCGCTCAGAACCACCGCCTTACCCGCATACTTTTTTGACCATTTCGTAGTGCCTGTGACTGTCCACGAAAAATCATCTGCCATTGCCTCCACAAAAGGACGCGAGTTGCCCAGTGCCAGCTGGGAAAAAATGGTCTCCAGCAATCTCTTATTATCAGCAACACTCATGGTGCATTTAAGGATAGCACCGGGACATCCCTCAAGCAGCCCTGTGGGATATAGCTTATGAGCCGAGATAGATTTGCAAAGTCGCCCAGTAATAGGGCCTCTGATGGTTGGAATCTTTCATCAGAGACAACTTCGCAGCGCGCAGCGCGGCGGCAGGGCTTTTTCCGGAGTTCAGTGCATCGTAAAAGGTTTTCATCAGTTCTGCGGCCGCTGCATCGTCCAAGTTCCACAGTGCGGCTATAACTTGATGCGCGCCGGCTTTCATGAAGGCCCACGCCAGTCCTACGGAACCTTCGCCATAAATCCGTCCTTCAGCGCCTTTGCACGACGAGATAACGACGAGTTCCGCAGTGAGCTTATGTTTGACGATGTCGTAGCCGTACAGGCTGGTTGAATTCTCGCCGTCCGGAGAAAGCAGAATCGCAGACTCCAGCGGCTTGATTTGGTTTGAAATGCCGTGTGCGGCGAAGTGAATGCGCCGGAACCTCTCCGGATGGCTGGATGCATAGGCTGATGGCGTTGCATTTTTTCCGGTGATTACGACTTCGGCGGCGGCAGGCGCAGAGGATGAGACCAGCTTGATTTCTTCATTTGCATGAGCCAGAGCAGGAGAGCCTGACTTGTCCACCGGATCGCCGATGGCTAATAAATCTTCTGGAGCACGTAGGGAACGCTGATTCCTGGTCAAGGCTGCTACTGAGACCGCATTCGACACTGTTACATCATTGATCCAATAGTGCGGGGAAGCACCGGGCACAACCAGGGTTTCAAAGTTCAAGGTGGCGAGCGTGCCGTCCGGCACGATCACAATATCGGCATTTTGGGGAATAAATTTCTCGACCGGCGTGATCAGGATTTTGTAGAGTTCCTCTCCATGCTGCCCTGCGGCATCTTGAATTCCTTTTCCCTCCACCATCTCATCCAGGTATGTTTTGATTTTTGGCTCCAGTGATCCGGAGGAAGGGAGCTCAACCATCTGAAAGCGGCTTGCGCTTACCAACCACACGAATGACCGCTTGGGCGCAAGCCAATAGCTGAGCAGCACCTGCTTGCGACGGCCAAGCGACGATTGGAGAGCGGGAAGAGAAAGCTGAGCGGCTTCTTGCGTTCGCCAATTTCTGCGATTGCGCGTTCAAAGTGCGTGCGCGGATACGGTCAGCAACGCGGAAGGCCTCAAACTGTTTTCCTGTACTCACCAGGAACTCGATGTAGCTTTTATAGAAACGTGGATTCTCGGGTAGAAAAGGCCAGTTCCTGGCCCAGCTCGGATAATGATCCTCTTGCCGAATTGAGTGTTCTCAGAACCTTCTCAAATTGGCGCTGTGCAAGCTCATTCTCGCGCCGGTCAACGTAGACGCTGGCCAGTTCAAACTCAGCCTGCCAGCGGTCAGACGGCAGAATGTTTTGCTTCAACAGATTGAGGAGGACTTTCTCGCTTTGATCGGGATGGCCGGAGACGCGAAGCAGATCAGCATGCAAAAGTTGTAGGTTCGTCGCAAGACGTGGATCAGGGTTCTTGTTCTGAGAGAGCACTTTGTGAGCTTCTTGTTCCAGTATCTCCGCCGTGGAAATTCGCCCTTGGGCCAGTGCCACCCAGGCCAGGCCAGAAACACTATCAATCAGTTCGTCTGCATAGGCTAAATTGCCTGCAGCGAATTCCCGGGCCTTCGAAAACGCATCCCATGCTTCCGCGTACTTCTCCTGGCTGCGATATACCTCTCCAATATTGTTCTGAATGGTCGCTTTGGCACCGGAGTTCTGGTTAAGATTCTCTGCTTCATTGAAGTTTGGAATTGCTACTGCATAGTCACCAATCGCAGAGTTCATCCACCCCAGATTAGTTAGCGTTAACGCCTCAACTGCGCGAGCGTCAATCGATTTAGCAGCCGCAAGCGATTGGTTGAACCACTCTATGGCCGCGCCATAATGCTCCTGACGACCTTCAATCAATCCAAGACTGCCGGTGATCGGGATTTCAATCCAAGGCTGATGATTAGCGCGAGCCAGCGCAAGGCCCCGAAGCAAAAAACGTCTGCCAGCCTCAAAATCGTGTTCATCAATGGCGAGGGTTCCTTCATTGAGGAGAACCTCACTTTCCACGTTGGGAGCGCCGCTCAGTGCCAATGCTTCAGCTTCGGCAAGGCGAACGTGGGCTTCCGGAACATGTTTATCCGGACTGGTCAGCAGGCTGCCTTGGAGCGCCTTGCGTCGGGCTGCAAATTCACCCGTACTCAATTCCGGAGGAGGTGGAATCTCCAGCAACTCGAGCGCTTGCTTGCGCAGGCCTCCCTGCCAGAGATATACGTTCGCCAAGAGAATGCGGAACTTGTAATTCCAGACGGGATCCTGCTTTTGCGATCGCTGAAAGCCATTCTCTGCTTCACGCGATGCGCCTGGAAGATCACCATGTTCAAAATCATGTTCCGCCTGCGCGTAAAGCGCAGCAAAATCCGGCTGGCGCGAAGCACAGCCGGACAGAAGAAGCAGTATAAAAACGGCTACGATTGGCCTGGAGGTGGATACGTGGTGCCGTTGGCGCTGCCGGCGCCCACAGTCATTTCGCCATCGATTGCGCCAACGGTTGTTGTCGGCGAGCCACCCGACACGGGAGGAACACCGGAAAGAGGCGCGGTTTTGGCGGTATGTGCGCTCCAAGTTTGTCCTTGTATCGTACTCGGATTGTTTGCTCCCAATGAGACCCGCAGCATGTTCAAACGCCGCTGGTGGTGCACGAGGATGAACTCACAAACATAAATGATTCCGAAGTTTGGAACCACCACAACCGGGCCGTAAACCTCAATTCCTGCCTGCTGCTTGAACCCAAGGTCCTTCACCAGCGAGGTTGCTGCAACCGACGGCATGGATTTCTGTGATTGAAACCAGCTATGCATGTTGTTCAGCGGCGGCGGGCATCCCGGCTTCAATTGGCTCCAGAGCATGGATTGGCGCAAACTGGCATTCCTCTCCCCTTCAAAGGCCTTCTTGAATTTGCCAAAGGTGGATAGTTCACTGAACGTATCAAAGTCGAAGACCGGGTACGCCGGATTGCCGGCGATCCTGAGGTTCTCAAAAAAGCAGCCTACGGGAGTGATGGAAGCCTCGTCAGGATTTTCTGCGAGTATGTGCGTTGAGGCGATGCGGCCGACCACCTTATCCGCCGTCACCATGTTCATGATGTTGAGGTTTTCAACTGTGGTGGACACCTGCGTGGTGTAAGCACCCTGAACGTCATCATAGGAACCGATGACTTCGGTGTAGGCAGCATCAAACGAGACGATCTGTTCAAAGTCAAAGTTTTCTATGCGCGACCTGCCATATCCACCGGACATGGGAAGAGAGGTGGCTGCTTGTGACTCTAAAACCTTTTTGAAGGGCCGGGTGATCTGACCACCGAGACCCAAGGCTTCTGCATGATAGAGATACATGAATGACTCCTTACCATCAGGCACAAATCCGGGAACTTAGTTCTTGAACTCTAACACAAAGTCATAACGGGCGATTTCAGGCTTTTCCTTCGCTCCATCCTTGATACCTCGTATTACGAGCTGGTAGGCGCCTTGGGGGAGAGTTGGAGGAACGGCGATTTCAAGACGCGAACCTTGATTCAAGTTCTCTGTTGGCAAAGCGAAACTCGTCATGCCGGCGGATCCTGATTGGGAAACGATTTCTCCTTCGTAGGCCGGATATTGATCGTGTTGCGGCAGGTCAAGGTCGAGGGTAAAAGCCTGGTTAGGATTGACAGTTACTGTAGGGAGTTCTGCAGCGCGCGAATCGCCTCTGCTTCCACGCGCTGTCAACGGCAGGAAAACGGATGCAGCCACCACGTGGGGAGTATTCACGCTTTTTCTCGCCTGAGCGAGTTCTACTCCCTGATAAATTGATAATCCGAATAGAGCGAGGAATACGGCAGAAGCGAATGCAGGAACTGGGCTGGACCACCAGGATGAGGAGAAAATTCGTTTATACCACGCTGGAATCGGAACTGGGGCTGGTTGGGTTTTGGCGTCATCCTGAACGTATTCACGTCCCACTTCAAGGAAATCAGAAGCATAGGTAATAGCTTCCAGGCATTCAGGACAGTTGAAGTAATGTTCTTCAAAGGCCTGCCGGTCTGTGGCCGTCATCTCATTTAAGACGTAGCGTTCCACTGCCATGCTGTCGATTGCCTGTTGGTGATTCATTGAATGTAGCGTCATCATTTGTCTTCCATTCTTTCACTGAGATTTAGTGCGGACCCCACTTCCGTGCATTCAATAGAGCGCGGTGGACCAGCACGCGCAGGTATTCGCGGCTGACTCCGAATTCCCGGCAGATTTGATCCTTTGGTTTTTCATCAAGGAAAACAGCAGTCAGGAGCTTGCGGTCCTTTTCGTTCAGGTGGTCCATCACGTTTTGAACGGCCTTTTTCATTTCGGCGTGATTTACAACGTCTTCTGCGGAATCGCGCTCGTCCGGCACGTCCGGAAATTCCTCGCAGTCTTCATCACGCCGTCTCCGAACGATACGCCAGTGTTCCTTGATCACGAATTCACACACACCATAGACGTACCCCGCCAGACTCTCCGCTTTTTGAATGCTGTCCTGATCAACAGCCGTCAAGACCCGCAACAGGGTCTCCTGCCGTATGTCATCCAGGTCAGTGTCACAGAATCCACCGGCGCGCAGCTTGAACTTCAACAGGCGGTTAAAATGGTGCGCAAAATGCGCCATGGTCTCAGCATGACGCTGTTTGAGCCGAGTAAGATAGCCTATATCAAAGGGTTCCACGTTTTTTGAGTGCGAACAGTATACCTGAGCGCCCGTGGCATTCTGTGCTGGAACCCCCTGTGTCGCCACAGGGCCAGGCCTGTGCAATACGAACTCCCTTATAGGGCGTCTCTGCCGGGCGTGAGCTGCGCTTGCCATGGTTTTACCACAATCTTGTGCTTAACTTCTCTGGACAATTGCCCGGGAATTCCCGGAGCGATGAAATCTGCAAGAGAAGGCTGCTTGGAATGCACGGCTGTTCGCCTGCAATCCAACGCCATTCACTTTGGCGTCCTATGTATAAGTGACACGACTCCTCAGAGCGTTTCACTTTTCGAGCGAGAGCCCGCCCGCTTCTTTATTCGTATTTTATTTGTCTGAATTGCAGTATTCCTGGGTGCTGGTGATCGATTCAATCTGGATGGGAGCGCCTTGCGGGATGACGAACTCGCTTTCACCATACCGGATTACCCGTCCGTTATCTCCGAGCCCCCAGTCGAAGGTGTAGCCCAAAGAAGTCCAGGGATAGGAATGAGGAGCGGCTGTCCCGAACGAGGAGTAGTACTGCGTCAGGAACCACAGTTTGTAGTAATCACCTGCGGCTGAGGCCGGCGGTCCAGGCGCGCAGGTATTGGAATCGACGGAGGGGGCAGAGCAGGGACGGAACAGGTGTTTCGGTGTTGAAGGGTCCTTTACTGTAATTTCCATAAAACTGGTCTTACCTGCTCCTGGCGGCAGGCCGAGCCGCTGCTCCAGCCGTTCCGTTAGCTGCTCAGGAGAGTCAGAATGCTCTGCTGCATAACGCCGGCAGAACTCTTGCAGGTTCGGGACTGCAGTAACCCAGATATCAAACGGAGCATTCGTCAGCCATTTGCCGTCCTTTTTGTAAGCGGAAACTTGAGCGCCCCGCATCCACGTAACCACCTTCACCGGCCTGTGCGGATCAACCGAGATGAGCAATCTGGAGACTGTACCCGGAGTGGCGAGGCGAGTTTGATTCACTGCGTGCAGATAGCGCTTGTAAATACTCCGCAAGCGTTCTGCCGCTTGCAACACCGGAATACACACGTGGTATCCCACAGGCAGGCGCCAGGGATCGCGAATAAATTGATATCCCGGCTCAGAGGAGTGCGCGTTGGTGGCCACCAGAATTGACCACCGGTACTTCTGATTGCCGAAAAAGCTGGCCGAAAGAGACGGCAGGGAATCAGCCGCTTTCAACACGGGCGTGGCCTGACACGGTGGCACGCCCTTGGCCGATGTTTGCGCGTTAACCGTGGTCAGAACGAAAAAGAGGAAAAAGACCCAAGCGGCAGCGCGTTTGGCGAGCATCAAAATACGTCCTCAATGAATTTCAATGGCGAGGATTTTACAACGGCGAGCGCCGTTTGCTGTGCAATGCGGACTACACAGCCTGGGAGGAGCTTGGAAAGTTACTGCTTGGGAACGTAATAGCCCCGCTTGGCACGGACGCGGAACTTCTTGTCAGTCATGCTGATCTTGACCGCGCGGAACTCGCCATTGGCGAAGAATTGCTCAGGCTTGTAAGCCACCACATACTGGCTGCGCAGCTCTTCCTGAATGTCATGGAAGGCATCGGCCAAATCCTGAAGTTTGAAGGGGAAAAAGGCGCGGCCTCCGGTGGCTTCCGCCAGCATTTTCAGGTTCTTATCACCCTGGTCCACGCTGCTGCTGGTAAGGTTGGTGCTGATGGTGTAAATGATGACCGATGCGCGCTCCGCCATTTCCAGAGCTTCCTGGCGCAGCACGCGGCTCTGATTGTCGTCGCCGTCAGAGACCAGGATCATGGCCCGGCGCACAGGGACCGTATCGTGTTCCTTGAGCAGCTTGTCACGACAGGCGAAGTAGACCGCGTCCCAAAGCGCTGTTCCGCCACCGGGACGAATCACCTGTATCCCGCGGGTGAGCTTATCGAGATCGCCGGTGAAGTCCTGGGTGAGGTCCCAGACCTCATCAAATGCAAGAACAAAGGCCTTATCGCTGCGGGGACGGATGATTTGCTGCAGGAATTCAATGGCCGCCTGCTGCTCAAACTGGAACCGGTCTCGGATGGAGTTGCTGGCATCAATCAGCAGGCCCACGCGCAGGGGCAGGTCAGTTTCCGCCTCAAAGTGGGTGATCTGCTTGGGGGGCAGGTTGTTGTCCAGGATCTTGAACTGGTCTTCCTTGAGATCGCGGATAAACTTCCCATGCTTGTCCGTAACCGTGAAGATCAGGTTCACTTCATCCGTATGAGTGCGGAAAATAGGGATTTGCTGTTTATCGGACGAACCGGCTGATGGATTCGGATCCACGGCTGCTGCTGCCGGACTGGGGGAAGGTTGCGCAGCGGGCGGTTGCACCGGTACCGGCAACGCGGGATCTTTCTGTGCAACGGCCAAGCCGCTGAGAATGGTGATTGCCAGAAAGAGGGCAGCGAGTCTCATGAGGGACAGAGACAATTATAACTTTCCTGCAGTCGCTGCGTAGGCCCAAATTGTGCCTCAAAAGGAAACGCCCGGCAATTTCCGGGCGTTGGGACTCTGCCTTGAATCATCTCTACCGCGGCACGTAATAGCCTTTTTTGGCCCTGACGTGCAGATGCTTATTATCGGCGGTGATCTGAATGGGCCGATACTGGCCACCCGACTGAAACTCTGAAGGTTTGTAAGAAACCGAATACTGGCTGCGCAGCTCTTCTTTGATGCTGCGGAACGCGTCTGTCAGATCATGCAGCTTGGCCGGGAAGAACGCCCGTCCGCCGGTGGCTTCCGCGAGCATTTTCAGGTTGCGGTCGCCGCTATCGATAATATTGCTCAGATTGGTGCTGATGGTGTAAATGATCACGCCCGAGCGCTGCGCCATGTCGTATGCCTGCTGACGCGTGACGCGACTCTGGTTGTCATCACCGTCGGAAACCACCACCAGGGCTTTGCGCAGAGTGCGATTATTGCCGTCCTCGTTCTGCTTGAGTAATTTTTCTTTGCAAGCCAGGTACACGGCGTCCCACAAAGCTGTCCCTCCGCCGGGACGGATTACGTTGATTCCCTCACTCAGCCTGCTCATGTCGCTGGTGAAGTCCTGGGTGAGGTTGGAGACCTCATCGAAACCAATCACGAAAGCCTGATCAGTGTTGGGGCGGATGATCTGGCCCAAAAACTGCGCTGCCGCCTGCTGTTCAAAGAGAAAACGGTCGCGGATGGAACTGCTGGAATCAATCAGCAGCCCCAGGCGAAGCGGCATGTTGGTTTCGGCTTCAAAATTCACAATCTGCCGCGGCGGCAGGTTGTTGTCCAGGATCTCAAACTGGCTCTCTTTCAAATCTTTAACGAACTTGTTGTGCTTGTCAGTGACGGTAAAGATTACGTTTACTTCATCTGTTCTGGTCCTGAAGACCTCAAGAGGCTTGTCGTCACTGCCTGTCATGACTGTCCCCGAAGGTACAACATGGCTGGGAGCGGTGGGCTGGATAAGCGACGTTTGGGCCTGTACTCCCGAAATCCAGAATGGGCCTGCGAACAAGAGGGCGGCTGAAACCAGGGCCAATCCCCTCAAACACGAAAATAGCTCTCTCAATAAAGTCATGTTCTCTGACTTCCTTAATTGCCCCAGCTTACATAGAAACGTCAGATGGAAACTTCACTCAGAAACCGTTCCAACTGCTCTGGCAGGGGCTGTTCCAACTCTACGGGCTTATGTGTAATTGGATGCTCGAATTGTAGCCCGAAAGAATGTAGAAAGTGCCTGTCCAGAGATGCTGTGTGTTGAACTGTACCTCCGTAACCACGTAATACCGCTGGTGCACCATAGAGCACGTCACCCGCCACAGTGTGGCCTGAGGAAGCCAGGTGAACACGTATCTGGTGAGTCCGGCCGGTTTCAATCCTGACCTCCAGAAGAGAGAACTTGCCGAATCTGCCATCGAGCTTTTCCAACACTTTCCAGTGAGTTACAGCGGTTCTACCCTCCTTGCGGCGGGTGGTCATCCGCTGCCGGCGGAGCAGGTCCCGGCTGATGGGAAGCTTATTTGTGCCTTGGGGCTCAGGCATCCAGCCGTGGACTAGTGTTAAGTATGTTTTTTTTACCGCGCGGCGCAAAAATTGCTGGGCCAGCCTGCGATGCGCTACATCGGTTTTTGCGACAATCATTAGCCCGCTGGTCTGTTTGTCGAGCCGGTGTACGATCCCCGGCCGGAGTTCCCCACCAGCTTGCGACATCCTCCCAAACCGGTGCAGCAGGGCATTGACCAGCGTTCCCTTGCTGCCGGATTCACCTTTTCCCGATCCGGCATGAACTGACATCCCGGCAGCCTTGTTAATAACCGCAATGTGCTCGTCTTCATAAACCACATCTACCGGAATGTCCTCTGGAAAGGCGTGCAGTGGCGGAAGTTGTACCTGGCCAGTAATGGTGATTTGCTCGCCGCCGCGAAGCCGCAGTGAGGGTTTTGGCACAGCTCCGGCGATCTGAATCTTCTTCTGTTCCATGAGTTGCTGCACCCGAACCCGGCTGACATCAGGAAGCTGCGCTGCCAGCCATTGGTCCAGCCGCTGGCCTGCAGCCGCGGCGGGGACCAGCAGGCTTTTGATTTCTGCGGATTCACTCACTCAGCGGAATTGTAAATGGCAGCGAGATGATGGCATCGAGCAAAGCAGAGATAACGCGGCGAGCCGCATGCAAGGTCCTGAGAGAAGGTCCTTCACTTGGCTCAGGATTTCGCAGGAGGCTCCCGCTTCGCTCACGCCTCCTGAGCGCCTCAAGTTTGGAGCGAAGCGACAACTCAACTTCTGAAGGAGCGGCGAGGCCGACTTGCGCGCCGAGCCGCTTGCCCCAGGAGCTAATGGTACTTGGCTTGGAGAAAACTGTTAAGCGGGTTGGAGCATAGCGACAAAATATTAAGCCGCGAGGCCGACTTGCGCGCCGAGCCGCTTGCCCCAGGAGCTAATGGTACTTGGCTTGGGGAAAACTGTTAAGCGGGTTGGAGCATAGCGACAAAATATTAAGCCGCGAGGCCGGCTTGCGTGCCGAGCGGCGTGTCACAGGAGCCTAAACACACGATCCACGATCCCTGCTCTTAGGCGGTCTGGAGCGTTAGCGACAAAAGAAAAACGACCCGCGGGGCCGTGAGACCAGGCCGTTCTGAACCCGTCCTAAGACGGTGGGAACCCGCCGCGGCTCTTTAGGCATTTCCGTACTGGCGGAACCTCGCGCACCGAGCCGTTATTATACGAGTCAGGCCCCCTGTTCATTGAATGTTGGTTCATGAACGGTTACCGTTCGCACCTGCTTTGCAGGCCGTTTGTCAGTGTTGATGTTAAAGAAGAGCTGAGTAGATGGCAAGTGCCAGCCGCCGCCTGCACGGTACGCTGAGCTCAACTAAATTTCTTCTCTACTTGATGGGTGCTACCGCGGAAAAGAAGGTCTTTCCGGCAGGAGCTTTATGAATTTTTGCTGGCCTCAGCCTGCCCGGCGAGAGTCCTCAATCACTTCATCCAGGGCGCCGGCCAGGGCACCGGCGCGCCGGTTGTATTCACCGGCCAGAAGATCATATTTCTTTTTGAGGATATGGTATTCGTCGGCGATATTTATTGCCGCCAGCACCGCCAGCCTGAGGGAATCGACGGTGGAAGTCTGTTCCGCCACGCTGCGCATCTTGGAATCCACAAATTCGGCCAGCCTGGTAATGTACTCTGAGTCCACGCCGCGCAGGTTGTAGACCTGGTCGTAGATCTCTACCTTAATGGGCGCCGCTGCTGTTGTGCTTTGGGTTGCCAAGGTGCACTCCTTTACGGAACTTCTGTTTCAGATGATTATCGTTGGCCCGCAGGCAAGGTCAAGGGAATTCGCAAACCGGAACGCGAATTGCACTCCTTTCAGTCTCGTTGAGGCTGTACTTGCACGGCTGTGCCATAGGCCAGAACTTCTGTCACACCCTGCATGACCTCGGTGGCGTCATAACGAATGCCGATCACTGCATTAGCGCCCAATTGTTCCGCGTGCTGCAGCATGAGATTGAAGGATTCTTCTCTGGTCCGTTCGCAGAGATCGGTCAGGAGACTGATGTTCCCTCCCACCAGCGTCTGCAGTCCCGCGCCAATCGTGCCAAAGACCGACCGGGAGCGAACGATGATTCCGCGCACCACGCCAAGAGTCCGCGAGACCCGATATCCCTCCAGATCGAAGGAGGTGGAAGTCATGTTGTGGGGAATCACCGGCGATCTTTCCTCCTGAAGAAAAGATGGGAGTCCCGCGAATTAAACATAATGATCAGGCTTGCTGCACCAGAGTATCAATCTGTTTCACCATTTTTTCCACCCGGCCGCGTACTTCTTCCCGCTCTTTGCGTAAAGACACGATTTCCGCGCGGACCACCTCCAGTTCTTCTTCCCGTTGTTCAAGCTGGTCGCGGAGCCGGTTGGCATCCCGCTCAGCAGCCGCCTGGGCTTCGCGCGACGATTTCAGCAGTTCGATGGCTTTATAGATTTTTTCTTCCAGCGCGGGGAAATCCTCGCCGGCAGATCTTTCATTTTCAGCTTCCACTGCTCGTATTGCTGGTAATGACATATGCTCACCCACTTACTCGAGGATGAGCGCAGTATAAATCAGAGCCTTGTGGAAATGGCGGGTGTAATCAAAAGGAGTGCTTCCTACATTTGCAAAAATCGGGTGATCCGCTGATCGGATGATCTGAATTGTTCTTTCACATCGATCACCCGATCAACCGATTTTCTCATTACCAGCTTCTTACGCTGCCCTGCCATCAATCCGTTCGCGCTGATTCGGCTCGCCGGTCCCGGTAAAGTCAGTCAGGCCGGTAACCACCGCCATGGCCACTCCCTGCAGATGGAAGAACCTTGATTCGCTCTCATCAGAGAATCGCATCATGCTGGGCATGCTGGAGATCAGGCCAGACATTCCAAAGTCAATCCGGCCGTGTGTCTCAAAGCTCAGCGCGTCCGTAACTCCGCCGGGATAGTTAGTCAGCAGAGAGGTCACAGCTTCAGCGCCGCCGCATACCAGGCAACTGACGGAAGCGCGCTTGTTGCGTTTCCAGAAGAGCGCCGCCATGGCAAAAAATGATGCTGCCATTCCGTAATCGATGATGGCGTGGACTGTGGGATTGATCACCTTAGGCATTTTGTTGGTGGCCCAGCCGGTTACCTGCTGAAGGATTGGCATGAGATCTCCTCAAATCAATGGATGTACAAGGAAGGATGAACCGGGGGCGGTTACAAGTTGTCCTCCTCCATGTCCCGGCCTGTTGGAAAAGAGGCTTTATGGACTCGAGATTTTGCGGCTTCTAGAGGAGAACTCAAATCTGGGAGTACGTGAGCGGCCAGGGATCAATCTGGCCAGTTTCCCCGTGCAGCACGGGCACCATGTGATGGGAAACTATTACGTGGCGTTCGCAGTATGAGCCGGGTACCTGTTCACCTTCGGCACCACACTATTGTTCGTTTATTGGTGGGTCGGCTTGGCGCAATGCGGCGGAGTATCTAAAGATGTTTTCTGGGGCAATTCGCCCCTTATTTTCAAGCTTTCGGGAGCTTGTCCCACACCTCCCAAAAGGCTTTCATCTGCACGCGGAGTGCCCAGTGAAATTCGGGCCCACATGTCCATGGGAGGAAAGGGACGGCCGATGAGTATGCTGTTCTGCTTGAAATGCTCAATCACTTCCTTCACCGGCCGCATGCAATTGATCATGACAAAGTTTGTCCAGGAGATGATGGCCTGAATTTTCCTTGTTTTGGCTTCTTCCATGAATGCAGTGCGGTCGTTGGCGTTGCGCTCCACGGCCAGTTGGTGCTCGCGAGCGGCTGACAATGAGACAAGAGCACAACGCAGGGCGAACTCATTGGCGCTGTCATCCAGCTTCTGCTGCGAGAGCAGTTTGGCCGTCTGCGGAGAGGCGATCCCGTATCCAAGCCGCAGACCCGCCATACCGTAAATCTTGGAGAACGTGCGGGCTACTATCACTCGATCATTGTTGACCGGAGTATCCAGAAAAGAGATGTAATCTGCCGAGACCGGCACGAAGTCGTGGTACGCCTCATCAATGAGCACATAAACATTTTTTGGCAGGTCGCGAATAAAATTTTCCAGCGTCCGCCGCGGCGTTAGGCTGCCGGTGGGATTGTTGGGGTTGCAGATGTAGACCAGCCCTCCGCCTTTGGCTGCTTCTCTGGCCATGGCAGGCACATTATGGGCGAAGCTTTCAATTACGAGCGGAACCTTGATGACTGTAGCTTTGGCTGCTTCGGCATAGGCCCCCATGGCTTCAAAGGTGGGCGTTGCCGTAACCAGTTTCCGCGTTGGCCCGGTGAACGCGGCCGCTGCCATACGCAGGACCTCAGTTGAACCGCAGCCCAGGATCACCTGGTCAGTTCCCACCTTATGCAGCTTGGCTAACGTGTCCTTCAACACATCGACGCTATGATCCGGATAGCGGTTTGCATTCATGAAAGGATTGGGCAGGCGCAACACGTTGGGGAGCGGCCCATAAGCGTTTTCATTGCTGTTAAGAAGTATGGGACCGCCGGGCTGAAAAACGCGCTGAGGTTCCGTCCAGGAAAAAAGATCAGAAGGAAATGATGACGTTGCGGCCGCCGCAGCGCCCAGGGCCGCGGTCTTAAAAAGGGCACGACGAGAGATCATGGCCGCGATTTTACTGAAAGACTCAGGACTTTGCTTAAGTTTCTTTCGTGATCTCAGCTCACCACACCGTCACGGCACTGTTCCATCCACTGCACATGCTCCTCAGTGAAGCGGTCTTCGTTCTGGTCAATGTAATGCTGCACCAGATCTTGCACGCCCGGGTGATGCAGATGGCCCAGTCCGTGGAGAGCGTAGCCTTGAGTGCGGGGCTCGGGAACGGTGAGGATCTGCTTGAGCGTTTCAAAGATGGCTTCCATCAGCCTGTTTGCCTCAGGCTCGAGTTGCGAGAGATCAGGTGTTTCAAATTGCCCCTGGTGAGTCCAGAATCCGGTGACCACAATGTGCCACCACATGTAGAAACACTTTTGTAGTAACTCGGCATCGTTTGCAGCGACGAAATCAGCAAAGAGGGTAGCCATGGACCGGATACAGTCGAGGCGCTTTTCCAGTGGAACGGCCGAGTCCCATAGGATATCCATGAGAGAGAACGACGGGCTGAACATGGCCCATATGCCGTGGCTGATCTGGGCCGGGGAATATTTGCTGGTTACGGCGGCAAAATTCTGGAACAGCCTGGTCAGGTGCTCGAGCAGCAAAGGGCTGGTGATGGAAATATCAGCCAGCGCGTAGCGCGGGTCAGCGTACCAGAATTGCTCTCCTTCCGGGTGGTCGAAGAAGAACTGCACAAGCTCGTCAAATGAGAGCCGTGCAAGATCGACATTGGCCGGCTGGTTCATGGCGATGCTAAGCCCGCTGGTTGCCCCCGAGGGTTTCGAGTGCCTTGATGATTTGCGCTGACCACTGTGCTACCTCATCGTCGCGCAGCGTACGCTCTGCTGACTGAAATTCAGCCCGCAAAAGGACGGAATATTTTCCGGCAGGGACAGCGCCACCGCGGAAGATTTCCGCCGGGCGGAAGCTCTGCATTTCAGCGATGTTCAGCGCGCGAACAGCGTTCTGGATCTGCTCGAAAGTGATGGAGTCGGGGAAGAGGAACGAGAAATCGCGATCGACCGCGGGAAACCTTGAGAGCGGCTGGTAACGCGGTGCACGCAGCGGAAGCGCGAACAGCCGGTCAAGATAAAGTTCGGCAATGTAGATTTCCTGCTTCAGCTTGCGCGCTGTCGCCACATCGGGATGGAGTTGCCCGAATACGGCGACGGTCTGCCCCTCGGCCACGGCGCGCGCAGAACGTCCCGGATGCAGATATTCAGATGTGGCCGAGTCAAAATATGAGCGCAGTTCAAACGCGCTCAGCAGCGCCTCAATGTCGCCCTTGAGATCGAAGAAACTGTAAGGCCGTCCTGGAGCGTGCACGCTGGGGCTTACGGCATTTCCAGTTGCGCCGATGGAAAGTATTCGCCGTTCTTCAGATTTTTCTCCTGCCAGTTCAAAAACGTGACCGGCCTCAAAGAGATGGACATCGGTTGTGCCTCGATTCAGGTTCCACGCAAGCATGCTGAGCATGCCGGGTACGAGTGAGGTGCGCATCGCAGACTGCTCGTCACTCAGTGGGTTTGCCAGCACGACGGGTGCTGCAGTGGAGAAGGCTTGCGCATCACCGGGCGAAATGAACGTCGAAGAAATGGCCTCGTTGTATCCCAGTGCCAGTAGTTCCGACCGTATGCGCGTTTCTTTTGCGGCATTGGGGAGTTCAATGACGCCCCCGGAGAACGAAGGCAAACGATTTTCAAACTTGTTGTAGCCGTAAATGCGCGCGATCTCTTCGATCAGGTCAATCTCGCGCTCAATATCGAGACGCCAGGTGGGCAGGTCCACCATCCAACTGGGCCCCCAGCCTTTGCTGGCAGCGATAAGATCTGCGACGCGTTCTTTTGCCAGCCCGGTCGCTGCAGCGACGCTGGCAGCAAGTTCTGCACGTTTTTGCGGTGATTGTCCGCGTGCTTCTTTGATCGTCTGCTTGAGCCTTTCCGGTATCTCAGCTTTCACCACTTGTTCAGCAAAACCCAGGCGGCGAAGAATTCTTTCGACAGTCTGGTCGGGAATTTCCTGGCCAAGATGCCGAAGTATTTCACTGCGGCGAAGCCAGACGCCATGCCGAATCACATGGCCAGCGATTGCATCCACCGGTTCGCCTTCGAGTTCTCCGCCGGCGCTGGCCAGGATGAGTTCGGCAACGCGATCACAGGCAAGGGGAGTTGCGCCCCAATCTGCGCCGCGCTCGAAGATATGCGAAGCGTCTGTGTGCATGCCCAGGCGGCGCGCTGTCCGGCGCACCGTGGCGGGATCAAACCATGCGGATTCGATAAGAATGTTTTTGGTGGAGTGAGAGATGGCAGTATCGAGTCCGCCCATGACTCCGGCCAGTGCGACGGGACGAACCGCATCCGCAATGACCAGGTCTTCAGGATCCAGCTTGCGGTCAATTCCATCCAGTGTCTTCAGGCTCTCGCCCGGCCGGGCTCGGCGGACGATAATCTTGCCACCTTCCAGCTTGTCGAGATCGAAAGCATGGGTCGGGTGGCCCATTTCCATCAGCGTGTAATTGCTGGCGTCAACGGCATTGCTGACCCCGCCGTGATCGTCGATTTTGAGACGTTCGATGATGGCTGCAGAAGATGGCCCGATCTTTACGTTTCGTGCGACCCGCGCGGTGTAACGCTTGCACCCCTCAGGATCTTCAATTTCGATAGGGAATGGTTTTGCAACAGGTTTGGCTTTGGGCAGCTTTGGCTTGATTGGCTTCAGATCGATGTCATAGATGGCCGAGCACTCACGCGCAACGCCGTAATGGCACATGGCGTCAGGGCGATTAGTCCCGATCTCCATCTCGAAAAGCAGTCGGCCATCAATCTCTTTGACAGACTCCACTGCAACACCGGCGAGGGTGAGATCGTCGGCGAGTTGGCGGTCTTCGGCTTTGAGGTTGACAAAGTCACGCAGCCATTTGGGGTCAATGCGCATTTTTAAAAAGCACTCAGCACTCAGCAGTCAGCATTCAGCCCTGAATCAGACTCGCTCGGAATCAACCTTTCTCAGTAATGAAGCTAACATGCGCTTCACTTCTTCAAGCTTGCCATGCACTTGTTGATGATCTTCTTGCTTCAGATAGCCCAAATGCTTTGAGAGCAGGAAATGGTACTCAAGTTCGTTGGCAGAACCCATCGCCATTTGCAGAAAGCGATGGAGCTCAGCATTACCCCTTCTTCCACACCCTTCCGCAATGTTCGCCGGGACTGATGCACCTGCACGCCGTATTTGTGAAGTAAGACCAAACATTTCTTCTTTGGGAAAGCCACGAGTAACCGCATAACACGCCAGAGCAACTTCGTGCGCCTTTTCCCAAACTTTTAAATCTCTAAAGTTTTTCATCGTGCATTCTGTTTTGGGGGCTGAATGCTGATTGCTGAGTGCTGACTGCTCGTTTTCATGCGAATTGTTCCAGGAAACGCACATCCCCCTGATAGAAAAGCTGAATGTCGTCAATTCCATACTTCAGCATCGTGATCCGTTCCACGCCCATGCCAAAGGCAAAACCGCTGATCTTCTGCGGGTCATAGCCCTTGTGCTCGGCGAACTTGAAAACGTTAGGGTCGACCATGCCGCAGCCCAGCAGTTCAATCCAGCCGCTCATCTTGCACAGGCGGCAGCCCTTGCCGCCGCACTTGAAGCAAGTGATGGAGACATCGGCGCTCGGTTCGGTGAAAGGGAAGAAGGAAGGGAAGAAGCGCGTCTTCACATTCGACCCGAACAGCGATTTCATCGCGTGGTCTAGGGTGCCCTTGAGATCGCAGAACGTAATATTCGTGTCCACCGCCAGCCCTTCCACCTGGTGGAAGATGGGCGAGTGCGTGGCGTCGGCGGTATCGGCGCGATGGACCTTGCCGGGGATCACCACGCGCAGCGGCGGAGGCTGCTTGAGCATGGAGCGGATCTGCACCGGCGAAGTGTGCGTCCGCAGCAGCAGGCGGTCGCGCTGGAGCTTTTTCTCCTGCCCGGCGACGAAGAGTGTATCCTGCGTGTCGCGCGCGGGATGGTTGGGCGGAAAGTTCAGCGCTTCAAAGTTGAAGTAATCGGTTTCTATCTCCGGCCCTTCAGCTACGGAATATCCCATGGCCTTGAAGACACTCACCACTTCATTCATGGTCTTCAGCATGGGGTGCTCCGCGCCGAGTGGCCTGTGGATGCCAGGAAGAGTGATGTCAACGCGCTCGGATTCCAGCTTTTTTGCGGCACCCTCGGCTTTGATCCAAGTGAACGTCTTTCCACGGCATCGATGCCTTTAACTTGGCCTTGGCTTGGATGTACTCTCCGAGTTTCCAACCGTCAGCCAACATCTTAATCAAACCATTCAGACGCAGCCCGACTGCTCTTTTGGTCTCTTTGCGAGCTCCTTCAGCCAGCTCTCACGAATCTGCGTAATGATCCCACTCTTCCGTGCCTTCCAGCGATCGCGCAATTCCTTCCAGTCGCTCATCTTCGACACTCATTGCATCTTCAAACAGTCTATTGCTCAATCCAGCAAACGCTTTGTCGAGTGATGCTTCGGAATAATCTTGAAGCTTTTCCAATTGATAAGGTGCCATGCGGAATCGTGTGGCACAGGCACTCTTGCCTGTGCCTCTTTTCTCTTGTGTCGCCCCTTCCGGGGCTCAGATTCACTACTAATCCTACCCGCCCTTACGGCTTGCTCCCTACGCTCCTCGCCTCAGGTGGGCTAACCACTGCCGCGCCTTCCGGCGCTCGACCTTCGCTCGTGATAGACCTTCGTGGCTCCCGATTGCATCTACGAGAGAGTACACGAAGGAACACGAAGGGCAAATCAAAATAACCTCTGCTTCTTCGTGCCTTTGTGGTTCCTGGGTTGGGCTGAATGCTGATTGCTGAATGCTAGGCTGCTTTTGCGTTGGCCCGCTTGGCTGTTTCCGCCAGGGCGGCAAACCCCATTGGGTCGTTCGCCGCGATATCAGCCAGCACCTTGCGGTCCAGTTCCACGCCGGCTTTTTTGAGCCCGCTGATGAACTGGTTGTAGCTGATGCCGTTCAGTTTGGAGGCGGCGCCAATGCGCACAATCCAGATAGAACGATATTGGCGCTTCTTCTGCTTGCGGCCGCTGTAGGCAAACTTCAGGCCGCGCTCAACCGACTCTTTGGCGGCGCGATAGAGCTTGGATTTTGTGAGGAAATAGCCACTGGCGCGTTCCAATATCTTTTTACGGCGCTGGCGGCGCTTGGTACCACGTTTTACGCGAGGCATGATGCTCCTTTTCAGGCCGGAATTTCCGGCGGCTTGCGGCTGGAGGCAGAGCTTGTAATCAGCGCCTCTTCACTCGCTTGCGGGCGACTTGAGTTCCCTCCCCTTCGGCGAGCTCAGGGTCGGGATTTCGCCAGCAGGCTCAGACGCCTGCTGAACGGCTCAACTTCACACGCTTTATGTTTCAGATCCTGCCTCAGCGCTGAGATTCAGTCAGGCGGGCTGGATTCTGTCCCGAATCGCTAGCAGCTAGTGTGCTAGTACGGAATCATCCTCGAGACCTTGGCGTGATCGGCGTCGCTGACCAGAGTTGATCCGCCCAGCTGCCGTTTCCGCTTGGTGTCTTTGGAGGTAAGGATGTGGCGCTTATAAGCCTTGTGCCGTTTGATCTTGCCGGTACCGGTCTTCTTGAACCGTTTGGCTGCGCCTTTGTGCGTCTTCATTTTAGGCATAAAGTTGTTTTTTCAAGGCCCCGCAATCCCCTTCACTTCGCTCAGGGTGCTTCGTCCTCGCGCTCTGCTCGCGCTACCCTGCGCTCGCTCCGCGCTTCACCCGCTTCAGCAATTAGTACTCAGCAAATGGCAATTAGCAACCTGCCTCTTCGAACTGACCACGATCTGGTTCTGGCCAGTCGCTAAGTGCTATTTGTCCAATTGCTTGTTGTTACGACCCGCTCTGGGTCCGGCCTGCAGGAGCAGCCTGTTGCTGTTGCGGCTGCTGCGGCCTTTGTTCCGGCTTCTTGGCGCCCGGCGCCTGCTTGGGTGGCGCCAGGATCACGTGCATGGTGTTTCCTTCCATGCGCGGCCGGAACTCTACAATTCCTTTGTCGCCCACCTCTTTCACCAGCCGGTCAAGAACTTCCCGGCCGAGGTTCTGGTGGGCCATTTCGCGTCCGCGGAAGCGCAGGCTGGCTTTTACCTTGTCGCCCTCTCCCAGGAAGCGGAGTACATGATTGCGCTTGGTGACGTAATCATGCTCGTCCACGTTCACGCTGAACTTAACTTCCTTAAGGACGATCTGCTTCTGGTTCTTTTTGGCCGCCCGATCCTTCTTTTCCTGCTCGTAGAGGAACTTGCCGTAATCCATGATGCGGCACACTGGCGGCACCGCGTTGGGCGAAATCTCTACCAGGTCAAGGTTCTGTTCCCGGGCCCTTTTGGTAGCATCGAAAGGAGCCATGATGCCCAGCTGGTTGCCATCGGCATCAATCACGCGAATCTCCCGCGCGCGGATGCGGTCATTCATGCGAATAAAGCGCTTGTCGATTCAATCCTCCTGTTACCCATTCCGCTGAATGGGTGGCAAAAACGTCCCTTGCAGTTGTCCTTGGGGGATGCCGCGGAACCTGCACGCAGCAGAGAAAATTATAACATGGCAAACAGACCAGGTACCCGGAGACCAGCGGAGCACCCGGCGGATTTGAGCTTAAAAGACTGAACTGCAGTTTGCAATGAAAGATTCTTTCGAGCATGGAACTCTCCTTGCGCCTACCAGATCCTCATCGCCCGCCTCGGTGACATCGACTGCGAAGGTTTGGTTCCCTGCGTGCTGCCCTGTGATTCGAACTTTCAAATAGTTGTCGCTCAGCGCCTCAGTCCAGCCTTCGCCGTTGGTCTGCAAGGTAATGACATCGAGCCTGCGACCGATAAAGCTCTTTCGGAATGCCAGGTTTTTTTCTGCGGCCATGTCCCGCAGAATGCGGTTGCGTTCGCGCGCAACCTGCACCGGAACTTGCTCCGGCATGGCGGCGGAGGGCGTGCCGGGCCGCGACGAATAGGTAAAGACATGCAGATAAGTAAACGGGAGATGCTCGATGAAGCTGCGGTTTTCCTTGAACAGTTCATCGGTTTCGCCGGGGAAACCGACCATCACGTCGGCGCCTATGGCTGCGTCGGGCATGGCTTCACGGATCTTGCGAATTTTGTCGGCATAATGCCACGGGCGATACTTGCGGTACATACGGCGCAGGATACGGTCGCTGCCGGATTGCAACGGCACATGCGCATGTTTGGCGATGCGCGGCGATGATGCTACCAGGGAAATCAATTCATCGCTCCAGTCCATGGGCTCGACGGAGCTGATGCGAATTTTTTCAATGTCCGTGCGCTCGAGCAGGGCGCGGAGCAGTTGTTCAAAGCGTTGCTGTGGTTCAAAATCGCGTCCCCAGCGGCCCAAATTGATGCCGCTGAGAACAATTTCGCGATAGCCTGCGCGGGCAAGCGCATTGGCTTCTGCGATTACGCGGTCAAGCTTCATGGATCGGCTCTGGCCGCGCACGCTGGGGATGATGCAGAAGGAACAACGATTATCGCAGCCATCCTGCACCTTGAGATTGGGGCGGGTGCGGCCCGCTACGTCATCTCCGGAGAAAACGGGCGCCGCAATCAGCTCAGTGTGGGCAAAGATGTCACCAATCAACGTGAATGCCGGCGAGGAGAGGGCAAGGTTTTCAGCCGG
The DNA here is from genome assembly GCA_963758275.1 of Terriglobia bacterium. Taxonomy (GTDB): domain Bacteria; phylum Acidobacteriota; class Terriglobia; order Terriglobales; family Acidobacteriaceae; genus Angelobacter. The sequence goes on along the minus strand of CAVWUW010000026.1, from coordinate 89,190 downwards.
TACAAAACTTTGGTCCTGCCCGGTAATGAGGCTGGGGACCAGATGCTTGTGGGAGTTTCCCACCACCCAGGTAACGCCGGGCAGGGAAGCGATCTCATCGGGCGCACGCTGGGCGTAGCACCCGGTAACAAGGATCCGGGCGTCCGGGTTCTCGCGATGAATCTTCCGTATCGCAGCACGAGCGTCATGATCTGCCGCCGCGGTCACCGTGCATGTGTTCAGGACTACAATATCTGCATGGGTGGCGGATTCGGCGAGCGACAGACCTTTTGACTGAAGCTGCTGCTCCAGAGCTGCGCCGTCAGCCTGAGTGGCGCGACAGCCGAAATTCTGCACGATGAATCCTGACACCTCGCTATTATAATTGGCGTTACTTTTAGGCACGTGCAGCAGCTCACAACCTTCGCAGCTGCTGCCTGCATCCAAGGTAGCGCGACTGCAGCTTTGATTTGCCGGGAGCTTTCCAATGAAACGTCGTATCCTGCTTGTTGATGATGAACTAGCCATTCTGCTGACCTTAAAGGCGGTCCTTGAGATCCATGGGTTTGAGGTGGAGACCGCGGCTTCAGGGAAGGAAGCCATTTCAAAGCTTAAAGCCGCAAGCTATCACATGGTCATCACGGACATGAAGATGGAGCACGAAAAAGCTGGCTATGACGTGATCCGGGCGGCTAAAAAGACAGACTACAACCCGGCGGTTGCCATCCTGACGGCGTATCCGTTGCTGGGCGGAGACTGGAAAAACGAAGGCGCCCAATCCATGCTGGTGAAGCCCATGAACACTGACGATCTGCTGCGGCAGATTGAAGCGCTCCTGATCCAGCATGAAGACCACAAGCAGCAGAAGTCGTCAAAATCAGATGTCGCGAAAAACGGCCGCTCCCATGCGGTGAAACGCCCGGCGTAAACGAACCAATTCCGGGCGCCGGCAGGCACAACCAGCAGACACACGAATCCCACAAGACCAGAGAGCCCTTAGTCTAGAGAGAACGTTTAGGCAGAAGCAGCAGTTGTTCTACGCTGCTGGAAGCACTCCCGGCAGTACACAGGCCGGCCCTGCGTGGGTTTGAACGGAACCGTGGTTTCCCGCTGACATCCGGAACAAACTGCCTTGGTTTCGACCCTTTGCACACTGCTGGTACCCTGGCTCAAGCCAAGCGACTGGGCGCGCTTGCTCTTGCAGGTCTTGCAGCGTTTTGGTTCATTCTTAAATTGTTTGTCGTGGAAGAAAAGTTGTTCGCCAGAGGTAAAGACGAAGTCGGCTCCGCAATCCACACATTTCAGAACCTTATCCTGGAACTCCATTGAGACTGCCCCCTTTCCAAATCACTCCAGCAGAAATGGGCAAACCAGCGCTCATCCGCGCTTTTTTGCTGGAATGATACCTGCCACCCGGGTTCGGCCCACACGGTTCGGAAAACCGTGTCTTACTGCTTAAAACTGCTGAAGCTTTGGACAGCTCGTATGAAAGGACTGCTAAAAATCAAGCCTTGGTTCGGACCGCGCTTGGCAGCCCATTCTTTTATAACTTCTTTAATGTATTCTTGCTGAACTTTGCCTTTGAGGCAGCGTAAGGCGTTTTCCTGCGGCGGTCCTTCCTCTAATCTCAGTTCCGCCAAATAAAATACACCCCCACCTCACCAAGCTGGACACGAGTGAGTTTTGCAGTGTCCTCAATGCAAGTCAAGGGGGAACTTTACAAAAATTTTCAAAAAAGCAGGCATTTCGCTTATAAGAGGAAGCGGATGTCTTAAATTGAGACGGTCTCTGGTTGGCGCCCACAAGCCCACGGCCCCAGATAACGCCAAGACCAGATCGCAGAGAATTCAGTGATGCTGCTGTTTTTCCTGCTGCTTCCGCTTTACGACAAAAACGTGGTAAGTGACTGCGTCCCAGGCGTTGTGGATTCCTATGAAGAGCAGCAGCATGGCTGATGCGGCCACGGCAAACAGCGCCCCGGATAAATGGGGTTGGGCCGCGAAAGAGGCCGATGCCAGAGCGACGTAGGCAGCGAAGGGCAGCAGAGCGTGAAACAACCAGTCCTCAAACTCCGGCTGATATGCAGTTTGCAGCCGCATCCGGCGTGCGACCACGGCGGTATAGATCAGCCCGATGAGTGCCATTAATCCCCACAGCACCGCTACCGGAGCAACGCTGTTCCAGGGAGCGCTAAGAATTCCTGCCAGAAGCAGCACAGCTCCAAAATGAACAACGGTAGGCGTGGCAAAAGCCTGACCGGCCTGAGCTGTGCCATCGCGCATGGGCAGATCGGCAATAAGCGTGATGACGACAAATTGGAGACCAATCAGCGCGCCAGCCGACGAGCCTACAATTACATAAAAGTTCTCCCATGCAGACACCGTCGTCATTCCCTCACCAAAGATCATGATTTGGTCCGATCCTTCCGTGAGCCAATGTATGGGTCAGAGATTTTGGCGTCAACTTCTCATTTTTGCGGCCGGAGATACTGCTCGTCGCTTACCTTTTCCATCCAGTCCACCACTTTACCGTTAAGTTTTTCCTGAATGGCGATATGCGTCATGGCGGTGGTGGGAGTAGCTCCATGCCAGTGTTTCTCACCGGGTGAGAACCAGACCACATCGCCGGGCTGGATCTCCTCAACAGGACCGCCCTGCCTCTGCGCCCACCCGCATCCGGCCGTCACGATCAGAGTCTGGCCAAGCGGATGCGTATGCCATGCGGTTCGCGCGCCCGGCTCAAAGGTTACGCCGGCGCCCTGAACTCGCGCCGGATCAGGCGACTGAAAGAGCGGATCAATTCTTACCCTGCCAGTAAACCAGTCTGCGGGTCCCTGGCTGGAAGGCTGTGAGCCGATTCTTTTGATTTCCATGTTTTAGATTCCTTTCTGGTGATGCGTTGTTGGCGGACGAGGCCCGGCGAAGCAGCAGGCAGCCTCAAGCTGGATCAGCGAAATCGCTCGACCCGGTAAGCGACCTCAGGACCTCCTTTGCGCTCATAAGCAAGTTGCGCAACCAGCAGAGCAAAAGGTTCTGTGTAACGCGCAATTCGAAGCGGACCGGCATCCACCGGATCAAAACCCACGTCATGGATCAGTTTGGCCGCAATTTTTTTGGCTTTAGAGTCGTCGCCGCAATAGATAAGGCTGGGTCTGGTTTTCCTGTGGCGGGCAGCGAAGACACCGAACAGTACTTCACTGGGCACGGTGTTGAACGCAGAGACCACTCGGGCACCGGGAATCTTTTTCGCAAGCGCTTCCGCGCCCGATGATGTTCGCCCGATGACAAGTTCGATATCGTTAAGATTCATGGGAAGCGAACAACTGATGATGATCTTGCCCGAGAGGTCGCCAAGTTGTTTCAGGACATCGTTTACCCGGGACCAGTGCACAGCAAGTAAGGCCACATCTGCGTTTTGTACGGCTTCGCGTGGTGTACCGGCGCGCGATTTACCTTTTGCCTCACGCGCCAGCTTCTTGAGCTTGGCATCACTTCGCGAATAGCTGAAGATGACCTCGTGTCCAGCTCGCGCGAAGATCGTGCCGAGCTTGCTGCCCATCAATCCGGAACCGAGAATGCCAATTCGCATGTCGCGCTTCCTTTCTCCGCACCCAGATTCTCAGGAGATGCGATTTTCGCGAGGAACGGTATCCCGCGTGGCCAGGATGAGCCCTCTCTGGATCAGTCCGGGGTTCCTGAATCAGATCAGTTGTTTTTCTTGTTCATCCAGACGCGCCAAGAGATTGGACCAGCCTCCGCATTTGAAAGCGGATGGCCTGCCAGTTTCAAAGCCAGCTTGATCTGTCCGTGATGGTATCCCTCATGCCAGATCATGTGTTGCAGGAATAGGATCGGGTGGTCGTAGTGAAGTTCCATTTCCCGAGCGGCCGCAAGCCTGCCTTTCACCGCGTCCCCTACCGTCCTGGCGCTCTCATTCAGCATCTCCTCGATCCGGGCAGGATCACACTCTGCGCTCCATTCTTCTTCCGGCGCCTTCACCGCAAATTCGGGAGCATCTTCCTGCACGAAAACCAGACGCACATAATGGATGTGGGTGAAAAGTTGAGCGATGGATGGACTGCCCTCCATCGCCCGGATCGCTAACCTCTGCTCCGGCAGCGCGCGAAGCAGGTTTACCAGAATCGCATTGCCGCGGTCCCACGACTCGAGCAGAGCTTCCAGCAGTTGTTGATCCGGCGAGTTCGGCACTTACTTCATCCAGCCATACAGCTTTGCCGCATTGTCATGTAAAACCATATGCGCCAGTTGGAGAGCCCGCTCGCGGGTGATTTCATGATCGTCCATCATGCCGGTGAGAGCGATGGCCAGGGCTTCACGTCCGGAATGCGTGGTTTGCCAGCCGATCACGTCCCAATCAATTTCCGGAGTGTTGGGATAGAGGTCGGTGCCGAAGAGCACTTTTTCCGGATACCACTCCAGCCATTGCCGGATTACCTGACTCAATGCGCGAGTGGGAATCAGCCATGTTTGTTCGGAAAAATCAGCATAAACATTGGGCTTCATGAGCAGGTACGCGACGTACTTGGTGAACGGGCCAGCGCCCCCGTGAAGAAGGACGAAATTGGTTTTGCGCAGAGTGGGATCGTTGAGCACGGAATCGAGCAGAACGGGATTCGATCCGGCAAGATCAAAGTAGGTTCCGCAGCCGCCACCGGTGTGAAAATGCACGGCCATTCCGAGCCGCCCGGCTTCACGGGCAATGTAACGAAAAAGATAATTCTGAAGCTCTGTGTACTCGGCACGTGGCGGGATTCCGCCCTTGATAAAGCGGGAGTAGACGGTGTTCGCCTTTCCCATGTCGGCCGCAGGATCCGGCGGAACGGGGCCGAAATCGAGCGAGCGCAGGTATGCAGCTTCAAACTTGATGGCCACCGCGCCTTGTTTCTTTTGCAGTTCGAGCATGGGCGTGATGACGCGCGCAGTGTATTCGGTCAGAGTGTGCGGCATGCCATTAACATTCAATTCGCCCATGTAGCGGCGAAGCAGTTCGTTTTCTCGCGAGAAGAAAAATTTCCTGTCCGGAGATTCGCTTTGAAGGCCAGAGTTCTTGAGCGGGAACATGAGCGCATCATCAAAAGGCACCCAGCGGAAGTGAGGAGGCTGGAGTCCGCGGCCGAGCGCAATGCGATTGGCCAGTTCCGTCTCGATGCCAAGCTGGTCCAGCACCCAGTTGGGGAAATTATCACCCTGCTGCTGGATAACTTTGTCGCGCGCTGCCAGAAGTTCTTTCACGTGCTCAGGGCTGGCGTCATCGTAAGGATAGTTGTAAAGCGCCTTCCATGCGGCGATGTATTGCGGGTTTTCCGGCCGCGATGTGGTTGTGGGCACGCTGGGCTCAAGCGGATCACAGGGCAGAGCGTCAAATTCGTCGTCTTTTTCACCCGGGCTGACGAGCTTTGGCGGATGCGAGTGATTGTCAATGGCTTTGATCTTCTGGATTTCAGCAAACAGTTGCGGGTCGGGAGCCTGCGCCAGTGCCACGCCGCACAGAGCGACGAAGGTGAAGGCAAAGATTGTATTTTTCAATAATTGCATGAGAGCCCCATCGATTTGGTCAGTCTAAGTGGCAAAAAGGGTAAACGGATGCGGTGATTTATGCAAAGGGAAGTGTCAGCGGGTGCGGACGTGAGCTGCCGCGCCGAGATGATGGCAGAGTACCCGGTAAACCTCGGAAAATTCTGCGTTCCACTGGTTCCAGTCATGGCCTCCGGGAACCACGTGAAATTCGTGCTGGAAATGGTGTTGCTGCAGAAGAGAATCAAACTTTCTGTTTGCCGGCAGCAGCCCTTCCTTGTCACCACAAGAGAGAAAGAAGTATGGGGTCTTGGTGACGTCCGCGGAGCGCGCGAGAACGTAGGGATCGTTTTCGCGCTGGTGCTGGCCATTCCAACTTCCAAAGATGGACCTGAAGCGCCGCCACTGCGAAATCCGCTTGATGGAAAAAGGACGCGTGGGCACATCTATGGCTGGGCTCATTCCGCCAACAAAAGCGAACAGTTCAGGATGCTTCAGGCCAAGCACGATCGCGCCGAAACCGCCCATAGAGATCCCAACAATGGCGCGTTCGTCTCGCGTCTGCGCTGCAGGGAATTTCTGTTCTACGTCGGTGATGAGATCTTTCACAATGTAGTCTTCGTACCGGTCTTGCGGTTTGGTGGTGGAATTCACGTAATAGGATTCATTGCCTTCCGGCATGACAAGAATGACTCCATTCGCTGCGTATTGCGCCACGTCAGAGTAATTCGTCCAGTCGCGGAAGCCGCCACCGCCTCCGTGCAGCAGGTAAAGCGTGGGAAGCTTTCGTCCCATGTTGGAGTAGTTGGCCGGAAGAACAACACGGTAGGGCATCTGCCGCTGCAATGAGACACTGAAAAAGGTGACGTCCTGCATGGTCACTGCGGATGTGAGGCGCGGATGGTCAACGATGGGAGGCTGTTGCCTGTTGCAGCAGGCGAGCACAAGCAAGCCGAATGCGGCAAGCGCAGGTAGAAAGCGGGCGAGTCGCACAGAGTGTCAGTCCGCTGCGCTGCTAACACCGCTGCGCAGTGTCTGCTTGCGGACGGTGAGTTTTTCGATCACGTCAGTCTTCAAGGCAAAGCCGCGTCCGGGAGTTTGCGGAACACCGATGAAGCCCTGCGATGAGACTTCCACCGCAGGTTCGATGATGTCTTCTTTCCAATACCGCTTTGAAGCAGAGACATCGCCAGGAAGAGTAAAACCGGGGAGAGTGGACAGGGCGAGGTTGTGCGAGCGTCCGATGCCTGCTTCCAGCATGCCGCCGCACCATACAGGAATATTGTTATGGCGCGCGACGTTATGGACTGCGACGGCTTCACTGAAGCCACCCACGCGGCCAACCTTTACGTTGATAATGCGGCACGCGCCCAATTCAATCGCCGCACGAGCATCGCGCCGGCCATGGATGGATTCGTCAAGACAGATGCTGGTCTTGAGCTGCCGCTGGAGCTGGGCGTGGAAATAAAAATCGTCATGCCATAGCGGCTGCTCGATCATAAGCAATCCAAACTGATCGAATTTTTTGAGGTGCTCAATCTGTTCCAGAGTGTAAGCGGAATTCGCATCGCAGCTCAGGAGAATGTCCGGCCAGCGTTCGCGGATACGAGTGAATACAACAAGGTCCCAGCCCGGCTTGCATTTGACCTTGATACGACGATAGCCGGCATTCACCTCGGTTTCTATTTTCTCCAGCAACTGTTCCACTGAGTTCTGGATGCCGATGGAGACGCCGCAAGCAATCTCAGCTTGTGTGCCGCCCAGCAGACGCCACAAGGGCATTTGCCGCTCCTGGGCTTCGGCGTCCCAGAGAGCATTCTCGACAGCGCCTTTGGCCATGCGGTGTCCACGGATCTTTGCCAGCAAAGCGGGAGCGTCCGCGGCTTTGTCAATGTTGCGGCCGAGAAGGGCAGGGCCGAGATAGCGCTCAATGGCGTACCAGGCGGTATCGATTGATTCTTCACTGTAAAACGGATCTTCACCGGCCACGCACTCCCCCCAGCCTTCCGGGCCGCTGGTGTGCAGCGTAAGTAGAAGAATGCGGCGCTCTGTGGTGCGGCCGAAGCTGGTTTCAAAGAAGTGCACCAGCGGCATGCGGATTTCGCGCAGTGTAATGGCTTCAATCTTCATTGCCGTCCTCCTCCGGTCCGGACGCATACGACCAGTTTTCATCCCAGTGTCCGAGCAGGAATGAGCCATTGCCTTGAGCATCGCGCTCATAGCCTAGAGCAGCAAGCCCGGTGCGAAATGCGTCCAGCAGTTGCTGGCGGTTGCGCTTTTGTATTTCTGCAGCTTTGGGGCGATCGGCGTCAGAAGCCTTCCAGTCGTAGATCTGTGCAGGAACGCTGACCTTTTCTTCCACTGTGAACTGAGGCGAGGTATCTTTTTCCAGAAGATTGAGGACGCGCCGGGACTTGATCCACCACTCCGCCACCAGACGGTCCGTGGGAAGCCCACCCTGAAGCGGAGAAGAAGAAAACCCGTAGTGATTGACGCTGTAGCGGCGTGCGATGGCGCCGAGCCGTGCCAGGTTCAGGTGTGCATTCTTGATTTCGAGAGGATCAAAGGTCCACTCGAGGAGTTCAAAACCTTTGGCGATGGCGTCTTCGCGCTGCGCAAGTTTCAGGCGCCGGCCAAGCCCATGATTGCGGAATGAATCACGCACAGCGAGCATGTGCGAGTGCAGATAAGGATGACCGTTGCGGCTCCCCGGGATGGAGAAGGCAAAGCCGACAAGCTGCGAACCATCAAAGGCGCCGATGACTTGGCCGCCGATTTTTTCGCTCACCACGAACATGCGCAGCGGAACGATGTCCAGATCGTCAAAATTCCAGACTTCCTTCTGCAGATCAACACAGGCTTTAAACTCGTCAATCCCGTTGCACTTGCGGATGGTAATCCGCTCAACTGCGGGCACCGGTGGGCTCACTGCTGCGGGTCCTCCAGAGATTTGGCGTTCTGCCAAAGCGACTCCATCTCCTCCATGGTGCTTTGTTCCAGCGTCTTGCCTTGCTTGCTCAGTTGCTCTTCCATCCAGCCAAAGCGGCGGCGGAACTTGCGGTTGGTGCTGCGCAGAGCCGACTCAGGGTCAACGGACAGATAGCGTGCAAGGTTTACCAACACAAAGAACATATCACCCACTTCATCTTCCAGTCGCTGGCGAAGTTCCTCCGGCAGAGGCACTTTACTGCGCGGCGTAAGCGCTTCTGGAGGAGCCTGGTGGATATGCTGCTGGAGTTCCGCGGTTTCTTCTGCCAGTTTTTCAAACAACCCGCTGATGTGGGGCCAATCAAAGCCGATATGCGCGGCTTTGGAGCTGATCTTCTGGGCTTCTATCAGGGCGGGCATACGGGAGGAAACGTGGTCCAGAAGGCGCTCCGGAGCGCCATTGGTGGATTGCGAGCCGCTGAGGGCAGCACGTTTTCTCTTTTCTGCCTTCTTCAGCTCCTCCCAGTTCTTGAGCACCTGCTGTGCGTCTTCAGCTTTTACATCGCCAAAAACATGGGGATGGCGGCCAATGAGCTTGTTGCTGAGCGCATCGAGGACATCGTCAATGGTAAACAAGCCCTGCTCGCGGGCCATTTCCGAATAGAATAGGACTTGTAGCAGAAGGTCGCCCAGTTCTGAGGGAAGCTCAGTCCAGTCTCTGTTATCAATAGCTTCCAAGACTTCGTAGGTTTCTTCTAAGGTATAGCGCTTGATGGTATCAAAGGTCTGTTCGCGGTCCCAGGGGCAGCCGCCGGGTGCGCGCAGCCGCTCCATGATGGAGACCGCCTTCTGGAATTTTTCTCCTGTCGCCGACACAAAGTAATGCTATCATTGCCTCACTTTCCCCGGTCTTCAAACCATAGGAGACGCCGCCCACTGTGCCAGGTAATTCGACCAAGGGCCTTCGCATAGCAAGATTCAGGGCCGCCATGATCGGTGTCCTTGATGCACGCACCCTTCTGCCCATTGCTTTCATTCTCATGCTGGCCTTTCTGGTAGCGATGGCCTGGGGCGGATACTCCAGCACGCGCGAACTGCTCAATGCGCAATCTTACGTGCAACGCACGCACGAAGTGCTGCACGAGATGGACGGCGTGGAAGACGGCATTCAGGACGCGCGTGAATCCTGGCTGCACTACGTGCTGACTCCGGAAAAGCAGGACCAGGCAAGCTTTGCCGACGCTGAAGTCCGCATCTGGACACAGCTGGCGAATGTCTATCGCCTTGACACGGAACACCAGGAGAGCATCGAGAAGCTCCGCGGGCTGATCAGGGATGAGTTGAGCCAGTTGAGCGATGACATGCAAACGAAGCACACCAAGCTGATCTATCACTCGGCTGAGAGCGATGAGAAGCGCGACCGCGTGCGCGAAGCCATCCAGAATTTCAAAGACGAGGAAGTCCGCATCCTGCGTGACCGCAACGCGGCGGCAGAGCAGCGGGCAGAGCAGATCACGCGCAGCGTTACTATGCGTATTGCGCTGTTCAGCCTTTTCATGGGCGCGCTGTTTATGTTGGTAATGCGCGATTCCAAGAAGCTGCGGATCGCGGAACAAAAAGCGCTGTTTGTCCAGACGCGCCTTGAAGGTTCGCTGCTGCAATTGCAGAGTGAGACGGAGAACAGCCGCCTGCTCAACGAACTGCAAGCCGATTTCCAGATCTGCGTGAACGCGCGCGAAGCTTACAAGGTGGCGGCGACCTATATTCACAAGCTCATTCCCGGTAGCGGCGGCTCCGTGTTTGCGCTCTACGGCGCCGAGGACCGCATTGAAGCTGTGGCTGTCTGGCCGGAAACGGAAGAACCCTTTAGCAGCGGCACCTACTCCACGGAAGATTGCTGCGCCGTGCGTGGCGGACGCCTGCACGCGCATCTTGATTCTCCTCGCGGACTCTCTTGCCGCCACTTCCATGGCCCCACGCCGGCAGCCTACATTTGCTTCCCGCTTTCGGCATTGGGAGAAACCCTGGGCATCCTGCATGTTCATGCCGCGAGCGCCTCGTTGTTCACGGCATCGCGGCTCACGTTGATCCAGCAGATTGGCGAATACGCTGCGCTGCGGCTGGCCAATCTGAAGCTCAAAGAAAAGCTGCAGGACCAGTCGATCCGCGATCCGCTCACCGGACTCTACAACAGGCGCTTCCTGGAGACCACGCTGGAGCAGCAGTTGCGCAACTTCAGCCAGGCGCAGAATGGAATCGGGATAGGCATTGTGATGGCGGACATCGACGGCTTCAAGCTGTTCAACGATACCTTTGGCCATGAAGCCGGCGACCACGTGCTGCGTGAGATCGGGGCGCTGCTGCGCCGCTGCGTGCGCTCTGAGGACATTGTCTGCCGCTACGGCGGAGAAGAATTTCTGGCCGTGATTCCGGAAAGCTCGCCGGAAAGCGTGTGCGAACGCGCCGAGCTGGTGCGCAACGCCATCTCCAAACTGGAACTGGAGCACGCAGGACGTCCGCTGGGCAGGATCACAGCGTCGTTCGGTATCTCCTTCGCGCAGAACAATGAGATCTCGTCTGACACGCTGCTGCGCCGCGCCGATGAAGCACTGTACGTGGCCAAGCGCAGCGGGTGCGATTGCGTCCGCGTGTGTGAATCCGTAGCCGTCCTGCTGGCGCAATCGAAGGAAGAGAAGGACATGCCAATCACGGCGCGTCCGCGCGCTGCCACGGCCAAACGGGCCTGAGCGGTGCGCCGGTGTGGCGCGTCCGCATTTGATCACAACTGCCATTCTCTTTACTCCGTAGTTACTAGCTGCGCTCTTAGCTGCTTTACCCTGCTTCACTTAGGAATCTAAGTCCTCTTTTGGAACCCGGTTGAAGGTTAACCACCCACGCATCCCGCCGAAAGTAACGTTGTCAGGGCCCTGAAACAGCATCTAAATAGATGTTGCACGTGAGTAGCACACTTCCATTGCACGGCAAGGGCTTTCAAGTCCTGATTATTGGCGGCGGCATCAACGGCGTGGCCATTGCCCGGGAGTGTGCCCGGCGTAACAAGCGCGTGCTGCTGGTGGAGCAGAATGATTTTTCCTCCGGCGCCACAAGTCGATCGACGCGCATTATCCACGGCGGCCTCCGCTATCTGGAACAGTTTGAGTTTGACCTGGTGCGCGAGTCTCTGCGTGAACGCGAGCGCTTGCTGTGCCAGTCTCCTCACCTGATCCGCCCCATGCAGTTTCTGCTGGTGCTCCCCGCCAAGTCGCGAACGCTGCTGCGCAGTTCGCTGGCCGTGCGCACCGGCTTGTGGCTTTACAACCACTGGGCCGGAGGCAAGCGCCAGAGCTTTGACGAAGTTGCCACGCTGGAGCGCCAACTCGACGCCGGCCGGCAGTGGTCCATCTACAGCTACGAAGACGCGCAGTGCGAATTTCCTGAGCGCCTGGTGGCCGAGTGGCTGGCTGAAGCCATGGCTGCCGGAGCCGTCGTCCGCAACCACACGACGGCGCTGGAAATCACGCGCGCAAATGGCCGCGTCACAGGCGCTCGCCTGCGCGACCGCATCTCCGGACAGGAGTACACAGTTTCCGCCGAACACGTGGTCAACGCGGGCGGGCCATGGGCGGACGCAATTGCCGCATCGGCGGGCATCAAGCCGCAGCGGCTGATTGGCGGCGTGCGCGGATCGCACCTGGTGCTGCCCAAATTTGACGGCGCTCCCGAGCATCCCATTTACACTGAAGCCGGCGACGGCCGGCAGATCTTTGTGCTTCCCTGGAACCGCCAGGTGCTCGTTGGGACCACGGAGATTGTTGACTCCGGCCCGGCCGACGACCCGCAGCCTTCCGCCGACGAGATTGCCTACCTGTTCCAGAATTTCTCCCGGCTGCTGCCGCATTCCGGCCTCACCGCCGCGGACATCCGTTACAGCTTTGCCGGCATTCGTCCGCTGCCCTACGCGCCGGACAAAAAGTATTCCGCCATCACACGCCGCCACGTGCTTTACGATCACTCCGACGACGGCGCCGCGGGACTCATCTCCGTGATCGGCGGCAAGCTCACCACCGCGGCCCGCCTGGCGCGCGACGTCGCCCGCAAACTCGGCGTTGACATTCCCGAGCCGGCCAACATTTTTGGCGCGCCCGTCGCCGATAGCAGCGTGGATTCCATCGTCCGGCAGTGGGCGCACGCCGTGGCCATCAAGGCGCGCATTCCAGAAGGCTGCGCGCACGGCATTGCAGAATGGCACGGACGCCACGCCCTGGCCATTGCCCACGCGGCCTCGCTCGATGAGCGCCTGCGCGAGCCCATCTGCGAGCACACCTGCCACCTGGTGGCGGAAGCCGTGGAGGCCGTGGCGCACGAATCGGCCATTACTCTGGGTGACATTCTTCTCCGCCGCGTGCCCGTCGCTCTCGGCCCGTGCTGGCGCCTCGACTGCAGCCGTGAAGCCGCCGCCAAAATCGGCTCAGCGCTCGGCTGGGACCAGTCCCGCATCGGCCAGGAGCTTGAGGCCTTCGAAGAGGAGCGCGCGAAGTTCCTGCATCCCAACGCCGCCAAACTCGGCGCTCCCTCGGAACATCTGCCGACGACGAAGGTCTAGCTCACCACGCAGACGCGGAGAAACCCAGGCTCTTACCACTGATTTCCACGGATGAGGCTGATTCAGGGATTTTCAATCAGGATTTTTCCAATACAAAAAACTTAAGGTAGTGTGACTTCCACCGGAACCAGGTCGGGCGCATCAAACGCGCCGAGCAAATCGATTCGTTTGACGGAATGTTGCAGCTTTCCTATGGCCTGGGCGTGAAACCGTGGAGTTGTTCAAGTTCGTGCCGGTCCAGAGGCGGCTTCCACCCAAAAAAAGAAACTCTGACTCGCAGGAGTCCTGATGGTGCAGCAGCGTTTTGCACCGCGCTGGCAAGCGCATTTTCGCTTTTGGCATCTTTGGGTTCGTCTGCGTCCTCTGTTCTCACAGAAATTCTGAAATTAGAGATCACGTTCCCCGCTGGGTTTGTTCGTTTTTTCGAACGTCCGAAAGGAATAGCTAAGGCCCAGTTGCGCGGCCAAAGCAGACGGAATCGGGATAGTTCCTGAATTCCGGAACTCTGGATGGCGCGCGTTCATATTCTTCAATTCCAGCCTATCTTTACTCCCGCTCACAACTCACTGTGCTGATCCAGTACCAGAAGCAACAATCACAGCCAAATTCATCCAGGAGAACGAACATAAGATGTTTCCCCGCAAACTCGTATCCATCTGTGTGACGCTGTTGTCATTGGCCTCGCTGGCAGGGGCCCAGACGTGGACGCCCCTGAAAAATCAGCCTCTTCCATTTAACTTGTTTAACGCTTCTACAGCGCTTCTGCTCACAGACGGCACCGTAATGGTGCAAGCCCAGGAAAGCAGCGCGTGGTTCCGTCTTACCCCGGATAAAACCGGCAATTACGTTAATGGGACGTGGACGCAACTGGCCTCCATGCCTTCCGGTTATGCTCCGCTCTATTACGCTTCGGCTGTACTGCCGGACGGCAGGGTCGTGGTTGAGGGAGGCGAAGACAACAACGGCTCTAACGGCCTTGTCGAGACCACCCTGGGCGCAATTTACAATCCCGTCAGCAATTCCTGGATATCTCTCACGCCGCCCAGCGGAGTATCCCAGATCGGCGATGCATCGGGCGTTGTGCTTCCTGATGGCACGTTCATGCTGGGACCGGTACTCTCATTTACTCAATGGCTGCTTAACCCTTCCACATTGAACTGGACTCCTCACGGGCGCGGGCAAAGCGGACGCGAATTCAGAAGAAACCTGGACACTGTTGCCCAACGGAAATCTGCTCACCGTGGACACGAACAATCAGACCAACAGTGAAATTTATTCTTTTGTCGGCGGCGCCTGGTCATCGGCGGGTAGCACCCTTGTCGCGCTGACCAGCAATGGCAATATGCCCATCGGTCGCGAGGTGGGTCCTGCACTTCTGCGTCCTGACGGTACCGTCTTTGCCACGGGTGCAACCTCCAGTACGGCCATTTACAATCCAAATACGGGCTTATGGTCTGTGGGGCCGAGCTTCCCTCCCAACCTGAATGTAGCCGATGGCCCCGCGGCCCTGTTGCCGGACGGCAATGTTCTGGTGGAGGCCAGCCCGTTCCAGGTTGCGCCTTCACAGTTTTTTGAGTTCAACGGCACGAGCCTGACCTCAGAACCCGCGCCGTCGAACACCAACTACCCCGCCTTTGTCGGACGCATGCTCGTCCTTCCTACCGGACAGGTCCTCTTTACTCATGGATCTTCCGATATGCTGATTTACACCTCGTTCGGGACATACCAGAGCGCGTGGCAGCCCACCGTCTCTGCTTCTTCACTTACCGGGCACCGTGAATCCCGGCAGCGTCAACAACTCCGTTTTTGGAACGCAATTCAATGGGATCTCCCAGGGAGCATCCTATGGTGACGACGCACAATCGGCCACCAACTACCCGCTGGTGCGGATCACCAACAACGCCACCGGCGATCTGGCTTACGCGCGCACGCACAACCATAGCACCATGGCCGTAGCCACCGGATCGGCCCTGGTTTCCACCCTGTTTGATGTTCCCACCAACATTGAAACCGGCCCCAGCACGCTGCAGGTGGTTGCCAACGGAATTCCGTCAGCGGAGGCGCCAATCAACGTCTCTTTCGGAGCCAGCGCAAATTGCCCGGAAGCCACCTGCACTCAGGTCATGAACGCTTATATCAGCCACTTTACCGGGATTGATTGCACCGGCGGCGAACATTACTACACGCAGTATTTCGGCGCCGACGGCATTCGCCGCAGCTGGGATGGACAAGGCTTTTTCGGAACTGCCGTGACAAGCGTGACCAATCGTTCCTGGAAGGGGACTGACGGCCAATGCCACAATGATTGGCCCAACGGAAATACCCTGAGCGGTTTCGTGACCATCTATCGCGATACGCAATTCACTCCGGTGCAGGCCGCATACATCAGCCACTTTACTGCGGCCAATTGCACGGGCGAGGAAAGCTACTACACGCACTACTTTGGAAGTGATGGGATCCGCCGCTCATGGGACGGTGGTGGCCGTGTGGGGACCATCATTTACACCGCAACCAACCAATCCTGGAAGGGCAGCGATGGCATGTGCCATAACGACTGGGTTAATGCCCCCAACACCCTCCAGGGATTCGTACACATCTATCGCTAGCCGGCGCCAGGAAGAAAGGTGCAGCGAGGAGGCTTTTGCCTCCTCGCGCGCTTTTACTTTCCTGAAGGCCCGTCGCCAATTCTGGATTTAAGAGGATTGCGGGCCGCGGTAGAAATTTTGCCTTTTTCCGGTGTCGCCGCGTTTCGGTGGTAGGTGTTCCGATGTTCCGATGTTCGATCACCCGCTCACCGGATCGTCCGATGTTTAATCCGTGTCATCAGTGCTAATCAGTAGTGACCTTTTGCCTTTCCGATCACCCGATGTCCCGATCCGCGCTCATCCACGTTGATCCGCGGTAGAAGCCTACTTTCCCTCTGGCCCTCTGTGGTTGAAGTCCTGCCGCCGATGAACACGCGGACTTGGGGCTGGATCTTCATCTCCACTGTTGAATAGAGCCTTGCTGCATCCCACATAGTGGTATACCCTACTGAGTGGTATACATCGAATCCGTTGCGTTTACCGCCAGGCTGCACCAGTTGGCCGGTGAGTCCGCGCTGGACGTGCTCAGCAGAATTCAGGACGATCTGCAAAAGAACCCTGAGCGCGGAGACCTGGTGCAGGGCCTGGGCGGAATCCGGAAAGCCCGAATCGGGAACCCCGCAAGAGGCAAGGGCAAGCGGGGCGGATACCGATACCTGTTCCTGTACCTCGAGAACCGTGGCCACATCCATCTCCTTTTTCTGCTCGATAAAGATGAGCAGGTGGATCTATCCAACGACGAACGTAAAGTCTTGGGGGCCCTGGTGGCGGCCATCAAGCAGTCCTAACAAAGCTAAAGCAGGTGTAACTATGAAACGCACGGCAAAGCCCACAAAAGTGAAAGCATTTCAAGACCTCCAGCACGCATTGCAGGACGCCCTCGCCTACGAGCAGGGAAAGAAGCCGTCCCTGCGCGTCTCTGAGTTGCCGCCGCCGCCCAAACCGCTCAGCCCGCGCCAGATCCGCGCCATCCGACAGCGGTTCAAGGTAAGCCAGGCGACCTTCGCGCGCATCATCAACGTGAGCGCCAACACGGTGGAAAGCTGGGAGCAGGGCGCCCGCCGCCCACGCGACGCCAGCCTGAAGCTGCTGACCATCGCGCAGCACCACCCGGAAGTGTTCCTGACGCAGGCCGGATGAGAAGAGCAAAACCTTACCGC
The DNA here is from genome assembly GCA_963758275.1 of Terriglobia bacterium. GTDB lineage: Bacteria > Acidobacteriota > Terriglobia > Terriglobales > Acidobacteriaceae > Angelobacter. Next base: position 72,401 of record CAVWUW010000026.1, on the reverse strand, counting down.
TGATCAACACTGATTCCACTGATTTCCTCCGCGTCTCCGCGCCTCCGCGGTGAGATTTTGGTTTTCGGATCACCCGATCACCCGCTCACCCGATGCTGCTAAACTTCTCGGTCATGCCAGAGAGTCCCGCCCCTGAACTTCGCCACAACTGGACGCGCCCTGAAGTCGCCGAAATCTTTCATCTTCCGCTGATGGAGCTTTTGTATCGCGCGCACAGCGTGCATCGGCAGTTCCATCGCACGGGCCAGGTGCAGAAGTGCCAGCTTCTCTCCATCAAGACCGGTGGATGCCCGGAAGACTGCGCCTACTGTCCGCAGAGCGGGCATTACAAAACCGGCGTCGCCGCCGAGCCGCTGCTCCAACCCGATCACGTTCTTGAAACCGCGCGCGCCGCCCGCGCCAACGGCGCCACACGTTTCTGCATGGGCGCAGCCTGGCGACAGGCGCCCCAGGGCCGCGACTTCCAGCGCGTGCTGGAGATGGTCCGCGGCGTGGCCGAGCTGGGCATGGAAGTCTGCTGCACGCTGGGCATGCTCACCGCCGCGCAGGCCGCCGAGCTCAAGCAGGCCGGGCTCACCGCCTACAACCACAACCTTGACACCTCGCCCGAGTTCTACAGCCGCATCATCTCCACGCGGGTGTATCAGGAGCGGCTGCAGACGCTGGAGCACGTCCGCGCAGCCGGCATCCAGGTGTGCTGCGGAGGCATTCTGGGCATGGGGGAAAGCGATCAGGACCGCATCGGCCTGCTGCATCGCCTGGCCACGCTGCGCCCGCATCCGGAAAGCGTGCCCATCAATATGCTGGTGCGCGCGCCGGGGACGCCGCTCGGCGGACAAGTCACCAATCACAAATCTTCAATCACCAGTTCCGCGTCAATCACCAATGCCGAGTCTGGTTCTGAGTTGGCGATTTCTGATTCGCGATTTGCGAATCAAGTCACAAATCACAAATCTTCAATCACCAGTCCCGGGTCGGATTCTCTGCCCGTGGATCCGCTGACGATGGTGCGGGCCATCGCCGCCGCGCGCATCCTTATGCCGGAGTCGCGTGTCCGCCTGGCCGCCGGACGCCTCCAGCTCTCCCGCGAAGCCACCGCATTGTGCTTTTTCGCCGGCGCCAATTCCATCTTCGTGGGCGAAAAACTCCTCACCACGCCCAACCCCGAACCCAACGAGGATGAGTTGCTGCTACAGGACCTCGGCCTGGAAACGATGGCGTAGAGCATCGCGATGGCGAGGATTGTGTGGCACAGACACTCCTGTCTGTGCGGTTTAGGGTTGCGGCCGCCGAAAGCCCACAAAAATCCCGTCGCTTTTCCTGTGCGTAAGCGTCCTTCTGGAGGACACAATCGCACAGACAAGAGTGTCTGTGCCACGATTCAAGACAGGTGCCACGAGCGCAGCGCGGGGCGCACTGCTCGCTGTTTATGACTCTCGTACCCTCGTTCGGGTCTATTTCACTTGTTCAGAAGTCCGGGTCTCCGCAAAAATAGGGCAGCGCATGCCGGAGTGAGTGAGATGGGGCCGGAGACAACCGTCAAATCAAACCGGTGGGGCCAAATACTGGTTGGCTTCGGGTGGGTCGTGTGCTTCGGGGCAAGCTTGTTTACGCTGGACGGCGCGTGGCAGACGTATCAGTTACACGTCCACTCCTCCTGGCCCGTGGCCGAGGCACGCGTGCTGGGGTGCAGTGTGTCCGGCAGTTGGCATTACAGCAGCTCACAGCGCGCCTGGGGCAAGAATTCGTACGTGAGGTGCAACTTTGCTTATCAGGCCGGCGGCAGTATCCGGCAAAGCGGGCTGGACATCGGCAACTCCATTTTCGCGTCGGACCAGGTACGAACATTCGCGAACACTTCTACATTAAGCGTTACCAGGATGAGAGAGTGGGTGGCGCGACATCCTGCCGGCTCGCTTCAAACCGTCCATTTCAATCCTTCTCGTCCTGACGAAGTCTCGCTTGCGGCTGCCGAGGAAGAACTTGAGGTGGCGACCCCCGGAATCGCGTCTGCAATTCGGCTTGTTCGGGCTGTTCGCGGGAATGATCCTTGTAGTAATCGGAAGGCGGGTCAAGCCAGTTCCTTCTTACCGGGAGGCAATGGCCAAATGAAGCCGCGCGGCAGAGGTTTGCCGCGCATCCGATTCAGGAAGATGAAAAGAGGGTTTTGTACCGAGCTGCCGCAAGGCTGACGCGGAGCCTGAGGCGGAGCGAGCGTCAGAGACCTGAGGCTTTTCCGGATGCCAATGGCCAGCGATCAATCCACCACTGTGAGTGGTAGGGTTGGCGGATATCCGAACAGGACACCATGTACCAGTGCTCGCCACATTTCACGGTGGCCCAATATCCAATCGTGCCTTTGCGGTTCCGGTAATTTCCGGAATCATGGAGCTCCCGATGAGGGGAACATAGGGCCTGAGCGATTTCCTTCGGCGACTGGGGCCGGTCAGTGTTGGACACCGAAATCATGTGATAGTGCCCAGCATGCCACACGGTAACATAGTAGCCCCATATTCCTTCGCGGTTATGATACGGCCCTTCGTCGATAAGTCTCGAACTCTTCGACCTAAGAGCTTCTGCGATTACCTCGAGCATAAAATCTCAACAGTTGGCGGTTCCGCTCCGCATGGCTTTAGCCCACACTAGCAACTGAGCGCCGATAGCCTGCAATTAAGCCCTGCATCGTCTTGGATTCGTCGATGACATTGTGCGGGATTAGTAAGTATGTCCACGGTTTACCCCCGTTTTTCAGCTCATGAGCTGTGGCGTACTCGCACCAGAGCGTCGCTGCGGCCGCCTTCGCCTGCACGGTGGGATCGTTCATCTCGTCTTGGGCTTTGATCTCGCAGATTAGCTTTTTGTCTGTCATTTCAACGACAAAATCGGGTTCGTATTTCTCGTCGCCGTGATAGTGAATCTGGAAGTCTGTCCGCCCCGGCTTGAACCACTTCAAAACGCCATTATCCTTCTGCTCCAGAATCACTGAAAAGCGACGCTCTGAGTCAGATTGGAAGCGCTCAACGGGATAGAGACACTTGCTGAAGCCGGCAAAAAGCATTCCTTTGATCAGAAGTTTTTCTTCAACGGTGGTTCGGAAGTCGAGCGGCTTCTCGCCCTCAGCAACGGTGTAGTTATTCGGGCGCAACGTGGTGAAGCCGCGCGTCACAGTGGCTTCGTATTCGGTTGCTCGTTCTTCGTAATGCTCCTGCATTTGGGAGTGGATCAGCTCGACGAGCTGATTCTGATGGTACTGAAGCACATTAATGACTTGTTCTTTATCATTCAGATAAGAGCTCAGATGGTTCAAAACCTGACCAGCCAATTTGTAAAGGAGTTCTGCATGCTGGTCGTAATTGATGTCGTCAAAATCAATGAGGCCGCGAACCAGATAATTCTTGAGTCTCGCTTCAGGCGGGACGCCGTCCCCGCTTACCAGCCTATGGCGGCTTTGGTCGTGCAAATGCGCGATCAAAATGTCTTTCTCGACCGGCAGAAGACGCACCCCCCGGAGGTCAAGTTCGAAGTCGCGGTAGCCCCGAGATGTTTCGCCTTTTGGAACAACCACGATTCTTGGAATATCAATTGACTTCTCAACAAAAAGGTCGATCGTCTTCTTGACGACGGTTTCCACATCAACGGCCGAAGTGACACCGGGCAAACCTGCCTGCAAAGGTGCTGTTTGCTCTCTCACGCGCTCAACAATCTTTGCCAAGGTGTCGGCCTGCTTCAGGTCTGCTGATTTTGCAAGGCGCTCAAATTGCTTGACGGTATCCAGGGTGGCGCGTGCAACCTGCTTTTCCTCAGCGGTGTTGAACAACGCGGGCTGCTCGGGGGTGAGCCTAGGCACGGATGCCCCCTCGACAGCTTCCATAATCCACGGCTTAATCTCCACCGCCGCCATGGATTTGTCGGGTATGTCGCGCCCAATAACAATCCCCGTGCGGATGATGGAATCGGGCTTGTTCGCTTCGTCAATGATTTCCTGAAACTTGTCGTGCGAGACAATAGTGAGCCGGTCGACTGCAGGAACACCTACCCTCTTTCCGTAGGGAAGACGCAAGCCACGACCGATGGATTGCTCGACGAGTGTTCTTGAATTGGCAGCCCTCAGCGGGACGATCGTATAAAGATTGGTCACATCCCAACCTTCTTTAAGCATGTTGACGTGGATCACAATCTCGGTCGGGTTATCTCGATTTTCCACGGACAAGAGCTGCTGAATGGTTTCATCTTTCTCCTCACCACGCAAATTGGAGTGTACGGTGATCACCTTTCCCTTGTACCGGCCGCTGAAGAAGGAATTGTCCTGCATGAGCTTAAGGATTTCGTTCGCGTGATCGGTATCTCTTGCAACCACTAGCATGAATGGCTTCACTATCGACCTGCCATTTTCGCGAGCATAGACCTCAAGTTCGACTTTGGTGTTTTCGTGGACGCGCACACCATCTTCGAGCTTCAGCTTTTCGAGACTTGTTTCGGTGTAATTACTTGCGTTGAAATTCTCGCGTGTGGCAACGGCCGGTTCTTTTACAAATCCATCCTTGAGCGCGCTCGAAGAGCGGATAGCTGTAAATCACATTTTTGAACGGAATAGGTGACCCGCCTTGTTCGACTTGCGCTGTTGCCGTCAGTTCGAGTCCGAGTATTGGCTTGAGCTCATTGATCGCCCGCACGCCAGCCGAGGCTCGGTAGCGGTGCGACTCATCCATTAGCAGCACGAGGTCGGGGAGTCCTGCCAGATATTCAAAATAGCTCTGCCCGAGGTATTCACGTAATCGTTTGATTCTGGGCTCTCGATCGCCCTTCACCTCACTATTGATCTTTGAAATGTTAAAAATGTTGACGTGGATCGGGCTGGTATCGAACATTCGGGCCTGGAAAGAATCTTCGCTGCGCACGCCCCGGCCGCTGTCGTAGTTCTCACCCGTTATTATTTCGGGAATGTTCGTAGCGAACTCTGCGATGCCCTCGAAGACGTACTTGGGAGTGTTGGGAGTAAAATCTTTGATCAGCTTATCGTAGATTGTGAGATTAGGGGCCAGTACGAAGAAATGCCGGCTGATCTCCATGCGGTAGAGATATGCGACGAAAGCGCCCATGAGCCTTGTCTTACCGACCCCAGTTGCGAGTGCAAAGCATAGAGACGGGAATGTGCGCTCAAAGTCCGTAATGGTCGGGAATGCGGCGTTGATTGTCTGCAGTGCGTGAGCGGTATCGGTGCGCTGACTCAACTCAGTTGCTTTATTAAGGTCGAGTAACTCGCAGGCTCGATCCAAGATTTCCAGCGCCTCTCTTTGCGGAGTCCGTAGGCTCAGGCGGTTTGCCGTAGCATTTACAATTGGGTTCATTCCGGGACCCCGCTGCTGCCTGCTCGAAAAGATTCATCGTACCGCCTTTTTTGGTCTGCTGTACGCTAGTGGTAGCCTGTTCGGGAGAGAGGGCGAGGTTTTTGATTTGCAGACTGTAGTCGTCCTTGTCCCACTCACATCGATTCAGCACCATCTTCGGGATCTTCTTCACCGTGAGATTCGAGAATTGAACCAAGTCCTTCGCTCTGAATGCCGCACAACACACGAGCAGAGAACGGTCCGAGCCGACCTCTTCGCTCAGCTTTTCGAGCTGTCGTCGATCAAGAGTCTGTGTAGTGATATAGATGAAGTCTCTCTCCGTTGAATGGCCGTGGATCCAGTATGTAGTGTCGCTAGGTTCATATGTGAAGCCCTCAAGCTTGCACATGGCCTCCGCAAGCATCGCCGAATTGTAAGCGCGGCTAATCACCCAATTGCCAAACCGATCTTTTTCGAGCAGCGAGGGTGCAAGGCGATAGTAGCGGAATCCGCCGCCGCCGCCCCAATTCACGGCCGCAGTAATACCACTCTGATCCGTGCCGTCAATCACGTGCTGCAATCTAGGTATAATATGAGTTCTGCAGTGTTCCCCAATCTCTACCATTATCCAACGACGTCCCATCTTCTGCGCTGCTGCTCCGGTGGTGCCCGAGCCCGCAAACGAATCTAGAACCCAATCCCCGGGCTCTGTAGAAAGCTCGAGTAATCTCTTAATTAGAGCCTCCGGTTTCTTGCCGTTCGGAAAACTAACGCCACCTTCTTTGTGGAGATTGTTGGAAAACAGATCATGCCAAATTGTCGTGGCTAAGCCGGCGGTTGAGAGCTTCCCATCAATGACCTGCGTCTTTGAGGCGTAAAACAAGAGTTGTTTGCCGTTTAGGAAGTAACGCTCCTCCCGAGGTGATTTCGTGACCAAGCTCGGACGTTTTACGGAGTCCGAGAAGCGCTTGCCGCGCCTCGATGTTAATATCCTCAGGCCGTACTAACGCGGGCTGAACTACTCTGAACCGATTTTCAAGAACAAACTCCGTGATTTGCTGTTCCAACTTTGCGCCAAATGCTTTGTCGACATCTCGAACGGTCAGTCCGTGGCTCAAGGCAAAAGCTTCTCGCAATGTGCTGAGCTTCCACTCGGAATAGGGCCGTCTCAAAATTGATAATGTAGTTGTTGTATCGCGCGTCGCGAGCGGTTGGGATAAAAACCCGGTTTGGCGACCAATACCGTTTGTCTTTTGCATAATAGAGAATAAAATTCGAGGTGGTAACGAGACCTGGGTTAATCGACTTGGGTCCCGATGCAGCGCTCTGCTTGAATGTGATAATGGAGATCCTATTTCTACGGTCAAAAATCTCATCGACCAGTGCAATCAAGTAGCCGAGCTCGTTGTCGTCTATATGCACGAATAACGATCCGTTTTCCGCAAGCAGGCGATGAAGGAGCTCGATCCGGGCGCGCATGAGCTGGAGCCAAAGTGAATGCTCAACACCGTCGTCATAGTGCTCGAATGCCTGCTTAGTGTTAAATGGCGGATCGATGTATACGCATTTGATTTTGCCGGTGAATTCCTGTTCTAACGCTTTTAATGCGAGTAGATTGTCACCCTCAATGAGTCGATTGTCGAAGATATCCCGTTCCGAGATACGTCTGCGTGCGTGATATGAAATTCCCGACTTCTCAAGGAGCACGCGGGGCTCCAGCGGTGGACGATTCTCTTTGCCAATCCAAATGAGCTCAAGTTTGTTTTTCTTTGGCATAAAATCAGATCAGAGACCACCTAATTGTGAACAGTCGCTCGGACGGGCACCCTCTGACCTCAAATTCTTCTGCACGGAAGCGATCAGTTCATCCCGCTGGGAATCGAGTTTATCTTGCGCCTCAAAGAGCTCTTTCCGTTTTCTCGTTCTCAATGCCTCTGTTTCCCGGGCTTTGGCTTGGATCGCCAGCTTTTCTGCCAGGGAAGCAAGCCCGTGAGCTGAGCGCCGGAGTTCTTTTATCTCCCGATCAAGGTCTCGAATTTCCTGCTCTAATCCAACTTTCAGGTCATCCGACCAGCGGTCGAGCTTATCGGTCTCAGACTCGAATTGCCGAGCGCACCGTTCGGAGATGTTAGCCGAAATTGCCTTCTCACGGCGCTCAAACTCTTCTGTGAGTCTTTGGAGATCAGAGTTGGGAATCTCAAATTCGAAGTTCAACCTCCCTTCTGCTGGGAGAGAAAGAAGACGTTGGCATTGTTCCTGATCAAGCGCCGCGCCCGAATCGGTGATTCCGGCAAGGATTATGTGATCCTCCGCATCAAACGCCTTTACAGAATAGAGCTGTGCAGCAAAAAATCCAGCTTTACCCAGCCGAACGGCTCAAGTATCGAGATCCGTTTGCCGGTTCCCGAAAAGAAGAATTCCACTTCGGAATCTGCAAGCGGCATCCGGCGACATTGTTCGACGATCTTCTGCGCGAGTGGGTGCCCGAAGCGATAGAGGTTGGCATCTTCAACATTTTTCCCGCTGCGATACGGGCCGGGATGAATCTGCTCTGCGGGAAATGGATTCTTGATGAGCGTGAATCCGGGTTCGCCCTCCTCGAACTTGGCATAGGGGTGGAGATAGAAACGAGTCAGTTCCCACAGCCAATGGTCGAACTTGCTTTTGACCTTCGTTGCTCTGCTTCGTGATTGATCCGAAGCTTCTCGTGAACCTCTTCATCGAAGTTTTCCAGAAGCTTCTGCCGAGTCTGCTTCATGCGCTCGTCAATCTGCAGTTCCATCTCCCGCTGTAGCTGGTCGAAATTGAACTGGATCTGCTCCTCAGTTCGGCATTTCTGGTAGATGTCGGCGATCCGCTTTTCGAAGTCGACGCCAGACTCGATGCTGCCCAGCACTTCGTCGCTCGCGCCGAAGACGCCGCTGAAGAGCTTGAACTTCTCGTCCAGCAGCTGATAGACGCGCTGGTCGGCAGCGTTCTTCTTGTTCAGGAAATTGACCACGACGACGTCATGCTTCTGGCCGTAGCGGTGGCAGCGGCCGATGCGCTGCTCGATGCGCTGAGGATTCCACGGCAGATCGTAGTTGATGACCAGCGAGCAGAACTGAAGGTTGATCCCTTCGGCGGCAGCCTCGGTGGCGATCATGATGATCGCTTCGTCGCGGAAATAATCGACCAGCGCGGCGCGCATGTCGGCGGTCTTGGAGCCGGTGATGCGGTCGGTGCCCTCGTGCTTCTTCAGCCAGTTCTGGTAGATCTCCTTCGATTTGGCGTCGTTGTTGGAGCCGTTGAACAGAACAATTTTGCCGTTGTATGCGCGTTTGCCTCAAGGATGGAGCGGACGTATTCCTGAGTGCGGGTGGACTCGGTGAAGATGATCGCCTTCTCCCTGCCGCCCTTGCTCTTGGCTTCCGCAAGCCCCCGCTTCAGCGCCGTTTGGAGCCTTTCGCCCTTGGAGTTCTTGGCAATCGAGTTCGCCAGTTCAGTAAACAGCGCAGACGACTTTATCTCTTCCGCCACTCTTTCGAACTGCTCAGGCGTGAGCTTTGGATGCGTCTTGTCTTCTTGGCCTCGCTCGTCCTCGTCCTCCTCTTCCCATTCGTCTTCCAGTTCTTCGAAGCTTTCGAAGTTCTCAGGCGACCTCTTCTGGCGGCTCGATGACAGGCTTCTTGCGCTTCTGTTGGCGGCTTCCTAGCTTGTCCGCCAATCCTTTCAGCGTTCCGGCAATTGCGAATGTCGATGAAGCCAAGAGCCGCCTGAGAATCAGAGTCATCAACTGGCGCTGGCTTGCTGGGAGAGCGTATAGGTTTTGACCGTTGGAGGTAATCGGAGACCAGATTGTAGAGCTTCTGTTCCGGCTCGCTGGGGATGAACTCTTCCACCAATGCGATGCGGTTGGTGAACGGAATGTATTCGAGCACCTGACGCCGCAATGTCCGCTGGCAGATTGGCTTCAGGCGCTCACGCAGCGCTTCAAAGTCCTCTTCCGTCTCCAGCCGTGAGAACTGGCTCCGAAAACTCTTGATGTCGCCGAAGATGTGCTCGTCAATGATGCTCACCAACCCGAAGAGTTCGAGAAGCGAGTTCTGGAGCGGCGTGGCGGTCAGAAGCAGCTTGTCGAACGGCGCAAGAGCACCCTTGATCGCATTGCCGATTTTGTTTGTGGGCTTGTAGACGTTTCGGAGCCGATGGGCTTCATCAATGACGGCCAGGTTCCATGCGACCTGACGGATGTATGGCTCTTTTGAGCGGGCGAACTGGTATGAACAGATGACGATCTCCGAGCGGTTGAACGGATTCAGATTCCCCTGCTTGGATCTGCTCGTTGAAGGTCTTGGTCTCCAAGATCACCGAGGGCAGAAAGAACTTCTCCGAAAGCTCCTGATGCCACTGCTTGCGCAGGCTCGCCGGGACGATGATGAGAATCTTCCGTTTGCGTTCAGCCCATCTCTGGGAAAGCAGAATCCCGGCTTCAATCGTTTTGCCCAGCCCGACTTCGTCGGCGAGGATCGCCCCTTTTGATAGCGGGGAGCGGAAAGCGAACAGCGCGGCCTCGACCTGATGCGGGTTCAGGTCAACCTGAGCGTCAGCAAGGGAAGCAGCCAGCTTCTCCATGCTGTCGGAGGCGCACCGCTTCGTCAGTTCATACGCAAAATACTTTGCGTGATACGGGGTGATTCTGGGGTCGTAATATTCAGACCGCTGCGGCTCAGCAGAAGTGCTCATTAACGATCAGCGCCATTTCTAAGTAGGGGTGAGTGGATTATATCGCAATGCGGTGCTCTGGATGCAGTTTTATTAGGCGCTCTCCGCTGACGCTGCGCGCTGGCCCATTCGACTCCTTCACTTCGCTCAGTCCCTCAGGGCAGGCTCTGCGGCAGCGAGGAAGGGATTTTTGGACGTCAGCCGTCAGCCGTTAGCAGTTAGCCTTTAGCACTTAGACTAGCGCAGGCAGGGATGCGCTTCGCGCGGCTCCTTCCCGCTTCGCACAACCCTCGCCATTAAATGCCAGGACCTCCACACTTTCCATTCGCGCAACCCGGAACCTGGCAGAGACCCCATGGCAAATCTCTGTCATACAACAGATTGAGCATCTCACGTCATCAACTTATGCACTGCTCCGGTTGCAGCGGAGTTCCAAATTGGGAAAGCGCTGAAATTCTTCGGCTCTGGCCGGTGTTTAACAATCGAAGTTTTCCTATACTCCAAAAAGCTGCATTGTCATGTGAGTGGCCCTGCAGCATTTCTTAGAAAGAGGAGAAATTCATGTCAAACACACAAGAGCAAGACCGGGTCCTGGGCCGTTTGAATGCGCGCGAGCTGAGCGCGGAGGAACTGGATGCGGTGGCGGGCGGCTTCGTCGCCGGCACGGGCCTCTGTAGCGTTGGACCAGTCCCGAATTTGGGAGTCACTTCCGATGGTGACTGCGACTGCCCAACCTATCGGTAACCAATAGACAATTGCTGGAAATGCGAGAGCACCGGAGCTTGCCACGGTGCTCTTGTCGCTCTGTATGGCGAATACGAGAGGGCTACTTCGGGGTTGCTTCAGCAATCCATCCGCCACCTACGACCAGGTCGTCCTGATAGAACACGACGGCCTGTCCCGGTGTGATGGCGCGCTGGGGATCGTCGAAGGTGACCAGGGTCTCGCCGTTCTCCAAAGGCTCGATGGTGGCCGGCGCGGGCTCATGGCGATGGCGAATCTTGGCTTGAACGCGGAGACCACCGGACGATCGGGTGATCGGGTGATCGGGTGATCGGAAAGCCGAAAACCCAGCAGCATCTGAAGAATCCACACGCCCCAAACCCACAGCCAGAACCGGGCTCGTCGGGGACCACAGCTGTGCCACATCGAGCTGGCGACACGAGTATCGGTCGCCAGACGGGCAAGCTCAGAACGCAGATCATCAAACGCGATCCAGTTCAGATCGCGCGCGATGAGCCGGCGCGAAAGCAGCTCATCATTGCCGCCGACGGTCACCTGTCCGCGGGCGCCGTTGATGTTGATGACGTAGAGCGGCGAGCCTGTGGCCACGCCCAGTCCCTTGCGCTGGCCCACGGTGAAGTTGTGGATGCCTTCATGCCGGCCGAGCACGCGCCCCGAGGTGGTGACGAGCTCGCCGGAGGTGTCCGGGAGCTGCTCGCCCTGCTCGTCGAGATAGGCGTCAATAAAGCGCTTGTAATCGCCGCCGGGGACAAAGCAGATCTCCTGCGAGTCCGGCTTTTCCGCCAGCGCGAGCCCGTGCTGCCGCGCCAGTTCGCGCACCTGCGGCTTGCTCATCTCGCCCAGCGGGAAGCGCGTGCGGCTGAGCTGCTCCTGCGTGAGCCCGAAGAGGAAGTAAGTCTGGTCCTTGGCCGGATCAGCCGCGCGACGCAGCAGCCAGCGGTTGCGCTCCGGGGAAAACTCGCAGCGCGCGTAGTGGCCCGTGGCCAGCAGGTCTGCGCCGATCTGTCGAGCCGTGATCAGAAGCTGATCAAACTTGAGATGGTTGTTGCACAGGCTGCACGGGATGGGCGTGCGCCCGGAAAGATACTCGGCGACAAACGGACGCACCACGTCGCGCTCAAACCGCTCCTGGTGATTGACGACGTAGTAGGGAATGCCCAGGTCCTCGGCGACGGCGCGCGCGTCGTAAACATCCTCGATGGAGCAGCAGCGCCCCTGGACGTGCTCCGGCATGCCCTCGCGACCGGCCAGCCGGCGCTGGTTCCAGAGCTGCATCGTCAGGCCGACCACGTTGTAGCCTTCGGCACGCAGCATGGCCGCGACGGTCGAGGAATCGACACCGCCCGACATGGCTACGGCAATGGTCTCTGATGGCATAAGCACCTGAAAGGAGGCGTAATCCCATTATAGATGAGCGAAATAGCAGGGAAGACGCAGAGAGAATCTACCGCGGATTTGCGCGGATGATCGCGGATAAGAATCAGCGGGCGAGCAGGTTATATACGTCTTGTTTGAAATCCGCGTTTATCCGCGTTGATCCGCGGTATGGTTTTTATTTGGCAGCGGGATCCGGCTGGAAAATGCCGAACGTATTTCCCTCGGTGTCAATGAAATATCCCTGCCAGCAGACGCCCGGGACGGCAAACTTTGGCATCGCAACCTGGCCGCCATGGCTCGCGACCTTGGCCGCCATGTCATCAAAGTTCGCCACTTCCATGGAGCACACAAACGCGTTGGTTCCATGCTCCGGCGGAGGCGTTTTGGCGGGACGCTTCAACAGTCCGCCGCGCGGACCGGAAGTCTCAATGCGCCAGTACTCGATGGGGAGGCCCTCGATCTTGTCGAACTTCCAGCCAAAGATCTCGCGGTAGAAGCGCACCGCGCGGTTGGTGTCTTCAGCCTGAATTTCGAAGTATGCAGGAGCATTCATGAATGTTCGTCTCCAAGTTGGAGGGTGTTCGACGGAGGTCAATTATAGATGAGCAAGATGGACGGAACATGGACGTCACGTCCACACAACTATTTATTTGATCCGCGTTTATCCGCGTTCATCAGCGGTAAGGTTTTTGCTAATGGCTAAATGCTAAAGGCTGGTTCTAATGGCTAACGGCTTCTTTCTTGTACAACGGCGAAATCTCCCGTAACCGGCCCACCGTCTCAGGAATCACGGTGAGGGCAAAATCCACATCTTCCTGCGTAGTCTGCTTGCCCAGGCTGATGCGAACGCTGGCACGCGCTCGCTCATGCGGCATTCCCATCGCCAGCAGCACGTGCGAAGGCTCAATGGCCCCGGAAGAGCAGGCCGCGCCACTCGAAACCGCAAGGCCCTTCAGGTCGAGCGCAATCACCAGCGCTTCGCCTTCAATGTAGTCAAACCAGAGATTGGTGGTATTCGGGACGCGGGCCGCGTCCTCGCCGTTCACGCCCGCGGCTTCCACCGTGCTCAGCACGCTTTGCTGCAGATGATCGCGCATGGCAGTCATTTCCGCCGGGCCATTGCCGCTGAGCCACTCCGTGGCAAGCTCAGCCGCCTTGCCCAGGCCCACGATGCCGGGAAGGTTCTCCGTGCCCGCGCGCCGCTGCCGTTCATGGCTGCCGCCATAGATCAGCGGCTGGATCAGCGTGCCCTTGCGGATGTACATCGCGCCAGTGCCCTGCGGCGCATGAATCTTGTGCCCGGAAATTGAGAGCACGTCGCACCCGATCTTCTCCACGTCGATGGGAACTTTGCCTGCCGCCTGCACGGCGTCCGTGTGAAAAAAAACGTCCGCTTCGCGCGCGACTTTGCCAATCTCTTCCACCGGCTGCAGAACCCCGGTTTCATTGTTGGCCATCATCACGCTGATCAGCCGCGTGTTGGGTCGCAGCGCTTTGCGAATGTCTTCAGGATCAATCTCACCTCGCCCGTTCACGCCAACGAAAGTCACCTCGCATCCCATCTGCTCCAGGCGCTTGCACGTGTTCAGCACCGCACTGTGCTCAATGGTGGAAGTGATCACGTGATCGCCCTTGCTCACCAGGCCAAAGATGCCCGCGTTGTCGCCTTCGGTGCCGCCGCTGGTGAAAACCACCTCCGCCGGTCGGCAATGCATCAGCGCCGCAACCGCTGCTCGCGCCTTCTCCACCGCCGCACGCGCATGCTGGCCGTAATGGTGTATGGACGAGGCATTGCCAAACCGCTCCAGATAGAACGGCTTCATGGCCTCAAACACCTCCGGAAGAACCGGCGTGGTGGCGTTGTTATCGAGGTAAACCCGGCGCATGGCTACATTTTACGCTTCTTCGCCGCTTCGAAGAGCGTGAGTCAGGGGTGGAAGCATAGAGCTGGGAGCAAGCACTCAGCCGTCAGCACTCAGCATTCAGCCCATGAACACGTACCGTTAAAGACTGGAGGGGACAGGCGCCAACTTTCTTCCGTGAACAACTCAGCCCCTCTGCAAGATGCCGAGGGGCTGAATGCTGATTGCTGTCTGCTGAGTGCTATCTCTGCTCGATCGGGATATACCGGTTCGGGTACTTGGGGCCGATGTAATCCGCGCGAGGGCGAATCAATCGGTTGTCATCAAGCTGCTCGATAATATGCGCCGCCCAGCCGCTGATGCGGGAAAGAGCGAACACGGGAGTAAACAGATCCATATCGAGCCCCAGCGTCGTGTAAGTTGATGCCGAATAGAAATCGACGTTGGCATTCAAATGCTTGTCGCGTTTGATGAACTGCTCGATTTTCTCTGACATGTCAAACCATTTCGGATTTGCCGAGCGCCCCAGATCGCGTGACATCTGGCGCAGGTGCGTGGCGCGGGGATCTTCCGTGTGGTACACGCGATGGCCAAAGCCGGAAATCTTTTTCCTTTCCGCCAACCTGTTTTTGACGAACTCCACCGGATCAGCGCCCGCCTTGTCGATCTGGAACAACATTTTCATCACCGCTTCATTGGCGCCGCCGTGCAGCGGGCCTTTCAGCGCGCCAATCGCGCCGGTGACTGCCGAATGCATATCCGCCAGTGTAGCCGCGATTACGCGGGCGGCGAAGGTTGATGCGTTGAGCTCATGGTCAGCGTGCAGGATCAGCGCAACGTCCAGCGCTCTGTCCGCCGTCTTGGATGGCTTCTCACCATTCAGCATCCAGAGAAAATTCCCTGCATGGGAAAGCGCCTGGTCAGGTTCAACCACGTTCTTGCCTTTGCGAATTCGATCATACGCCGCCACAATCATGGCAATCTGTGAAGTCAGGCGGATGGCCTTGCGCACGTTGGTGTCATGGTCCATCTTCTCCGCTTCAGAATCGTAGGCTGACAGCGCTGAAACTGCTGTCCGCAAAACTTCCATGGGAATTGCGCTCTTGGGGAAGCTGCGAATCAGCGCAATAATGGCAGGATCAAGCTTCCGCTCGGCGGCCAGCTTTTTGTTCAGGTCGTCAAGCTCGGCCCGGCTGGGCAGCCTTCCGTGCCAAAGCAGATAGCAGGTTTCTTCAAATGTGGATTTATCAGCAAGATCGTGGATATCAATGCCGCGATACGCCAGAATTCCTGCGTCTCCATCAATAAAACAGATGGAGGAAGTTGCGGCAACAACACCTTCTAACCCCTTGGGCGGTACTGTGGTGGTGGACATACTCCCTTTCCCATTTTCCGTCTGTTGCACTGCGGGAAGCTCTTTGTGGTCAACCTTTCTTTATACTCCAAAGCGTAAAGAGTTTCCAATCTCCTCAAGGGCCGGAAAAGGGCATTTTCAGCGGGAAAATGTCTGAATAGTTCGTAACATGAAGCTCTGCCAGAGCTTATTTTTTAATGTGCCCGCGATCTTCTTTAGCCGTGACGCAGCGCCTCAGTAGGATCCACTGCGGTGGCGCGACGTGCCGGAACATAACTGGCCACCAGGGCAATTCCCAGGAATACCAGCGTCGCCAGGGCGAATGTCGTGATGTCGTGTGTTCCTATGTCGTAAAGAAAACTGGAGACCAGCCGCGTCAGCAAAACCGCAGCCAGCAGCCCTATGCCAAGTCCCACGGCGGCCAGCATCATTCCCTGGCTCACCACCAGCCGCACAATATCTGATCGCTCCGCGCCCAGCGCCATCCGTATTCCCAGTTCCTGCCTCCGCTGCGCCACCGAGTACGCGAGCACGCCATAAAGCCCAATGATCGCCAGCACCAGGGCCGTTCCAGAAAAAGCGCCCAAAACAAGCATGGTGAAGCGGGGCTGAGAGCGCGCGCCATCCATCAGTTCGTCCACCGTCTGGATGTTGGTCACCGGCTGGTCCGGATCAACACTCGCCAATTGGCTGCGTATGGCAGAAACCATGTTATGCGGATCGGTTGCCGACCGCACATACAGGTTCATGTTTGGCCATGCAAGCTGAGCATAAGGAACATAGAATTGCGGCTGCGGCGGTTGCGCCAATCCCTGGTTCCTTACATCACCGGCGACTCCCACCACCTCTTCGGGCACGTCACGGCCCACCATCACATGTTTCCCGATCGGATTTTCATTAGGCCAGAAGCGGCGAGCCAGTGCTTGATTAATGATCATCACCTTGGGCGCCTGGGCATTGTCTGCATCGGTGAAGGTCCGTCCGGCCTGGAGTGGTATATGCATGGTTTCCAGGAATCTCGGACTGGTGGCTTCTACGATGATGAAAGGACGCTGCGCCAGCGGGACCACCTGCTGCCCTTCCGGCAGAATGGGAGTAGCCCGGATGGGAGAAAGAGGAAGTGCCGCCGATATTGAAGCTGACTGTACTCCGGGCACAGCGGACAGCTTGCGCAACAACTCGTCAAAGAACATCACCTGCTGCTCCGGCTTGGAATATTTCACCGTGGGCAGGGAAACGGACATGGTGAGCACGTTCTGCGAATCAAATCCCGGATCAACCCGCAGCAGTCGCCCGAAACTGCGCACCAGCAGGCCCGCAACAATCAGCATCACCAGTGAGAAAGCCACTTGGCACACCACCAGAACATTTTTCACCTGTGCTCGAGCCCGGCCTGCGGATGTGCCTCGTCCTTCATCGCGCAGCCGCGAATTCATGTCTGTGCGTGAAAGCTGCAGCGCAGGGAACATACCAAACGCCAGTCCGGTGACCACTGAGATGGCCACCATGAAAACCATCACTCTCCAGTCCACCGCAATGGGAATACCTTTGGGCAAATTGGCAGCGCCCAGGACGGCAAGAGAACGCGTTGCCAACCAGCTCAGCGCCAGCCCCACTGCTCCTCCCATCAGCGCAAGCAGTACGCTTTCCATCAAAAGCTGCCGGATGATCACGCCACGCTTCGCCCCCAGCGCTGTGCGCACCGCAATCTCTTTTTCACGTGACAGCGCGCGCGAAAGCAGCAGGCTGGCCACGTTGGCGCAGGCAATCAGCAAAAGGACGCCTACCATGGCGCTGAGGAACAGCAGCCAGTTGCGCAGGTTCGCCACAGTCAGCGTCTGCAGTTCTCCGGCAAACATTGAAATATTGGGGCCGCCATCCGGGGCCTTGGGATTTTCCTGGTTGTATTGCTGATCCAGGACCTTCAACTCTGCGTCGGTTGACTTGAGCGTCGCCCCGGGCGCCAGCCGCGCAACACCTTGTAAATAGGACACTCCAGCGCGGAGGTGCTCCGGCGTCATAAACGTAAGCTCAAAATATCGGGGCGTCCACACTTCCGCAGGCTCCATGAAAGGGAACTCGATTCCCGCAGGCAGCACGCCGATTACTGTGTAGGTGTTCGCGTCCAGATTGATGGTGTGGCCCACAATGCTGGGATCGCCTCCGTAACGCGTATGCCAGAGCCGGTCAGAGATCATCACCACAAGCTTGCCTTCCGGCCGGCCTTCGTCCTCCGTAAAGACCCGCCCCAACTGCGGTTTCAATCCCAGCACAGAAAAGAAATTGGGTGAAACGCGCGCAATTGGCACCTGCTCCGGCTCACCTCCACCGGTCAGATCGAATGAATCGCTGGCAAATACGCTCAGTCCGGCAAAAGAACGGCTTCGTGCTCGCAGCATGTCATACCGGTTCAGGGAAAAGCCGCTCTGTGCTTCGCCCCGAGACCCACGGTGCTGCGTAGCCAGCAACACCAGCTGGCCCGGATCCCGATACGGCAGCGGCTTGAGCAGCGCAGAACTGGTGACCGTGAAGATTGCCGTGTTGGCCCCAATCCCCAAAGCCAGAGTCAGCACAGCAGCCAGCGTGAAACCGGGATTCTTGATCAAAGTCCGAATGCCGAAGCGAAGATTCTGCAGGAACGAAGACATAGCTGTGGATTATAGACTGAGCTGCAAAGCTCAGATACAACTAAACAAAACTCTACAAATCGCAAATGCGTGTTTATTCATCGGCTTGACACGATAGAAAGTGACAGCTCAACTATTCCCCATTGACCAGAGCCATCACCAGACCGTCATAGCCTTTTGACCCCACGGTTTGCAGCGCTGTAGCCGAAACACGCTTTTCTTTTGCCACAGCATCATTAAACCGGCGTATACCGAGCACCAGATCATCCTTGGTCGCGGGATCAGCCACCGCTCCGTTTCTTACCACGTTGTCCGCGATGATCAGGGTCCCGGGACGGGACAGCTTCAATGACCATTGGAAGTACTCGGTGTAGGCGGGCTTATCCGCATCAATAAAGATGAAATCAAAGGGCCCCGCCCGTTCTGTAACAAGTTGCTCCAGACTGGCCAGCGCAGGCCCCTGCCGCACCTCAGCAACCGTCTCCAATCCTGCTCGCGCAATGTTCTTTCTCGCAACTTCGGCGTGCTTCGAATTCAATTCCAGAGTGATGAGGCGGCCATCCGGCGGGAGTACGCGCGCCAGCCAGATGGTGCTGTAGCCACCCAGAGTTCCAATCTCCAGAATTTTCCGTGCGCCCGCTGCTTTTGCGATCAGAAACAGTAGCTTGCCCTGGTTCGGTGCAAGGTTGATTACGGGCAGCCCTTCAGCCGCGCTGTCTGCGAGCGCCTGCTCCAGGACCGGATCGCGTGCCATGAACAGGTCGCTGTAATATTGGTCAACCTTTGTCCAATCCTCTTTCGTCATCGGGTCCTCTATTCAAGGCTGAAGATCTTTTCGTAAATACAAAACCAGGCGATTTCCCGGGCGCAGGTCGTGCTCGCTGATCTCGCGGTACTTGTCGCCAAAACGTTGATCGACCTCGGCTTTCTGATCGATATGCGCCAGGATGATGGGCTGAGTTGTGTCTACAACTTTGCCCCAATAACCAACGTTCGGATAGTCACGCAGATACCAGGGTAGAGGCCAGTGTTCCGGCGACATCACCGTAATGCCAATATCTTTGCCTGCGGAATTGCCGGCGGCAATCGACTGGATTTCATTCACCAGATTCAGAAAGTCGCGCCGGGTATGGGCGTAGCTGTAAGGCTGGCTTTCGTCATCATAGCTGTGGAAGCTGAGATCAATGGCCTGTCCCGCGGCCCCAAGCACCGCCACTGCCAGTAGAGCCTGTGCCAGCATGCGCTGGTTCCATCGATCGTAGACTTGCTCCAGGCCATATCCTCCCATGATCACAAAAGGCAAAACAATGCTCAGCGCCAGCCAGGGTGTTTTGTAAGGGACGAGCGAGTAGGCCGCCAAAATTCCCATCGACCAGAAAGCTGTGTATACGGCAAACCGGTTGCGCGCCCGCCAAAGAGCCACAACGATGCCAAACGCGCCCAGCGCCATCACCGGAAGCTCTGCACCAATACGAAAAGATGGCCCCGCCCATGAACCCACCAGCCATTCCAGATACTTTGTCCAGTCGTAGACGTTCGCATTGCCGCTGGTATGGAACCAGTACCCATACGTGCGCACTGAGTCAATCAATCCCTGCGGAAAATTCGTGAACAATGACGAGTAAAGGACTACCCAGATGGCGGCAAACAGTACTGCAGCGTTCACGTAAAGCTGGCTTCGCGTCCAACCCTTCTTCTGCCCGTCAGTGACCTCGGTGGGCGCGATCGAAAAACGCGGATCTTCCATCACTCCGGTTTTCCTGATGCGCAGCCAGATCATGGTGCAGGGAATTGCGATGGCCCAGACAGCCACAGTAATGATCCACGTTTCCTTGGTAGTGCCGAGGAGCGCCAGCGAAGCGGCCGCAAGCATGAAATAAGCCGGCTTACGTGTCCGGCCGTAGCGCAGCAGGGCCACCACCGTGCCCAGAGTGAAAAAAATAAACAGGATCTCGTGGATGAAGTAGCGCGAGAAGAAGACGAATCCTGAAGAAACCGCAGCCAGAGATGCGGCTGCCAGCGACCCAAACGCCCCAATTTGCCGGCTCAGGCAGAGCATCAGCCAAACCACTCCAATCCCGAACAATGCTGTGACCAGCCGGATGGTGAATGTGTTCAGCCCATCTTTGCCCAGGAAGACGCTGCCGATGGTTGTGGTGATCTCGCCGATGTAGTAGAGAGAAGGCCCATGATAGTTCGCCGGATCATAGTGGTAATAACCGGTCCGGTAGAGGTTGACCATGAAACTTCCGTTCACGCCTTCATCATGGTGCAGCACCTTGGCGCTCAGGTCCCAAAGCCGCAAAAGGGAAGCGCCGATCAGGATGACAAGTGCCGTCCATTGCCAGAGGCTCAGCCGCCAGAATTTTCTTGTTGTGACCTGGGAAAGAGTGGAGACGGGCTTGGGCGCCGCTTTTACCGTTCTGCGTTTTTTGATTTCTGCAGGCGCCGCCGACATAGAGGAAATTGCCGATGTTGCAATATTGCCACAAAAACACAGGACGGAGCTTCTCTTGATCAGAAACCGCAAGTCAGGTTCAGAGCCAGAAAACTGAGTTGCTAGCGAAGTGAGAGAAAGCTTCAGTGAAGGCCATTCGGCCGCGCGCCATCGCCCTTCATCCCCGCTACCGCTTCCGTGTGTTTCTCACGCAGGCTGTTTGCCACGTTGATCAGCTCCGGGCTGACAAATCGGGTCCGGGCTATGGCATCTGAAATCGGGACCGAAACAATGTCATTGCCTTTGAGGGACACCATGGAGCCGAACTTACCCGCGTGCGCCAGGTCAATGGCTCCAATTCCATACCGGGTCGCCAGCATGCGGTCAAACGCTGTGGGCGAACCTCCACGTTGCGTGTGTCCCAGAACCACTGCGCGAGTTTCAAAGCCGGTGCGGCTTTCAATTTCCGCCGCCAGCGTGGCCCCAATACCGCCGAGTCGCACGTGCCCAAACTCATCTTTCTTCCGGCGTTCCATCTCAGACGCTGCACTGGCCAGTTTGGCGCCCTCGGCCACAACCACAATACTGAAGTAGCGCCCTCGATCGTGCCGTTGCTTGAGCGTCTCTGCGATGTCCTGGATGTCGAAGGGCTGCTCGGGGATCAGGATCACGTCTGCGCCTCCGGCGACTCCGCTGTAGAGGGCGATCCAACCCGAATCGCGGCCCATCACTTCCACCACGATCACGCGGTTGTGCGCTTCCGCCGTGGTGTGTACGCGGTCAATGGCTTCCGTGGCGATGCTGACCGCGGTATCAAAACCGAAACATAAATCTGTGCCGCTCAGATCATTGTCAATGGTCTTCGGCACGGCAACCACTTTCATTCCGCGTTCAAATAGTTTGAGAGACACTGACTGGGTATCATCGCCGCCCAGCGCGATGAGCGCATCAATTCCGTTTTGCTTGAGGTTTTCCATGCAACGCTCAAGCCCGTTCTCCTTCTTGGCTGGATTGGTTCGCGATGTCCGCAGGATGGTGCCGCCCTGGGGAAGAATGCCTTTGACTGCTTCCAGATCGAGCGGGCGTGTGATGTTCTCCAGCACCCCGCGCCAGCCTTCCAGAAAGCCGAGGAACTCATCGTTGTAATGAAAGATACCTTTGCGAACAATAGCGCGGATTACAGCATTCAGTCCTGGGCAATCACCCCCGCCAGTCAAAATCCCGATCTTCATTTTCTTCTGAACCCTTTCTACTCGGCCCGATTTACTTGACTGAGGTCCGGTACAAACGATAGCCGCCCGTGGCGGCCACCTGCTGTTGTGTTGCCCAGAATTGCTCATTCACCGGAAGTGAGGCAAGCTCGGCCGGACCAATCAGCACATAATCAACATGATAGTGCTTTAGCAGCGAATTTGCTTGTGCTCCGCCGGAGTAGATGGTCTGAATATCAGCGGAACGCTGGACATAGTTCAGGCCGCGGGAGTTCACCCATCCCGGATAGCCCAGCAGTGACAGCCTGCCGGTGAGATACACAGCCGAGTTCCACGTGGGCGCATTTATAAGCACAGCATGCGGGCCGGTGTGCTCGAGAATCATTTTGGCTGCAGCAATCTCGTCATTGCTGAATTCGCGGTTCGGCGAGGCATCTGTAATCACTCTTAGGAGATCGAGTCCACCGGCCAGCAGCATGCCTGCCAGGGCAGCGGCGGTGATCCATCGCCAGAATGATTTCTGTCGCAGACCTCGGGCAAGCAACAAAGCAACAACAGGGACGGACGCGAGATACCAGTAGATCAGAACCTTGATGTTGTCCCAGATCCACGGCGCCAGCGAGATCAGGTTGGGAATGATGAAGCAAAGGAGAAACGGCAGATAGTACTTGAGCAGCGAACGAGGCGTGGAGAACTCTGAATCCCGCCACAGCAGCGCCAGGAGCAGAGCCGGCAAAAAGAAACCCAGGTTCAGCAGCCAGAACTGCACCACATTGAGGTTGCCATGGTCCCAGCCGGGATGCCATGCGATGTAGTCGCGCGCGTGAATGGTGCCGCTGGCGGAGAGCCAGAGAATCTGGGGAAGAGCGATCAAGATTGCCGGAATGACAAACCAGAACCAGGCCCGCCACCTGCGCCGGAAGATGAGCGCCAGGCATCCACCCATGATCATCACCACCATGTACGTGTGGGCATGAATCAGCGGCAGGAATCCGGCTAGCAGGCCTGCTGCCAGCATGCGGTAATTTGCTTTCTGCTCTGGGCTCTTTTCTCCAGGCGATGTCAGCACTATCCACCACTGGGAGAAAATCACAACCGCAATCGGCATCCCGAACAGAATGCTGCGCTGGGGAATGAACAACGCGGTAAGTGAATTTCCCCAGCGAAAAAGATTGTCCAGATTGATGGTGTAATCGTGCGTTAGATGGCCGAGCAGCGGTATGAGGCCGTGATCACTGTTATGCAGGTCCAGGAACAGCCAAGACCATCCAAGCCCTCCGCTAAACAACAACAGCGCAATTGCGATAAATCCGGCAAGATGGCTGCCAGTGAGCAGGCGCGTCCAGTAGTGAATGAGTCCAGCCAGAGCCAGCGACAGCACCACGCCCTGCAGCCACATTGCTCCAATCATGCCGGCGCCGGTGCGCACCAGCATGGCCGTGAGCACATCACATAAGAAAGGATAGGCAAAACGCACGCCGGCAAAGGTCGGGTCCTGGGGAGGGAAGTTCTGGCTGTTCAGGAAACTGTTGATGACTTGCAGGTGCAACGTGAGGTCGCCCAGATTGTTGACCACACCGGTGTAGATGCCGTCAGTATCGCGATAAACAGAGAACGAAAAGAGCGTGCTCAGCAGCACGCCTAACAAAAGATAGAAACCGATGAATGCAATCTGCTTTCGGCTGGGACGTTGAAATGTCTTTTTAGCAGTGCTCATTGCCTGCTTGCAGATGGCGGCAACGCTGCTGCGAAAATCAATCTGAAGCAGCAGGATCAGAGGCAGAAGCAGAACCGCAACCGTGATCCAGATACAGGAGGCGCCCAGCCCCACCACGCACGCCAGCAGGTATCCGCTCATGGATGCGATTGCCAGGCCAATCACGGTTCCCATGCACAGGCGGGCAGGGAAGGGCATGGTGCGGTCGAACAAAAACGTCAGCACCGTTCCGCTGCAGATGGCAATGGCCAGGAACGCGAGGGCAAAGAACATATCAGGTGCTCACGCATTCTAAATGATGGTTCAGCTGGCGAAGCACGGTTGTGTGGGAATTTGCCCGACTGCACTCGAACAGTTCTGATATATAGTTAGCCCATGTCCCGATTTACCGGCCTGCTCTTCATCTTTCTCTTTTATTTATCCACCTTCGGCAGCGGCCAGACTCCTTCCTCAATTGATCTTCAGGACCTCAGCGGCGGTCATCACAAACTGGAAGACTACAAAGGGAAGATCGTTCTCCTGAACTTCTGGGCCACCTGGTGTGTCCCCTGTGCCGGCGAAATGCCGCTGCTCGGGGAAATGCAGTCGCGCTACAAGGGCAAAATCGTAATCATTGCTGCATCGATTGATGATCCAGCTGACAAAGATAAACTGCAGCCGTTTCTTGAGAAGCACAAAGCCGGCAATTTGACCCTGATGGTAGGACCCACGCTGGACACACTCTCTGATTTACATTTGGGCTCCCTGCCGGACACCATGTTCTTCGATGCTAATGGCAAACTTTTGAGTAAAAGTGTGGGGGCATTAAAGCGTCCTGACCTGGAACATCGCCTTGCTGAGATGACGGGCTCTCCTGCTCCCAAGCTCGGGCTGGCTACGGGCAAGAAGCAGTCTCAAAAGCCAATCGAGAAGTAAGGCTAGCACCTATCAGAACTGAGCTTGTAAGATCACGCGCTTGAATTCCACACTGCCGTAGGCCGGAGCGGAGCCGGAGGCGGATCGGCGTCAAAAAAGCATTTTCATGCTCGTTTAAAAATCCTGTTCCCTGCGTCTCGGCGGTGAAAATGCACTTTTTCACGTGAACAAAAACTCTTTCGTTCGCAGCTCTCGTACTGCATCGCGCAGCTTCGCAGCTTTTTCAAATTCAAACCGCTTGGCCGCCTCCCGCATGTCGCTCTCCAGATTCGCAATGTAAGCATCCAGTTCGTCCTGGCTCTTGAAATCGGGAATGCCGTCGGCTTCCTGTGTCAGGTCAACGTAGTCTGCTTCGGCTATGCCTGCCAGTGACATCGCTATTGGCCGGATGATGGTCTCAGGAATAATCCCATGCTCTTCGTTGTAGGCGCGCTGGATGGCGCGGCGCCGGTCCGTCTCGTCCATGGCGCGTTTCATGGAATCCGTCCTGCGGTCGGCATAGAGAATGGCGCGGCCATGCACATTGCGGGCACAGCGACCGATGGTCTGGATCAGAGATCCGCCCGAACGCAGGAAACCTTCTTTGTCCGCGTCAAGCACAGCTACCAGTGAAACCTCGGGCAGGTCCAGGCCCTCCCGCAGCAGATTGATGCCGATCAGCACGTCGTATTCGCCCTTGCGCAGATCGCGCAGCAGTTTGATCCGCTCCAACGTTTCGATTTCTGAGTGCATATAGCGGCAGCGCACGCCTACTTCGGCGTAATATTCGGCCAGGTCTTCGGCCATGCGCTTGGTCAACGTCGTCACCAGTACGCGCTCGCCCCGGCTGGCGCGATCGCGAATCTCATGCAGCAGATCGTCAATCTGTCCTTTTACCGGACGGACTTCCACTTCAGGGTCAATCAGTCCTGTGGGACGAATGATCTGCTCCACCACCACACCGGCCGCCTTGGTCAATTCATACGGACCCGGTGTTGCGGAAACATAGATCACCTGGTTCGCGCGCTCCTCAAATTCTTCGAACTTCAAGGGACGATTATCCAGCGCCGAAGGCAGCCGGAATCCGTACTGGATCAGGTTTTCCTTGCGTGAGCGATCGCCATGCCACATAGCGTGCAGTTGCGGCACGGTCTGGTGCGACTCATCGATGAACATGATGAAATCTCGAGGCACATAGTCGAGCAGCGTTGGCGGCGGCTCACCAGGTAATCGGCCGGAGAAATGCCGCGAGTAGTTCTCAATTCCATGACAGTAGCCCACTGACTTCATCATCTCCAGGTCAAACCGTGTGCGCTGGTGCACCCGCTGCGACTCCACCAGCCGTCCTTCTTTCTCCAGCTCTTTCTCCCACCAGGCCAGCTCTTCCAGAATGGTATCGATGGCATGGTTCTTGGTGGTCTGAGACATGACGTAGTGGCTTTTGGGATAGATGGGCAGGCGCGTGTATTTCTGTTTGACGGTGCCGAACAGCGGGTCAATTTGCGAGAGCGAATCCACCTCGTCACCAAACAACTCAATCCGATAGGCGTTGTCGTCGTAGGTGGGAAAGACTTCAATTACGTCGCCGCGCACGCGGAACGTTCCGCGCTTGAAGTCCACGTCATTGCGCTCGTAAAGAATTTCCACCAGCTTGCTGATGATGTCGCGACGGGGAATTTTCTGTCCTTTTTCCAGGAACAGCAGCATGCCGTAATACGCTTCCGGCGATCCCAGGCCGTAGATGCAGCTGACCGACGCCACAATGACGCAGTCGCGCCGCTCGAATAACGATCGCGTGGCGGAAAGCCGCAGCTTGTCCAGCTCATCGTTTACCGTGGCTTCTTTTTCGATGTAGACATCGCCGGCGGGAATGTAGGCTTCCGGCTGGTAGTAGTCGTAATAAGAGACAAAATATTCGACCGCATTATTGGGGAAGAACTGCTTAAACTCATGGTAGAGCTGCGCGGCCAGTGTCTTGTTATGGGCCAGAACTATGGCCGGCCGATTGAGCTCCTCAATCACCTTGGCCATGGTATACGTCTTGCCCGAGCCGGTGACCCCGAGCAGAACCTGGTGCTTCTCTCCCGCGTAAGTTCCCCGCGTCAATTCGTCAATCGCGCGGCCCTGGTCGCCCTTGGGCTTGTAATCACTGGTAATCCTAAAATCCATGAATCCTGTCGTTGCGCTCAACACCGCCTGTGAGCGTGTTAGGAGCTGAAATTAATGCTGCGCTTTTCACAGCGCCGCGGCGCTGGTCGGCCTCGCGGCTTATCAAATTTGAGCCCAAAATCGAGTGGAGCATGCTCCAGCCGCAATTTTGGGCCATGTAAATCTCTTTATCGTGACATGAACGCCGGTCTTACGCAAATGCCTTTTTGGATCAGCGTCAATCCGTAATCTGTGTCGGAATCAGCGGTTAGGTTTTGGACTGGGCGGCTTCCGCGAATTTGAGCGACTCCCGGCTGGATGCGGGAACAGGATTGGAGAACTCCAGAGCGCCATCGTCAATGCGACTCCATTTGAGCGCGAGAGTGTCTCGGAAATAGTTCTGGTAGACGCGCCACGGCGCTCGCGCTCCCTGCTTGGGCCAACTCGCAAGCGCGCGATTGATATAGCCGGGTGTGAACTTCTGCACAAATGGCGCAACTGCGGTCTGGCCGTGCGGCCTGGGAGTGGCCTGGCGAGCGCCTTTGCGGTCCATCAGGTTCAGCAGCCGGCAGACATAGTTGCAGATCAGGTCGGCTTTCAATGTCCATGAGGCATTGATGTAACCGAACACTGAAGCAAAATTCGGCACGCCGGACAACATCACGCCCTTATAGGCGAGGACTTTGCTCATGTCCAGGCGCTCGCCATCCACTGTGAGTTCAGCTCCGCCACAGGCCTGCATCACCAGCCCTGTAGCTGTCACAATGATGTCGGCTTCCAGTTCTTTGCCTGACTTCAAGAGAATGCCATTTTCCGTGAAGGTTTCAATCTGGTCTGTGACCACACTGGCGCGGCCGCTCTTGATTGCCTTAAAGAAGTCCGCGTCCGGGACCAGGCACATCCGTTGCTCCCACGGCCGGTAGCGTGGAGTGAAGTGCGTGTCCACGTGAAAATCCGCGCCAAGTTGCTTCTGTGCCTTCTTGACCAGCGTTTTTTTCGCCAAGTTGGGAAAGCGCTGCGAAAACTGGTACATGTAAGTCATGTAACCCACGTTTTTCCAGCGGCTGAGCCTGTAAGCCCACATGGCAGGCATGATGTGGCGGAGAAAGTTGGCGATCCGGTCCTTTTCCGGAGCTGAAATTACATACGTCGGCGAGCGCTGCAGCATCGTGACGTGGCCTGCGGTCTTCGCCATCGCAGGCAGGAGCGTAATGGCGGTGGCTCCGCTGCCGATGATCAGAACTTTTTTGCCCGCATAATCCAGGTCATCCGGCCAGGCCTGAGGATGGATGATGCGTCCGTTGAATCTCTCCGTGTTAGGAAATTCCGGCAGGTATCCCGCTGAATAGCGATAATAGCCCGCGCATGAGAACAAGAAATTGCATGTCAGCGTTACGGATTCTTCGCCGGATTCAGATTGCTTCACCGCCTGTACAGTCCATTTCGCTTCATAGGAAGACCATGATGCGCGCCTGATCTGATGGCGGAATCGTATGTGCCGGTCAATGCCTTCATCGTGCGCGGTGGCTGTGATGTACTCGCGGATGTCGTCTCCCGGCGAGATGGAGCGCGGATGAGTCCAGGGACGAAACGAGTAGCCCATGGTCAACATGTCAGAGTCAGAGCGGATGCCCGGATAGCGAAACAGGTCCCATGTTCCGCCGATGCGTTCACGCTGTTCCAGAATGACGTAAGTCTTGTGAGGACAGAGCTTCTTCAGATGGTAAGCGGCATCGATGCCGGAGAGTCCCGCACCAATGATCAGCACGTCAAAGTGTTCCGGGCCCTTTGTTGTTGACACCGATGCTTCCGCGGCCATTCAGTGACTCCACAACGTGCGGTGTTTCAGTCGCGAACATAGCATAGTCCTGAGAGAGATCGAATAAAAGGCGCCGTTCCCCCGCGATAAGTGTGAAAGAGATGGCTGAGATTGCCAGTTGCGGAACAATAATACCGACGAACTACATTGTTTTAGCCACAATCACAATGTCCGTGGGTGAATTTGCGCCTTCTGCAACCGGAAAGCCGCTGAGAGGTGAGAGCGTGCCATTGGCGGAATTTACTGCGAATCCAGAAACCGTGTTGTCGACCTTATTCACCACATAGAGAAACTGTCCACTCGGATTAAAAGCGAGCCCGAAGGGATGGGTGCCCACCGGTGTTTCCGCAATGGCCGTGAGATTCCCGTTGTTAATGTTGAACGTGGAAACCGTTCCGTTCTGCACGTTGGTCCAGTAGATGAACCGGTCCGCCGGATCTACTGCAAGGCGCAAAGGATTGTGATGGCAGGAGACTCCGCAACTGGGCGCAGGCGCAGGCAAAGTTGAAACGGGACTCAGACTTCCATTTGCCGGATTGACGTTGAAGCTTACGACGCTCTCAGCCATGTGGTCCGAGGCAAAGACAAACTTGCCGCTGGGATCGGCAAGCAGACCCACCACAGAAGCGAAGCCGCTCAAAGAATTCGCATCAGCAAAAGGCGAACCGGAAACAGGGCCGAGCGCCCCGCTCGAGTTGATGGAGAACGCTGACACGGTATTCAGATCGGAAGCGGTAGAATCCGGGAAATTGCTGGCATAAAGCACCGTGCCTGCTGGATTCACTGTGAGTCCAAAGGGACTGGCGGCCGGGAAAGGCGAACCAGCAACGGGCGTAAGAGAACTGCCAGAGCCAATGCTGAAAACAGAAATGCTACCGGCAGCCTGATTAGAAACGAAGACAAATCTTCCCGCAGCATCCACCGCCACTGCAGTAGGGCGCACTCCTGTTGCAAAGGGAGAACCAGAAATGGACGTCAGCATGCCGGTACTTGTGTTCACTGAAAAGGTAGAGAGAGTATTTGCGCCCTGGTTGCTGACGAACAGCAGCTTGTGGACTGAATCAAAGGCCATGAATTCAGCGCCGCTGCCCGCAATAAAAGGAGAGCCCGGCGCCACAGATAATCCTCCAGTGCTGCTCACGGCGAAAGCAGAGACCGTTCCTGAACCTGAGTTGCTCACGAAGGCAAACGCCGTGGTTTGTCCTGGTGCGCCGGGCGGATTCCCCATCATTCCATTGCAACCGCCAAGCATGATCAATCCGGAGATCATCAATGCCGAAAGCAGGAGAAGCAGAGCCTGAAGAGGTCGGGCCGAAAAGGTGTGTGCCGGTGAGGTCATGGGCGAATCTCCAGACATGGCTGAAACGCCACAAGCATTATAAGCTTCTGCAAGGTCCGCCTTGCCTTTGCGAATGCGATTCTGGAGCGGGACTCACAGAAATCACACAGTTTCATTTCTCTCCTGGTTCGCGTAGACTTCGAGTACTGTTTACCCATAGAGGCTCCCAATTCCATGGTCCGGTGCAAGACCTGCGGTACCGAAGTTTCATCCACTGCCCGTTTCTGTTCTTCTTGTGGTGCTACTTTGCCTTCCGCCGATGTTGCCACCATCATTTCTGACGAGACAGCGCTGAGTCTGGAAGACCAGCCAGTGCCCAAGACACCATCGGGAGCCACAGCAGCCAAATCAGCTCGGACGGGCATCAAGTCCAGCCACTCCGCAACCTCCAGCGCACTGCTCAACGCGGGCAGGTTCTTGCCTGGGTCGCTTCTGGCGGAACGCTATCGCATTGTGGCTCTTCTGGGACGAGGCGGCATGGGTGAGGTGTATCGCGCTGATGACCTCACGCTGGGCCAGCCGGTAGCTCTGAAGTTCCTTCCGGAAGAAGCCGCAAAAGATCCGGCACTGCTGGAACGCTTTCGCGGTGAGGTGCGAATCTCACGCAAGGTTTCTCATCCCAACGTATGCCGCGTGTATGACGTAGGCGAAGTGGATGGCCAGACTTTCTTCACCATGGAGTACGTTGATGGTGAAGATCTGGCTTCGCTGCTGCGGCGCATCGGCCGGCTGCCCAATGACAAGGCCATCGACATTGCGCGCCAGCTATGTGCCGGACTGGCCGCCGCTCATGCTAAAGGCGTGCTGCATCGTGACCTGAAGCCCGCGAACATCATGCTGGACGGCCGCGGCCAGGCCGTGATCACCGATTTCGGACTCGCTGCCCTCACGGACCAAACGCAGGGCGCGGATTTACGGAGCGGCACACCAGCGTACATGGCGCCGGAACAACTTGCGGGCAAAGAAGTCACTGAGCGCAGTGATATCTACTCGCTTGGACTCGTGCTGTATGAAGTTTTCACCGGCAAACGAGCTTTCAGCGCGGACAGCCTGGCTGAGTTGTTGCGATCGCGCAACGCGGGCACGGTAAGCCGGCCATCGTCATTCATCAAGGATATGGACCCGCTGGTAGAGCGGGTCATTATGCACTGCGTTGAAGCCGATCCAGCCCTTCGTCCCGCAAGTGCATTGGCCGTGGCCGCTGCTCTTCCGGGAGGAGATCCGCTGGCTGCTGCCCTCGCCGCGGGCGAAACGCCTTCACCTCAAATGGTGGCTGCGGCCGGTCAGATTGAGGGCATGAAGCCAAGGACAGCGCTGCTGTGTCTGGCTGCGTGTGTGATTGGAATATTGGCGACAGTCGTCCTGATTGCCCAGTACAACATCTTCTCAAGCATGTCTCTGGACATGTCTCCTGACGTGCTTACTCAGAAAGCCAGAGACATTGTCACTGAGCTCGGCTACAACCCAAAGGCTGTGGATAGTGTGGCCGATCTCGACTCTGACGACGATGCGACCCGCTGGCTCGAGCAGAATGAAAAACATCCGGATTGGAAAAAGCTCCTCGGCCAATCGCCATTCATTCTTCGCTTCATTTTCCGTCAGAGCCCGCGATACATGGTCCCGGTTGATTTGAGGGGAAACTTGATTCCCGGCATCGTAACTGCTACTGATCCTCCACCGACAGTTTCCGGCATGCTCAACATGCGATTGGACTCAAATGGAAGGCTGTTGTACCTGCAAGTCATGCCGCCACAAAAGGAAGAAGGTGCTGCCACAGCAAAAGCTATCGATTGGAAACAGCTGTTCGCGGCCGCCGGACTGGATATTTCCCAGTTTCAACCTGCAACTCCAGAATGGGTGTCATTGGCTGCGTTTGACGAGCGCGCCTCCTGGACGGGAAAATGGCCGGACAGCGGGCTGCCATTGCGCGTGGAAGCTGCTGCATGGCACGGTAGGGCGGTCTACTTTCAGTTGATTGGCCCATGGACACGCCCGGAACGCATGCACGCAAGCGAGATCTCACGAGGCACGAAGATCTCACAGATTCTGGGGCTGGTGTTGTTCTTTTTTATTCCCGTGGGAGCAGGCATGTTGGCGCGGCGCCAATATAAGCAAGGCAAGGGTGATCGTATCGGCGCGGCACGCCTGTCAGCGTTTGTTTTTCTCGCCCAGATCGGAATCTGGCTTTGCTACGGTCATCTTGTTCCTTCTTTCGATCTTACCGGCCCTTTTGTTCTCGCTATCAGCACCGGCCTGTTTACAGCCTGTCTTGTATGGGTCCTGTATATGGCTTTGGAGCCATATGTTCGCAGGTTATGGCCGCAGACCATTATTTCCTGGACGCGCCTGCTGAGCGGCCGCGTGCGCGACCCACTGGTGGGTCGTGATGTGATGTTCGGCGTGATCCTTGGTTTGATCTGGATTCTTATCATTGAAGTCCAACTGATTGTTGGTGCAACCCGCTTCGGAATGTTTCCCCAATTGTTTTCGAAAGAGTATTTGATGGGAGGCAGAAGCACGCTCGGAGTAATGCTGGGACAAATCCCCGGCGCCATTCAGGGCACCCTGGTCTTCTTTATTATCCTGATTGCTTTGCGGTCTCTTTTGCGCCATCCGTGGGCGGGAGCGGCGGGGTTCGTGGTGATCTTTACAGTTCTCAAAGGTCTGGGCAGTACGCATCCTCTCCTTGAAATGGCGACCGGAGTGCTGATTTACGGAATTGCTGCCTTCGCGCTGGTTCGCTTTGGCCTGATCACGCTCGCGGTGGCGGTCTTTGTTGCCAACACTATGTTGAATGTCCCGGTCACCTTTGACTTCTCACGCTGGTACGCGAGTGACGCCATCATTGTGCCGCTCGGCGTGCTCGCGTTGGGGATCTGGGCTTTCTATACAGCTCTCGGCGGCCATAAGCTGTTCAAAGAGCCGATGTCGTAAACGTACGGCAGCGCACAGACGTGCCCCGGCAATCCTCATCAAATTGATCAATGCGGCAGGAAGGGCGGGCCTTCCATCACCTGCGTACCTCCACCGTCAGGCAAAGCCGGGATTTGCGGGTGAGCAGCACATTCGCAAGCTGATTGTTTTTTTGCCGCGCGATGATTAGAAAATCTAATGGAAATTTAATCCACTCCTAATCCGTTCCCGTCAGAGTGTTCAACCGTTCGACGTGTTGCTTCCGGTCCATCATAACGGCGCGCGATTGTGCGCGCGTCCCTACCTTCCGGTCTGATGGCGGCTCTGCCTCGCCTTAGAAAACTTAAGCACCAACGAGGGAGTCAATGCACAGCCAGACCTTCCATCGCTTACACGTGTGTCTCAGCACAGCGTTGTTGCTGCTAATGACTGGGATGCTTTCGCTGAACGCCCAAGCGCAACGCGCCATCAACGATGCCGACCGTGTAACGTTGCACGGCAACACCCATCCTTTGGCCCGGGCAGAATTTGACCGCGGATCTGCCAGCGCGACCACAGCAATGAATAACATCGTACTGCTGTTGTCCGTCCGGCCGGAGGCACAGGCGGAATTGCAGCAGTTGCTGGCGGAGCAGCAGGATCCCAAATCGCCCAACTATCATAAATGGCTGACTCCCACAGAATTCGGCCTGCGCTTCGGCCCTACCGACCAGGACATTGCCGATGTGACCAACTGGTTAAAGAAATTCGGTTTCACCATTGACCAGGTCTCCAGCGGGAGAATGTGGATCAATTTCAGCGGCGATGTACAGAAGGTGGAACGCGCGTTCCAGACCAACATTCGCCAGTACGAAGTCAACGGGAAAATGCACCACGCCAATGCGAGTGATCCTACAATCCCGCGAGCGCTGACAGGGCTGGTGAAGGGGCTGGTTTCGTTGAATGATTTCCGCAAGCACCCGCAAAGCACGGTTAATCAGCTTCCGCCGGATTTCACGTCGGGTACAGGCGCGAACTTCCTGGCGCCGGCTGATTTTGCCACCATTTATAACGTCAATCCGCTCTACAGTGCGTCGCCTGCCATCGATGGCACGGGAGAGACCATTGCGATTGTTGGCCGCACCGACATCAATCTGTCGGACGTGCAGTTCTTCCGCAGCTTCTTTGGTTTGCCAGCCAACGATCCGGTTTTCATCCACAACGGACCCGATCCAGGAGACCTCGGGGGTAATGAAGAAGCCGAGGCGGATCTGGATGTGGAATGGTCAGGAGCGGTAGCGAAAAATGCCACGATTGATTTTGTGATATCGCAATCCACCGCCACCACCGATGGGGTGGATCTCTCAGCACAGTTCATTGTGAACAACAATATTGCCAGCGTGATGAGCACCAGCTTTGGCTTGTGCGAAACCGCGCTGGGCGCCGCGGGCAATGACTTCTGGAATACGTTGTGGCAGCAGGCTGCAGCGCAGGGCATCACTGCTTTCGTTTCGGCGGGTGACAGTGGAGCCGCCGGATGCGATGCTGCAACCGCCACGGCCGGTACGGGCACTGGTGTAAATGGATTGAGTTCAACGCCTAACAGCATCGCTGTCGGCGGCACGGAGTTCAATGAAGGGACAGGCACGTTCTGGTCTCCAACGAACGATCCCACAACACAGGCCTCGGTTCTCAGTTACATTCCTGAAGTTGCATGGAATGAAAGCGGCAATGTAACGGGCGGTTCAGGATTGTTCGCCACTGGCGGCGGAGCCAGCGCCATTTATCCCAAACCGGCTTTCCAGGCCGGACCGGGCGTACCCGCCGATGGCGTACGCGATGTGCCGGACGTGGCTCTGAGTTCAGCCAGCCACGACGGTTATCTCATGATCCAGGGCCACACCGCGACCGCAAGCGGGCTTGAGGCAGCTGGCGGAACATCGGCTGCTTCACCTTCATTCGCCGGCCTGATGGCTCTGGTGGTGCAGAACACCGGAACATCACAAGGTAATGCGAACCCTGTTTTGTATAGCATGGGACAGAACCAGTTTGCAGGTGGAACCGCTGTTTACCATGACACGATTACTGGCGATAACAGTGTGCCAGGAGTAGCCGGGTTCAATGCCGGAACGGGCTACGACCAGGCTACCGGCTGGGGCTCTGTTGACGCGGCGAACCTGGTCAACTTATGGAACAACAACGTCACACCTGATTTCACTGTGTCTGCTGATCCTGCATCGCAATCCGTGAATCAGGGCGTGACGGCAAATTACACTGTGACCCTGAACGCGGCCGGCGGATTCGCAAATCCGGTTACGTTAAGCATCAGCGGGCTGCCGACGGATGCTTCAGCCTCATTTACTCCCGCCTCGTGATCGGTTCTGGAACCTCTGCGCTCGCCATCAGCACAGCATTGACAACACCGCTCGGAAGCTACCCGCTTACGATCACGGCTACGGACGGAGTAATCAGTCATACCGCGTCCATTACCCTGGTTGTAACCACTCCCGATTTCACTCTCTCGGCCAACCCGGCATCACAGACGGTGGAGACTGGAATCTCGGCCAGCTACACGGCAACCATTTCTCCGCTCAATGGTTATGCCGGTACTGTGAGCTTCAGCGTCAACGGACTGCCCGCCGGCGCGAGCGCAACATTCACTCCCGCGTCGGTGAACACTTCAGGAAGTTCTACTCTGGTCATCAGCACTACGGCTGGAACCACTCCTGCGGGGAACTACCTCATAACAATCACCGCAAGCGACGGCACACTCACGCACAGCACCTCGGTGAATCTGTCAGTCACCGACTTTACGCTGGATGCCACTCCCATTTCGCAAACCATTGTGGTTGGCGGAAGCGCGACTTACAGCGCTACGCTGACCGGACTGAACGGATATGCCGGGACGGCAAATCTAAGTGTCACCGGATTGCCGCCGTTTGCAACTGCCACGTTCACGCCACCGAGCATCACCGGCTCCGGTCCTTCCAGCCTCGTGATTGCCACCACCAATAACACGCCAGCTGCCATTTATTCGCTGACAGTCACGGCCAGCGATGGTATCGAGACCCGCAGTGTACCGCTCACTTTGGAAGTCGATCCCAAGGGTAATTTCAGCATCTCTATCTCTCCCACCTCCGCATCGGTCAACCCGGGCCAGAACATCGGGTATGGAGTGACCGTCAGCTCATCCGGAGGGTTTACCGCAGTAGCGTCATTGAGCATCAGCGGATTGCCTTCGGGAGCCACGGCCACCCTGAGTCCGAGCTCCGTTCAAGGCTCAGGACTGGTTTCACTGTCCATTCAGACGGCGGCTGACACCCCGGGTGGAAGTTACAGTTTCACAATCACGGGGACGAGCGGACCCCTGGTGCGCACAGCCACTGGAACGCTGGTAGTGTTGGCGCCTGATTTCTCTCTCTCAGCTTCGCCGGCTTCGCAGCCGGTCCAAACCGGGCAATCAGTCAATTACGCAGTGACGCTTACTCCGGTGAACGACTATGCAGGGACCGTCAACTTCAGCGTAAGTGGATTACCCTCGGGCGTGACTGCGATATTCAGCCCGGCCTCTTTGACCACTTCAGGAACAACAACTCTGTCGGTTGCTGCGGACGGTACAGCGGTGCCCGGCACCTACTCCCTTGTCATAACCGGGACTGACGGCGTGCGGACTCATAGCGTGATTGTAAGTCTGACTGTGACTACGCAGCCGACGCCAGACTTCAACATTTCAGCTCCGGCCACGATCACCGTGAAGCGCAATGGGGACGGCATTGAGACGGTGACCATCACCGGCTTAAACGGCTTCACCGGGACCGTGAACCTGAGCGTTTCGGGTTTGCCCTCCACGGTCACTCCCTGCTTTAATACGGTTACTCCCTGCCCTGCTACGGCCTCCGTGACCGGTAGCGGGACCGCCAACCTGAACCTTCACGTGGATCATCGCGCGCAACAGGGTGTTTTCCCCTTTATCATCACAGGCACGAGTGCCGGTCTAAACCACTCTGTGAACGTGACGCTCACAATCCAATAGCAGCTCAAATCATGAAATGGCCGTCGCTCTCCACGACGGCCATTTCCATTTTCAGCCACGTGTGAACTCTGCCCCTTGAGGGTTGCTGCTAAATCGGCCTACGCATCTCTACCTCGCCAAACTCAGCCGAAATTGTTAAAGCAATTAATCTCAAATTAATCGTTCTGCCACCTATCGGGTCGCACCATTTGGTTCCTGCAGTGAGCCTGGAACGCTGGTGCGATCATTGCCCAGAGAGGCAATAACGCATAGCGTAGCCCTGAGTATTGCGGTGATTTCTTTCCTGATTTTCCAAGTCGCCAAGCATGGCGAGCCGGGTCCCAGGGCCCGGTTTTTTGGTGCGGCGAGTCCGAAGTTGTTAAGCTTAGAGATTTTAATCTACTCTCAATCGCCTTCTAATTGACAAGGCTTACACCATTAGTACTACTTGGCAGAACTTTGCCAACTTTGCGTTGCGGGTTGCTCTTCCGGAACTTTTGCAGCCGCTGACGCCTTTTGGGTGGGGATTTGTATCTGCTGCAATCGCCATAGCATTGCGGCGGCGAACGTCCATACCACGGATGATGCCTTACCCATATTGAACAAGCTCCTGGAGCTAAAGCCCGGGAGGGGAAAGGTACAACATGAGTTCCTCCGCATGGACACGAGCCGCGGAACGCGGCGTCTGCTCTGCCTTGTCTGCTCGCGTGCTTTTAATCGTGCTGGCGCTTATTGCCCTTGCAATACTGCCTGCAACCGCGCAGACCAATGTTACTCCCACCACCAACACAATTTTATTTTCCGGACACACTGAGAACACCGTAAACACCGGCCCAGTGGGCGCCATTATTCTGGAAGGCACCGCCATCAGCGCGATTACCGGCCGGCCTGTTCGCCACCTGTGGGTCGGCGATCAATTTGGCGGTCCCTGCCGCACGGACCCTGAAATCGATGCGCCAGGTCCATGGGACATCAACATGTTGACTTGTACTTACAATGTCAACCGGGGAGGCGCTGCCATCCCATTCGGCGGCCAGTTTCAATACGATCCGGCCAACCACTTCCTGTATTTCGTGGACGACAACAGCGCTAGCCAGGGTGTAATAAGAATTGGTTTTGATCCCAATGCCGATGACGGTCAGGGCGCGCTGGATCTGACAACGGCGTTCACTCTGGGTGCTCCTGCGGCCAAAGGCAGAAAACAACCATTTCTTGGCGGAACAGGATGTCCTTTGCTGACGACCGGTACCAATCCAGTGGGAGCTGCGCTGGATCCTGAGGGCAACCTCTGGGTAAGTTTCCTGGACAGCGGCGACATCATTCGTTTCAACAGCCCCGCTACCGCAACCGAGTTCGGCTTCAGCAGTTGCGCGCAGTTCGAGCAACTGGTGGCAACCACCCCTGACGGCGCCGTCAGCAGCGGTCTGGCCTTCATCGGACATGACTTGTGGTCCGGCGACGGCACCTCGCCGTTTGTGATTCCGAACGCTGACACCACGTGTCTGGTTCCCCCGTTTGCCGCCTGCACGGTGGCGAATGGGACGGTCATTCCCACACTGCCTCAGGTGGGCGCCACGGACGCTATTGGAAGCGACCAGTACTTCCCGGCCATTAACGGCAACAATCTTTATTACGGCGTAAACGACCACGTCGCATGGGTGGGTAATGTGGCGGCAGGCGCTACCGGCCAGACTCTCGATCTGACTTACATGGACCCGGCTGGAATCACGCCGGTTCCCGATCCGGCTCTTGCCGCTCTCACGGCCCTGGGAGTGGACGGCACCGATCCGGCCAACCTGGTCGTTTACACGGCTGAGGATCCGGTCATCGCTGTCAATCCGCTTGAAATCGGGAATGGCCGCTGGTGGCAGACAAGCCAGCCGATCAATATCAATGGAACTCCAGGAACGCCTCTGGATGTAATCGCCGTCCCTGGCGAATCACAGGTCACCGTGAGCTGGAGCCCGGCCCAGTCCGCTGTTCCTGTCACCAGCTACACGGTCCGCAACACTTCTATCTCATCCGGTTCCCCTCTGGCGGATATCACCGTGAATCCGACGAGCGCCAATGGTTTCCCGCCGACCTCGGTGCTGATTACGGGGCTGACGGATAACGTTACGTACGCTTTTGAAGTGCAGGCACACAACGGAAGCAATGACAGCGGGTTCTCACAGCAGAGCAATGATGCTCAACCGCCGGGATTCGGAAGACCTGGCAAGCCGACCAATGTGATTGCTCAGGCGGGCGATGCCCAGGCATTGGTCACCTGGACGGTCCCAATCAGCAACGGCGGCAAAGCGATTCTCAGCTACACCGTTACTGTGATTGCCAATGGCGTTGCAACTGGCGTGAAAGTCACCGTTCCGCCTCCGGCCTTTGGCTCGAACACTGATACCGCACTGATCGGCGGCTTGACCAATGGTACCCCGTATACCTTTACCGTGCTTGCGACGAACATTGCCGGCGACGGCCTGGATTCCGATCCGTCCGCTCCGGTCACGCCTTCGGCAACAAATGTGCCCGCGCCTCTCCTCAGCGTCAGCGGTCCAACCAGTGAGGATGTGACGCCGGTGCAAATCACCTACACACTCACGGTGACGAATCCTTCGCGGTTCCCAATCACCAACGTTAACGTGACTGAAACCCTGAACGCGGTACCGGACAACATCGCTCAGGTTTCTCGCGATGTAAACGGCCTAGTCACTGTGACTTTGGCGAGCGCTGAGCAATACGCTCCCAATCAGCAGGTGACAATCGCTGGTGTGATCGA
This sequence comes from Terriglobia bacterium, assembly GCA_963758275.1. Lineage (GTDB taxonomy): Bacteria > Acidobacteriota > Terriglobia > Terriglobales > Acidobacteriaceae > Angelobacter. The sequence goes on along the minus strand of CAVWUW010000026.1, from coordinate 33,167 downwards.
CGGCTCGTTCAACGGAACCTTCACGATTGTCAACACCCCAAGCAACAAAACCTTCACGTTCTCTCAGGCGGGCCAGGGGCTGCTGGCGACGACAAGCAGTTCAGGGACCTCCACCTTGCTGCCGCTGGCTAATATCATGTCAGCCCAGGTCGGCCAGGGCGCTTGCACTCAGGTTGGTGCGGGCGTGGTCACCTTCTCCTGCAATATCGGATTCATGGACGCAGGGGCAGTGGTGCGGATTCCGTTCATCGTGCAGATGCAGAACCAGACCATTAAGAACTCTGCTACGCTGAGCGCGACCGATGAGGCGGGTACTGCGCTGAGCAATGTCAACGTGAACATTACAACCACAGCGCCTGCGGCTGCGGGCGGAGGAAGCGGTCCAACCACCGATCTCTCGCTCACCGGCAAGGCACAGCACGGCAGCGGAAACGTCGGTTCTACCAACGCTTATACCTGGGTGATCAGCAACAAGGGTGTAGATGCGCCAAACGTGGTGTTTACGCAGCCTATCCCCAAGGGCATTGCGTTCCAAAGCGTCAATCCGCCCGCAGGAACAACCTGCACGTTCCCGCCGGCCGGATCGCAGAGCGGGAACGTTAGCTGTCTCACTCCTACGCTGGCCAACGCTGCCAGTATCACTATTACCGTCAACGTGACGATTGCTGCAAAAGGGACTCTCAGCAGCACCGGGAAGGTTTCATTTGATGGAATTGAAGCCAAGCCTGGTAATGAAACGTTCACTGTAACAATCAAGGGTCAATAGCAGGAAGGGAGTTGCCGGGGCGTCAACGCCCCGGCTGCCCATTTGGCTTCTATCAGGTAGTTTCCGTTTCAAGAAGGGCTGCTCTTATAGGGCCCTTTTTTGTTGCAGAGTACATATCGCAAAACGATATAAGCGAGAGGTATATTTTTTGCCAACGGGCCATGCTGGCCCAGTTTCCCTTCCGCATCCTGGGCTTTCACAGCGACAACGGCAGCGAGTTCATCAACGCCGCCGTGGCCCGCTTACTCAACAAGCTGCTGATCCAGCAAACCAAAAGCCGTCCCCCAGGGGCAGCCGGGGTTCTTGCGGGTCGATACTGTCCATCAAGGCGATGAACCGGGCAGTAAAGGCGTGTACCATATCAACGCCGTCGACGAGGTTACGCAGTGGCAAATTGTCACCGCCGTCCCCCGCATCAGCGAGGCTTTTCTATTGCCGGCGCTGCAAGCTTGGGCTATGGCTACATCGATGCTGCGCACGCCGACCGCCTGCAGGAGTTCTACCGCCATCACTTCAACCCCTATCTCAACTTTCATCGGCCCTGTGCTCAGTCCCAACTGGGGATCGGGCCGACGCCGCTCGCCGATGGCCACTTGCGTTGCTCGGGTCTTGGTGTAGTTCCGACACTGTTGGCGGTACTTGGGGCGCTGGCGCAGGTTATACAGATGGGCCACGGAAATCGACGCCAGACGTTCGTAGTCGCTCTTGCCGTAGACCTCATATTCCCGTTTCAGAATGTGCCGTGTCGCCGGCCCGCTGAGGGTTTCATGCGCTTGGTCGACTCGGGCCAGCAGTTCCACATCCCGGGCGGTATAACGTTGGGCAAAGCGATGTCGCTGGTATACCGTCGGCTTGACCCGGCCGGTTTTGCCAAAGCGGGCGATCAGCCGGGTTACCTGGGCCCGGCTCATCCCCGTCATCTTCTCCACGTATTGCCGCAACAGGCCCCGGCCCCGACGCCCCTGTTGGCAATACTGGTGGTGGACCAAGAGCTTCTCGATCCAGCTGTAGATCTGTTCCCTGGCCTTACCTTCGAACCGGATTCCCTCGCTCCCTTTCAGGAATGCCTGGATCTGGTTCAGATTAAACTGCTCGGCTTCATGCACGCTGATCGTCAATCCTCAGCTTGCCATCTCCAGGCTCATCTTGCGTTAGAATCCGCCCTCCCCTTCAGGCTCATCTTGTATTGGACAAGACTGGTACTTTCTAGTTTTACCGGCTCAAAGTAATATAGTTCCAGCAACATAGATTTTTCCTACCAGTCGAGATTCCGGTTTTCAGATTCGTTCTCTTCCGGAAGTATCAAGAACAAAGCTTTTCAGTTAACGGGTGTAATTGCGATGAAACTTCCGCAGCAACTCCATTGAGGCTGTTATAGCACCGCCATTTTTTAAAGGGCCTCGGCCTGCAAGTCTATAAATCCTGAGATTTTGAGTCAGTCAACTTAACCTATCTTTGCAATTCTCCTGCATTCGCAGAAAAATAAGAGGTGCTACAATCCGCTCACATACAGCAACTCTCAATGAAATGAAATTGTGCTTAAGCGTCGGCGGGACGCCGGAGCGCATGTGTAGCTCAGGGAACCGAGTATTCTTATAAGGAAGAAGTTTAAGGAATGGAACGTCTGTTTCCCAATTCTCATGTACTGATTGCAAACCTCAATCATTACAAGGACCGGCCCGGCGGGGCTGGCCGTCTGGCGTGGGATGAAGCCCATTTTCTTGCTCGCAATGGTCATCGTGTAACCATGCTGGCTGCAGCGTCGAGCCCTGACCAGCCTGAGATGGAGCAGGAAGGCGATTTATGCCTGTTGCGTTACAAAATTCCTCATCTCAAACCTGCTGACCCGCGCCGCGCGTCCGCACATCAGAGAGCCGCTCGTGCTGTTTTGCGCAAGTACATGGATGCTCCCGTAGACGTCATCCATGGGCACGTGCCACTAACTTATCTCGCCGCCTGCGACGTCTTTGAACATCAGGCCCGCACCATGTACACCATTCACTCGCCTACCACCATGGAGATGGAGATTGAATGGGCTGGAGAAGGCCTCGGGCGCCGCATCCGCCGCTGGTTCGGCCAGCCCTTGCTCAAGCGTATGGAGCAGCGTTGTCTGGAACGGTCGGCAGTGATCGCCTCCGACTCTGACTTTACCCGTCGCCAGATCAAACGCATTCACGGCGCAGAGCTGGGCAACCGCATTCAGGTGATCCCCGGATGGGTGGACCTTGAGCGCTTTAAGATTGTCCCTGATCGTACCGCGGCCAAGCAAGCTCTCGGCTGGCCGCTGGATGTTCCTGTCCTGTTCACCTTGCGCCGGCTGGTGCGCCGCATGGGGCTTGATCGCCTGGTGCGGGCCGTCGGCATTCTCCGCCAGCGCGGCCATAAACTTCATTTAATCATTGGCGGAGCAGGACCGCTGCGACGCGAACTTGAAGAGCTGGTGCAAGCGCTCAACCTCAGCGACTCCATCCGGTTCCTGGGGCGCGTGGCTGACGCCGACCTTCCCGCAATGTACGCCGCCGGTGATGCGTTTGTGCTGCCCACGGCTGAACTCGAATGTTTCGGCCTGATCGCCTTGGAAGCCATGGCCTGTGGCCGTCCTGTTCTGGCGACTCCGGTTGCCGCCATCCCCGAAATAATGCGCAATTTTGAGGAGCAATGGCTTGCTGCCTCGGCCGATGAAGGCGCAATTGCTGATCTGATTGGCGCGCATCTTGCCGGCAGGCTTCCTGCACACGCTCCTGAGGAATTGCGCCGTCGCACTGAAGAGCTGTATTCGCAGGATGATCACCTGGCCAAACTCTCCGCTGTTTTGTTTGCTTCTCCCGCTTCCGCTCCGATTCCTGCCATGGCCGCGCTTGCCAATCCCACTGTGCGAAGCTGAGAATCGTCCAGAGAATGACTCGTATTCTGTGCGTCACAGACTGGTATTTGCCCGCCTACAAAGCCGGTGGCCCCGTGCGCTCCGTGTCCAATCTGATTTCCGCTCTCGCAGGCGCCGAGTTTGAATTTTATGTTCTTACCCGCGATCGTGACTTGGGTGAGAGGTCGCCCCACGCAGGCGTGACGCTGGAAGCCTGGACCACTCGAGGACAGGCCCATGTCTTCTACACTGCTGACCACTCGCTCTCAAACTTCCGCCGCCGTATTAATGAAATAAAGCCGGACATCATCTATCTCAACAGCTTCTTTTCCACCTTTGCTCGCAGGGTCCTGCTCTTGCGACGACTGCGTCTGATCGGCTCATCTGTGGTCGTGGTGGCCCCCCGAGGTGAACTCTCGCCCGGCGCCCTGCAGCTCAAGTGGCCGAAGAAAAAGTTCTACATCAGGGTTGCGGCTGCAATCGGTCTATGCCGCAACCTGTTGTGGCATGCCACGGCGGAGCTTGAGAAAAGTGAAATTGTTTCGCTGCTCACGAAATACAATCTCGAGAAGGGAAGCAGGGAAGAGATCTCCGGCCGCGTCCATGTGGCTTTTAATATCCCCAGTGTCGGTTCCGATGCATCGGCAAAGCGCTCCGTTCAGAAGAAAGCTGGCCAGGTTAGCTTCCTGTTCATCTCGCGCATCTCTCCCAAGAAGAACCTGGCTTTTGCCCTGGAACTCCTCGCGTCAGTGCGTGGTGAGGTGAACTTTGATATTTATGGCCCTGTCGACGATCCAGGCTATTGGCGCACCTGTGAAGCCACGATTGCCCGCCTTCCTGCGAACGTGAAGATTCGCTATCTGGGCCCACTCCCTCATCATGAGGTGCAGCAGAAATTTTCCCAGTACCATTTTTTCCTGTTTCCCACCTTGGGTGAGAATTTTGGCCACGCCATTGCCGAGTCGCTCTCCGCAGGCTGCCCCGTACTCATCAGTGACGCCACGCCCTGGCGTGATCTGGAGCGCAAGAGCGTAGGTTGGGATCTGCCGCTGGACGGGCGCGATGGCTGGCTGCGCGTCCTGCAGCAATGCATTGACCTTGATGACGAAGCTTACCGGGCCATGTCGGCTGCCTGCGAGGGCTATTTTCGCGAGTGGGCGCGCTCGCCCGCCATCCGCCAGGAGAACGTTGAGCTGTTTCGTCGAGCTCTGGGCCAATCCTCAGGAAAGGCCGGCCTGAAACACGAATTCACCAGTACTTCCGGTTAAGGTATTTACAGTGCTCCGCCTTATCGAACATTCTAATGGCGCAAGCCCCAGAATCTGTTAGATTTAAGGTTCAGCTCTGATTGAGGCAAGAAACGAACGCTCTGACTATGAAGGAATCGCGAATGCAGGTTGCAGTCGTAGGCTGCGGATATGTCGGGTTGGTAGCGGCAGCGTGTTTTGCCGAACTGGGTCACCAGGTCATCACCGTTGACAATGACGAAGCCAAAATCGCCGCGCTCAACGGCGGCGATCCTTTGATCCATGAAGATTACCTGCCTGAACTGATCCGTCGTCATCATGGCAAGCTGCTTTGCTTCTCCACGGATCTCGCGTCCGCGGTTCGCCAGGCGCAAATTGTGGTGATAGCTGTAGGCACTCCGGCCGATGCCAGCGGGGAAGCCGACCTCTCTTACGTTGAAACCGCCACCCGCGAGATTGCCCGCGCCATGAACGGCCACAAATTGATCGTGGAAAAGAGCACGGTTCCGGTTCACACCAATGCCTGGATTCAGCGCTCCATGGTCTTCAACGGCTGCTCGGTTTCGGATTTTGACGTGGTTTCCAATCCTGAATTTCTGCGCGAAGGCACTGCCGTTACTGATTTCCTTTATCCGGACCGCATCATCGTGGGTGTCCGCTCAGAGCACGCTGCCTGCATTATGAAGGAGCTCTATGCTCCTCTGCTGGACGGCAGCTACGCTCAGCAGCCGGATGCTGTCCCGCCGCCCGATGATGCCCTGGCCAAGCCGCTGTACCTTGAAACCTCGCCGGAAACTTCTGAGCTGATCAAGCATGCTTCCAATGCTTTCCTGGCGATGAAAATCTCTTTTATCAACGCAGTTTCCGCGGTGGCTGAGTCCGCAAACGCAGACATCGAGGATGTTCAAATCGGCATGGGCAGTGACAAGCGCATTGGCACGCGTTTCTTGCGCGCGGGCATCGGCTATGGCGGCTCCTGCTTTCCCAAGGACGTGTCCGCTTTTCGCGCCATCGCTCAGTCCTGTGGATGTGATTTTACCCTGCTGGATGAAGTTCAGCGCATTAACCAGGAACAACTGAACCGCTTTGTTGCCAAAGTCCGCAAGACTCTTTGGACCATCAAAGGCAAGCGGCTGGCCGCGTTGGGCCTGGCGTTCAAGAGCGGCACAGACGATATTCGTGAATCGCCCGCCATCAACGTTATCCAGGACCTTCTCAGCCGCGACTGCCAGATCACTGCCTATGATCCCGCAGCCATGGATCGCGCCCGGGCCGTGCTGGGCGATGCCATCACTTATGCGCCTGATGCATATGCCGCCATGGAAGGCGCCGACGCACTGTTGATCCTTACCGAGTGGAAGGAATTTGCCTCGCTGGATCTTTCCATGGTGAAGCGGCTGCTCAAGTATCCAATCGTTCTCGATGGCCGCAACCTTTACACTCCCAAGGAAATGGCCGCCGCGGAACTCAACTATTACAGCATCGGGCGCGCTCCGCTCGAACTCTCAAATCCCATGCCTGACCGCGTCCGAACCGCTAAAATGAGCTAAGGTTTATAGCATCAGTGCCAATGGAAGCGCCTGGAGTTGTTGATCCGGGCTTGTCTCAAAGGGTAAACACCAAGCGGATCGTTGAAACATGTGTGGTATAGCGGGATTCTTAGACTGGCAAGGCAAGGTTCGAGCTGAAGCTCTTAACGTTGCCAGCCAGGCCATCGCTCATCGCGGTCCCGATGACTCCGGCCTCAAGATTATCGGCCTGAATAATGGCGGTCGTGTTGGCCTCGCTAACCGCCGGCTTGCCATCCTTGATCTCTCTCCTGCCGGCCACCAACCCATGGCCGATCCGGCCACGCAAAACTGGATTGCCTATAACGGCGAAGTGTACAACTTCCAGGAAGTCCGCGCCTTGCTGGAGCAGCGCGGAGTCCCCTTCTGCAGTCACAGCGATACGGAAGTTGTGCTCAAGGCCTATGCCGCTTTTGGCGAGAAATGCCTTGATCACTTCCGTGGCATGTTTGCCTTTGCCCTCTGGGACCACGCCGCGCAACGCCTGTTTATCGCTCGTGACCGGCTGGGCAAAAAGCCTCTTTATTATTTCCAGGGTGACGGCTTTCTGCTGTTTGCCTCTGAAGTTCGAGCTCTGCTTGCCACGGGGCTGGTTCCGCGACGAATCAATGCAGAGACGGTGGAGCAATTTCTGGGCTTCGGTTCAGTCGGCGATCCCCAGACGCTGGTGGAAGGTGTGCACGCTCTTCCTCCCGGATCATATCTCATTTGTGAGCCGGCCAAAATGGAGGTCCATAAATATTGGACTCCGACAAGCTCCTCTTTGTTAGAACCCGCCACGAACGGACAACCGGGACTCAGCGAATCCAAAGTTGTGGCCCGGCTACAGGATCTACTTTCTGAAGCCATCAACCTGCGCATGATAAGTGACGTACCCGTCGGGCTGTTTCTTTCCGGCGGCATTGACTCCAGCGCTCTGGTGGCGGCAGTCTCGGGAGCGCGACAGCAGAAAATCAACACCTTTTCCATCGTGTTCAAGGAAGGCGACTACAGCGAACACCAGTTCTCTCATTTGGTGGCGCGGCGGTTTAAAACTGAACATCAGGAGATCACACTTACCGGAGAAGAATTTCTCTCGAGCATTCCTGATGCGCTTTCGGCCATGGACCAGCCCAGCGTGGATGGCTTCAACACGTTCATCATCTCGCGCGCGGTGCGACGCACCGGTCTGAAGGTGGCACTTTCCGGCCAGGGCGGCGACGAGCTTTTTGCCGGCTATGACACCTTCCGCTACGTTCCGCGCATGGAAAAATTCCACGCGCTGGAGCGCTGGTTGCCTTCGTCTCTGCGCTCCGTTCTGGCCTCCGCCATTCCCGGACGTAACTCCAGTGATCGTCGCCGCAAGCTGGCTGCACTGGTGGAAGGGAATGGGGCGCTGGTGCACCCTTACTTTCTCTCACGCATGGTGTTTGTTCCGCGGCAGCAGCGACAATTGCTCAGGACCGGAAATAATCGCGCCCTCAAGTCCGCCATGGCAACGGCGCTTGCGCCCACTGCCGCTCTGGACCCCGTAAACCGCGTCTCGTATCTCGAACTAACGAATTACATGGCCAACACGCTCTTGCGCGACGCTGACTGCATGAGTATGGCTAGCGGACTGGAACTGCGCCTGCCGTTTCTTGACCATCGGCTCGTAGAGTACGTTTTGTCTATTCCGGGCGGCATGAAGCTTGACTCGCGCACTCCCAAACACCTGCTGGTGAAGGCCATGAGCGGGCTTTTGCCTGATGAAATTGTGCACCGCCCGAAAAGAGGCTTTACACTTCCATTTGAACACTGGCTGCGCGGGCCGCTGAAGCAGAGCGTAGAATCGGCGCTGACACATGCCGGCCATGGCCCTCTGGCGGCGGTGCTTGATCCAGCGGCCGTCGCCCAGGTATGGGATGCCTTTCTTGAAGGCAGAACGTCATGGTCGAGACCGTGGTTGCTCTACACGCTGGACAAGTGGTGCACGAAGAATCTCTAAGGAGTAGTTGAAATGAAGCAGGTGTTGGTTCGCGGCGGAGGTGTGCTGGTTCAGGAGGTACCGGCGCCGCAGGTGAGCCCCAGAAATGTCCTGGTTCGGGTGCGCCACTCGTGCATCAGCGCTGGAACGGAAATGGCCGGCGTGAAAATGTCAGGATTGCCGCTCTACCGGCGTGCTCTCAAGCAGCCACACCACGTTAAGCGCGTCCTTCAGATGATGCGCGACCAGGGAATCAAGCGTGTCTACGACCGCGTTACCGGGCAGCTTGAGGCCGGTTTGCCTACCGGCTATTCCGCCGCCGGTGAGGTTATTGCCATCGGCGATCAGGTGGAGGGACTTCGACCCGGTGATATGGTTGCCTGTGCTGGAGCTGGCATCGCAAATCATGCTGAAGTGATCGATGTTCCCGTCAATCTAGCCGTAAAAATTCCCACAGGACTCAACACCGCCGAAGCCTGCACGGTGACGCTCGGCGCCATTGCCATGCAGGGCGTGCGTCGCTGCAATCCTACGCTGGGTGAAACTGTAGTAGTGCTCGGGCTCGGCTTGCTGGGGCAGATCACAGCGCAGTTGCTGTCTGCCAACGGCTGCCACGTCATTGGAAGTGATCCAGACCGTGAGCGCGTCCGCATGGCCGAGCAGAACGGAATGGATATGGGCATTGTCCCCGCTGATGAAAACCTGGTTGACCATGTTCACCGGCTCACGGATGACCTGGGGGCCGATGCCGTTATCATTACTGCCGCCACCGCGAGCCATGAAGTAATCAGCCAGGCCATGCAGTGCTGCCGCAAAAAGGGACGTGTAGTGCTGGTAGGAGATGTCGGACTGAATCTGGACCGCAACGACCTTTATAAGAAGGAACTCGACTTTCTGATCTCGTCTTCTTACGGGCCGGGCCGTTACGATCCGATGTACGAGGAAGGCGGCCAGGACTACCCTCTGCCTTACGTCCGCTGGACGGAAAACCGCAACATGGAGGAGTATCTCAATTTGTTGGCGCGTGGCAAGGTCCGGCTCAGTGGCATGCCGCGGCGCACCTTTCTCATTCAAGAAGCAGCGGAAGCATACGCATCGCTCAGTGAGCCTGGCAAGGGTACCCTCCTGACCATCCTGGAATATCCGCAAAGCGAAACAGCGCTGGAGCGCCGCATCAATGTCTCTTCCGCGCGTGCCATCGGGAAGCAGGTCCGTATCGCGCTCGTGGGCGCTGGAAATTTTGCCCAGGCGATGCACGTTCCTAATCTGCTGAAATTGCGCGATGATTTCAAGGTCCACTGTGTAATGAGCCGGACCGGCGCAAACGCGCGCGCTGCGGCTACACGATGTGAAGCCAGCTATGCCACGAGCGACTACGATCAGGTTTTGAATGATCCGCAGGTGGATCTGGTGCTGATTTCCACTCGGCACAATCTTCACGGGAAAATGGTGTTGCAGGCCTTGCAGGCTGGGAAGAATGTCTTTGTCGAAAAGCCGCTCACCATTTTCCCGCAGGAACTCGATGAGATTGAAGCGTTCTATCGACAAACACAGAACGCGCCACTTCTGATGGTCGGATTCAACCGCCGGTTCTCGCCTCCCATCCAGACGGCCTTACAGGTGCTTGCCTCGCGTAGTACGCCGTTGATTGTCAGCTATCGCATGAACGCCGGTTTTATCCCTGCGGATCACTGGACTCAGGGCGAAGAAGGCGGCGGCCGCAATCTGGGCGAAGCCTGCCACATTTACGATCTCTTTAATGCTCTCACCGCGTCCGAATGCGTTGCCGTCTCCGCCGACGCGCTGAATGCAACCGGGAAGCAGTGGAAGAAAACAGATAATTTTGTGGCGACCATGTCCTACAGGGATGGCTCGGTTTGTTCTCTCACTTACACGGCTCTCGGTGACAAGTCCTTTCCCAAGGAAAACATGGACATTTTTGCTGACGGAAAAGTGATCTCACTGAACGATTACAAATCCCTTTCCATCGCCGGATCCAAGCGCAAGGGCTGGAGGTCTGTGACGCAGCAGAAAGGGCAACTGGAAGAGTTGCAGGCGCTGGCTTCATGCCTCCAGCGCGGAGCCGAGTGGCCTATTCCATTCGAACAACTGGTCCAGGCGACGCGCATCAGCTTTGAGGTGGAAAAGCAACTAACGGGCAGGAAAGATCTCAATACAGACGAAAATTCGTTAGAGCAATAGTGCGCCATTCTATGTCCTAACGATGCCAGCGTGAACCGCTTGAAAGCTGTTCAAAACAATTGTGCGGTTACGCTCCAGCGCTTCTTTCGTCTTGAGAAAAAGCATCCCGGTTTCCCACACGTACTGCACGCTGCAACCGGCATTTAACTCTCCCATGCTTCGCACCATTTCATAGCTGCGGCGAATGGTGGCCTCATGGCCATGGTCACGATGAGGCAAATTGGTGAAATGTTTCTTTTCCACCACCTCAATCACAAGCTTTTTGAAATCTTCCATGCTGATCAGCACGTCGCCTCGCTGCGCTGAGAAACGCTCGCGGACTCCCTCAAAGGTATTTCCTTTTGCACTCAGGGTAATCACCGCCGCTGTTCCGTCGGCAAAGCTGTAGGCCACGGCCATGTCATTCAATGATTTACCGGATGGAATAGGCACAATTTCCATGGGGAAGCGCGATTCCGGCGGCACCAACTGGTATACGAAATCCGTCCAGTGGCACAGGTTTCCCAGAACACGCCCGCCCTCCTCCTCGCGGAAATACCAATGGTCGGGCGGAATTTCATGGCCGGCAATGAACCAGTTGTAAACCGCCGGGCCGCTCTGACCATCGATGTAGCGTTTGATCACACGCCCAATTTTGCTGTACGGGCGATTGAAGCCGAGTGTGACTTTCCCGCTCGATCGACGCATGGCTTCACAGAGACGGAAAAGCTGGTTTTCATTCACAACGTGCGGTTTCTCAATGTGCACTGACTTGCCCTGCGCAAGAGCATCGATTGCATACTCTGCGTGCGAAGCATGATTGGAGGCGATGAAAACCAGATCGATGTTCTTGTCTTCAATGATTCGGTTCGCGTCGTCACCGTAATAACAGAGCTTGTAATCCTCAAATAAGGACGCTGCCCGCTCCAGTTCTATGTCCATGCATCCCCGGAGAACATCGCCGTAGTTTTTCTTGAGATAGTAGGCGATGCTGCTGTAGGCAAAATTCCCGCATCCGATCAGCCCTACGTGCTTCTCTCGAACAGCGCCGCCTCTTTCCGCTGGAAGCTGGGTAAATTTGCGCTTCATGTGGTACTGGCCGCGCACCTTCACCAGCGTGCGGCGAACACCATAGAGGCGGACGTATCTCAGTGTTTTTTTCAGCTTAAAGATCAGGCGGGACTTCGTGTAATCCATGCTTTGAAAAGGCGTTCAAAACTGTGGCGCGCGTAACCTGCGTCACACCGACGCCAAACCGATGGATGTTATTATACTTCTTCAGCACACGATCGATTCTGAACGCGTTCTGAGCCTTCAGACTCAGGGCGGCCATAGATTTCCGGTTTTTGCCGTGTCACGCCCCAGGCTCAGAATCAATCTTCAGCTCATAACAATCTGTGAACACTGGAATCCAGACAGGAGAAGTTGGTTTGTCCGCGCAGTCCGCAAGCACCCTTAAACGGCTGAACTATTGGAGACGGATTTTCAGCGCTTATCTGGGCCACGGAACCTCTCAGCTGACCTTCTGGCATGAGCGCCCGGAAATGAATCCCAATTGTCGCGCCGGAGAGCTGGGCGAGTACTACATGACATTTCTCTCCAAGGCGGACTACCAGGGCCCTTTTGACGATCAAGGCATTCCTTTGCTCGATTATCGGGGTGTTCTCGGGCGCCAGTACAACCCAATTGCGCTTGCCCAGTATGGACTGGGAAATTACAACTATTATTTGAGGACGCAGAGCGCGCAGCGAAAACAAAACTTTCTTGCCGGGGCGGACTGGCTGTTGGCAACGCTCGTTCCCAATCGCGCTGGACTCCAAGTCTGGATGCACAACTTTGACTGGGACTACCGCGATACGTTGAAATCACCATGGTATTCGGGGCTGGCGCAAGGGCAGGGAATTTCTGTGCTGGTTCGTGCCTGGAAGCTCACTGGCGAACGCAAATATCTGGAAGCCGCTGGTCGCGCGGCGCAGGTTTTTTATGTCGATGTGAACGACGGCGGGGTTGTCTGCAAAGACCAGGACAACAATCTTTGGATTGAGGAATATATTGTTGATCCGCCAACTCACATCCTCAATGGTTTCTTTTGGGCCAGTTGGGGCGTTTACGATTATTGGCTTGCCACCGGCGACGCGCGCACGCAAGAACTGTTCGCAGCACTCGTTTCAACCATGCGCAAAGTTCTTCCGCGTTTTGATACTGGCTTCTGGTCTCTCTATGAGCAATCGGGAACAAAATTGCGCATGATTGCAAGCCCTTTTTATCACGCCCTCCACATCGTCCAATTGCGTGTGATGCATAAGATCACGGGAGAGCAGGTGTTTCAGGAATTTGCCGACCGCTGGAGCGCGTACCAAACAAGCTGGTTCAAGCGCAAACGCGCATTGGGTCAGAAAGTTGTGTTCAAGCTGCTCTATTACTGACGCTGATGAAGATTCTGTATGTTTCGCAATACTACCCGCCGGAGATTGGAGCGCCCGCGGCGCGCGTTTCAGAACTGAGCGGCGCATGGGCGCGTGGGGGTGATTCCGTGACCGTATTGACGGGATTTCCCAATCATCCCACGGGCAAAGTCCCGCCGGAATACAGATCAAAACTGTGGCGTCTGTTCACGAACGAAACGCGTGACGGAGTGCTGGTCAAGCGTACATGGCTGCTGCCCTTGCCGAACCGGAAGGGATGGGAGCGAATACTGAATTATGGTTCGTTCTGCATCTCAGCGGCCATGCGTGGATTGTTCCTTGCCAAGCCGGACATCGTGATCGCCACGTCGCCGCAGCTTCTGGTTGGACTCTCAGGTTTAATCATCGCCAAATTCAAGCGCGTGCCTTTTGTTTTTGAAGTTCGAGATCTCTGGCCGGAATCTCTCGAAGCCGTCGGCGTGAGTCAGAAAAGTTCTTTGCTCTTTCGCGTGCTCGGCAAAATAGCAGGTCTTTTATATCGTCGGTCGGACCATATTGTGGTGGTGACCAAGCCCTTCAAAGAACACTTACAGCTTCACTGGAAGGTACCTGCTGAGAAGATCTCTGTGGTGGTAAATGGAGTGGATGAGCATTTCTTCCATCCGCAAATAGCGGATCCCGCGATCCTGCGGGAGTTCCAGGTCGAAGACTGTTTTGTTGTCGGCTATATAGGAACTATTGGAAATGCTCACGGTGTGGAGACACTGGTGGAAACCGCCCGGTTTCTGCAGCAGTCGGATCCGGGTATCGCCATCCTGGTGGTTGGTGAAGGCGCCGACAAACAGAAACTGACGCGACTGGTGGCGGAAAGCCGGCTTGAGAACGTCAAAGTCTTTCCCGGCCAGCCGAGACAGCGAATACCCGCCATTGTCGCCGCCTCGCAGGTGTGCCTGGTGTTACTGCGTAAATCTGAATTGTTCAAAACAGTGATTCCTACCAAGATGCTGGAATTTATGTCCTGCGCACGAGCGCTGGTAGCGGGACTGGAAGGCGAATCTGCCGAGCTGATCAAGAATGCAGATGCCGGCATTTGCGTCACTCCCGGCGATGCAGCGGCATTGGCCGAAGCAATTCTCTTGCTGAAGAACCAACCCCAGTTGGCCCGGCAATTCGGGGATCACGGACGCGAGTTCATCGTATCCAGGCTGAGCCGTCAGAGCACTGCGTCTGAATACCGTGCGCTGCTGCGGCAGTTCTGTAGTGTTGGCGAGAGCTCTTTCTAAAGAGTTCAATCGCTACCCGCCAGGCTCTTCATCTAAAAGTAGTAGAAATCCACGCTTCGTAGAAGTTTTGGCTCCAATCCATTCGTCACGCCCGTGAGTCCAGTCGTCATTTACGTTCTAATTGATCGCGACTTTCGAAGTTACTGTTCCGCCGCTTCGGCCAACGGGTCTAAATATTCAAAGGACAAACATGTCAGCCAGGAACATCGTCAACATCACAAAGGAGCTTTCGTATTATGAGAGCGCTTTGCGGGAGTGGATTGGACGTTGTTCGTTGAATGCCATGTGGTATCTGGCGGACCCGATCGGCGCCATCCGCGAGGCCCGCCTGGGAATCGATGAAGAACTGCTGGATCGACTGGAGTCGTTGTATTCGCGGCAGGCGCGCTGTACCAGGCATTTCGAGTGCGTCGATAAGGCCGCCTAAGCCAGGCCGTGATTCTCGATACGCTTCATACTTTCTCCTTTACCTCGCAACGCGGGCCGCTCACATCGTTCGCAGGAACTCTCACTCGTCAGTGCGGTTTCCCCGCCAGACTTTTCATGAACGAGTAGTAAAAGTCGACGCCCGCGTAGAAATCCTTAACCCCAATCCGCTCGTCGCGTCCGTGGGCCCGGTCATCATTCACGTCTTCAAATACGCCCGGTACCCCATACGTTGGAAGGCCGCCTAGCCTCAGATATTTTCCATCGGAGGCGCCTGCGTCCATGACCGGAACCACCGGAATTCCGCCGTATAGTTTGGCGCTGAGTTCCTCCAGCTGACGCATGATCACCGGATTGATGGCTGACGGCGGCGCCGCTCCCGTGTCATTCACCACCTGCACAGTGATGCGCGGATCCGCAAGTACTCCAACAAGCGTCTTCTGTACGTTGGCAGCCGAATCGGTGGGCAGCATGCGGCAGTTCACGATTGCACGAGCAGTCTGCGGCAAGGCGTTGTTGGCGTGGCCGCCTTCCAACCGCGTTGCCACGCACGTTGTACGCAGGAGAGCATTGAAGTATGCCGTTTGTGAAAGGCGCTGCACGGCGGCGGGATCGGGTTGGCCTGCGCTTACGGCTTGAAAGTCAGCGGCTGTCTGCGCGTCCTGCAGGCTCGCAGTCCTGGCGAAAAAGCTCCGGGTGGTCTCGTTTAACTCCACCGGAAACTGAAAGTCGTTCAGCCGTACCAATCCTGCGGCCAGGTGGTAAATGGCGTTGTCCTTCACGGGGCGAGAGCTGTGCCCGCCTTTGCTCTTTACCTCTAATTGAAAATCGATGTAATTTTTCTCGCTGGTCTCCACGCCCAACAGCAGCCGTTTGCCATTTTCTGTTTCAAAATCACCTGCATCTGTGTTGATGCAGTACTCGGCATCAATCCAGTCACGATGATTTTTGAGCAGCCACTGGATACCATTGGACTCGCCGCCTTCTTCGTCGGCGGTCAACGCCAGGATGAGGTCCCGGTCCGGGACAAAGCCTTCCTGCTTCAGGCGAATGAAGTTGGTTATCAGAATGGTGTCGCCCTGCTTGATGTCGCTCGTGCCGCGACCGTAAAAGTAGCCGTCAATTTCATTAAACTTGAAGGGATCAAGATTCGCCGACCAGTCCTGCTTCAGGGCCTGCACAACGTCAAGGTGTCCGATGAAGAGCACCGGCTTCTCTTTGCCACTTCCATGAATTCTGGCTACCACGTTGTATTTGTTGGGCAGCGGTCCGCCGAGCCGCAGATCGTCACCACTGAACCCGGCTTTTGCAAGGCGCGCAGCTACCGCTTGCGCAGCCGTCGTGACATTGCCTGCGGGCGTATCCGTGGTGTTGATCTCAATCAACTGCTGGAAGATGTCATGGGCCAGTTGATGGTACGGCGGCATCGTCGATTGCTGTGCGCGTCCAATCAAAGCACTGGAAGAAAGAAATGCCAGGAGACAGATTCGTGTCAGTTTCATCCTTGTGATCACCAGGAATTGCCGAGATGAGAAACCGCAATTATACGGGTTTGGGTCATGCAGGCATCAGAGTTGCATCTTATGAATTTGGGCCGCTGCTTCCTGCCGGCTGCAAAACCTATGCGGAAGAAACACAAACGCAAACTAAATTCCCGTTTTACCATGCGCCATGGGTTATCGCTGGTGGTAGCGTTGATACTGTTGCTTTGGATCGTGCTGTACTCCATCAGCAACGAACAAAAGCACTGGGGATCATTCTTTGGCAACGCCATTGCGGATTGGTCCGGCGTACTGGTGACCGTGCTTGCTACCAAGCGTCTCTACGAGAAGGGTTCCGGAGAAAGCAAGC
Organism: Terriglobia bacterium; assembly: GCA_963758275.1. Taxonomy (GTDB): domain Bacteria; phylum Acidobacteriota; class Terriglobia; order Terriglobales; family Acidobacteriaceae; genus Angelobacter. The sequence continues at coordinate 16,632 of CAVWUW010000026.1, read as the reverse complement.
CGGAGCCGGGCCCGGCCTTGTCCAGCCGCGTGCTGGAAAAATTGCGGCAACACTCGCTCACCATATTCCTGCTGATCACCGGGGTAATGTGGGTGATTACGTTTGCTCACTCGGACCCGCAGGGAAAATGGGGACAAGTGGTGGGGAACATTGTTTCCGAATGGACGCAGATTCTTGGTCTGGTCCTGATGACGAAAAAACTCATCGAGGCCGGATCCGAAGAAAGCCGTAAAGGCAAGTAACTGCGCGAAACTCAGCCGAGGTGCAGGCTATCGAGCATTTTCTGATACACCGGTTGCAACTTGCTGAAGTCGCGCTCCGGGGAGACGAAAACCAGATAGGTGACTCCACCGCGAGGATTGGGAACTACCACCAGCCAGTCGCGTTCCGCTGAAGGTTTGCCATTTTGCTGGATTGGCGAACTTCCACGCAGATACATGGCGCGTCCCTGCGTCCCATTCACGTTGATACTGGTAGCATTGCCATCCGCTTGCAGGCCGGGATTATCATTTTCCATGCTCTGCAAAACCTGTTTTGCCGCCTGATCAAGATCTGCACTGGCCTGCGGCTGGCTCCCGATTACCACTCCATAGGCGATGCCCCCATTGCCCGCGCCCTGAGGAGGTGCAATGACCCCTGAATTCTGGTCGCCGCCAGGCTGCCAGTTGTCAGGGTATGAAATGCTAAATCCCGATTGTTGAAACTGCTTGAAGTTGTTACTTGGCTGCACCTGGCTATAAGAAAGGTTGGCCAGGTCTCCTCCGCCCGCCTGTGCTTGCGAGTTTCCTCCAGCAGGCTGCGTTTGCGAGTTTCCGCTTTGCGCCTGGTTGGGGGCGGAGCCTGAAGGAGCGGAAGCGCCGCTACTGGGCAGAGCGCCGTTTTTCTGGTTCTGTTGCGCCCATGTACCCTGCTTGGCCCCGGCATCAATCTGCTGTGCCGAGTAAGTTTTCATGCCGCTGGCTTCTTTTTTAGCGCTGGCAAATTCGCTGCTGCTTCCCAGATAGTTCTTGGAAGGCCAGTTCTGGATTTCTTTTTGGAGCGACGCTTCGCGGTTTCCGGGATTGGGGTGATCACTGAGGAACTGTGGTCCGCCATTGCCGTACTTTTTCTCCAGTGTGGTGAAGAAGTCCGCCATGTCTTTGGGGTTATATCCCGCTTTGTACATAATGATGGCGCCCACGGAATCAGCCTGCGCTTCATCCCCGCGCGAATACTTCATCAGCATGCTGCCTGCGCCGAATTGGATGCCCATCTTGGCCAGATTGCCCGCTGCACTGCCACCCAGAACAGCGCCTGCCAGGCCTGCAATAATCTGCGCCATTGCCTGCTTGGGCGCCTGTTTGGCGGAATGCTGCATGTAAACGTGCGACATCTCGTGCGCCATCACGCCCGCCAGCTGGCCTTCATTTTCCGCTGCCTGAATGGTGGCAAGGTTGATGAAAATGGGTCCGCCGGGCAGAGCAAAGGCATTGATGTCCGCCGCCGGGATCACGTGAAACTGGTAAGGCCAGGATCTATCTGAGGGAATCACGCGTTCCAGTTTCTTGCCCAGTTGCTGCACGTACTGCGTAACCGGATTGGAGTCAGGCAAGACCGGCATTTGCTTATAGACTTCACCAACGGCCTGCAGCCCAAGCTGCTCCTGCTGTTGCTTGTTCATGCCGGGACTGCCCGGGTCGGGCAGTACTGGTTCTGACGTGGCTGCCAGCATTTCCAGCGGCAGAGCCATGAGCAAAGTGAGAAAAATGGCCAGGGCCTTCGTGGAGAAAGTACGCAAGTTCATACAAGTTCCTTAGATGCCGTTTAGCGGAATCATGCTCTGTGCGAGCGGTGACAGGGGCCCCTGCTGCCGGACGGCAGCAACTCTTAAAAATTATAAAAGAAGAGGACCACTGAGGTGCTCTGCAGACAAGCTTCATAAGATGAACCCAGCTTCTGCTTTCGGGTTTCGTGTTTGTAGTTGCTTATCCGTTCCAATCAGCGCTTATCTTTGTGAGCCTGCCCCTGAGCGGCTACGGATGTACTCTGACGGTACAATGAGCGCATGTCGGAGCGTAGGGAACCACAAATGCTGGAAACGCTGAGCCGGGTTGGAATTTTCTCTGATCTCTCGCCCACAGAACTCAAGTTCCTTGCGGAGCGGGCGGTCCCGCGAGAATATTCTCCCGGCGAGCTGATTTTCACAGAAGGCGAGATGTGCGCCGGGCTGTTTGTCGTGGAAACGGGACACGTACGCATCTTTAAGAGTTCGCCCAGCGGCCGCGAGCAGGTATTGGCCGTGGATGGCCCCGGCAGCTCAATTGCAGAGCTTCCGGTTTTTGATGGCGGCAATTATCCGGCTTCCACATCGGCCGTTGATCACGCTCGCGTTTACTTCATCAGCAAACAGGATTTTTACTCGTTGTGCGTGGTGCATCCCAAGGTGGCGCTCAAAGTGCTGAAAATTGTGGGCGGCCGATTGCGCAGGCTGGTGGGCATTATTGAAGAGCTTTCGTTTACTTCCGTTCGTTCGCGTCTCATCGCGTCGTTGCTGCGGTTGGCGGAACAAGGCAAGAAAACTTCCGCTGGGGTTGAGGTGCAGCTTCCGTCCAGCAATCAGGAACTGGCTTCGCAAATTGGCACCGTGCGTGAGCTTGTCTCGCGCAATCTAAGCCGCCTGCAGGCCGAGGGGCTGATCACTATGGAAGGGAAGAGCGTGACGCTTCGCGATATCAACAAACTTCAGGCAGAACTGGATTCCGCCGGATAAGACTCAGGTGTGACATAAGTCATCGCCGCCGTTTTCGGACGCGATTAGCCTGGTAGCAGGGTTGAGAGCTTATGGTTCCTGCCCGCGATTTCATGGAGGCTCTTTTCGCATGGTTCTCTCGTCAACTCAAACTGTCCGCCAACTGGCGGCAGAAATTCCCAATGCAACCCGCGTTTTTGAAAAGCTCGGCATTGACTATTGCTGCGGCGGGGGCAAATCACTGGAAGCCGCCTGCGCGCACGCGAAGATTGCCGTGGCCGATGTGCTTCGCACACTGGAGGAAGGCTCCGTTCCGGTGGAAGGCGCGGCGACTCCAGACTTCAGCGAGGCTTCATTAAATGAACTCGTATTGCATATCGTCAGCAGCCACCATGGTTACGTGAAGCACGAAATACCACGCTTGGAGAAGCTTCTGGCCAAGGTGGTTTCCGTGCATGGCCGCAACCACGCTGAACTGATCGCCATTCAGAAAGTGTTTTCCGCTCTGGGCGCCGAACTTACTTCGCACATGATGAAAGAAGAGATGGTCCTGTTTCCTTACATTGCGCAGATGGAACTGGCGTCGGAATCAGGCAAGCAATTGCCCCGCGCCGCGTTTGGAACGGTGGGCAATCCCGTGCACATGATGGAACTGGAGCATGAAGATTCCGGCAATATGCTCAAAGAACTGCGATCGCTCACCAGCAATTACACTCCGCCCCAGGACGCGTGTTTCAGCTATAACACGCTTTTTGCAGCACTCAAAGACTTTGAAACGGACCTGCACCAGCACATCCATCTGGAGAACAACATTTTGTTCCCTCGCGCCGTCACCCTGGAACACCAACCAGCCTGACCGCTCGAGCTGGGGCGGCCCCGCCATTTTTGCGGGTGGCGGGGCCGTTTCTTATTCTTTGAGCAGGCGCACTTAGTTAGCAAGCCGAAGTTGCAAGACCTGGATCAACCTCGTGTACGATATACGTACGCGCCCTGAAATATTGTTGAATCGAGTTTTTTCATGGGCTCTAAGACATCGCGCTCTATTCTGCCTTCAGGCTTCAGGTCCAGGTTTGGCCCTTATTCACTGGCCGTACTGACCGTGCTCCTCGGGCTTCTGCTGCGTTTCCTGATCGATCCCTGGCTCGGGGACCAGATGCCTTATATCACCTTCCTGGTCTCAGTGGCTGTTACAGGGTTGTACGCTGGTGTCGGTCCCTCGCTGGTGAGCACGGTTCTGGGCGCCTCGCTCGCATACTTCTGCTTTGTTCCACCCCGCTATAAATGGGGCTTCGCCGGCATGAGTGACGCGGTGGGCTTCCTTGCATATCTGGCGGCCGCGCTGGGAATCGTGTTTTTGACCCGAGCGCGCAACAAGGCCCATCAGCAGGCGGAGGACAGGCTGAGTGACCGTATTGCTGCCGAGCGGAAGCTGGGCGATGCGCAGCAGATCCTGCAAACATTTCTCAAGAACAGGCCCGGTTGCGCCTACCTGAGAAATGCTGCCGGACAATACGTTTATTACAACGATGAGGCGCGGGACCTGCTCGGCATCAGCCATGGGCATGCAGAGAGCAGCTCAGAGTTGCGTCAAACGATGGAGAATCTGGATCGGCAGGTGCTCGCCGCGGGAGCGGGGCCGGGACAGTTCATTGACAAGATTGAGTTAGGCAATGAAGAGCGCTACTGGCTGACCACGAAATTCATCTTCATTGACCAGGCAAACGACAAATTTGTGGGCAGCCTGTCTCTCGACATCACCAGCCAGATGCGCGCCGAGCAACTGGTGTTGGAGAGCGAGAAACTGGCCGCTGCCAGCCAGATGGTGGCCAGCGTGGCGCACGAGATCAACAATCCGCTGGCAGCCGTTACCAGTTCTGTTTTCCTTCTTGGACGCGAGCCCCTTTCCCAAACGGCCCGTAGGCTTGTAAACATCGCCCAGCAAGAGCTTTCCCGGCTCACGCGCATCACCGAAGTTGCAATTGGCTTTTACAAAAAGACAGAACCGCCCATTGCGGTTGATGTGCGTGAACTTGTAGAGGATGTGGTCAACCGCATGAAGCTTCGATTTCCTGACAGCGCCGCCCTCATTGAACGTGAATATTTCTGGAACGGCGCTTTGGTTGCCAGCCCCAGCCAGATACGCAAGGCTCTGGAAAACGTGCTGATCAATTCGCTCGAGGCTGGAGCCGGCCGGATACGGGTGCGCGTGGCTCCGTCTTGCGACTGGCGCATAAATTTGCGAATGGGGGTCCGTTTTTCCATTCTGGACGATGGCCGTGGAATGACTCCAGAACAATCAAGAAAGGCGTTTGAACCGTTTTTTTCCACCAAGGCAGAGAAGGGCACAGGGCTCGGGCTATGGATTGCCAAATCCATTGCTCTCAGAAACGCAGGACAAATCAGGTTGCGGAGCTCCAGCCGGCCACAAACACATCATACGTGTGTCAGCCTGTTTTTTCCCGATTCGGTAGCCGCAGGGCCGGCATTCAGTTTTAAGCCTAAACAGGAGCTTGCCGGCCCGGAGCCTAAGGGGGGCGTATTGAAGAGTGGCGGCTCGCGCCAGGAGAACGCGACGTGCAGATCCTGGTCGCTATAAGTGATGGTGAGCCATTCTGGAAAGGCGCTGCTTTTGGGCTCCATTAGCCTCTATTCAAAATTTCTTGGAGGCTCTTCCGCATTCACTTTGAGAACAATATCCTGTTCCCTCGCGCCATTGCCCTGGAACAGCAAGCAGCCTGACCGCTCAGGCTGAACCGGCCCCGTCATGTTTGCGGGTGGCGGGGCCTTTTGCTTTACCAGAAAAGCTTGATCTTGCTCTGCTTTCTCCACTAAGACCAGCGGTTTTACCAGATTCGCTGTGCTCCATATCCATCCAACGCCTGGTCGTTGCTGACCAAGGCAAGATTTTCCTGCAAGGCTTGAGCGATGAGCATTCGATCAAATGGATCGCGGTGCGGACCTGGCAAAAGGCCGGCGCGCAAGGCATGCCCAACCGTAATCGGCAGCGCCTCAAAATTCTGGAGACGGAGGTACTCCGATATTTCAGTCACGAATTTCTGGGCTGATGGCAGGCGCCCATTTCTGAACTTGACAGCAATCTCCCACGCACTGGCCGAGCTAACCAGAACGCTGTTGCGAGCATGCTGAATGTGTGCCCGAGCGACGCCAGACAACTGATTGTCATTATTGGCCCACCAGAGCAGCGCGTGGGTGTCGAGCAGCAGACGCATCAGGCTTTGCCTTCCCAATCTTCCAGTTCCTGGTCGGAAAGGGGAGCAAAGAATTCTGGTCCCACCCGAAGTTCAGGATATGTGCCCGGTGTGCGCTGGGGGCGGGCTTTCACGGGCACCAGTTCAACCACCGGATCGCCGTCCCGGGCAATTGTCACCTGGGCTCCTTTTTCTGCAGCCTCGATTAGACGCGAAAGTGTCGTCTTGGCTTGATGCACGTTCACCGTAATCTTCTTTGGTCCCATAGCTAATATGTTAGCTAATCACAATGCGCGGCGCAAGCAGGATTTTTACGCGCGGCTTCAATTCTGAGACTACAGTTCCATTTTGAAACACCGCCACTCGCGCCTCCATAAAGTCTGTCCGGAATGCCCTGTCGGATGGATATAATCCAGAGTCTCACGTGCAAAAACTGCTATTGTTCGGAGCAAATCAGACTATGCGGGCCGCAAGTTACCTGGTCTTCTTTTACGTCGCTGTCGCAAACTGCTTATGGCAAAACCCGGCGCTACAGAGTTCAACTGACCCCGGCGAGCATATCTCTGCCCGGAACCAATCCCCGGGCGCAGAAGCGAAAGAGATGAAAGGCAAAGTCGCCGCGGATCCGGCGCCCACTGTGGTCGCAACGCAGCCGGTGATTACGGTCCATGGAGTTTGTGAGCAGAGCCCTGCACAGGCGCAGTCCGCCCCCGATTCTTGCGTGACGGTCATTAGCCGGGAACAATTTGAAACCCTGGTAAAGGCGCTCAATCCAACCGGACGCGTACTGTCCACGGAGGCGCGCCGCAGCATGGCCAGAACCTACGCGGATTATCTGGCGGTGGAAGCCGCTGTCCGCAGGGCTGGGATGGAAGACACACCTGAATTCCGCAAGCTGATGGAGTGGAACCGGCTGCGCGCCATAGCAGACTTGTATCGTTTTACCCTGGAGGAAAAATACCGCTCGCCGGCGGATGCGGAAGTTGAGGCCTACTATCATCAGCATCTGGCCGACTATGAAAAAGTGACGCTTGAACGGGTTCTTGTCCCCCGGCAAAATGATGCAGCGCCGGATAAAGACGCCTTCGACAAGAAGGCCCGAGCCGCAGCCGACGCTGCGCGGTCGCGTGCCGTGAAGGGCGATGACCTCGCACAGATCCAGAAAGATGCTTACACCGCGCTGGGCGTCGCCATGCCTCCATCCACTGATCTGGGAACCCGGCGGCGCTCAGAACTGGTTCCCGAAGAAGCAACCGAGTTGTTCGCGTTGAAGGCGAGTGAGATCAGCCAGGTAAAAAAGGAACCTCAAAACTACGTTATCTACAAAGTATTGCGCAGAGATGTGATGCCGCTTGAGGAAGTGAAGGCTGAGGTTGCCCACGAAATCTACAAGCAGAAATTCAAAGACACAATGAAGTCCGCGCTCGATGCTGTTCCCGCCGAATTCAATGAACAGTATTTCGGTCCGGGAATGGTACCGCATCGCGACGAGGCCGCTCCTGTTGCGGGAGCGCGCTAGAGAGTGGAGGGAGAAAAACGCGACGTGCCCCCTCTCTGACACGTCGCGTACCCGGTTCTCTTACAGCGAACGCAGGAAGTTAAGCAGGTCCTGTTTCAAGCTAGGCGACAGGTTGTTGAAGAGCACGATCACCTGGCAAGCTTCTCCGTTACTCGGTGTGCAATTGGCAGGACTGGTTCCAACGTTGAGAGCATGGTCCTTGATTGCATCAAGCAGATTGCTGGCACGGCCATCATGCAGGAAGAACAGACGCTGGCCGAGTCCCCAGAGCGGAGCCGAGCGGAATTGAGTGGGCCCGGCGTTGCCCTGAGTTACCCCATCTGACAAGCTGACGTCCATCGTGTGCAGCGCAAAATCTGAGAAGGGATGGAACGCCGCATTATTCAATTCTGGCGTGGCGGACGTCGTTGTCCGCAGGAAGTTGGAATGGCAGAGAACGCATCCGATTGGCTTGATGGCCGAGGTGTTCGGATTGTTATCTGGACTGGGGCTGGTGAGCGAGCCGGCGACGGATGGATCAAGGCTGCCGAATACCTTGGCCCCGCGCTGGGCGGAAGCATCCAGGGCTTTACAGAGCGCCTTGCCGTTGGCATCTAGCCCGCTGTTGTAGTTGCATTGGCTGGGTGAGGCGTTCAGCCGCATGAAAACGGCAAAGTTTTCAATGTCATTCGATATATCTGAAGCTACTCCCGAAGCGCCAAAAGCAGGATTGTTGAAGATGGTAGGAATGGTGCGAAGGTTAGGATCCGTGGGATCAGGCGGAACAATGACCTGGTCCTCCGGCTCGGGATTGGGAGAGCATTGTCCGTTTCCGTCAGTCTTTTCGTTGGGGAAGTTCTCATTGGTCACTCCCATTTCCACGTTGGAAGCTTCACCCGCGAAAATCAGCATGGACTTGTTCTGCGCCTTCCATCCGAACCGGTTGATGGTTTGATCGTTGCCGCTGATGTTGAAAGAGCCTGCTATGCCGAGTACCGGATTGAAGAAATTGGGATTGTTGGCAATCGCGTCTTCGGTAGTCAGGTTCCCTTCCAGATTGTCATCTGCGGTGTTCTCGACAAAACCTTCACCGAAGGTCGGGATGGGGATACGGAAAATAATGTTATGGTTCGTAATCTGCGTCGGGAAATCCTCCTGCGCGATCTGGCAGTTCGGAGGCGCGTCAGGACGTCCTTTGATGACGAACAGGTTGGCCACAGAGCCTGCAGGTACAGGATCGCGGAAGATTGTGTCATCTCCGGGTGAGCCGTTGGGGAAGCGGGCTTCACGTACCGGCCCGGTAGCGCTGATGAATGAACTTACAGCCTGAAGCTGGCCCGGAGTTGGTGCGTCTCCCACTTGTGGATTTCCGTTAGGAAAACCGGGAGTGTTTTTGTTGGGGCTGCTGCCGCCCACCGTGGGCTGAGAATGGCACTGGAAACAGCTTACGGCGTTGAAAGATGGTCCAAGTCCAGGAAAAGTTCCGGCCCCGGTTTGCGGACCCGGTCCAACATTTGTTTTCACTTCAAAAACCGCCAATGCCTGGAACCAGAATCCTGTGATGTTGCTGTTGAGGCTGACTACGTTGCCGGCGCCGGCGTCGCCCATGCTGTCTGGTGGCTGCACCGTATCAATACAAGGAGGTGCGGTGGGAAATTTGGCGGACTGAATGGCGCCGGAAGCCGGCGGACAAAATGGGTTATTGTTGCCTACGGGACGCGCTCCTGGATCGGCCGGCGCTCCTGTTTGGCCCTGGAGGATGCCCCCCAGAAGCACGACTGTCAACAACGCTACAGCTACACGAAACCCTGGCACAAGCGTGATTTTGCCTTTCATCACATTTGCCTTTCTCCAAGCGCCATCGGCACCTGGATTTGGAGAGGTGTTGTTGCAGGGAAGTAGGGAACTACGTCTAGTACCAAAACCAGAACTCAAGCAGAGTAGCCGTTTTTTGCTGAGAGACGCATGTTTCCTGGAAAATTAATATTTTCAGAATTCCCGTTTTGGCACTCTGAACTTCTGCAGGTTGGCCATTGGTTCAACGGCCCTTCGAGGTAAGTAGAAGAAGAATGTCAATCATTGCCTGGCGATTTCATGCCAATTGCGGAGTGGCAGCCCTGGGCTCATAGGCATGAATGCCCAGGCGCAATATTCCAGGAAAATGCGGGAAGGAATTCGGACCTAGTAGAAATCGCTACAGCTAAGAAAGAATCCGCAGGTCTTGCACACGACTTTGCAGCGCGACTCGTGCATGCGGGAACCGCAGTTCGGGCAATGACTTGAAACGTCAGCAGGGGAGGATTTCTGCTGCTGGTCCGCGGAGACTCGCAATGGGTCGGTTTCTTGGGGCTCGTGCGGATTGAAGCTGCCGGTCATGACCCGAAAGTGTAAACCGTTTCACCCGCATGCTTCAGCAAAAATTACAGCACACATCCGTTCGCCGATGTTGGAACGCCGATGAGTGTCATCCAGAGCACATAGCCAACAGCTTTGGCGTTACTCACATCCTACTTGCCAGTCGCGGTGACAATTCCGGCGGCTGGACCTGAAACATTTGTGAAGATTACTGTCTTTGGGCTTACGATCTCCTCGTCCTGGGGCAACGGTCATGCCACTCCTTACCGTGCGATATTGCGCGCCCTTCACCGCATGGGGCATCAGGTGCTCTTCTTTGAGAAGGATGTGCCCTACTACAAGGTGCGACGTGATTTTAATTCCTGCGATTACTGCCATCTGACCCTTTATGAAGACTGGCAGCAGGTCCGGCGACATGCACTGCAGGAGGCGGCGGATTCTGACGTAGTGATCACGGCCAGCTACCTTCCCGAAGGCGCCCAGATCAATGATGAACTCCTGGATTTGGCGCGGCCCCTGCGAGTTTTCTACGATCTTGATACGCCGGTAACGCTGGCCAATATGGAAAAGGAAGGCGTGCCATACCTGCGCCGGGAACAGATTCCGGAGTTTGATTTGGTGCTCTCATTCACCGGCGGCAAAACCCTGGAAGAACTGGAACGAATCTACGGCGCGCAAATGGCACGATCTTTATACGGGTGCGTGGATCCTGATGACTATCCACGCGTGGAAGCCAGTCCCGAGTTTACTTGCGACCTGAGCTACATGGGTACGTACGCTTCAGATCGCCAGCGGAAGGTAGATGAACTCTTTCTTGAGGTGGCGCGGCGGCATCCGGAAAGACAGTTTCTGCTGGCGGGATCGCTCTACCCGTGGGAATGGCGCTGGCCGGCGAACGTCCGCCGCATTGAGCATGTGGCTCCGCATGATCATTCCAGGTTGTATTCATCTTCACGCCTGACGCTGAACATCACGCGCGGCGAGATGGCACGCTGGGGTTGGTGCCCCTCTGGCCGGTTCTTTGAGGCGGCCGCGTGCGCAACACCTCTGATTACCGATTGGTGGGAGGGCTTGGACCGCTTTTTTGATCTGGAGCACGACGTTCAAGTGGTTTCACGTGCCGATGACGTGGAGCAGATCCTGACCAGAGACAACGGCGACTTACAGAAGATGGCTTTGCACGCCCGCGAGCGTACATTGCACGAGCATACAGGCGAGGTTCGCGCCCGGCAGTTGCTCGGCTACATAGAGGAGTCCTTCTCATCCGCTCCGGGGCAGCGCGAACCATCAGCTTTGAGAACTGAGGTAGTGCAATGATCGGCATTATCCCTGCAGCCGGAGCAGGACAGAGGATTCAACCGTTGGGGTGCTCCAAGGAACTGCTTCCCGTGGGTTCACGCCTGGTGGAAGGAATTGAGCGGCCCAAGGCGGTCTCCGAGTATCTGGTGGAGCGCATGATTGCCGCCGGCGTTGAGCAGATTTGCATGGTCATCTCGGCGGAAAAAAGTGACATCGTCAAGTACTACGCCGAGCGCAACTACGCGGCAGAAATTTTTTACGTTGTCCAACGCAAGCCAAAGGGCCTGTGCGATGCGCTGTTTCGCGCCGAGCCGTTTGCTTGCCGTCACGATCAGGTGTTGATCGGGCTTCCCGACACGATATGGTTTCCGGAAAATGCCTATGTCCCCTCACTTGACCTTGAACAGGCAGACCTGAATTTGGTTTTATTTCCGGTGAACAATCCCAGCGCCTTCGACGCCGTGGTCTGTGACGATCTGGGATTCGTGCAGCAGGTTCAGGTCAAACGCAAAGACGCAGCCTCACACTGGATTTGGGGCGCCGTAACTGCCCGGGGTGAAAGCTTTCATCGCCTGAAACTGCTGTGGGAAGCGCGCCACCGCAGTGATGAGTATCTGGGTGACTTGCTGAACGCGTTTATCGCGGCAGGAAATATAGTGAAAGGCCGCCACTGCGGCGAAGTTTATATGGACGTGGGAACCATGGAAGGCTACCACAGCGCCCAGGATTATCTGCGAGCAAGCATGAAATCCCTGCGCGCGGCATAAGAGGGCAAGGCTTGCAATCCCCTCAGCCAGTGATTAAGCGTTGGCCCTCAGGATGTCACGAATTTCCCGGTTGATTTTGGCACAATCGCGCACTGCCTTGTCCACCAGATCAGACCACTTGCGGGCGTTATCGTCGAGCTTCATCTGCGCCAAAAGATAAGACGCCTGCATGATGGTTTCAATTGAGTTGCTCAAATCGTGCGCCAGGGACCTTAACTTGGTGTTAATTTCAGCGGGAATCTTTGCCGTAGTTTCCATTTTTGCGTGCGCACTCATGTGCTCTCCCCGTGAGATTTATTAGAGTCTTTAAGTTGTTCCGGCACTTTAGGCCCTTGCGGGCCTTTTTTTAGACGCAAGCACCCGGAAGTTAGTTGTTTGACTCTTGGCCCAACCGGTTGGCCATGGCCTAACTCCTTAATTATCAGTGCCCGACCAAGCACCTTACTACCATAAGGTATTTCCTCCAATGAGCCGGGTGCTTCCCCTGATTCGTCCTAAGAGGTTCGGAAACCTAGAATCCGCCCAATCACAAGGCACAAAAACTTCACTGCACGGCGACTCAAGTTTTGGCGCCTTCGCCTTCCGGGCGAAAGACAAAAAACTGTTCGTAATTTTGGAGCGTTAATCCGTCGTCCCCCAGGCGACGAAATGCTCGGGGGATCATTTGCGTTCTTTCAACGTTACGCGTTCTTTTTTGTTCCTGGCGGTTGTTTGCAGCTGGGTGTTGGCTGCATCCGCCTTTGCGGGCGCCAAATTTCAGGCGACCACCACACTTGCCGTCGAAACCGGAAACAACACCAGCGCCGCCGATAGCTTTTCTGCCCAGACCAATGGCAACATTGGGGCCAGTAATATCAGTAAGATGCCCACCCGAGCACTCTTGTATCCGGGCTCTACCGCCAAGATTTATGCCCATTTTGTGCCTTGGTTCGGCTTTGGCGACCACATGAGGATCGGTTACGCCTCCAATGACGTGGCGCAAGTCCAGAAGCAGGTGAATGACATGGTCAGCCGCGGGCTTGATGGCGCCATCATTGACTGGTACGGGCGCGGGGAGTTCAGCAAGAACTTTGTTTTCTACGATCAAGCCAGCCAGATGCTGATGCAGCAGGCTGAACTGCACCCCGGGTTCCAGTTCGCCATTATGTATGACGCCGGTGCTTTGAAAGTCTGCGCCGCGAGGGTTGGATGCGACGTGACCCAGACCATGATTGACGACCTGAACTATGTCAACACGACTTATGAAGGTTCTCCTGCTTACCTGGTCGCCAACGGTCGCCCGGTAATCTATTTCTTTGGCGATTCCGCGTACACCATTGATTGGACACGAGTTCGCGCCTCCGTCGCGGGAAATCCTGAGTTTATCTTCCGCAATAACGGGGGATTCACTCATACCCAGAGCAGCGGAGCTTTTTCCTGGATAGCGCCTCATCCCGCCGGCAGTACCAGCACTGATATTCCGTCCATCGGATACCTCAACAGCTATTACACCAGCGCCCTGAGCCACCCCACCATGTATTCCACAGGGTCGGGGTACAAGGGCTTTGATGACACGCTTGCGTTGTGGGGCAGCGGACGCTTTATCGACCAGCAGTGCGGCCAAACCTGGCTGCAGACGCTGGCTGAAGAAGGGAAGTATTACTCCACCACCCGGCAGCAAACTGGCATTCAACTTGTCACCTGGAACGACTACGAAGAAGCTTCCGAGATTGAAACCGGCATCGATAACTGTGTAACCGTCACTGCCACAGTAAGCGGATCCACAGTGAACTGGAGCATTAGCGGTCAGCAGAACACCATCGATCATTTTTCCGTCTTCGCTTCCCAGGACGGCCAGAACTTGATGTGGCTGGCCGACGCATCTGCCGCCACGCGCACCATGAACCTGGCGCAATTTTCGCTGGATGCTGGAAACTACATCGTCTTCATCAAAGCCACCGGCAAGCCCTCCCTTACGAACAAGATGTCTGCCGGCGTGCAGTTGACCGTACCTAACAAGCCTCCTGTGGCTGCGCTCAGTCTTACGCCGCTTTCCGGCAGCGCGCCGCTCGCTGTTACGGCTTCCGCCGTCGGTTCGACCGATGCTGACGGAACCATCGCGAGCACCACCATCAACTTTGGTGACGGCAGCGCCCCTGTAAACGCCATTAGCGCGACCCATATCTACAGCGCTGCCGGGTCATACACCGTGACCGCCACCGTCACGGACAATCTGGGTGCGAGCTCAAGCACCAGCGCTATCGTAAAAGTGACTTCGTCGACGAACAGGCCCCCGGTCGCGGTACTTGCTGTCACTCCCACTTCGGCCTATGGCCCAGTCAAAGTAACCGCCAACACGGCCGGATCGTCTGATCCTGACGGAACCATCGCGGCATCCACCATCAATTTTGGCGACGGCAGCGCCGGCGTAAAAGCCACTTCGGCTTCGCACATTTATTCCGCCGCCGGGACTTATACCGTGACCGCCGTAGTCACCGACAATCTTGGCGCAACTTCCTCGGCTAGCACCAGCGTTGTAGTGAAAGCGCCGGAAGTGATCGTGACCAGCCCGGCCAATCTCGCTGGCGCTGCCACCGCGGGGCTGAATTCGCCCGTGCATGTCGTAGCCAATGCTTTCTCCGGCTATACCGTCACCGCCATACAGGTCTACCTTGATGGCAAGCTAACCTATCAAACCAAGTCCGCCGGCCTGGATACGCTGCTACCTATGGCTTCCGGAGCCCACAGCCTGATCGTTAAGGGCTGGGACGCCTCCGGCCGAAACTTCATGAACACGCTCTCAATCAGCGTGGTCAGCAACCAGCCGCCCACCGCAGCCCTGACCACCAGCGCCACTTCGCTGCTTGTGGGAGGCTCTGTTACCGCCAGCACCTCAGGATCGACCGATCCCGACGGGACCATCGCATCCAGCAGCATCAACTTTGGCGACGGCAGCGCGCCCGTGGCCACCGCCAGCGCCTCACATCAATACAAACTGGCCGGGACGTACACGGTCACCGCCGCCGTTACCGACAATAACGGCGCATCCTCAAGTACAAGCAAGACCGTCACTGTGAATCCTCAGTTCGTAACCGTCAGCAGCCCGCTTGCCGGAAGTACCATCACCACCTCCACCGTTCACGTGGCTGGCAGCGCCTTTTCCGGGTACGCCATAACTCGCACCCAGATTTATATTGACGGCGCCTGGAAAGCAACAGCCAACGCGGCGACCATTGATACCGTTCTGTCTCTCAGCGTCGGCACTCACAGAATCACGGTGCAGGGCTGGGATGCCTCGGGAGCAATCTTCAAGACTTCCGTCACCGTGACCAGGAAGTGAAGAAGTTGGACCAGTGATTCTCGCAACGAACTTGAGGAAGGATTGAGCGAACATCAAAGCAGGGCCAGGGACAAGGCACAGCGTTGTGCGTGGCTTGACGGGTGCCGCAGCTTTGCGTACCTCATGGGCCGGTTCATAGTTGGTGGTGGTTTTGCGTGCCGTTGTGTTACGTGTTGTCATTCCGATCACGTGTGGCACAGCCGCCCTCGGCTGTGTGCCTCTACCGTAAGCCTTTTCGAATTTGGGGGTCGGCAAACCGCCAACTTATCTGCGTCCATCATCCGCAAATCTTTGGCTGATTCGCGCCCGTTGCGGTAAATGCCTTTGCATTTTCCGATCACCCGATCACCCGATTTTTCTCCGTGTCTCGCGCCTCCTTGGTAGATTTTGCCGGATCAGCGCAAATCCGTGTGATCAGCGTCATCAGCGGTAAGGTTTTGGTCTTTCCGATCACGTGCGATCACGGCGATTGACCCTCGGCCTTAAAGAAGACGTCATCCGGATCAGCGCGCTAAGTTTCAAATTGGCTGCGCCGGTCACCCCACTAGTACTCGTCTTCCTGTTCATAGCCCTGAAGGTAGCCGGTGAGCTCGTCATTGAATTCAGGGCGCCAGATCCACTTCACTTTATGCTCGCTAAGGTCAATGCGGTCCAGGCCCAGCTCTTCCAGCCGCTTCAGCCCGGCCAGGGTGACGTCAAAGCCGCGATGACCAGGCTCCGCCGCGCCCTCTGGTGCTCCTGGGTTTGGTGTTGTTTTTGGCTTTGGCTAAAGGCTAAGGGCCAATGGCAGGGGCTGCCTTTGGTGGGTGCCCGCGTTCTTTATACTGAATGTCATGTCCAAAGTACGCGTCAGCTCTTTTTCCGTATCGCTGGATGGCTACGCTGCCGGCCCCCGTCAGAGCCTGGAGAATCCTCTGGGCGAGCGTGGGCCTGAACTGTTCCAGTGGTTTTTCCCCACGCGCACCTTCAAACAGATGCAGGGCCAGGAAGGCGGCTCAACCGGCACGGACAATGAATGGGCGCAGCGCGGCATGGAAAACGTGGGCGCCTGGATCCTCGGACGCAATATGTTCGGCCCGGTGCGCGGCCCCTGGCCAGACGACTCGTGGAAAGGCTGGTGGGGCGACGAACCGCCCTATCACGTGCCCGTCCTTGTGCTCACCCATCATCCGCGCAAGCCGCTGGAGATGAAGGGCGGAACAACGTTTCACTTCGTCACCGACGGAATCCACGCCGCGCTCGAACGCGCCAAAGAAGCTGCCGGGAACAAAGACGTGCGCATCGGCGGCGGTGCGGCCACCATCCGGCAATTCCTTCGCGCCGGTCTGATCGACGAACTGCACCTCGCCATCCGTCCCGTTCTCATGGGCTCGGGCGAGAACCTCTTCGCCGGCCTCGACCTTGCTCAGCTCGGCTACCGCTGCACTGAACACGTATGTACTGAGCTCGCCATGCAT
>CAVWUW010000025.1:0-35323 GCA_963758275.1 Terriglobia bacterium | reverse complement strand
TTCATGTTTCATGCGCGTTCTCCTTTCAACGCCGGCAATCCTTTCCACATTGCGGTGAGCACTCGGCGTGTCTTCTGCAACTGCTGCAACCCTTCTTTCGTGACGCGGAAATAGCGCTTGGCCTTGCCGCCTCGCTCCGGAGTCGGATCACCGAGTTGGGAGGTCACCAGGCTCTTTTGTTCCAGCCGTTCCAGAGCCGCATACACGCTGCCCACGGACACACCTCGCCTGCGATGCTTCTCCATCTCCCGCGAGATGGGCACTCCATACGCCTCCTCGCCCAGATGAATCACCGTGAGCAGGATCATCAACTCAAATTCTCCAAGATAGCCACGTTCCATATTAATTCAATAATAGCGAAGAAATAATGCACACACAAGTGTCCAGACTCGTGTGGACAGGGGCCCTCCTGAAATCAGTGACATCAGTCTTAACCAGCGGTAAGTTTTTCCCGGTCACGCGCGATGACGTTACGATCCCGGCGATTACGGCCATTCTCTCAGTGTGATCAGCGTAGATCAACCGTAAGCTTTTGCGGAGATGCAAACACCTCTTTGATCTCCTTTGGATTCGCCGCCTCGCTGGCGAACGTAAACGTTCCTTTCTCCTGCATCTCCCGCGCGCCGCGCAGGAAAGCACCCAGGGCGGTCCGCTGCAGGGCGCTGCCCACGCTGATTCGTTTCGCTCCCATCGCTGAAAGCTCATCCAGGGTCAGCAGCACGCCCTGCAATCCCATCAGCACGTTCACCGGACGGTCCACTGAACTCAGCACCGCGGCAATGTCTTCTTTGCTGCGCAGCCCCGGCGCATAAAGCACATCAGCGCCGGCTTCCTGAAAGGCCTGCAGGCGCTTGATGGTGTCCTTGAGGTCAGGCCTGCCATGTAGATAATTTTCCGCTCGCGCCGTCAGCGTGAAAATGAAAGGAAGTGAACGCGTTACTGCCACTGCTGCGCGCACACGGTCCACTGCGTGCCCGAATTCATAGATTGGCTGCTCCGGCTGGCCCGTCGAGTCTTCAATGGATCCGCCCACCACTCCCGCCGCCGCAGCCAGTTTGATGGTCTCGGCGGCAGCCTTTGGCTCATCGGCATAACAGTTTTCAAGATCAGCACTCACTGGCAGATCTGTTGCCCGGGCAAGCTCTCCCACGTGGGCAATCATCTGGTCTCGGCCTACCGCGCCATCTGTCTTGCCTACGGAGAAGGCGTAACCCATGCTGGTGGTGGCCAGCGCCTCAAATCCCAAGTGCGCCAGCAGCCGCGATGATCCGATGTCCCATGGATTGGGAATGATAAAGGCCCGGTCACGCTGGTGCAGCGCGCGGAATGCTGTTCCTTTTTCAGCTTGCGTTGGCATGGACAATCTCCTTGTGCTTCGCCGGGAAAGGGAAGCTGAGCGTGGATTCCACTCCCTCAACAAAATTTCTTTCTTCGCGCAGAATCAGCCTCTTGCTCTGCGCCATGGCGAAATTCTCCTGCGCTTCCGGATCCGCTTTCAATCGGGCCTTGTAAGCCTCATACGCGGCCAGGCTGTCAAAGGCAATCAGGCCCCAGGCCACGTTGTTGGTCCCTTCATAGGGAAGAAAATATCCTACAAGCTGCCCGCCATTTCGGGGAATGATGCGCCCCCAGTTCTCCGCGTACTTCCTGAACTCTTCCTTCTGAAACGGGTCGATCTCATAGCGGATCACGCAAGTCACGGTCATAGCGGCTCCTCCAGCGTCCAATATCGCACTGGCGGAACACTAACACTTCGTCTAGCATCGAAGTATGGATGTAGTACAGCGACACGACGCTGCAGTCTCGCGCATTGCCGCCGCCATCGGCGATCAGGCCCGCTCCCGCATGCTTTATTGTCTGTCAGACGGGCATGCCCGCACCAGCACGGAACTTGCCATGGTGGCCAATGTAAGCCCGTCGACCGCCAGCGCTCATCTGAGTCGCCTGATGGCGGAACGCCTGATCAAGGTACACGCGCAGGGCAAGCATCGTTATTACAGCCTGGAAGGGCCCGGAGTTGCCGAAGTGCTGGAAGGCTTGAGCGTGCTTGCCGGCGGCGCGCGGCCCAAATTCGTCCCCAATACTCCTGACCGGCTGCGTTTTGCCCGCACCTGTTATGACCACATCGCGGGAACGTTGGGCGTCTCGCTGCACGATCGCCTTCATGGGCTCAAGTGGATTTCGTCTCCTTCCGGCAGCGATGCTGCACTCGGTTCCTCCGGCAAGAATGACTATGAATTGACCACGCCGGGAGAGAAAGCTCTGCGTGGCATGGGAATTGATTTCGATGCGGCGCGCAAGCTTCGCCGCCGCTTTGCCTGCGCCTGTCTCGATTGGAGTGAGCGCCGTCCGCACCTGGGTGGAGCGCTCGGAGCCGCCCTGCTCGAAGTCGCGTTAAAAAGAGTTGGGTCAGCCAGGATCTCGACAGCCGCGCGCTTCGAGTTACCTCCCTCGGCCGGCGAGAAATGCGGGCATGGTTTGATCTTCAAATCTAAAAGGACGATGGCGGCGGAATCTTTTGTTGGAACAAGTTAAAGAAGCTTGTGGCATAGCCGCCTCGGCTGTGCGCATTTAAGCCACTGCTAACAGAGATTCCTGCTCGATTTCATTCGGAGTTCCTTGAATCAGGGCGTACTCAAACCGATGCCAAGTCGAAGCATCCTGCGCTGCACCTTGTCAGAAGCCTGGCGTGGAGAAATCGTTCATCGAGTATCTGCACCCCTAGCCCACGGCGATTTCGCACAGGCGAGGGCGCTGTGCTACACGACGATGGAGGAATTCGAACCCAAAATTCTGCCATTCGCAAGCCCACACCCGCATGCCTCCACTGATCTGCGCAATTTAATGTAATGAGCGTCCTCAGGGATAAGGATTTTACTACTCCGATCGCGACGTCCCAATGCGATTTTGTCCTAAGTTCCCCTATCATTTTTCCTCTTGACACATCTACTACACACATAGTAGAAATACAAACCGAGATAGTAGACTATGGCTCTGCCCAAACTCACAAAACTTGAACTGCAGATCATGGAAGTCCTCTGGGACCACGGCGCCACCTCCATCCGCGAAATTCAGGAAGCCTATCCCGAGCGCTCACGTCCCGCCTACACCACCATCCAGACTACGGTGTACCGCATGGAAAAGAAAAAAGTGGTGCGCCGTGTGAAAAAGATCAGCAACGCGCACATCTTTGAGCCGGTTGTCTCGCGCCATGCCGCGCAGCGCCGGTTGATTGATGAACTCTTGAGCCTGTTCGGCGGACGCACGCAGCCGGTGATGGCCCACCTGATTGAATCCGGCAGGCTCACGCTGGGCGACTTGCGCGAGGCCGAGAAAACCATGCGCTCGCTGCAGAAGAAGGAGAAGTAGCCATGAATATTCCCGCCGCTGTCTCTTCCTGGACTCAGTTTGGATCTGCACTCGGCAATCATTTATGGCAGTCAACGGTATTTGCCGCTGTTGCCGCATTGCTGACGGTGCTGCTGAGGAAGAACCACGCGCGCACACGCTATTGGCTCTGGCTGGCCGCGTCGTTGAAGTTCCTGCTCCCGTTCGCTCTGCTGGTTGCCGCAGGAGCTCGCCTGCAGTGGAAGCAAGCGCCCGCTGCGAAGTCTCAGGTTTCCATTGTGATGGACCAGATCACGCAGCCTTTTGCCGTTGCGGCAGCGCAGGATGCGCCGGCTATTCTTGCTCCCGCGGATCCGGGACTGGCGATGCGTATGCTCCCTTTGGCCGTTCTGGCGGTTTGGTTTCTCGGCTTTGCTGCTCTCCTGATCTTCTGGTTTCTACGCTGGCGGCGCATCGCTCAGGCCATCCGCGAGTCCAAGCCGCTTGAATCCAGCAGGGAACTCGAGCTGCTGCGCGGCCTTGAGCAGAGCCTTGGGCTCGACCGCACAATCCGCCTGGTGAGCGGAAGCTCAGCACTGGAGCCGGGAATTGTAGGCATCGTTCGTCCCGTGATGTTCCTGCCTGCCGGCATCGCTACGCGTCTGAACGATTCGCAACTCTCTGCGGTCATGATGCATGAGCTTTGCCATTTGCGTCGCCGCGACAACCTGGCTGCTGTGCTGCACATGCTGGTGGAGTCCGTGTTCTGGTTTCACCCGCTGGTCTGGTGGATGGGCGCGCGGTTGATTGATGAGCGAGAGCGTGCCTGTGACGAAGAAGTCCTGGCCCACGGCAGCGAACCGCAAGCCTACGCCGAAGGCATTTTAAAAGTTTGTGAATTCTACCTGGAGACCCCTCTGGTCTGTGTGGCCGGTATTACCGGCTCCAATCTCAAGAAAAGAATCGAGGCAATTATGATTCACCGCATCACACGCAAACTGGAGTTGGGCAAGAAACTCCTGCTCACGGCCATCGCCGCGGCAGCGCTCATCGCGCCAATAGTATTCGGGCTCTTCCATCCTGCTCAGAGCCTTGCGCAAACCGCCCAGACGGCAGGCGGCACTACGGCTGGGTTTGAATCGGTTTTCATCCAGCCCAACACCACGGGAAAGGCCATGCCGCCCTTCAAAATCGTCGCGGGTCCCGACGGAAATTTTGTTGGCTTCAAGTTCAGTAACGCTGAGTTTCGCGCCACCCATGCCACTTTGCCTCAGATCATTCGCATGGCCTACGGTGTGCTCGATTTCCAAATCACCGGCGGGCCGGACTGGCTCAACCGCGAAAAATACGATGTAGCAGCAAAATTTCTGAATGGCATGGACGACGCGAAGTTCTGGAGTCTTCCGCAGGATGAGCAAAACAGCCGTATGGATCAGCGGCGACTTGAGCTGCAAGCTCTGCTGGCGGACCGCTTCAAGCTCGTGGTTCATCGCGAGACCAGGCAGCTTCCAATCTATTCCCTGACCATCGCTGCTAACGGTCCCAAATTGCAGAAGGCCAGCCCCGGGGATGCCTATGCCAATGGGGTGAAGCGTAGGGACGGCATGCCGCAGGGCGCCGGATTGTGGGTCCCGCAAAGTGGAGTGATCCTGGGGCAGGGAGTTTCCATGAGGTCATTGGCGGCACAGTTGTCCAGGCAATTGGGCCGGCTGATTGTCGACAACACTGGCCTGACAGAAAATTACGATTTCAAGTTACAATTTGCTCCCGGCAAGGACGAGCTCATATCGCTTCTCTCGGCCGTTCCGGAGCAACTAGGACTGCAACTGACTCAGCAAACCGGCCGGGTGGAGATGATTGTGATTGACCGTGCGGAAACGGCCGAGACTGTTGCAGGCACCGCCAATCTTTTGAAGCCGGTGCCGGCGCAGATTTCCTCGCAGCCTGAACCACAATCTCCATTCGGCTTTGCCAGCATCTCCATTACACCGAAAGGAGCGCCGGCCCCGGACGCGATTGTTCGCAGCCGCCGCATCGAACAGCACAACGGCAATGCCGAATTTGAGAACCAATCTCTCAAAGATCTTCTGCGAATTGCATTCGGTGTGGATGGGTCTCAGATTTCAGGCGGGCCTGACTGGATCAGTTCCAACCTGTATGACATGGCACTTACGGCCGGAAAGCAGCTGCATGGGAATGGGTTCAAGCAGGAATTCCAGCAATTACTCATGGACCGGTTCAAGCTTGCTATTCATCGTGAACAGCGTCCTTTACCAGTGTACGAGTTGGTAATCGGGAGCAGCGGCTCAAAGCTGGTTGAAGAAGCTCCTGGAGCTAACCGGGGAGACCACTTCAATGCGGATAACGGAAACGTAACAGCGAGCGGAGTAAGACTCAAGCAACTGGTCGATTTTCTGCAACCACAGGTGGCCCGTCCGGTTGTGGACAGGACCGGACTGACGGGAGCCTATGACTTTGGCCTGACGGTGGAGAACTGGCGAAAAACCAGGAAACTGAGCAACGGCAATGACCCGCAAATCGACGTTCTGTTGCGCGCCGTCTCAGAACAGTTAGGCCTTGAACTGAAACCGGCCACTGATCCGGTTGAAGTTCTGGTCATCGACCACGCTGAGCCGGTGACAAACACGGAAAATTTAGCCGAAAATCACTGACGAAATTGGACCAAGCTTGAAAACATTCAATGGCACAGTCGCTCGCCTGTGCCAAATTCCAACCCTGACAGAAGAATGCGTGCTAACCTTTGCAGCGTGAAAATTACCATGATCCTTCTGCTGGCCGGATTGTTGACAATCTCCGGAGTTTTGCCTGTTCACGTCATGGGGGAGACTGGGAAGCATAAGCGCTTTCCCCTGTGGAAGTTCGACGAAAAGTCCGGCATGTGTCGAGCGAAAGGGCGATTACAAGATAAGGAATACTGTTCTTCGAAGATGATGGACAAGATCCTGGCTCAAGGGAAAGATGCTATTCCAATTCTGATATCTCAATTGACAGGGACCCGCCCCACCAAGCAGCCTATTTACGACTATTGGAGTCTGACAACCTCCGGTGACGTCGCGTACTTCATTCTTACTGACTTGTTTACCGATTCAGATTGGAAAACTTTCAACATGCCTGGTCTGGAGGCGCTCAACCAGCACTGTACAGAGAACGCCGAAAATTGCTGGCGCGACTTGCTTGAAAAGCACAGCAGAAAGTTCGTCCAGGATCAATGGCTTGCCGCATGGAATGCGAACAAGGATCGCGTTTACTGGAACGACAAGGCGCGTTGCTTTCGCGTACGCGCCACTAACAAAGAATGACCGCTACGCCAGCTCCAACTCGATCTTCTTGTGTTCCGCGTCGAGCTTGGAAATTTTGAAGCTGCGAATCTGTCCCGCGCTCGCTGCCTCTCGCTTGGGTGAACTCGCTCCGCCTGCGCCTTTCCAGCGCGCTTGAAGCATTGAACTCAGCGAACCCAAATCAGCCTTGGCTGCGCCGCTCGCCGCCTGCGCCGCTTCGGCCGGCTTCTCTTCTTTCATGCGGCACGTGCCGAACACGCCTTCACCGAGCTCCACCTGCGCGAAACCGTCGTTTACTTCGCTCATGCGTCCCGTGACCACATCGCCGGCCTTATGCTCGGCGATGTATTCATCCAGGCTGGACGGCACCATCTGCTTGATGCCCAGTCGCAACCGCCTCCGCTCAGTATCCACTTCCAGTACCTGCGATTTCACCGGCTGCCCCATCTTCACCACTTCCTGCGGATGATTGATCCGCTTCTCCGCGCTCATGTCGCCGATGTGGATCATCCCTTCCACGCCTTCGGTCACCTGCACAAACGCGCCAAACTTCTGCACGCTGATCACAGTTCCTTCAACAACAGAACCGACCGGGAACCGGCGCGGCACATCACCCCAGGGATCGCCCAACGCCTGCTTCAGGCCGAGCGAAATGCGGCGCTCGCCCGGATTTACACCCAGGATCACGGCTTCGACGGTATCTCCCGGCTTCACTATGTCACTGGGTTTGCGTACTTTCTTGGCCCACGACATTTCTGAGATGTGAATCAGGCCTTCCACTCCGGGCTCAATCTCCACGAACGCGCCAAAGTCGGTCAGGCGGCTTACAGTTCCGCGGACCCGCTCACCAACCGTGTATTTGCCTGCAACAGAATCCCACGGATGGGGCTGGAGCTGCTTCATGCCGAGGGAAATGCGTCTTTTTTCCGGATCAATCTTCAGGACAACAGCTTCAATCTCCTGGCCAACCGTTAACACATCAGAAGGCCTGGTGATTCGCGTCCACGCAATCTCAGCCACGTGCAGCAGACCTTCCACGCCGCCAATGTCAACAAACGCGCCGTAATCCATCAGACTGCGCACGGTGCCGTTGACAGTCTCACCCTCTTTGATTTCCGCAAGCCTTCTCTCTTTTCCTGCCCGCGCTTCATCTTCCAGAACCGCGCGCCGGTCCACCACCACGTCTTCATCAGCGATATCCAGCTTGATGATCTTGCAACGGATTTCCTGCTCCACCAGCTTTTCCATCTCGGCGGCGTCATGCGCTCCGCTGCGCGACGCCGGCATGAAGGCGCGTACGCCGATGTCGACGCTTAGCCCGCCTTTTATCACTGAGATGACGGTGCCCACAATGGTCGCTTTTTCATCGAATGCCTTTTGCAGAGACTCCCAGTCTGTGACTCTCTGAATCTTTGCCCGCGAAAGCTGATAATAGCCTTCGGGATCGCGGCCCTTGATGGAGACCACGAGCCTGTCCCCGGGCCGAAGAACTTCGCCTGCACGCAACTCGGCGATGGGCAGAATGCCTTCGGTCTTATATCCGATGTCCAGATAAACCGAATCGGCAGAAACGGTTATGACCGTACCTTCAAGGCCTTTGCCGCCATCTTTCTGCTTGTGAACATGGCTGCGCTCAAACTGAGAGAGGACATCTCCAAAGGATTCGTGGTTATCAGAGGCAGCCGGACCGCCGGACTGAACTTGGGGTGTGTTGGGATCAGAAACACTTGGGTTAGACATGGAAATCGCAGGCTCACTGTGAAGAGAATATCCATTAGGATACCATCTCTGACTGCGGCCTGCGGCTGC
Organism: Terriglobia bacterium; assembly: GCA_963758275.1. Classification (GTDB taxonomy): domain Bacteria; phylum Acidobacteriota; class Terriglobia; order Terriglobales; family Acidobacteriaceae; genus Angelobacter. The sequence goes on along the minus strand of CAVWUW010000025.1, from coordinate 26,888 downwards.
AGGTTCGTGCTACGGCTTCACAGTAACCCGAAAGTTGCCCTTGCCTGTGGCAAGATCCTTTCCGTTCGCGTCCACTGCGGTCACAGTCCATTTGAGAGGTTTGCCCGGGACCATTTTGGCCTTTACACCGGGATCAAGCCTGATGGAATTTGCGGTCGAATTTGATTCCCAAATCTTATCGCCGGTTACATCATCCACTTCCACGGTATAACTATCTGCTCCGGGGACAGCTTCCCAGGTGAGCTGGTCAGGAGCCTGCTTCAAATCGCTCGGCGTGGTCAGCTTGATGTCAGCACTGCGGTAAATTCCGTTCTGGGGAACGTGGATGATCGGCCGTCCGTTATCAGAGTGATACAGAGAAACACCGAGCGTGACGGCCACGGCCAGCGCCGCCGCCGCCGCCATATAGGGCAAGCGGAACATGGCCCGCCAGAAGGGAACCACTTTGGCGGAAGACTGCGCGCCCGGCGCTTTCTGATTGCGCTCCAATTGTGCCGCGATCCAGGCCACTGCAGCGCCTTCATTCTCTGAGGGGACAGAGGACTCAAAGCTCTGCAACATCGCAATTTCTGACTGGCAGTGGGGGCACTCGGATATGTGGGCTGCTGCCTTGGGATCAGAGGAGCTCTCTTCCATCACCCGTTCCAGCACTTCCAGTGTGGGACAATCCCTGGTGGCAGCCACTGCTTCCTGCCAGATCTTCGCGTCGTTGGTGTTGCCGGCCATGTTTTCTTCCTCCGTCGATTCCACTCGGTGGCTAAACCGCTGCTTTCCACCGTTTCACAGCCCGGTCCAGCTTCCTCTTGGCACTTACCAGGTACGCCTTGGCTCCGCTGGCATTGCTCAGGTTCAGCATCCGGGTAATTACATCAAGCGGCATTTCTTCAGCAAAATGGAGAGTGAAAACCTGCTTCTCCATTTCATCCAGCTCAGAATTGACGAATTGGCGGGCGATGTTCATGAGCTGGTTTCTCTCTACTGTTTGATGTGGATTGTCGGAGGCCAGATCGGGTAATGAATCAATCACTGTTTCCTCTGATTCCATATCGGGAGTGCTGGATCGTGCTCTCACTGCGTTTAGACAGTGATTGCGGGCGATAGAGAACAACCATGTAGAAAATTTTGATTGTCCCTTGAAGTAGCCCAGGTTCTTGTAAGCTTTGGCGCAGATTTCCTGGGCCAGATCGGCCGCTGACTCCCGGTCCGGAGCAAAGCTCAAGCACCAGCGCGCCACCTTGACATGGTGGCGCCGGAACAATTCGTTTACGTATTGTTCCGCCAGCTGTTTATCGGCTTGCTCGCGGTAGCGCGAGATAAGCGCCTCATCTGGAAGCTCTTCCCAGGACATTCCCGGGATTATAGCAATCGCGGAGCGGGTCAAGGTCTCTGGCGAACCGGCGCTGCCACGTGCCGGTAACAATGCCGGTCCGCCAGGGTGGTGACAGCCCACAGCAGCACTACGTTCCACAGTCGAGCCGTCCGGGCTTGGATAATGTCCGGCCCGAAGTGAAAACATAGTTTCTGCAGGGGTAGTCTGCGCAGCCACTTCGTTGATTTCCTCCGTCAAACGGTTGAGACACGCCCCGGCTCGCTGCGGAACAGGAATTTTTCAAAGCATTTTTTCTTCCTTATTAATGTCTGCAAGTTCCTCCGGCCCTGACTTTTCAATTCTTAATTTTTCCTTCGAAAAATCATGAGTTGCTGCTCCAAGTTGCACTCGTGCCGGTCTCAGTTTGTGACAGCGAGATTCGGAGAAAGCAAAACCGGATCAAAGTCTTAACATGGCGAACGGGCAGGCCGAGGCACAAGATACAATTCAGCAGGCTGGGCGAATCTTCCGGCCGTGGCGTGCTGTTTGAGAATCACCTGTTGCGCAGCAAGGTGAATTATCAGTTCAGCCGGCCGCTGTCATTCCGCGTGATTGTTAACTACAACGGGCTGGCGGGCAATTCACTGCTGGTAGATCTGGAGCGCATCAAGCGACTCAACTACGATCTGCTGCTGACGTATATGCTCCATCCCGGAACTGCTTTTTACGTGGGATATTCAGACCGCTACGAGAACCTGCTCATTGATCGCACCGATCCACTGCGATTGCGTCGCACTGCAAGCCTCAACCATTCAACTTCTAGGCAGTTCTTTGCCAAGCTCAGCTATGCGTTCAGTTTCTAGGATCACAGACGCGCGTAACTGTGATCAGGCGCCGGAATGCCCGCCGGCGCCTGATTTGTTTTCGTTGCGGATTTGTCCGGTCGTCTTACTTGCAGCGTCTTAGCGCGTCACCACCATGCCGGCGATTTTCTGGTACTCCTCAGGCGAGACCACGCCTCGCGTCTTCAACTCCTCGCGCGTGTGGTACGGGCGTCCCGCGACGATGCTCTGCGCTCCTTCGGCGTCGACCCCAGGCAGCGTCATGAGCTGGTTTTTGCTGGCGGTATTCACGTTGACTTTGGAGCCAGAGTTCCATCCTTGCTTTGCTCCTTGAGCAATGGCCTTGCCCTGGCGACCGGCTTCCTCCGCTCCCTTTTTCAGCTCCGTGCCCGCTTGCTTGATGACAGGCTTCAGCTTCGCTGTGGCATCAGCAGCTTCCTGCCGGGTTTTCGCCGTATCCTGCGAACAACCACCGAGCAGGGAAGCCAGCAACAACAGCAGTAGCGTTTTGTGGTTCCTCATTTCGCATCTCCTCGCAGTTGCGCTCAGGGCGACTACACGTAGCCGAGCAGAAGCAAGATCAACACAATGATGAGGATCAGGCCCAGTCCTCCGCTGGGATAATATCCCCAGCGACGGCTATGGGGCCATGCGGGCAGTGCTCCAATCAGCAGCAGAAACAAAATCACAATCAGAATGATCAACATGGTTCGTCACCTTTTGCTGATATTGGAAGGCGAACAACGCGCGGCGAGTTGCTGCACAAAAATCCGAGCCGCAGACAACCCACGGCTCGGCTTTCGTGCCAATAACAATCAGGAGCGAAGATTCTCTGCTCAGCTTGCTTTCAGTTTTGTTCCCGGTTTGCGTGACGCAACCACCATTCCGACAGGGGTTGAGTCTTTCGGTGACGTCACCTCGCTGCCCGGCTTTGGATCGTATGGGGCCACTTTGAACTCGGTGCTATTGCTTCCCCGTGCGGGCACCACATCAAAGCCCTGCACCAGTTGCAGGCCGCTGCGGTGGTTCCACGGCGCGCGCTGCTGATCTTCACTGATGTCGCCTTCACCCGTGGATGCGTTTACATACTGGTCCACCAGACCAGGAGTCGGCGCAATGGTTCCGATGGCGAACGGCGGTTTCTCCATGCTTTCCAGCGCGGCTGAGAACGCGCGCATATGCGTGATCTCGCGCGTCATCAGGAATTGCAGCGCCTGCCTGCTCTCCTGGTCGTCAGTAAAGCCGATCAGCCGCTCGTAAACAATCTTGGCCCGCGCCTCTGCCGCGATGTTGCTGCGCAGGTCCACAGCAAGGTCGCCTGTGATCTTCAGATAGTCCGCGGTCCAGGCGTCGCCGATGGAGTTCACCAGGCTCACGCCTCCTCCGCCTGCAATCGCCACCAGAGGATCAGCTTCTGCGGCCACGCGGTCCGTCTTCATGTTTTTGAGGTGCATGCGAATGAGCGCGCCCACCACTTCCAGGTGGCTCAACTCTTCGGTGCCAATGTCCATCAGCAGGTCTTTGCATCCCGGGTCTTCACAGTTGAAACCCTGAATGGAATATTGCATGGCTGCGGCCAACTCTCCGTTGGCTCCGCCAAACTGCTCCAGAAGCATATTGCCGAATGCGGCATCCGGAGTGCCGACTTTCACGGTGTACATCAATTTTTTTACGTGGTGATACATATGACTGCCCTTTTCGTGGTTGCGTGCAGGAAGGATTAGATTTCGCGTGGCAACGGACTCCGTTTTGACGCCAGACTCCGTTTCCCGGAAGTTTGTTTTGTGGGGGCGGGACGCCGCTCTTCAAAATTTGCGGCGACCTGCCTGCATTTTGCTCTTATTGGTTAGCTTGCTTTCTTCTTTGGTTCAGCCATTTTTCTGTGCTGTTCCGCTTTGATGGAGTCCGGAACAAACTTGCCCAACTCGCCTTCAGCCTTGGTCTTCAACGACGCGGCAAAAATGTGGTCTTTCCCGGCCATCAGCGCGTCATAGCCTTGCTGTGCCACGTCACGCGGATCGTTGGTGTATTTGCCTTCCGAGCCAACTTTCGTGTCATCCATTCCAGCGCGATGGAAGAAATTGGTATCGGTTGGCCCAGGCTGCAGCGCGGTAACGGTCACGGCTGTGTCTTTCAATTCTGTTCGCAGTGATTCCACGAATGAGAGTTCAAACGCCTTTGAAGCTCCGTAAACCGCTTCCAGCGGCGTCGGCATGGTTCCTGCGATGGATGATGTGATCAGCACGCGGCCTGACTTGCGCGCCACCATATCTTTCAGCACGCGTTTGGCCAGGTGCACAACGGATGTTACGTTCAACTGGATCAGCTTCAACTCGTCTTCCAGTTCGGTCTCCCGGGTGAAGTCTCCGCCCACGCCGATTCCAGCGTTGATGCAGATCGCGTCCACTGGACGGCCGGTCGCCCTCACCTCACTCCAGAGTTTCTCCACGCCCTCGTAGGTACTCAGATCAGCTCGAGTGCTAGTCACTTCAACGCCGAGCGACTCAAATTCCGGCAGTACGGCCTCAATCTTCCCGCTCCCGGAAGTTACAAAAAGGTCGTATCCGTTCTCGCCGAAAACTCGCGCCAGCTCCAGTCCAATGCCGCTGGACGCGCCTGTGACCACAGCAAACTTTCTGTTGCTCTCCGCCATAAGACTCCGACTGCAGAAGAATTTCTCTCGAGGATGCTAGGTCAGATGTGACCAAGCAGTCGTGGGTTTCCGAGCGCGCGTCATGATTCGAGCTCTGACGGGAGTTTCGGCGCCGCGCTTACTTCCCAAAGACCATCAATCCGCCGAGGCTGCCCTGGTACACCAGCGCGAGCGCCACAATCGCAAGCACTACCATGTAACTAACGCCCGGAACCGCATTTCTCTTCTGGATGCGCCAGCGCCAGATTGCCAGCAGAATAAAGATCACGGCCAGTGATGTTCCCAGCCACTCATGTACCGTGATCAGTGCAGGCGGCAACGCTGGACCGACTTGGCTCTTCCACCACCATCCGGCTGCTCCGGTAAGAGGAGTGATGATGGCTTCATACAACACCATCCATGCGGCTGCGTTGTGTAGCGATGCCCGCTTCCACCACAAACCCAGCAGGTCACTCAGAAATGCCAGCGGCAACAGGGCAGCGGTGAAGTTGACCAGTATGGGATGAAACTCCTGTGGCGAGTGCGGAGGATTGAATGCTGGCGAAGGGCCTCTGTTGGCTCCGCCCGGCTGCGCGTTGCCGCCGCTCGCTACAAGCTGGGCTTTCATGTTCGGATGCGGAATGCAGTGGTAGGCAATTGTTCCGGGCTGCGTGATTTTCAGAGTCCAGGTTTTACCGCCCGGGATCAGGCCGGAATTAAAGCTGCCGTCATCTGCCGTGACCGTGTGGGCATAAATATCGTCATTGCGAAACGTGACCGTGTCGCCCGGCTTCACGTTGAGTTGTGCCGGCTGATATTGAAAGTTCTTCATGATGACTTGTGCGGCCGGCTGCGCTTGCGCCGGTGTTGCGGAACGGTCCTGTGCGGGCGATTGCAAATCCATCGCCAGCACCTTCGCCGCAGCCTGTGGGCGTGCGGCAGAGCTCAACGGTCCGCACAGGAGTAGCACCACCACAAGCCCCTGCCGCACACGCCACAGCTTTTTGCCCCAGCGCAGCATGTGCGCTCGGGAAACCATAAAATTTCCCCGGCATGCCTGCAGCATGCCGGGGATATGAGCGAGCAGATATTTCATCTCAATTTTGTTAGCTGCCCAGCGACGATTGAATCTGCTTGGCGTGATCAAGATGTCCTTGAAGCAGCGGAGCCGCGCCCTCAAGCGCTGACTTGAGCTCAGCGTTTTTGGCATTCGGGATCAGCACTTTGCTGGCGGCATCAATCACCTGCTGGTGATAGTCCACTTCGTGGTCAATATATTCCTTGTCAAAGGCTTTACCGCTCAGGCCGCGCAACTTCTTCGTCTCAGCCATGGCAGCCGTGTGCAGAGATTTGCTGGTGGCGCTGGGAGCCGGTTTTACGCCCAGCTTCTTGCCCAGATCGTTGACCGAGTTCTGCAGCTTGGTGTGATCATCAATCATCTGCTGGGCAAACTGCTTCACCTGATCATTCTTGGTTTTCTTCAGTGCCAGCTTAGCCTGGGCGATATCAATCTGGTTCGCCGCCGTAACTACTCCCACAATCTGCGGGTCGGTGATGCTTGCCGCTCCGCCCTTTTCTGCTTGTGCAAAAGCAGCCACGCTGAATAGTGACATTGCCGCTACCGTGGCCGCCGCAACCAACTTCTTTATGTTCATCCAATTCTCCTTTCTGAAAATGACACACAACTAGTACGTGAATACATTTGTTCTGGATTCGCCCCAATGCTGCAAAGTTTGCCCGGGTCGCCGGTGCTTGGGACGAATATTCAGGGGGTTACCGGCCGGACCCGGGCTGTTAAATTCAGTGAAACAGCGTTTCGGCAACACATAAAGAGTCAGAGCGCGCCCGAAGGTTACAGAGAGAACCTGCGGACGCTAAAACCGCACTCCGTTTGACTCGCTCCCTCTCTACCGTTTACTTTTCTAAGTTTGCCCCCACAGCACCCCCCAACCAAGGAGAACGCGCATTGAGCAAGAAGCAGGAAGGCACAGGCATTGACCGCAAGCTGCATGATCCGGTAAGTGACAAACTTTCTCCCGTCTTCCCGCTCGATCTGGGCAAGGTCAAATCCATGGATGATCTGATGCGCGCCATGGCTGATACTGCCTTCACCGGCCGCCAGCTCGGCGAAGCCGTGGACGTGCTTGAAGCCATGGCCCGCGACCGCGATTGCTTCGTCGTGATGACCCTTGCCGGCGCCATGACCGTGGCCAAGCAGGGCCTCATCATCTGTGATCTCGTTGATCGTGGCTTGGTCAACGCCCTGGTCTCCACCGGCGCTCTCATGGCCCACGGACTGGTAGAAGCCACCGGGCAGAACCACTATCGCTATGACCCGCGCATGAACGACAAAGAACTCTATGAAGCGGGCTACAACCGCGTCTATGACACGCTGGAGCCGGAAACCAACCTTGATCACGTGGAGCTGGTGATGGAAGAGGTCCTGGGCAAGTGGGACCCGCAGCAGACCATGTGCTCCTGGAAGCTGAACCGCGCCATTGGCGAGCACCTCAAGCGCCACGCCAAGGGCCGCGGCATTCTCAAGTCGGCGTTTGAGAAAAACGTTCCCGTCTTCGTCCCCGCATTCACTGATTCGGAGCTTGGCCTCGACGTGGCGCTCAACAATCGCATGCGCGCACGCAAAGGGCAGGCCCAGCTCCGCTATGATCCGTTCCTCGATCTCAACTACTTCGCGGAAACGCTCCTGGCGCAGAAGAAGCTGGGTATCTTCACCATCGGCGGCGGCGTGCCGCGCAACTGGGCGCAGCAGTTCGGCCCTTACTGTGAGCTGCGTGTCCGCCGCGCCGGAGAAGACGTCCCGCTCAAGCGCTACCATTACGGCGTGCGCGTCTGCCCGGAGCCCGTCTACTGGGGAGGCCTTTCTGGCTCTCCTTATTCTGAGGCCATCTCCTGGGGCAAATTCGTCCCGCCCGATGAAGGCGGCCGCTTCGGCGAAGTCTTCCTCGATGCCACCGTCGGCCTGCCAATCATGTGCGCGGCGCTTTTTGAGCGCCTGGGCAAGGGATATAAGAAGCCGCCGCATAAGACGAAGTGACCGGCGATGACGGCGGCTTTTTGATCCGGGTTAATCTGCGGTAAGGTTTGTTTTGCTTTCCGATGTCGCGCGATTACGTGCGCTTACGGGGATTACGTGCGATCTCGGCGATGAATGCCCGTAGCGGTTTCGTTATCGATAATTTTGGCTTGACTGGACGGGACTCCCAGCCAGCTCTCTTAAATTTCTCCGGGTATTCCGGCCTCTCGATACCTCCGCGTACGAGACACACGTCGCTAAAATTGCTGACTGACAAAATTAGTTTTTCTTCACACCAGTACGATTTAGGCGTAACATTAATTTCTTCACCCTTCATGGCTGATCAATAGGAATTCTTGACGTGCTTTCAGAGATCCATTCTGAATATCTCCAATTAGTCCCATTTGCGCCCAAGAACATTTTGGATCGAGTTGAGGAGCTTATAGCCCCGATTGAAGTAGAGATATTGCTAAAAGGCCTCATGGCCCATCAAGCAGTGGCGATCTGGCTTGCAGCGCTAGACAAGCAGGACAACAAAGATTCTTTCGCATGGATATTTGTGCTCACATTGTTGAGAAAGCTTCTCAATTCCAACCATCCACTAAACCACGCTATTTCCCTGGAGCTTCAAAAACACAAGACTTTGGGTGGCAAACCCCTTTCAATTGCCGGTACTTGGTTTGAGGTAAATCGCCGCCTCGCGGCTAATCTTTATCACCTTGGGAGACTTGGCCAACCCACTCCCGAGAAACAGAAACTTCTTCAGGAAGCAATTTCGGTTCTAGATAGGTTGATTCAGACCGACATCAACGTCAAGAAAACTCATATAGGGCGGATGTATTTCGGGATGCGGGGGGTTGCTCGTCTCCTTCTCGCACGAACAGAACATGCCCCCCATTTAGCCTATATCGCAGCATGTGAGGAACCTTGTGAAATCTCGCGCGTTGGGAAACTCCGGGATTGAGGCCAGTCATTACTTGGTCGAATGCAGAATACATCTATATGATGTTGACCAAAATGAAAAACACCTATCAGACGCAGAGCAGGTTCTGATCGACACTAATTACCGCGCTTCCGGCAATCAACTTTTATGGTTCGATGTTGGTGAGATACACATACGAAGGGGCTTCGCTGCCATGGCAACAGGGCAGCACGCCATCGCAGTTGGTTCATTTGGAACCGCGCTGTTGGCTTATCAACAGGCTGGGCGATGCGAGGCAGATCCCCGGTTGGCATCTGACTTTTTACGGGTCAAGCGCGGATACACGGCACTGAAGGCCTACACAAGTCGCCATGAACTTGGGCTTCCGGATGATCCGGCGCTGCTGGACGCATCAATTCACGACCTGCGCTCAGGCGGAGACAGCTTACCTGCGGCTCTGTTGCTGCGCTCCATACGTCTGCGAAGAGAGCGGCGGTACATCGAGGCAGCGGAGGATTTGAACGAGGCCCTCCAAGCGACAAGCAAAGAATCTTCGTTTGCAGCTGAAAATGGTTGGCGGTGCATTGCTGGGTTGGCGGAGTGCGCAATTCAGATTGGCATAGAAAAAAACGATGTCAATGCTGTTTTTGCCGGCTGTGAACAGATTCTGACTGTGCCGATCTCCATGCGCGAGGTGAACATCGGATCGGCGATTTATGGCGCACGTTTTTTGTTGGACAACCACCTCGTACAATACAGCGAAATCGCGCGGCGAATCGCATATAACATCCGGAACCGTCTTACTACAATCACGGACCTTCCACTCGAGGCATACAGGTTTGCGGCGAGTCACGGATCGAGCCTTTTGCTTCGAGTACAAGGAGTTTTAGCTGACGAGCATTCATTGCGCGCAGCTTACGAGCTTTCAAGCAGCGCTGTTATGAAAGGAGGGAATCCTGCCCCGGAGCTTCTTACATTAGCCGGAGAGGCCGCGCTGCAACTCGGGAAGCGACTTTTGCGGAAGGGCGATGAGCATGGAGCCTCGGACCTGCTTCAAGATGCAGGAGAACATTTTGAAAACGCGGTTACAGCGGCGACTAGGGGATCGTCTAACGCATTCTCGCTTCAAACAGCACACAGCAAAGCAGGTGAAGCTTATGCCCGAGCCCACGCGCTTTCCGGACAGGAAAAATATGCCGAAAAGGCCACATTAAATCTAAAAAGAAGTCAGCAACTCGGGAATTTAGCGCCTGAGTTAGTCGGCCTACTTGGGGATGTTGCTTATAGACAAGGGCGCAGGAATGGGGATGAAAGTAAATTGCGGCTGGCTTTGGAACTCAAAGCAGAAGCGCGGTTGCGAGGAAACATATCTAGAGAAAACAGAAGTGTTTCGACAGCCGCAGCATTTGCTCTATGGCGCGTTTGCGGAATAGGTTCCGACCTGGCAGCAGCAGTTCAGAGCGCGATCGAAGCCGTTGAAATAGATCCAATGTGGCCGTGGCCCTTCTTTCAGCTTGCAGAAATGGGCTCCTTGTCTCCTGATTTGAGAAGGGCCAGCACCGACCAACTTTTGATGCTGCCATTGCGCCCGGATCTTGTCCGCATGGTCCGCAATGGAGACGTGGAGCGCCTGCTCGAGATTGGATGCAGACTGGCCATTCAGAATGAGGAATTTGAGAAATCTGAGTTTGGCAGTCGTCAGCCTGTGTACGTGCTCGACGACCCTCATGATCTTTTGAAACAAACTGTGGTATTCAAAGAGACCATCGGTGAAGACGGAGTTAGAGAGAAGGAAACTACCGAGGAATTTGCGAAATATTTGAGCAGCGTGGGGGCCCCAAGCTCTTTCAAGTTACCTGAGCCCTTACTTCTGGTTCCGAACGCCAACAAAATCGTTTATGTAATGAAACGCGCACGCGGAATACAGTTAGGTAAAGCGACCTTGCTCGCTTCATCAAAAGCCGAAATCATCGCCGACTATGAACGCGCAATCCATTTCCTCGCCTATTATCACGCTTGGCGTCTTGCCGGACGCAGCCTATCTTACTTCAATCGACAGATGAACGCACGGGTGGTTAGAAAAGCCTTTCGTTGTTGGCGCCTTGCCAAGTTTGAGTGTACAGATATGGCTAATCTGATAAGTAAAATATTATTGATGTTTCCACCGAATCTTCCCTGTATCCCCAAAAAGGATGCACATCCTGAGAACTGGCTTATAGATGATGACAAGAACCTTGTCATGCTTGACCTCGAGTCGACGGCGAACTGGCCTATCTTCTACGAGCTTGTGCAACTCGTGGATGATTACCCACTCCTGCCAGCGAATGATGAGGGCTGGAATCAGCGGCTCGCCTATTGCAATCTATATCTAGAGCACCTAAGTGCTGCGGGTATCAATCTGCTGTCATACAGAGCGACTTCTGCGGACGCATATGCGATTTTTGTGCTGCTCAGAATCGCGTATGGTTGCGCCAGGAACAGAACTGGAAAACTCAAACGAACATCCTCTGCTGTACATTCGTCCAGTGCGCGCGATATTCATTATTTTGCATTGCTCGATTACTTGGCCCGGGCCAACCTGAAAGAAATCAGTCATCTCGCCGCTGAGATCAGACAGGCCATTACACGTGACTCGATTTGCACAAGCGCCAAGGGCCAACCATGAGGAAATGAAAGTGCATTGCACTGCATGTGCCAGCCTTTGAAGCTTTTCTGTCTTTTCAGAAAAACAGCTCGGGTACCCACTCTCCCTCCGAAGTGTGGTTTTTGTTTTCAACTTCGGACAAAGGGTGGGCCACCCGCCGGCGGCCTTCGCTGTCCTACATCGAAAAATAAAACACAAACGCAAGTCAGCGGCTGAACACCCACCGCCAAAGCGCAAAGCTGCCGGACATGGGTATCCTCCAGATACTAAAAATGCTTACTATAAAAATGTGACCACAATCATAAAAAAGATGGAAGCGGTTACGCGGGAGCCCGGCTTCATATACACGCTGGCCCTGATACTGTTGCGTGACCTCTTTTATGCTCCGGAGGATGCTGCGGACAGGAACTGGCAAGAACATCTCAATTTCCAAGAGATAACATTTTTAGTCGGATTGTTTGTCAAACACGACATCGATCTCACCGTTCCAACCGAAGACGAGTCGGCCAAGCGTTTTGAAGAGATCTATCAATTGTTTCACGAGCTGCACAAAGCATACGGTCAGCCATTCGTTGATATGGTTAAGGAACACCTCGAGAGTGGCAAGCCATTCGAAAACCCAGAAGAAGACTATCGCCGCATCATGGGCGCAGGCTCGATGGTAACCGAACCAATTTTTTATGGCGGCTCCGGAGCATATGATTTTCAGTATCTCGAGTTTGCTGTTAAGAAATATGAACAGGACGCAGAGTGGATCGCTCGCCACATTGGCATCACCGTTTCCGAAATGTCCGACATCGCACGGGACTTAAAAAAGCTCCATGAACATAAATACAATGCTCTGCCTGCATTTCGTTCAAAAAGCTTTTCTGAAATATGCGCTTTCGCGTTATCGGTCTTTTGCTTTGAAGAAAACGATCTCCAGCAATTCGGCAAAGAAACAGTTATGGCATTCATTAAAGCATTCTCGTTGATGCCGGGGGATGCCAATGCAAAGCTGGAATTGCCAGGCCAGTTCAATCAACTGCAATCAACTCCTATCGTGCGGCTGCCGGATGGGCGCTATTTCGTCCCTGTTGGATTCAACCTTTCTGAAGCAATCTACGAGAGTCCGTTTTATTGGATGAACGCGGACAGCTCATATAGGGGTGAGGCACTGCTGCATCGCGGTCGTTTTGCCGAGAACGTAACGGCGACTCTCCTGAGGAAAGTCTTTGGCAATGCAAACGTTTACACAAATGTCGAGATCAAGCATAGCAAGAGCCGAACGGTAACCGACATTGATGTCTTGGCGATTATCGGCAATAAGGCGGTCATTGCTCAAGTGAAATCGAAACGGATGACGGAATTAGCCAAGCAAGGCGATGAAAAGAAACTCGTTGCCGATTTCAAATTGGCCGTACAGGAAGCCTACAACCAGGGATTGCTTTGCCGGCAAGCCTTGCTCCACGGGGGAAGCAAGCTTTTCGTAGACGGGAAAGAGATACAACTGCGGGAAGAGATTGATGACGCTTACGTTTTGTGCGTTTCCTTGGACCACTACCCCGCGGTTATGCATCAGCTGAATGTGTATCTCACCAAAGGGCCTCACGATCCTTTCCCACTTGCTCTTAGCATCTTCGATCTTGACGTTTTGACCTTTTACCTCACCGATCCGTTCGAATTCGGTTACTACTTGCGCCAAAGGGTTGCGCTGAGCGATTACTTCAAGGCCGAGAATGAAATGGCGCTCTTGGGACTTCACATCAAACATAAGTTGTTCAAGACGGGTGAATACGACCAAGAAATGGTGGATAGCACTCTAGCGCAACTCATCGACGCGAATTTTCCCGTTATGCGTGGCTCCGTCCGACGGACCGCTGCGGCAGACAAACTGTTTCCGAAGTGGAAGAACGAAAAGTTTCGGAGACTGGTGGATCAAATCAAGTCTATCGGACAACCTCAATTTACCGATGCGGTCTTCTTTCTGTACGACCTGGCGGGCAACGGCGCTGACCAGCTCATCGAGATGTTGAAAATGGTGAAGCGTAAGGCAGCCATTGATGGCCGAAGCCATGACGGGAGAATGGTCTTCAGAGACGGTTCGAGTGGCACGACAGTTTTTGCGGATCCGAGTCCGGCGATGATGCAACAGAGGCTCCTGCCACTCGCCAAGATGGCTAAATACAAGTCAAAAGCAGACACATGGCTTGCCTTGGGTTGCCTTGCCGGGAGCGCCCAAGTGGTGGACGCGATGGCGTTCAACAAAACTCCGTGGAAGCACGATCCAGTATTGGAAGAATTATCTAAACAACTTCAAGGCACACCGATGCGACCTTCTGGAAAGAAAATTGGGAGAAATGAGAAATGTCCATGTAACAGTGGGAAAAAGTTCAAGCATTGTCATGGGGCAAGCTGAATCCGTGCAAGAAATGATTGCAGAAACCGCTTGAGTCAGTTCAATAATTCCTGCTGAAGCCAATCGTAACCATCAAGCACGTACATCTTACCTTGGTCGAGCGATTCCATTGCAGCTTTGAGCGCCTCGAGCCGCGTACCTGAATCGCTCGCGAATCGCTGCCGCAGTTCCTTCACAAACATGAAACCCGGGGACAGACGGGACGTTTTCTGATAATTTTGTCTCTCCCTGGCTCGCTTGGCTCGTGTTGTTGCTGTTGATGTTCCCCATCATGTTACGCAGCGCGGCAACGCGCGGCAGTTCATTCTCAGCTCTGATGCCGAGAAGATGGTTTATATGGATCTGCTGCGCAACGCAGTGCAACTACACGCGGTCTCGGTTCTGGGCTACTGCCTGATGTCGAACCACGTTCATCTGGTTGTGATTCCTCACAAGCCTGACGCTCTGGCATTTGTATTCAAGCAAGTCCATGGTCGCTACGCGTCTTACTGGAATGCTTCTCACCGCTCCAGCGGCCACGCGTGGCAAGGGCGCTTTTACTCCTGCCCCCTGGATACAGCGTACTTGTGGGAGACGCTGCGATATGCGGAACTGAACCCGGTTCGGGCCAGGCTGGTGAGTAAGCCGGAAGAGTGGCAATGGTCCAGTGCACGGGCACATTGCGGAATCGCAGCCCCGGATGCATGCCTCACCTTGGAGCCTTGGCGTGAGCACTGGACGGTTGCAAGATGGCGCGATTTTCTCGGCGAGGGTGAAACCGAATCGCAACTCGCGGCGATTCGCCAGTCGACCCACACGGGCCGCCCGCTGGGAACACCTGAGTTCGTCGAAGCTCTGGAACGAACCATGAGTCGTCGCCTCTTGCCGCAGAAAGGGGGCCGTCCTGCAAACTCGGTTCTCGATCAAAGACAAGGTGTTCTCGACTTTGAGTAGATCGTCGACAGTTTCACAAAAAGTTGGGAAACGTTCCGTCTGTCCCGGTTTTCTCCGGTTTTCTCGGTTTTCTGATAGACCGAACGCCGGTTTTTTGTGCTGAAGACCACATGAATGTGCTTGCTGATATAGGAGCTTCCCATTTGTGTGTCGTCCCTCCGGGACTCGCTCTTTTTTATTGATTCACCGGGGACTTCAGTCCCCGCTACAGATTCTATCGTGGCTTCGCGACTGTCTCCGCTGTGAAAACCTTCTTGTTCCGTCGCGCCCATTGGCCGGTGACTCAGGCTTTGAATCTTTTTCTCTCTTTCAAAAAACCAGCTCGGGTGCCCCACTCTTCCCGGGCCTCCAAGCGTGCGCCGGTGTTGCGCATGCTTGGGTAGGGAACTGGCTTTTTTCAGCTTCGGAGGAAGAGTGGGATTCCTATGCAGTATCCCGAATGCCTTAGCGCCGTCAGGCGCGACTGAAAATACCTCGGCACGGTCCCCATGTGAGCAACGCGAGCCGACGGGCAAGTGCCGGGAATGCAGAAAACGAGCTTCTTCCGCTCTGCCGAAGGCCAACGCGGAGCGCCAGCGCAGCCATGGACTCGAATGGGCCCCGCGCAGCGCCGTTGCTTCCGCAGAGTTGGCTGTGTCCTTAAAACGCCGCGTGGCAATCCCCTATAAAGTTTCCCCCGGTCACGATCTGGTCATGATTGTTTAGGCCAAGTGGCGTATTTTCCTGCGTGTTGGGTGGATCATTAAGTTTCCGAAACTTTCCCTTATCAAACGAAAATCCGTGGGCAAGGCCATTAGAGCCTACGTAGAAGCCGATGATCTCTCCTTCGTTGTTGACCTTCTCGGGAAAGGTCGAGTGCGCCCCGGGGAAATCAATGGTGGTAAAGATTCCGTTCTTGACCATGAAACCGTGATCAGGGGAACCGGGTACCGCGGAGGATCTATAGGTCCCGACGATTATGCCATCCCGGTTGATTCCGGTCACGTCCGTTTGTTCGGAACCGGGAAACCTGAAGATGTGAAAGGTCCCGTTGTGCAGGAGGTAACCCTTTGCTACGCCGTCGTTCGTAATTACATTGCCAACGATATCGCCCTTGTCATTTATGTCAATCGCGCCATTAGACTCGGAATTGGGCACAACAATCAGGTGAAACGTGCCATCATGTACGACAAAGCCCAAATCATTTGTGGCCCCGGGGAACGCCAGAATGCCCACGATCTGAGCGTGGTTATTGATGGAGGCAGCAACGGTTAAAGACGAACCAGGGAATCGGAATGCAGTCTTTTTGCCGTTGAAAAGAAGGAAACCAACTTCGGCGCCGTCCACAGGGCTAGAGGTGGTGCCCACGATCGCGCCGACGTCATTAATAGCCAACGCCCCGCTTGAAGTGTCGAGCGGGAGTTTCTGGTAAACACACGTTCCGGTTGGAACGCCGCCCTGAGCTAAAGGCAACCTAAAGGCATCCACCCGGTTCTGCCCAGAGAAGCCGGAGGTCGCGAGGTAAACGGCCCCGTTCACGACTGCAGGCTGCGATCCAAAGAATAGGCCGAACTGATGTCCATCGGGATCGCCAATCGACCCAAGGAAGGCTCCCGTGGCTGAGTTAAACATCATCAGTCCGCCCGTGTCGTCGATGTCAAAGATTACGCCGTTGGCCACCGTCACAGTAGACTCGGGTTCGTCCGGCAACTCATTTTGCCATAGGAAAGCACCAGTGTTGGCGTCGAAGGCCCACAAACCAAAATGCGGATCCGAGGAGTTGACGAAGACTTTGTTGTTGGCAATCGCCGGCATGGTGACGTTTACACCCACCATGCTCTGGCTCCAGCGGAGGTGTCCGTCGGAGGCGCTCAACGCGAACAGGCCGGTGCCCCCCACATAAACGGTATTTCCCGCAACCGAGGGAGCCGAAATGTTCTTGAATTGCGGGCCGACGTCGGTGCGCCAGAGTTCGTGGCCGGTCGTCGTATCCAGCGCGAACACCGAGTTGCCGCCAGTCACGAACACCATGTCGCGAAAGACCGCGGGCGTGTTGGTTACGGGGCTGAAATCAGAGGGTGTAAAGCGCCATCGCCCTATTCCGGTTGACTGGTCCACCGCCACCACGTCGCTACCATTGGTGATATAGACTGTCTTCTCATCCACCGCCGGCGCGGAGGTGATTGATCCGCTCTCATCGTCACACCAGATCTGGTCGCCTGTAACTGGATCGTATGCGGCCAGGTCGCCGCCCCCATCGCCGACCAGGAGTGCATGCGGACCCAACGCCGCTTGCACCGTGTCCACCCCCGAGCACGAGAGGTGCGACCAAAGTGGCGTGCCATCACTGGCCCGGAACGCGAAGATCATCCCATCTGCTGCGACGTAGACAATGCCATGGCCCACAATTGGCGACGAAGCGATCCCCAGTCCTACCTCGCCAGCCCACTGAAAGGTCAGACTGGCAACATTGGCGCGAGTGAGGGTAGTCTCGCGGCTATTGAAGCTTGTGTGGGTGGAAAGGAATCCGTACTGCGCCCATTGGATTGAGCCAGGCGGGTCGAACTTGGTAATGGCTTGCGCAAGCGCCAGGACTGAGAACACGGTGAGGGAGAGTGCAACACACAGGGTCTTCATAGGTGTACTCCTGAAATGAAGCAAATGCTGCTGCTCCGGCGAGCAGTTTTCATTCGCGTCGGATGCGGCAGCAGCTCACCTCAGTTGCAGAACTCACCTGAGCCAAAACGCACGTAGTACAACTAAGCTGCTGGTTCCGGAGCGAATGAGCCGGAAGGATGAGAATTCTGTAATATAAATGGTGACAATTGTTTCGTCTTAAAGGCGTGCCGCCTTCTAACGGAGCGGTTGAAACTCGAATCAGCCAGCGATGAAATTTTCACCTCCACTCGCTTTTACCGCTCCTTATACTGCGCGGCCAGCCCATCAGTTCAGACATTTCTTCGGGCTTTGCCATCCGATCAGTGTCGAATGAATCGCCCTGAGCCAACATTGGGACATCATTCACCCATCTACATTGAGAGTTGTCACATTCGGGGTATTGCTTTGGGGGGCAAATGAAAATTGCAGGACATCCTGTACATCCAATGCTCATCGTATTTCCTTTGGGCTTGCTCGCAACTTCAGTGATCTTTGACATCATTACGCTAAGCACGTCTGACGGAAAATGGTCCACTATGGCGTGGTACATGATCGGCGCCGGAATCCTTGGCGGGCTTTTAGCGGCGGTGTTTGGGCTTATTGACTGGATGGGTATTCCCAGTAACACCCGCGCCAAGGCGGTAGGATTGTGGCACGGCGGCTTGAATGTTTTAGTTGTGCTGCTCTTCGCCGGAAGCTGGATGCTGCGGCGTCCCGATCCTGCCACTCCAACCGGACTGGCTCTTGCTCTCTCTTTTGCTGCCGTGGTTATCGCCGTGGTTGCCGGTTGGTTTGGTGGTGAGCTGGTAGACCGGCTCGGAGTTGGAGTGGACGAAGGCGCACACGTCAATGCTCCGAGCTCTTTGTCGAGTGAGAGGGTACAAAAGCCTGGACGCACCCCGGTACGGCGGGCATCGTAGCGAGGTCTGTCCTGCGAAAGGCGAAGTCCGGACACAACGTCACGAAAGACTCCGGCAAGCACTCGATTGCCCTTCTCATTATCGATGTCATCAATGACATGGAGTTTGAGGAGGGCAAACAGCTTTTAAAGCAAGCGTTGCCGATGGCCCGAAGGATTGCCATCTTGAAGCGCCGCGCCAAAGCCGCCAGCGTTCCAATCATCTACGTTAATGACAACTTCGGCCATTGGCGCTCCGACCTCAAGAAACAAATATCCCATTGTCTAATGGACGGCGTTCGCGGTGAGCCGATAGCCCGGCTGTTGGTTCCAGACGGTTCTGATTACTTTGTGCTCAAGCCGAAGTCCTCCGCATTCTTTGGCACCACATTGCACACGCTGCTTCAGCATCTTGGAGTCGAGACGCTAGTCCTCACCGGCATGGCGGCGGATGTCTGCATCCTCTTTACAGCGCACGATGCCCATTTGAGAGATTACAAGATCATTGTGCCGCCTGATTGCGTGGCGTCTAATACGCCGCGGGAGACAAAAATGGCATTGGGGAACATGGAAAAATCGGCCCACGCGGAGATCTTCATCTCATCCCGGATCCATTTCAACCAGTATCTCCGATAATTTTTGGTTGATGACAACGCTGGGCCGCACTCCACTTCACATCTCCTGTGGAAAGCCTGGTGCGGCCCGCACCGGATCGTATCAGGGCACAACTGGAATTCCCGTGTTTCCGGGAGCTGAATACGGCGACCCCCGGCACGGCAGTCAATACCCCGTTGTGGAGTTGATGTGGAAGCCGCTAAGGGTGTTCCCGTTTGCTGTATACAGAAACTTCCCAGTGGGATCAATGTCCATGAAGTTATCCGGGCCGGGAACCTTAAACGGGAACCCGTTACGTAAGCCTGCTCTTTGATGGAGTATCGGAATTCACTATTAACCCCACGATCGGCGCTTTGACCGAACTCCCAACTTCACCGTTTTATGGTCAATTTCAACTCAACATTGGGGGCCAAAAGCAGTAGCTGGAGGGCGCTGTCTGTGACAGAGCGTCAGGCCCGCGGCATTCGTTCAAGACGATCGGTTAAATGTAAGACGGAAGGTGATCGGAAGAGATGCCCTCATTACCCCATCCATAGTTGATACCTATAGATCATTTCGTGGGCCAAATGTGACATAGGTTCATAGAAGGGATCTTCAATCCAACTGAATGGCTCAGAATCAATAAGCTGGTATCAAAACAAGACACCTGAACATCGATTCTATCCAGCTACAATCCATAAGTACTAAGTATTGGAATTCCTTCATCCAGAATGATGAACTCTGCCCAGCTTTGCACTGTGAGTATGTGCACAGCCCCGGAGGAATTCATGAGTGACGGAAAGGTGCAGTCCCCAGTAGACCTCACTGAAACCCAACAACAAACCATTCCCCGCACAGAAACTAACCGCCATCAAAACAGCATTCGCAAAATTCGCAATTCTGACCGACCGGCCGATAACAGCCGCCGTTCATTTATGGGAAAGGCCGGTGGCCTTACCGCCATGGCTGTTGCCGCAGCCATGGTTCCATTCGAGCCTTTGGTGGGCGGAAAAGAGACTGAGGCAGCGGCTTCGGACATCACGTATTCGGAGAGCAACCGCGCGAATCTTTCCTTCAACTATCGCGACAAGGAGGCGCAGGCGGAGAAGGTGAGCCCCCCCGTGGCAGCCGACAACGGCGATTTCGCGCTGTACACAGATCACAGCGGCGCCTGGAGCAAAACCCTGCAGCATACCAATCTCGGGATCGTCAATCCAACATCCTTCAACAGCCTGATCACCGCTCTTACGAATGGGGACTTTGCAGATTTCCAGAACATTCTCGTCGGCAACCCCGGCGGGACCAATGTCAACGCACAACTCAACGGGCCTCAGACGGAGCTGGCTTTTGATTTGGAAGGCCTTGATTCACACGCCACGGTGCTTGATCCCTCACCCGCCATCGCCAGCGCGCAAACCGCTGATGAAGAGGTGGAGCATTATTGGGCGGCCATGCTGCGCGACGTGAACTTTACTGATTATCCCAACAACGCAACCGCAATTGCGGCCGGAAACGAGCTGAATGGCCTGACCTACATCAAAAGCGCCTCCCAGAACGAATACCCGTTCCCAGTGACGCCGCAGAACCTGTTCCGCGGCCAAATCGTACCCGGCGATAGCAATGTTCAGGGGCCGTATCTCTCGCAATTCCTGCTGCACCCGAGGACATTTGGCGCTCTGCCGATTAACATGATGTTCAAAGTCTTCGCTCCCAACCAGAACTTCATGACTACCCCAACAGAGTACCTGAACGTGGTAAGTGGCTTTCCGCCGACCGGCCAGCTGCAATTTGACCCGACGCTCCGGTTCCTGCGCAATGGCCGGGACATGGCTTCCTACACCCACGTGGATGTGCTCCACGAAACGTACTTCCTTGCATTCCTGCTGCTGCTCTCGCTGAATGCACCGCTGAATCCCGGCAATCCGTATAACGGCTCCAGGACCGAGCACGGGTTTGGCACGCAGGACCCGGCTGATTGCTCCGCAACACTGCCGGAAGTGGCAACGCGCGCGCTCAAAGGCGCATGGTTCCACAAGTGGATCGTCAACCTGCGCCCACGTCCGGAGGATTACGGCGCCCTGCTGCAGGCACATTTTACGAACCAGGTTCCCATGCCGCAGGCCGCAGCCCATTTGCATGCCGACGCCCTCAACTCGCAAGCAGTCGCCAAAACTTTCGCGCAGTTTGGCACCCGGCTGCTGCCGCAGGCTTTCCCGGAGGGTGCGCCCACTCACCCGTGTTATCCCACGGGACACGGAACCGTGGCGGGCGCATGCATCACGGTGCTCAAGTATTTCTTTGACGGCAGCCGGCCAATCCAGCCCTTGCTGCGCGCTGCGGGCACTGACGTGATGCAGACCAGCGAGGACGGCCTTTCACTGGTACCTTACACTGGCGCCGATGCCGCCAGTCTAACCATCAACGGAGAGCTATCGAAACTCGCCTTCAACATCTCCTTTGGGCACGGCATCCACGCCGGCATTCACTTCCGCAGTTCCACCCGCGCTTCCATTCTGCTTGGCGAGCAGGTAGGGATCAGCGTGCTCAATGACCGGACCCCAGGCTATAACGAGCCTTTCAGCATAAGCATTACGAAGTTCGACGGCACAACACAAACGTTTACCAACAGTACACCGGGTGTGTTTAACAACGGCAAGAACAACATCACGACGACTTGCGCCGCTTAAGTGATCTCGCACGTGTCATGAGAACAGCAGCAGTCAGAAATGTATCTGACTGCTGCGTCTTTTATTGTGGTCACGGCCGGCGCAGATATCGTTTATCCAATACAGGTTCGGCTACCAGGGAAGCGGTGGCGCCCGGTTCAGGTCGGGATTACGCACCCTTTCGGAAGGCTCGCAGTCCAGTTTTGCTCTCAGCGGAAGGGCTGAGCTCCACGCCAGCAGGAGGTTCATTGATGGCGATCACAATAGTGTTCCGATCAAGCTGTGGCCAGCCGGCCGCGATTATCTTGCGAGCCCCGGCCTTGCTCGTGCGGATCTCCTGGAGAATGGCGAGGGAATGAGGTAAAAAGAATTCGCCCAGAGGAGTAAGTCTGGCTGACCTGGGCAAGCGATAGAACAGCTTGCCCCCAAGCTCATCTTCCAGCTTGAGGATCTGCTGGGACAACGAGGGCTGCGACACATGCTCTGCTCTGGCAGCGCGCGTAAAGGTTCCGTGGCTCACGATGGCGCAAAAGTACCGCAACTGATGGACTTCCATACTTCATCTTCCCCCGGTGCAAGGCGAAAAAATCATTTGAGCAAAATCACTTGAAAAATCACTTGACCGAAAGCCCTTGAGCTGCCTGTCCAAGTTATTGCCAGTACCGCTGACACCTCGGCGATAGCGCCTCTTAATTCGCATATGTTGTCCGCATTGCTCCAACCGGGTTCGTCTAGCGATGAATTTCTTCCTCGCAAAACTCCGTCCGGCTCTGGGCAGCACAGGTTCGTGACATTCGGATTGTAAGTTGCTGCTTTTGGTTGTACCCAGGCCATTCATTCCAGAGATTGCGCAGTTCCAAAATGGAACGCCGGACGTATGCTGTTGATAACACTTCTTTCCCAGGGCTCAGCAGTTCGTCCGTTGTGACCTTCGCGCCTCATATCGAAAATAACCGGGAGCCACGAAGGTCTTTCAAGCGCGAGGCTCCAGCGCCGTCAGGCACGGCAGAAATTAGCTCAGGTGGCATTCCGAGGCGCGCTTGCGCGCTGAAATATAAATAAGCGAAATATCAGACCAGCCCCTTCCGTGGGCCGGAGCGGAGCCACAGGCGGATCTGGTTATTGTGGAATCACCGAGATCGCACGTAACTGCCGCACAGGGGCCTGATCGTTCCGCCGACGATGCAGCATCGGCGACGTGCTTAGCGCCCACAACATTCCGTGGAAATATCACGGCAACGGCTTTAATGAGTCGGGAACAGGCAACCCGCTCGACGCGTATTGCAATATCTGCAACTCCTTGGAGTATGAAGTCAGCTATCCCCACATGGTCGCGGCGGACAGCAAACCAGTACTGCCAGCAATATTTTCAAGCCACACGTTCTCAGCGTTGGAATATTCATCGGCATGATCGTCGGAGGAATTCTAACGCGTGCCGCGTGCGTAGCTGCACATCAAGCTGCGCTGACTGGGCCGTCTGCTGAGGGTTCGTTTTATTGATTTCCTTTGTAGTTGTGGCTTTTGTTTTTGCGTCCGTTGCGGTGACGTTTGTTGTGTGAACGTTGCGCCCCCTCAGGATAGCCCTGAGCGGTTACAATTCTTTACAGGAGCCCGCCAATTTTTTTCGCATGAAGCGGCCCTCTCGTCGTTTACTTTACAACGTTACGCAGGAATTCCTAACAGGGTCAACTGATGACAATAAGGCGCACGTTCTCATCCTTAGTATTGGTGGTTTTTGCTCTTCTTGTTTTCGCAACCGGGTGCGGCAGTTCCCACAAGGGAGCAACGCCGGTGGGAAACTTCAGCATTTCCAGCCTCAGCGGCGCGTATGCGTTTGTCTTCTCCGGCAATGACGCCAACGGCCCGTTTGCCGTGGCTGGCACGCTGGTGGCCGATGGCGGAGGCACTATCAATAGCGGTGCTCTGGATGTGAATCAGAGGCCCAATCCGGCCCCCAATACCGGACTGACCGGAACCTACACCATTGCAGCCGACGGCCGGGGCACGGCAACCCTGAACAGCGCAGCCGGGAATTTTACGATTGACTTTGCCATGGTCTCCACTTCCCGCGCTCTGATCACGCGTTTTGAAACCGCAGCCAACGGCTCCGGCACCATGGACAAGATGAATTCTTCCGCTTTCTCCGCCGCGGCCCTGGCCGGAACACTGGTATTCAACCTGCATGGAGTGGATTCTGCGAAGAACCCGTTGGCGACTGTGGGATCCATCACCACCGATGCTTCAGGCAACCTGACCAGCGGCGTGCAGGACGTTTCTGACAACGGCTCCGTCCTCACCAGTCAGCCGATTACCGGAGGGTCGCTTCAGGTGACTAACAACGGCCGCGGCACGGCGGCCATTACCACCTCCAGTGGGCCGCTGAATTTTGCCTTCTATGTTGTGGACGCCAACCACATCAAGCTGATTGAGACAGATAATCTGCCCGCGATCTCCGGTGAAGCCTTCCGCCAGAATGGCCCCATCAGCAACGCCTCCTTTACTGGCCCGTTTGCCTTCACCACCTCCGGCGCTGACGTCGCGCATGGGCCTTCTGCCTTTGGCGCGGTTTTAACTTCCGACGGCGCGGGCAATATCACATCAGGCTCGGCTGATTTCAACAACGGCGGCGCAGTCACGACGAAAATTGCTGTCACCGGTACTTACGCGCTCGATGCCAGCGGGCGCGGCACGGCAACGCTCACCAGTGCGAGCGCAGGCACATTTCATTTTGTGATCTATCCCACGCTGAATGAAGTGGAGATGCTGAACGTGGACAGCGGGCTGGCGATGACCGGTGCGGCTTTTGCCCAGACAGTTCCGTTTACCAATGCCGTTTTGCACGGGACCTACGCTCTGACCGAAGCCCAGAGCACCAGCTTTGGCCTGGTGACGGCGAATGCGGCTGAGTCGTTTGATGGTATCGGCCGGCTGAACGGGCTGACAGACATCAACGATCTCGGCTCGCTCTCCACTGCTACGCCCATGACCGGCGCCTACGTACTTGACAGCACCGGTCACGGTACCATCACCCTGCAAAGCGGAATCGGACAGCAGGACCTTGCGGCTTATGCAGTGGATGGAACACGTGTTCTGTTCCTTGGGACCGATAATGGCTCACTTACGTTGGGACACATCGAAGCGAACTAGAAATTTTTTTACCTGACTGAATTACATATCCCGACAAGATGAGTTACTCCCCTTGAGAAAGAGGCTCAACTCATGACGCCTGCGCTATGTCCCTACAGCCGCTGCCCCGTGGAAGTGGCGGAAAGGGAACAAACGGTTTGCGCCGGTTGCGGTACTCCGCACAACTCGGATTGCTATACCGAGAATGGTGCCTTGCAGGGTTTTTGGTTGCAGTGCTGCTCCGCGGACGAGCCTAAGCTCAACGTTGCGTCCCCGAACTGAGTGCACCAGAATTCGCAGAAAGTATCGCGACTCTCGTCTGCGATAACATACCTCTCATGCAGTCACCAGTTCTGCAAGGCAAACACATTCGTCTGGAACCGCTGGAGCTGCGGCACACGTCGGGACTGGCAACAGCTTCTGCTGGAGATCCTGAACTGTACCGCTGGAGTCCCGTCCCGCAGGGCGAAGCTTCCGTTACCAAATACATTGAGACAGCATTAGCGTGGCAAGATGCTGGCACGGCGCTCCCGTTCGCAATTGTAGATACAAACTCCGGCGTGGTTCGGGGATCTACGCGCTTCTTTAATCTGGAGCGCTGGGAATGGCCCGCAGGTCATGCCTTGCACGGACGCACGACTCCGGATGCGGGCGAGATCGGCTACACCTGGCTGACGGGCGCTGCGATCCGCACGCCGGTCAACACAGAAGCCAAGTTTCTGATGCTGACGCATGCTTTTGAAACCTGGAACATGCTCCGTGTGTGCCTGCATACCGACGTGCGCAACCAACGCTCGCGCGCTGCGATTGAGCGCATTGGCGGAAAGTTCGAAGGCATTCTGCGCTCCCACCGCATGTCTGCCGACTTCATTCCACGCGATTCTGCACGATACTCCATCGTGGCAGAGGAGTGGCCACAGGTGAAGCAGAAGCTTCTGGAACGGGGTCAGGGTTGAAGCCCGGGCAGTGCTCGTTGGCAATGCCCGGGTTTCCGTTGATCTTGCCGGGCGAACTCAGTGCACCCTCACGGTGACTGACTTCTTAAAGATGCGGTTACTGGCGTCAATCGCCTGGGCGGTAATGCGATGGCTGTCCGCAGGCAGGCTCAAGGTCACATAAGCGGCGGCTAGTGCTGCTTCGTATTTCTTGGCGCCGTCCACGTAAATCTGCAACAACTTGACGGGAATGGAGTCAGTTGTTCCGGCAACAATCTTGACCGGCGATGTTACCGTGCTTCCGCCAGCTGGAGAGCATACGGTGGCAGATGGATTCACAGTGCTGAGGGCGCACAGTGGAATGATCTTGGCTGCGAATCCCTCGGCCGCATCATGCGCCGTTTTCTGAAACGCATTCTGCGTTGTAGGGAAGTCACTGGAGGAGGCCGTTCCCGCCACGTAAACGTTGCGGTCGCTATCCAGTGTGATGGCCGTGCCCTCATCGAACGAGCCTGTCCCTCCAAAATAACTGGACGCACAAAAGGGCGGTGCCGCTCGGGTTCAATTTGCTGACAAATGCATCGTGCGCGCCCTGGTCAATGAATGGCCCGGTCAACTGCGCGTCGAATGGCTCGCGGACATGGAAGTCAGTGGAACCGGTTGTGCCGATCACATACGCATTTCCCGAACCATCTACCGCGATGCCGTCCGTGTTGGCAGTCACCATCAGATCCGGTGAGCCGGGTGGAATAGGCAAAGGCCGTACCTGCGGCGTTGATCTTGGTGGTACGCATGCCTGCATGCGCCGCTCGGCTGGAAAGCCCCCGGCGTAGTGGGAAAATCCGCGGAGAAGGTATCACCGGTGATGTAAGCGTCGCCACTCCCATCCACCGCAATTCCGCCACGGCCTTCGGTGCCTTCATCGCTGGCGCCACCTATGTAACTCGAATAGACAATTGCGGTTCCGCCTGCGTTGACTTTGGTTGCGAAATAGTCTCCGCCCTCCGTACCACCTCCGAACTTGGTTTGCTGTGTGCCGGCTGTTACCGGGAAATCCGGGGAAGTGGTGTTCCCGGTGATATAGGCGTTGTTGGCTGAATCGAGAGCAATGCCATCGCCAATTTCATCCTTGCTCCCGCCAAGGTAGCTGGAGAGACAACGTTTGTGCCGGTCGAGTTCAGTTTGGTAATGAAAACGTCGCTCAAGCCGTTGAGTTTTCTGTCTCATCGCCGCCGGTGTTGTGGGTGAGCTTGTTGATTGAGTTGAACCGGTCAGGTAGGCATTCCCGGCGCTGTCAAGCGCCAGCCCCTGGGCCAGG